>NZ_CP042862.1:1200000-2400000 GCF_008001015.1 Serinicoccus profundi | reverse complement strand
CCGTGCGCGGCAGCATGGCCGAGAGGTTGCGCATACCGTCCGCGGTGACGACGACGTCGTCCTCGATGCGGACGCCGATCCCGCGCAGCTCCTCCGGGACGAGCAGGTCGTCGGCCTTGAAGTACAGCCCGGGCTCCACGGTCAGCACCATGCCCTCGCGCAGCTCGGCGTCGACGTAGTCCTCCCGCAGCGCCTGCGCGCAGTCGTGCACGTCGATGCCCAGGTGGTGGCTGGTGCCGTGGACCATCCACCGGCGGTGGAACTGCCCCTGCTCGGCGTCCAGGGTCTGCTCGAGCGTGACGTCGTCCGGCAGCAGGCCCCACTCCAGCAGGTGGCGGGCGATGACCTCGATGGCGGCCGCGTGGACGTCCTTGAAGCGGTTGCCGGGCCGCACGGCGGCCAGGCCGGCCTCCTGCGCCTCCAGGACGGCCTCGTAGACCCGTCGCTGCGGCTCGGTGAAACGGCCCGACACCGGCACGGTGCGGGTGACGTCGGCGGTGTAGAGCGCATCGGTCTCCACGCCGGCGTCGAGCAGCAGCAGCTCGCCCTCGTGGATCTCGCCGGTGTTGCGGATCCAGTGCAGCGTCGTCGCATGGTCACCGGCCGCGCAGATCGAGTCATACCCCACCCCGTTGCCGGTATGCCGTGCGTGCAGCCCGAAGACGCCCTCCACCCAGCGCTCGCCGCGGCCCCGGCGGACCGCCTCGGGGAGATTCTCGAGCACGGCGTCGAAGGCGACGGCCGTCGCGTCGACGGCCTCCTGCATCTGCTCGACCTCCCAGGCGTCCTTGACCATCCGCATGGTCGACAGGCTCCGGGTCAGCTCGAGGTCGGCCTCCTCGAGGGCCTCCACCTCACCCTGCGCGCCGAGCCCCGACTGCTCACGCACCCGGTCGACGGTGGCTGCCACCTCCCGGTCGGCGTCCCGGACCACCCGGAGGGCCAGATTGGAGGGGCCGACGTCCTTGGCCACCGCGTCGGGGAGCTCCGACAGGTGCCGGGTGGCCAGGCCGAGCTCGGCGGCGGCGGAGGCGAGCGTGGGGCGCGAGCCCACCCAGAACTCGCCGGAGCGCGAGTCGGCGAAGAACTCCTCGCTGTCACGGTCGGCGAGCGGGAGGAAGAAGAGGGTCGCCTCGTGCCCCTCGCCGGAGGGCAGCGGGTCGAGCACGAGCACGGCATCGGGCTCGCGGTCCGCCCCGAGCCCGGTGAGGTGGGCGAACGCGCTGTGCGGGCGGAAGACGTAGTCGGTGTCGTTGCTGCGGATCTTCAGGCCGCCCGCGGGGATGACCAGACGCTCGCCGGGGAAGGCGGTGGAGACCGCGCGACGCCGGTCGGCGGCATACCGCGCCGCCTGGGTCAGCTCGGGGAGGTCGCTCCCGCGGGGTGCCCACCCCTCGCGCATGAAGGCCATGAAGGCCTCGCCCGTCGGACGGTTCCGGTGCTCTGCCTTGTGCTGCTTCTCACTCACCCGGCTCATCGTAGGTGGTGCCCAGGGATCACCGAGCGGACGGTCAGCCGGGAGCCCTAGGCTGGTCCCCGATGAGCGAGTACACCCCTCTGACCAGCATGCCCGGCGAGGTGACCGGTCCCCAGCGGATCGCCCGCCCGCAACTGATCCCCGCAGCCCGTCTCGGTCGGCACCTCAAGGATGCCGCCGTGCACGTCGTCCGGTCCAGCTCGCCGCCGACCAAGGCGCTGGGCATCCGGACCGATGCCGATCAGGCCAGCCAACGGCACGCCCGAGCCGTCTGCGACCTCGCGCTGCGCGTCGGCGAGGCGCTGCTGTCCACCGGTGCCTCGGCCGCCGACACGGTGGCCATCGTCCTGCGGCTCGGGCACGCCTACGGCATCCGCTCGATGCACATCGACATCACCTACACCTCGATCTCGGTGTCGGTGCACCGCGGCGTGGACGAGGACTCCCTCACCGTCATGCGCGTCATCACCGACCGGGCGCCGGACTACACCCGGCTCGAGGCCGTGCAGGAGCACATCGACTCCATCATCCGCTCGGCCGAGGCCAGCAGCGAGGGTCCCTCGATGGACGTCGACTCCGCCCGGGCCCAGCTCACGTCGCTGCTCTCCTCGCCCCACCCGTACCGCCGCTGGGTCGTCACCGCGGGCGCGGCGATCATGTCGGTCGGCGTCGTCATGCTCTTCGGGGCCGGCCCGCTGATGTGGGCCGTGGCGGCCGTCTCGGCGGCCGTCGTCGACCGGGTGCAGCGCGTCCTCTACATCTGGGGGATCGCCGCCTTCTTCACCCAGGTCCTCAGCGCGGCCATCCCCACCGGCATCGCGCTCATCATGTATGCCGTCGGCCGGGAGACACCCTCGGTGGTCGTCATCTCCGGCATCGTCGTCCTCCTGGCGGGGCTGGGGGTCCTGGGCGCCGCGCAGGACGCGATCGACGGCTACTACGTGACGGCCGGCGCCCGTGGTCTCGAGGTCGTCATGATGACCCTGGGCATCGCGGTCGGGGTCGCGATGGTCATGGGGATCTCCCGGTGGTTCGGGGTGTCGATGGAGGTCTCACCCATCGTCATGCTGGGTGGCACCCCGCTCATCTCGACGGTCGGAGCGATGCTCATCGCCCTGGGGTTCTGCCTCAGCACCTACTCCGGCACCCGTGCCACGCTCATCAGCGTGGGGGTCGCCGTGCCGGCCTGGCTGGTGCTCGAGGTCGGACTCTTCGTGGGGCTGGCGACTCCCGTCGGTGTCGCGTTCGCGGCGGCGCTCGTCGGGGCGCTCGCCTACGCCGCGTTCCGGACCCTCCACGTGCCGGAGGCGGCCATCGCGACGGCCGGGATCGTCTCGCTGCTGCCGGGCCTCGCGGTCTACCGCGCGATCTACGTCATCATGCAGAACGACCCGGCGACCGTCTCCGAAGCGGTGATCTACTTCGTCGACGCGATCGCCACCGGGCTCGGCCTGGCGGGCGGTCTGGCCATTGGTGGCTTCCTCGCACGCCGCAAGTTCGGTCTGGACCGCGCGGCGATGCGGGCGCGGCGCCGCTCCCGGGGCACCTACGTCGCCGAGCCCTGATCCGCTGCGGCGGACCAGGGCTCGGTGGGGGAGCGGGCGGTCCGCCGCGGCGGACGCCGAGGGTGCTCAGTCGTTCCAGGACCAGCTGGCCAGCAGGTCGTCCAGGACCGGGGCGGCGTCCTCCGCCTGGCTCTCCACGGCCGAGAGCGTCACGACGTAGAGCGTGCCCTCGTGGGACACCCAGCGCTGGGTCTGGTGGACCGTCGTGTCCTGGACCTCGCGCACCAGCGTGTAGCCGGGCGCGCGGTTGCCGTCCACCTCCGCAGGCTCGAGCAGCTCGTACTCGCCGTCCTCCCCGGCCAGCTCCTCCGCCGCGTTCTCGACCGCCGAGGTGAGGTTGCCGACGTACTCCTCCTCGGTGATGACGATGTTGCTGTAGAAGGAGTCGACCCGCTCGCTGTCGCGCGCCGCGAGGACGGCGGTCTCCGTCTGCTCCTGCGCGGTGGACGTGGCGTCCTCCCACGTGCCGGGCAGGGTGACCGAGAAGGAGTCGTCGCTGGCACTGAGCGCGAGCTCCTCCGGCTCCTCGGGCGCGCTGGTCGTCGCGGCCTCCTCGGTCTGGGTGGCGCCGTCGTCGGGGGGCGAGGTCTGCTCCTGCGCGTCCTCGCTCCCGCTCGTCGTCGCGGCGTCGTCGCTCGGGTCCTCCTCGGTGGAGTCCTCGGTGGCGGTGCTCGTGGCCGGCGGCTCGGCGATGGGCTCCTCCTCGGCGCAGCCGGCGAGGGCCAGCACCGCGAGCACGGTCGCGGCTCCTGCGGTCCGGAGCGAGGCTCGGGTCGTGGTCATGCTTCTCCTCGGGGTCGGGTGCCGGTCGCGCTCGCGGCACGCGGCGGGTGGGGGAGTGAAGTTCTAGTATGCCGAAGGTCAGGACCTACGGTGGCCTCATGCCCCGTCTCGCCCCGACTGCCCGCATCGACCTGCACGCGCACTCGACGCACAGCGACGGCACCGAGCCTCCGGCCGAGGTGGTGCGTCAGGCGAGCAGGGCCGGGCTCGACGTCGTCGGCCTCACCGACCACGACGCGGTCTCCGGCTGGGCGGAGGCTGACCGGGCAGGGCACGAGCACGGGGTCGCGGTGGTGCCCGGGGTGGAGATGTCGTGCAGCGCCGCCGGGTCCTCGGTCCACCTCCTGGGCTACTTCGTCAACCCGGACGACACGTCCCTGCGGTCCGAGCTCGAACGCACGCGTCGGAGCCGTGACGGACGGCTCCGACGCATGGTCGACACGCTGGCCGCGGCCGGCTTCCCGGTGAGCTGGGAGGAGGTGCTGGCCCAGGCGTCGGCGGGTGCCTCGCTGGGGCGACCCCACGTCGCCGACGTCCTCGTGGCTCACGGCCGGTACCCCGACCGTGACGCTGCCTTCGCCGAGGTCCTGCACTCCAGCAGCCGCTTCCACGTGGCCCACTACGCCCCGCACCCCCGGCGGGCGGTCGAGCTGGTGCTCGAGGCCGGCGGTGCGGCGGTGCTCGCGCATCCCTTCGCCTCGGCGCGCGGACATACCGTGCCCGTCGAGCTGGTCGAGGAGCTGGCCGCCGCAGGGCTCACGGGCCTGGAGGTCGACCACCGCGACCACGGCCCGGCCGACCGGGACCGCGCTGCCGCGCTCGCCCAGCGGCTCGGACTGGTGCGCACGGGGTCCAGCGACTACCACGGCGCGGGCAAGCCCAACCGTCTCGGGGAGCACACGACCTCCGCCGAGGTGCTCACCCGGCTGCTGGACCGGACCGGCGGTCAGCTGCTGGGCGCCTCGCTCTGACCGGTGCTCGTCCGCCGGCGACGGCGGCGTCGCTGGCCCGCCTCGGCGGACTCGCTCGTGCTGGTCCGGCTGCGGGAGCGCCCCGCGGGGGCCTCGGCCGGTGACGCACCGTCGCCGTGGCGTCCACGTCGACCGCCGCCCTGGCCGCCGCCCTGGCCGCCGCGGGTGGGGCGCCCGCCCCGGCCGCGTCCGCGGCTGCTGCCGCGCTCACGCCCGGCGTCACCCTCGATGTCCTCCACCCGCTCGGCGTCCAGGCCAGCACGCGTGCGGGCCGAGCGCGGCAGCGTGCCGCGCGTGCCCTCCGGGATGCTCAGCTGCTCGAAGAGGTGCGGGCTGGAGGAGTAGGTCTCCTCGGGCTCGGGGTATCCCAGGTCGAGAGCCTTGTTGATGAGGCCCCAGCGGGGCATGTCGTCCCAGTCGACGAAGGTGACGGCGACCCCCGTCGCTCCGGCGCGGCCGGTGCGCCCGATCCGGTGGAGGTAGGTCTTCTCATCCTCCGGGCACTGGTAGTTGATGACGTGGGTGACGGCTTCGACATCGATGCCGCGGGCGGCGACGTCGGTGGCGACGAGGACGTCGACCTTGCCGGAGCGGAACGCGCGCAGCGCCTGCTCGCGGGCGCCCTGACCGAGGTCGCCGTGGATGGCGGCGGAGGCGAAGCCGCGGTCGGCGAGCTCGTCGGCCACCTTGGCGGCGGTGCGCTTGGTCCGGGCGAAGATGATGGTCAGACCCCGGCCCTCGGCCTGCAGGATGCGGGCGACCATCTCGATCTTGTCCATGGCGTGCGCGCGGTAGGCGAACTGCTCGACGGCCGCGACGGTCTGGCGGCCGTCGTCGTCGTCGCTGACGGCACGGATGTGCGTCGGCTGGGTCATGTAGCTGCGAGCCAGGGAGACCACGGCGCCGGGCATCGTGGCGGAGAAGAGCATCGTCTGACGACCGGCCGGGGTGAGGGCGAGCATCTTCTCGACGTCCGGCAGGAAGCCGAGGTCGAGCATCTCGTCCGCCTCGTCCAGCACGACGGTCCGGGCGTGGCCGAGGTCGAGGTGCCCCTTGGAGGCGAGGTCGAGCAACCGACCCGGGGTGCCGACGACGATCTCGACGCCGCGGTTCAGCGCCTCGATCTGGGGCTCGTAGGCGCGGCCACCGTAGACGGTGAAGATGCGGGCCGAGCGGTGCGCGGCGGCCTTGGACAGGTCGCCGGCCACCTGGACCGCGAGCTCACGGGTGGGGGCGACCACCAGGGCCTGGGGGGCGCCCGGCTTGCCCAGGTCGGCGAACCCCTCGTCCTGCGGGCCGACCACGTTGTGCAGCAGCGGCAGGCCGAAACCCAGGGTCTTGCCGGTGCCGGTCTTGGCCTGCCCGATGATGTCGTGCCGGCCCAGCGCGACCGGCAGGGTCATCGCCTGGATGGGGAAGGGGTGGGTGATGCCGCCGTCGGCGAGCGCCCGGACGATGTCCGGGTGCAGGCCGAAGTCGGCGAAGGTGCGGGTCTCCTGCATGGGTACTCCCTGATCGGGTGAGTGCGGCCGACTCCCGACGAGGTGTCGTCGGGGCGGTCCGGGCCGATCGGGAACGAGGCGATGAAAGGGGCCGGGCGACTCGCCCGACCCGCGAACAACCGTCTGACCATCGTGGCAGGACGGCCGACCGGGCACCGGTGTACGCCCTTGAGGATACCCGAGCGGCGTCCCGGGCCCGGACGCACCGGACGGCGCGCCCTCCCCGCAGGGAGTGCGCGCCGTCCGGGACGTGCTGGGCTCAGCGCCTGGTCAGCGCACAGCCTTGCGGCGCGTGACCGCGATGTAGCCCATGACGGCGACGATCGCGAAGATCGTGCCGAGGATGAGGCCCCAGAAGCTGAACTGGTCACCGCTGGTGCGGAGGAAGTTGGCACCGATCCAGGAGCCGACGAGCGAGCCGACGGCGCCCAGGAGGATGGTCATGGGGACCGAGATGTTCTGGTCACCCGGCAGGATGAGCCGGGCCAGGGGGCCGACGATGCAGCCGACGATGAGAGCGACGATGATGGTGGTGATCATGGGTATGACCCTTTCGCACAAGTCAGCCCAGGAGGGGAGAGCCCTCTGGGTGATCGACGCGCGGCGGGTGCCGTTCGACAATCGGCATCACAGTAAAGAGCCGCGGCGTCACATGCCAATCGACACGACATCAACGCTCAATTCGTGACCTTCTCGTGATGCTCACGTCACGATCGAGGGGCCGGGCTCAGTGGGTCCCGAAGCCGACGCGGCCCTTCTCCTGGATCCCGATCTCCACGTAGGCGAGGGTCGCCGTCGGGACGATGATGGTCTGACCCTTCTCGTCCTCGAGCTCGATGACCTTCGACTCGGCGCTCAGCGCCTCGGTCACGGTCTGCCGGACGGCGGCCGGTGTCTGCGCCGACTCGAAGGCGACCTCGCGCCCGACGTCCCGGATTCCGATGCGGACCTCCACGGTGGGATACCTCCATGACGATGGGTGGTGACGCACGGCCCCGGTGCGGGACCGTCGGCGCCAGCCTAGCCCGGGAGGGCGAGCGGGCTGCTGCGCGGGGGCACCGCTCCCAGGCCGCGCCAGGCGATGGTCGAGAGCAGCTCCAGGACCCGCTCGCGCGTCATCGTCCCGCGGCGGTCGTACCACGACACCGCAGCAGCCTGCGCCATACCGGCCATCGTCGTGCCGAGCAGCACGCACTCGTCCCAGCTGAGCTCGGTCTCCTCGGCGAGCACCCGCCCCATCGACTCGCCACAGGCACGGCGGGTGCGTTCCAGGATGGTGGCGACGGCGGGGTCGGAGGCCATGTCGGAGCGGAAGAGCACGGGGTAGCCGGAGGACGGCTGCTCGACGAACTCGAAGAAGCTGCTCAGGCACCCGGAGATCCGGGCATGGTTGCTCTCCGTGGAGTCCAGCACTCCCTCGATCCGTTGGACCACCTCCTCGGCCACCGACTCGGCGATGGCGAGGTAGAGGTCCAGCTTGCTGTCGAAGTGCTGGTAGAGGACGGGTTTGCTCACGCCGGCACGGACGGCGATGTCGTCCATGGCGGTCGCGTGGAACCCCGACTCGGCGAAGGCTGCGAGTGCGGCGCCGAGCAGTTGCGCTCGACGTTCTCCACGGGGCAGGCGGACGCGTCGGTCGGGGGTCGGGGGGCTGGTCACGGGGCTCCCTCCTTCTCGATCCTCCTATGCTAGGCCCAGCGCCCCGTCTCGGCAGGTCTGTCGGGCCCGGGTGATGAGATGTGTCCCATGCCCCTTCTCGCTCAGCCCCGACACGGCGACGCGGTCGACGATCCCGACCAGCGGTCCGCGATCGAGCATCGCGGCGGGGTGCTGCTGGTCCTGGGGGCCCCGGGGACCGGCCGCACGAGCGTGCTGATCCAGCATGTGCAGGCCCGTCTTCGGCAAGGCCTGGCGCCTGATCGGTGCCTCGTCATCGCCCCGACGCGCCAGGCGGCGGGTCGTCTCCGGGCGGCCGTCGGGCACGGACTTCAGGCCACCCATACCGAGCCGCTCGCGCGCACCGCCGCCTCGCTGGCCTTCTCGGTGCTGCGCATCGCCGCCGCGCGAGACGGCGAGCCCCTCCCGCGCCTCATCTCCGGTGCCGAGCAGGACGCCGTCCTGCGCGAGCTGCTGGCCGGGCACGAGGCGAGCGGCACCGGCCCGCGGTGGCCGGTCGAGCTGGACCAGGCGCGGCGGACCGACGGCTTCCGTGGTCAGCTGCGTGACCTCCTCATGCGCGCGGTCGAGCACGGGGTGGGTCGCGAGGACCTCGAGCTGCTGGCGCAGCGCCACGACCGGCCGGAGTGGGCCTGCGCCGGGGAGCTGCTGGAGGAGTACGACCAGGTGACGGCGCTGTCCGAGCCGGGCAGCTACGACCCGGCCTGGATCTGCACCGCCGCCGCCGACGCGCTGGAGGTCGACGACGAGCTGCGGTCGCTGGTGCACGCCCGGGTGGGCTTCGTGGCGGTGGACGACGCCCAGGAGCTCACCGCGTCGGCCGCGCGGCTGCTCGACGCCGTGCGAGGGCCGGGCACCGATGCGCTGCTCGCCGGTGACCCGGACGCGGCCGTCCTCGGATTCCGCGGGGCCGTCCCCGGTCGGTTCCTGGAGCTCGCCGAGCGCTGGTCGGGGACGGACCGCCCGAGCACCATCACCCTGCGTACCCGGCACGGGGTGTCCGCGGCGGTGGGAGCCGTGGCCGACCGCGTGGCGGAGCGGATCGGGGTGGTGGGGGGAGCGGGGCACCGCCGGCCGGCCGCCGGCCCGGCCGCCGGCGCCGCGTGGGTGCGGCTGACCCGAGGGGCCGCCCAGGAGGCCGCGCTGGTGGCGCGATGGCTGCGCCACGCCCACCTCATCGACGGCGTCCCGTGGCAGGAGCTGGCCGTCGTGGCGCGCAGCCGCGCCCAGCAGGAGACGATCCGCCGGGCGCTGTCCTCCGGCGGGGTGCCCGTGCGGGTCGACCGTTCCTCGGTCCCCCTGGGCTCCGACCCGGCTGTCGCACCACTCCTGCTGGCGCTCGACGTGGTGACCCGGGGAGCCGACGACGACCCGAAGTGGTCGGTGGGCCCGGACGACGCGGTGGAGCTGGTGTCGAGCCCGCTCGGTGGTCTCGACCCGGTCGGCCTGCGCCGGTTGCGCCGCCGGCTGCGCGCCCAGGAGCTGGCGGACGGTGGACGACGCGGGGCCGACGAGCTCCTCGCCCTGCGACTCTCCGACCCCGACCTGCGGCGCCAGGCGGCCGACGAGGTCGCGAGCGAGCTGGAGCCGCTGCGCCGGGTCGCCCTCGTGCTCCAGGCGGGACGCGACGTCGTGGTGGACGAGCCTGCGGTGGGGCCGCACCTCGAGTCGCCGACCGCAGGTCAGGGCGCGTCCGGCCCGGACGCCATCCTCTGGGCGTTGTGGTCCCAGAGCGGCCTGGCGCGCAGCTGGGCACGACAGGCCCTAGCCGGCGGGGCCCTGGGAGCCCGGGCCGACCGGGACCTCGATGCCGTCCTCGTGCTCTTCGCCGCCGCCGAGGCCCATGTCGAACGCCGGCCCGGGTCTCGGGCGCGCTCCTTCCTCGACAGCGTGCGCGGCGCCACCGTCGCGGCCGACACCCTCGTCGTCGGGGCCCAGCGGACCGAGGCCGTCGAGATCCTCACCCCGCACGCCGCCGCGGGGCGGCGGTGGAGCCGGGTCGCGGTCGTCGGCGTGCAGGAAGGGGTATGGCCCGACCTGCGGCTGCGCGACACGCTACTGGGGGCGCAGGCCCTGGTGGCGGCCATCGAGGGGCGGCCGGTCTCCGGCACCCAGGCCTGGCGGCAGGCGCAGGCGGCGGTGCGCTCCGATGAGCTGCGGCAGTTCCACCTCGCCGTCACGAGAGCTCGCGACGAGCTCCTGGTGACCGCGACGTCCAGCACCGACGACCAGCCCTCGGGGTTGCTGGATCTCGTCGACCCCGACTTCCGCGACCACCCGCCGGTGGACGTGCCGGCCCCGATGACGTTGCGGGGGGTGGCGGGGGAGCTGCGACGCGCCGCCGTGCAGGCCCAGCGGCAGGGCGACCTCCGCACGCGTGACGCGGCGCTCGACCAGCTGCTGCGCCTGGCCGACGAGGGGGTGCCCGGGGCCGACCCGCTGCGCTGGTGGGACCTTCGGGACGTGTCGAGCGCGGCGGCCCTGAGGCCGCAGGGGCCGGTCCGGGTGTCACCGTCGCGGCTCCAGACCTTCCTCGACTGCGAGCTCAGGTGGTTCCTCACCTCGCGGGGGGCCGAGACCGGTGAGGCTGCGGGTGCCGCCCTGGGCACCCTCGTCCACGAGGTGGTCGCCGAGAGCCCGGACGCGCCGGTCGCCGACCTCGTCGCGGAGCTCGACCGCCGATGGCCCGACCTCGGCCTCGTGGACGGCTGGGTGTCCGACCGGCGCCGTGCGGACGCCCACCGGATGGTCGAGCGTTACACCTCCTACGTCCGGGACGCGCGGGATGCCGGCCGCGAGCTCGTGGGCGTCGAGCTGGACCTGTCGGTGTCCCTGCCCGCGGGGGAGGGCGAGGGATCCCGCGAGGCCCGTCTCGCGGGTGCGGTGGACCGGCTCGAGCGGGATGCCGACGGCGGCCTCGTCGTCGCGGACCTCAAGACCGGCAGCACGCCGGTGCCTCGGGCCGACGTCGCCCGGCACGCCCAGCTGGCGGCATACCAGGTCGCGGTCACGCACGGAGCCTTCCCCGACCTCGGCACGACGAGCGCCGGGGCCCGGCTCGTGCAGCTGGGCACCTCCGGGTCGGTGGAGCAGGCGCAGGAGCCGCTCACGGACTCCGAGGACCTCGACTGGGCGCTCACCACCATCCAGCAGGCGGCCTCCGGCATGGCCGGGGCGCAGTTCACGGCGACTGATCTCGCGCGGCGGTGCCGGCGGTGCCCGGCGCGCTTCGCGTGCCCGCTGCAGCCGGAAGGGAGCCAGCGGTGAGCCCGACAGGCGCGGCCGGGGCGAGGTACTCCCCGAACGACCTCGCCTCGGCTCTCGGCACCCCCGAGCCGACCCCCGAGCAGGCTGCGGTCATCACGGCGCCCCTGCTGCCCGACGTCGTCGTGGCCGGGGCGGGCTCCGGCAAGACCGAGACCATGGCCTCCAGGGTGCTGTGGTTGGTGGCCAACGGCCTCGTCGCTCCGCAGGACGTGCTCGGCCTGACCTTCACCCGCAAGGCGTCGCTGGAGCTGTCGGCGCGCCTCACCGGCAAGCTCCGCCGACTCCGGGAGGTCGGGTTGTGGGTCGAGGCCGGCCCCTCGCGCGGCGACGATCCGGGCGCGGCCGCCGTGTCGGCCGACGGCTTCGACCTCCCCACGATCTCCACCTACCACGCCTACGCCGGGCGCCTGGTGAGTGAGCACGGCCTCCGGCTGGGGGTGGAGCCCGACGCGGTGCTGCTCTCGGAGGCCGCGTGCTGGCAGCTCGCGCACGACGTGGTCACCCGTTACGACGGTGACATGACGGGGATGCAGCGGGCACCGAGCACGGTGGTGCGCTCGGTCATCGCGCTGGCCGGCGAGCTCGGCGAGCACCTGGTGGAGCCGGAGGAGGCGGAGAGCATGCTGCTCGGGCTGGCCGAGCGCTTCGCCGACCTTCCGCACGACGGCAGAGCGCTCAAGTCGGGCCAGGACCTCGCGGCCATGCTGCGTCAGCAGGCCCTCCTCTACCCCCTGGTGGTCGCCTACCGCCGTGCCAAGGCGGCCCGTGGGGCCCTCGACTTCGGCGATCAGATGGCGCTCGCCGCACGGCTGGCCCGGGACGTGCCCGTCGTCGGGGCCACCGAGCGCAGCCGCTACTCCGCGGTGCTGCTCGATGAGTTCCAGGACACCTCCGAGGCGCAACTGGTCCTGCTGACCTCGCTCTTCGCCGGCAGCTCGGTGCCCGTCACCGCCGTCGGCGACCCGCACCAGTCGATCTACGGCTGGCGCGGGGCCAGCGCCACGACCCTGACGCGCTTCCCCCAGGACTTCGCGGTCGGCGGGGAGCCGTCGGCGGTGCTCCAGCTCAGCACGTCGTGGCGCAACGACCGCGCCGTCCTCGAGGCCGCCAATGTCGTCTCCGCCCCGCTGCGCGAGCAGACCGCGGTGCCGGTGGCGACCCTGCGACCACGACCCGGGGCGGGGGAGGGACGCCTCGAGGTGGCCCGCCTGCCCGACCACGTCGCCGAGGCCGAGCACGTGGCGCGCTGGATCCGGGCCCTGAGAGAGGCCGCCCCCGCCTCGAGCGCCGCGGTCCTGTGCCGCACCCGCGCGCAGTTCGGCCCGGTCGTCGATGCGTTGCGGCGTCGCGGGCTGCCGGTCGAGGTGGTCGGTCTCGGGGGGCTGCTCGACACCCCGGAGGTGCTCGACCTCGTCGCCCTGCTCTGGGTGGCGCAGGAGCCCACCCGGGGAGACCAGGTGATGCGTCTGCTGGCCGGCCCCGTCGGACGGCTCGGCGCCGCCGACCTGGATGCCCTCTGGGCGCGGGCGGTGGAACTGGCGCGCGGCCCCGGTCGAGAGGTGTCCCACGAGCGTGAGCACGCGCCGGTGCTGGCCGAGGCCCTGGAGCACATCCCCTCGCCCGCGTGGACCGGCCAGCAGGGCGAGCGGCTCTCCGAGGAGGCTCGGGCACGCGTCGCTCGGCTGGCGGAGGTGCTCCGTCGCGTGCGCTCGCTCAGCGGACTCCCCCTCCCCGACCTCGTGGCCGAGGCGGAGCGTCTCCTGGGCCTGGACGTCGAGGTGGCCGCGGACCCCGATCTGCACCCCAGCTGGGGGCGCGCTCCGCTCGACGCCCTCGTCGAGGTGGCGGCGGGATTCGCGCACGGGGCGGACCGCGCGAGCCTGGGCGGCTTCCTCGACTGGTTGGACGCCGCACGGGAGCACGAGCGCGGGCTCGAGGACGCCGAGGTGCCGGAGCTGGCCGAGGTGTCGGTCGACACCGCCGCGGTCCAGGTCCTCACGGTGCACGCCGCCAAGGGCCTGGAGTGGGATGCCGTCGCGGTCCCGGGCCTGGTCGAGGGGACCTTCCCCGCAGGGCGCGCCACGGCGGAGCACGCGGAGGGTGAGTGGCGGACCAAGGAGCGCAGCGACAAGGGGTGGCTCGCCGGCATCGGCCGCCTGCCCACCCCCCTGCGGGGCGACCGCGACGGGCGCCCGGACCTCGACTGGGCGCGGATCGAGGACACCCGAGCCCTGCGTGAGGCGTTGGGCCGGCTCGCCCTCGAGCAGGGCAGCTTCGCCATCGAGGAGGAGCGCCGGTTGGCCTACGTCGCGTTCACCAGGGCGCGGCACCGACTGCTCCTGACTGCTCCCGTCTGGTCGACCGGCAAGCAGCCGCGGGTCACCTCCCGCTTCCTCGCCGAGGTGCGTGACCTGCCCGGTGTGCGGCTCGGCCCGTGGGCGGACATGCCCGACCCGACGGTGGAGGAGCAGATGGTCAATCCCCGCCTCGGTGAGCAGGAGGGCGCGACCTGGCCGGTGCTGCGCGACGACCGGCGCGACGTCGTCCGTGACGTGGCCGCGGCCCTGCTGTCCGCGCGAGCGGCGGGCCGACCCGACGAGAGCCCGTCACCAGGGTCGGCGGCCCCCTGGGTCGAGACGGTCGACCTGCTGCTGGCCGAGCGCTCCCGCCGGCAGGACCACCCCGCCGAGGTCGACCTCCCGGGCCACCTCTCGACCTCGGCCCTGGTCGCCCTCGCGGGAGACCGTGAGGGGTTCCTGCGCGACCTGCGCCGCCCCCTGCCCACGCCGCCGGCACCCCGGACCCGGGTCGGGACGGCTTTCCACGCCTGGGTGGAGCAGCACTACGCCGAGGCGACCCTCGTCGACCTGCACGACCTCGACGCAGGCGCTGACCCGGCTGACCACGGCACCGAGCTCGCCGGGCTGCAGCGCCACTTCCTCGCGAGCGAGTGGTCGGACCGCACACCGCTGGCCGTCGAGGTGCCCCTGCAGACCACCCTCGGCGGGCGCACCATCGCCGGCCGCCTCGATGCGGTGTTCGCCGATCCGGACGGGGGAGTGACGGTGGTGGACTGGAAGACCGGTGCCCCCGGGAGCCCCGCCCAGCAGCGGGTGCGCGCGATCCAGCTCGCGGTCTACCGCCTGGCGTATGCCCGGTTGAGCGGTCGACCCGTCGAGGAGGTGCGTGCGGCGTTCTTCTACGCCGCCACCGGGACGACGGTCCGGCCCTCGCTCCTGGGAGAGGACGAGCTCACCGAGATCCTCGCGGCCGACGAGACCTCAGGTCAGGTCCTCGCGGCCGACGAGATCTCAGGTCAGGTTCTCGCCTCTCAGGTCCTCGGGTCGTCCGCCGGCGGCATGCCGTAGAGCTCGTGCAGCCGCGTGTCGTCGTCGAGGAGGTCGGTGTCGGTCGGCGCAGGCATCGAGGACTGCCCCGGCTCGGCGGTCCCCTCCTGCGGCTCGGTGGTCCCCTCACCCGGCTCGGCGGTCCCCTCCTCCGGCTCGCCAGCCTCGTCCGCCTGGGCCGGGGCGGAGGACTCCTGCACTGCCGGGGTCACCACGGGGATGTCCGCGGTGATGTCCGTGTCAGCAGCGTGAGGAACGTGCACGGCCTCGTCGCCGTCGCCACGATCCGTCGCGTCGTCGGGGTGCGGGTCGGGGTCTCCGTCGTCGAGGAAGGGGTCCGCAGCAGCCGGGGGCTCCTGGACGTCATCGAGGTCGTCCCCGTCGTCGAGGTCGTCCCTGTCGTCGAGGTCGTCCGTCGAGGTGTCGGCATCGGTGCCCCAGCGGTCCTCGTCGTCGAGGTCATCCGTCGAGGTGTCGGCGTCGGTGCCCCAGCGGTCCCCGTCGTCGACGGGGGCGTCCACCGACGTCTCCCAGGACGGGCCCGTCGCGGGCTCGTCGGCGGGGGAGGAGTGTGCATCGGACTCGTCAGTGTCGTGGATGTCGTCGATGTCGTGGGTCTCCGCAGGCTGAGGGTCCGCCCCGGCGGCAGCGGGCGCGACCGGCGGGACGGTCGCCGCAGAGCTGGCCGCTGCTCCCCGCGCGGTCGCGGGCACGAGCGAGTCCTCGTCCTCGGTCAGCCGGTCCATGCGCCGCAGGGCCTCGACGATCCGGCGGGCCGACTCCTCCTCCCCGGCGGACACGTGCAGTGCGAGGCCACGCACCCGACAGGTCTCGGAGAGCAGTCGAGCCCGGGCATGGAGGTAGGGGTCGGGCCGCTGCGCCCTGGTCAGGGCATAGCTGTCCAGCACCGACTCCCACGTCTGCGGGGAGGCCTGGGCGTAGAGGTCGGCGAAATCTGCCGCGGGATCGCCCACCATGGCTTCGTCCCAGTCGGTGATCGCGACGACGCGCCCGCTGTCGGCCTCCTGATCGGCGAAGGCCACCACCACCGTGGCCCCACGGAAGGAGCCGTGGACCGGCGTGCCGGCGAACTGCCACAGCGCCGCGGCGTCGAAGGCCTCCTCCCACCGGGCCAGGAGCCGGGTCGGCACGCGGCCGGTCTCCGCGGCGCGGTCGACCTCGGCGATCAGTCGCTGCCGGCATCCGGCGGCGTCGAAGGACGGGACATCCTGCTGCTCGAAGACGGGGGCGGGGATGTTGTGGATGGCGGCGATGGCGCGGCCGACCGCGTGGGCCAGTCCCGCCCCGGCAGGGAGCCGCGTGAAGTCCAGGGTCGCACCCTCGACGTGCGGGTAGACCGCGGCGTGGCCCTCGATCCCCACGGCGGCATACCCCGCGGCGGCGGGCACCTTGAACGGCAGGTGCCGGGCCAGCTGGCGGACGAGCTCGTCGTTGCGCTGCAGACGTGCGCCGGCGATCGCCGTGAGCGGGGACCTGACCAACCACCGTCGGCCGGTGGCGTCCTCGACCACCGCCTGTTGGAGCTCGGACTCCGCTCCCGTCTCGACGCTCAGACGCGCCACGGCCACCGGTTTCATGCCGGGGACGGCGGCACTCGCGAGGGCTGCCAGAGCCAGGTCGGTGCGCTTCACGCACCCCACCGTATGCGGTGCCGTCCACCCAGGGCGGTATTCGACCGGCACGTCACCAAAGCGGTCAGCCCCGGCACCTACAGTGGCCGGGTGACCACCGCCGACGAGACCTATCTCGACCTCGCCCTCTCCCGGTCACGCGTGGACCGGCTCGCGCGGGTGCGCACCGACGACGCGGAGCTCGCGGCCCTGCTGCAGCGGGGAAGCACCCGCGTCATCGAGCTGCGGGCCGACACGGCGGCCGTGCTCCCCGACCCGCCCCGGCTGCTCCTGCGGGCGCCCCGTCCGGAGGATGCGCAGGGCGAGGTGTGGTTCCTCGGCCGCGAGGACGGTGTCGACTACGTGGCCGTGACGGTGGGCGCGGGGGCCGACGCCCGCCAGGCCCCGGGCGACGCAGCCGACGGGCGCGCGCCGGCGACCGGCGCCACGACCTGGGTCGGGCTGCGCGAGGTCGGTGCGGACCTCGACGACCGGGACGCCGGACTGCTCACCGCGGCGACGGCGCTGCGCGCCTGGCACGACCGGCACGGACACTGCCCCCGCTGCGGCGCGGCCACCCAGGTCGTGCAGGGCGGGTGGCTGCGCCGGTGCCCGCAGGACGGTTCCGAACACCACCCCCGCACCGACCCGGCCGTCATCATGGCGATCACCGACCCGGCGGACCGGCTGCTCCTGGCCACCGGCCTGCCGTGGTCGCAGGGGCGACTGTCCGTCCTCGCGGGCTTCGTCGAGGCGGGTGAGTCGCTGGAGGCGGCCGTGGTGCGGGAGGTCGAGGAGGAGGTGGGGGTCCGGGTCGGCCACCTGGTCTACCGCGGCAACCAGCCCTGGCCCTTCCCCGGCTCCCTCATGCTGGCCTACCGGGGGCAGGCCGAGGGGACGGACCTGCGCATCCAGGAGAGCGAGCTGCGCTCCGCGGGGTGGTACACCCGTCAGGAGCTCGCGCAGGGGCTCCGCGAGGGGCGCCTCACCCTGCCGTCGCGGGTCTCGATCGCCCACCGCCTCATCGAGGAATGGTTCGGCGGCCCGCTCCCGGGGCACGGCCCCGCGGTGCCGCGGTGAACGGCGCACCCGACCCCGACCTGCTGCTGGACGGACTGGACCCCGAGCAGCGCGAGGTCGCGGCCGCGCCGCTGGGGCCGATGGTCGTCCTCGCGGGTGCCGGCACGGGCAAGACCCGGGCCATCACCCACCGGATCGCGTATGGCGTCGCGAGAGGGGCATACCCGCCGAACCGCGTCCTGGCGGTCACCTTCACCGCCCGCGCCGCAGGGGAGATGAGGACCCGGCTGCGCTCCCTGGGCGTGCGCGGGGTGCAGGCGCGCACCTTCCACGCCGCGGCGCTGCGCCAGCTGCAGTTCTTCTGGCCGCAGGCGGTGGGTGGCCCCCCTCCGACCGTCGTCGCCCACAAGGCCCCCGCGGTCGCCGAGGCGGCCGGACGTCTGCGGCTGCGCTTCGACCGGGCCGCCATGCGGGACGTGGCGGCCGAGATCGAGTGGGCCAAGGTCTCGATGCTCACCTCCCAGACCTACGCCGCGCGGGCCCGAGCCCTGGGCCGGGGGGTCGCCGACCTCGACCCGACCGCGATGGCCCGTCTCCTCGAGGCCTACCACGAGGTCTGCGCCGAACGTCATGTCATCGACTTCGAGGACGTGCTCCTGCTCACCGTCGGCATGCTCGACGAGCACCCTCAGATCGCCGCCACGATCCACGACCAGTACCGCCACTTCGTCGTCGACGAGTACCAGGACGTCAACCCGCTCCAGCAGCAGCTGCTCGAGCTGTGGCGGGGGCAGCGCGAGGACGTCTGCGTCGTGGGTGACCCGGCGCAGTCCATCTACTCCTTCACCGGGGCCAGCGCCGACCACCTGCTCGACTTCTCCCGTCTCCACCCCGCTGCGCGCCGGGTCCGCCTCATCCGCAACTACCGCAGCAGCCCGCAGATCGTGCACCTGGCCAACTTGGTCCTGGGGGCCGGTCAGAAGCGGGATGCCGCCGGGGACCTCGTGGCCCAGGCCGGGGAGGGGGCCGCGCCGCTGCTCACGGCGTATGCCGATGACGAGGCCGAGGGTGCCGGGGTCGCCGACAGCATCCGTGGCCTCCTGGACGGGGGCCAGGACGCCAGCGAGATCGCCGTGCTCTACCGCACCAACGGCCAGTCCGAGGTGCTGGAGACCGCCCTCGCCCGGGCGGGGATCCCCTACCTCGTGCGGGGAGGCGAGCGCTTCTTCTCCCGGGCCGAGGTGCGCAACGCGATCGTCCTGCTCCGGGGGGCGGTGCGCTCCGACGACGGCACGACGGTCCTCGGCGACACCGTCCGCCACGTCCTGGCCGGCGCCGGATGGGCGCCCTCCCCGCCTGACGGGTCCGGCGCCGTGCGCGAGCGGTGGGAGAGCCTGCAGGCCCTGGCCCTGCTCGCCGACGGTCTGGCGGCGCAGAGCCCGGGGGCCCGGGTCGCTGACCTCGTCGCCGAGCTCGACCGCAGGGCGGCCGAGCAGCACGCACCGCCGGTGCAGGGGATCACCCTCGCCTCCCTCCACGCGGCCAAGGGGCTGGAGTGGGACGCCGTCTTCCTCGTCGGGTGCAGCGAGGGGCTGCTGCCCATCACGCTGGCCGACACCGCCGAGCGGGTGGAGGAGGAGCGCCGTCTCCTCTACGTCGGCCTGACCCGGGCCCGGCGTCAGCTGGCCCTGAGCTGGGCCGGGGCGCGCAACCCCGGGGGTCGGGCGAGCCGCTCCGTCTCGCGCTTCCTCGCGCCCGCGGCGGGGGTGCTCGGGTCGGGGGCCCAGGCGGCGCGCGGCCCGTCGGTCCGTCGCGACCGCCGTCGCCGGACCCCCGCGCCCCCGCGGACGTGCCGCACGTGCGGGGTCATCCTCGCGACAGCCGCCGAGCGCAAGATCGGTCGGTGCAAGGACTGCCCGGCCACCTACGACGAGGCGGTCTTCGCGGCGCTCCGGGAGTGGCGTCGCGGGGTGGCCGCGGAGAGCTCCGTCCCCGCCTTCGTGGTCTTCACCGATGCGACCCTCATCGCCATCGCCGAGCACGAGCCCGCCGACCGGGCCGCGCTGACCACGATCTCCGGGGTGGGGGAGCGCAAGCTCGAGCTCTACGGCGACGCGGTGCTCGACATCCTCGCCTCGACCCCACGTTCGGCGGGCTGAGCAGGCCTCGCCGGACCGGGGTGCGGACGCGCCGAGAAAAGGCGTTGCGGTGCTTGGCGGGGGGGCATACAGTGTCGGAGTCAAGCCCACGGCCCCTCGGTGCCTGGGGTCACGCACACATGAAAGGAGGGTGGACCACGATGGAGAACATGATCGTCACCGGCGGACTCGCACAGCGAGCGACTCACGCCGCGTTCACCCTCCGGACCGTCCGCCCCCGGGCCACGGTCCTCCTGTCGGGAGTGGCCGCGTCGGAGCTGTTCGGCTCCCGAGTCGCGACGCCGTTCCCGCATGTTGCCGACCCCTCCCAGGGCCTGGGCTCAGCACGGACGACCTAGAAGGCATTCCCTTCCTGTTCCGGCCGCGAGTCCTCGCCAGAGGATCCGCGGCCGTTCTCGTTGCTCGCCGGTCACCCGGCGTCATGGGCGGCCCCCGGATCCGATCCGTTCGGAATCGAGACGCCATGACGACCAACACCAGACCGCATCCGCATCGACATCAGGAAGGACCTGCCGTGTATCCCGCACCGCGCCGAGAGCACGAGGACGACCAGAACTCCCTCGGACCCCACCTGGTCCGGACCCCGGCGGCACTGCCCTGCCACGAGCACCCGGCGGACCTGTGGTTCGCCGAGCTCCCCGCCGAGGTGGAGCACGCCAAGGAGCTGTGCGGGCCCTGCCCGATGCGCGAGCAGTGCCTCGCCGGAGCCCTCGACCGACGCGAGCCGTGGGGGGTATGGGGTGGCCAGCTGTTCCTCCAGGGCCAGGTGGTGGCCCGCAAGAGGCCCCGTGGCCGGCCGCGCAAGGACGAGGTCGCCGCCTGAGCGCTCACCGGCTCCCCGCCGCGGTGTGCCAGGGGCACTCTGGGTGCAGGGTCCAGCGGCGGGTCACGAGGTAGGGAGGCCAGGGACCTACCTCGTGGGCCGCGCCGGTCCCGACGCGAGGGACCCGCGCGGTGAGCAGGACCGTGAGCGCGGTGACCGCCGCGACCACCTCGCGGGAGAGTGCCGGTGGCAGCGGCGCCGTCAAGGGATCCTCCAGGGACGCCGCGGTCGACGGCCAGGTCGGGTCCCGATCGCGGCGGTGCAGGTCGAGGCAGTGCAGGCACGGCCCGGCGGGGAGTCCGGTCCAGGGGCCGATGACCACGCGGGCCGTCTGGGCGACCACGGGCAGGACGGGCCGACCGGCGAGGGAGGGCCGCCGCGCCGAGCCCACGGGCACGAGGTGGTCGTGAACCGTCACGACCGCGGACTGCACCGGGGATGGCGCCCTGCGACACCCACGTGGCCCGTGCGCCGGGCCCGACCCCAGGCCCCCAGCCTCGGACGTCCCGCGGCCCTCGCCCACTGCCGTGGCCGCGTCCGCGCCGAGGGCGGCGCGCAGGGTGGCGGTCAGCTGGCCCGGACCGAGGACCTCCACCTCGGCCGGGTCACGGGGCAGGCGGGAGGAGCCGGCCGCGAGGCGACGGAGGAGGCGTCGGTCCAGGGCGTCCGTCCGCGGCGCACCGAGCCCGCCCCGCACCACCCAGGCGCCGGGGCCCACCCCGAGCCGCAGTGCGCCGTCGGCGTCGGTGGGCCACCAGTCCGGCGGTCCGTTTCCCCCTCGTCCCTCACCCATGGACCGACCCTGCCACGCGCGGCGTGTCGGGCAGGGTGGCTGTCCACAGGCAGGGTCGTGCGGGGACGGCGCTCAGGTCGTGGTGGAGGGGCCTTCGCGTCCGGAGTCGCCCTCGGTCAACAGGCGTTCGATGTCCTCGTCGGTGACCGTGAGGTCTGCGGAGAGGGCACCGTGCCGCTCGACGAAGCCCAGGGGGTCGTCCAGGTCGGCGCCGGTAGGAGCGATGTCCGGGTGGCCCCAGGCCTCGTCGCGGGCGTCGCGCCCGTGCGCGGACTCCAGCGCCGCCCAGAGGTTCGCCGCATCGCGCAGCCGCCGCGGACGCAGCTCCAGGCCGACGAGGGAGGCGAAGGTCCGCTCCGCCGGTCCGCCGGTCGCCCGACGCCGGCGGACCGCCTCGGCCAAGGCCTCAGCGTGCGGCAGGTGCTTGTCCACGGCCTGGGCCGCCACGACGTCGACCCACCCCTCGACGAGGGCGAGCAAGGTCTCGAGCCGGGTGAGCGCGGCCTGCTGGGCCGCGCTCGGCTCGGCCGAGAAAAGGTTGTCGCCCAGCGCGTCCTGCATGGCCTCGGGGTTCTGCGGGTCCACCTGACGGACGGCCTCCTCGATGCCCTCGGTGTTGATCCGGATGTCGCGGGCATACTCCTCGACCGCGGTGAGCAGCTGTGGTCCCAGCCACGGCACACCGGCGAACAGGCGGACACGCGCCGCCTCGCGCACGGCGAGATAGAGGTGGACCTCCCCGCCGTCCACCTCGAGACCGTCGGCGAAGTCCGCGACGTTGGCGGGCAGGATGGCGACGCTCTCCTCGCCCAGGATGGGCAGCCCGACCTCGGTGCCGGAGAGCACCTCGCCCGCCAACGTGCCCACCGCCTGCCCGACCTGGCCGCCGAACATGCTGGCCGACATCCGGCGCACCATCGGCGCCATCTGGCTCATCATGGCGGCCGGGTTCATCCCGGGCGGCAGACCGGGGATGGGCGGTGCACCCTCCTCACCCAGCTGGCCGAGCTGCTGCTCCATGGCCGAGGTCATCGCCGCCTGCAGGCCCTCGGCCACGGGCGTGGTCAGCTGCTCCCAGAGGGGGAGGGTCCGCTCGACCCACTCCGACCGGCTGAGGGCCAGGGCGCCGCCGTCGGGACGCGGGAGGTCGGTGACCTGGTCCAGCCACAGCGTGGCGACCTGCACGACCTGCTCCACGTCGCGGCGGGTGGCCTCGCCGATGCTGGAGTCGCCGGCCGCGGAGACGGCCTGGCGCGCCACATCACGGGCCAGCTCGGAGTTCACCGGGCCATCGCCCCCGCTGCCACCCATGAGCATCTCGAGCTGGGAGCGCATCTGCGCGACCTGGTCGGGGCCGAGGTCGGCCAGGCCCATCGAGCTGAGGGTCTCTCGCAGCTCGGGCGGGACGGGCCCACCGAACAACGCCTCGAGCGGGTCGGGCTCGTCACGGCGCTCCGGGTTCTCCTGATCTGACACGGTCCTCGTCCTTCTCCTTCGGGGATGCCGACGACCCAGCCTGTCACGCGGCGGTGCGCCACGCCGACCCATGGTCGCCGTCGAGCCTTGCCTCCTGTCAACACCGGCACCGGCCGCAGAGTTCCCTGACGGGTCGGTCCAGGGTGGGTCAGGGGACGGTCAGGACGATGCGGCATGATGACGCGGTGACCGAGGACCAGACGATCGTCGCCGGGGTGCGGGACGAACCCCTGTCCGTCGATGAGGCTCTGCAGGCGGTGCGGCACCCGCAGGCCGGGGCGGTGACCATCTTCGTCGGGATCGTCCGCGACCACGACGGTGGACGTGCCGGGGTGACCCGCCTCGACTACTCCGCCCATCCGGAGGCGGCCGAGCGGCTGACGGCACTCGTCACCTCGGTGGCCGAGGGGGCGCAGATCCACGGCGTGTATGCCGTGCACCGGGTCGGTGAGCTGACGGTCGGTGACCTGGCGGTCGTCTGCGCGGTCTCGGCCGAGCACCGCGCCGAGGCCTTCGACGCCGGCCGCAGGCTCATCGAGGAGCTCAAGAGCGGCATACCGATCTGGAAGCGGCAGGAGTTCGACGGCCAGGAGCACGAGTGGGTGGGCCTGTGAGCGACCAGGTGGAGACTGCACCGGCCGGGCGACCGGCTCAGCCGCCGCACACCCGTGTCGGGTGGACATCCGCTGCCCTGCTGCTCGTCGTGGCCGCCGGGGTGCTCACCGGCAGCCTGCTCAACCTCATCACCGTGCAACGGGTGATCTATCTCCCGGGCCCGGTCTACGACACCCTCGGGAAGATCGACGGCGCCGACGTCGTGAGCGTCGATGAGGAGCTCGAGAGCTACGACGACACCGACGGCCACCTCTACTTCACGACGATCCGCCTCGACGGGGGGCCAGGTGACTCGGTCTCGGCCTGGGACGCGCTGCGGGCGATGATCGACCCCTCGACCACGGTAGTGCCGCGTGAGGAGGTCTTCCCCGAGGACGTCACCGCGGACCAGGTGCGGGAGCAGAACACCGAGCTCATGCAGCACTCCCAGGACGACGCGGCTGTCGTCGCCCTGCGCGCCCAGGGCGTGCAGATCGAGGAGAGCGTGCTGGTGGCCCAGGTCATCGCCGATGCTCCGGCCGACGGGGTGCTGGAGGTGGAGGACGAGATCGTGCGCGTCGCCGGGGAGGCGGTGAGCGACACCGCCGCGGTCCGTGAGCAGATCCAGGGCGTCGACCCGGGGGAGCAGGTCCCGGTCACGGTCCTGCGGGCGGGCGAGGAGATCGAGCTCGACGTGCCGACCCGCCTCGATGAGGAGACCGGGCGCACCATCGTCGGCGTCTACCTCGCACCGGTCTACGACAACCCCTACGAGGTGACGATCGACGCCGGCAACGTGGGCGGGCCGAGCGCGGGCCTCATGTTCTCGCTCGCCGTCTACGACGAGATCACCCCGGGGGCGCTGACCGGGGGCCGCTCGATCGCGGGCACCGGGACCATCACCGGCGCCGGTGACGTCGGGGGGATCGGCGGGATCACGCAGAAGATGTATGCCGCCCGCGAGGCCGGCGCCGAGGTCTTCTTCGCGCCGAGCGACAACTGCACGGAGGTCGTCGACAGCGACCCGCGCGGGATCACCGTCGTCCCGGTGACGACCTTCGACGACGCCCTGCAGACCATCGAGGAGCTCGAGGGGTCACCGCAGGAGTCGGCCGACGAGCTCTCGCTGCCCACCTGCCAGGAGTACCTCGCGGACGACGCGGAGCAGACGGGCTGAGCTACTCCGCGTCCTCGGCGAGGGTGGCGGCGAGCGCGTGGGTCAGCCCCGGCGCGATGTCCTGCCCGACGGCGACCGCGTCGTCCTCGTCGAAGTCCCGCTGGCGCAGCAGGCAGGTCCGCGTCCCGTCCCGCAGGCACGCCGCCAGCAGCCGGACGTCCTTGCGGGCCGGGTGGGCCATCAACGCATCGGTCGCCTCACGACGGCCGTCGGGCAGGTCGCGCTCCGCCTCGGGGGGGACGACGATGCGCTCGACAGCGAGGGCCACGCCCTCGACGTCAGGAGGCCAGGCCATCCGGCCCAGCAGCGACTCCAGGTCGGCGGTCGGGGGCAGGCGGTCCTGCTCGACCGCGGTGAAGCCGTCGTCCTCGGGGTCGTTCAGCTGACCCACGAGGGTGGGTTCGCGATCCCGCAGCAGCCGTGTGCGGACCAGCGCGAAGAGGCGCGGCGGCTGGTCCCAGCCGCCGCGGGCGACGTGCTTCTCGGTGTCGACGGCAGCCCGCAGGAGCGGGTCCGGTCGGCGGGCGTCGGCGGTGTCGGTGGCATGAGGGTCGGTGGTGGACACGCTGCCATGGTCGCATCCGGGTCGCCGTCGGGACGCACGCCCACGGCAGTTACGCTGGCACGGTGAGCGAGCGCGAGCCTGAGCCCGGCCCGGACCCCGACGAGAGCGGCGGTGGGGGCGCCGCTGCGGGTGGTCCGGCCGGTCAGGGTGTCCCTCGGGGACGCCCCGCTGGTGGCGGCGGTCGTGGTGGGGGCGGTGGCCGCACGCCCCGTCCGTCCGGCCGCGGCCGCGGAGGCCTTCCTCGGGGCAGGGTCCTGCCGACCGTGCTCGTGGTCCTGGCCCTGCTCAGCCTCATCGGGTGGGGCGCCAACTTGTGGACCGACCTGCTGTGGTTCGAGTCCGTCGGGTTCCGGCAGGTCTTGGTCACCCGGCTGGTCACCCAGGTCGGTCTCTTCCTGCTCGCCGCGATCCTCACCTCGCTCATCGTGTGGTCGGGTCTGTGGCTGGCGTGGCGGCACCGCCCCATCTACGCCCCCTCCACCCCGGAGCAGGCGTCGCTCGACCGCTACCGCAGCGCCCTGGACCCGGTGCGCCGACTGGTCTTCATCGCCGTCCCCGTCGTGCTCGGCCTGTTCGCCGGCACGGCCGCAGCGGCCCAGTGGCAGACCGTGCTGCTCTTCCTGCACCGCCGGCCGTTCGGCGAGGTCGACCCCCACCACCAGATCGACGTCGGCTTCTTCGTCTTCAGCCTGCCGTTCTGGCAGCTGGTCATCTCCTTCGGCACGCTGGTGCTGGGGCTCAGCCTCATCGGTGCCCTGCTCACGCACTACATCTACGGCGGCATCCAGCTGCAGGGCGGGGCGCAGGGGCAGCGCACGACGACGGCCGCGCGGATCCACCTCGCGGTGCTGCTCGGGCTCATCCTCGTTGTGCGTGCCGCCGGCTACTGGATCGAGCGCTACACGCTGTCGATGACGCAGCACGAGCGCATCACCGGTATGACGTACACCGACGTCAACGCACTGCTCCCGACCCGCAGCATCCTGGCGATCGCCGCGCTGCTGTGCGCCGCCTTCTTCATCTCCACGATCTGGACCCGCTCCTGGCGGCTGCCGGTGGTGAGCCTGGCCGGCCTGCTCGTCGTCGCCCTGGTGCTCGGGGGTGCCTACCCCTCGTTGGTCCAGCAGTTCCGGGTGCGGCCCTCGGAGGCCCAGCTGGAGGCGCCCTTCATCCAGCGCGCGATCGACTCCACCCTCCAGGCCTACAACCTGGAGGGCGCGGAGATGACGGACTACGACGCCGAGACCGAGGCGGCCCCCGGCCAGCTGCGCAGCGACGCCGACACCATCCCCGGCATCCGCATCGTCGACCCCTCCGTGGTCTCGCCGACCTTCCGGCAGCTGCAGGGTGTCCGCAACTACTACCAGTTCCCCGAGGCGCTCGACGTCGACCGGTACCAGGTCGACGGAGAGACCGTCGACACGGTCATCGCCGTGCGCGAGCTCAACCTCGACGGCATCTCCGAGGGGCAGCGCAACTGGGTCAACGACCACACGGTCTACACCCACGGGTTCGGTGTCGTCGCCGGCTACGGCAACCGTCGTTCGGAGGAGGGCGAGCCGATCTTCTACGAGCGCAACATCCCTCCGGTCGGGGGGCTGGGGGACTACGAGCCGCGGATCTACTTCGGTGAGTCCTCCCCGCAGTACTCCATCGTCGGGGCCCCCGAGGACCAGGCTCCGCGTGAGCTCGACTACCCCGCCAGCGGCCAGGACACCGGCGAGGTGCGCAACACCTACAGCGGTGGCGGTGGGGTGGCCATGGGCAACGTCGCGCGCCGGGCGGCCTACGCCATCAAGTACCGCCAGATCGAGATCATGCTCTCGGACTCGGTCAACAGCGAGTCCCGCATGCTCGACTACCGCAAGCCGCGCGACCGCGTCGAGCGGGTCGCCCCGTGGCTGCGGCTGGACGGCAACCCCTACCCCGCGGTGGTCGACGGTCGGGTCAAGTGGATCGTCGACGGCTACACCGTCACCGACCGCTACCCCTACAGCCAGATGGAGGAGCTGGGGGAGGTCACCGCCGACTCGCTGCAGACCGCCTCCAACGTCGCCTCCATCGGCGGCGGGCAGGTCAACTACATCCGCAACTCGGTCAAGGCCACCGTGGACGCCTATGACGGGTCGGTCGAGCTGTATGCCTGGGACGAGGAGGACCCCCTGCTCCAGGCCTGGTCGGCGGCCTTCGACAACAGCATCCGGCCGCTCTCGGAGATCGACGGCGAGCTCATGGAGCACCTGCGCTACCCCGAGGACCTCTTCAAGGTCCAGCGCGAGATCCTGTCGCGCTACCACGTGCAGGATGCCGGGTCCTTCTTCACCGGCCAGGACTTCTGGGCGGTCTCCGAGGACCCGAGCGTGGGCGGGGAGAACCCGCCGGACATGCCGCCGCACTACCTCTCGGTCGCGATGCCAGGCCAGGAGGACCCGACCTTCAGCCTCACGACGACCTACATCCCTCGAGGCAACCAGCGGCAGAACCTCACGGGTTACCTCGCCGTGGACGCCGACGCGGGCAGCGAGTCGGGGGAGCGCCGGGAGGGCTACGGCCAGATGCGGATGCTCGTGCTCCCGCGTGACACGACCGTGCGCGGCCCCGGGCAGTTCCAGAACGACATCAACTCCTCGGATGCCAACTCCGAGGCCTTCAGCCAGACGCTGTCGCAGTTCCTCAACCTCAACAGCAGCGAGGACTCCACGGTGCGGCTGGGCAACCTGCTGACCCTGCCGGTGGGCGGTGGGCTGCTCTACGTCGAGCCGGTCTACGTCCAGGCCCAGGGCAACAACGCCTACCCGCTGCAGCGCATCGTCGTGGTGGCCTTCGGCAACGACCTCGCCTGGTCGGACACCCTCGACGGGGCCCTCGACGAGCTCTTCGGCGGCGACTCCGGGGCGACGGCCGGCGATGCCGGCGACTCCGGGCCCACCGAGGGTGACCCCGGCGGCGAGGGCGACGGCGGCGAGACCGGTGGCGGCACCGGGTCCGGCGACGTGGACGCTGACGCCCTGGCGCAGGCGCTGGCCGACATCCAGGCCGCCTACGACGAGGGCCAGGCTGCCCTCGCCGAGAGCGACTGGGAGGCCTACGGCCAGGCCCAGGAGCGGCTCCGCGAGGCCATCGACCGCGCGGTCGAGGCCGATCCCTCCGGTGGGTCGGTCAGCGTCGACGGCGACGACACCGACGAGGCCACGCAGACGGCGGAGCCCTGATCCGGCCTGGACGACGAGGTGGAGAACCGCGATTTGGTGAGTGCTTCCCCATCACGTAAAGTAGTGCTCACCACGACGCGGGGTGGAGCAGTTCGGTAGCTCGCCGGGCTCATAACCCGGAGGTCGCAGGTTCAAATCCTGCCCCCGCTACGCATCGCGTCGAGCGCGCACGAAGGCCCGGACCATCACGGTCCGGGCCTTCGTCGTCCTCAGGCGACCTCGCTGCTGGTCCCGCTGGTCGCGCGGCATAGGGTGACGCTCCTATGCCTCTAGCCCTCCCGGTCGCCTCCCGCACCCTCGCCAACGGCTTGCGCGTCGTCGTCAGCGAGGATCACGCGGTGCCCAGCGTGAGCATCAACCTCTGGGTGGACGTGGGCTCGCGTCACGAGGAGCACGGGCGCACCGGCCTGGCCCACCTCTTCGAGCACCTGATGTTCCAGGGCAGCGAGCTCGTCACGGAGGGGGAGCACATGGCCGCCCTCATGGCACGGGGAGGCCGCGCCAATGCCACCACCTCCTTCGACCGCACGGCATACGTCCAGTCGGTCCCCAGCAACGTCCTGGAGCTGGCGCTGTGGATGGAGGCCGACCGCCAGGGTCACCTCCTGCCGGCGCTCACCCAGGACAACCTCGACAACCAGCGGGACGTCGTCGTGGAGGAGAAGCGGCAGCGTTACGACACCGTGCCCTACGGCACCGCGTTCGCCCGGGTGGGGGAGCTGGTCTTCCCGGAGGGGCACCCCTACCGCCACCCCACGATCGGCTCCATGGAGGACCTGAGGGCGGCGACCCTGGAGGACGCGCACGCCTTCTACCGCGCGCACTACGGCCCCCGGACGAGCGTGCTGACCCTGGTGGGGGATGTCGCCGAGCAGGAGGCCTTCCAGCTGGCCGATCGCTACTTCGGCCATCTCGAGGACGCCACCGTGCCGCGCCCCCCGCCGGGTAGGCCGCTGCCCCCTCTGCCCTCCGCGGTCCGTGAGGTGGTCGTGGCCGGGGCGCAGATCCCCTCCGAGCGGCTCTATCTCGCCGCCCGGCTGCCGGCCGTCACCGACCCGGACTTCGTCGCCTGCGCGCTGGCCCTCGACGCCCTGGCCTCGCTGACCATCTCGCGCGTGCACGAGCGCCTGCTCCGGGAGGCCGAGCTCGTCAGCGGCGCCTCGGCCAGCGCTCTGGGGCTGCGTGACGGCACCTCGCTCGGGCTGCTCGTCGTCGACGTCACCGAGGGGGTCGACCCGCGTGTCGTCGAGCAGCGGCTCGCGGACATCCTCCAGGAGTTCGCCACCACCGGTCCCCGGGCCGTGGAGCTGGAGGCGTCGCGGGCGGACACCGAACGCGCCTGGCTCGAGGCATTGGCCGGCTACGACGAGCGGGCCGACCTGCTCAGCCGCGCCACCCTGCTCTTCGACGACCCCGACCAGGTCAACCGCTACGTCGACCAGGTCCTGTCGGTCACGGCCGAGCAGGTGCGCCAGGCGGCCGCCCGCCACCTCGTGCCCGAGGTCATGGCCACGTTGGTCTACCGCTGGGAGGAGGAGGCATGAGCGGCCCCGCACGCGTGCGCCGACGCCCCGAGGTGGGGCAACCACCGGTCTGGCACTTCCCGGAGCCGGTCCACGCGCAGCTGCCGAACGGTCTGCAGGCGCTGCTCGTCGACCTTCCTGGCCAGCATGTCCTGTCCCTGCGGGTGTCCCTCGTCGCCCCCGTCGCCCGGGAGCGGCCCGGCACCGAGGGATCCACGCTCATGATGGCGCGCTGCCTGGACGAGGGGACACGGTCGCGCACCTCGACCGAGCTCGCCGAGCTGCTCGAGCGGCACGGGATCGCCTTCGGCGCCGGGGCCGGGGAGCGCGGGATGCACCTCGGGCTCGAGGTCACCGGCCGTCACCTCGGGGTCGCGCTCGACCTCCTCGTCGAGCTCCTGGGGGAGCCGACCTTCCCCGAGACCGAGGTGGCGCGCCTGGTGCGACACCGGGCCACGGACATCGCCCACGAGCTCGCGGACCCCACCGGGCGGGCCCACCGCGAGCTGCGCCAGGCCTACTTCGATGCCGCCGAGCGCGCCCGCCTGCCGCTGGGCGGAACCGCCACCACGGTCGCCGCCCTGACCCCGGAGGTGCTGCGCGAGCGTCACGCCACGCTCTCGCCCGGCGGTGGCGTGGTCGTGCTCACCGGAGACCTCTCGACGCTCGAGGATCCGGTGGGTCTGCTGTCGAGCACGGTGGGCTCGTGGGAGGGCGCCGACGGCACGGTGCCGGGTGGCGAGCGGCGTCCGGCAGGGCGGGCCGCGGACGCCGGGCAGGTGCTCATCGTGCCGAGGCCGGGCGCCGCGCAGACCGAGCTGCTGCTGGGCCGGCCCGGCCCGGACCGGCGGACGCCGCACGGGTGGGGCACCTACCAGGCGCTGGCGATGCTCTTCGGTGGCGCCCCGCACGCCCGCCTGGACCGTGTGCTGCGCGAGGAGCGCGGCTACACCTACGGCATGCGGCTCGGATTCCGACCGCGTCAGGTCGGCGGCCAGTGCGTCGTCGGTGGCGCGGTGCGTGCCGACGCCACCGTGCCGGCCCTGCGGGAGACGCTCCGCATCCTCGACACCCCAGGTGCGGAGCTGGCGGAGCAGGAGGTCAGGGAGGCGGCCGACTTCGTGGCGATGACCGCGCCCGGCCGGTACCTCACCGCGGACAGCGTCGCCGACGAGCTGGTCTCGTTGGCCAGCGACGGACTCGATCCGGGCACGGTGACGCGGACCCTGCAGCAGGTGCGGGAGCTCACGCCTGCCCAGGCGGCGCAGGCGTGGGAGGAGGTCCGGACCGGCCCGGCGTGGACCGTGGTCCTCGTGGGCGACCCGGAGCAGGTCCAGGAACTGCAGGACGCGGACGACCTCGGCCCGGTGCGTGTGGTCGACCCGGAGGTCAGCCCTCGGCCGCTGCCGCCTGACCCAGAGTCATGAGGACCTCCTCGTGCACGAGCCCGTTGGTGGCCAGGACCGGGTGAGCAGCGCCCTGCGGGGCCAGCGGTGAGGCGGCCGGTGCCCCGCTGAGGTCGGTGACGGTGCCGCCCGCCTCCCGCAGCAGGGGCACCAGGGTCGCCAGCTGGTACTGGTCGCTCCAGGCCGAGAGGGCGATGTCGGCGGCTCCCTCAGCGACGAGGGCGTGGCTCCAGAACTCGCCGTAGGCGCGGGTGCGCCAGACTCGGTCGGTTAGCGCGGCGAACCCGGCGCCGCGGTCGCCGTGCAGCCACCCGGCGACGTCGTCGGTCGACACCGAGGCGTGGGAGAGCACACCGGTCCGGGACACCTCGATGCGGCGGGCCCGGGAGAGGGTCCTGCCGGTCCAGGCGCCCGATCCCACCCCCGCCCACCACCGGCGCGCGAGGTGCGGTGCGGACACGAGGCCCAGCACCGGCTCGTCCTCGACGACGAGGGAGATGAGCGTCGCCCAGACCGGCACCCCGCGGACGTAGTTGGCGGCGCCGTCGATCGCGTCGACCACCCACCGCCGGGCGCCGTGCCCGGTGGGGTCCAGGGTGCGCCCCTCCACCCGGTCGCGAGGCCGGGTCCGGTGGAGCTGGTGCCTCAGCAGCTCCTCGAGCCTCGTCGCCGCAGGGGTGGTGAGCGCGCCGTCCGGACCGACCTGCACCTCCTCCTGCAGGGAGCCGAAGAGCTCGAGAGAGGTGCGCTCGACCGCGTCAGCGAGGACGTGGGCGAGTCTCAGGTCGTCGTCGTAGCCAGGCACCCGCTCACCGTAGCCGCTGGTCAGCGCTCAGCCGTGCTCCTCGCCGGTGCGGCTGCGCAGCAGCCGGCGCAGCGACTCCAGGCGGGCGGGCCCGGCGGGACCGGCATGCCCCTGCTCGACCCAGGCGTCGAGCGCGCACTCGGGCTCGTCGTGGCTGCACCCGCGCGGGCAGCCGGCCGTGCCCGCGGCGAGATCCTCGAAGTGCTGGACGAAGGTCGCCGGGTCGACGTGCCCGAGGCCGAAGGACCGCACCCCCGGGGTGTCGACGACCCACCCGCCCTCGGCCAGCTCGAGCGCGATCGCGGAGGTGGAGGTATGCCGCCCGCGCCCGGTGACCGCGTTGACCACGCCGGTCGCGCGGGCCGCGTGGGGCACGAGGGCGTTGACCAGGGTCGACTTGCCGACACCGGAGTGGCCGACGAGCACGCTCGTGCGGCCCTGCAGCGCCTCCCGGACCCGCTCGAGGTCGTCGGCGTCGACGGTGAGGCGCTCGCCGTCGACGACGCTGGCGGTGACGACGGCCGGCACGTCGAGGGCGGTGTAGTGCTGGAGGAACTCGGCCGGGGAGGCGAGGTCGGCCTTGGTGAGGACCAGGAGGGGGTCCAGACCGGCGTCGTAGGCGGCGACCAGGCACCGGTCGACCATCCGCGCCCGGGGCTCGGGGTCGGCGAGGGCGGTGACGATGACGAGCTGGTCGGCGTTGGCGACGATGACGCGCTCCACCGTGTCGGAGTCGTCGGCGCTGCGGCGCAGCACGGTCCGCCGCTCCTCCACCCGCACGATGCGGGCCAGCGTGTCCGCTCGCCCCGAGGTGTCGCCCACCATCCCCACCCGGTCGCCGACGACGATGCGGGCGCGGCCCAGCTCCCGGGCCCGCATGGCGATGACCGAGCGGTCGTCCACCCGGGTGGTGTAGCGCCCCCGGTCGACGGTCGTCACGACGCCGAGGACGGCGTCCTCGTGGGCGGGCCGCTCCTTGGTCCGGGGGCGGGAGCCCTTGCGCGAGGCGCGGACGCGGACGTCGGACTCGTCGAGGTGGTCGTAGCGGCCGCTCACGGGTGCCCCGTCGGTGAGGCCGACGCCTGGGTCGGGGCGGCGCTGCGCACCGCCTCCTCCCACGCCAGGTCGAAGCCGGGGAAGGTCTTGCCGGCGGTCGCGACGTCCTCGACCTCCAGGCCCGGGACGGCGACGCCCAGGACGGCGCCGAACATCGCCATCCGGTGGTCGTGGTAGGTCCGGACGGGGGCGCCGACCAGCGGTCGGGGCTCGATCGCCAGGCCGTCCGGCAGCTCTCGCGCCCCGGCGCCCAGCCGGGTGAGCTCGGTGACGAGCGCCGCGAGGCGGTCGGTCTCGTGCCCGCGCAGGTGCCCGACCCCGCGCAGCCGGCTGGGGGAGTCGGCCAGGGCGCACAGCGCGGCGATGACCGGGGTGAGCTCACCGACCTCCGACAGGTCGAGGTCCACCCCCCGCAACCGACCGTCCGGGGCCCCGGACGCCAGCAGCCCCGCGGCGGTGAGGTCGGTGCGTGCCCCCATCGCCGCGAGCACCTCACGCATCCGCTCACCCGGCTGGGTCGTCGTCTCCGGCCAGTCCGCGACGAGCACCCGGCCACCGGTCGCGGCGGCCAGCGCGAGGAAGGGCGCCGCCGAGGAGAGGTCGGGCTCGACGGTGACGTCAACGGCGCGCACCGGCCCCGGGTGCACCAGCCAGCTGGTGGCGTCCGGCCGGTCGACCCGCACCCCGACCGAGGCCAGGACGTCCAGGGTCATCTCGATGTGCGGCAGGCTCGGCAGCGTGGGGCCCGTGTGCTCCAGCCGCAGGCCGCGGGGGTATGCCGCTGCGGCGAGCAGGAGGGCAGAGACGAACTGCGAGCTGGCCGAGGCGTCGATGCCCACGTGGGGGGGCTCGGCACCGGAGGTCGCGGGGAGGGGTCCGAGCACCTCGAAGGGCAGGGTGCCCCGGCCCTCCTCACGGACCGTCACGCCGACGTCGCCCAGGGCCTGGAGCAGGGGGCCGACCGGCCTGGACCGGGCGCTCGGGTGTCCGTCGAAGCGCACCGGGCCGTCGGCGAGCGCCGCCACCGGCGGCACGAAACGCATGACCGTGCCGGCCTGGCCGCAGTCGATGTCGATGCCCCCGCGCAGCCGACCGGCCGGCGGGCTGACCACCCAGACGGCCGGATCCTCGTCGTCCACCTCGGCACCCAGAGCCCGCAGCGCGCCCACCATCCGCTCGCTGTCGTCCGAGCGCAAGGGGTGGCGCAGGACGCTGGTCCCCTCGGCGAGCAGGGCGAGCACGAGCCAGCGGTTGGTCAGCGACTTGCTCCCGGGCACCCTCACCCGGGCGTCGATCGGGCTGTCGGCACGGGGCGCGGCCCAGGGCCGGGCGTCGGTCATGGCAGATGGCTCCTCGTCGTGGTCTGCGGTCAAACCTAGCGGCTGCGTCGGCCAGCCGGGCCTGCGGTGCTACCGTTCCGGCATCGGTCGGTGGGTCGCCGTCCCTCCTGATGCACCCGGATGGTCCAGCCCGACCCGTCCCCGGCCGGCGGACCTGCCCGACGCTCACCCTGGCCGGACGAGGCCGAAGGACTGCCCGAGATGACTCGCTCCCCGGTGTCGAACCGTCGTGCCGCCTTGGGTGCAGCAGGCGTGCTGTCCGCGGTGCTGCTGTTCGCCGTCACGATGGCGGCCGCGCTCCATACCAGCGGGACGACCTTCGTCTGGTCGGTCAACATGATCAGCGACCTGGGCGACGGGGCGTGCCGCTCTCGGGACGGGCGGTGGATCTGCTCGCCCGGCGCAGCGGCCTTCAACGTGGGGCTGCTACTGACCGGGGTGCTGCTGGGCGCAGCGGCACTCTTTCTCACCGCCCGGTGGGGCCGATGGCTCTCCGGCAGCGTGGCGGTGATGGGACTGGGCCTGGTCATCGCCGCCGTGTTCCCCGCAGGGGACACCGGGGCCCTGCACCTGACCGGCGTGATCCTGGCCCTGGTGGTGCCGGCCGGTGGCCTCCTGCTGTCGGCCGTGCGGCCCGAGACGGCCTGGCTGGAGCGTGGGCGTCTGCCCCGGGGCGCGCTGGCGGCGGTGGCCCTCGTCTTCTGCGCGGAGAACCGCGTGCCCCCGGCACTGGTGCAGGAGGGGACCGGGCAGATCATCATCGTCTGCTGCCTGCTCCTCGCCCTGGTCGTGGAGTCGGTGCAGGTCCTGGTCCGCAGCTCGGGCTGAGCCGCTCTCACGGGACGTCCGGTCAGCCGGTGAGCCGACGAAAGCGTGGCCACAGGGTGCGCCAGTCCGAGACGGGACCCTCGCAGTGGAACACCGGCACGTCCACGAGCTGGGGGTGGACCACCGGGCTCGTCTCCAGGGTCCCGGCCGGACTGCAGCTGTCGAAGGCGTCACGCTGGCGCACCGCGTCCTCGCCGACGAGCAGCACCAGGTCGCTCGAGGGAGGACCCAGGTCCCACAGCGCGTTGTGCCCGGAGTGCACCGACGCCCGGTCCGAGGGGGTGCCGTAGCGGTGCACGGCACCGGCCAGGGCGTAGGTGTCGACCACGACGTCCTCGCCGGGCCTGCGCAGCGAGGAGATCTGCTGTGCCAGTCCGGGCCATCCCACCTGGTCGCGGATGGTGGGGTTGACCCGCGACAGGGTGGACAGCCAGGGCTCCCCGGGCGGCAGGAGCGGCAGGCAGACCAGGCACGCGACGAGCCCGTTGGTAGCGACCACCGCAGACCTCCTGCGCGGGCTCCACCGCGCGACCACCCCCGACGTCACCCAGCCCACGGCCAGGGCCGGCAGAAGGACGCCGACCGGGTAGTAGGGCTGGGAGGGGTTGGCGAGGGTCCAGAGCAGCACGACTGCGGCGGTCGGGAGCAGGAAGCGTCCCGGACGGTCCTCGCGCCACGGCGCGATCAGGGCACCCACCCAGACGAGCAGCAGCGGAGGTCCGACGAACAGCGCCAGCGCGGGGAGCAGGGCGAGGCGGACGAGATCACCCTGCTGGTCGACCAGGCCGCTGGACACCTGGCTCATGGGTAGGCCGTGGGCGAGCTGCAGCAGGACCTGGGGAGCCCCGAGCAGCACGAAGACCAGGGAGCCCAGGAGCGCGTCCCGGGTGAGCAGGACGCTGCGGCAAGTCAGCAGCAGCCCGACGAGCAGGGCCGACGCGAGGACGACGACCAGCAGCTTGTTCCAGCAGGCCAGCCCGGCGACGGTCCCGGCCCAGAGCAGTCCGTGCGGGTGACCTACGGTCGCGCGCAGGACGCACAGGATGACGACCTGCCAGGCCAGCAGGTCGATGCTCGAGGTGGTGAACAGGTGACCCATGATGAGCGGGTAGACGGTGAAGGCGTGCGCCCACCCCGCCAGGCGCTGGACCTGCTCACCGGCCCCGAGCGTGCGGGGGTAGAGGGTGGCCACGAGGGCCCCGACCACGGCGACCGCGACGCCGGGTAGGCGCTGCACCCACAGGGCGTCGCTGAACCGGCCCAGGACCCAGGTGATCCAGACGGTCAGCGGAGGCTGGTCCTCGTACCACCACCGGGGCGGCAGCATCCCGAAGTAGAGCTCGTCCCAGTGGGGCCCGTAGCGAGGTGCGGCGATGAGCAGCACCAATGCCACAGCCACCATGGGAGGCCACGCCACCCGAAGCGGGCTGGGCTGGCCGTCGCCTCCAGCACTGGATCTCACCGGTGCTCCGTGGGGGACAGCCACTCCTCGACCTGTCGGACGGCGAGCCCGCACCCGTCCTCACCCTCGACCCTGCGCGCGAGGTCGACGGCTCGGTGTCGCAGGGGTGCCGACAGGGCCTCCTCAAGAGCCCCCTCCAGCCACCGGGGGAGGCCATCGCGCGGGGGACGGGGCGGGGCGCCACCCCCAGGACGTGCAGTCGACGGCCCCAGTAGAACTGGTCGGCGAAGTGCGGAACGACGACCGACGGCGTACCTGCCCGGACGGCGGCACCCGTCGTGCCGGCGCCGCCGTGGTGAACGACGGCCCGCACCCGCCCGAACAGCTCGTCGTGGGGTTCCTGCGAGATGGCCAGCAGGTGCGGGTGGCGGCGGGTGTCCGCTCCCGCGACCTGCACGAGGGCGTGAACCCCGAGCCGGGCGCAGACCTCCTCCAGACGGCCCACCAGGGCGTCTGGGTCGGCCTGGTGCATCGATCCGAAGCCGACGTAGATCCACTCGCGACCGTCGTCGAGGGCCTCGGCCACGGGTGCCGAGAGCGCCCGCGAGGGTCCGCGCGCCGTCCACCACCCGGTCACGGTGCCGTCCGTGGGGCTGCCGGGCACGAGCTCCGGGCTGAAGGCGTAGAGCGAGCCGTGGGTGGAGGCGGTCAGCGTCACCGGGTGGTGGGCGACCAGGTGGAGCCGACCACGACGCCAGCCGCCGTGCACGCCGCCCAGGTAGTGCTCGACGCGGCGCAGCCCGCGTCGGGCGAGGCGCCGCCCAGGCCCGGGGATCCACCACGAATAGGGCAGCAGGGGCATGGGACCCCGCAGGTCGGGATACTCGGGCCACATGTGTGCCCGCACGACCGGCACGGACCGCTCCAAGGCCTCGTGCACGGCGGCGATGGCGAAGGTGGACGCGACGAGGACGTCCGCGCCGTCCAGGGCCACCCGTGCGGGTCGGTACGCGGAGTCGACGAAGTCAGCGAAGAGCTGCCTGGTGCGGCTCAGCTGTCGTGGGCTCCCGCGTCGGACGGCGCGAGCCGCGGGTCCGGCCAGCAGCTCCCCGGGGTCGCTCCCCACCTCGACCACGCTCAGGCCGGGGGCGAGCTCGTCGACCAGCGTCCCGTGCGTGACGAGGGTGACGTCGTGCCCCTCGGTCGCGAACCGTCTGGCCAGGTGGGTGAAGGGCAGGACGTCACCCCTGCTCCCGATGGCGGCCACCACGACCCTCATCAGGGGGTCACCCGCCGATCACTTCTCCGGTCGCAGGATCGACCACCCCCACCAGATCGGTGCGCGGCAAGGGTTGCACGAGTCCCTCTCCGTTGGACGCGGCGTTGCCGACGGCGCGGCTCACGGGCCACGCCGTGAAGCGGCCCGCCACATGAGCAGCCCCGAGCAGCGACCGGACGTCGTCGGCGTCGGTGAGCCGCGGATCCAACCAGTCGTCCCACTGCTCCGGCTCGAGGGCCAGGGGCTGGCGCTCATGGATGCGCTCGAGGCCAGGCTCAGCGGCAGTGGTGAGGATCGTGTAGGACACGAGCCACGTGTCCTCCCCGCCGGCCTGCGGGCTCGGCTCCGGGCTCTTCCAGAACGCGTAGAGCCCCGCCAGGGCCAGGGGCACGTCATCGGCCCGGGTGACGTAGAACGGCTGCTTGCGGGGCTTGCCCTTGGCGTCGGTCGCGACCGGGCTGACCTGCCACTCGTACCACCCGCTGATGGGCACGAGGCAGCGGCGCGAGAGGGCGGCACGGGCGAAGGCCGGCTTGTCGAGCACCGTCTCCTGACGGGCGTTGATCATCCGCGTCCCGACCGAGGGGTCCTTGGCCCACGACGGCACGAGGCCCCAGGTGAGCAGGCGGAGCTGGCGTACCGCGGCGTGCTCCTCGCCGTTCTCGCCCTTCTCGTCGTCCTCGGCGCTCCGGCGGGGCGCGCGGGTGAGCACCACCGGCGCCTGCTTGCTCGGGGCGACGTTGTAGTCGGGCTCTCCCGGGGCCGGCTGCTGAGGGTTCTTGAGCACGCTCATCGACCGCTCGGCCGTGGCGTCGAGCTCCACGTCGTAGGCCTCGACGAGCTCGTCCGGGTGGGCGCTCGCGGCATACCGTCCGCACATCAGCCCGTCCTCACTGACGGTAGGAGGAGAGGAAGTTGCCCATCCGGTCCAGGGCGGCGCGCAGGTCCGAGCCCCACGGCAGGGTGACGACGCGCAGGTGGTCGGGGGTCGGCCAGTTGAACCCGGTGCCGTGCACGACGAGGATCTTCTCCCGCTCCAGCAGGTCGAGGCACAACTTCACATCGTCGTGGATCTCGTGGACCTCGGGATCCAGCCGTGGGAAGACGTAGAGGGCGCCCCGGGGCTCCACGCAGCTCACGCCGTCCATCGCGTTGAGCATGCTCGTCGCCACGTCGCGCTGCTCGGCCAGGCGCCCGCCCGGCGCGATGAGCTCCTCGATGCTCTGGTGACCGGAGACCGCCACCTGGATCGCGTGCTGGGCGGGGACGTTGGGGCACAGGCGGGTCGAGGCGAGCAGCTCGATCCCCTCGAGGAAGCCCTTGGCGTGGTCGGTGGGTCCGGTGATGGCGACCCACCCGGCGCGGTACCCGGCCACGCGGTAGGTCTTGGACAACCCGTTGAAGGTGAGGCACAGCAGGTCGGGCGCCAGCGAGGCGATCGAGACGTGCCGGGCGTCGTCGTAGACGATGCGGTCGTAGATCTCGTCGGCGAGCAGCAGCAGCGAGTGCTCGCGCGCCAGCTCGGTGATCTGCTCCAGCACCTCGCGCGAGTAGACGGCGCCGGTCGGGTTGTTGGGGTTGATGATCACCAGCGCCTTGGTGCGCGGGGTGATCTTGGCCCGGATGTCCTCGACCTGGGGGTTCCAGCCGTCGGTCTCGTCGCACAAGTAGTGCCGGGGTATGCCACCGGCCAGGCTCGTGGCCGCGGTCCACAGCGGGTAGTCGGGAGCCGGGACGAGCACCTCGTCGCCGGGGTCGAGGAGGGCGTTGAGGGTCATCATGATGAGCTCGGAGACCCCGTTGCCGAGGTAGACGTGATCGACGTCCAGCGGGGGGAACCCCGGCTCGTCCTGGTAGCGGGAGACGACGGCGCGGCGCGCGGAGAGGATCCCCTTGGACTCCGAGTAGCCCTGCGCGGTGGGCAGGGCCGCGATCATGTCCTGAAGGATGATGTCCGGTGCCTCGAACCCGAAGGGCGCCGGGTTGCCGATGTTGAGCTTGAGGATCCGGTGCCCCTCGGCCTCGAGGGCGGCGGCCCGGGCGGCCACCGGCCCACGGATCTCGTAGAGGACGTTCTGCAGCTTCGCCGGCTGCGTCAGCGGGCGACGTCGGTAGGTGCGCGTGCTCGGGTTCACCCCTCCATCGTCCCATCCTGGGCACCCGACGGCGCGGAGCCGGGAATGCGCGCGCCCGATCACCGCGTTGACCCGGCAGTTCGCAGGACAGGCGCAGGAGAGCGGAGGAGACGAGAGTGCTGAGGACCACCATCGCTCCCGGCGAGCGGGTCGGGGACTTCGCCGTGGCCAGCCCGCACGGGCTAGGCTGGAGGGTGATGACTACTGACCAACCGGCCGTCGAGGAGATCGACGCCCAGGCAGCCGCCGACGCGAGCGTCGATGTCGCGAGCGAGTCCCCGCAGGAGCGTGCCGCGCGCTTCGAGCGCGAGGCGATGCCGCTGCTGGACCAGATGTACAGCGCCGCGCTCCGCACGACCCGCAACCCGACCGACGCCGAGGATCTCGTCCAGGAGACCTACGCCAAGGCGTTCGCCGCGTTCCACCAGTACCGCCCGGGGACCAACCTGCGCGCCTGGATGTACCGCATCCTCACCAACTCCTACATCAACATCTACCGCAAGAAGCAGCGGCAGCCGTTGGAGTCGGACGCTGCCGAGGTCGAGGACTACCAGCTGGCCCGGGCCGCCTCGCACTCCTCCTCCGGGCTGCGGTCCGCCGAGGCCGAGGCGCTGGACCACCTTCCGGACAGCGACGTGACGCGTGCCCTGGCCTCGATCGGGGAGGACTTCCGGATGGCGGTCTACCTCGCCGATGTCGAGGGCTTCTCCTACAAGGAGATCGCCGACATCATGGACACCCCGATCGGGACCGTCATGTCCCGGCTCCACCGGGGACGCAAGCAGTTGCGTGAGCTGCTCACCGACTACGCCGCCGAGCGTGGCTTCGTGCGAGCGGGGGAGGAGTCGTGATGGGGCGCGACCTGCGGGGGAGCAACGCAGAGGCGTCGGTCGACTGCGCGAGCGTGCTGCTCCGGTTGTTCGAGTTCGTCGACAACGAGACCGAGCCGGTCGACAAGGCGCGCATCCAGGCCCACCTCGACGAGTGCGGGTCCTGCCTGGCGGAGTACGACCGGGACCTGCTGCTCAAGGCCCTCGTGCGTCGGGCCTGTGCCCGGCAGAGCGCCCCCGAGGGGCTGCGCAGCCAGATCCTCACGCGGATCACGAGCACGCACGTCACGGTGGTCCGGCGCACCGAGGGCTGATCCCGGCCACCATTCGACGCCGTACGACGACGAAAGGCCGACCGGTCCTCCGGTCGGCCTTTCTCGGTGGTGCTGGGGTCAGGCGTTGGGCTTGCGGCCGTGGTTGGCGGCCTTCTTCTTGCGGTCGCGACGCTTGCGTGCTCGCTTGCTCATGTCGTCCTCCGGGGCTCGATGGCTTTCCTGGCCCATCATCCCACAGCGGTCCGGAGCCAGCGTCATGTGACCCACGTCACGCAAATGGTAAAGGTTTGTTCAAGTTTTGCATTTTTGGGCACCCCGAGTACGGACGGGGCAGTGACCTGTGGCACATTTGTGCCACGCCGGACGTCTCCCCGGCACACGCTCCTCCCGCCACGGAGCGTCATCGACGGAAGGACATTATCATGTTGCAGTTCATCACCGCCGTGCTCGGCTCCGGTTTCTTCAGCGGCCTGATCGGCTTCATCGACGTCGTTCTGTGGAACGGCTGAGCCGACCCACTCACTCATCGAAGGGCGCGGATCGAACCGATCCGCGCCCTTCGTCACTGCCTGTGGCGGTGCTGGCCGGGATCCTCGCGCTCGGCGCCGGTGGGCTGGTCGGCATCGGGACTCTGCTGCTTCCTCACTCGGCGGCGGACCTGAGGGTGGTGATCCTTCTCCTGGTGCTCGCCACCGTGGGGGTGCAGTTGCGGGAGGGAGGCGCGATTGGACTCTGGAGTGTGTCAGTCACCACCGTCGTGCTAGCCGCCGCTATCCCGATCGCCGGGCCGATGGGGGCGACCATCGCAGGAGGATTGTCCAGCCTCAGCGATCTGCAGGTCAAGAAGTGGGAGAATCGTGTCTTCAACGGTGCGATGACCGCGACCATGGGAGCCGCCGGCTCGCTCGTCTATCTCCTGTCCGGTGGTGTGCTCGTACAGGACATGCCGGCGAGCCCCGGAGGGCTGCTGCTGCGGGTCGGTGGCCCGTTGCTCATCGCCTACGTGGTGATGATCGCGGTCAACGTCCTCTGCATCGGTCTCGTGTCGGCGGTGACCCGGCGCACCCGGGTGCTGCCCGTGGCGCGGACGGTCCTGCGCAGCCTCGGCTGGGGCTATCTCGCGCACGTCGTCATCGGGTTCCTCTTCGTCCTGCTCTGGGGACCGGTCGGTCTGGGTCCCGGGTCGGCGCTCTTCGTGCTCGGCCCGCTGCTCATCGCCCACTGGGCGATCGGTCGGGAGGCCCTGGCGCGGCGAGAGCATCGGGAGACCGTCACCTCCTTCGTCGCCGCGCTTGAGGAGGCCGATCCCGCCTCCGTGGGGCACAGTGCGCGGGTGGCCGACCTCGCCGAGGCCCTCGGGGGAGAGCTCGGCGTGGGTGTGCGGGACGCCGAGGAGCTGCGGTATGCCGCGCTCCTGCACGACATCGGGATGGTCGTCGTCCGGCCCGAGCTGCCCACCGAGGCCCAGGCGGACGACGTCGACTACCTCACCGCCCTCATCGGCCACCCCCAGGCGGGTGCCAACATCCTGTCCGGCCTGGCCTTCCTCAAGGGCTCACTCCCGGGGATCGCCCACCACCACGAGCGGTGGGACGGGCGCGGCTACCCGGCCGGGCTCCACGGGGAGGAGATCCCGCTCGCTGCTCGGATCATCGCGGTGGCCGATGCCTTCGAGGCCCTGACCTCGGGAGCCTCCGCGCCGGAGCTGGATGCCGCCGACGCCGTAACGCTGCTGCAGGAGAGGGCGGGGAGCCACCTGGACCCCCAGGTGGTCCGGGCCCTCACGGTCGTCGTCGGGCGCTCACCGGAGGCCTGGCGGGGCCGACCCAACGGCGCGGCTGTCGCCGCCCGTCAGGCCCGGTTGCCCGACCACGACCACCCCTCGGTGATCGACGCCTACGCGGAGTGGCAGCCGGAGAGCGTGGAGACCGTATGAGCGGGCTGGCGGGGGGTGCCGGCGCATGAGCCTCACGTGGTCCCTGGCCCTCGTGGGGCTGCTGACGATGCTTCTCAGCGAGGCCTGGCGCCAACGGTCCGCGGCTCCGGGTGGCGAGGCACCGTTGTCCCAGGCGACGGCGATGGCGCTGGCCATGGCGACAGCCTGGCCGGTCGGCCCGGGCAGCGACGGGTCCGTGGTCGGGCTCCTCGGCCCGCTGGTGCTGGCCTCGTCCGCGGTCCTGCTCGTCGCGATGTGGCGGCAGCGCCTGGGGCAGGTGCCCAAGGACATGCTGCGTCTCGGCACCTCGGTCGTCGTCGCAGGCCTGCTCGTGCGGCTGCCCGGACCCGGTGGCGATACCCTGATCGAGAGCATCTGGGACCACGGCGACGAGACGGTGCTCATCGCCCTCGCCCTGCTCGTCGTCGCGGTCGTCGCCGTGGCCGTGCCCTGGGTGCCGCGCGCCGTCCGGGCCGCCGCTCGCGGGCAGGGCCAGATCTGGGCCAACCTGGCCGGAGAGATCGGGCGCCAGGGGCCGGTGGCCCTCGCCGGCGCGTCGACGGCGGTCGTGACCGCACTGGCGCTCACCGCCCTGGGCCCGATCAGCCTGGTGCTCTTCCTCGTGCCCTTGCTTGTGCTCCAGCCGGCCGTGAGTCGGCAGCGCGAGACCCGGCTCGCCCAGCGGCAGACGCTCTTCGCGCTGGCCCGGCTGCCCGAGGAGGCCGGTCTCACCGCCGCCGGCCATGGCGCCCGCGTGGCCGCGCTGGCCGTGCCCATCGCGCGGGACCTCGGTGTCGAGGCGGCCGACCTGCCGGACGTCGAGGCGGCGGCCCTGCTGCACGACATCGGTCAGGTCGGCATACCTCGTCCGGTCCCGGGCGGTGCGACGGTGGAGATCTCGGCCCGCGACCAGCGCCAGATCGCCTCGACCGGTTCCTCGATCCTGGGCCGGACCGCCGAGCTCTCGCGGCTGGCCTCGGTCGTCTCGGACGTCGGGCTCGCGCACCACCGGGCCGAGGAGCGGGGGGACGTCTCGGTTGCCTCCCGGATCGTGCGCGTCGCCTCCGCCTACGACGACCTCACCGGACGCGCCACCCGGCTCACCGGTGGCAACGGTCCGGTCGAGGCGCTGGAGCGCATGCTGCGCAGCACCCCGCACGAGTACGACCCGGAGGTGGTCCAGGCCCTCATCCGGCTGCTCGAGCGTCGTGGAGTGATCTCCACGCCCCAGTCCGAGGCGCTACGTCGCTGACGACGCACCAGGGCCGCCCCGCGACGGACGCGGGGCGGCCCTGGTGTCGCTGACCGCTGAGGTCAGCCCTTCTTGGTCTCCGCGTAGATCTCGGCGATGCGGTCGATCTTGCCGAGCAGCTCATCGGCCGTGGCGACGTCGAAGCTGCCCTTGGTCCCCGAGGCGCCCGCGAGCTTGGTGGCCTCGTTGACGAGGACGTGCAGTTCGGGGTACTTCTCGAAGTGCGGCGGCTTGAAGTAGTCGGTCCACAGGACCCAGAGGTGGTGCTTGACGAGCTCGGACCGCTGCTCCTTGATGATCATGGCGCGCATCCGGAAGTCGGCGTCGTCGTTGTCCGCGACCTTCTCGCAGATTTTCTTGACGGACTCGGCCTCGATCCGTGCCTGGGCGGGGTCGTAGACGCCGCAGGGCAGGTCGCAGTGGGCACTGACCTCGATCGTGGGGGCGAAGAACTTGGTGAACATCGGCCATCCTTTGCAGTAGGTCGGGCGGGGGACTCCAACAGCCACCACGTTAGCCTGAGCAGGTGCTGCTCGCGATCGACACTGCCACCGGGACGGTCGGGGCCGCCCTCCACGACGGTGACGCCGTCCTCGCCGAGGTGGTCGAGCACGACGTCCGGCGCCACGGCGAGCTCCTCGCACCGACCATCAGTGCGGTCCTCGAGCAGGCCGGCGTCGGCATGGCCGACATCACCGACGTGGTCTGCGGCGTCGGACCCGGCCCGTTCACCGGACTCCGGGTGGGGGTCGTGACCGCGATGGTCCTGGCCCACGCCCGCGGCCTGCCCGCGCCGCGCGGGATCTGCTCGCTCGACGCCCTGGCCCACGCGGTGCACCTCGCCGGGTCGCAGCACCAGGAGCTGCTCGTCGCCACCGACGCCCGTCGTCGCGAGGTCTACTGGGCGCGCTACGCGCTGGGCGCCGGCGGTGCCCACCGAATCCAGGGACCCGAGGTCGGGCCGGCGGTCGCGCTGCCCGCAGCGGTGCGCGAGCTGGCCACCGTCGGACGCGGTGGACTGCTCTACCCCGACGCGCTGCCCCACCAGCTCTGCGACGCCCCCCTCGACGTCTCACCAGGTGTCCTGGCTGACCTCGCCGTCCGACTGGTCGGCGGCGCGCACCCGGACGCCGCGACCGCCCTGCTGCCCCCCGAGCCGCTCTACCTCCGGCGGCCCGACGCCGTGGAGATGCGGGCCCGATGAGCGCCGCCGGGCCTCCGGTGCTCCGGGAGGCGTCCTGGCGCGACATACCCGCGATGCTGGAGGTCGAGCGGGCCGCTTTCCCGGACGAGCCGTGGGACGAGGCCTCGCTATGGGCCGAACTCGCGGCACGCCCACGACGCGGGTACGTCGTGGCGGACCGACCCGGCGAGCCCGGGCTCGTGGGCTACGCCGGCCTCGACCTGGCCGACGACGTGGCCGACGTCATGACGATCGCCGTGCACCCACAGGCCCGCGGTGTCGGCCTCGGGGCCCGGCTCCTCGACCGGCTGCACCACCTGGCCCGCGACGCCGGCGCCACGAGCATCATGCTCGAGGTGCGCAGCGGCAACACCGTCGCGACGCGGCTCTACACCACCCGTGGCTACCACCTCGTCCGCACCCGCGAGCGCTACTACCGCTCCGGGGAGGACGCCCTCGTCCTGCGCAAGGAGCTCGACACATGAGTGAACCCCTCGTCCTCGGGATCGAGACCAGCTGCGACGAGACCGGAGTGGGTCTCGTCCGTGGTGAGCGACTGCTCTTCGACGCGATCGCGAGCAGCGTCGAGGAGCATGCCCGCTTCGGCGGCGTGGTCCCCGAGGTCGCCAGCCGCGCGCACCTCGAGGCCATGGTGCCCACGATCGAGCGGGCCTGCCGCGAGGCGGGGGTGCGCCTCACCGACGTCGACGCGGTGGCCGTCACCGCCGGCCCCGGGCTCGCCGGGGCCCTGCTCGTGGGCGTCGCCTCGGCCAAGGCCCTCGCCCTCGCCCTCGGCGTGCCCCTCTTCGGGGTCAACCACCTCGCGGCGCACGTGGCGGTCGACGTCGTCGAGCACGGACCGCTGCCCGAGCCGACCATGGGGCTCCTGGTCAGCGGTGGGCACTCCAACCTGCTGCTCGTCCCGGACGTCACCGAGGACATCCGCTCTCTCGGGGCGACCATCGACGACGCGGCGGGCGAGGCCTTCGACAAGGTGGCGCGCGTGCTCGGCCTACCCTTCCCCGGTGGCCCGCACATCGACCGGGTGGCCCGGGAGGGCGACCAGGTGGCGATCGACTTCCCCCGCGGTCTCACCTCCGGGCGCGACCTCCAGCGCCACCGCTTCGACTACTCCTTCTCCGGCCTCAAGACGGCCGTCGCCCGGTGGGTGCAGGCGCGCGAGGCGTCGGGTGAGCCGGTCCCGGTCGCCGATGTCGCGGCGAGCTTCCAGGAGGCCGTGGTGGACGTGCTCACCCGCAAGGCGGTCCTGGCCTGCGCCGAGCACGGCGTCGACGACCTCCTCATCGGGGGCGGCGTGGCCGCCAACTCGCGGCTGCGCGCGCTGGCCCAGGAGCGCTGCGACGCGGCCCGGATCCGGCTGCGAGTGCCCCGGCCGGGGTTGTGCACCGACAACGGCGCCATGGTGGCCGCGCTCGGCGCGCAGATGATGCTTAAGGGCCGTGAGCAGTCCCGGCTCGACCTCCCGGCCGACTCCTCCCAGCCGGTGGAGCAGGTCAGGTCCTGAAGGCGCGGGACGCACGGTCGTCCCGCCGAGGTGGTCCGCTCGCCACGCGGGTGGCGAGGGGGGGTGCCCAGGCTCACGCGCGAGTCGCTTGCCCGCGCTCCCGGACGGGCGCACTATTGATCCTCGTGCGTAGCCTCTGGGCCCATCCGGCCCGCCTGGTCACCCTGGGATTCCTCCTCCAGGTGATGATCGGCACCACCCTGTTGATGCTTCCCGTCTCGCGCGGCGAGGGCGCCCCCGCCGACCTCCTGGTCGCGGCCTTCACCACCGTCTCGGCGACCTGCGTGACCGGGCTCATCACGGTGGATACGGCCAGCTACTGGTCCCCCTTCGGCCAGGTCGTCATCCTCGCGCTCATCCAGATCGGCGGCTTCGGGGTCATGACCCTGGCGACGGTCCTGGCCATGGCGGTGCGGGGCAAGCTGGGCCTGCGCACGACCATGGCCGCCCAGGCCGACTCCCACTCCCAGGGGTTGGGGCAGGTCCGGGCGGTGGTCTTCTCGATGCTGAAGATCCTCGTGGTGGTGGAGGTGGTCGTCGCGCTCGTGCTCGCCGCCCGCTTCCACCTCGGCTACGGGTACGGCGTGGGCAAGGCGCTCTGGCACGGCGTCTTCCACTCCATCTCGGCCTTCAACAACGCGGGCTTCGCGCTCTACCAGGACAGCACCATCGGCTTTGTTGCCGACCTCGCGATCATCGGCCCCATCTGTCTCGCGCTGGTGGCGGGCTCGGTTACCCCGTCCTGCGCGAGCTGCTGGCGCGCGTCCCGCGGTCGGGGTGGAGCGTGCATACCCGGCTCACCGTCTGGGGCAGCGCGGTGCTCATGGTCATCGGCACCGCCCTCTTCTGGTGGTTCGAGTCCCGTCCGGAGGGGACCCTCAGCCACCTCGGTCCGTGGGGCCAGTTCGTGGGGGCGCTGGCCGGGGGGCTGTTCCCGCGCACGGCCGGCTTCAACAGCATCGACTACGCCGCCGCCAGCGACGAGAGCCTGGCGATCACCACCGTGCTGATGTTCATCGGCGGTGGCAGCGCCGGCACCGCGGGCGGCGTGAAGACAACGACCTTCCTCATCCTCGCCTACGTCATCTGGTCGGAGGTGCGGGGTGAGCCGGACGTCATCATCGGTCGCCGCCGCATCTCCAGCGCCATCCAGCGGCAGGCCCTGTCGGTGGCTCTGCTCGCCATCGGGCTCGTCGTCGTCTCGACGATCTACCTCATGTCCCGCACCGAGGGCATCCGCCCGGCCGACCTGCTCTTCGAGGTCGTTTCGGCCTTCGCCACCGTGGGGCTGTCGACCGGCATCACCGCCGCCCTGCCCTGGGACGCGCAGATGCTGCTCATGCTGCTGATGTTCCTCGGGCGGGTCGGGCCGATCACGGTCGCGGCAGCCCTCGCCCTCAACACCCGCCACCGTCACTACCGACTCCCGGAGGAGCGACCCATTGTTGGCTAGGAAGAAGCGTCATGCGGACGGTTGGGCCCCGACGGTGCTCGTGGTCGGGCTCGGCCGCTTCGGCACCGCCGTCTGCGAGTCCCTCGTGCGGCAGGGGGTGGAGGTGCTCGCCATCGACACCGACGAGCGTCGGGTGCAGAAGTATGCCGACGAGCTCACCCACACCGTGGTGGCCGACGCCACCGACGGCGAGGCGATGCGCCAGCTCGGGGTCGGCGACGTCGACCGGGCGGTCGTCGCCATCGGCTCGGACATCGAGGCCAGCGTGCTGTCGGTCATCACCCTGCACGAGGCGGGGGTGGAGCGGATCTACGCCAAGGCCATCACCCGCAAGCACGGCAAGATCCTCACGAGCATCGGGGCGGACCACGTCATCTACCCCGAGTACGTCATGGGCCAGCGGGTGGCCCACATGGTGACCGACGGCGTCGCCGACTACCTCGAGTTCGACGACGAGTTCGCCATCGCCCGCTGCACCGCTCCGGTGGAGACGTGGGACCGCAACCTGGCGGAGTCCGGGGTGCGCACCCGGCACACCATCACCGTCGTCGGGGTGAAGCGACCCGGGGAGCCCTTCACGTATGCCTTCCCCGAGACGGTGGTCCATCAGGGCGACGAGCTGGTCATCTCCGGTCGGATCGTCGACGTCGAGCGCTTCACCGCCCTGCCGCGTACGGCCCCGCGCCGCGGCTGAGCGGCCCGGCGCACTGTCAGAGGCGGTCGACGACGAGCGCGCGCGGGGTGTCGCCCACCGTCGTGAGCATGAGGATGACCTCCTCGACCCCCGCAGCGCGTCGGGGGAGCCGCAGCTGGGTGCGGAAGGCCTCCGGGTCGACCCGCACCCCGCTCTTCTTGATCGTCACCGGACCGGTCCGGGGGTGGTGCTCCCGCAGCCAGGCGCGGACCGCCGTGGCGTGCAGCGGCAGGACCTCGCGGACGGCATACCAGCGGGCCCAGGGGAGGTCCACCGGGGCGGGCGCGCTGACGTAGCCGGTGCCCGGAGCCAGCTCGTGGCCTTCGACGGCGGCCGCGAGGGAGCCCGTCAGGCCGGCGGCGGCGACGGCCACGTCGGCCTCGGCGACGTAGCCTGCCAGGGCGTCGGCCCGCGCCAGCGGCGCCGGGGGTCGTCGACCTCGGCCACCTCGTACCAGGTGGGTTCCGCCGGCCCGCCACGCCCGACGACCGCGCGCCGCCCGGGGGAGCCGGAGCCCCACCACAGGGCGCACTCGAGCAGGTCGCCGTCCAGCGACACCCACTCGGCGCGGGCCTGCGCGGGCACGTCGCGGGGGTCGAAGGAGGGGGCCAGCTTGGCAACGGTCACGCGGGCCGTGGCCGCGACCTCCGTGACCCGCTCGAAGGGGGGCGAGAGGTCCTCGAGGCGCCGGAGCCGGCGGGTGCGCCCGTGGCGGTCTGCCACCCCGGGGGTCCGACGCGCCGGGTCGAGGAAGGCGCCGTCATCGGCGGTGACGGGGGTGGTCAGCGCATCGCCCACGAGCACCTCGGCGCGGGGCCAGCGGGCGAGGTTGGCCCGGGCCGCGGCAGCCACCGTGGATCCGCCTCGACCGCGGTGACGGCCAGGCCGGCCCGCGCGAAGGCGAGGGAGTCCAGCCCCAGCCCGCAGCCCAGGTCCACCACGTGCCGGACCCCGGCGCGGGCGAGCAGGTCGGCGCGGCGGGCCGCGACCAGGGGCCGGGTCGCCTGCTCCAGGCCGTCCTGGGTGAGGAGCAGGTCGTCGACCCAGGCTCCGAGCCGGGCCCTCCCGCGGGCCCGCAGCCGGGCCTGGGTGAGCGCGGCCGCCACGAGCTCGGGGTCGTGCCCCTCGGCGCGCAGCCGGGTCATGAGGGCCAGCGAGCCTGCCTCGTCGTAGGGCGGCAGGCTCCCGAGCAGGCGGGCGCCGTCACCGGTGCCGAGGCGCTCCATGAGGTCGGTGGCTGGATCGGCGCTCATGTCCTCATTGTGCGGCCAGTAGATTGGCGCCATGTCTCCAGTGTTCAGCCGCCAGACCCGCCGTCTGCTGCGCCGCACCCGCCGGATGGCCCTCGGCACCGTGGCCGCGGGGATGGCCGGCCAGCTCACCCTGGCCGCGGGGGTCATCGCGGTGGACGCCGTCCGCAAGCGACGCGACCACGTCGACCGGGACGCGCCCGTCCAGGACCCGGTCTCCACGATGGTCGAGGGGTTCCGGGTGACCACCTACACCTACGGGCAGTACCTCTACGACGCCATGATCGCCGCCATCGACGAGGCGGAGGACTTCGTCTACCTCGCGTCCTACATCTGGAAGGGCGACGAGGTCGGGCAGGCGTTCAAGGACGCCATCCTGCGCGCCGCCGACCGCGGCGTCCTCGTCTGCCTCGTCTTCGACGGGTTCGCCAACCTCGTCGTGCCCCGGGAGTTCCTCACCTTCCCCGAGGGCGTGCACGTCCTGCGCTTCCCGGTCCTGCGCACCGCACTGCCGATCATCGACATCCGGGCCTCCGGCCGCGACCACCGCAAGATCCTCGTCGTCGACGGCCGGGTGGGCTTCGTCGGCGGCTACAACATCGGCTCGTTGTATGCCACGAGCTGGCGCGACACCCACGTGCGGGTCGAGGGGGAGAGCGTCTGGGAGCTGCAGAACGCCTTCACCGACTTCTGGAACCGCCACAAGGGCGCCCGTCGGCCCCAGCTCCCCGACAGCGGCACCGTGGACTGGCACACGAGCATCCGGGCGGCCCGCAACGAGCCCAGCCGGGTGGTCTACCCGGTCCGCTCGCTCTACCTCGACGCCATCGACCGCGCCGTCCACCGCATCTGGATCACCCAGGGGTACTTCATCCCCGACCGGGAGATCCTGCACGGGCTGCTCACCGCGGCCTCGCGCGGCGTCGACGTCCGGGTGGTCATGCCCCAGGCCTCCAACCACGTCCTCGCCGACATCGTCGCGCAGTCCTACTACGCGACCCTTCTCGAGGGCGGCGTGCGCCTGCACCTCTTCCACGACGTCATGGTGCACGCGAAGACGATGACAGTGGACGGGCGCTGGGCGACGATCGGCACCGCCAACGTCGACCGCCTCTCGATGCAGGGCAACTACGAGATCAACCTCGAGATCGTCGACGAGGCCCAGGCCGAGCACATGGAGGCGATCTTCCGGGCCGACCTCGAGCACTGCCACGAGCTCACCCTGGAGGAGTGGGAGAAGCGGGGGCGGGTCAGCCGGGTCGTCGAACGCGTGCTGCAGCCCCTGCAGTTCATGCTGTAGCGGGTGGTTGGGGGGCGGAGCCCCCCGACGGTGTTGGCACTCGGCTTGACCGAGTGCTAACTCGGTGCCTAGATTCGTCCTGAGCACTCTCGGCACGTCAGTGCCAGCCGCGAGAGCCGACCGACCCCCGCGACGGCGGTGGGCCACCGCGGTGGAGTGACGTCTAGCACCAGACCACCTGGCGGGTGTCGAGCCCACCACCTGAAGCAGAAGGAAGGTAACCGTGTCGGTTTCCATCAAGCCGCTCGAGGACCGCATCGTCGTCAAGGCCGTCGAGGCCGAGCAGACCACGGCCTCCGGCCTGGTCATCCCGGACACCGCGAAGGAGAAGCCCCAGGAGGGCGAGGTCCTCGCGGTGGGTCCGGGTCGCATCGACGACAACGGCAACCGGGTCCCCATGGACGTCACCGTGGGTGACCGCGTCATCTACAGCAAGTACGGCGGCACCGAGGTGAAGTACTCCGGCGAGGAGTTCCTCATCCTCTCGGCGCGCGACGTGCTCGCGATCGTCGGCTGACGACCGCTCCATCTCTCTCGACGCGTCGCCCCGGCCGCCCCTCGGGCGACCGGGGCGACACGCATCCGGCCGCACACCGCATACCTGCAAGAAAGGAGCTCTTTGCCCATGGCGAAGCAGCTGCAGTTCAACGACGATGCCCGCAAGGCGCTGGAGCGGGGCGTCGACGCCCTGGCCAACGCCGTCAAGGTGACGCTGGGCCCCAAGGGCCGCAACGTCGTGCTCGACAAGAAGTGGGGCGCCCCCACCATCACCAACGACGGCGTGACCATCGCCCGTGAGGTCGAGCTGGAGGACCCCTACGAGAACCTCGGCGCTCAGCTCGCCAAGGAGGTCGCCACCAAGACCAACGACGTCGCCGGTGACGGCACGACGACCGCGACCGTCCTCGCGCAGGCCATGGTCAAGGAGGGCCTGCGCAACGTCGCCGCGGGTGCCGCCCCGTCAGGCCTGAAGCGGGGCATCGACGCCGCCGTGAGCGCCATCAACGACCGCCTCCTGGAGACGGCGCGCGAGCTCGATGGCCGTGACGAGATCGCCCAGGTCGCCGCGCTGTCCGCCCAGGACCCGGTGATCGGCGAGCTCATCGCCGACGCCTTCGACAAGGTCGGCAAGGACGGCGTCATCACGGTGGAGGAGTCCTCCACCACCGCGATGGAGCTGGAGTTCACCGAGGGTATGCAGTTCGACAAGGGCTACCTCTCGCCCTACTTCGTCACCGACAGCGAGCGGATGGAGGCCGTCCTCGAGGACGCCTACGTCCTCCTCGTGCAGGGCAAGATCTCCAAGGTGGCCGACCTGCTCCCCCTCCTGGAGAAGGTCGTGGGCGAGAGCAAGCCGCTGATGATCATCGCCGAGGACGTCGAGGCCGAGGCGCTCTCGACCCTCGTGGTCAACAAGGTCCGCGGGACCTTCAACGCGGTCGCCGTCAAGGCCCCCGGGTTCGGTGACCGCCGCAAGGCGATGCTCCAGGACATGGCGATCCTCACCGGCGGCCAGGTCGTCGCCGAGGAGGTCGGGCTGTCCCTGGAGTCGGTCGGCCTGGAAGTGCTCGGGACCGCGCGCCGCGTCGTCGCGACCAAGGACACCACGACGATCGTCGAGGGCAGCGGCGATGCGCAGGCGGTCTCCGACCGGGTCGCGCAGCTGCAGGCCGAGTCCGCCGCGACGGACTCCGACTGGGACCGCGAGAAGCTCCAGGAGCGGATCGCCAAGCTCGCCGGCGGGGTGTGCGTCATCAAGGTCGGCGCCCACACCGAGGTCGAGCTCAAGGAGAAGAAGCACCGCATCGAGGACGCCGTCTCGGCGACCCGCGCCGCGATCGAGGAGGGCATCGTCGCCGGTGGCGGCTCCGCCCTCGTCCACGCCGCGGGTGCTGCGGACGACCTCGGGCTGGAGGGTGATGAGGCCGTCGGTGCCTCCATCGTCCGCAAGTCGGCGGCCGAGCCGCTGCGGTGGATCGCCGAGAACGCCGGTCTGCAGGGCTACGTCGCGACCACCAAGGTGGCCGAGATGAGCCCCGGTCAGGGCCTCAACGCCGCGACCGGCGAGTACGGCGACCTGTTCGCGGCCGGGGTCATCGACCCGGTCAAGGTCACCCGCTCCGCGCTGCGCAACGCCGCCTCCATCGCCGCGATGGTGCTGACGACCGACACGCTGGTCGTCGACAAGCCGGAGGGCGAGGACGAGGACGGCGGGCACGGCCACAGCCACTGATCACCAGGGCTGCGGGCGACCGCGTCGCCCGAGGCCACGACGAAGCCCCACCAGGATCACCCTGGTGGGGCTTCGTCGTCGTGTGTTGCCGCGTCGCGGGGGTGCTCAGCGACCGGTGTGCGGTCGGGCGGACTCCACCTGGTCGTAGTGCGCGGCCCGCTCCTCCTCGGTCATGCCACCCCAGACGCCGTAGGGCTCGCGCACCGCGAGGGCGTGGGTGCGGCACTGCTCGAGGACCGGGCAGCTCGCGCAGACCTGCTTGGCGCGTTCGTCCCGCCGTCGACGGGCGGGACCTCGCTCGCCCTCGGGGTGGAAGAAGACCTCGGGGCTGGTGGTGCGGCAGGCGCCGTCGAACTGCCACTCCCACAGATCGGCCACGGGACCCGGTTGATGGGCAGTCTCCGCCACGCGATCCTCCTCTCGGGGGCTGTGCCCGGGCCCCGCACCGGTGGCCCGTCGGGCCGTGATCAGCGAGGATCCGAACATGACGAGCACCTCGTCGTGCCGCCACTCTACGTCGTCGGAGGGGCTCGGCAAAGAGCCGGGTGCCGCTCGGATGAGCGCCCGCCCTCCGGCCTAGACTGGGTCCATGACCTCCGGCGATCTTCCCGACCCCGGCGACCCGTTCGCCCGGCTCGGGCTGACCTACGACGACGTGCTCCTGCTCCCGGGGGAGACCGACATGTCCCCGGACCAGATCGACACGAGCAGCCGCCTCACGCGGGAGATCTCGCTGCGGGTGCCGTTGGTCTCGGCGGCCATGGACACCGTCACCGAGGCGCGGATGGCCATCGCCATGGCCCGCCAGGGCGGGATCGGCATCCTGCACCGCAACCTGTCCGTCGAGGACCAGGCCCTCCAGGTCGACCTCGTCAAGCGCACGCAGACCGGCCGCATCACCAACCCCGTGACCATCGGCCCGGACGCCACGCTGGAGGAGCTGGACCGCATCTGCGGGCAGTACCGCGTCTCCGGCCTGCCGGTCGTCGACGAGGGTCAGCACCTGCTGGGCATCTGCACCAACCGCGATCTGCGCTTCACCCCGGTCGCGGAGTGGGACCACACCCTCGTCCGGGACGTCATGACGCCCATGCCGCTCGTCACCGCTGCGGCCGACGTCTCCCGTGAGGACGCCACCGCCATCCTGCGGGCGCACAAGCGCGAGCGGCTCCCGCTCGTCGACGACGAGGGCCGGTTGTCCGGGCTCATCACCGTCAAGGACTTCGTCAAGAGCGAGCAGTTCCCCCGCGCATCCAAGGACGGCGACGGCCGGCTCCTCGTGGGGGCCGCCATCGGCTACTTCGGCGACTCGTGGGAGCGCGCCACCACCCTGATCGAGGCGGGCGCCGACGTCCTGGTCGCCGACACCGCCCACGGGCACGTGCGCATGCTGCTCGACATGGTCGCCCGGCTCAAGAGCGACCCGGCCACCCGGCACGTCCAGGTGGTCGGCGGCAACATCGCGACGGGGGCCGGTGCCCGGGCCTTCGTCGAGGCCGGTGCGGACGCCGTCAAGGTGGGGGTCGGCCCCGGGGCGATCTGCACGACCCGCGTCGTCACCGGCGTGGGCGTCCCCCAGCTGTCGGCGGTCCACGAGGCGGCCCAGGCCTGCCGGGAGGCGGGTGTGCCCGTCATCGCCGACGGCGGGATGAAGTACTCCGGTGACATCGCCAAGGCCCTGGTCGCGGGGGCGGAGTCGGTGATGATGGGCTCCATGCTCGCGGGGTGCGAGGAGAGCCCGGGCGAGCTGATCTTCGTCAACGGCAAGCAGTTCAAGAGCTACCGCGGCATGGGGTCGCTGGGAGCCATGAGCTCGCGGGGCAAGACCTCCTTCTCCAAGGACCGCTACTTCCAGGCCGAGGTGGCCAGCGACGACCAGCTCATCCCGGAGGGCGTCGAGGGCAAGGTGGCCTATCGCGGCGCCGCCAGCGCCGTCGTCCACCAGATGGCCGGCGGGCTGCGCCAGGCGATGTTCTACGTCGGCGCGCGCACCGTCCCCGAGCTGCAGGTCACGGGTCGCTTCGTGCGGATCACCCAGGCGAGCCTGCAGGAGTCCCACCCGCACGACATCGAGATGACGGCCCAGGCGCCCAACTACGGCTGAGCCCGGTCAGGGGCCGCCGGACGCGTGGCGGAGGACGGGCCGGGCGGTCCCGGACGGTAGCCTGACCCGGTGAGCGAGATCGAGATCGGACGCGGAAAACGGGGCCGCCGGGCCTACTCCTTCGACGACGTCGCCGTCGTCCCCTCCCGGCGGACGAGGGACCCCGAGGACGTCTCGATCAGCTGGCAGATCGACGCCTACCACTTCGAGCTGCCGATCCTCGCCGCGCCGATGGACTCGGTGGTCTCCCCGGAGACGGCCATCGCCCTCGGGCGCCTCGGCGGCCTGGGGGTGCTCGACCTCGAGGGCCTGTGGACGCGCTACGACGACCCCTCCGACGCGCTGGCCGAGATCGCCGGCCTCGACGGTGAGCGGGCCACCGCCCGGATGCGCGAGCTGTATGCCGCGCCCGTGCGCCCCGAGCTCATCACCGCGAGGCTCGGTGAGATCCGGGAGGCCGGGGTCACGGTGGCCGGGTCCCTCTCGCCGCAGCGCACCCAGCAGTTCTGGAAGGCCGTCGTCGACGCAGGGGTCGACCTCTTCGTCATCCGCGGCACGACGGTCTCCGCCGAGCACGTCTCCAGCCAGGCCGAGCCGCTCAACCTCAAGCGGTTCATCTACGAGCTGGACGTCCCGGTCATCGTCGGCGGCGCCGGCACCTACACCGCGGCGCTGCACCTCATGCGCACCGGCGCGGCCGGGGTGCTCGTCGGCTTCGGCGGAGGCTCGACCCACCGCACGCGGACCGCTCTGGGGATCCACACGCCCTCCGCGACGGCCATCGCCGACGTGGCCGCGGCCCGGCGGGACTATCTCGACGAGTCCGGCGGGCGCTACGTCCACGTCATCTCCGACGGCGGCACGAGCGTGTCCGGGGAGATCGTCAAGGCGGTGGCCTGCGGCGCCGACGCCGTCATGCTGGGTGCCGCCCTCGCCCGCGCCGAGGAGGCGCCAGGCGCCGGCTACCACTGGGGGAGCGAGGCGCACCACGCCGAGCTGCCCCGGGGCGAGAAGGTGCACGTGGGCACGGTGGGGACCCTGGAGGAGGTGCTCGTCGGCCCGGCCCGCACCGCGGACGGCACGACCAACATGATGGGCGCCCTGCGCCGGGCCATGGCGACGACCGGCTATACCGAGCTCAAGGAGTTCCAGCGCGTGGATGTGGTGGTGGCGCCCTATGGCGAGCGGTGACGGCGTGCAGGACCCGCAGAACCGCCCCGGCGGGTTGCCCGAGGTGAGCGTCAGCAAGGACCCGGTCCACGTCCAGCGGCGGCGCCTGGTGGCCGGAAGCCTGCTCGGTGTCCTCCTGCTCGGCGGGTGGGGCATCAGCCAGGGGTTCGGTGGCGGCGAGACCTCGGGCGGCGGCTCGGACACCGCGGCGCGGCCGACCGAGGCGGTGGCCCCCCAGCAGGACGACGGCGAGCAGGGGCAGGGTTCCTCTGACGACGGTGCCGACGACGGTGGCGCCGAGGACGGTGGCGCCGAGGCTTCCGGTGGTGACGGTGCGGACGGCGGGGGCGCGGCACAGGAGATCTGGCAGCGCGAGCCGGCCCCTGCCGAGCACCCCAGCGACACGACCGCCCTGGAGCAGGTGGACTACCTCACCGGCGGGCTGACCCCCAAGTCGGTCATGGCCTCCGGCCACGGGCTGATGATCGCCAACAACATGATGTACTCCCACACCTCCACCGTCTTCGACAGCACCACCCGCGAGCAGGTCGAGGTGCTCGACGACAGCGTCGACCTGGCGGCCTTCGGGATCGAGGGGCACCCCGGGGTGTCCCAGGGATCGCCCGTGGAGGCGGCGTGGACCGCCGACGGGCGCTACGCCTATGTCTCCCAGTACACGATGTTCGGCGAGAACTTCGGTGTCGAGGGCTTCGACGCCTGCACGACCGAGAGCGGGGTCGGCCCCTCCTTCGTCTACCGCTTCGACGCGCAGGAGATGGCCTGGGACCAGGTGTTCGAGGTCGGCGCCGTCCCGAAGTACCTCGCGCTGAGCCCCGACCAGAAGACGCTGCTCGTCAGCAACTGGTGCGACGCGACCCTCTCCGTGGTCGACACCGAGCAGGGGGTCGAGACCGGGACCGTCGAGCTGGCCGCCGCCCCGCGCGGGCTGGTGATCATGCCGGACAACCGCACGGTCTACGCCGTCGCGATGTATGCCGACCAGCTCTACAAGGTCGATCTCGAGGAGGGCACCGCCGAGGTCGTCATGGACACCCCGCCGCGGCCGCGCCACCTCAACCTCGCCGACGAGGGGCGCACGCTCTACCTCACCACCAGCGGTGGCAACGCCGTCCTCAAGATCGACACCGCCACCGACGAGGTCGTCGACGAGGCGAGCCCGGGGGTCGAGCCACGCAGCGTCGCCCTGAGCCCGGACGAGTCCGCGCTCTACGTCGTCAACTACAACGAGGCCACCGTCGCCAAGGTGCGCACCTCCGACATGGAGGTCATCGACACCGTCCCGGTGGACGCCAACCCGATCGGGATCGACTACGACCCGGTGACGCATACCGTCTGGGTCGCCTGCTACGGCGGGTCGATCTACGTCTTCGACGACCAGGGCAGCCTGCTCTGACACCCAGGTCGACCACCTACCCTGGTGGGGTGATCCGCACCGCCCTCAAGCCCGCCTGGCTGGCGCTTCTCGCGCTGCTCGTGGTGGTCGTCGTGGCGTTCTACCAACTGGGGATGTGGCAGCTGGGGGTGAGCTCCAACGCCGCGTCCCGGGAGTTCGCCGCCGAGCAGGCGACCCGGCCGACGGTGCCCCTGGCGGAGGCGATCACGCCCCAGTCGACCTTCCCCGACGACGGCGCCGGACGCTCTGTGCTCGTGACGGGCACGTACGTCCCCGAGCTGCAGTTCCTCGTCCCGCAGCGGCTGCTGGAGGGTGAGCCGGGCTACTGGGTGGTGACACCCGTCCGCACCGTCGGCTCCAGCCCCGAGGCGCTGCTGCCCGTGGTCCGCGGCTTCGTGCCGGCGCCCGCCGACGCCGGTCGGCCCGACCCCGACGTGCCGGTGGAGCTCACCGGCACGCTGGCCCCGGGGGAGGCGCCCGGACCCACGGGGCTGCCCGAGGGCCAGCGGGGCTCCATCGACACCGCCGAGCTCGTCAACGACTGGGACTCCCCGATCTACGACGCCTTCCTCTTCCTCGTGCAGGAGTCCCCGACCCTCACCACCTCTGAGGTCCGAGCGGTGCCGCCGCCGGTCTTCGGGGAGACCGGCGTCGTCTGGCGCAACGTCGGGTATGCCCTGCAGTGGTTCATCTTCGCCGCGTTCGCGGTCTACATGTACGTCCGCTTCCTGCGTGACGCGGCGCAGGAGCCGGCCCCGGCGCCCGCCACCGACCTGCCCACCCTCTCCCCGCCCGTGAAGGAGCCCCGTCCATGACCCCCCGCGCCAAGCTGCTGTTCTTCCGCGTGATGGCCTTCGTCGTCGGTGTCGGCCTGCTGCTACTCGTGCTGCACATGGTGCTGCGCTACGGCTTCGACAACCACGCCCTCGCCTGGTGGCCCTCGCCGCACGGCTGGGTCTACATGGTCTACCTCGTCGCCACCGCCCTGCTCGGCTTCGAGCTGCGCTGGAGCCTGGGCCGGATGGTCGGGGTGATGCTGGCCGGCTGCGTGCCCTTCCTGTCCTTCTGGGTGGAGCACCGAGTGGCCCGGCAGGCGACCGCCCAGATCCGGGAGCAGGACCTCGACGCCGGTAGGGTTGCCGCGTGATCCCGACCTCCCAGGCCGCCACCGGCGGCGACACCGTGCTGGTCGTCGACTTCGGTGCGCAGTACGCCCAGCTCATCGCCCGCCGCGTCCGCGAGGCGGACGTCTACAGCGAGATCGTCCCGCACACCATGCCGGCCGCGGAGATGCTCGCCAAGCAACCGGCCGCGATCATCCTCTCCGGCGGCCCGGCCTCGGTGTATGCCGAGGGCGCCCCCGCCCTGGAGGAGGCCGTGGTCACGGCCGGGGTGCCGGTCCTCGGCATCTGCTACGGCTTCCAGGCCATGGCCCGGGCCCTCGGGGGCACCGTGGAGCGGACCGGTGGCCGCGAGTACGGCCAGACCGACGCCACGGTCGCGGGACCTCCCACGACGCTCTTCGCCGACCAGCCCGACCAGCAGGTCGTCTGGATGTCGCACGGTGACGCGGTCACCGCCGCCCCCGAGGGCTGCGTGGTGACGGCGCGGACGCCCGGTGCGCCCGTCGCCGCCTTCGAGGACGACGAGCGGCGCCTCTACGGCGTCCAGTGGCACCCGGAGGTGCTGCACTCGGCCTTCGGTCAGCAGGTGCTCGTCAACTTCCTCACCCGCGGTGCCGGCATCACGCCCGCCTGGACGAGCAGCAACGTGGCGCAGGACCTCATCGCCCAGGTGCGCGAGCAGGTGGGCGAGGACCGCGTCATCTGCGGCCTCTCCGGCGGGGTGGACTCCTCGGTCGCCGCAGCCCTCGTGCAGCAGGCCGTCGGCGACCAGCTGACCTGCGTCTTCGTCGACCACGGCCTCCTCCGGGAGGGTGAGGCGGAGCAGGTGGAGGACGACTTCGTCGCCGCGACCGGGGTGGACCTCGTCGTGGTGGACGCCAAGGAGCGCTTCCTCTCCGCGCTGGCCGGTGTCACCGACCCGGAGACCAAGCGCAAGATCATCGGCCGGGAGTTCATCCGCGTCTTCGAGCAGGCCGCCCGCGACATCGTCCGGGCCCATCAGTCCGAGGCCGGTGACGGTGGCGGGCAGGAGGCGGACCACCCCGTCCGCTGGCTCGTGCAGGGCACCCTCTACCCCGACGTCGTGGAGTCTGGCGGGGGCACCGGCGCGGCCAACATCAAGAGCCACCACAACGTCGGCGGCCTGCCGGAGGACCTCGAGTTCGCCCTCGTGGAGCCGCTGCGCACGCTCTTCAAGGATGAGGTGCGCCAGGTCGGCCTGGAGCTGGGCGTACCCGAGGGCATCGTCTGGCGGCAGCCGTTCCCCGGCCCCGGACTCGGCATCCGCATCATCGGGGAGGTCACGGCCGACCGGCTGGAGATCCTGCGCCGCGCGGACGCCATCGCCCGGGAGGAGCTCACCGCGGCCGGGCTGGACCGCGACATCTGGCAGTGCCCGGTGGTGCTGCTGGCCGACGTGAGGTCGGTGGGGGTCCAGGGCGACGGGCGGACCTACGGACACCCCGTGGTGCTGCGACCGGTGTCCTCCGAGGACGCCATGACGGCCGACTGGACCCGCCTGCCCTACGACGTCCTCGCCCGCATCTCCTCCCGCATCACGAACGAGGTGGAGGAGGTCAACCGGGTGACCCTCGACGTGACGAGCAAGCCGCCGGGGACGATCGAATGGGAGTGAGGACCACCCTCGCCCTGGCCGCAGGCAAGGGCGCCCGCGTGGTGTCCCGTCTGCGCGGCGGCGGGTCCGCGCTGCCCGGGCTCGTGACCGAGCGCCTCGACCCGGCCGTGCTGCGGCATACCCTCGGTGCGCTGCCGCGCGGGGTCGTCGTCGTGAGCGGCACCAACGGCAAGACGACCACGACCAAGATGCTCGTGGCGCTGCTACGGGCCCACGGCCTGCGCGTCTTCACCAACCCCACGGGCTCCAACTTCACCCGTGGGGTCATCTCCTCGCTGCTGGGCGAGGTGGGGCTCCGTGGTCGGCTCGACGCCGACCTGGCGGTGGTGGAGCTGGACGAGGCGCACGCGCTGCACTTCAGCGCGCAGGTGCCGCCCACCCATGCGCTGCTGCTCAACGTCGCCCGCGACCAGCTCGACCGGTTCGCCGAGATCGACCACACCGCCCGCCTGCTCACGACCCTGGCCGAGCAGACGACCGACGGCGTGGTGCTCAACGCCGACGACTCCTTCATCTCCCGGATCCGCGGCCACGTCGGCGAGGGCGTGCAGGTGCGGTGGTTCGGCGTCGACCCGAGCATCGCCGACCGGCTCCCGGAGCTCCAGGAGGCGGACGTGCGGTTCACCGACCCCGACGAGCGCCGCGACCCGGACGCCTCCGACGCCCTGCTGCTGCCCGAGGAGGACGGCCGGTCCTTCACCGTGCGCTTCCCGGACCCCGCGCTGCCCGACGTCGGACCCGTGACGCTGCGCCAGCGGGGGCTCGCGGCGATGATCAACGCCACCGCCGCGACGGCGACCGCACGCCACCTGCTCGGGGCCGACTTCGACGCGGCCACCGCGGCCACGGCGCTGGCGGCGGTGTCACCGCCGTTCGGCCGGGGCGAGGTCATTGACGCCGGCGGCTCGCCGCTCGAGCTCGTGCTCGTCAAGAACCCGGCGGGCTTCACCGTCGCCCTGGGCACCTACGGCGCGGAGCCGGTCGCGACCATGGTGGCCATCAACGACAACTACGCCGACGGGCGGGACGTCTCCTGGCTGTATGACGTGTCCTTCGACTCCCTGCGTGAGCGCGGGGTGGCGCTCACCTCGGGTGTGCGGGGCTGGGACATGGCGCTGCGGCTGCGCTACGACGGGGTGGAGGTCGGCGGGGTGGAGACCGACCTCGACACCGCGCTGGACACCTTCCTGGCTCAGCACGCCGGCAGCCCGATGCGGATCTTCTGCACCTACACCGCGATGATGCACCTGCGGCGCAACCTGGCCGAGCGCTACGGTCTGGCCCGCATCGGAGAGGAGCCGACGGCATGAGCCACGGGGGAGCAGAGGGCGTCGCGGTCGCGCTTCCGGAGGACGTCGCGTCGCTCGCGGAGGTGCCCGCCGACAAGGGCGAGGTGCACGTCGTGCACCTCTACCCGCGTGAGATGAGCATCTACGGCGACCTGGGCAACACCCGCTGCCTCGCGGCCCGGCTGCGCTGGCACGGCTACACCCCGGTGGTTCACGACCACCACCCCGGGGCGCCGTGGCCTGCACGCGCCGACATCATCCTCGGCGGGGGAGGGCAGGACAGCGGCCAGGTCCGGGTGACCGAGGACCTCGCCCAGCACGCCGACCGGCTGCGCGAGCTCGCCGCAGACGGGCTCCCCATGCTCATGATCTGCGGGATGTACCAGCTCTTCGGCGAGGCCTTCATCACCGTCGAGGGTCAGCGGCTGCCCGGCCTGGGCATCCTGGACGTCACGACGCGCGGCAACGCCACCCGGATGATCGGTCCGGTCGTGCTGGACACCGACTTCGGCTCCGTCGTGGGCTATGAGAACCACTCCGGATCCACCGTGCTCGGCGAGGGGCAGCAGCCCTTCGGGACGGTCCGGCACGGGCAGGGCAACAACGGCTCCGACGGGCACGAGGGTGCCCGCACCGGCAACGTCGTCGGGTCCTACCTCCACGGCCCGATCCTGCCGGCCAACCCGGCCCTCGCCGACGGCCTGCTCGAGGTCGCCGCGCGCCGGGCGACGGGGGAGTGGGCGCCGGGCGAGATCGACGACGACGTCGCGACGCGGGCCCACCGGGCTCAGGTGCGCAGGCTGCTCGGTTCCTGAGCCGCCGACCGGCCGGGCCGCGACGGGCCGAACCACCACGCGGCCGCGGCGGCCAGCCCGAACGGCACGACCACGACGTGGGCGTAGATCGCGTAGAGCAGCGCGGTCGCCGAGGCCGCCCCGGGCTCGCCGCCCAGGAGCACCAGGAGTCCCGCCGTGCCGACCTCGGTGACCCCGAGACCCCCCGGGGTCACCGCGATCACGGTGAGGAACTGCCGGAAGGTGTAGGCGCAGACCAGCTCGGCGAGGGGGACGTCCAGTCCGACGACGCGGGCGGCATACCAGTAGAGCCCGAAGAGCAGGACGAACTGACCGGCCATGCCGACGGTCATCATCAGCCCGCCGGTGCGCACGATCCCGGCCACCCGGCGCCGCTGGTCGGTGAGCAGCAGGTCGACCCGACGGCGGGGTCCACCGAGCACCCCGGTCCGTGACAGCACGGGCCGGACCAGCGCGGTCAGCGCGTCCCCCACCCGGTCGGAGAGCACGACGAGGCTGGTGAGGGCCACCAGGGTGGTCCCCAGGACGACCGCGACCCAGCCGCCCCGCACCACGACGTCGGGGGCGTCGATGGGGCCGGCCACGAGGACGAGGCACCCCACGACGGGCAGGGCCACCCGGGCCAGGACGTTCCACAGCCCGGTGACGAGCACGCTGGAGGAGATCGCGCGCTTGGCGAACCCCCAGGAGCGGAGCATGAGGACCAGGAGGCCGACCCCGACGGCGCCGCCCAGGGGCAGGAGGTTGGCGGCGGTCGCCGACACGGCGTTGACCTTGAGCGCCTGCACGTGCCCGAGGCCGGGCAGCGACCCGATGAGCACCCAGGTGTAGCTGAAGAGCCCGGCGAGGAGCAGGCCTCCCATGATGAGGGCTGTCCCCGGGCGGACCCGCCCGAGCTGGGTGCCGATCTGCGCCCAGGAGGTGTCGAGGAAGTGGGGCAGGCCGAAGGCGATGAGCAGGGCGGCCACGGTGGTCCCGACGGCGGACCCCGCCGCGTCCCGCCACGTGAGGCGGCGCAGCGTCGGCTCGTGGTCGGTCTCGCTCACGCGCGCTCCCGGAGCCCGCCCCGGCCGCTCGCCGGGCGGGCGGCGTCGGCGCGGCCGGCGCCGGCCCGCGCCCCCCGGTCGGAGAGGAGCCACCACAGCCCGGCGACGGGCAGGACGAGGGGGATGAAGAGGTAGCCCTGCCCGAAGTGGCTCCAGACGGTGGCGTCCGGGAACATCTCCGGGGCGAGGTAGCTCCACGTGCCGACGACCAGCACCCCGGCGAGCTCGACCGACAGCGCGACCAGGCTCACCCACCATGCCCGTCGGCCCCGCATCGAGAGGGAGACCAGGGCCACGACATACACGACGGCCGCGACCGCGGAGAGGGTGTAGGCCAGCGGCGCCTCCTCGAAGCGGGTGGAGATCTGCGCCGCGGAGCGCGACACCGTCCCGATGACGAAGACGAGGTAGAGCGCGAGGATGACCCGGCCCGGTCCGTGGCGCCGGTCCCCGGCATCGGCCGTGGGGCGCCTCACGACAGGGTCCCGAGGCCGTACCAGATCTGGGCGGTGCGGGCGCCCATCACCGCCACCGTGAAGGCCGCGACCGCGAGCACGAAGGTGCTCCAGCGGGTGGGCTCCTGCTGCGCCCAGACCAGCGCGAGGGCGGGCAGCAGCAGGATGGTCACGAGGTAGGCCCACAGCTCCCAGCCCGGCCCGACCGGTGAGGCACCGCCGATCTGGCGCCCGAGATAGCTGCCGCAGTAGGCCACGACACCGGCCTGCAGGAGCAGGGTGAGCCCGATCGTCACCCGCCCGGGCGCCCGGCCGTTGAGGCCCGCGACCAGGGCCACGACGGCGATGACCATCCCGCCGACCAGCAGCACGAGCGTTGGCAGGTCGAGGTATGCGGAGGAGTCAGTCGTCATGAGGGGCGCCGGTCACGGGGAGACGGAGGGTCACGCTCCCAGGGTAGGGGGCGGGGGTGTGGACGACCTGGGTGGGCACGTCGGTCCTGCTGCCTAGGATGGGCCTCGATGAGCGGCTTGTTCGACCACCTTCCCTTCGACGAACCCGTGCCCTCGATGAGCGCCGACGCAGCCAGCGGGCATGCGGACGCCCGTCCCGGCGGCGGGTCCGTCGACGACCGCGGGGTGCCCGCCTGGGCGGTCTCCGGTGACGCGCCACCGGCGGGTCGGGCGGCGCGGCGGGAGCACTCCGGGCCCTCCGGGGCGGAGCTGCTCGCCGGCCTCAACGAGCCGCAGGCGCAGGCCGTGCGCCACGAGGGCAGCCCGCTGCTCATCGTGGCGGGCGCGGGGTCGGGTAAGACGCGGGTGCTCACCCACCGGATCGCCTACCTCCTGGCCGAGCGCCACGTGCACCCCGGGCAGATCCTCGCGATCACCTTCACCAACAAGGCCGCCGCCGAGATGCGCGAGCGGGTCGAGGCGCTGGTCGGCCCCCGGGCCAAGGCCATGTGGGTCTCGACCTTCCACTCCGCCTGCGTGCGGATCCTGCGCCGGGAGGCGCAGACCGCGGGGCTGAAGAGCTCCTTCTCCATCTACGACGCCGCCGACAGCCAGCGGCTCATGGGGCTGGTCATCCGCGACCTCGACCTGGACCCCAAGCGCTACCCGGCGCGCGCCTTCCTCGCCAAGGTCTCCTCGGCCAAGAACGAGCTCATCGACGAGGAGGCCTTCGCGGCGACCGTCGGCAGCAACAGCTACGAGGCCAAGGTCTCCGAGGCCTACACGATGTACCAACGGCGTCTGCGGGCTGCCAACGCCCTCGACTTCGACGACATCATCTCCACCACGGTGCACCTGCTCCGCGCCTTCCCGGCGGTGCGCGAGCACTACCGGCGCCGGTTCCGGCACGTCATGGTGGACGAGTACCAGGACACCAACCACGCGCAGTACGCCCTGGTGCGTGAGCTCGTGGGATACGAGGGCGACATCGTCGACGGCGGCACGCGGGCGCTGCCACCGGCCGAATTGTGCGTCGTCGGCGACGCCGACCAGTCCATCTACGCCTTCCGCGGGGCCACGATCCGCAACATCGTCGAGTTCGAGGAGGACTACCCGCAGGCGCGGACCATCCTGCTCGAGCAGAACTACCGCTCCACCGCGACGATCCTGTCGGCGGCCAACGCCGTCATCGCCCGCAACCCGCAGCGGCGGGACAAGCGGCTGTGGACCGATGCGGGCCAGGGGCAGAGGATCATCGGCTACGTCGCCGACAGCGAGCACGACGAGGCCTCCTTCGTCGCCCGCCGGATCGACGAGCTCGCCGACGAGCGCGGGGTCCGGCCCGGTGACGTCGCGGTGTTCTACCGCACCAACGCGCAGTCCCGCGCCCTGGAGGAGGTGCTCGTCCGCACCGGGCTGCCCTACAAGGTCGTCGGCGGCACCCGCTTCTACGAGCGCCGGGAGATCAAGGACGCCCTGGCCTACCTCCGGGTCATCGCCAACCCGGCCGACGACGTCAACCTGCGCCGCATCCTCAACACCCCCAAGCGGGGCATCGGCGACCGCGCCGTCGCGGCCGTGACCTCGCTCGCCGAGCGCGAGCGGATCCCCTTCGTGGCGGCCCTCGGCCGGTCGGGGGACGCCCCCGGCATCGCCTCGCGGTCGGTCGCCGCCATCACCGGCTTCACCACGCTGCTCGAGGAGCTGGGCGACCTCGCCGCGGCCGACGACACCGGCATCGGCGACCTCATCGAGGCCATCCTCGACCGGACGGGCTACCTCGCCGAGCTGCGTGCCAGCCACGACCCGCAGGACGAGACCCGGGTCGAGAACCTCACCGAGCTGGTCACCGTCGCCCGGGAGTTCGACGACAACTACCCCGAGGGCGGGCTCGTCGACTTCCTCGAGCAGGTCTCGCTCGTCGCCGACGCCGACCAGATCCCCGAGGGTGCCGCCGACGGGTCCGACGCCCCCGACCAGGGGGTCGTAACCCTCATGACGCTGCATACCGCCAAGGGGTTGGAGTTCCCCGTCGTCTTCCTCACCGGACTCGAGGACGGCACCTTCCCGCACCAGCGCAGCCTCGATGACCCGGCCGAGCTCGAGGAGGAGCGCCGCCTCGCCTACGTCGGGATCACCCGGGCCCGCGAGCAGCTGCACCTCTCGCGGGCCGGGAGCCGGGCGGCCTTCGGCGCCCCGCAGTGGTTCCCGGCCTCCCGCTTCCTCGACGAGATCCCCGAGGACCTGGTGACGTGGGAGCGCACCGACGCCGACCGGATGAGCATGACCGGACGCCGCTCCGCGGCCGAGGGTATGGGGCTGAGCTGGTCCGGCGGGTATGCCGGATCTCGCGACGGCGAGGCCGGTGGAGGTCGCGGCTGGGGCGGCGGTCGGCCCGCGGCGGTGCGCCTGGACCCCAAGGGCAGCGCCCCCAAGCGCGACCGCACCCCTGAGCAGGAGGCCGAGCTGGCCGGGCTGGCGGCCGGCGACAAGGTCAGCCACGACACCTTCGGGATGGGCACCGTCGTCCTCGTGGAGGGCACCGGCAAGCACACGATGGCCCACGTCGACTTCGGCGAGGCCGGCCTCAAGCGGCTCCTGCTCCGGGTCGCGCCCCTCGTCCGGCTCTGAGCGCCAGGCGGCAGCCGATGTCGCCGGCCAACCTGAGCACGCCGAGTCCGCTGCTGGGCAACCTGGGCAAGCCGAGTCCGCACGGGACACCATGGCCATGGTGCATCGTGCCGGCTCAGCTTGCTCAGGTTCCGATCCGGGCGCCAGGTGGGCGGCGGAGCGGGCGGAGCGGGCTGCGATAGTCTGCGACCCAGGGGCCGTCGACGGCGCAGCTGCTGCGAGGTCGTGCGGCGACCACCGGCATACCGGAGCACCTCCGGCCACCTTCGACAGACGGGAACCGCAACTGTGGATCTGTTCGAGTACCAGGCACGAGACCTCTTCGAGAAGCACGGGGTCCCCGTGCTGGCCGCGGAGGTCGTGACCGAGGCCGCCGACGCCGGCCCGACGGCCGAGCGCGTCGGCGCCGACAGCGGCGGGGTCGTCGTCGTCAAGGCGCAGGTCAAGGTCGGTGGTCGCGGCAAGGCCGGGGGAGTCAAGCTAGCCAAGAGCCCGCAGGAGGCCGTGGACGCCGCCGGGCAGATCCTCGGCATGGACATCAAGGGCCACACCGTGGGCGCGGTGATGATCGCCCAGGGAGCCAAGATCGCCGAGGAGTACTACTTCTCACTGCTGCTGGACCGCACCAACCGCTCGCTGCTCGCGATGTGCAGCAAGGAGGGCGGTATGGACATCGAGACCCTCGCCGAGGAGCGCCCCGAGGCACTGGCCCGGGTCGCGGTCGACGCGGGCACCGGCATCGACGACGCCAAGGCCCGGGAGATCCTCGAGCAGGCCGGCTTCGAGGGCGGCGACGTCGACGCGATCGCGCCCGCACTCGTCCGCCTGTGGGACGTCTACAAGGGCGAGGACGCCACGCTCGTCGAGGTCAACCCGATGGTCAAGACCGAGGACGGCCAGGTGCTGGCCCTCGACGGCAAGGTCACCCTCGACGACAACGCCGACTTCCGGCACGAGGACCACGCGGCGCTGGCCGACAAGGACGCCGCGGACCCCCTGGAGGCCAAGGCCAAGGGAATGGGCCTCAACTACGTCAAGCTGGACGGCAACGTCGGCATCATCGGCAACGGCGCGGGCCTGGTCATGTCGACCCTCGACGTGGTGGCCTATGCCGGTGAGGACCACACCGCAGGGGTGGCCAAGCCCGCCAACTTCCTCGACATCGGCGGCGGTGCCTCCGCCGAGGTGATGTCCAACGGCCTGGACGTCATCCTGGGCGACGAGCAGGTGAAGTCGGTCTTCGTCAACGTCTTCGGCGGCATCACCGCCTGCGACGAGGTCGCCAAGGGCATTGTCAAGGCGCTGGAGATCCTCGGCGACGAGGCCACCAAGCCGCTCGTCGTCCGTCTCGACGGCAACAACGTGGTGGAGGGCCGGCAGATCCTCGCCGACGCCGCCCACCCGCTGGTGACCATCGAGGAGACCATGGACGGCGCCGCCCGCAGGGCCGCCGAGCTGGCCGCGAACTGACCCCTGACGACACGACATACCGAAGGAACGAAGAGACCACTATGGCGATCTTTCTCAACCACGACTCCACGGTCATCGTGCAGGGCATGACCGGCTCCGAGGGGATGAAGCACACCCAGCGGATGCTGCGCTCCGGCACGAAGATCGTCGGCGGCGTCAACCCGCGCAAGGCGGGCACCACCGTCGACTTCGAGGACGGCGTGCAGGTGCCGGTCTTCGGCTCCGTCGCCGAGGCGATGGAGGCCACCGGCGCCGACGTGTCGGTGCTGTTCGTCCCGCCGGCCTTCACCAAGGCCGCCGTCGTCGAGGCGGTCGACGCGGGCATGCCGCTGGCCGTCGTCATCACCGAGGGCGTCCCCGTGCAGGACACCGCCGAGTTCTTCGCCTACGCGCAGAAGACCGGCACGACCCGCATCATCGGCCCCAACTGCCCCGGCCTCATCAGCCCCGAGCAGTCCAACGCCGGCATCATCCCCGCCGACATCACCGGGCCGGGCCGCATCGGTCTGGTGTCCAAGTCGGGCACGCTGACCTACCAGATGATGTACGAGCTGCGCGAGATCGGCTTCTCCACCGCGGTCGGCATCGGCGGCGACCCGATCATCGGCACCACCCACATCGACTGCCTGCAGGCCTTCCAGGACGACCCGGACACCGACGCCATCGTCATGATCGGCGAGATCGGTGGCGACGCCGAGGAGCGGGCCGCGGCCTTCATCAAGGACAACGTCACCAAGCCGGTCGTCGGCTACGTCGCCGGCTTCACGGCACCGGAGGGCAAGACGATGGGCCACGCCGGCGCCATCGTCTCCGGTTCCTCCGGCACCGCGCAGGCCAAGAAGGAGGCCCTCGAGGCCGCCGGGGTCAAGGTCGGCAAGACGCCGTCGGAGACCGCCGAGCTCATGCGGGAGATCATCGCCGGACTCGGCTGACCCGACTCCACCCGCACCACCCGACCCGGTCGTCCTCCAGCTGCGAGGCGGCCGGGTCGGCGCGCCTCCCGACCTCATCGCCGCGCGTCCCCGACCATGGTGGGGATGACTGTGGTGGAGCGGACCAGCGGCAGAGGGTCACCCGAGGCGGCACGCGAGGGCGTGCCCGGGCGGGGGCCCGTCCTGACCATCCGACGGCTCGGGGAGCTGCTCGGGGCCGGCCTCGCCGGCGTCGTGTGCGTCCTGCTGGGCCTGCTGGTCGTGGTGCTGCCGACCGCGCTGGCCTGGATCGTCGAGGAGCGCAGCACCGCGACCTTCTGGCAGACCGTAGGGGTCGGCGTCGACGTCTGGGCGCTCGCCCACCGGGCCAGCGTGAGCACGCCGGCCGCCGACCTCGTGCTCGCCCCGCTGCTGCTCACCGCCCTCTTCCTCGCCGTGTGCTGGTATGCCGCGCGCCAGGTGGTCCTCAGCCGCCACCAGGTCACCGCCCGGGTGCCGCGGATCGGGGGCTGGCGGACCGCGTGGAGCGCGCTCGGGGGCTCGGACGGCACCGCCTTCGTGCTCGGCTATCTCGTGACCGGTCTGCTCGTGGCGCACACCGCGAGCTTCGGGCTCGCGCCGGTGCGGCTGGCGACCCTCGTGCCCGGTGCGGTCCTCGTGCCGCTCGTCGCGCTCGGCCTCGTCTGGTGGGGGGAGCACCAGCGCGAGGAGCACCCCACCGTGGGGGCCGGTCTGGCCTTCCTCGAGGCCCGCACCCCCGTCCTCGTGCGCCGCGCGCTGCCGCCGGTGCTCGAGGTCCTCGTCGGGCTGGTGGCGGTGGCCTTCCTCCTCGTGCTCGGCCTGCTGCTGCTCCGCGGGGAGCGGATCATGACGCTCTACGGCTCCCTCGACGCCGGGGTGGTCGGCACCGGGCTGCTCACCGTGGGCCAGCTGCTGGCCCTGCCCAACCTCATGGTGTGGGCGCTGGGGTGGATGACCGGCTCCGGGGTCACGGTAGGGACCGTCCACGTGGGCTGGCAGGAGACGACGGCCGGCGACCTGCCGGTGCTGCCGGTCCTGGGTGCCCTGCCCGAGCCGGGCGCCATGCCTCCGGGGATGTGGGCCCTGGCCCTGGTGCCGCTCGTCGCCGGGGGGTGGCTGGGCTACCGCGCCGTCGGCTCGGCCTCCCGGCTGGCGTCTTGGTGGACCAAGGCGCAGATCATGCTGGCGTCCTGCCTCGCCGTCGCCCTCGTCGTCCTCGTCCTGTCGTGGCTCGCCACGGGCGGGCTCACCCCCGGGCTGCTCGGCACGGTCGGCGTCGAGCCGTGGCGGGTCGCGGGGACGCTCCTGCTGGAGCTGGCCGCGGGTGGGGTGCTCGTCGTGACCGCGCTGCACCTCAGCCGGCGACGGCTCTGAGGCGGCCCGGCGGCTGCGCCGTAGGCTGACGCGCGTGACCGAGCCCCGAGCTGCCCGCGTGCTGGCCCTCGTATCCGGGTCGGGCACGCTCCTCGAGGCGGTGCTGCAGGCCTGCACCGATCCCGGGTATGCCGTCGACGTCGTCGCCGTGGGCGCCGACCGGGAGGGGATCGAGGGGCTGGAGCGGGCCCGGCGCCGCGGCATACCGACCTTCGTCGAGCCGGTCTCGGCCCACCCGGACCGCAGCGCCTGGGACGCCGCGCTGGCCGCCCGGATCGACGCGCACGACCCCGATCTCGTGCTCAGCGCGGGGTTCATGAAGATCCTCGGCCCCGCCGTCCTGGGGTCGCACCGCGTGGTCAACACCCACCCCGCCCTCCTGCCCGCCTTTCCTGGCGCCCATGCCGTCCGCGACGCCCTCGCGCACGGCGTGCGGGTCACCGGGTGCACGCTGCACGAGGTGGACGCCGGCGTCGACACCGGGCCGATCCTGGCCCAGCGCGCCGTGAATGTGCTCCCGGGGGACACCCAGGAGAGCCTGCACGAGCGGATCAAGGTCGTCGAGCGGGAGATGCTCGTGGCGGCCCTACCCGGGCTGGCGCGCGTGCACCCGCTCGATGAGGCCTAGCGTCGTCCGCTCGGACTCCAGCACGGTGAGACCCACACCAGCCAGGTGCGTGCTGGGGCGGCGACCGAGGTGCTCCCCGGCGAGCGGCACGCTCACCACGTCGACCACGGCCTGAGGACCACGCACCCACCAGCGGTCCGAGGCGACGTGGTCGGCCAGCAGCAGCGAGCCGCCCGGGCGCAGCACCCGGGCCATCTCCCGCAGGGCGGCCGCGAGATCAGGGACGCAGCACAGGGTGAAGGTCGAGAGCACCGTGTCGAAGGAGTCGTCCGACAGGTCCATGGCCCCGGCGTCACCGTGCACCAGCGAGGGTCGCAGGCCGAGGTCGGCAGCCCGCCGACGGGTCTGCTCCAGCATGGGTGCGCTGCGCTCCAGAAGGGTCAGGTCCACGCCTGCGGGGTAGTGGGGCAGGTTGGCCCCGGTCCCGACCCCCACCTCGAGCACCCGGCCGCTCGCGCGCCCCGCCACCCACGGCCGGCTCGCCGCGAGGAAGCGTCGTTCCACCCCGGCCGACAGCTCGTCATACCGGTCGGCGAGGCGGTCCCAGTGCCGGGCGTGCCGCGAGTCCACGTCACCGAACCTACCGGTCGGACCCCTGCCTCGCCCCCGCTAGACTGGGCGCACACGACTGGCGCGGGTGGGACACCACCGGGGAGTGCACGCGTGGGTATCGCCCGCCTGGGTGCCCGCATTCGTCCGCCCGACGGTCGGCACCGGCCGTGGGCACGCACCCTGAGGAGCGATCCGCACGTGAGCACGACGAGCGACACCACCCCCACCACCACCGACGAGCGGCGCCCGGTGCGCCGGGCGCTGGTCTCGGTCTACGACAAGGCTGGCCTCGACGAGCTGGTGACCGGCCTGCACGACCACGGCGTCGCGCTGGTCTCGACCGGAGGGTCGGCGGCGAGGATCGAGGGCCTGGGCCTGCCGGTCACCCGGGTCGAGGAGCTCACCGGCTTCCCCGAGTGCCTCGACGGCCGCGTCAAGACCCTCCACCCCCGGGTGCATGCCGGGCTGCTCGCCGACACCACCAACCCCGAGCACGTGCGCCAGCTCGAGGACCTCGGTGTCGAGGGCTTCGACCTCGTGGTGTGCAACCTCTACCCGTTCACCGACACGGTGGCCTCGAGGGCCGACCCGGAGGCCTGCGTCGAGCAGATCGACATCGGTGGGCCCTCGATGGTCCGCGCCTCGGCCAAGAACCACCGCAGCGTCGCCGTCGTCACCAGCCCCACGGCATACTCGCAGGTGCTGGACGCGGTGGCGGCGGGCGGGTTCACCCTCGGCCAGCGGCAGCGGCTCGCGGCCGACGCCTTCGTGCACACGGCGACCTACGACGTCGCGGTCGCCTCGTGGATGCTGGGGCAGGCGCCGGCCGACACCGTGGCCGACCCGGGCGAGGACAACGGCTTCCCGACCTGGGTGGGCGCGACGTGGGACCAGGCCACCGTGCTGCGCTACGGCGAGAACCCGCACCAGCGCGCCGCGCTCTACACCGACGGCACCGGTGCCGGGCTGGTGCAGGCGGAGCAGCTGGGCGGCAAGGAGATGTCGTTCAACAACTTCGTCGACGCCGACGCCGCGCGGCGGGCGGCGCACGACCACGGCGACCTGCCGACCGTCGCGATCATCAAGCACGCCAACCCCTGCGGCATCGCCGTGGGCAGCGACATCGCCGACGCCCACGCCAAGGCGCACGCCTGCGACCCGGTGTCGGCCTTCGGTGGCATCATCGCGACCAACCAGCCCGTGAGCGAGGTGATGGCGCGTCAGGTGGCCGAGGTCTTCACCGAGGTCGTCGTGGCGCCGGACTTCGAGCCGGGTGCCCTCGAGGTCCTCTCGGCGAAGAAGAACCTGCGCCTGCTCAAGGTCGCCTCGCCGACGCCCGGTGGCCTGGAGACCCGACCGATCTCCGGCGGTCTGCTCGTCCAGGCGGTCGATGCGGTGGATGCCGAGGTCGAGGGAGGTGGGGACGACGCCGGGCGGTGGCGCCTGGTGGCCGGTGAGGCGGCCGACGAGGCGACCCTGGCCGACCTGCAGTTCGCCTGGCACGCGGTGCGGGCCACCAAGTCCAACGCGATCCTGCTCGCCCACGACGGGGCGTCCGTCGGGGTCGGTATGGGTCAGGTCAACCGGGTGGACTCCTGCCACCTGGCGGTGTCCCGGGCAGGCGAGCGTGCAGCGGGCTCGGTCGCGGCGTCCGACGCCTTCTTCCCGTTCGCCGACGGGCTGCAGGTGCTGCTCGACGCCGGGGTGCGCGCGGTCGTCGCCCCGGGAGGGTCGATCCGCGACGAGGAGGTCGTCGCCGCGGCGCAGCAGGCCGGGGTGACGATGTACTTCACGGGCACGAGGCACTTTGCCCACTGAGACCGCCGAGGAGGCCCGACCGGCGACCGTTCCCGTGCCGTCGGCGGTGCTCCCGCTCCTCGCCGCCGCGGTCTGCGGCGCTGTGCTGCCGGTGCAGTCGAGGGTCAACGGAGCGCTCTCCGAGCAGCTCGGTGCCCTCCCGGCGGCGACGATGTCCTTCGGCAGCGGCCTCGTGGTGCTCACGCTGCTGCTCGCGATCACCCCGCTGCGGCGGCGCACGGCGGCGGTGTGGGTGGCGCTGCGCGCGGGGCGGCTCCGGCCGTGGCAGGTCGTGGGTGGTGTCGGGGGAGCGCTGCTCGTCGCGAGCCAGACGTATGCCGTCCCCCTGGTCGGGGTCACCGCCTTCCTCGTCGCGGTCATCGGAGGGCAGTCGGTGAGCGCGCTGGTCGTCGACCGGGTCGGACTGGGGCCGGCTCCCGCGCAGCCGTTGCGGACCACGAGGGTCCTCGCGGCGGGGCTGACCGTGGTCGGGGTGGCGGTGGCCGCCTCGGCCCGGCCGGGTGGGGACGGGGCTGCCGCCGGTGCGGGGCTGCTCCTCGCCCTGGCCCTGGTCTGTGCGGCCGGAGCCCTGACCTCGGTCCAGCAGGCGCTCAACGGCGTGGTGACGACGGTGAGCCGCGCCCCGGTGGCGACCGCGTGGGTCAACTTCCTCACCGGCACCCTGACCTTGCTGCTCATCGGTCTCGTCTCCTCCCTCGCGGGCGGGCCGGCTCCGCAGGCCCTGTCGACGGGGGTGCCGTGGTGGGCCTGGACCGGCGGGGTGATGGGCATCGTCTTCATCGCGCTCGCCGCCTTCGCGGTGCAGCACCTGCCGGTGCTCGTCTTCGCGCTCGTCACGGTCACCACCCAGCTGGTGGTCGGGGTGCTGCTCGACCTGCTCGACCCCGCCGCGCGGCAGGCCCTCGGGGGCCAGCTGCTCCTCGGCGTGATGCTCGCGCTCGTGGGCTCGGTCTGGGCGGCCCTGGCCCGTGGGCGGCGCGCGTCGACCCCGACCGCCGCCACCCACCGGTAGTCTCAGAGCCATGGCCACCCTCGTGATCACCGTCATCGGCGACGACCGACCCGGACTCGTCAGCGCGCTGGCCGACGTCGTGGCCGAGCACGGCGGGAGCTGGGAGCGCAGCCAGCTCGCCGAGCTGGCCGGGAAGTTCGCCGGCATCGTCACCGTCGACGTCCCGGACGGCCGGGCGGAGAGCCTGGCCGGGGCGCTCGACGGACTCGGCGGCGTGCTCGAGACGAGCGTGCACCTCGTCGGGGCCGAGGCGCCGGAGGCGTCGGGCGAGCTGTTGCACCTGGATCTCATCGGCAACGACCGGCCCGGCATCGTCAAGGAGATCAGCGCGGTCCTGGCGGCTCAGCAGGTCTCCGTGGAGGACCTCCAGACCAAGGTCGTGCCGGCGCCCCAGGCCGGCGGGGACCTCTTCGCCGCGAAGGTGCGGCTGCGGGCGCCCGCGTCGACCGACCTCTCCGCACTGCGGGCGGCCCTGGAGGAGCTGGCGGCCGAGCTGCTCGTCGACCTGAGCTTCGACAGCGACGACCTGCCCGACTGGGAGTGAGCACCGCGGACCCAGGGTCCTAGACTCCTGGCATGAGCGCGACCATCCTCGACGGCAAGGCCGTTCACGCGACCATCCAGGACGAGCTGCGCACCAGGGTCGAGGCCTTGGCGGCGCGGGGGGTGGTGCCGGGGCTGGCGACCGTCCTCGTCGGGGACGACCCCGCGAGCCGGTGGTATGTCGGGGCCAAGCACAAGGACTGCGCGACGATCGGCGTCACCTCGATCCGCCGCGAGCTGCCTGCCGGGTCGACCCTGGAGGAGGTGCTCGCGGTCGTCGACGAGCTCAACGCCGACCCGGCCGTCACCGCCTTCCTCGTGCAGCAGCCGACCGGGCTGGACGAGTTCGCGATCCTCTCGCGGGTGGACCCCGCCAAGGACGTCGACGGCCTGCACCCCACCAACCTCGGTGCCCTCGTGATGAACGAGCCGGCCCCGCTGCCGTGCACACCGGTCGGGTGCGTCGAGCTTCTCCGGCGCTACGACGTGCCGATCGCCGGGGCCGAGGTCGTCGTCGTGGGGCGCGGGCTCACGGTGGGCCGACCCCTGGGTCTCATCCTCACCCGCCGCAGCGAGAACGCCACCGTCACCCTCTGCCACACCGGCACCCGGGACCTCGCGGCGCATACCCGGTCGGCGGACATCATCGTCTCGGCGGCCGGGGTGCCCGACATGATCACCCCCGACATGGTCAAGCCCGGCGCGGCCGTGCTCGACGTCGGGGTGGCCCGGCGGGAGGGCAAGATCGCCGGCGACGTGCACCCGGACGTCGCCGAGGTCGCGGGGTGGCTGACCCCCAACCCGGGCGGGGTCGGGCCGATGACACGGGCGATGTTGCTGAGCAACGTCGTGGAGGCCGCCGAGCGGACCGCCCACGCCGCAGGATGAGCCGGACCCCGGGGGAGTCGAACCGCCGGGAGAGCGGCGGGTCCACCCAGCCGCTCGGGGTCTGGTGGGTCGGGGTCGTGGGGCTCGTGGTGGCCGGCGTGCTCCTGACGTCCTCCAACCTGCGCGCCTACGGCTACGCGCTCGGGGCCACCCTGGCTGTGCTGGCCCTGCTGCGCGCCGTCCTGCCCACGGGCCGCGCCGGCGGGCTCGCGGTGCGCAGCCGGGTCGGTGACGTCATCACCCTGCTCCTGCTCGCCGGGGCCACGGTCACCGTCGCGGCGACCCTGCGCCTGGGCTGAGCCTCTCCGTCCCTGCTCAGGGGCCTGGGGAGGAGGCGTGCAGGTGCACCGATCCTCCACGCCAGGGGGGCGGTATGCGGAGAGGATACCTGCGGGTGCACCGATCCTCCACGCCGGGGAGGCGGTATGCGGGGAGGAGGCGTGCAGATGCACCGATCCTCCCCGGCGAACGACGTCGCACGGGGAGGATCGGGGGCGCTGGAGCGCGATCGGCTCCCGCAGGTAGGTCGGCTGCGGACTAGATGAGCCCGAGCTTCGTGACGGCCTCGCGCTCCTCGACGAGCTCGGCGACCGAGGCGTCGATCTTGGTGCGGGAGAAGTCGTCGATCTCCAGGCCCTGGACGATCTCGTAGGAGCCGTCGCGGGTGGTGACCGGGAAGGAGCTCATGATGCCCTCCTCGACGCCGTAGGAGCCGTCGGAGCGCACGGCCATCGACACCCAGTCACCCTCGGGCGAGCCACGCAGCCAGTCACGGGCGTGGTCGATCGTCGCGGACGCCGCGGACGCCGCGGACGAGGAGCCGCGCGCCTCGATGATCGCGGCGCCGCGCTTGGCGACGGTCGGGATGAAGGTGTCCTCGATCCACTGCTGGTCGCCCACCGCCTCGGCGGCGTTGCGGCCGCCGACCTGGGCGTGGAAGAGGTCGGGGTACTGCGTCGCGCTGTGGTTGCCCCAGATCGTCATATGGGACACGTCGGTGACGGGGGCGCCGACCTTGGCGGCGAGCTGCGCGATCGCGCGGTTGTGGTCCAGCCGGGTGAGAGCGGAGAAACGCTCGGTGGGGATGTCGGGGGCGTTGCTCATGGCGATGAGGGCGTTGGTGTTGGCCGGGTTGCCGGTGACGGTGATCCGGATGTCGTCGGCGGCGTGGTCGTTGAGCGCCTTGCCCTGGGCGGTGAAGATGGCGCCGTTGGCCTCCAGCAGGTCGCCCCGCTCCATCCCCTTGGTGCGCGGGCGCGCTCCGACGAGCAGCGCGACGTTGACGCCGTCGAAGACGACGTCGGGGTCGTCGCCGATCTCGACCTTCGACAGCAGCGGGAAGGCGCAGTCGTCGAGCTCCATGACCACGCCCTCCAGCGCACCCAGGGCGGGCGTGATCTCGAGCAGGCGGAGCTCGACCGGGGTGTCCTTGCCGAGCAGGTCACCGGAAGCGATGCGGAAGAGCAGGCTGTAGCCGATCTGACCGGCCGCGCCGGTGACGGCGACCTTGACGGGGGAGTTCACGAGAGGGGACCTTCCTTCGGGGTGCAGGTGGGCAGGCGCCCTGCTCGTGATGGCGTGCAGGGCCTCGCCGTCGGACGGCTGATGCGAGCGACGCTAGCACCCTGTGACACGACCACCGCGCCCGAGTGGCCGGGGTCCACGGCGTGGGCTAGCGTGCGCGGGCGAGGCGGGCCGCCGCCTGCGGGGTGCTGGCCCCGACCGGCCCGCAGGAAACGGAGAGCAGCCATGGGACTCATCGACCGGATCAAGGACGTCGTGCGCGGCGCACGCGGCGGGGACGCCGTCCAGGGCGCGACGACGCAGACCGGCCCGGCCGCGACGGACCGTGCCCACGACACGCGAGACGCTCGCCAGGTGCCCGCCGAGCCGGCCGCGTCGCACGACGCCGGCCCGGGTGCAGCCGACCGGGGCGAGGGGCCCGAGGAGGCTGCGGTCTCCGGTATGCGGTACGACACCGTCACCGTCCAGCCGGGCGACACCCTGTCGGAGATCGCGCAGCGACGCGGTGTCGACCTGCAGCAGATGGTGGAGCTCAACGGCATCGAGGACCCCGACCTCATCTTCGCCGGTCAGGTCTTCAAGCTGCCCCGCAACTGACCGTCGCTCGCGCGCCCCACCGGCCATCGGTGACCGAGGCCGGGCAACGGGGGCCCGTGAGCTGCGGGCGGAGGATCAGGCGTGGGCTCGGGCGCCGGCCAGCACCTGGTCGGCCCGCGTCCGCCATACCCCGTCGCCCTCGTGGACGTAGAGCCGCACCACGTCGGCCACGAAGGAGCAGCTGAAGGCCGCGAGGTCCTTGAAGGCGCGCTCCAGCGCGGCGACCGGCACGTCGTGGGCCAGAGTGACGTGCGGGTGGTAGGGGAAGTCGAGCTGGCGCCGCACCGGCCCGGAGCGCACCGCCTGCTCGAGGCGCTCACACATGGCCACCCCCTTGGCCACCTGGACGAAGACGACGTCGGACACCGGGCGGAAGGTCCCCGTGCCGCGCAGCAGGATCTCGAAGGGGCCGTGCTTTGTGCCCACCTGGGCCAGGTGCTCGGCGAGGGCGTCCACGACGTCAGGCTCCACCGGCGTCGGCGGCAGCAGCGTGATGTGCGTGGGGATCGCGGCGGCGCGCTCCTCGCCGTAGCCGATCCGCAGCTTCTGGAGGTGGGCCCCCCACGGGTCGGGGATGGGGATGGCCACCCCGACCACGGCCGAGTCGACGGACGGGTCCGACGGGGAGGAGGTGGTCATCGGCTCACCCTACTCGCGGTCGACCCCGGCCTGACCGGCACCGCAGCCGACTCAGGCCACCGAGCGCGCTGCCCCGTGGACGGCCTGGGCGTAGTAGTCGACGAGCTGGTCCACGAGGGCCGGCCACGAGCGTTCCTCCACCCGGGCACGCCCGGCCCGCCCCATCTGCTCACGCAGCTCCGCGGCGCCCGATCCGACCAGGGGGACCACGGCATCCCGCAGCGCGCCTCGCGCGTCGGGGTCGAAGAGGGAGCCGGTGACGCCCGGCTCGATGAGGTCGACGGGCCCGCCGCGCGCCGGCGCGACGACGGGGAGCCCGGCGGCCGAGGCCTCCTGCAGGGTCTGGCCGAAGGTCTCGCGGGTGCCGGTGTGGACGAAGACGTCGAAGGCGGCATAGGCCTCCGCGAGGTCGGCGCCCTCGCGCCGCCCGAGGAAGACGGCCTCGGGCAGCTGCGCCTGCAGGATCTCCCGGCCCGGGCCCTCGCCGACGAGGACGAGGCGGGTGCCCGGGAGGGAGGCGAGCTCGGTCAGCCGGTGCAGCTCCTTCTCGGGCGCCAGCCGGCCGACATACCCCAGGATCGTCTCCCCGCGCGGCGCGAGCCGGCTGCGCAGCAAGGCCGTGCCGGGGTCCTCACGACGGTCGGGGTGGAAGAGGTCGGCGTCGACGCCACGCCCCCACAGCGCGATCCGTGGCACGTCGTGGGCGGCGAGGTCGGCCAGCGCGGACGTGGAGGGGGCGAGGGTGAGGTCGGCCTGCTCGTGGATCCGCCGGATCCACCGCCACGCGGCGCGCGCCGTGAGGTCTCCGGCGGGCCCGGCGTGCTGACGGATGTAGGACGGCATGTCGGTCTGGTAGATCGCGACCGAGGGCAGACCGAGGGCGCGTGCGGCGACGAGCCCGCGCACGCCGAGCACGAAGGGGGAGGCGACGTGGACGACGTCGGGGGCGAAGCGGTGCAGGACCGTCTCCAGCTCGTAGGACGGCAGCCCGACCCGGAACTTGCGGACCGGCAGACTGGTGACGGTGTGCACGGGGAAGCCGGCGTAGCGCTCCGGCGTCATCACCGGGCTCCACGGGCTGGTGCCCGGCGCGATGACCAGGGCGTCGTGTCCCTGGTCGCGCAGGCACTCCAGCACCTTGCAAACGCTCGTGGTCACGCCGTTGAGCGCAGGGAGGAAGGACTCGGTGACGATGGCGACGCGCACGTGGTCCAGCCTGGGCGCCTCAGGTATGCCGTCGGCGGACTCCTCGGGTGTGTCGGGTGTCCGACGGGTGACCAACGGGTGCCCGATGCCGTCGCGCAGACCGCGTCGGGGCGTGCCCGTCGAGGGCTCGGGGGCGCTCACGTGAGGTCCTCCCGCCCGGCCTCGCGCAGCGTCGCGACGATGTCCCGGACGTCCTGGCAGCGCTCGCGGGTGGTGACGAGCAACGCGTCCGGGGTGTCCACGACGACGATGTCCTCCAGCCCGAGGGTGACCACGGTCCGTCCTCCCCGCGCGGCCACGATCCCGGTCGAGTCGTGGGAGACGACGTCGTGCGTCCGGCCGAGCACCCGCAGCCCGGCGTGCTCGGGGTGCTCGTCCAGCAAGGTTGCCAACGAGGCGAAGTCGCCGACGTCGTCCCACCCCAGCTCCGCGGGGACGACCTCCACGTGGCGGGCGCGCGCGGCCGGCTCGGCGACGGCCCGGTCGATGGAGATCGCCGGGAGCGAACCCCATACCTGCTCGAGATCCCCGGGGTCGGCGGCCAGGTCGCGCAGCGTGCCCACCATCTCGGGGTGCTCGTGGGCGAGCAGGTCCAGCAGCACCCCGGCCCGGACGACGAAGATCCCGGCGTTCCACAGGTGCCGACCCCCTTCGAGGTAGCCCTCGGCGACGTCGCGCTCCGGCTTCTCGACGAAGGAGGTCACCCGACGGACCTCCGGTGCGGCCGTATGGTGCCGGCGCTCGCCGACCTCGACGTAGCCGAAGCCGGTGGCGGGGTAGGTCGGCCGGATCCCGAGGGTGACCAGGCCCCCGGCGCGGGCCGCGACCACCGCCTGGCGGACGCACTCGGCGAAGGCGGTCTCGTCGTCGATGATGTGGTCGGCGGCGAACGAGCCGAGGATGGCGTCGGGGTCGCGGCGCTCGAGCACCGCGGCCGCCCAGCCGATGGCGGGCATGGAGTCGCGGGCCGACGGCTCGAGCAGGAGGTGGTCCTCGGCGAGCTCGGGGAGCTGCTCGCGGACGGCGTCGGCGTGTCGCCGGCCGGTGACGACGAGGACCCGGTCGCCGACGAGGGGGGTGAGCCGGTCGATCGTCGAGCGCAGCAGCGTGCGGCCGGAACCGGTGAGGTCCTGCAGGAACTTCGGGGAGGCGCTGCGGGACAACGGCCACAGCCGGGTCCCGAGGCCCCCGGCCGGGACGACGGCGGTGAGGTCGGCCAGCGCGTCGTGCGCGTCGTCGGCGTCGGTCGCGCGGGTCGAGGTGCTCACGTCCGCCAGTCTAGGGTTGCCACCATGTCGATGCCCCCGACCTCAGCAGCCGTGCCGCGTCGGGTGCTCGGCACGGTGTCCACCACGGCCTACCGTCGGCTGGTGCGGCCCGCGGCCTGGCGCCTGGATGCCGAGCGGGCGCACCACGGCACCGTCACCGCCGTCGACCTCATGGGCCGGTCGGCGCTCACCCGGGGACTCCTCGCCGCAGGGGGAGCGGCCGTGCCGCGCGGTGAGCCGGTCGAGCTGCTGGGGCTGCGCTTCGCCCACCGGATCGGCCTCGCGGCGGGCATGGACAAGGACGGGCGGGGTGTGCCGGGGTGGGGGGCGCTCGGCTTCGGCCACGTCGAGCTCGGCACCGTGACGGCGCGGCCGCAGCCGGGCAACCCCCGGCCGCGGCTGGTGCGGCTGACCTCCAGCGGTGCGGTGATCAACCGGATGGGCTTCAACAACGAGGGGGTCGAGGCCTTGGCGACCCGGCTGCGGGCGGACCGTGCCGCGGGGCGGGTGCGCCTGCCGGTCGGGGTGAGCATCGGCAAGAGCAAGGTCACCCCGGTGGAGGAGGCGACGGAGGACTACCTCGCGTCGGTGCGCGCGCTCGAGGGGCTCGCCGACTACCTCGCGGTCAATGTCTCCTCCCCGAACACCCCGGGCCTGCGCTCGCTCCAGGACGCCGGTCCGCTCGCCGAGCTGCTCACCGCGGTGGTGGGCGCCGCGGACGTGCCGGTGCTCGTCAAGGTCGCGCCGGATCTCACCGCGCCGGCGCTGGAGCAGGCGGTGGGTGTCGCGGTGGACGCCGGGGTCCGCGGGGTCATCGCCACCAACACGACGCTGTCGCGGGACGGGGTGGACCCCCGCGACCGGGCCGTGGCGCAGGCCGAGGGCGGCGGGCTCTCGGGGGCGCCGCTGACGCTGCGGGCGCGCGAGGTCGTCGGCCAGGTGCGCCGGCTCACCGACCTGCCGATCATCGGGGTGGGCGGGGTCATGACCGGAGCCGACGCCGCCGCTCTGGTGGACGCCGGCGCCGACCTGGTGCAGCTCTATACCGGCCTCGTGTATGCCGGACCGGGCCTCGTCGCCGACGCCGTCGCCGCCACGAGCGGCGCTCGGTGGGGGTGAGGGCGACCATCTGCGGCGCTCGGTGGGGTGCAGGGGCTGGTCGGGGGGCTCCGCGTATCCTGAGGGGTGACCCCGCCCCGTCCGGAGAGAGCCGTTGACGACCCACGCCCGCACCGACCGCGAGACCGCCGCACCCGACCGGGGTGCCGAGGGACCGACCGGACCCCGCCAGCGGGACGAGGGAGGGGCCGCGCCCCGCCCGCTCGCCGAGGTGATGCGTCGGATCGAGGCGGTCATCGACACCCGCTCCGAGGAGCTGCTGGCCTGGCGGCGTGACGTGCATCAGAACCCCGAGGTCTGCTGGACCGAGCACCGCACCACCGAGCTGGTGGCCGGGGTGCTGTCCCAGGCCGGCGCGCAGGTGCGGACGCTGCCGGGCACCGGCGCCCTGGTCGACATCGGCCACCCGGAGCCAAAGACCCGCATCGCGCTCCGCGCGGACCTCGACGCGCTGCCGATCGAGGAGGTCACGGGGCTGCCCTACGCGTCCCGCACGCAGGGCGTCTGCCACGCCTGCGGCCACGACGTGCACACCGTCGGGCTGCTCGGCGCCGGGTTGGCCCTGCACGACCTGGCCGACGAGCTGCACGCCCGCGAGGCCGCGGTACGGCTCGTCTTCCAGCCGGCCGAGGAGACCCACCCCGGCGGGGCGCTCAAGGTCATGGAGCAGGGCGGGCTCGAGGGGGTCGACCGGATGCTGGCCGTCCACTGCGACCCCTCGGTCGACGTCGGCCGCATCGGGCTGCGCGTCGGCCCGATCACCGCGGCCTCCGACGAGGTGCGCGTCGTCATCACCGGTCGCGGCGGGCACACCTCTCGCCCACACCTCACCCAGGACATCACGTATGCCCTCGCCAAGGTCGTCACCGAGGTGCCGGCCGCGCTGACCCGTCGTCTCGATCCGCGCGCCGCCGCGATCCTCGTGTGGGGCGTCGTGCGGGCCGGTGCCGCGGCCAACGTCATCCCCGCGCGCGGGGAGGCGCTGGGGACGCTGCGGATGCTCGACGCCGAGCTGTGGGACGTCGTCGAGCCGATCTTCACCGAGACGGTACAGGCCGTGGTGGCGCCCTACGGCGTGACCGCCACGGTCGACTACACCAAGGGCGTCCCTCCGGTCGACAACGAGAACGCCTCGGTCGTGGCCCTCTCCAAGGCCGGGATGATGCTGCTCGGGGCGGGTGCTGTGCAGCCGACCAAGCAGTCCATGGGCGGCGAGGACCTCGGGTGGTACCTCCAGGAGGTGCCCGGCGCGATGGCCAGGCTGGGCACCCGCACGCCGGGTGGCCCGACCTACGAGCTGCACCAGGGCGACCTCGTCGTCGACGAGCGATCGGTGCTCGTGGGCGCCAAGCTCCTCGCGGGCGCGGTCTTCACCGCGTTGGGCGAGACGCACCCCTGAGGTTCTCAAGGCTCGCAGGCCTGAGACGCGTGTGACGCGTGTGACCAGCAAGGTCACGACTGTGTCACGTCTTGCCCGACGCCAGCGGCGAGCGAGGCTACCCGTGAGTCACCAGGGTTACCATCATCGCGTCATACCCACAGGACAAAGGAGTTTCCCGTGCGTCGGGTCCTGAAGATTGCGACCGCCGGTGCGGCGGCCACCCTCGTTCTTGCCGCGTGCGGCGAGGCGCCCCCCGCCGACAACGAGTCGAGCGCCGGCAGCGGCGACAACGCCGAGAGCAGTGAGGACGGCGAAGCGGCCGGCGGCGACACCTCCGCTGCCGCCGACTTCAAGGCCTGCATGGTCTCCGACTCCGGCGGTTTCGACGACCAGTCGTTCAACCAGTCCGGCAAGGAGGGACTCGACGCCGCAGCCGAGGCCCTCGGTGTCGAGCCGGTCGAGGTCGAGTCCCAGGCGGACACCGACTACGCCACCAACGTCTCCAACCTCGTCTCCCAGGGCTGCTCGATCACCATCGGCGTCGGCTTCCTGCTCGAGGACGCCATCCAGGCGGCGGCCGAGGAGAACACCGACACCAACTTCGCCCTCATCGACTCCGCGTTCAGCGACGCCGACTTCGCTCCGGTCGAGCTGGACAACGCCAAGCCGATCCTCTTCAACACCGCGGAGGCGAGCTACCTCGCCGGCTACCTCGCGGCCGGCATGACCGAGTCGGGCACCGTCGCCACCTTCGGCGGCCTGCAGATCCCCTCGGTCTCGGTCTTCATGGACGGCTTCGCCGACGGCGTCGACAAGTTCAACGAGGACAACGGCACCGACGTCGAGCTCCTCGGCTGGGACAAGGAGGCCCAGGAGGGTGCCTTCTCCGGTGACTTCGAGAACCAGAGCCAGGGCCAGACCCTGACCGAGCAGTTCATCTCCCAGGGCGCCGACATCATCATGCCGGTCGCCGGCCCGGTCGGTCTGGGAGCGGCCGCCGCCGCCTCCGAGTCCGACGGTGTCCGGATCGTCTGGGTCGACTCCGACGGTTACCTCACCGCGTCCGAGTACTCCGACATCATGCTCACCTCGGTCATGAAGGAGATCGGTGCCGCGGTCGAGCAGACCATCACCGAGACGGTCGAGGGCGGCTTCACCAACGAGCCCTACGTCGGCACGCTGGAGAACGACGGTGTCGGCCTGGCCGAGTACCACGACTACGCCGGCGAGGTCGAGGGCAAGATGGTCACCGGCCCCGACGGCGAAGAGGTCTCGCTGGCCGAGGCGGTCACGATGCTCGAGGAGATGATCGTCTCGGGCGACATCACCGTCGAGTCGCCCAACAGCCCGCAGCAGTGAGGCGCTGACCTGTCGGTCGGCCACGACCGACAGGTCAGCCCGGTAGCGGCCCGGCCCCCAGCGGGCCGGGCCGCTACGCTGTCCCTCCCGTTCCACCCGGACGTCCCTGATCACCCGCGTCCGCCCGCACCACCCGTGAGGTTTGTATGAAGCAGGTTCTGCGATGAAGCTCGAGCTGCAGGGCATCACCAAGGTCTTCGGATCGCTGGTCGCCAACGACCACATCGACCTCGTCGTCGAACCCGGGGAGATCCACGCCCTCCTCGGCGAGAACGGCGCCGGCAAGTCCACCCTGATGAACGTCCTCTACGGCCTCTACGACCCCGATGACGGCCAGATCCTGCTCGACGGCGCCCCGGCGACCTTCAAGGGCCCGGGCGACGCGGTGGCCTCCGGGATCGGCATGGTGCACCAGCACTTCATGCTCGTGCCCGTCTTCACCGTCGCCGAGTCCGTCGCGCTGGGATACGAGCCCACGGGTGTCGGTGGCGTGCTCAAGCTGGAGGAGGCCCGCCGCCGGGTGCGCGAGATCTCCGACCGCTTCGGCTTCCAGGTCGACCCGGACGCGCGCATCGAGGACCTCCCCGTCGGGGTGCAGCAGCGGGTCGAGATCATCAAGGCGCTCTCGCGCGACGCGAAGGTGCTCATCCTCGACGAGCCGACCGCGGTGCTCACCCCCCAGGAGACCGACGAGCTCATCCGCATCATGCGCGAGCTCAAGGAGTCGGGCACCTCCATCGTCTTCATCACCCACAAGCTGCGCGAGGTCCGCGCCATCGCCGACCGCATCACCGTCATCCGTCGCGGAGCGGTGGTCGGGGAGGCGAGTCCGACGTCGACCGAGACCGAGCTGGCCTCGCTCATGGTGGGTCGCTCGGTGAGCCTCACCGTCGACAAGCAGGCGGCGCGCCCCGGGGAGGCGACCTTCGAGGTCGACGGCCTGTCCGTCGTCGCTCCCAACGGCACCGTCCTCGTCGACGACATCTCCTTCGACGTCCGGGCCGGGGAGATCCTCTGCGTCGCCGGTGTCCAGGGCAACGGGCAGACCGAGCTCGCCGAGGTCATCCTCGGCATCGAGGACGCCGACGCCGGGGCCATCCGCCTCGACGGCCAGGACATCCTCGGCCAGGGTGTCAAGGAGCGGCTCCGGTCCGGCATCGGCTTCGTCCCGGAGGACCGCTCCGCCGACGGCGTGGTGTCCAGCTTCTCCATCGCCGAGAACCTCGTGCTCGACCTCTACGACACCGAGCCGTTCGCCCGGGGCGTCTCCATGAGCCCCGCGAAGGTCGAGGCCAACGCCGAGCAGCGGACCGAGGAGTTCGACGTCCGCTACACCTCGGTGCACGACCCGATCTCCACCCTCTCCGGCGGCAACGCCCAGAAGGTCGTGCTGGCCCGCGAGATGTCGCGCCCGTTGCGCCTGCTCGTCGCCTCCCAGCCGACCCGCGGGCTGGATGTCGGCTCCATCGAGTTCGTGCACAAGCGGGTCGTGGCCGAGCGTGACCGGGGGACCCCGGTCATCATCGTCTCGACCGAGCTGGACGAGGTGCTCGGCCTCGCCGACCGGATCGCGGTGATGTACCGCGGGCGGATCGTCGGCATCGTCGACGCCGTCGCGGAGGACGGCACCGCCGTCAACCGAGACGTGCTGGGCCTCATGATGGCCGGCATCCCGCTCGAGGACGCCCAGGAGCAGGCCGCGCGGCACCAGTCGGTGCTCGGCGCTGCCGACCTCGACGGCGACGGCATACCTGATGACCAGCAGCGACCCCCCGCCGACCGGCATACCTCCGCCCCTGCGACCACCGAGGAGCCCTCGTGAGCGACGACGATCAGAGCCGCCCCGACGCCGGTGAGGAGCAGTCGGTCGCCGCCACACCGCCGGGGGAGACCGGCACGAGCACAGACGGCTCGGACGACGGGTCGGCGACGGGCCACGGCCCGACGCTGCGCGAGCGGGAGCGCCCCGGCGTGCTGCAGCAGATCCTCGGCGGCAGCGCCCTGATGTCGGTGCTCGCGGTGGTGCTGGCGCTCTTCATCGGCGGTCTGCTCATCGCCTTCGCCAACGAGGACACCCGTGAGGCGGCGACCTACTTCTTCGCCCGCCCGTTCGACACCATCGCGGCGGGGTGGAACACCATGGCGGAGGCCTACCTCGCGATGTTCCGCGGGTCGGTCTTCGACTGGCAGGCCGCGACCCTCGCCGGCATGATCAAGCCGTTCACCGAGTCCATGGTCTTCGCGATCCCGTTGATCCTCGCAGGCCTCGGCATCGCGGTCGGCTTCCGGGCCGGGCTGTTCAACATCGGCGCCCAGGGCCAGATCATCGTCGGCGCCATCGTCGCCGCGTGGCTGGGCTTCGCCTTCGACCTGCCGCCCGTCATCCACCTCCTCGTCGCCATCCTCGGCGGAGCGATCGGTGGTGCGGTCTGGGGTGGCATCCCCGGTGTGCTCAAGGCCCGCTTCGGCGCCAACGAGGTGATCGTCACGATCATGCTCAACTACATCGCGGTCTACCTCATCAGCTACATCCTCAAGCAGCCGAGCTTCAACCCCGGCCGCACCGGTCAGCGCAGCCCCGCGGTGAGCGCAGACGCGACCTACCCCCTCCTCGTGCCGCAGTGGCTGTGGCCGGACAACGGCTTCCGCCTGCACTGGGGCTTCGTCGTCGCGATCCTCGCCACGGTCTTCGTGTGGTGGCTCATGGAGCGCTCGACGGTCGGCTTCCAGATCCGCGCGGTCGGCGCCAACCCGGCGGCGGCGCGCACGGCCGGGATGTCGGTGGGACGGATCACCATCATCACCATGGTCGTCGCCGGTGCCCTCGCGGGGCTCGCGGCGACCGGCCAGGTGCTGGGCACCGAGCGCTCGCTCACCGCCGGTGTCGCCGCCTCCTTCGGCTTCGACGCCATCACCGTGGCGCTGCTGGGTCGCTCCCGGCCGTGGGGGACCTTCTTCGCCGGGATCCTCTTCGGCGCACTCAAGGCCGGTGGCTTCCTCATGCAGTCGCTCACCTCGACCCCCATCGACATCGTGCTCGTGGTGCAGTCGCTCATCGTCCTCTTCATCGCCGCGCCCCCGTTGATCCGGACCGTCTTCCGGCTGCCCGATCCTGACCGACGGCGTCGGCGCAAGGCCAACCCCGGCACCAGCCCCCAGGAGGCGACGGCATGAGCACCGCCACCCAGCCCCAGGCCACCCCGTCCGACGACACCGGCGTGCACCGCACCCGGCCCAAGGTGAGCCTCAAGGCGACGATCGTCTACGCCCTGGCGGCCCTGGTCACGCTGCTCGCGTGGGTGCTCGACACCCCGGCCGACGCGCGGACCACCTTCCAGTTCGGCACGAGCAGCGACCTGGTGCAGATCCCCAACATCCCGGTGCCCGCGCTCGGCTTCCTCGTCGTGCTGCTCCTCGTCATGGTGGCCGCCACCGGCTACTCCTTCTGGCGGTGGCGCGAGCGCCGACCGATGCCGGCCTGGTCGCACGTCGCCGTGGGCGTCGCCTTCGTCCTGGCCTTCCTCACGTTCGTGGGGGCGGGGCGCAGCACCGTCATCCCCATGGTGTCGCTGCTCGCCGGGGCCCTGGCCCTGTCGGTGCCGCTCGTCTTCGGCGCGATGTCCGGCGTCATCTGCGAGCGCTCGGGCATCATCAACATCGCCATCGAGGGGCAGCTGCTCTTCGGGGCCTTCATGGGTGCGGTGGTCGCCTCGGCAGCCGGCTCGGCCTATGTCGGGCTCGTCGCGGCACCCGTGGCCGGTGCCCTCGTCGGGGCCGCGCTGGCGTGGTTCTCGGTGTCCTTCCGGGTCAACCAGATCATCGTCGGCGTCGTCCTCAACACCCTCATCATCGGCCTGACCGGCTTCCTCTTCTCCACCGTGCTGTCGGACAACAAGGCGCTGTGGAACAGCCGCATGCCGTTGCCCCGGATCCGGATCCCGGGGCTGGCCGACATCCCCGTCATCGGCCCGGTGCTCTTCAACCAGACGATCCTCGTCTACCTCATGTACGCCCTCGTCTTCGGTCTGCAGTTCATGCTCTTCCGCAGCCGCTGGGGGCTCCGGACGCGCGCGGTCGGTGAGCACCCCAAGGCGGCCGACACGGTCGGCATCAAGGTCAACGTGCGCCGGGTCTGGAACACCATCCTCGGCGGTGCCATCGCCGGGCTCGGTGGTGCCTTCTTCACCGTCGGTTCGGGGCTGGCCTTCGGTCGCGAGATGTCCGCAGGACAGGGCTACATCGCGCTGGCCGCGATGATCCTGGGCAAGTGGAACCCGTGGGGTGCCGTCCTCGCGGCCCTGCTCTTCGGGTTCTCCAAGAACCTCGGCAACGTCCTGTCCAGCATCGGCAGCGGTGTCCCCTCCGAGCTGCTGCTCATGCTGCCCTACGTCATCACCATCCTGGCCGTCGCCGGCTTCGTCGGTCGGGTCCGCCCGCCGGCCGCCGAGGGCATGCCCTACACCAAGGGCTGAGCCCCGAACCGCCGCTTCCGATCCCACCCGCGCTCACCCGCATACCCCGAGGAGGCACCCGTGCCCGAGATCAACTGGCAGCCGCTGCACGACCGGGCGGTCGAGATGACCCACCGGTCCTACGCGCCCTACTCCGGTTATCCCGTCGGGGTCGCCGGGCTGGTCGACGACGGGCGCGTCGTGGCCGGCTGCAACGTCGAGAACGCCGGGTATGGCGTCACGCTCTGCGCCGAGTGCGGCATGGTCTCCGAGCTGGTCGCCGGTGGCGGGGGTCGCCTCGTCGCGGTGTGGTGCGTCGACGGTCGCGGGGAGACGATCATGCCGTGCGGCCGCTGCCGCCAACTGGTCTGGGAGCACGGTGGTGCCGACTGCCTGCTGCAGACGCCGCAGGGGATCCTGCGGATGGATGAGGTGCTGCCGCAGGCCTTCGGCCCCGAGGACCTCGACCGGCGCTGACGACCCGCGGGACCGACGTCACCCTAGCCCGACCTTCATCGGGAAGTTTGCCGATGCAGGTCGGGCTATCCCGACCGCACTCCGGAGTCGGTGGTGGACCCGCCCCCGAGCAGGCAGGTGCGCGGCAGCCCGGCCGCGAGGGCGGTGCGCGCGGCCTCCGGGCTGCGGGCGACGTAGATCGCCTGCCCGCCGATCTCGGAGACCCGCTCGTGCAGCGTCCTCATCGTGCCGGCGTCCACGACGACCCGCCCCTGCTCCGCGGCCAGGAAGGGCTCCTCGCCGAAGGTGCCGGAGCGGTCCTTGCGGGCGACCGTCGACACGTCGATCGGCCGCTGGCCCATCGCCTCGGCCAGCACCCGCAGCGTCCCCGCGCCCTGGCCCGTGGGCTCGCCACCGTCGACCGGCACCGAGAAGCGCACCCCGTCGGCCCCCTCGGTGACCTCCTGGAGCACCCATCTGGCCTGCCGCTCGCGGGTCATCACGGCATACGTCAGCGCGGGCTGCTCGCCGTCGAGCCGGGCCTCCGTGGCGACGACCAGCGCCTGCGGGTCCACTCCCACCGCGAGGGTGGTGGCGGCGGACATCGTCGCCTCGATCCTCGGGGTCGACACGCTGGCGACGACGCGGTCGTTGCGGACCGCGATGATGGTGGGGAACATCGGCTGCGGATCGGGCGTCCCAGTCCGGGATCGCCGCAGCAGATCCGTCACCGGCGGCGCGACCAGGGCCATGATGTCAGCGATGAGCACGCGGGTCAGGATGTCACACGACCCGCCCGGGCCGTCGACCGGAGCAGACGAGGAGCGCAACCACCCATGAAGAAGCCCAGGCAGGTCCCGATCTTCGCGATCGTCATCGGCATCCTCGTGCTCAACGGCCTCACGCCGCTGGACCTGCCGCTCATCCCCATCGTCCTGGGCCTCGTGGTGCTCAGCGTGGTGACCGGTCGTGGGGGCCTGCCCACCTCCCGGCGTCCGCAGGGTGCCGACCTCGGCCGCGACGCACACTCCCAGGTCTACGGCCACCGCGACGACGGCCACCGCGACGACGGCCACCACGACGACGGCCCGGGTATGCCGCTGATCGACGTGCCGGGCTACCACGACACGGCGTCGGCGCCCCCACCCCTGCCGTCGCCGGGGAACGGTCCGTCCGGCGAGAGCGGGTCGCCCGGGTCGGGACAAGCCTCCGAGCCGGGCCCGTGGCAGACCGGCTCCGCGCCCGGGCCGAGCCCGTCGCCGGCCACCTCCTGGGGAGCCACGAGTACGCCCGGGCCCGCGGCGGCATACCCCACCAGCACCTCGACCGACCCCGTGGTCTCCCTCGGCCAGCTGCACCTGGGGCGCCTGGCCCGCGAGCTGGACGCCGCGGCCCGCACGGCATCGGGCGCCGACGTCACGCGGTTGCTCGGCGAGATCGACCAGACCGTCGAGCGCTCGCTCATGATGCTCTCGGGAGCGCAGGGTGGGCCGGGCAGCGGACGCAAGGAGTTCGAGTCCGGGCTGCGACGTCTGGCCCGCGAGCTGGAGGCCGCCCGCGGGGAGGAGCCCGCCGGGAGCAGGGTGTCGCGGGTCGTGCAGACCTGCTCGTCGCTGGGGCAGACCGGGCGCTACGCCTAGAGCGGTCGGTGTGTGGGCGCGCCACAGGGAGCAGCCGTAGCACCAGCACAGAAGGGTCCTCCCCTCGTCGGCGGCGACGGCCCCTCATGCGTCACACTGTGCGGATGAGCGAGTCTTTCGATGCCGTCGACATCATCCGGACCAAGCGCGATCGGGGGGAGCTCGGCAGCGAGGAGATCGCGTGGGTCATCGATGCCTACACCCGTGAGGTCGTCGCCGACGAGCAGATGGCCGCGCTCGCGATGGCCATCCTGCTCAACGGGATGAACCGCCGCGAGATCGGCGACTGGACGGGCGCGATGATCGCCTCGGGGGAGCGGATGGACTTCTCCTCCCTCTCCCGGCCCACCGCGGACAAGCACTCCACGGGTGGCGTCGGCGACAAGATCACCCTGCCGCTGGCCCCGCTCGTGGCCGCCTGCGGCGTCGCGGTGCCCCAGCTCTCGGGGCGCGGGCTGGGCCACACCGGCGGCACCCTCGACAAGCTCGAGGCGATCCCGGGCTGGCGGGCGGCGCTGTCCAACGAGGAGATGCTCGACCAGCTCGAGGACGTCGGGGCGGTGATCTGCGCCGCCGGCTCCGGGCTCGCCCCGGCGGACAAGCGGCTGTATGCCCTGCGTGACGTCACCGGGACGGTCGAGGCGATCCCGCTCATCGCCTCCTCGATCATGAGCAAGAAGATCGCCGAGGGGACGGGCACCCTGGTGCTCGACGTCAAGGTGGGCTCCGGGGCCTTCATGAAGACCGAGGCGGACGCCCGCGAGCTGGCCGAGACGATGGTCGCGCTGGGTCAGGACGCCGGGGTCCACACCGTCGCGCTGCTCACCGACATGTCGACCCCGCTCGGGCTGACCGCCGGCAACGGCATCGAGGTCGCCGAGTCGGTGGAGGTGCTGGCCGGTGGCGGACCGCAGGACGTCGTCGACCTCACCGTGGCGCTGGCCCGGGAGATGCTCAGCGGGGCCGGCGTCACCGACGTGGACCCGGCCGACGCCCTCGCCGACGGGCGGGCGATGGACGTGTGGCGTCGGATGATCCAGGCACAGGGCGGCGACCCCGACGCCCCGATGCCGGAGCCGAAGGAGAGCCAGGAGGTCGTGGCCGATGCGGACGGTGTGCTGACCCGCCTCGACGCCCTCTCGGTCGGTGTCGCGGCCTGGCGCCTCGGCGCGGGGCGCGCCCGCAAGGAGGACCCGGTGCAGGCAGCCGCCGGTGTGGTCATGCACGCCAAGCCCGGTGACGAGGTCCGCAAGGGCCAGCCGCTCATGACGCTGCACACCGACGAGGCGCACCGCATCGAGCGGGCCGCGGACGCCCTCGAGGGCTCCTGGGCGATCGGCTCCGCGGGCGACGTCGAGACGGCCGGGAGCATCGTCATCGACCGCGTGAGCTGAGCGTCAGTAGCCCTGCCCGTCGGCCCCGGCGACATTGGCACCGGGCTCGGGCACGACGAGGGTGCCGGCCTGCTCGCGCTCCCGCGCACCGGCGAGCAGCGCCTCGGTCGAGGACGTGCCGATCCGGGTGACGCCCTCGGCGACCATGGCCAGGAGGGTGTCGATGTCGCGGACCCCGCCGGAGGCCTTGACCTGCATGGTGTCCGGGATCGCGGCTCGCATGAGCCGCACGTCAGGCAGCGTGGCGCCGCCGCCGGCGAAGCCGGTCGAGGTCTTGACGAAGTCGGCGCCCGCCGCCTCGCTGGCCCGGCAGGCGGCCTCCTTCTGCGCGTCGTCGAGGAGGGCGGTCTCGAAGATGACCTTGACGAGGACCCCGGCCGCGTGGCCGACCTCGACGACCGCGGCGATGTCCTGGGTGACGGCGTCGACGTCACCGCCGCGCAGCCGGCCGATGTTGAGCACCATGTCCAGCTCGGTCGCACCGTCGGCCAGGGCCTGGCGTGACTCGGCGACCTTCGCCGCCGTCGAGGTGGTGCCGTGCGGGAAGCCGATGACGGTGCAGACCCGCGTCGTGTGCCCGTCGACGGCCTGCAGGGCGAGCCGGACGTCGGACGGACGCACGCACACCGACCAGATCTCGTCCGCCGCGAGGGCGCGGCAGGCCTGCTCGACCTCCGCGGGCGTGAGCTCGGGCTTGAGCAGGGCGTGGTCGATGAGGTCGGCGACGTCCTGCGTGGTGAGGGTGGTCCCGGGGGTGATCGTGTGCGACATACCCACCAGAATAGGATCAACGGCATGCCGACGATGTTGCGGCCGGTCCGGGTGCCCGGGACCGGGGAGAAGCTGATCCAGGAACTTGCCGGTGCGGCGAGCACGGGCCAGGAGTCCGTGTCGCTCGCGAGGATGACCGCCCCGGCGGGGTGGGACGAGCCGGGCCAGCGCCCGGAGTTCGACGAGATCACCTACGTCCTGGCCGGTCACCTCGTCGTCGAGCACGACGAGGGGCAGGTGGACGTCGGTCCGGGGGAGTGCGTCCTGACCCGCGCCGGGGAGTGGGTGCGCTACTCCGCCGGACCGGGAGGTGCCGAGTACCTCGCGGTGTGCGCGCCGGCGTTCACCCTCGAGGGGGCCAACCGCGATGAGTGAGGCACTGACGCCCGAGCGGATCCGTGCCCTGCCCAAGGTGCTCCTGCACGACCACCTCGACGGGGGCGTGCGCCCCGCCACGGTGCTGGAGCTCGCCCGCGAGCAGGGGTATGCCGCACTGCCGGCCGACGACGTCGAGTCGCTCTCGACGTGGTTCGCGCAGGCGGCGGACAGCGGCTCGCTCGTGCGCTACCTCGAGACCTTCGCCCACACCGTCGGCGTCATGCAGACGGCGGACGCCCTCGCCCGGACCGCGCGCGAGTGCGTGCTCGACCTCGCGGCCGACGGGGTCGTCTACGCCGAGGTGAGGTATGCCCCCGAGCAGCACCTCGAGGGGGGCCTGGGGTTGGACGAGGTCGTCGAAGCGGTCAACACCGGCTTCCGGGAGGGCGAGGAGATCGTCGCCGCGGGCGAGTCGGCGGCCCCGGCCGGGCCGATCCGGATGCGTGCGATGCTCACCGCCATGCGGCACGCCGCCCGGAGTCGGGAGATCGCCGAGCTCATGGTGCGCCACCGCTCCGAGGAGGTCTGCGGCTTCGACATCGCCGGGGCCGAGGACGGCTTCCCCCCGACCCGCCACCTGGGGGCCTTCGAGTTCCTCCGCCAGGAGAACGCCCACTTCACCATCCATGCCGGGGAGGCCTTCGGGCTGCCCAGCATCTGGGAGGCGATCCAGTGGTGCGGGGCCGAGCGGCTGGGGCACGGCATCCGGATCATCGACGACATCACCCTCGACGGCGTGCCCGTCGCGCGGGACATGGCGGGGGCCATCGCGCGGGCTGCGCAGGATCCGGCCGCCTTCGAGCTCGGTGGGCTCGCGGCCTACGTGCGCGACCGCCGGATCCCGCTGGAGATGTGCCCGAGCAGCAACGTCCAGACCGGCGCGGCACCCTCGATCGCCGAGCACGCGATCCGGCTGCTCGACGCTCTGCGCTTCCGGGTCACCCTCAACACCGACAACCGGCTCATGAGCGCCACGACGATGACGCGCGAGGCCCAGCTGCTCGTCGACCACGCCGGGTGGGGGCTGACTGAGCTGCGGCGGCTGGGCGTCAACGCGATGAAGTCCGCCTTCCTCCCCTTCGACGAGCGGCTCGCCCTCATCGAGGACGTCCTCAAGCCGGCCTACGACGCCTGAGCGGCCGAGAGCCGCTGCTCCGTGGTGGCCCCGGGTCGGCACAGCGACCCGTAGCCACCACGTTCAGGCCCCGGCGACCGTGACCGGGCCCCTCAGCGGACGTCGGGGGAGGGCTGCGCCGGGTGCTCGTCGGGGAGCACCCGGGCCCGCAGCCGGTCGGCCCGGGCGAGGCGCTCCTCGTCGCGCTGCCGGCGCCGTGCCAGCACGCTGGCCATGACCTGCTCGGCGTGGGCACCGGGCGGTGGGGGCGGTGAGACGAAGCCGAGGATGGCGGCATACAACTCCCCACCGGTCTGGGCGCGCGCCGGCGGTGTGAGGCTCGAGGCGCGGGAGAGGAACTGCCGGGTCGCGACCACGAGGGCGTCCGGCACGACGCCGATGTCAGCACCCTGGACCCAGTCGGCGAGCGCCGGCTCGACCTCCGGCGGGTGGGCGAGCCGGAGCCGCACCCGGTCGTGCACGACATACGTGCCGGCGAGGAAGTCGCCGAGCCGCTTGCCCTTCTCGTTGGTCATCGCGGTGATGAGCGCGACGCTGCCGAACGTCATCCAGAGCTCGAAGGTGCCCACCAGAGCCCGGATCGTCGCGTGCCGGAAGCCGATCGGCCCGGTGTCGTCGCGGACGGTCCGCAGCCCCATGACGAGCTTGCCGACGGTGCGTCCGTGGGTGAGGGTCTCCAGCGTGATGGGGATGCCGGCCATGACGAGGATCGTGAGGACGATGACGAAGATCTGCCCGAGCGCGAGGTCGGCGTCGAAGATGTCGCCGGGCAGCAGCACGACGAGGACGAAGACGCCGACCACCACGAGCAGGAGGTCGATGAGGCCGGAGAGCATGCGGGTCGGCACCGGGGCCGCGGGCAGCTCGACCTCGACCGCCTCGCTGGTCACGAAGCGCTGCGCCTCGAAGATCCCCCGGGTCGCCATGCGGGCACTCTATCCCCGCCACCGCGGTGATGGCCTACGGTGTCGTCGTGGACCTTGATGCCCTGGTGGGCCGCCGACGCGAGGCGTGGGAGCGGCTGGACCGCCTGGCCCGGCAGCGACGGCTGGACGGCGAGCAGGCCGACGAGCTGCTCGACGGCTACCAGCGCGCGGCCACCGACCTGTCCCTCGTGCGCTCCAGCGCACCCGACGCGAGCGTCGTGACCCACCTGTCGACGCTCGTGGCGCGGGCCCGCGCGCGGGCCGCGCGGGTGCGCACGGCCAGCTGGTCCGGGGTCGGCCGGTTCTTCGTCGAGGACTTCCCGGCCGCGCTCTACCGCCTGCGCTGGTGGTGGGGCATCACCGCCCTGGCCAATGTCGTCGTCGGCCTCGTGCTCGGGTGGTGGCTCGTGCAGAACCCGGTGGTCGAGCAGTCCCTGCTCTCCCCGGAGGAGGTCACCGAGCTGGTCAACGTGAGCTTCGAGTCCTACTACTCCGAGCACGCCGCCAGCAGCTTCTCCACCCTCGTCTGGGTCAACAACGCGTGGGTCGCGGCGCGGTGCATCGGTATGGGGGTGCTCGGCGTCCCGGTCATCTGGTTGCTGTGGCAGAACATCGCCAACGTCGCGGTCATCGGCGCCCTCATGCACCGGCACGGCCGGGCTGACGTCTTCTGGGGTCTCATCACCCCGCACGGGCTGCTGGAGCTCATGGCGATCTTCGTCGCCGCGGGCGTGGGGCTCCGGTTGTTCTGGGCCTGGGTCGCCCCCGGCCCGCGCACCCGGCTGAGCAACCTGACCGCGGAGGGGCGGACCGCCGCGGGCGTCGCCATCGGGCTCGTCTTCGTGCTCCTGCTCTCCGGGCTCATCGAGGGCTTCGTCACGCCCTCACCCCTGCCGACCTGGGCCCGGGTGGGCATCGGCGTCCTCGCGCTCGCGGCCTTCTTCGGGTATGTCTTCACCCTCGGGCGGCGCGCCGCGCTCCGGGGCGTCACCGGTGACGTGGGGGAGGACCTCCAGTCGGCCTCCGCACCGTCAGCGGGCTGACCCGCTCAGGCCGAGCGGCTCAGAGGAGGCCCTGCGCCTTGAGTGCGAGGTAGTGGTCGGCCAGGGCGACCGGGAGCTGCTCCGGGGGCTCGTCGAGCACGGTGACCCCGAGCTGGGCGAGGGCGGTCGCGGTGCGGTGGCGCAGCGACTCGGTGCGCTCCGCCGCGGCGGCGGCGTAGGCCTCCTCCACCCCACCGGCACGGGTGCGCAGGTCGTCGAGCGCGGGGTCGGCGACGGAGGCGACGACCACCCGGTGGTGGGCGGTGAGGCTGGGCAGGACGGGGAGCAGCCCCTCCTCGATCGCCGCCGGCTCGAGCGGGGTGAGCAGCACCACGAGGGCCCGGCGCCGGGTCAGGGTCGTCACGGCACCTGCCAGTCGGGGCCAGTCGGCCTCCAGCAGCACCGGCTCCAGCGGGGCCATCGCGGTCACCAGCTGGTGCAGCAGACCGGACCGGCCGCTCGTGGTCCCCGAGCCGACCCTGGCCCTGATGACCCGGTCGCCGGCCAGCAGGTCGACCCGGTCGCCGGCCCGTGAGGCGAGCGCGGAGAGCAGGAGTGCGGCGTCCATCGCGGCGTCGAGCCGGGGTTCGTCACCGATGCGGGCCGCGCTGGTCCGGGCGGTGTCGAGCACGATGATGACCCGCCGGTCGCGCTCGGGCTGCCAGGTGCGGACCACGACGTGCTGGCGGCGCGCCGTCGCCCGCCAGTCGATGGAGCGCACGTCGTCGCCCTCGACGTAGTCGCGCAGCGAGTCGAACTCGGTGCCCTGGCCGCGGGTGCGGACCGCGGAGCGGCCGTCGAGCTGGCGCAGCTGGGCGAGCTTGGCCGGCAGGTGGCGACGGGAGCGGAAGGGCGGCAAGGAGCGCACCGCACCGGGCACCGTCAGCGTGGCCTGCCGCCCGGCCAGCCCCAGCGGGCCGTGGGTGCGGACGGTGACCCCGACCGCCGGGCGGTCACCTCGGCGCGTCGGGCGCAGCACGGTGACGACCCGGCGTCGCTCGCCCGCAGGGAGATAGAGAGCGTGCCGCGTGGGCTCCTGGGCACCCGCCGAGGGCACCCACGCATCCCGCAGCACGCCTCTGACCCGTCGGCGCGAGGAGTTGGTCACCAGCAGGGTCGTGGGGGTCTCCTCGTGCAGCCGGACCTGCGCGACCGGCAGCCGCTGGAGCTCCAGCGAGCGTGGCGAGGGAGCGCCGAGGACGTCCAGGGCGACGAGCACGGCGACGCCGCAGAGCCACGCGGCCGCCAGCACCCCCGCGGCGTCGGGCCAGAGCACCACCGGCACTAGCCCCAGGAGGGCCAGCGCCACGACGGGGCCACGGACGATCATCGTGTCTGCCGCGTCAGCGGGGGACCGGGACGCTGGCGAGCACGGAGTCCAGCACGGAGTCGCTGGTCACCCTCGAGCTCGGCCTCCGGGCGGAGGGCGACGCGGTGCCCGAGCGTCGCCTTGGCCAGCGCCTTGACGTCGTCCGGCGTGACGAAGTCACGGCCCGACAGCCAGGCCCAGGCGCGCGCCGCGCCCATGAGGGCCGTGGCCCCGCGCGGACTGACGCCGAGCTGGAGCGAGGGAGCCTCGCGGGTCGCGCGGGCCAGGTCCACGACATACCCCAGGACCTCCGGGGGAGACCTGCACGGTCCGCACCGCGGCAGACGCGGCGGCGAGGTCCTCGGGGGCGGCGACCGGGCGGACGCCTGCTGCCGCCAGGTCGCGCGGGTCGAAGCCGGCGGCGTGCCGCTCCAGCACCTGCACCTCGTCCGAGCGTGGGGGGAGCGGCACGGTGACCTTCATGAGGAACCGGTCGAGCTGGGCCTCGGGGAGGGGATAGGTGCCTTCGTACTCCACCGGGTTCTGGGTGGCGGCGACGAGGAAGGGAGAGGGGAGCGGCCGGGACGTGCCGTCCACGGTGACCTGGCGCTCCTCCATCGCCTCGAGCAGGGAGGACTGTGTCTTGGGCGGGGTCCGGTTGATCTCGTCGGCCAGGAGGAGGTTGGTGAAGACCGGACCGGGCCGGAACTCGAACTCGCCGCGGCCACTGTCGTAGATCATCGACCCGGTGACGTCGCCGGGCATGAGGTCGGGGGTGAACTGCACCCGCTTGGTGTCGATCGACAGCGCGGTGGCCAGGGTGCGGACCAGCAGGGTCTTGGCGACCCCGGGCACGCCCTCGAGCAGGATGTGCCCGCGGGCGAGCAGCGCCACGATGAGACCGGAGACCGCCTGGTCCTGCCCCACGACGGCCTTGGCGACCTCGGCCCGCACCGCGTGCAGCGCGGCCCGCGCGGCCTCGGCGCGGGCGTGGCCCCCGTCCGGTGCGGCAGGGGCGTCGCCGCCCTGGGGCGGTCCGGCGACGGTTGGCTCGCAGGCTGGTCCGCCCCGCGGGGCGCTGGCTGGTCGGTCATGGTGTCCTCTCGCCGGGGCGGGTGCCGGGAAGGGGGGTCTGCGCTGCCGGTGCGGAGGCCCCCTCGCGGTCAGGGTAGTCGGTGGGGTCGACGTCGACCGGCGGGGTCGGCGGGGCCGGCGCGGCGGGATGGCGGACCTGGTCCTCCAGCGCCTGGACGTCGCGGACGAGGGTGACCAGACCCGCGTCGTCGCCCACGGCGGTCGGGTCCAGCAGCAGCCGGCGCGTCTGCTCGGGGGCGCGCCCGCTCACCCGGCTCACGACGTCGACCAGGTGCTCGGGCGGGGCGCTGGTCGGCAGCCCGAGAAGCGGGGCGAGCCGGCGCCGAGCCCCCGCCTGCACCGCCCGCGCGGCGTGCGCGTGGTCGTGCGCCTGATGGTAGAGCCGGCCTCGGCTCAGCGTGGTCTCGGTGGACCGGACGAGCGCAGGGAGCGGCTCGGTCACCACGGCGCCGAGTCGGCGGCCCTGCCACAGCGCGAGCGCCAGCACCCCCCCGGCCACCACCCAGAGGGCGGCGGTGAGGTTGCGCGGCAGGACCTCCCACAGGCTGCCGGCGCCCTCCTGCCCCAGGTCGGAGGGCTGCGGTTGCACCCACACGAGGCGCTCGCTGCCTCCCAGCAGGCGCAGGGCCAGGGCGGCGTTGGCGCCCTCGGTGATCCCGGCGTTGGTCCACGTCGGCCCGATCCCCGCGACCACCGTGCGTGGCCGGTCCGTGGTGGCAGACAGCGTGAGGACGGCACCCTCACGGGCGCCCCCGAGGTTGTGCCCGGCGCCCGGGGGGAAGCAGGCGGTCGTCTCCGGGCGCTCCTGCGATCCCGCGGAGAGCAGGGTGTCCCAGCCGGTGATCTCCTCACCCTCCTGGACGAAGGGGGCCGAGCAGTCGGGCGCGACGGGTATGCCGGACCCCGGGCTGGCCTCGACGTCGAGCCCGAGCGCCGCGCCGACGTCCTCGGTGACGCCCTCGGTGAGCACGACGAGCTGGTCGAGGTCGGTGAGGTCGGCCAGCAGCTGGGGCCCGCTCTCGAGGCCGAGGTAGCGGGTGTGCGGGAGCAGGACGGTCGTGCCCGGGCCGAGGAGCGCCGGGTCGAGCGCGGCGGTCCCGGAGACGAGCTCGACCTCGACTCCTTCCTGTCGCAGCACCTCGGCCAGCGCCTGGGCGCCGTCGGGACCGTTGTTGCGGGGGCTGAGCGGCTCTCCGGAGCGTGGGGTGCTCACCAGGGCCGCAACCACGGTGACCACCACGACGAGCAGCACCCAGGGCCCCCACCGGCGCACGACCCTCATGAGGGCACCACCAGGCCGGGGTGCCGGTCCGCCCCGAGCTCGGGGCGGGCCTGCGCCAGGCGAGCCTCCAGCTCGAGGACGGCGCGGGCCTGGTCGGTACTCGCCCGGTGGTCGCCGTAGCGCACGGCGTCGAAGACGTCGCCCGCCCGGCGTAGCGCGTCGGCGCTGTCGACGAAGGTCGGCCCCAGCTCCAGCGCCACCTCGTGGGCGGTGCGACCGGGTCGGTCCTCGAGCAGGGTGCGCTCGATCGCGCCGGCCGCGATGGCGCGATAGGCCTCGAGGACCGCGTCGTCGAGCCGTCCGGCGTCCATCGCCTCCCGGGCGGCCGAGCGGTAGTCGGCGGCCGAGCGGCGCATACCGTCGAGGACGGCGCCGGCCGGGCCGGTCGGGGAGAGTCGGGCGGCGCGCCACCGGTCGCGGGTGACGAAGAGCACCCCGGCCACGACGGCCGCCCCCACCACGCCGAGGATGGCCCACGTCGACCACCCGGGCAGCGGCCCGAAGGAGGCGGGGTCGGGGAGGAGGTCGGTGAACCACCGCCAGAGGCGGACCAGCCACGACTCCTCGACCCTATAGTCGCCGGAGTCCAGCTCCTCCTGGAGCAGCCGCCTGGCCTCCTCCTGGTCTGGGTCCAGCGGCGTCCCCGTCAGGCCGGGGAGGGAGGCCCCGGCGGCGCGCGACGTCATACCCACGGGGTCGGACTCAGCGCGACCGGGCGGAGGCGCGCTCCTGGGCGGCGCGCACCAGGGAGACGTCGAGGCCCTCGCGGCGGATGCGCTGGTCGAGGTAGAGCAACGCGGTCACCCCCGCGGTGAACGGGATGGTCAGCGCCCCGACGACCAGCTGAAGGAGGTGATCGGTGACGAGGCTGGCCGGGTGGAAGGGGTTGGTGAGGCTCTCCGGACCGATGACCGTGGCGACCACGGCCGCGACCGGCAGCTGGATGATCGCGGCGAGGATGCCGGTGACGAGCCCGGCGAGGATGGTGATGCCGACCACCCGCCATCCCTGCCCGCCCTTGGTGAGCTGCCACGCCCGCGTGATGCCGCGCCACGGTCCGACCCGCTCGAGGACCACCGGGGCCGGTGCCAGGCTGAGTCGGCAGGCGGCCCAGACGAACCCGACGACGGCGACCAGGATGAGCAGCACGACGAGGGCGATGCCGGCCCCGGACTCGCCGAGCCCGGCGATGATGCCCACGATGGCCACACCGAGGATGGTCAGGGCCAGCACGAAGAGCACTCCGATGAGCAGCACCGTGCCGACGAGGGCCAGCAGGCGCCCACGGACCGCGGCCCAGGTCGAGCCGAGGCCGGCCCGGTCACCGAGGACGGCCTCCCCGACGACGTGCACGATCATGCCCGTCAGCGCGATCGAGGAGAGGCCGCTGAGCAGCCCCGCGACCATCGCGAGGATGAGGCCGGCACCGATCTCGTCGATCGAGGTCACCGAGCGGGTCGCGAGAAGGGTCAGCAGCAGCGAGGGCAGGAGGACGACGGTCTGGACGATGAGACCCATCCCGATCGTGGCCTCGGGGTTGCGGCGCATGGTCTGCAACGACCCGCCGAAGATGTCGCCGAGGGTCAGCGGGCGCAGCGGGATCACGCCTGGCTGGTGCAGTCGCGCCAGCTGCTCGGGAGGCAGCTGCTGCCACTGGGCCGGCTGGGGTGGCGCGTCCTGCCACGTGGCCTGCTCGCCGGGTGGCCGCTGCCACCCCGGCTGCTGCCAGCCCGCAGGCTGCTGCCCGCCGGGCTGAGGTCCGGGGGCGCTCATCGGGCCGGGCGGGATGGGTGGCGGCGTGGACGGCTGGTCCCCGCGCCCGGTGTCGCCGGGCGGTGGGCCGAAGGGTGGCTGGGTCATCCCCCTGCTCCTCGATCGATCGGTGAGGTCTGCTGGCCCGAGGACGACGACAGCCCCCGGGCGAGGGTCTCGGCCTCACGGGCGGTCATGGGCCGCGCGCCGAGCTCCTCCTGCGCCGCCACGATACCCGGCTCGGCCCGCCGCAGGACGTGGCCGCGCCGCCAGAGGGTGAGCGGGGGCTTGCGGCGTTCGGCCAGGTCGCGCGCGAGGCGCCGGGTGAAGGTCAGCCAGGGGCGGTTGCGCACGCACCACGCGTCGGCGAGCAGGCCGCGCTCGCGCAGCCCGGTCACGGTGTGGGCGGCGAAGATGCCCTCCGCGACGACGACGGTATGCCGTCCGAGACTCACCTCGTGCGTGCCGTTCACCGTGGAGCGGCTGATGTCGTAGACCGGCATGTGGGCCGAGCCCTCCCGGCACAGCTGCTCCAGTGCGCCGAGGGCGGCGTCGAGGTCCCAGGAGTCGACGTGGTCCCAGTCGGGCAGGCCGAGTGGGCTCATCGGCAGGTCGGGGTCGGTGCCCTCGCGGTAGAAGTCGTCCAGCTGGACGACCGGCCAGCCGTGGCTGGTGTGCAGGTGGGCGGCGAGCCTGGACTTGCCGGCGCCGCTGGGACCGGCCAGCACGAGCACGCGCGCGGGAGGAGGGGCCGGGTCCATGGGGGGACAGTCTAGGTCGCGTGCGGCGCGGGTGGGAGGGGACCTGCGCTCAGAGCAGCACGGCGAGCACGGCGAGGGTCGTCGCGAGGGAGAGGACCACGACGGCCGGCCAGGACAGGGCCGTCACCGCGGTGCGCCGCTCGGTGCCGATCTGCCCGCCGTCCAGCCGCCACCGCTGCAGGGTCCGCTGGGCCTGGTCGGCGACCGACTGGGCGGTGACGCCCCCGTCGCCCCGCTGCCGGGTCGTCTCGGCGAAGTCGTCCACCCCGGTGCGACGGCTGCGTTCACGCTTGGCGGGGACGGCCCACGCGCTGTGCCGGCGGCCCTGGGTGTCGTGCAGCTCGAGGGCCCACTGGTGGGTGATCTCCTCGACCGCGGCGAAGGGCACCGTGGTGTCCGTGACGACGTTGACCAGCCGGACCCCGTCCTCGCGTAGCACCACATGGGGCCGCAGGAAGAGCGCCCAGGCCGCCGCCGCGATCCCCGTCACCAGTGCTGCCGCCCCGAGCACCCCGGCCCGCTGGCCCGAGAGGAGGTCCCAGGTGGTGAGGGCGGCCAGGAGCACCGCGCCGGCGACCATCGCCCAACCCAGGATCCGGGCGGGCAGGGTGCGGTAGGTGCCGATGACGTCGCCGGTGAGGCCCCCGTCGGACGGTGCCATGCTTCTCCTCTCGAACACGCCCCGGTCGTCGCCGGGGCGAAGGGTCTGCCGCCGGGGCGGGGTCAGACCTGGGTGAGCTGCTGCATACTCTCCCGCACCTGCTCCAGGCGACGGGTCGCCTCCTGGCGGGCCTCGCCCAGGCCGCTCGCCCCGTCCACCGGCGCGATCGCCTCGAGGTAGACCTTGAGCTTGGGCTCGGTGCCGCTGGGCCGGACGATGACCTGGGTGTCGTCCTCGAGGAGGAAGCGCACGCCGTCGGTGGGCGGCAGGCCGTCGACCCCGTCGGCGAGGTCGTCGACCCGGGCGACGGGCACGCCACCGACCTGCGAGGGCGTCTCCTGCCGCAGGCGGGCCATGACGGGTGGGATCTGGCCGAGGTCCTCGACGCGCACCGAGAAGGAGTCGGTCTGGTGCACCCCGTGCCGGAGCGCGAGCTCGTCGAGCAGGTCGAGCAGGGTGCGCCCCTGCGCCTTGAGCGTGGCGGCGAGCTCGGCGGCCATGAGCGCCGCGGTGACGCCGTCCTTGTCGGGCACGGTGGCCGGGTCGACGCAGTAGCCGAGCGCCTCCTCGTAGCCGTAGGCCAGGCCGGGCACCCGGCCGATCCACTTGAACCCGGTGAGCGTCTCCGCCGGCTCCAGGCCCGCGTCCTGCGCCATGGCGCCGAGCAGCCGGGAGGAGACGATGGAGCGGGCGAGGACGGGTCGGTCGCCGCCGACCCTGCCCCGGTCGATGACGTGCTGACCGAGCAGGGCGCCGACCTCGTCGCCACGCAGCATCCGCCACCCGGTGCCGTCCTCGACCGCCAGCGCGCAGCGGTCGGCGTCCGGGTCGTTGGCGATGACGAGGTCCGGGCCGACCCGCGCGGCGAGCTCGAGCGCCGCGTCGATGGCACCGGGCTCCTCCGGGTTGGGGAAGGCGACGGTCGGGAACTCGGGGTCCGGCTCGGCCTGGGAGGCGACCGGTGCGGGGGTGGTGAAACCGGCCCGCTCGAAGGCTCGGCGGACCACCTCCGAGCCGACCCCGTGCAGCGCGGTGTGCACGACGGAGAGGTCCCGGGAGCTGGCCGGGTCGAGCACGGCGACCGCGCTCTCGAGGTAGGCCTCGAGCACCTCCTCGCCGAGGGTCTCCCAGCCGTCCTGCGCCAGCGGCACGGACGCGGTGGAGCCGACCGTCGCGATCTGGGCTGCGATGTCGACGTCGGCGGGCGGGACGATCTGGGAGCCGTCGCCGAGGTAGACCTTGTAGCCGTTGTCCTGCGGCGGGTTGTGGCTCGCTGTCACCATGACGCCGGCGTCGGCGCCGAGGTGGCCGATGGCGAAGGCGAGCACGGGCGTCGGCAGCGGGTGCGGGAGCACCATCGCGCGCCCACCGGCGGCGGTCACGACCGCGGCGGTGTCCCGGGCGAAGACGTCGGAGTTGTGCCGCGCGTCGAAGCCGATGACGACGGCCGGGCCCGGGGTGGCGTCGCCGGAGGACTCCAGGCGCGCGCGGAGGTATGCCGTGAGCCCGGCCGCGGTGCGGATGACCACGGCACGGTTCATCCGGTTGGGGCCGGCCCCGAGCGCCCCGCGCAGCCCGGCGGTGCCGAACTCGAGGAACCCGCTGAAGCGGTCGGCCAGGTCGGCGACCGCCTCCTCGTCGCCCGCCTGTGCACGCTCGAGGACGCCGTGCAGCTCCTGCCGTGTCGCGGTGTCGGGGTCGTCCTCGAGCCAGGCGCGCGCGGTGGTGAGAAGGTCGTCGGTCGTGCTCATGGATGTCCTCGCTGGCGGTGGTCGGGGCTGGTCACGCCGGTGCGGGCGTGCAGGTCACGGGTGGTGCCGGGGTGGTGCGCTCAGATGCGCTCGACGATGCGGGCCAGGAGCTCACCGCACCGCTGCGCGGCCGCCGCACCGGCGTCGATGACCTCCTGGTGGTCCAGCGGTGTCTCGCTGATCCCGGCCGCCGCATTGGTGACGAGGGAGACCCCGAGGACCTCGAGCCCCGCCTGCCGGGCGGCGATCGCCTCCAGGGCGGTCGACATACCGACGAGGTCGCCACCCAGCACCTTGGCCATCTGGACCTCCGCGGGGGTCTCGTAGTGCGGTCCGGGGAACTGCACGTAGACGCCCTCGTCGAGCGACGGGTCGACCTCGCGGGCGAGGTCGCGAAGGCGCGCGGAGTAGAGGTCGGTGAGGTCGACGAAGTTCGCGCCCTCGATCGGGGAGGTGGCGGTGAGGTTGAGGTGGTCCTTGATGAGGACCGGGGTCCCGGGGGCCCACTCCGGACGCAACCCGCCGCAGCCGTTGGTGAGCACGATCGTGGAGCACCCGGCCGCGGCCGCCGTGCGGACCGCGTGCACGACCGAGCGCACGCCCTTGCCCTCGTAGAAGTGGGTGCGGGTGCCGTAGACGAGGGCGCGTCGGCCGCTGCTCAGCGGGATGGAGCGCATCGTGCCGGAGTGGCCGGCGACCGCGGCCGCCGCGAAGCCGGGCACGTCGGCGTGGTCGATCTCGGCGTCCGCCCGGCCGAGGGCTTCCGCCGCAGGCTTCCAGCCGCTGCCGAGGACGAGCGCGATGTCGTGCCGGTCGGCGCCGGTGCGCTGCGCGATGACCTGCGCCGCGGCTGACGCCACCTCGAGCGGGTCGGTGGCGGGGTCGTCGAGCTCAGGGGCGGCACCAGTAGTCATCGGATCAGGGTAGCGATGGTTTGATGGGGCACGTGAGTGCCGCCAACAAGTCCGTCGTCGTCATCGGGGGAGGTCCCGGTGGCTACGAGGCCGCCCTGGCCGCTGCTCAGCTCGGCTCGGAGGTGACGGTGGTCGAGCGCTCGGGCCTGGGCGGTGCGGCCGTGCTCACCGACTGCGTGCCCAGCAAGGCCCTCATCGCCACCGCCGACTTCATGGACCGCTTCAGCGCGGCCAAGCGGATCGGGGTGCACTTCGACGGCGCCCAGGTGCCCGGCGACCAGGGCGTCACCGCGCACATCGCCGACGTCAACGCCCGGATCATCGAGCTCGCGCAGGCCCAGAGCCGCGACATCGCCGAGCGGCTGGAGTCCGCCGGGGTCGAGGTCGTCCAGGGGGCAGGCAGCCTCCTCGGTGCCGGGCGGGTGCAGGTGCTCGAAGGCGTGGACGACGTCGACTCCGGTGAGGAGCCGGCGCCGCACGACGAGGACTGTGCCGAGAGCCATACCCGCCGCGAGCTGGAGGCCGACCTCATCCTCGTCTCCACGGGAGCCCGCCCGCGGGTGCTCGACTCGGCGACGCCGGACGGGGAGCGGATCCTCACCTGGCAGCAGATCTGGGACCTCACCGAGCTGCCCGAGCACCTCGTCGTCATCGGCTCGGGTGTCACCGGTGCCGAGCTGGCGCACGCCTACCTCGGGCTCGGGTGCCGGGTGACCCTCATCTCCTCGCGCGACCGGGTGCTGCCGGGGGAGGACGCCGACGCCGCCAATGTCGTGGAGGAGGTCTTCCGTCGACGGGGGATGACGGTGCTCAACCGCTCTCGCGCCGGCGCCGTCCGACGCGAGGGCGACGGGGTCGTCGTCACCCTCGAGGACGGTCGTGAGGTCGAGGGCACCCATGCGCTGCTCGCCGTCGGCTCGATCCCCAACACCACCGACATGGGGCTGGAAGAGGCCGGGGTGCGGTTGAGCCGGTCCGGCCACGTCGAGGTGGACCGGGTCTCGCGCACCAGCGCGCCCGGGGTGTATGCCGCGGGCGACTGCACCGGTGTCTTCCCGCTGGCCTCGATCGCGGCGATGCAGGGCCGGATCGCGGTCGCGCACTCCCTCGGTGACGCCGTGGCGCCGCTGTCGCTGGGCAAGGTCAGCTCCAACATCTTCACCGACCCCGAGATCGCGACCGTCGGCGTGAGCCAGGCCGACATCGATGAGGGCCGGGTGGACGCGCGGGTGGTCATGCTGCCGCTCACCAAGAACCCGCGCGCCAAGATGCAGAACCTCCAGGACGGCTTCGTCAAGCTCTTCGCCCGCAGCGGCAGCGCGACGATCATCGGCGGCGTGGTCGTGGCGCCGCGCGCCAGCGAGCTGATCTTCCCCATCGCCCTCGCCGTGGCCAACCGGCTCAACGTCGACCAGTTCTCGGCGACCTTCACGGTCTACCCCTCGATGAGCGGCTCACTCTCCGAGGCCGCCCGCCAGCTGCACGAGATCGCCGACTGACCCCACCCCTCCCACGACAGCCCCTCCCGACCCCTCCCACGACCGCCCCTCCCGCTCGGCTGCCCCCTTTCCCCACCGAGCGCCGCAGATGGTCGCTCTCGGGGCGACCGGGCGTCGCACATGGTCGCTCTCAGGGGGACCGGGCGTCGTAGATGGTTGCTCTCAGGGCGACCCGCGTCGTCAGCGGCAACGCTGGGCGACCATCTGCGGCGCTCGGTGGGGTGCACAGCGACCATGTGCGGCGCTCGGTGGGGAGGAGGTGCCGAGTGTTGGTCAGTCCTTGAGCTCGCAGATCGCGGCGCCGTTGGCCACGGTGTCGCCGACGGCGGCGGAGAGGCGGGTCACGGTGCCGGCCTTATGCGCCTTGATGGGCTGTTCCATCTTCATCGCCTCGAGCACGACGACGACGTCGCCCTCGGCCAGGGTCTGACCCTCCTCGACGGCGATCTTGACGATGGTGCCCTGCATGGGCGCGGTCACGGCGTCACCGGACGCAGCTGCTCCTCCGCCACCACCGCGCGAGCGCTTGGGGGCCTTCTTGCGTCCACCGGCGGCCGCGCCACCGGCGCCGCCCAGCAACAGCCCGCCCGGCAGCGACACCTCGAGGCGCTGGCCGCCGACCTCGACGACGACCGTCTGCCGCTCGGCCTCCTCGGGGGCATCCGCGGTCGGGCCGGAGTAGGCCTCGATCTGGTTGTCGAAGTCGGTCTCGATCCACCGGGTATGCACCGTGAACGGCGCGTCGGCGTCCTCCGGGGCGAAGGCCGGGTCGGAGACGACGGCGCGGTGGAACGGCAGGACGGTCGGCATACCCTCCAGCTCGAACTCCGCGAGCGCGCGACGGGAGCGGGCCAGCGCCTGCTGGCGGGTGCGGCCCGTGACGATGAGCTTGGCGAGCATCGAGTCGAAGGCTCCAGCCACCGTGTCGCCCTCGACGACGCCGGAGTCGAGCCGCACGCCCGGGCCCGACGGCGGGCGGAAGGTCGTCGCCGTGCCGGGCGCGGGGAGGAAGTCGCGGCCGGCGTCCTCGGCGTTGAGCCGGAACTCGAAGGAGTGGGCGTGGGGCGCCGGGTCGTCGTAGCCCAGCTCCTCGCCGTCGGCGATGCGGAACTGCTCACGGACCAGGTCGATGCCGGTGACCTCCTCGGTGACCGGGTGCTCCACCTGGAGACGGGTGTTGACCTCGAGGAAGGAGATGTCGCCCTCGGGGCCGACGAGGAACTCGCAGGTCCCGGCGCCGACGTAGCCCGCGGCCGTCATGATCGCCTTGCTCGCGCGCACCAGCTCGGCGTGCTGCTCGTCGGTGAGGAACGGCGCGGGCGCCTCCTCGACGAGCTTCTGGTTGCGGCGCTGCAGCGAGCAGTCGCGGGTCGAGACGACCACGACGTTGCCGTGCTGGTCGGCCAGGCACTGCGTCTCGACGTGCCGCGGGCGGTCGAGGAAGCGCTCGACGAAGCACTCGCCGCGGCCGAAGGCGGTGACCGCCTCGCGGACGGCGGAGTCGAAGAGGTCGGGGATCTCCTCCATCGTGCGGGCCACCTTGAGCCCACGCCCGCCACCGCCGTAGGCGGCCTTGATCGCCACGGGCAGCCCGTGCTCCTGCGCGAAGGCGACGACCTCGTCGGGACCCTCGACCGGGTCCTTGGTGCCCGGCACGAGCGGCGCCTGCGCTTCCAGCGCGATGTGGCGCGCCTTGACCTTGTCGCCGAGCGCGTCGATCGCGTCGGGGGAGGGGCCGATCCAGGTCAGCCCGGCGTCGATGACGGCCTGGGCGAAGGAGGCGTTTTCGGCGAGGAAGCCGTAGCCGGGGTGCACCGCGTCGGCCCCGGCCTGACGGGCGACGTCGAGCAGCTTCTCCTGCACGAGGTAGGACTCGCCGGGGGTCGACCCGCCCAGGGAGTACGCCTCGTCGGCGACCTTGACGTGCAGGGCGTCCCGGTCGGGGTCGGCATAGACGGCGACGGAACCCAGGCCCGCGTCGCTGCACGCGCGGGCGATACGCACGGCGATCTCGCCGCGGTTGGCAATGAGGACCTTGCTGATCGGCATGGGGGTCACCCTAGCCCGTGAGGTATGCCGTGCGCGGCCAGGTGGCGGGCCCCGTCGCGGCGGCCCCGGGTGACGTCACGACAGGCGGGCGACGTCCTCGGCGCACCGCTGCTCGAGCTCGTCGAGCTCGCGCAGGCTGTCCTCGATGTCGTGTCGGCGACGCTCCAGGTCGGCCCGCCGGTCGCCGATCTGGGACAGCAGGTAGCGCAGCTGACCCACCTCGCCGGGCTGGTCGTCATACATGTCGAGGATCGTCGCGATCTCCTCCAGGGAGAAGCCCAGGCGACGGCCTCGCAGGATGAGGGCGAGGCGGGTGCGCTCGCGGCGGTGGTAGATGCGGCGCTGGCCCTCCCGGTCGGGGGAGAGCAGCCCGAGGTGCTCGTAGTGGCGCAGGGCGCGGTGGGTCACGTCGTAGTCGTCGGCCATCTGGGCGATGGTCCACGTCGTTGTGGTGTCGTTCACTGGTTGTCCTTACGTCAAGATCGTCCGCGCCCATCCTGCTTGACCTTAGCGTCAACGTCAAGCAGGATGGGCGAGAACGCTGGCGGGAGTCCCCGCCGCCACCCCGAGCGCGAGCAAGGATGCGGACGACGATGTTCGAACTGACCCAGGATCACGAGGAGTTCCGCGGCCTGGTCCGCGAGTTCGCGCAGGGGGAGGTGGCCCCCCATGTCGAGCAGTGGGACAAGGACAGCCATTTCCCGACCGAGCTGGTGCCCAAGATGGGCGAGCTCGGCCTCTTCGGGCTCAACGCGCCCGAGGAGTTCGGCGGCGCGGGCACCGAGCACGGCGGCTTCACCTACACCTGCCTGGCCATCGAGGAGCTCGGCCGGATCGACCAGTCGATCGGCATCACGCTCTCGGCCGGTGTCGGCCTCGGGATCAACCCAATCCTCTCCTACGGCACGCAGGAGCAGAAGGAGCGCTACCTGCCCGGCCTGCTCGCCGGCAGGACCCTGGCCGGCTTCGGTCTCACCGAGCCCGACGCCGGCTCCGACGCCGCTGCGAGCAAGACCAAGGCGCGCCTGGAGGACGGCTCGTGGGTGCTCAACGGGTCGAAGGCCTTCATCACCAACTCCGGCACCGACATCACCTCGGTCGTCACCGTCACCGCGAGGACCGGCGAGAGCGCCGACGGCAAGCCCGAGATCAGCGCGATCATGATCCCCGCCGGCACCGACGGGTTCGTCGTCGAGCCGGCCTACCGCAAGCTCGGCTGGCACATCTCCGACACCCACGGGCTGAGCTTCGAGGACTGCCGGGTGCCCGAGGACAACCTGCTCGGCGAGCGGGGGCAGGGGTTCAAGCAGTTCCTCAAGACCCTCGACGACGGGCGCATCGCGATCTCCGCGCTCGCCCTCGGGTGCGCGCAGCGGATGCTCGAGGAGTGCACGGCCTACAGCCAGCAGCGCATCGCCTTCGGCCGCCCGATCGCGGTCAACCAGGGCGTGTCCTTCCAGATCTCCGACCTCGCGGTCATGGTCGAGGCGGCGCGGCTGCTCACCTACAAGGCGGCCTGGCTCAAGGACGAGCAGGAGGCCGGGCGACGCGGCGTCGCCGAGGTCAAGCAGGCGGCGGCCATCGCCAAGCTCTACTCCACCGAGGCCGCCGTGGCCGCGACCCGGATCGCGACGCAGATCTTCGGCGGCAACGGCTTCATGGAGGAGTACCCCGTCGCCCGCTTCTACCGCGACGCCAAGATCCTGGAGATCGGCGAGGGCACCTCCGAGGTGCAGCGGATGGTCATCGCCCGGGGCCTGGGGCTCCCGGCGAGCTGACGCCGCGGGCCGAGGGGTTGCTGACACGATGACCGGTATGACGAGCGCCAGCGCAGACGACTCCGGCCCCGTCGCGGGCCAGGGCGACCCGCGCGTCGCCGACCTGCGGGCCCGGCTGGAGCGTGCGCATACGGACTCCGCCGGGCCGGGGGAGAAGGCGCGCGCCAAGCTCGACAGCCAGAACAAGCTCTACGTCCGCGACCGGATCGCGCTGCTCTTCGACGAGGGCACCTTCGTCGAGGACGGGCGGTATGCCAACGCCACCGCGGCCGGTCTGCCGGCCGACGGTGTGGTGACGGGTCGGGGTGAGGTCGACGGGCGGGCGGCGATCGTCGTCGCCAACGACCCGACGGTCAAGGCCGGGTCGTGGGGGGCACGGACGGTTGAGAAGATCATCCGGGCCACCGAGGCGGCGCTGCGCGAGGAGCTGCCGATCTTCTGGTTCGTCGACTCCGCGGGTGCGCGGATCACCGACCAGGTCGACCTCTTCCCGGGGCGGCGCGGGGCGGGCCGGATCTTCCACAACCAGGTCGCGCTCTCGGGCAAGGTGCCGCAGATCTGCTGCCTCTTCGGGCCGAGCGCAGCCGGTGGGGCCTACATCCCCAGTTTCACCGACCTCATCATCATGGTCGAGGGCAACGCCTCGATGTATCTCGGCAGCCCTCGGATGGCCGAGATGGTCGTGGGGGAGAAGGTGTCGCTGGAGGAGATGGGCGGTGCCCGCATGCACTGCACCGTCTCGGGGGTGGGGGACCTGCTCGCCGCCGATGACACCGAGGCGATCGAGCTGGCGCGCCACTTCTTCTCCTACCTGCCCGAGTCGTGGCGCGCCCCGACGCCCGCCTACGAGGGTGAGGAGCCCGCGACGCCGCTGACACGGCATACCGTGCCCGAGGCGGAGTCGGTGCCCTTCGACGTGCACGAGGTGATCGAGGGTCTCGTCGACGACGACAGCTTCTTCGAGGTCAAGCCGCTCTTCGCGGCCGAGCTCGTCGTCGGGCTGGGGCGCATCGACGGGCAGAGCGTCGGGATCGTGGCCAACAACTCCGCGGTCAAGGGCGGCGTGCTCTTCACCGACTCGGCCGACAAGGCCTCACGCTTCATCTGGCTGTGCGACGCCTACGGCATCCCGCTGCTCTACCTCGCCGACGTCCCGGGCTTCATGATCGGGTCCGAGGTCGAGCGCGGCGGGATCATCCGGCACGGTGCCAAGATGGTCTCGGCGGTGTCGGAGGCGACCGTGCCGCAGCTGTGCATCGTGCTCCGCAAGGCCTACGGCGCCGGGTTGTATGCCATGGGCGGGCCGGGCTTCGGCCCCGAGGCGACCATCGCGCTGCCCACGGCGCGGATCGCGGTCATGGGGCCCGAGGCCGCCGTCAACGCGGTCTACGCCAACAAGATCGCGGAGATCCAGGACCTCGACGCGCGGCAGGAGTTCATCGACGCCAAGCGCGCGGAGTACCTCGAGGACGTCGACCTGGAGCGGCTCGCTGCCGACCTCGTCATCGACGCCATCACCGAACCCGAGGACCTGCGGGCCGAGGTCGTGCACCGGCTGAGGTATGCGTCTCGTCGGGACCGGCACTTCTCCACCCGCCACCGCAGCATCCCGCCGGTGTGATGGTGCAGGAGCGTCGGTCGAGCGGGCACGCAAAGGCGCTGGCCGCGACCGGAGCCTCGATGGTCGTTGCTGGTGGGCTGCTGCCCTTCTTCGTGCCACGAAGCTTCGGGTGGTTCGCCTATCAGGAGATCGAGCCGACCCGCGTCATCCTCTGGCAGGACGGGGTGGGCATGGGTCTGATCGGCGTCGGCGCCGTGGTGCTGGGCCTGGGGTGCTACCGCTGGGGCCGGCTATCGCGCTCCAGAAGGTAGTCAGACCCGGCGATGGGCGCCTTGTTAGCCTCCCAGCATGCTCTCGATGATGCGGAACATGCTTGGTCACGCCCCCAGTCGGGCGGCGTTGCGCAAGCATGTCCGTCAGGGATCGCGGCGCGTCGCCTCTGTGTTGTCCCGCCCAGTGACCTATGTGGTCTCGCCGCACCCAGACGACGAGACCCTACGGCTCGCGGCCTACATCCCGTGGTTGTGCGCCCGAACGTCACACCCCGTCGTCCTGGTTGCCGTCAGCGACGGTGGTGCTTCGCAGCGGGCTCGGATCAATGGGTGGACCGAGGCGTACGAGCAGGAGTTCCGCCGGTCCGAGCAGGCGGCCGCATGGTCGGCGCTCACCGCTGGTGCTGGGCAGATCATCCGACTGGGTCTTCCGGATGGCAACGTGCAAGTGGCGGACGTCCGCAAGGCCCTGAAGAAGCTCGATCGTCGGGGGGCCCGGTGGGTCGTAGCGGCGCATCCTGAGGATGGCCATCCGGACCACCGCGCGGTCGCTGGGGCGGTCCGTGGTCTCGGTCACCGCGTAGTGAGGTTCAGCCTGGGCACCCTCATGTCGGGGGAGGCCGCGCTCTATCGACCGACACGGAGCACCAGTGATCAGATACAGATCGCGGTGGCTGCCTACCAGCAGTTCGGCCGCCAGTCCGTCAAGGACGAGTTCTCAGCCCTGCGCAGGTCGGGCTACGTCAGCCGGGTCGTGGCCATCTCGCGGGAGACGGCCGCTGACATCCCTTCGCCGGGCCCGGCGCAAGGCCAGCAGCAGGAGCGGGTGAGCCCTCCCCCGACCACGGGCCCGACCGGCGTAGGGACGTCACCGGTGTTCGTGCTGGGTAATCAAAAGTCGGGAAGCACGGCGATCGCTGCTCTGCTGGCCGAATGCATGGGTGGCAAGCCGTCCCTTGACGTGTTGTATCAGAGCCGCACCCGGCTGGAGGACCTGCTGGGGCAGGACGAAGCCATCGCTGCGCTGGCCCAACGACGCTCCAAAGCTTTCTCCGCCGAGGTCGTGAAGGACAACGACTTCATCTTCATCCTTCCTTCGCTGCGGGCTGCCTTCCCGGATGCGCCCGTGGTCTTCGTCGTCCGCGACCCAAGGGACAACATCAGGAGCATCCTCAATAGGGTGGATCTCCCTGGCTCCCAGCAGGATCTGACCACCGAGCAGTACGCCCACCTCCGCGACACACTTCCCGGCTGGCACTCCATCGTGACCAATGCGGGGATCGTCGCCGAGCCGCAGCAGTATGTCGAGGCGCTGGCCGAGAGATGGGCGCGCGCCGTGTCGGCCTACCTCGAGGCCGCAGACCGGATAACCCTCATCCGGTACGAGGACTTCTGCACCGACAAGCGCGGGCAGATCGAGAAGCTGTCCCGATCATTGGGCCGCCCGGTCGTCCACGACATCACCGGCTCGCAGGACCGACAGTTCCAGCCCCGGGGAGATCGCGAGATCTCTCCGGAGGCGTTCTTCGGTCCGGACAACCTCCGCAGGATCGAGGCAAGGTGCGGCGCGCTCATGTCGCGGCTCGGATACCAGCGGAGCGGAACCGCCTAGCGCAGGTGCTCGGCCCACCAGTCGAGGATGTGCTCGAAGCGCTGCTGTCGGTGGCGCGGCTGGCCGCTGCGGGAGAGCTCGTGACCTTCGCCCGGGAAGATCAGCAGCTTGGTCGGCACACCGTTGCGCTTCAGGCGGGCGAAGAGGCGCTGTCCCTGCTCCAGGGGGCACCGGAAGTCACGCTCGGAGTGGATGATCAGTGTCGGGGTGGTGATGTTGTCGGCCCAGGTCAGCGGCGACTGCTCGTGCTGGTAGGCGCCGGCATACTCGTCGGCGAAGAACCAGCCGATGTCGCTGGTGCCGGCGAAGGAGTCCCAGGCGTTGACGGCCCGCTCGCTGATCGCGGCGGTGAAGCGGTCGCTGTGACCGACGAGCCAGGTCGTCATGAGACCGCCGTAGGAGCCGCCCTGGACGCCGAGGCGTGAGCTGTCGAGCCCGGGCAGGGTCAGCGCGTGGTCCAGCAGCGCGGTGAGGTCGGTGACATCGACCGTGCCGATCGCCTCCTTGACCGCCCGCCCGTGGCTCGCGCCGTACCCCGCACCACCGCGCGGGTTACCCATGACGACGGCATACCCCGCACCTGCGAGCACCTGCGCCTCGTCGAAGAGGTTGCCGGAGTACTGCGCGTAGGGGCCGCCGTGGATCATGAGGATCACCGGGTGGCCCGCCTTGCGACGTGCCTTGGTGGTGGGCCGGAACAACCACCCGTGGACGGGGTAGCCGTCCCCCGAGGTCGCCTCGAGCTCCTCCGGTTCGATGGCCGCGGCCGAGCCGGTGAGGTGCCGCGCCAGCTCGGTCCGCTGGGTGAGCGGCTCGCTGCCGCGGCCCACGAACAGCTCGGAGTATGACGTGCGCGTTCCCGCGACAGCGACCGTCACGTCGCCACCGGTCGCCAGCGCATCGACGCTCACGTGGCCGTCGAGAACGACTGTGCCGGAAGGGAGTTCGCGTACCTCGGTGTCGCCGCGCCGCTCGAAGGCCGCGATGACCCGGCCGTCGTCGGCGATGACGGGTGAGCAGGCGAGGTGGTCGTCCTCGGCGTCCGTGAGCGCCACGCCGGGGCCGTCCAGGCGGCGCAGGACGGCATTGTGGGCCACGAAGTCCTGGAGGGACGGGCCGAGGTCGTTGGCGCCGTAGACGGCCGTGCCGTCGGTGCCGACGGTGAGGCTGCCGACGGACCCCGTCCCGTCGGTGTGGCGGCGGAATCCCTTGCCGCGCAGGTCGATCGAGCACACGTCCCGCACGAGGGTGTCGGGCCTCCAGGTGCCCCGCCGGTCGCGGGAGGCGAGGAAGGCGACGCGGGTGCCACCGTGCAGGAAGACCGGTGCCGTGTCGTCGCCGGCGCCATGGGTGAGCTGGGTGCTGGTGGGGATCGCCTCGGGCGCAGCCGGGTCGTGGGGGTCGGTGACGTCGACGGGGGCGAGGTCGAGCAGGAAGATCGCGCTCGGTCGGTCGAGCACGTAGCCGAGACCGTCCGCGAGGTAGGTGCTGTGCTCGATGAGGCGCGGCGCCTCCTGGTCGGGCTTGACCTCCGTGTCGGTGCCGTAGCGACCCTCCTCGGGCACGCGGGCGGCATACACGATCTGGCTGCTGTCGGGGGACCAGGAGTAGGCGCCGACACCGAGCGGCTGGTCGGTCAGCAGGCGTGCGTCGCCGCCATCCGTGCTCATGACGTGCAGCTGGGCCGGGCCGTCCTCGGAAGCGCGGAGGAAGGCGAGCCGGGTGCCGTCGGGGGAGTAGCGGGGGGCGGAGTCGCGGGTGCCGTGGGTGAGCCGGGTCAGTTCGGCGTCCTCGACCGTGAGGTCCAGGCGCCACAGGCTGGTGCGGTAGCGGTTGTCCTCCACGTCGGGCCGACTGAGGACCACGACGGTGTCTCGTCCAGCGGGGTGGACGGTCGGGGAGGAGAGGGTGCGGATCAGGGTGAGGTCGCCAGGTTTCACCAGAACGAGCCTACGCCGCAGCGTCCGAGTCGCCAGTGGGGGGCATCAGCGCAGGTGGGAAGGTCTGTCAGTCGGCGGTCGTACAGTTGTTCGCATGAAGGGGAATCGCGGGGGCGAGGGTCCGTCGGGCGGTGGCCGGGACCCCAGGACGAGGGGCGTCGAGCCGGGGTGCGCCGGTGCCATCGACGAGGTGAGCCGTGGTCTGGACCGCGCTGTGGTCGCTCTGAGCCGGCCGGCGCTGTGCATGAGCAGGAGCTCTCGCAGGTGCTGTCCGGCCTCGACACCGCGCTGGCACGGATTCAGTCGCTCCTGGTGACGGTGGCGCGGGAGGCCATCACGCGGGGACTGCACGTGGGTTCCGGGTTCTCCGTCATCGACTGGGTGAGGAGTCAGTGCCCCGGGTTGTCGACCCGTGAGGCCGCCGAGGTGGCGACCGTGGCCCGGGCCGGCCAGGAGCAGGTCCACCAGCCGCTGCTCGACGCGGTCGAGCGTGGGTCGGTGACCGTCTCGCGCGCCGCGTCGGTGCTACGGGCGCTCGGGCGGATCCGACCAGCGGTGGGGGAGTCGGAGTATGCGGAGGCGACCGAGCTCCTCGCCGCTGCGGCCGGTGATGACCGCTTCGACGACAAGGCTCTGACCAGGATCACCTCGAAGCTCGTGGCGTCCTGCCTGTCCGAGCGCGAGCAGGTCGCCCGGGAGAAGGCTCGACACGAGCTGCGCGACCTGCACGAGTCCTCGCTCGCCGACGGGTCGGTGCGTCGCTTCGTGCTCACGGTCGGCGATGACGCCGACGTCGCGACGATCCAGGCCATCCTCCGCTCGCCGTTGGCAGCGCCGGTCACGGCCACGGGTGACGGCGGCGCCCCGACCGCGACCACGTCGACGACAGTTTCGACGGCAACGGCGACGACGGCGACGACTGCGCCAGGGACGTCAGCGACGACTGCACAAGGGGTGACGGCGACGACTGCACCAGGGATGACCGCGATGCTGGACACGCGCACGCCGGGGCAGCGCCGATATGACGCCTTCATGACGGTCCTCCGTCGAGGGGTGGCCGGCAGTGAGGGTCAACCGACCACGCCCAAGGCGCAGGTCATGGTGACCATGGCACTCGACGAGCTCACCGGTGCCCTACGTGGAGCGGGGGTCACCGTGCACGACGGCACCCTGAGCGCCGGTCAGGTGCGCCAGCTCGCGTGCGAGGCCGACCTCATCCCGGCCGTGCTCGGCGAGAAGGGCGAGATCCTCGACCTCGGGTGCGCCCGCCGACTGGTCACCCCGGGGCAGCGACGAGCCCTCGCTCACCGAGATCAGGGGTGCACGTTCCCGGGGTGCCACGTGCCGGCGTCCTGGTGCGATGCGCATCATGTCGTCCACTGGGCCAGGGGCGGACGATCGGACCTCGCCAACTACGCCTTGCTGTGTCCCAGGTACCACACGTGGGTCCACCAGCACGACGCCACGGCCCAGGTCGACGCCACCGGTGTGCGGTGGAAGCTGCGATGATCCTGCCCCGCACCCGACCCGGGAGGGCCGGGTGATGGGGCTGCGATCGAGCCGGACTTGCCGGCTGTGACTCGATGTCCTGGCCCGGAGGCTGCGCTGTCAGGCCGATGTCGCGCCGGGGCGGTCGAGGCGTTCCCAGGTGACCCACGCGACCACGGCGTCGTCTCCGGAGCCGGGCTGGCGAGAGACGACGCGCCACGCCGAGGGGTCGACAGGGGGGAAGCGGGTGCGGCCTTCCGGCTCGAGGTCGACCTCGGTGAGGATCAACCGTTGGGCATGATCGATGGTCTGGGCATAGATCTCACCGCCACCGACGACGAAGACCTCGCTGTCCCCGGCCATGAGCAGGGCCTCCGCGAGCGAATGAGCCACCTCGGCGCCCGGTGCGGACCAGTCGCGTTGCCGGGTGACCACGATCGTGCGTCGGCCCGGCAGCGCGCGGCCGATGGAGTCCCAGGTGCCTCGACCCATGAGCAGGACTCCGCCCATCGTGGTCTGCTTGAAGAACCTCAGATCAGTGGGGAGGTGCCACGGCATCGACGACCCGTCGCCGATGACGCCGTTGCGACCGACCGCGGCCACCAGGGTCAACGACTGGCGGAAGCCGTGGAGCAGCAACGAGCCCCGTCTTCCCTCCCGCAGCGCGTCGAGGGCGAGACGTTCGTGCGGGACCACGGCGTCGGGCAGCTCATCCAGCGGCCACCAACGCAGCTCGGCGGCTCGGTGCGACTCGGCCACGTGCGGCTCTCCCGTCCAGGTGGTCGCGGTGACGAAGACGTCGACCCGCTGCTCGACCGGGTCCGGGAGCGCGCAGGTGCGGTGCACCGTCGCGAGGTAGGACAGCTCGGACTCCGCGAGGGTGATGCCCATCTCCTCCGACGCCTCGCGGACGCCCGCCTGCAGGAAGGACTCACCCGGCTCGACGTGCCCGGCGGCCCCGCACGCCCACCACCCGTCCATGTAGGGCGTGCCCTGGCGCAGCTGCAGGAGCACCTCGGTGCCGGACCCGCCCTCGCGCTGCAGCACGACATACGTGGCGGGCACGAGCCTGGAGTCGGGGTGCCGGTCCTCGCGGTCGGGCGCAGGCGCGCCCGCGGGGCCTGCGCTCATACGGCGATCGGTGCCTTGATCGTGGGTGCGGCGACGTAGTCGCGGACCTCGACGTCCTCGATCTCGAACCCGTCGATGTCGCGGACCTCAGGGTTGAGCCACAGCGTCGGCAACGGGCCGGGGGTGCGCGTCAGCTGCTCGGCCGCCTGGTCTAGGTGGTTGGTGTAGAGGTGTGCGTCACCCAGGGTGTGGACGAAGTCCTTGGCTCGCAGGTCCGTCACCTGCGCCACCATGTGCGTGAGCAGGGCATAGGAGGCGATGTTGAAGGGCACGCCGAGGAAGGTGTCGGCGCTGCGCTGGTAGAGCTGGCACGACAGCCACCCCCGCTGGTCCTCGTCGTCGGCGGCCGCGGGCGCGACGTAGAACTGGAACATCGTGTGGCACGGCGGGAGCGCCATGTCGTCGACGTCGGCGACGTTCCAGGCGCTGACGATGTGTCGACGCGAGTGGGGGGTGGTCCGCAGGCCCTCGACCAGCCGCTGGATCTGGTCGATGGTCTGCCCGTCGGCGGTCGGCCAGGACCGCCACTGGTGGCCGTAGACCGGACCGAGGTCGCCCTGCTCGTCCGCCCACTCGTCCCAGATCGTGATCCGGCGCTCCTGCAGCCAGCGCACGTTGGTGTCGCCGCGGAGGAACCAGATAAGCTCGCCGATGATCGAGCGCAGGTGCAGCTTCTTGGTCGTCAGCGCCGGGAAACCCTCGGTGAGGTCGAAGCGCATCTGGTGCCCGAAGACCGACAGCGTGCCCGTCCCCGTCCGGTCGTCCTTGCGGACCCCCTCGCGGCGGATCCGCTCCAGGAGGTCGAGGTATGCCTGCATGCGCCACACCCTAGACGAGGGCGGGGACACACCCTCTCGGTCCGGATATCCTCTGTCGCCATGAGCCACCCGCACCCCGAGCTGACCGCGCCCCCGCCGCTCCCGGACGGGGGCGTCCGCGTCATACCTCTGGGTGGTCTCGGTGAGGTCGGCCGCAACATGGCCGTTATCGAGCACCGCGGCAAGCTGCTCGTCGTGGACTGCGGCGTCCTCTTCCCCGAGGAGCACCACCCCGGCGTCGACCTGATCCTGCCCGACTTCGGGCCGATCGAGGACCGCCTCGACGACATCGTCGCCATCGTCCTGACCCACGGTCACGAGGACCACATCGGCGCGGTCCCCTACCTCCTGCGGCTCAAGCCGGACATCCCGCTGGTCGGGTCGCAGCTGACGCTGGCGCTCATCGAGGCCAAGCTCAAGGAGCACAAGATCACCCCGCTCACCCTGGGCGTGCGGGAGGGGGCGCGCGAGGTGCTCGGCCCCTTCGACTGCGAGTTCATCGCCGTCAACCACTCGATCCCGGACGCGCTCGCGGTGTTCATCCGCACCTCCGGCGGGACGATCCTGCACACGGGCGACTTCAAGATGGACCAGCTGCCGCTCGATGGCCGCATCACCGACCTGCGCGCCTTGGCCCGCCTCGGCGAGGAGGGCGTCGACCTCTTCATGACCGACTCGACCAACGCGCACGTCCCGGGCTTCACGACCCCGGAGCGGCAGATCGCGCCGGCGATCGAGCGGGTCTTCCACAAGGCCGAGCGGCGCATCATCGTGGCGTGCTTCTCCTCGCACGTGCACCGGGTACAGCAGGTCCTCGACGCGGCGCAGGAGTCGGGGCGCAAGGTCGCCATGGTCGGGCGCTCGATGATCCGCAACATGGGCATCGCGGCCGACCTCGGTTACCTGCGCGTCCCCGACGGCGTGCTGGTGGACCTCAAGCGGCTCACCACGCTCCCGGACCAGGACCAGGTCCTCATCTGCACCGGGTCCCAGGGGGAGCCGATGGCGGCGCTGTCGCGGATGGCGAACGGGGACCACCAGATCGACGTGGGCGAGGGCGACACCGTGCTTCTCGCCTCCTCGCTCATCCCCGGCAACGAGAATGCCGTCTACCGCGTCATCAACGGTCTGACCCGCCGCGGCGCCGACGTCGTGCACAAGGAGAACGCCCTCGTGCACGTCTCCGGCCACGCCAGCGCCGGTGAGCTGCTCTACTGCTACAACATCGTCAAGCCGCGCAACGTCCTGCCGGTCCACGGCGAGTGGCGGCACATGGTCGCCAACGGTGACCTCGCTGTGCAGACCGGGGTGCCACGCGACCACGTGGTCATCGCCGAGGACGGCGTCGTGGTGGACCTCATCGACGGGGTGGCCCGGGTCGCCGGGGCGGTCGACTGCGGCTACGTCTACGTCGACGGTTCGCTCGTCGGCGCCGCGGACGAGACGATGCTCAAGGACCGGCGCATCCTGCGCGACGAGGGCTTCGTCACGATCATCGTGGTCCGCGACGCCTCGACCGGCGCGATCGCCGCCGGCCCGGAGATCCAAACCCGCGGTTTCGCGGAGGGCCAGGACGTCTTCGAGCGGGTCCGCCCCAAGCTGGTCGCCGCCCTCGAGGAGGCGCAGCGCTCGGGCACCCAGGACACCTACCAGCTGCAGCAGGTCATCCGGCGCACCGTCGGGTCCTTCGTCGGCAACAGGCTGCGGCGGCGCCCGATGATCATCCCCGTCGTCATCGACGCCTGAGCGGGTCCATCAGGGACCCGGGTATGCCTCGCGCTCAGTCCTCCGGGTGATCGGGTCGTCCGAGGCGTCGGCGCAGGCGGGCCGCTTCTTCGGCGATCTCCGCCTCCGTGGGTTCGCGGTCCATCCGCAGCGTCAGGCCATGGCTGGCGACGCCGACGCCCCATCCCATCATCGGCCAGATGGGCCAGAAGTAGCCCATGCCGCTGACCAGCCAGATCCCGACGAGCAGCGCCATGATGATCCCGTAGATCGACAGGTGCTGGACGAACTCCTTGCGCTGCGCGAGCCGCTTGAGCGCCCGCTGCCGCAGCTCGGGGTCGAGCTCGGTGGAGGGTCGGTAGGGCTGGAGCGGGAAGGGCGTGTCCATCGGATCGTGCGGCCCGTCGACAGGCTGGCTCATCCCCTCACCCTACTCGCGCACGGGGCCGCAGCGCCCTGTGCCGGAGGGGTCGGCGACGACGCGCGAGACGTCAGGCGCGGCATACCCCTCGACGGTCCGATCGGCGTCGGGCACCTGCTGGATCATGACGGCTCCTGGGGCTCGTGGTCATCGGCGGGTGGTGATCCCTCGACGCTAGGCCCGGGTCGTGCGGATGCCCCGTGACAGATGTCAGCAGATCGACATCCCGTCCTCCCGCTACCGGCCCGAGAGGCCCTCGGGCACCGAAGCGGGCTCGCTGCAGATCGTCGCCAGCGCGGAGGTATGCCGCCCGATGACGTCGGTGCGCCCGTCCGCGGTGTCCACCGGGGCGGTGGTGAGGCAGAGCTGCCAGGTGCTCGGCAGCGGCTCGACCCGTTCACCACGCTGCGGGGCGTCGGGGAAGTCGACGGTCACCGGGAGAAGCACGAAGGCGGTGCCCTCGAGGGTGCCGCCCGGTTCGAGCAGCGCGGCAGGCAAGGTCGTCTCCGTCTCCTCGACGGTGCCCTCGGGCAGGGGCACGATCTCCTTGCTCAGCCGCAGGACGTCGCCGTCGGTGCGGACCCAGACGGACTCCTCGTTGTCCGGGCCGAAGGACGAGGTGTCCTGGCTGTGACCTCGCTCTCGTGCCACGAGCACGGGTGCCTCGCCGTCGTTGCGCACCGTGTAGGTCACCGCCAGACCCTGGCTGGTGGGGTCCAGGCCTGGGGCTGTGGGGGCGCCGAGGTCGGCCGTCGCCTCGACGCTCAGCGAGGTCGCAGCAGGCGTGGGGTCGCCCGCATCCTGCCCGCACCCGGCGAGGATCAGGGCTGCCGCGGCGAAGGCGGCCGTGGCGGGACCACGCAGATCAGGTCCGGACGTGCGCATCAGTACCTCCCTGCGGCAGACCCACCTTCGCGCCCTGTCGCGAGCGTCGTCCGGCGTCACCGTATCAAGGGGTGCTCGGCGTGGGACCCCTGTGACCAGGGTGGCCATTGGGTACCGTGCCAACGTGGCGAAAACTGCGACCTCGACCCGAGCCAGCTCCGGCGGCGCCTCCAAGCGCCCCGCCAGCCGATCGACGACGACCAAGGGCCGCAGCTCCGCGAGCTCGACGAGCTCCTCCAGGGGGAGCCGCTCCGCGTCCCGCGCGCCGGACGGACCCTCGCTGCCCGGTCGGGCCCTGCGCGGCATCGCCGGCGTCACCGGGGGCACGGTGCGGGCCATGACCGACACCGCCCACGACCTGGAGCCCGAGCACCGGCGGGACGGGGCCGGGTTCCTCCTCCTGGCGTTGGCGCTCGTCGTCGCGCTGCGCGAGTGGTGGGGTCTGGACGGCTTCGTCGGCGACGTCATCCACGTCGGTGCCGCGGGCACCTTCGGCCGCGTCGCCCTCGTGCTGCCGGCCGTGCTCCTCTTCTTCGCCGTCCGGCTCTTCCGCGCGCCGGGGGAGCAGCAGGCGACCAACCGGATGAGCATCGGCATGACGGCCATCCTCGTCTCTGCCAGCGGCATCACCCACCTGGCGACCGGCAACCCGGACTACGCCGAGGGCTCGGCGGTCCTGCAGCGCTCGGGCGGGATCCTCGGCTTCATGGCCTCCTCGATCCCGGCGTCGGCGATCACCGTGACCGGGGCATACATCGTCCTCAGCCTCCTGGGCCTCTTCGGCTTCCTCGTCCTCACTCGCACCCCCGTGCACCGGATCCCCGACCGCCTCCGCGAGGTCGAGCAGCAGCTCTTCGACTCCGCCCGCTTCGACGAGGTCGACGCCGACGGCAACGTCCTGCCGCGCCGCCGTCGGCGCGCGGGCGACGTCGACGGGGAGCGCGACGGCGACGTCGCCTTCGAGCAGGCTGCCGTGGTGGACCGCGGCACCCGGAAGCGTCCGACGAGGCGCGGCGCAGCAGCCGGCGAGAGCCGGTCCGCGACGCCCGAGGTCGACCCCGGCCCGACAGGCGACGCTCCCGCACCGACCCGGGCGAAGCGGCAGCAGGCCCCGGCCGAGGGCGACTCGACCGAGGAGATCCCCGCCCTGCGACCCGGCGTGAAGCGCCCGGCGCCCCCGAGTGCGGTGGAGAAGTCCAAGCAGGCGCCCAAGCCCGAGCTGGAGGCGCCCCCGACCGCACAGCTGCCGCAGCGCGTCGAGCAGCTCCAGCTCGCCGGTGACGTCACCTACACCCTGCCCGAGTCGGCCCTGCTCAAGCCCGGCAGCCCGCACAAGGAGAGGTCCGAGGCCAACGACAAGGTCGTGGAGGCGCTCACCGGGGTGCTCGAGGACTTCAACATCGACGCGCAGGTCACCGACTTCACCCGTGGCCCCACCGTGACCCGCTACGAGGTCGAGCTCGGCCCGGGCGTCAAGGTCGAGCGGATCACGGCGTTGTCCAAGAACATCGCGTATGCCGTCGCCAGCGCCGACGTGCGCATCCTCTCCCCGATCCCGGGCAAGTCCGCGGTCGGTGTGGAGATCCCCAACGCCGACCGCGAGAACGTCAGCCTCGGCGACGTGCTGCGCAGCCAGACCGCCCGCAACAACACCCACCCGATGGTCATGGGTGTCGGCAAGGACGTCGAGGGCGGCTACGTCATCGCCAACCTCGCCAAGATGCCGCACATGCTTGTCGCAGGGGCCACCGGCTCCGGAAAGTCCAGCTTCGTCAACTCGATGATCACCTCGATCCTCATGCGCTCGACCCCCGACGAGGTGCGCCTCATCCTCGTCGACCCCAAGCGGGTCGAGCTCACGGCATACGAGGGCGTCCCGCACCTCATCACCCCGATCATCACCAACCCCAAGAAGGCCGCGGAGGCCCTGGCCTGGGTCGTCAAGGAGATGGACCACCGCTACGACGACCTCGCGGCCTTCGGCTACAAGCACATCGACGACTTCAACAAGGCGATCCGGGCCGGCAAGGTGACCCCGCCGCCGGGGTCGGAGCGGGTCCTGCAGCCCTACCCCTACCTCCTCGTCGTCGTCGACGAGCTCGCCGACCTCATGATGGTCGCCCCGCGCGACGTAGAGGAGTCGGTGGTGCGGATCACCCAGCTCGCCCGCGCGGCGGGCATCCACCTCGTCCTCGCGACCCAGCGACCCAGCGTCGACGTGGTCACCGGCCTCATCAAGGCCAACGTGCCGAGCCGGATGGCCTTCGCGACCTCCTCCCTGGCCGACTCCCGGGTCGTGCTCGACCAGCCGGGCGCGGAGAAGCTCATCGGCATGGGTGACGCGCTCTTCCTGCCCATGGGCGCGAGCAAGACCATGCGCGTGCAGGGCTCCTGGGTCACCGAGACCGAGATCCACGACGTCGTCGCCCACGTCACCGGTCAGCTCAAGCCGAAGTACGTCGAGGAGGTCATCGCCGCCCCGGCCAAGAAGCACATCGACGAGGACATCGGCGACGACCTCGACCTGCTGCTGCAGGCGACCGAGCAGGTCATCACGACGCAGTTCGGCTCGACCTCCATGCTCCAGCGCAAGCTGCGGGTCGGCTTCGCCAAGGCGGGACGCCTCATGGACCTCATGGAGAGCCGGGGCATCGTCGGTCCGTCCGAGGGCAGCAAGGCGCGCGACGTGCTCGTCAAGCCCGACGACCTCGAGACCACCCTCGCGCTGCTCCAGGGCCAGGACCCGCCGCGGCCCGAGCCCGAGTCCGACCCGGCCCCCTTCGACGCCGACCCCACCGAGGTGGCCGACGAGCGGGAGGTCGAGGACGACGAGCCGGAGCGCGGTGCTCCGGCCCTCCGCCGGGACACCCGCTACGACAACGACCCGATCAGCGGCACCTACGTCGAGGACGAGGAGGAGCCCGAGAGCGAGGATGCCTGGTCGCTCACCGGGCGGGACTGACATGGCACCCGGACGCGAGAGCTCCCTGGCCTGGATGGAGGCCGGCACGCGGCTGTGGGAGGCCACGCTCGAGGCGCTGGAGGACCACGCGCTCACCGCGCCCTCCCTCCTGCCGGGCTGGACGCGGGCCCACGTGGTGGCCCACGTCGCGCTCAATGCCGGCGCGCTGCACAACCTCGTGACCTGGGCGCGTACCGGTGAGGAGACGCCGATGTATGCCTCGCCTGAGTCCCGCGACGCCGACATCGAGGACCTCGCGACGGCGTCCGCGGCCGAGCTGCGGCGACGCTCGAGCGGCGACGCGCTGGCCCTGGCCGAGGACGTCGGACGGCTGGGGGAGGAGCAGTGGGAGGCCCGGGTGCGGGTGCGTCAGGGCACGCAGATCCCGGCCTCCGTCATCCCCTGGCTGCGCGTGCGGGAGGTCTACCTCCACGCGATCGACCTGGGGGCCGCCGCGTCCGACCAGGACCTGCCGCTGGACGTCGCCGCCGCGCTCGTGGGTGACGCCAGCCGGCAGCGCTCGCGCGTCGAGGGCCACCCGAGCCTGGTCCTGCAGGAGCTCGACGGGCAGGGGCGCTGGGAGATCGGCGAGCCCGCCGCCGACGCCGTCGAGGTCTCGGGGGACGTCCGGGCGCTCGCCGCCTGGGTCACCGGGCGACCGGCCACCCTCCCGCTCACGAGCCGGGGCGACCTGCCAGAGCTGCCCGCCTGGCTCTGAGCCCCCGCTCACGAGCCCGGGTCGACCTGCCCGAGCTGCCCGCCTGGCTCTGAGCCCCTGCTCACGCGGCCAGGGTGGCGTGCCGGAGCTGCCCGCTGCGTGGCGAGGCGCTGCTCAGCCCTGTGCCACGTCCTCGACGGCGCGCATGACCCGCAGCACGTTGCCGTGCGCCAGCTTTTCCAGGTCGGCGCCGGACCATCCGCGACGGCCCAGCTCCTCCCAGAGCGCGGGATAGGTCGACACGTCCTCGAGCCCGGCCACCACCTGCTCGGTGCCGTCGAAGTCGCCGCCCAGCCCCACGTGGTCCACCCCGGCCACGGCACGCAGGTGCTCGACGTGGTCGGCCACCTGCTCCAGCGTCGCCACGGGCCGCGGGTTGGCTTCCTGGTGGGCCCGGCTGAAGCGGGTCATCGCCGGGTGGTCGTTGGGGTCCACCCCGGCGGCGTGCGCTGCCTGCCGCGCCCCGACCTGCCAGTCCCAGCAGTCCTGGGAGACGAACTGTGGCACGAAGGTCGCCATGCAGACCCCGCCGCCGGAGGCCAGCGACTCCAGGACGTCGTCGGGGACGTTGCGCGGGGAGTCGCACAGGGCGCGCGCCCCCGAGTGGCTGAAGACCACCGGGGCAGCCGTGGCCGCGAGCGCGTCCCGCATGGTGGTGGCCGCGACGTGGGAGAGGTCGACGAGCATGCCAAGCCGGTTCAGCTCGCCGACGACCTCGCGCCCGAAGCCGGTCAGCCCCCCGTGCTCGGGCTCGTCGGTGGCGCTGTCGGCCCACGGGGTGTTGTGGTTGTGGGTGAGGGTGAGGTAGCGCACCCCCAGCCGGTGCAGCACCCGCAGCACCCCCAGCGAGGAACCGATCGAGTGCCCGCCCTCGGCGCCGAGCAACGAGGCGACCCGGCCCTGCGCCATCGCCTCCCGCACCTGGGCCGCGGTCGTGGCCAGGGCGAGGCGGTCGGCATACCTCCTGACGAGGCGGTGCACCACGTCGACCTGCTCGAGCGTGGCGAGCACCGCCTCGGGCTCGGTGAGGGAGGACGGGACGTAGACCGACCAGAACTGCCCACCGACGCCGCCCGTGCGCAGACGCGAGAGGTCGGTGTGCAGGCCGAGCCCCCGGGTGTCGGCGCGCAGGTCGACCTCGAGCGCCCGCTCGGCACCGACGAGCTCACGCAGCGCCCACGGCAGGTCGTTGTGACCGTCCAGCACGAGAGGGTGGGCCCCGTCGCTCACGGCCGCGTCCGTCCGCGGCCGCCGCCATGGAAGGGGTGGGCTGCGGCATCGTCAGGTGCGGGCGTCAGCGGCATGGGCCCCATCATGGCCGACCACCCGCCCCACCCCGAGCCGGTAGGTCGGGCCCCGGGTCCGCCGTAGACTCGGGGGATGCCTGAAGCCTCCCGTAGCGTCGCCGTCGTCACCCTGGGGTGCACCCGCAACGAGGTGGACTCCGAGGAGCTGGCCGGTCGCCTCGCCGCCGAGGGGTGGACCCTCGTCGAGGACGCCGGCGACGCCGACGTGGCGGTCGTCAACACGTGCGGGTTCGTCGAGCAGGCCAAGAAGGACTCGATCGACGCGCTCCTCGAGGCCAACGAGCTCAAGCGCACCGGTCGCACCCAGAAGGTCGTCGCCGTCGGGTGCATGGCCGAGCGCTACGGCGAGCAGCTGGCCGCGGAGCTGCCCGAGGCCGACGCCGTCCTGGGCTTCGACTCCTACGGCGACATGTCCCAGCGCCTGCGCACCATCCTCTCCGGCCAGTCGGTGCCCTCGCACGTGCCGTCCGACCGCCGGCGGCTGCTGCCGATCTCACCGAGCGCACGGCATACCTCCAGCACAGGGGTGGCGCTGCCCGGGCACCAGCAGCCGAGCGCCGCACCGAAGGACGAGGTCCCGCTCGAGCAGGTCGCCCCCGCCACCGGCCCCCGGGTCGTGCGCGCCCGGCTGGACGGCCGCCCGTGGGCGCCGTTGAAGATCGCCTCCGGCTGCGATCGACGCTGCGCGTTCTGCGCGATCCCGATGTTCCGCGGTGCCTTCGTCTCGCGGACGCCGGAGGAGATCCTCGCCGAGGCGACCTGGCTGGGGGAGCGGGGCGTCAAGGAGGTCTTCCTCGTGAGCGAGAACACCACGTCCTACGGCAAGGACCTCGGTGACCTGCGCCTGGTCGATGCGCTGCTGCCCGAGCTGACCGAGGTGCCGGGGATCGAGCGCGTGCGGGTGTCCTACCTCCAGCCCGCGGAGATCCGCCCTGACCTGCTGGACGCGATGGCGAGGACGCCCGGCGTGGTGCCCTACTTCGACATCTCCTTCCAGCACGCCTCCGGCCCCCTGCTGCGGCGGATGCGCCGCTTCGGCGACCGCGAGTCCTTCCTCGGGCTGCTTGAGCAGGTCCGGGCCCGGGTGCCCGAGGCCGGCATCCGCACCAACGTCATCGTCGGCTTCCCGGGGGAGACCGAGGAGGATCTGGCCGAGCTGACCGACTTCCTCAGCGAGGCACGGCTCGACGTCGTGGGGGTCTTCGGCTACTCCGACGAGGACGGCACCGAGGCCGAGGGGTATGCCGACAAGATCGACGAGGACGTCATCCGCGAGCGGGTGGAGCAGGTCGGGGCCCTGGTCGAGGAGCTCACCGCCCAGCGCGCCGCCGAGCGGATCGGGAGCACGGTGGAGGTGCTCGTCGAGTCGGTCGAGGGCGACGACCCCGACGACGAGCCGCGCCTGGTCGGCCGCGCCGGGCAGCAGGGCCCGGACGTCGACGGCGTGACCTACCTCGTCGACGAGCAGGGAGGTATGCCCTCGCTCACGCCGGGCACGATCGTCACGGCGCGGGTGGTGGACACCGAGGGTGTGGATCTGGTGGCATGTCCCATCGTCTCTCCCGGCAGCGAGGACTCCCCACGATGATCGGCCCGCACGACCCCGACGGCCCTGACCTCGCGACGGCGGCGGTCCCGGATCGGGTGTCGGCGTGGAACCTCCCCAACGCCCTCACCGTGCTGCGGATCGCGCTCGTGCCGTTCTTCGGCTGGCTGCTGCTGGCCGACGGGGGCGACGACGTGGCGCTGCGCTGGTGGGCCCTGGCGCTCTTCCTCGTCGCGATCGCCACCGACTGGGTCGACGGGCACCTGGCCCGCAAGCACGGCCTCATCACCTCCTTCGGCAAGCTCATGGACCCCATCGCCGACAAGGCCCTCATCGGGACGGCGCTCATCGGGCTGTCGTTGCTCTCGTTGCTGCCCTGGTGGGTGACGGTCGTCATCCTCGTGCGCGAGATCGGCATCACCCTCATGCGCTTCGTCGTCATCCGGCGCGGCGTCATCCCCGCGAGCAAGGGTGGCAAGCTCAAGACGGTGCTGCAGGCGGTCGGCATCTCCATGGTCATCGCGCCGCTCGGCGGCTGGTTCGACGACCTCGGGGTCTGGGTCATGTATGTCGCCACGTTCGTCACCGTCGTGACGGGGGTCGACTACGTCCGGCAGGCGTTCGCCCCGGCCGGCCGGTCCACCACCGCGGGATCGTGACCGGCGGGTCGGGTGAGGACGTCGCCGCCGCGCTCGTGCGGGGGCTCGTCGCACGTGGGGAGTCCGTGGCGACGGCTGAGTCGCTGACCGGTGGGCTCCTCTGCGGGGCGCTGACCGGGGTCCCCGGGGCGAGCGCAACCGTCCGTGGTGCGGTGGTGGCGTATGCCGTCCCCGTCAAGGAGCGGGTGCTCGGGGTCGCCCGCGAGGTGCTCGACGCGCACGGTGCGGTCTCGCGGGAGTGCGCGGAGGCGATGGCGGTCGGGGGAGCCGGGGTCCTGGGCGCCGACTGGTGCGTCTCGACCACCGGGGTCGCGGGCCCGGACCCCAGCGAGGGCAAGCCGGTGGGCACCGTGCACCTCGCCGTCGCGCGCCGGGAACACGTGCAGGCCCATCAGATGTTGACCCTCCATGGCGATCGTGACCAGATCAGGAAGGACACGGTGAAGGCCGCGCTCGAGCTGCTGCGTGACTGCCTGGGGCAGGGTGTGTCGGGCGAGGGAGGTACGGTAGAGACATCAGGTGCCGTACCGGCACCCCCGCGACCCACCCGGTCCGCACGGGTCGGTGGCGCCGCACGACGCACGACCGAGACGGCGAGAGACGAGGAGGGATGACCATGGTGCTGCTGAGACGCGAGCTCGGGGACGCCCTCCGGGAGACCCGCCAGACGCAGGGTCGGACCCTGCGCGAGGTGAGTGCCTCGGCGTCCTGCTCGCTGGGCTACCTCTCGGAGATCGAGCGCGGGGAGAAGGAGGCCAGCTCTGAGCTGCTGGCCTCGATCTGCAAGGCGCTGGACGTGCCCCTGTCGCAGATGCTGTCGACGGTCGCCGACCGGGTCAGCCTCACCGAGGCCGCTGAGACCACGATGACCACGGTGCTCACCGAGGGCCTGGCCAAGCCGATCGACTCCCGCCGCGTCGCGCGCCGCGAGTCGGTCGTGTCCGCAGCCTGAGCCGCCGGCGGCCCGCGACGTCCGATGCACCTCGACCTCCGACACGAGCCGGGTCGGGTCCTCATCGGCCTCACGCCCGGCGAGGGCGAGCCCGACACCCGCAAGGGTGGGCTGGCACGGCATACCGCGTCTTTCGAGGTCTCCGTCGCCCCGCGTTCGCTGCACCCCGACCTGCTCGTCCTGTCGGCCATCCTCTGCGCCCGACCGTGGATCCGCCGGCAGACACCCGTCGTCACCTCGGTGGCGGGAAGCGAAGCACTGGCCACGGCGCTGCGGTCCGGGCCGGGGCTGCGCCTGGCGTCCGTGGATCCCGATCTGGCGCCGCGGGCCCGACCTGAGCCGGGTGCCCCCGGGCTGTGCTTCAGCGGCGGCACCGACAGCGTCGCCGCGCTCGCCGTCATGCCGGAGGCGACCCGCTCCTACCACCTCCGGCGTCGGGCTCCGGCGGGGGAGCGGCGGGCCACGATGTTCGACACCCGAGCGGCGCAGCAGTCCTGCGAGGTCGTGCGCCGGCACGGGCGGCAGGTCGAGGTGGTGCGCAGCGACGTCGAGTACCTCCGCGACGTCATGGGGTTCCCGCACGACTTCACCACCGCCGTGCCGCTGCTGCTCCACGCCGACCGGGACCGGCTCGACGCCATCGCCTGGGGTGCCCCGCTCGAGGCGACCTACCGGCTGCAGCGCGGCTACTACCGCGACCTCGCCGACTCTCCCTTCATCGGGGAGTGGGGCGACGTCTTCGCGGCCGTGGGGCTCCCCGTGTGCGTGCCGATCGCCGGCGTCTCCGAGGTCGTGACCAGCCGGATCGTGCAGACGCACGCGCTCGGCGCGGCAGCCCAGTCGTGCGTACGCGGGCCGCGTCTCGGCGCGCCGTGCGGACGCTGCGCGAAGTGCGCCCGCAAGACGCTGCTGGCCGGCGCCGTCACCGGCCGGTGGCCCTCCGCGCACGTGCTGGAGCGGCAGTGGCGCGGGGCCGAGCCCCGGGGGCACCTCCTCGCCGACCCGGTCAAGGTGGAGCCGGTCATCGCCCACACCACCCACGCCTACCTCGCGGCGGGAGGCGACAGCGCGCTCCTGCGCCTGGTGGCGGACAAGGTCGGCCCCGATCCGTTGCCGTGGCTCGACCGCTCCTACGAGCCCGCCCTCGAGCTGGTGCCGGAGCCCTACCGCGCCGAGATCGCCGACCGCCTGCACCGGGTCGCGCCCCCAATGAGTGCCGCGGAGGAGCAGGCGGTGCGCGACTACGACGTGCGTTCCGTCGACCGCGCCGCGGCACAGCAGGCGCTCGCCGCGTGGCTGGACGCCCACCCTCCCCAGGAGCGGTGGCCGCGCGTCACCGGGCGAGCCAGGAGGGAGGCCCGGGCGCGCCTACGCCGGTGTCGCGACCGGGTCCGCAGCCTCCTGCCAGGTGGGCGACGCGACTAGGTCGCAGACAGGCCTCTGGTCAGTGGCACCTCCTGGGAGACGTGGGACAGCTTGGCAGGGTTGCGCACGACGTAGATCGTCGTCACCACTCCGCCCTCGACCAGTGCGGTGGCGACGCTGTCGACCCGGCCACCCAGCCGGATGACCATCGCCGGGGAGCCGCCCACGAGCGCGCGTTCGACGGTGAGGTCCTCGCGGTAGACCCCGGTGAGGAATCGCAGGACCTTCTCCACCCCATGGATGGGCCGCAGCGCCGCGCTGACCGCGCCCCCGCCGTCGCTGAGCAGGACGACGTCGGGGGCCAGGACATCCATCAGCTGCTGCAGGTCGCCGGTCGCCGTCGCCGTCCGGAACACCTCCACGACGCGGTGCTGTTCGGCTGAGTCGACCTGACCCCGCGGTCGCCGGGCCTGCACGTGGCTGCGCGCCCGGTGGGCGATCTGCCGGGTCGCCTCCGGCGTGCGGTCGATCGCTGCGGCGATCTCGGCATACGGCAGGGCGAAGACCTCGCGCAGCACGAAGACCGCGCGCTCGATGTCGGTGAGGGTGAGCAGCACGAGCTGGACGGCGGTCGACACCGAGTCGGCGAGCGTGACGTCGTCGGCGACGTCCGGAGTGGTGAGGAACGGCTCCGGCAGCCACGTGCCGACGTAGTCCTCGCGGCGCCGGGCCAGGGTCCGCAGCCGGTTGAGGGCCAGCCTGGTGGTGATCCGGACGAGGTAGGCACGCGGGTCGAGCACGTCTGAGCGGTCCGCGGCGTCCCACCGCAGCCACACCTCCTGCAGCACGTCCTCGGCGTCCACGACGGACCCGAGCATCTCGTAGGCGACCGTGAAGAGCAGCGGTCGGTGCCGGATAAAGGTGTCCGTCGGCGAGCTCGCCGGTTCCTCACCCATGGTCTGCGTTCGTGTCAGCAGGTCTTGTCGCGCTCGGGCCCCCGGTCTCCGCCATGCCTGCCAACGGCACCGGGCACCGGTCGCTGAAGCCCTGGCTGCTCAGGCCGAGCGCCGCGTTCACCCGGGATCGCAGGTTCTCCACGCCCACCATCATCGTCAGTTCCACCAGTGCCGTGGGGCCGAGGGCCGCCTCCAGCCGGTGAACCTGCTCGTCGGTCACCTCGGGCGGGTCGGCGGTCATCGCCTCGGCGTAGTCCATGACGTCACGCTCCAGCGCGGTGAAGACCTCGCTGTCCCGCCACCTCGGCACCTGGCTGACCTTGGCCAGGTCCAGACCGGCGACCTGCGCGCCGTGGTAGCCGAAGTCGAGGCACCAGGAGCAGCCGATGCGGCCCGCGCTCGCGAGGACGGCATACGTCTTGAGGTGCGGGTCCAGGGCCGACCAGCGCGAGAGCAGGCCCTCGAAGACCAGGTCGGTGAGGAGCACGCGCGGGTGGTGCCACAGCGCCCGGGCCGGGTCGGGGACCGCTCCGAAGAAGCGCGTGGTCAGGGTGGTGACCAGGCGGCCCAGCGGGCCGTCCAGCCGGGCGGGGGTGATGCGCAGGGACGTCATGGTGTCCTCCTCGTGGATCGGTGTCGACATGGAGACACCGGCCGCCTGAAGGACGTGACATCAGTAGGTCGGGCGTCGCCCGTGACCCAGCGGAGACTGGGGCCGACCGTCGTCCGTGGGCGCCCGCCCTCCCTGGCAGCCGGGGCAGGAGAACATCACCCGCTGCTGGGGCTGCACGCCGATGGGCGCGAGCCGGATCGTCGTCCCGCACCTCTTGCACGGCAGGCCCATCCGTCCGTGCACCCACGCGTCGTCGTCGTTGACGTCGCCGCGCCCGGTGATCGTGGTCCGACCGGCCCGGCAGCTGAGGACGAGCAGGCGTCGCGCCAGGGTGAGCAGCTCGCTGACCTGCTCCTCGGTGAGCTTCCCGACGGGGGTCCAGGGGTTGATCCGCAGCAGGAAGAGCGGCTCCGCGGTGAAGATCGTGCCCATGCCCGCGACGTTGCGCTGGTCCAGGCAGGCCTCGGTGATGGTGCGGGCCGGGTCGGAGCGCACGTTCGCCAGGGCGACGTCGGCGTCATACCCCGGGTCGAGCAGGTCCGGCCCGAGATGACCGACGACGCGGTCTTCCTGGCTGGTGCGGACGAGGTCGAGCATCCCGAGCGAGTCGCCGACCGCCACCCGTTCGTCGGTCCACACCAGGGCCCGGACGGTATGCCGTCGCCCCAGCGGGTGCCGCCGCGCCACCGGGTGCACCCGCCAGGACCCCTCCATCCGCAGGTGGCTGTGCAGGGAGAGGTCGCCCTCGATCCGGTGCAGGAGGTGCTTGCCGCGGGGGACCACCTCGAGCGTGCGTCGCCCGGAGAGGTCGGCCGTGGCGTGCGCGGGGACCCGCAGGTCGGAGCCCACCAGCACCTGACCGGCCAGGCCCTGGTGCAGACGGCGGGCGGTCCGCCAGACCGCGTCTCCCTCAGGCACGGGGAAAGCCTAGGCCGAGCGAGGTGCCGACGCTCAGGACGGCCGTCGGAGGCTGGTCGGTCCAGGCCAGCGCCGCCGCCTGACCGTCGTTGACCAGCTCGCTCACGCGCACCGGCCGGTCCAGGCCTGCGGTCAGGGCCGCGCCGAGCAGGGCTGTCGGGTCCGGGCCCAGCCGGCCGAGGGTGCCGTAGGTCTGGTCGTCGTCCAGCACCCCGTCGACGACGTAGTTGGCGAGCGAGACCCGGACCTCCAGCTCGGCCACGCCCCGCGTCGACGCTGCGGGTCGCCTCGGCCCACATCGGTCGTCGCCCGCCTCGGCCACCGCCTCCGGTGCACTCCGGCCGGTCACCCGTCTGCCGGTCTCCCCTCGGCTGGTCACCTGTCGGGTCGCCTCGACGACGAGCGCCAGGAGACGCTCCGGCGCCGGCCAGGTGCCCACGTCCCACGGCGTCCACGGCACGCCGGTCCGATGCACCGGGCCGAGCGTGCCGGTGCGAGCGGTCCACGTCGCCGCCTTGACGGCCGAGTGGCCGAGGTCGAGGACGAGCAGGTCGCCGGTGACGGGCGCCGCCGCGACCAGACCGGTCAGCGGGGCGATCGCTGGGTCTGCGGCGATGAGGAGCTCGGCGGGCAGGGCACGCAGGTCGGGATCGGCCAGGGCCTGCTGCCCGAGCGCCCCAGCGACCACCCCACCGCCGAGGACGAACCGGCGCACCGCAGCCCAGCGATCCCATTCTGCGGCGTCCCACTCCTCCCGGGCCCGTCGGTCGGCGTCGTTGGGACGGGTGAGCGTGCGCAGCAGTCGGGTCAGTCCGGCGATCCACTCCGCCGCGACCTCCTGCGCCCACGGCTCCTCGTCGCGCAGCGCAGCGTCCAGGGCGGCGAGCGGCTGCTCGACCGGGCGAGGCGAGGGGTGGTGGACCTGCACCCGCTCGGCGAGGCCGACGGCGCCGAGGACCCGCCCGGCCGGCCGACCGTGCCACGGCTGCCGCTCGTCGAGGAGCAGAGTGCGGTTGAGCCCGGTGCGGCGGGTCACCGGCGGAGGGGTCACCGCGACAGTGTGCCTTCCCCCAGCTCCAGCCGCTCGCCCACCCAGTCCTCCCGCAGCCAGCGGTCGTGGCTGGCGACCACCACGGCGCCGGGGTAGTCGGGCAGCGACAGCTCCAGCTCGGAGACGAGCAGCAGCGACAGGTGGTTGGTGGGCTCGTCGAGCAGCAGCACCGCCGGCGGGTCGGCGAGCACGATCGCGAGGTCGAGACGACGGCGCTGGCCCACGGAGAGGTCCCGCCACCGCTGGTCGAGGTCACGGGCGGCCAGCAGCCCCAGCCCGGACAAGGGGTAGCGATCGGCGCGCTGCGCACCGATCGCTGCGGCATACACCTCACTGGCCGTGCTGTCCGGCTCGCGGGTAAGTGGCTCCTGGGAGAGCAGGGCCACGCTGCCGGTCGGGGCACGGGTGACGCTCCCGCCCGTCGGCGCGAGGTCGCCGGCGAGCAGTCGCAGCAAGGTCGACTTGCCGGAGCCGTTCGCGCCGGTGACCAAGAGCCGGCTGTCGGGACGCAGGGTGAGGCTGACCGGGGTCAGCCGGGTGGTGTGGCTGAGGTCCTGGGCGACCAGCAGCGGTCCCTGCCCCTCGGGCCGATGCCGCGCCAGGGCCCCGAGCCCGCGGAACCTCAGCCGGGCGGACGGCCGGCGCACCTGTGCGGCCTCGAGCCGTTCCAGCGCGGTCCTCGCGTCGTTGACCCGACGGGCTACCACCGTGGCGTTGCGGTCGGAGTAGAACTTCCGGGAGATCCGCGACTCGGTCCGTGGCGGGCGGTCGGCGTGGCCGACCCGCTGGTCGGCCCGCACCCGGGCGCGGAGCCGCTGCAGCTCACCCTGCTCCTCCTGGTAGCGCTGGACCCACCGTCTGCGCACCGCTCGACGGTGCTGGAGGTATGCCGTGTAGCTGCCGGTGAAGCGCGTCAGGCCGTAGCCCGACCCTGATGGCTCCGCGGTCACCACGCGGCGACGGTCCTCCTCCTGCTCACGGCCGTCGTCGAGGGAAGGCACGCCCGTTCGGGGCATCGGTGCCGGGTCGAGGTCGAGCAGGGTGGTCGCCGACTCGTCGAGGAAGGCGCGGTCGTGGCTGGCGATGAGCACCGGACCGCTCCAGGTGCTGAGCAGGTCCACCAGCAACGCCGTCCCCGCGTCGTCGAGGTGGTTGGTCGGCTCGTCCAGCAGCAGGGTGTCGGGAGAGCGCAGCAGCATCCACGCGAGTGACAACCTCGACCGCTGACCACCGGAGAGCTCACCTGCCGGGCGGTCGCGAGGCAGGTGGGTCAGGCCCAGTCCCTCGACCACGCGATGGGTGCGCTGCTCGACGTCCCAGGCCCCGGCGCGACGGGCGGCCTCGAGCGCCAGATCCAGCTCGGTGGCGGCCCCGGCGATACCGTCGCCGAGGGCCGCGCTCGCTCGCTCGACGGCCCGGGTGAGCGAGCGCAGGTGCCCGGTCGCGTCGGCGAGCACCCCGTCGAGGCGGAGGGAGGGGGCGAAGGGTGGCTCCTGGTGGAAGAGCCCCACCACGCCCGGGGCGTGCACCGACCCGACGTCGGGAGTCAGCAGGCTGGCCGCCACCCGCAGCAGCGTCGACTTGCCGGAGCCGTTCTCGCCGATGAGGGCGGCGCGCTCGCCGGAGGAGACGACGAGCGAGACGTCGGTGAGGACGCGACGGTCGCCGAAGGACAGGGAGATGCCGTCCATTCGGAGGTGGTCGGAGGCGGACGCGGTGGACGACGGCAGCAACGATGGTCGTGACATGGCGGGGATCTCGAACTCCTGGCGAGGGGGACTGACGGGCGGGACGCACACGGCGGCATCGGGAGGCGGGGCGTCAGGAGATCCACATGGGGCGCACGCTAGCAGGGTGGTCACCGCCGGTCACCTGCCTTTCCGGGCGGTCGGCCCGGACCGGCCCGGACCGGCCCGGACCGGCCCGGACCGGGCCGAGATGGCCGACCAGGACGACGACGAAGCCGGGGTGGACGACCAGGACGACGACGGGCCGGGGTGACTGATCAGGACGACGCCGGAGCTGGGTCGCCGACCAGGACGACGGCGGGGCGGCGCGGGGTGCCTCGGACGTCAGCGCCGCAGCCGCAGACCCTGCGGGGCCGTGTGGAACCCGGCGTCGGCCAGGGCAGCCGCCAACGGGTGCGCCGAGCCGAGGGCCCCGGCCCCGTCGATCTTGGCGATGGTGATCCCGCTGAGGGATCCGCGGCGCACCGCGGTGACGAGGGCGCGCGCGGCCGCGGGCCAGACCTCACCCGGGTCGGCCTCGGCGGGCAGCTCCATGGTGAGGGCGCTGCGCCCGCCGCGCTCGAGGTAGAGCGCCAGCACGCCGTCGACGAGCACCACCATCGAGCCGGCCTTGCGCGCCGGACGGTGACCGGCCTCCTCCTCACCCCGCTCCGGCCAGGGCACGCTCGCGCCGAAAGGGCTGGCCGGGTCGGTGGCCGCGAGGAGGACCACCTCGGGGCCGCCCGCACCCCGACCGGCGCTGCCTGCCTGCCAGCCCGCGCCACCCCCAGCACCAGCGCCGCCCGCCTGCCACCCGCCGCTGCCAACAACCTCGCCGCTCTCGGCACCGACGCCGTCATCACCAGAGCCGTGCGGGCGCTCGTGGCTGAGGGCCCGCAGCCGGTCGATGGCCCCGCTGCTGCCGAACTGCGCGGCCCCCAGGCCCTCGACGACGTAGCCGCGGCGCACCCGACCTGCCTCCTCTGCACCGGAGAGCACGCGGTAGACCCCCGCGAACCCCCCGGGCACGCCCTCGGCCACGACGGAGCCGCGGGTGAGCACGCCATACCGGTCCAGCAGCTGCTCGGCCCCCGCGAGGGCGCGGACGGTGGGATCGGTCTCGACGGGCGGCAGCAGCGACCACCGGCCCACCGTGGAGGCGGGGCCCGACCGCGTCGGTCCGGAAGGTCGGCCGGGCCTCGCGCGCGAGCTCGCCAGACCCACGGAGGTGCGCGACCACCGGGCGGGACGGGAGGGTGCGCGGCGCGCCTTGTGGGTGGTGCGCCCACCCGAGAGCAGCGCCCGGACCGGGGCGTAGGTGTCGGCGCTGACCCGGCCGGACCACACCAACTCCCAGAGCGTGGCCGCGAGCCGCTGGTCGTCGAGGGAGCCCACGGCGTCGCTGAGCGCCCGGAAGAAGTAGGCGCCGCCGGCGACCCGCTCGAGCACCTCCAGCACCCCGCGCGCCGTCTCGTCGAGGGCGTCGGGGTCGTCGTCGGTGGCGACCGGCTCCGGAGGCGTCATGGTCAGGTGGGCGGTGTCGGCGAGATGGAGGGAGACCCACCCGTCGTCGCCCGGGAGGGAGCCGTGCCCCTGCCAGAGCACCTCGCCGCCGCTCATGAGCTCGTCGAGCATGGCGGGGGAGTAGTCGACGACGCGGGCCGGCAGAACGAGCGACTCCAGCGCCGAGGCGGGGATGCGGGCACCGGCGAGCTGCTCCACGGCGCGCACCGTGCCGTCGAGGCCACGCAGCTCCCCGACCGACTGCCACCGCGGCAGGAAGCGGGCGTAGGCGGCCTGCGTGACCGGCTCGACCTCCTGCCGCAGCGCGGCCAGCGAGCGGCGTCGGAGCAGCCGCAGGACCTCCGCGTCGCAGACGTCCTCGTCGCCGGTGCCGGAGGGAGCGAGCGCGCCCATGGCCATGCGGCCGGAGGAGACCTGTCGGCGCACGGCGTCGCGGACCACGGCGGTGCCCAGGCCCAGCCGCTGCGCGAGGGAGTCGACGGTGAACGGGGTATGCGTGCGGGCGTGCCGGACCACCAGGTCGGCGAGCGGGTCCTCGACACCCTCGAGGAAGGTCGCGGGCACCCCCACCGGCATGGCGACCCCCAGAGCGTCCCGCAGGCGGGCGGCGTCCTGGGCGTCGGCGACCCGCTGCTCCCCGGCGATGCGCACCTCGATGATGCGCCGCGCCTCCAGGAGCGCGGCGAGCCATCCCTCGACCTCCTCCCGCTGCTCCTGCGTCGTCCGCTCGCCGACCTCCTGACGGGTGAGCGGCCCGAGCACCCGGAGCAGGTCCACGACCTCCTCGGGGTCGCGGGCCTGGCGATCGGGGGCGAGGCGTTGCAGCTCGGCCTCGGTGCGGGCGACGACCTCGGGGTCGAGCAGGTCGCGCAGCGCTGCCCCCTCGCCCCGACCGAGCAGTTCGGCGAGCAGACCGGCATCGAGCGACAGCGCGGCCGCCCGACGCTCTGCCAGGGGGGAGTCCCCCTCGTAGAGGAACTGGGCGATATAGCCCATGAGCAGCGAGGAGGCGAACGGTGACGGGCGTGGGCTGGCCACCGAGACCAGCTGGACCTCCCGGGAGGCGAGCTGGCGCATGAGCTCACGCAGCGCCTCGACGTCGTAGACGTCCTGGACGCACTCGCGCACGGCCTCCAGGACGATGGGGAAGGTGGGGTAGCGCGAGGCCACCTCGAGCAGCTGGGCCGACCGCTGCCGCTGCTGCCACAGCGGCTGCCGCTTGCCGGGGTTGCGGCGGGGGAGCAGCAGCGCCCTGGCCGCGCACTCGCGGAAGCGGGAGGCGAAGAGGGCGGACCCGCCGATCTCCTGGGTGACGAGATCGGCGACCTCGTCCGGGTCGAGGGTCAGCAGCTCGGCGATCTCGGCGTCCAGTCGCGCGGCCTCCGAGGCACCCGAGCCTCCTCGTGAGGACGAGGACCCTGCACCGCGGCCTCCCGCACCGCGTTCGGCGCCCGCGCCGCGATCCGCCTCGGGTCCCGGACCGCCGTCCGACGCCGGTCCGTCCTCGCCCGGGTCGTCCCAGCCGCCGAGGTCGGGCAGTCGGAGCACGATGCCGTCGTCGGCCGCCAGCGCCTGGACGTCGGCCCCGAAACGCTCACGCATGCGGGCCGCCAGGCACAGCGCCCACGGCGCGTGGACCGGGCTGCCCCACGGCGAGTGCACGACCACGCGCCAGTCGCCGATCTCGTCACGGAAGCGCTCGACGACGATGGTGCGGTCGTCGGGCAGGTGCCCGACGGCCTCCCGCTGGTCCCCGAGGTAGGTGAGCAGGTTGTCGGCGGCGAAGCCGTCCAGCCCCTGCTCGGCCAGGTCCGCCAGGGCGGCCTCCCGCGGCCGCCCCGCGATCCGGCGTACGAACTCGCCGACCGCCGCGCCCAGCTCGGCGGGCCGCCCCAGCGACTCGCCCTTCCAGAACGGCAGCCGCCCAATCTGTCCCGGTGCCGGGGTCACCAGCACCTGGTCATGGGTGATGTCCTCGATCCGCCAGCTGGTCGTGCCCAGGGTGAAGACGTCACCGACGCGGGACTCGTAGACCATCTCCTCGTCGAGCTCGCCGACGCGCCGCCCGGGCCCCTCGCCGGTGGCGAGCATGACGGCATACATGCCGCGGTCGGGGATCGTGCCGCCGGAGGTGACGGCGAGCAGCTGCGCCCCACGCCGGGCGCTGAGCGTGTCGGTGACGCGGTCCCACACGATCCGTGGGCGCAGGTCGGAGAAGTCCTCGCCGGGGTAGCGCCCGGCGAGCATGTCGAGCACCGCGTCGAAGAGGGAGCGGGGGAGCGCGGCGTAGGACGCGCTGCGCCGCACCAGCGCGAAGAGATCCGTGACCGCCCAGTCCTCCATCGCCAGCATCGCGACGACCTGCTGGGACAGGACATCGAGCGGGTTGGTCGGCACGGTGAGCGACTCGATCGCGCCGCGCCGCATCCGGTCGACCACCACGGCGGTCTGGACGAGGTCGGCGCGGTGGGTCGGGAAGAACACCCCGTGGCTGGTGGCCCCGACCTGGTGCCCGGCCCGGCCGACCCGCTGCAGCCCCGAGGCGACGCTGGGTGGGCTGGCGACCTGGACGACGAGGTCGACCGCGCCCATGTCGATGCCGAGCTCCAGGCTGCTGGTCGCGACCACCGCCGGCAGCTGACCAGTCTTGAGGGCGTCTTCGATCTGGCCGCGCTGCTCCTTGCTCACCGACCCGTGGTGTGCCCGGGCGAGGACGGGTGGGGCCGCTCCGCCCGACCCCGACTGGGCCATGACCTGGGCCGAGGACCGGGAGGTATGCCGCCCTCCCGCGGCGTCGATGTCGCCCGTGGTGTCCTCCCCGTCCCCCTCGTCGGCGTCGGCGGGCGCGTGCCGGTCCTCCCACTCCTCGTTGAGGCGGGAGGTGAACCGCTCGGCGACCCGCCGGGAGTTGGTGAAGACCAGCGTCGAGGTCTGGGCGGCGACGAGGTCGGTGACGCGGCGCTCGATGTGCGGCCAGATCGAGGCCCGCTCCTCCGGGTCGGTGGCCGGCGCCCAGACGTCCTCGGTGAGCTCGCCGCCGGCCCCGTCGAGGTCAGGCAGGACCGGCCCCGGACCGGCTCCGTCGAGGTCGGGCAGGACCGGCCCCGGACCGGCCCCGTCGAGCTCGGTCACGGCCAGGCCGTCGTCAGTGGCCGTGGCCTCCTCCCAGTCGCTGCTGCCCGGGGGCGGCCCGTCGGTCCGGGACGCAGGCTGCGCCCCGGGAGCACCGGGCCGCTCCGCGGCACCGGGGTCGGCCATGTCGGGGATCGGCACGACCACCTCGAGGTCCCAGCTCTTGGTCGAGGTCGGCTGGACGGTGCTCACCGGACGGCCACCCGCGAGGTAGCGGCCGACCTCCTCGACCGGCCGCACGGTGGCGGACAGCCCGATCCGCTGCGCGGGGCGCTCCAGCAGGTGGTCGAGGCGGTCGAGGGTGAGCGCGAGGTGGGTGCCGCGCTTGGTCCCGGCCACGGCGTGCACCTCGTCGACGATGACCGACTCGACCCCGGTGAGGGCGCTGCGGGCCTGGGAGGTGAGCAGGAGGAAGAGCGACTCCGGCGTCGTGATGAGGATCTCCGCGCCGTCCTTGGCGAAGGCCCGGCGCTCGGCGGCCGGCGTGTCACCGGAGCGGACGGCCACCGACACCTGCGGAGCCTGCGCCCCCAGTCGGCGGGCGGCGTGGCCGATCCCGACGAGGGGAGAACGCAGGTTGCGCTCCACGTCGACGGCCAACGCCTTGAGCGGGGAGACGTAGAGCACCCGGCACCGCCCGCGGGGCTCGTCCGGTGCATCCGTTGACGCGCCCGCTCCCCGCTTCGCCTTCTGCGGGGCGGCGGGGCGCGGCTCACTGACGATCCGGTCGATGGCCCAGAGGAAGGCCGAGAGCGTCTTGCCCGACCCGGTGGGCGCGACGACGAGGGTGTGCTCGCCGCGGCTGATGGAGTCCCAGGCACCGAGCTGGGCGGCCGTGGGGCCCGCGAACGACGCCTCGAACCAGGCGCGGGTCGGCGCGGAGAAGCGGCCCAGCACGAGCGAGGGGTCGAGCTCGGTGGTGGCGCTGTCGGGGTGGTCGCTGCCGGTCACGCGGTCACTGTGCCACGCGGCACCGACAGAGGTGGGGTGGGACGGCGCCTAGTCCATCGTGCTGGTGATCGGGCGGTCGTCCCGACGCTGCGGCACGAGCCGACGGCGGGTCGCCGTCTCCACCCGATTGCCGTAGGCACCGGTCACCGGGGGCATCTCGGGGCGCTCCATCTCCTTGCGCGCGTGGTGGTCGGTGCGGTGCTCGGGGCGCCACAGCTTGAGCGCGACGAGCAGCTTCTGCCACCAGGCGAGGTTCGCACCAGTGCTCACGAGATACCTCCAGGACGCCGAGATCGGATGCTTCGGCCTCATCCTCTCATCCCCTGGCGGGCCCGCGCCGAGCGTCTCCCACGCCGCGCGGGCGCGGCATACCCGCACCGGTGCTGACGTGCGCGGAAAACCGGTGGAGGACTGTCTGACCCGCGGCTTAGGCTGGCTCACGCCATGCGCGACTTCCCCCCTTCCGTCACCGCCTGGACCGACGCCTCGACGCCGTCCGGTCACCGGGCCGGCATCGGCGTGCCCGACACCCGCGGCCCGGTGCGCTTCCTGTGGTGGCTCCTGCGGCAGCAGGGCGACCTCGTGCTCGTCGGGTGCCTGTGCAGCCTGCTGTGGATGCTCCCGACGGCGCTCACCCCGTGGGTCTTCGGCCGGGCCGTCGACGAGGGCATCCTCGTGGGCGACGCCTCGCGCACGGCCCTCTGGTGCGGTGTCCTGCTCGTCATCACCCTGGTGGGCGCGAGCAGCGGTGTGTTCTACCACACGGTCGTCGTGCGCTCCTGGTTGTATGCCGCCTACGGCCAGACCCGCCTGGTCACCCACCAGGCCACCCGGCTGGGCCACGTGCTCCCGCGGCGCGCCCCGACCGGCGAGGTGCTCAGCGTCAACGGCAGCGACGGCGACCAGTTCGGCCACTTCATCGAGATCTTCTCCCGCCTCGTCGGCAATGTCATCGCCTACCTGCTCGTGGCCTTCATCGTGCTGCAGATCTCGGTGCCGCTCGGCCTCGTCGTGCTGCTCGTCGCGCCTGTGCTCGTCCTCATCTCCTCGGTGCTGCTCCGACCGCTGGCCGCCGCGCAGACCCGCGAGCGCAGCCGCGACTCCGAGCTGACCTCCATGGCCACGGACATCGTCGCCGGCCTGCGGATCCTGCGGGGCATCGGTGGTGAGCGGATCTTCGGTTCCAACTACGCCCGGCAGAGCCAGCGGGTGCGTCACTCCGGGGTGCAGGCGGGTGGCTGGGGTGCCCTCGTCGAGGCCGTGGGGGTGCTGCTCTCCGGGCTGTTCGTCGTTGCCCTCATGGTGCTCGGCGTGCAGCGGGTGCGCGAGGGTGACCTCGAGATCGGTGAGCTCATCACCTTCCTCGGGTATGCCCTCTTCCTCGTCCAGCCCATCCGGGTCGTCTTCGAGGCGGCCCAGCAGATCACCCGGTCCGTGGTGTCCGCGCGCAAGACGATCGGGGTGTTCGGCACGACCAACCCGTGGCCCGAGGGCGCCGCCACCGAGCGGGAGCGGGGTCACGGACTGGCCGCGGGCGAGCTGGTGGACGAACGGTCCGGGCTGCGGGCGCGGCCCGGTCTGCTGACCATGGTCGTGAGCGCCGTCCCCGACGAGACCGCGGCGCTCGCGGACCGGCTGGGCCGCTACCTCCCGGCCGGTGAGACGGTGCCAGGTGGCGACGACGAGGCGACCGGGCGTGCGGCCCGCAGGGCGGCCCGTGATCGGGCCGACCAGCGCCGCGAGCTCGAGCGTCTCGACGCCGAGCGGGCCCGTGGCGCCTGGGAGGTGCGGCTGGGCGGCACCGACCTGGCGGACCTGCCGCTGGAGCAGGTGCGCGAGCTCGTCATGGTGAGCGACACCGCCGCCCACGTCTTCGCCGGCACGCTCCAGGACGCCGTCGACCCGCACGGCACCCTGACCCGCGAGCAGGCGGAGGCGGCGCTCCACGCCGCCGCGGCCGAGGACGTCTTCGACATCCTTCCCGGCGGCTGGCAGGGCGTGCTCGACGAGCGCGGGCGCGGCCTCTCCGGTGGGCAGCGGCAGCGCCTGGTGCTCACCCGGGCCCTCGCGGCAGGCGCGCCGGTGCTGGTCCTCGTGGAGCCGACCTCGGCCGTCGACGCCCACACCGAGGCCCGCATCGCCCAGCGCCTGCCGGAGCACCGGGCCGGGCGCACGACCCTCGTCGTCACCGGCTCGCCCCTGCTGCTCCACCACGCCGACGAGGTGGCCTTCCTCGTCGACGGCGAGGTGGTGGCGACCGGCACGCACGACGAGCTGGTCGAGCGCCACCCCGGCTACCGGCGCATCGTGCTGCGCGGTGAGGCCGCCGACGACCCCCAGTCCGACCCCGACCACCAGCGCACGACGGAGGTGAACGCATGACCGACCTGCTTGATGTCGACCTGCGCGAGCGCTCGGCCCGCACCTGGCGGGACGCCGCGGACAGGGCACCCGTCGTGCCCGACCTCCTGCGCCCACCGCCCCCCGGTTCCGTCGGGGTCCGCGAGCGCCACCGGCTGCTGTGGGAGCGGCACGCCCTGCGCCGGGAGCGGGCCCGCGCCAACCTCGTCACCGCCCTCGACCCCGACCGCGGTCTGCCGGTGGCCACGGCCCGCACGGTCGTGGACTACCTGCGCGGCCTGCTCCGCGAGCGTTCCCGACTCGTCGTCCTGGTGACCCTGGCCAACGCGCTGGCCGCCGCGGCCGGCCTCGCCGTCCCCCTGCTGCTCGGTCGCCTCGTCGACGCGGTCGACGTCGCCGGCGGTGACCCGGCGCGGCAGGTCGTGACCGACCTCGTGCTGCTCGTCGTCGTGGTGCTCGTCGCGCAGGCGGTGCTGACCTTCGCCGCGAAGTCGCTGGCCGCCGTCCTCGGGCAGGGCGTGCTGGCGCAGGCGCGCGAGCACGTCATCCGGGCCGTCCTGCGCCTGCCGCTGGGCAAGGTCGAGTCCTCCGGCACCGGCGACCTGGTCACCCGGGTCACCCGTGACGTCGGGTCGATGAGCAGCGCCGTGCGCTGGGCCCTGCCCGAGTTCATCATCGGCGTCGTCACCGTGCTGCTCACGGTGGTCTTCATGGTGCTCAACTCCTGGGCGCTGGCACTCCCCACCCTCGTCACTGCCTCGCTGTCCCTGTGGCAGGTGCGCCGCTACCTGCGCGACGCGCCTGCGGCATACCTGCTGGAGGGCGCGACCTACAGCGACATTAATACCACCCTCACCGAGACGGTGGAGGGCGTGCGGACCGTGGAGGCCTACCGTCTGCAGGACCGCCGCCGCGGTCTCGGCGTCGACGACATCGAGGTCTCCTCCCAGGCCGAGCGCTACGGCCTGGTCCTGCGCAACGTGCTGTTCGCCGTGATGGACATGGCGTTCTCCGTGCCGCGGGTCATCACCCTCGTCCTCGGTGCCTGGCTCTACTCCAACGGTGCCGTGACGATCGGGCAGATCACCACGGCGATGCTCTTCATCGAGACGTTCTACGGCCCGTTCGACCGGTTGGTCGGCACGATCGATCGGCTGCAGGTCGGTGTCGCCTCGACCACGCGCCTGCTCGGCATCGCCGAGGTGCCCGCGGACCGGGTGGCGGGCGAGGCGCGGCCCGAGGGCAGCACGCTGGTCGGCGACGACCTGCGCTACGCCTACCGCCCCGGTCACGACGTGCTGCACGGCATCGACCTGCGGTTGGAGCCGGGGGAGCGGCTCGCGATCGTCGGGCCCTCCGGTTCCGGCAAGTCGACGTTGGGCCGGCTCCTGTCCGGCATCCACGCGCCGACCGGAGGCGCCGCCACGGTGGGCGGGGTGGCGCTCACCGAGCTGCCCCTGGAGCTGCTGCGCACCGAGGTCGCGCTCGTCACCCAGGAGCACCACGTCTTCCGTGGGTCCGTGCGCGACAACGTTGAGCTCGCGCGGGACGGCGCGGGTGATGAGGAGGTATGGCGTGCCCTCACGACCGTGGACGCGCGCGACTGGGTGGCGGCGCTGCCGCAGGGCCTGGACACCGTCCTCGGATCGGGTCACCACGAGGTGACGCCGGCGCAGGCCCAGCAGATCGCGTTGGCCCGGCTGATCCTGGCCGACCCGCACACCCTGGTGCTGGACGAGGCGACGAGCCTCATCGACCCCCGCACGGCACGACACCTGGAGGGCTCGATGAACGCCCTGCTCACCGGGCGGACCGTCGTGGCGATCGCGCACCGGCTGCACACGGCGCACGACGCGGACCGCATCGCCGTGGTGCAGGATGGCCGGATCGTCGAGCTGGGCAGCCACGACGAACTCATGGCCGCCGACGGGGAGTACGCCGCGCTCTGGCGGGCCTGGACCAGCTGAGTCCAGGCCCGGGCGTCAGCCGGAGTGCTCCTCCACGGCGGGGTCTTCGTGCTGCGGCTCGAGACCTGCCTCGGCAGGGGGAGCCACGTCGCTGGTCGCGCGATCAGGCTGCTCCGGTGCGGTGCTGTCCTGCTCATCTGCGCTCCGGTGCTGCTGCTGAGGCTGCTCCTCGTGAGCGTGTCGTTCTCCGGTCGTCGCCAGCTTGCCGAGCGTGCGCGGCCGGAGGCGGTCGTCGGCCTGGCGGCGCAGGCGTCGCGGGTTGAGCCCGTGCTGGGCGTTGTAGCCCTTGATGATGGCGGTGCGCAGCTCGCGGGCGGTCGCCTCCGGGTCGTCGGCGTCGTGCACGATCGTGTCGACCAGGCCCTGCGCCTTGAGGTCGAGCGCCGAGGCCTTCATCGTCTCCAGGGTCATCCCGACCTGCTCGACGCTGGGGTTGGCGACGCTGTAGAGGATCGAGGCGGTGGAGCGCGGCTCGGAGACGAAGCCCAGGGCGCTGTCCAGCATGATCGTCTGCCGGCCGAAGGGCGTCGTCGCCAGGCCGCCGCCGGAGCCCATCGCGCCGGAGATCACCGAGATCGTGGGGAAGGGGTGGGAGGCGGCCCGCTTGATGCTCTGGGCGATGGCGCGGGACTGGCCGCGCCGCTCGGCCGCCATCGACGGCATCGCGCCCAGGGTGTCGGTGAAGAAGACGATCGGCAGGTCCCAGCGCTCGGCCGCGGTCATCATGCGGACCGCATACTCGAAGTCCTCCGGGCTCGGGTTCGCCGGGCGCTTGCCGACATATCCCCCGGAGATCGCGTATGAGGGCTGGTCGCCGATGACCATGAACGACTGGCCGCGCAGGGTCGCGAGCGCCGCGATGATGCTCGGGTAGGCCTTCTGGTCCTCGAACCGGACGTGGTTGTAGAACGGGACCGCAGAGTCGAAGACGTGCCGCAGGAAGAACTCGGTGTCCAGTCGCCCGGCCCCGGCCGCGATCTCGTTGTAGCGCGCCATGAGCGAGTCGCGGGTCGAGGTGCTGTCGCGGTCGCGCCGCTCCCGGGGGATGTCGACTGACTCCTCGACCTCCTGGCGGTCCCACAGCGCCGCCGAGAAGCCCTCGGGCCCGGCCGTCATGGTGCGCGACCCCTTCTCAGCCGAGTGCTCGGCCCGGTCGTCCGCCTTGAGCCGGTGGGAGGTGCGGCCCGAGGCGAGGACCTGCCCGACGAAGGCGATGAGCTCCTCGACATCCTTGACGAGCACGTCGACGTTGCGGTCGAGGTAGTTGGCCTCCGCGCTCTGCAGGCCGCGCGGCACCTCCCGACCCTCGAAGGTCTCGATGACCCTCCGGCCGGCGAAACCGTAGTCGGTGCCCTCCAGCGCGACGATGAGGTCGGCCACCGGGACGGCGCTGGCCGACATGCCACCCCAGACCTGCCCGGCGAGCACCGAGATGTAGGGCCGGTTCGTCGTGTGCTGGAACTTGTTGGCCGCCGCCGCCATCCGCTGCATCTGCACCAGACCCAGCACGTTCTCGTGCTGACGGACCCCCGAGGAGGCCCCCATGCTGATGAGCGGCAGCCCCTCCCGCTCGGCCAGCTCGGCGGCCTGCACGAACTTCTCCCCGGCCACCTCGCCCAGGGACCCGGCGAAGAAGGACCAGTCCACGACATACACGACAGCGCGCTCGCGCCCGAAGTGTCCGATCCCGAAGCGCGCGGACTCGCTGTTGCCCGAGCGGGCCTCGGCGTTGCGCAGCTTGTCGGTGTAGCGCTCGATGGTGTCGCCGACCCGCCGCTGCAGACCGATGAGGTCGTCCACGACCCGCAGGTGGCCGAAGCGCTCCTGCAGGTTGACCGCCTCGAGGAAGGTGGTCACGGCCTGGGTGGGGTTCAGCCCCGGGCGGGTCTCGTAGAGGCTTGCGACGGTGCGCGGCACGACGGGTCGCCGGTCCAGCAGATCGGGGGTGACCCCGCCCTCTCCGTAGACGTCGTCGACATCGAGGTCGGAGTCTGCCGGGTCGGGGGTGTGACGGGGTTCGGCCATGAGCAAGAACGCTAGCAGCAGGGCGGGGGCCGATCTGACGCGACGGCCCACCGATAATGGCGTGGTGCTGTCCGTCCTCGAAGGGTTCTCGCTCATCGCCGCGGTCGTCTTCGTCGGGTGGCTCCTGGCGCAGACCGGCATCTTCGGTCGCGACGAGCAACGGATGCTGGCCCGGCTGACCTTCTGGGTCGGATCACCGGCCCTGCTCTTCCTCATCGTCTCCCGGGCCGAGGTCGGCGTGATCTTCTCCGGCTTCCTCATCGCCACGGTCGTCGCCGTCGCGGTCTGCGCGGTGGTCTACCTCCTCATCGCGCGCCGGGTCCTGCGCCGGCGGTGGTCGGACGCGGTGATGGGAGGGATGGCGGCGAGCTACGTCAACGCCAACAACCTGGGCCTGCCGATCGCCATCTACGTCCTCGGTGACGCGTCCTGGGCCGCGCCCGTGCTGCTCATGCAGCTGCTCTTCCTGCAGCCGGGGTGGTTGGCCGCACTCGACGCCACGCGGGCGGCGCAGGTGTCGTGGGTGCGGGTGCTGAAGCTGCCGCTGACCAACCCGTTGACGATCGGCACCGTCCTGGGGCTGGTCGTCAACCTTTCGGGCTGGGTGCCGCCGGAGGTGGTGCTGGCGCCGGTCGAGCTCGTCGCCGGTGTCGCGGTGCCCTGCATGCTCATCGCCTTCGGCATCTCCCTGCGGCTCTCGCCGCTCCCGGGGCGCGAGACCGGCCTCGCCGAGCCGGCGGCCGTCGTGGGCGTCAAGCTGGTCCTCATGCCCGTGGTGGCCGGGGTGGTGGCCGGGCCGGTGCTGGGTCTGCGCTCCGAGGAGGTGCTCGCGGCGGTCGTCATGGCCGCCCTGCCCACCGCGCAGAACGTCTACGTCCTCTCCGTCGCCTACAACAGCGGTGAGCGGCTCGCCCGCGACGGGGTCTTCCTGACGACCGTGCTCTCGCTGCCGGTCATGCTGGTGGTGATGGCGCTGCTGGGGTGACCTAGCCTGGAGGTATGCGGTTGAGCGAGTTCTGGGCCCTCGTCGAGCAGGAGTTCGGGGCCGGCTACGGGGCGGTGGTCACCCGTACCCAGACCCTGGGCAGCCTCGGTGGGCGCACGGCCGACGACGCGCTGGGGCAGGGCGAGCAGGTGCGGACCGTGTGGGAGGCCATCTGCCGCGACATGGACATCGCGCCGGAGCACCACCACCTGCCCGACCTCCCGGCGCGAGAGCAGCGCTGACGGATCGCAGGGCCACGGTCGGTGCCGCCATCTAGACTGACTCCGCATGGCAACGCTGCGCCTCTACAACACCGTCTTCGACTGTCAGGACGCGCTCGCGCTGTCCCGGTTCTGGGCCGATGCGCTCGGATGGGAGCTGCGGCAGCAGGAACCCGGGTGGGCGAGCGTAGGGGATCCGGGCGGGCCGCAGCGCCTCGGCTTCGGGCCGGTCACCGAGGGCAAGGTGGGCAAGAACCGGCTGCACGTGGACCTGCTGCCCGAGCAGGGCGTCAGCCGCGAGGCTGAGCGTGCCCGGCTGGAGGGGCTCGGTGCCCGGCTGCTGCATACCGTGCGCGAGGGCGACCTCGTCGCCCACGACGTCCTGACCGACCCCGAGGGCAACGAGTTCTGCCTCCTCGAGCCCCATCCGGACTACTTCGGATGACCGGTCGCGACAGGGAGACGGGCGGCGCGGAGGGCACGAGGTTGTGGCGACGCGGGCCGCGGCTGAGGTGGGTCTGGCTGTCGCTCGCCGTGCTGTGGCCCGTCGCCGCCGTCGTCTACGTGATGCAGGAGGGGGACTGGTGGTGGGTGGCGGTTCAGCTCGTCGTCTGGGTGCTGTGGATCTTGAACTTCGTCGTGTCCTCGAGCGGCACCGCGGCCGACTCCACGGGGCTCAGTCTTGGTCGGCAGCACGTGCCGTGGGACGAGGTCGTCGGGTTCCGTCGGCAGGGCCGTGACCTCGACGTCCTGACCGCATGCCGGGCGGATGGTTCCGAGATCCCCCTGACCGTGCCGGGGGACCAGCTCGACGAGCTCCTGGCGTATGCCCCCGCCCGGCTGCAGCATGCCGAGGTCCTGACCGGGAGCCGATTCGCCGAGCTGCGGAAGAGGGTCGATGAGGCCTGAGGAGGCGCTGACGAGGGTCGCCTACGACACCGTCGCCGATGTCTACGCCGACGCGTTCAGGGCGACCGAACCCGAGCAGCCGGTCGACCTCGCCATGATCGACCACTTCGTCGCCTCGCTCGGGGACGCACCACGCGTGCTCGACGCAGGCTGCGGTGCGGGCCGCATGCTTGCCCACCTCGCGGCGCGCGGCTGCCGGCCGGAGGGCGTGGACCTGTCGCCGCAGATGGTGCGTCGGGCGCGGGCCGACCACCCGGCATACCGGTGCACCGTCGGGAGCCTCACCGCCCTCGACGAGCCCGACGAGGAGTTCGACGGCGTCTTCTCGTGGTACTCCACCATCCACACGCCGGACGACGACCTCGACCAGGTCCTGGCGGAGCTGGTGCGCGTGCTCCGGCCGGGAGGTCACGTCCTGCTGGCCTTCCAGGTGGGGGAGGGCATGCGCGTCGTCGGCCAGGGCTTCGCCGCTCTCGGTCACCACGTGGTCATGCACCGGTACCACCGCAGTGTCACCGACATCGCCTCCCGGCTCGAGAGGCTGGGGCTGTCGGTGACCGCCCGGATGGAGCGTGGCCCGCTCGGCTCCGAGGCGGACCCGCAGGCGGTCGTCATCGCCCGACGCCCTGAGCAGTGACCCACCCCTCGGTGACCGCGCCGGTCGACCCCGGGGGAGCGAGGCCCGGCCTGCTCAGACCAGGTCGCGCTCCAGCAGCACCTCGGCGAGCTGCACCGTGTTGAGCGCAGCGCCCTTGCGCAGGTTGTCGCTGGAGATGAAGAGCACGAGCCCGCGGCCGTCCGGGACGGACTGGTCGACCCGGATGCGCCCCACGAGCGAGGGGTCCCGGCCCGCGGCGGCGAGCGGGGTCGGCACGTCGGCCAGCTCGACACCGGGTGCACCAGCCAGCAGCTGGGTCGCGCGCTCCGGGGTGATGGCCTCGGCGAACTCTGCGTGCACCGCGAGGCTGTGGCCGGTGAAGACCGGCACCCGCACGCACGTGCCCGAGACCGCCAGCTCCGGTATGCCGAGGATCTTGCGCGACTCCTGGCGCAGCTTGATCTCCTCGGTCGTCTCGTCGTCGGGGCCGAGGTCACCGGCCATGGGCAGCACGTTGAAGGCGATGGGGGCGACGTAGGCGGACGGCTCGGGTATGCGGACCGCGCCGCCGTCGTGGGTCAGTGCCTCGACCGGGACGTCACCGCCGAGGGCCGCCCGGGCCTGGTCGGCGAGCTCGCTGACACCGGCCAGCCCGGAGCCGGAGACCGCCTGGTAGGTCGCGACCCGCAGCCGCTCCAGCCCCGCCTCGGCGTGCAGGGGCCGCAGCACCGGCATCGCCGCCATGGTGGTGCAGTTGGGGTTGGCGACGATGCGTCGGCCGCCCTCCTGCACGGCGAGCGCCAGGTCGTCGGGGTTGACCTCGCTGACGACGAGCGGCACGGTCGAGTCCATACGCCAGGCGGAGGAGTTGTCGATGACGACGGCACCCGCGGCGGCGAACCGGGGGGCATGCTCCTTGGAGGCGCCTCCACCGGCGGAGAAGAGCGCCACGTCGATCCCCGAGAGGTCCGCGCTCGCGACGTCCTCGACCTCGATGTCGCGCGCCACGTCATACCCCTGGGCGCCGGCGGGGGAGCCCGTCCAGGGCAACGTCGTGCCGGCCGAGCGGGCGGAGGCGAGGTAGCGCACCGAGGCGACCGGGAAGGCGCGCTCGGCGAGCAGCCGTCGCATCACGGCGCCGACCTGGCCCGTCGCGCCGACGATGGCGACATGCAACCGCCGGGTCCCCTCGCCCGAGGTCACCTGACCGCTCGCGTCCTGGGTCGCGTCCTGCACGGTGCTCACCGTCCCGTCCCGCCGTAGACCACGGCTTCCTCGTCGGAGTCGAGCTCGAAGGCGGTGTGCACGGCGCGCACCGCCGCCTCGAGGTCCGTCTGGTCGCAGATCACCGAGATCCGGATCTCGGAGGTGCTGATCATCTCGATGTTGACCCCGGCGTCGGCGAGCGCGGAGAAGAGCTGGCTCGCGACGTTGGGGTTGGAGCGCATCCCGGCGCCGACGAGGGAGAGCTTGCCGACATGGCTGGTGAAGAGGACGTCGGAGAAGCCCATCTGCTCCTGCAGCGCGCGCACGGCGGCCACCGCGGTCTGGCCGTCGGTCTCGGGCAGGGTGAAGGAGATGTCGGAGGTCTCGGCGTTGGACGTCGAGACGTTCTGCACGATCATGTCGATCGAGACGCCCGCCTGCGAGACCGCGCCGACGACGGCGGCGGCGGCACCCGGCCGGTCAGGGATGCCGACGGCCGTCACCTTGCCCAGCGACTTGTCGTGGGCGATGCCGGAGATGATGGGTTCTTCCATGGTGTCCTCCGTGAGGGGTCGCCCGACCAGGATCCAGGTGCCTTCCTGGTCGGAGAAGCTGCTGCGGACGTGCAGGGGCACCTGGAAGCGGCGGGCGTACTCCACCGCGCGCAGGTGCAGGATCTTGGCGCCGTGCGCCGCCATCTCGAGGGTCTCCTCGATGGTGATGCGGGTGACCCGCTGCGCGCTGGGCACGATGCGCGGGTCGGCGGTGTAGAGCCCGTCGACGTCGGTGTAGATCTCGCAGACGTCGGCGCCGAGGGCCGCGGCCAGGGCCACGGCGGTCGTGTCGGACCCGCCCCGGCCGAGGGTCGTGATGTCGTCGTCGGTCGAGATGCCCTGGAAACCGGCCACGATCGCGACGGCGCCGTCCTCGAGGGTCCGCCGCACCCGGTCGGGCTGGACGTCGAGCAGGCGGGCCCGGCCGTGCGCGGTGTCGGTGCGCATGCCGGCCTGGGCGCCGGTGTAGCTGCGGGCCGGGACCCCCTGCTGCTCGATGGCCATCGCGAGGAGCGCCATCGAGATGCGCTCGCCGGCCGACAGCAGCATGTCCATCTCCCGCTCGGGCGGCGTGCCGGGGGAGATCTGGGCGGCGAGGTCGAGCAGGTCGTCGGTGGTATCGCCCATCGCGGAGACCACCACGGCGACACGGTCGCCCGCGCGGTGGGCGGCGACGACGCGCTGGGCGACGCGGCGCATCGCCTCCGCGTCGGCGACGGAGGATCCGCCGAACTTCATCACGAGCAGGGCCATGGGACTTCCTGTGCAGGGGGTATGACGGGGCAGCCGGACGGCGGCGTCCTGACCGAAGGTTCGAGCGGCCAGTCTAGGCCGTCGGGCGCCGTGGCCTTGACGCCGGGGAATCCCTCACCCCGCTCACCCCCACCGGGCGTCGCAGATGGTCGCCGGGCGGGCGGGGCATACCCTCGGGACATGGATGACGAGGACCGGATCGCACTGCTCATCGACTACGAGAACCTCGCACTGGGCTCGCGGGACCACCTCGGGGTCCCCTTCGACCTCCGGCCCGTGGCCGACGCGCTGGCGGAGCGGGGCAGGGTGGTGACGCGACGCGCCTACGCCGACTGGTCCTACTTCGACGAGGACCGCCGGATGCTGACGCGCAACCACGTCGAGCTGATCGAGATGACCCAGCGGATGGGCGCCTCGCGCAAGAACGCGGCGGACATCAAGATGGCCGTCGACGCGATCGAGACGGCCTACGAGCGCGACTACATCACGACCTTCGCGATCTGCACGGGGGACAGCGACTTCACCCCGCTGGTGCACAAGCTGCGCGAGCTCAACAAGCGGGTCATCGGCTTCGGAGTGCGGGACTCGACGTCGACGATGCTGCCGCCGGCCTGCGACGAGTTCCTCTACTACGACGACCTCGACGGGGTGGTGCCGGCGGACTCGCCCGACACCGAGGCACCCAAGAGCACGGGCGGCCGGGGCAAGGGGCGGGGCAAGGGTGGCTCTCGTGGAGCGGCGACCGCTGCTGCGGTGGAGCAGGTCGAGCCGGCCGCAGACGCAGACGCGGACGCCGAACCGGAGCCGGAGGAGGTCGAGGAGTCCACCACCGACCTCGCCTCGCTCGTGGCCCAGACCGTGTCGGGACTCCAGCGCAGCTCCAGTGGTGCGGTGACCGCATCGGTGCTCAAGCGCACCCTCGTGCGCAAGGACTCGACCTTCTCCGAGGCGGCCTACGGCTTCCGCGCGTTCGGCGAGCTGCTGGACCACCTCGCCGGCCGCGGCATCATCGAGCTCAGCGCGGGCCCGGCCAAGGGTGACCCGGAGGTGACGCTGCCGGAGGAGGGTGGTCGGCAGGAGGCCTTCGCGTTGCTGCGGCAGACCGTCGCCGAGCTCGACGACGGGTCGGGGGTGGCGCTGTCCGGGCTCAAGGACCAGGTCCGCGCCCGGCGGGAGGGCTTCTCGGAGAAGCCGCTCGGCTACGGCTCCTTCCTGCAGTTCTGCAAGGGCGCCGCAGCGGCGGGGCTCGTCGAGCTGACCCGTCGCGGAACGGGGTATGTCGTCACGCTCGCCTGAGCGGAGGTGCGGGTGGGGCGGCGCTGTGCCCGGGCGGTTGTCGGGTCCGCGAATCCCTGGCGCGACACGCGACACCCCCTGCGGGATGTCGTACAGGCTTTCGATTACCGTGGTCCACATGGTGCCGCCACAGGCGGAGCTGTCCACAGATCTGTGTCGGGCAGCGAGGTCTGTCGGCGGGAGCACCTAGCGTCTGACGCAGACATCGGATCGCCCACCGAGGGGGGTCCGCGGGTCGGTCGAAGGTAGGCGCGCCCGCCACGAGACGAAGGAGCACCGCACATGCCGCAGGCAAGCAAGACCACCAACTCCGCAGGGGCCGGCACAGACAGGTTGAGGGCACTCGACACGGTCATGGCCCAGATCGAGAAGCAGCACGGCAAGGGCTCGGTCATGCGCCTGGGCGACGAGGACCGTCCGCCGATCCAGGTCATCCCCACCGGTGCCATCGCGCTCGACGTCGCTCTCGGCGTCGGCGGCCTGCCGCGGGGTCGCGTCGTGGAGATCTACGGCCCGGAGAGCAGCGGTAAGACCACGGTCGCGCTGCACGCGGTCGCCAGCGCACAGAAGGCCGGCGGGATCGCCGCCTTCATCGACGCCGAGCACGCGCTCGACCCGGACTACGCCAAGAAGCTCGGGGTCGACACCGACGCGCTGCTCGTCTCCCAGCCCGACACCGGTGAGCAGGCGCTGGAGATCGCCGACATGCTCATCCGCTCCGGTGCGCTCGACATCATCGTCATCGACTCGGTGGCGGCGCTCGTGCCGCGTGCGGAGATCGAGGGCGAGATGGGCGACAGCCACGTCGGTCTGCAGGCCCGGCTCATGAGCCAGGCCCTGCGCAAGATCACCGGTGCCCTCAGCACGACCGGCACCACGGCCGTCTTCATCAACCAGCTGCGCGAGAAGATCGGCGTGATGTTCGGCTCGCCGGAGACCACGACCGGTGGCAAGGCGCTGAAGTTCTACGCCTCCGTGCGCATCGACGTGCGACGCATCGAGACCCTCAAGGACGGCACCGACGCGGTCGGCAACCGGACCCGCGCCAAGATCGTCAAGAACAAGGTGTCGCCGCCGTTCAAGCAGGCGGAGTTCGACATCCTCTACGGCCAGGGCATCTCCCGCGAGGGCGGCCTGATCGACATGGGGGTGGAGCACGGCTTCGTCCGCAAGTCCGGAGCCTGGTACACCTACGAGGGCGAGCAGATGGGGCAGGGCAAGGAGAATGCCCGCCAGTTCCTCAAGGACAACCCGGACATCTCCGACACCATCGACCGCAACATCAAGGCCAAGCTCGGCATCGGTGCGGCGCCGGTGACCGAAGACCTGCCGGACGGGGTGGACCCGGTCACCGGTGAGGTCTCGGTCGACTTCTGATGGCCGGCGCAGACAGGTTGTCTGCGGCCCGGGAGGCGCTGGCGGCCGCCGAGTCGGCGGCCAGCGCCTACGGGCTCCGGTCGGGCCCTGCGACGACAGGTGACCCTCACCCCAAGGGCGACACGGCGGGGACGCCGGGTGAGCAGGCCCACACCGACCCCCAGGCGGAAGCCCGCAAGGTCGTGCTGCGCCAGCTCGCCATGGGGCCGCGGACCCGGCGTCAGCTCGAGGACAAGCTGCGCGACAAGGGGTGCGACCCGCAGGCGTCGGCCCGGGTGCTGGACCGCATGACCGAGGTGGGGCTCGTCGACGACGAGGCCTACGCGGAGATGTATGTCCGGTCCAAGCAGGAGACCAAGGGCCTCGCCGCGGGTGCGCTGCGCCAGGAGCTGCGGCAGAAGGGGGTGTCGGACGAGCTCGTCGACGCCATCTTGCAGGACATCGACCCGCAGCAGGAGAAGGAGCAGGCACGCGCCCTCGTCGCGCGACGCCTCCGCACCATGCGGGGTCTGGGCCGCGAGGTCCAGACCCGTCGCCTCGCGGCGTTCCTGGCCCGCAAGGGCTATGACGCCGGGGTGTCCTTCCAGGTCATCCGGGAGGCTCTGGACGACCTGCCGGAGCACGGCCGCGACTGAGGTCGGGCGCTGCGCCGCGACTGAGGTCGGGCGCTGCACGCCAGGCCCGTCGCTGCCTATGCTGATCGGCATGAACGCGACCGCGCAGCGACGTCTCCGCTCGACGCCGGACCAGCTCGACCCCAGGGAGGTCGCCGACCTCCGCGCGCAGGGGAGGCCCGACCCGGAGGCGGTCGCCGCCCTGCGTCAGCTGCTCGCCTCGGAGAGCCCTTACCGCCGCGCGGCTGCCGCCATCCTCCTCGCCGAGCTCGCGGACGACCCTCTGCCGTTGAAGGCCATGGTGGAGGACGGCGACGCCACGGCAGGGTTGCTGAGCTACACCGACCGGGTCGCCACCGCCGAGGCCCGGGCGGTCCTGCAGGAGGCCGTGCGCCGCGAGCTCCGGCAGCCCGACCTGCGCCGGGCCGAGCAGGCCGTGTGGGCCGCGGTGACGTTGGGTGCTGTGGGTGACGGGCACGAGGTCACGCGGATCGTGCGTGGCCTCGCCGGGTCCACGGACCCCAAGGACCTCCGTGCGGCCTACAGTGCCGGATGGGACGCCGTGCCCGCGGTCCCTGACCCAGGGCCGCTGCTGCAGGTGGCTCTCGCCGCGCTGCGGCCCCGTCGGCGCCTGTTCCGTGCGCCCGAGCCGGTCGTCGAGCTGGGCGACCTCCTGCGGTTCGCGGCGCGGCTGGCGACGCGGGTGGAGGACGCAGACGCTGAGGCACTCGGCCGGGCCGCGCTCGAGGCGGGCGCGCAGCCAGGTCGCGACTCGTCCCGGGCATACTCGACCCTGGAGCTCCTGTCACTCAGCAGCTGGGGCCGCGCCGAGCTGAGCCGCCGAGGTCTCCCACCCCTGGAGCGGGAGGATCCGCCCTCACCGAGGGCGGTGCAGCTGGCCCGTCGACTCGGCGAGCACGGGATCCTCGATCCCGGGGCTCTCGACCTCACCCGAGACATCTATCTCTCCGACGAGACGGTCGAGCTGGTGCGCGCGATGCTGACCGAGGCGCGGCTGTGCCTGACGATTCCGGCCAAGGACACCGGCCCGGTCGACTACGCCGACTACCTCCTCCTCGCCGCAGAGCTCAGCAGCGGGCACTTCGCCGTGGACGGCGACGTCCGGGTCGAGCAGGAGGAGGGCGCCCAGGTGCTCCACTGGACGGCACGCGGAGAGCCGCGCTCAGTGCGTGTGCGGGACGCCGGGAAGTGGGCCGACCTGGAGGCGCTCACCGACGTGCTCTCCACGAGGCCTGATCACGCGGGTCGCAGCCTGGGCGTCATCGAATGGGACGACTGGCAGGACGGCCTCGACGTGGGCTACCTCGACTGGCCACGCTGGGAGCGCTTCTGGGCCGAGGTCGACCCGCAGCACTGAGCAGCCCGGGCTACTCGTCCTCACTGCGCGGCACGTCGTCCGAGGGCTCCCACTCGACCTCGGTGAGCTCCTCGGTGTCCGCGTCGGGGTCGTGGTAGTGCATGGCCGACTCCTCCGGCGAGTCCCAGCTCGTGGTGCGGCACTCGCGCGCGATCTCGCGCGCCTCTCCGTCCGGGCGGTGCCGCTCGGCATACCGCTCCGACTCCTCCTGGCGCTCCCGCTGGGCGATGCTCTCCTCGTGCGACTGCTCGTCCGCGGTGACTCCGAAGGCCGAGGATCCGACGTAGTGCTCGCCGGTCTGGTACCCCCGGTCCAGCACGTCCCCCTCCCCGTCGAGCGTGTCCTCGGGCTGCAGCTGGTCCTCCGCATCGACGCTCCACACCCCGAGATCGTCGCCGATGGTCTCGCGGTCGGCCTGATCGCTCATGACGGTGCTCCTTCGCTCGCGCCTGCTGTGAGGCACACAGTAGCGCCGCACGCCTCCGGTGGCAGCCGGAGTGCCGGACGTGAGAGAGACTGCCCCGTGTGACCTTCGCCGTGCTCGTCATCGCCGCCGTCACCCTGGGGGCGGCGCTGCAACGCGTGGCCGGTATGGGGCTGGGGATGAGCGTCGCGCCCGTCGCCACGGTGCTCATCGGGCCGGTGGCCGGGGTCATGGTCTCCAACGTCGCGGCGATCGTCGCGGCCGCGATCCTGGCCGTCATGCTGCGCGGCGACGTGGACTGGCGGCGGTTCTGGACCTTGGTGCCGCTGCTGCTGGTCGGCTCGGTGGTCGGTGCCCTGGTGGTGCGGCACGTCTCGACCGCCGTCCTGGACGTCGTGCTCGGGGCGAGCGTGCTCGTGGCCATCGGCGCCGTCCTGGGCACCCGGCGCCGGCTGACGGTGACCGGGCGCGGTGCGGTCGTCGTCTCCGGGGCGGTGGCCGGCTTCATGAACACCACCGCTGGGGTCGCCGGTCCAGCCATGGCGGTCTATGCCGTCGCCTCCCGCTGGGACCAGCGCTCGTTCGCCGCGACCCTGCAGCCCATCTTCCTGCTCGCCAACTCCGCGTCCGTGGTGACCAAGGTCGTGGTCGGCGCCACCCCGGCCGAGGGGTTGGTCCCGTGGTGGACCTGGGTGGCGATGTGCGTCGCGGTCCCGGTCGGTATCGCTGCCGGCTCGCTGGTGAGCGGCCGCGTGGGGATGGGCACCGCCCGGCGGGTCGCGATCGGCGTGGCCGCCACCGGTGGGCTGGTGGCGCTCGTCCGGGGTCTGCTGTCCTGGCTCGGGTGAACCTCCCGGCCGCACGGCCGGCCCTGGCCGAGCGCGTACCCTGGACCTGCGATGAGCACGACGACCACCAGCACCAGGACCTATGACGTGCGCACCCACGGGTGCCAGATGAACGTCCACGACTCCGAGCGCCTCGCCGGCCTTCTCGAGACGGCCGGCTACGTCGACCTGGCCAGCCTGCCGGGGGATGAGCGCCCGCAGGTGGCCGATGTCGTCGTCTTCAACACCTGCGCGGTCCGGGAGAACGCCGCCAACAAGCTCTACGGCAACCTCGGCCAGCTCCGCCCGGCGAAGCAGACCAACCCCGACATGCAGATCGCGGTCGGTGGCTGCCTGGCGCAGAAGGACCGCTCCACCATCGTCGAGCGAGCCCCCTGGGTGGACGTCGTCTTCGGCACCCACAACGTCGGCTCGCTCCCGGCCCTGCTCGACCGGGCCCGCCACAACAAGGCCGCCGAGGTCGAGATCCTCGAGTCGCTGGAGACCTTCCCCTCCACCCTGCCGACCCGGCGGGACTCGGCATACTCCGGCTGGGTGTCGATCTCGGTCGGGTGCAACAACACCTGCACCTTCTGCATCGTCCCGGCGCTGCGCGGCAAGGAGAAGGACCGCCGCCCCGGCGAGATCCTGGCCGAGATCGAGGCGCTCGTCGCGCAGGGTGTCGTGGAGGTCACCCTGCTGGGGCAGAACGTCAACACCTACGGCGTGGAGTTCGGCGACCGGCTGGCCTTCGGCAAGCTGCTGCGCTCCTGCGGGCAGATCGAGGGGCTGGAGCGGGTGCGCTTCACCTCGCCGCACCCGGCGGCCTTCACCGACGACGTCATCACCGCGATGGCGGAGACGCCCAACGTCATGCCCAGCCTGCACATGCCGCTGCAGTCGGGCTCGGACCGGGTGCTCAAGGCGATGCGCCGGTCCTACCGCTCCGAGAAGTTCCTCGGGATCCTGGACCGCGTGCGTGAGCAGATCCCGGACGCCGCGATCACGACCGACCTCATCGTCGGTTTCCCGGGGGAGACCGAGCAGGACTTCCAGGACACCCTCGACGTCGTGCGCGCCTCACGCTTCTCCAGCGCCTTCACCTTCCAGTACTCCATCCGCCCCGGCACCCCGGCCGCCGAGATGGACGACCAGATCCCCAAGGCGGTCGTCCAGGAGCGCTTCGACCGGCTCCTCGCGCTGCAGGAGGAGGTCTCCTGGGCGGGCAACCGCGAGGTCGAGGGACGCGAGGTCGAGGTGCTCGTGGCGCCTGGTGAGGGCCGCAAGGACGCCGAGACCCACCGCCTCTCCGGGCGGGCCAAGGACAACCGGCTCGTGCATTTCGCGGTGCCCGAGGGTGCCGAGGTGCCCCGGCCGGGCGACGCGGTGACCGTGGCGGTGACGTATGGCGCGCCGCACCACCTCGTCGCCGACTCCGGCGTCCAGGGTGGGGTGTATGCCGTGCGCCGCACCCGCGGCGGCGACGCGTGGGCGGCGCTGCAGGACGGTGCGACCCCGGGGGCAGTGACCAAGCCCGCGGTGAGCCTCGGGATCCCCACTGTCGGCGCGCCGCCGCCGGTCGCCGTCAGCACGGCCCCCTGCTGCCCCACCGACTGAGCGCCCGGCGGGCCAGGCTGGCCTGCTGACCCACCGACTGAGCTCCTGATGGGCCGGGCTGGCCTGCTGACCACCGGCTGAGCGCCTGGCACGGACCGGGCTGGATCGCGGCCCCTCCGACTGCGCTCCCAGCGCGGCCCCACCGACTGCGCTCCTAGCGGCCGCGCCGCTGACCAGCGGCGGCATACCGGCGGATGGGGATGCCGCGTCAGCTAGCCCTGGGAGCCTCGTCGGGGCTGGTCTCGGCCGCAGCCTGCGCCTCCGACGCGTCGGCGCGCTCCTGAGCCTCGCGCGCCTCCTCCTGTGCCTGACGGGCCTCCTCGGTCTCCTCGCTCGCCTCGCTCCGCGCCTCCCGGGCGACGGCCGCCAGGTGCTCAGCCTCCATCCGATCGATCTCGGCGCGGGCCTGCGGCTTGCCGTAGAACCGCACGACGCTGTAGACGAGCAGCACGATCGCGATCGCGCTCGAGACGATCATGGTGATGGCGACCGGCCGACCGCCGAAGAGCCACCAGCGCTCGTCGATCGGCCACCAGCTCGGCGGTGGCGGCGACATCAGCCAGAACACCGCGACCCCGACCAGTCCCAGGGCGATGAGGGCGGACAGGATGATGCGCGGGATCGTCTCGACCCCCTCGGCGGCACCACGCAGGGCGCGGATCTTGACCGGGTTGGTCCAGCGGCGGGCCCAGGCATACTGCGTCGACAGGATCCACAGGCCGGCGAAGGTGAGCAGCAGCCCCGGACCGGGGAGCACCAACGCCAGGATGCCGGCCACCAGGACGACCCAGCCCAGGGTCTCCAGGGCGATTCTCTTGGCGGCGGCACTCACAAGGGTTGAGCGTAGGCGAGCGGGTGCCCCGGCGCGAGCCGCGGTGCGCGCGCAGACGCTCCCACCGGCATACCCCAGGGGGATCTTCTCCCGGCCTCGCGGGTGTGGCAGGCTACCGCCCGTGACATGGAGTCAGGTCGACCGTGACGAACTGCTCAGACTCTCCGACCACGACCCGTTCGTGCGCTTCGCCACGAGCAGCGAGATCGTGGCGGTCGCCGCGCCGGACGGCTGGGCCTGCGTGGGTCCGTGGCGCCCCGGTTCGGGTCACTGGGGCGGTGCGGCGGTGGTCGGTGCCTCAGCCGTCAGGTCCTCGGAGTCGCAGGCGCTGGCAGCCATCGTCGAGGCGGGCGGTGAGGATCTCGCGCTGGAGTGGTTCTCCACCAGCGAGGACCGTCCCCTGTCGCTGCCCGGGCCCTATGCGAGCACCGGCTCCGGGCACTGGTCGTTCATGTGGACCGAGCACGACTACGGCCTGGACGCCCGCGCCGAGCTCTCGGCCCGTGGGCTGGCGGTGCACGACCTGGACGACCACCGCGACGCCGCGCTCATCGAGAGCTTCGGTGCGGCGCACAGCGACGGCCGCTACATGGGCTTCCCGGGCTTCGGCTTCGCCACCGCATGGCTCGCGGTCCGCGACCGCGCGGACGACATCGTCGCCGTCGGTGCCTTGCACGAGCTGGCCTCGGGTATGCCGCACCTCGCCGGCATCATCGTCCGCCCGGACCTGCGCGGCCACGGACTCGGCGGCCTGCTCACGCAGGAGCTCACCGCGCGCGCGGTGGAGGAGGCCGGGGTGTCGACGCTCAGCGTGTTCACCGACAACGCGGGCGCGATCGCGCTCTACGAGCGGTTGGGGTATGCCGTCGCCCACCGCTTCCACACCCGCGAGCTGGCTCCCGCCGGGCACCTGGTCTAGCCGGGCGCGCACGGGAAGACAGCGTCGCGGGGGAGAGGCCCGGCGTTGGCCGCCTGCCGCCTGGGTTCCTGCCGCCGGCCGCCTGGGCTTCTGCGGGCGGCCGCGTGGGTTTCTGCCCACCTGTCTTTCGCGGCGCTTCATGCTTGCGTGGCTTCCTGCCGGCCTGCCTTTCCGCTTGTCTGGCTTCCTGCCGGCCCGGCTTCTCGCCTGGCTTTCCGCTTGCCCGGCCTCCTGCCGTCCCCGCTTCTGACCTGCGGGCTCGGGAAGGTCTGAGCCGGGCCGAACCTACGATGGTGCGGTGAGCGCGTCGCCCCCGGCCTCCCCGGACCCTCAGCCCGAGCCCCTCGGCCCGCCGACCCCTCGTCAGCACACCGCCGGTCGGGTGGCGGCGGCGCTGGTCGCGCTGGAGGCGCTGATCGTCGCGGGCTTCGCCGTGTTCTACCTTGTCGAGCTCGCTCTCGGCCAGGGCCAGGACCTGCTGGTCGTCATCATGTCGGTCGTGACCATGGTGGTCTTCGTCATCGCGCTGAGCTATACCGCACTCGGTCTGCGCCGGCGCCATCCTCGCGCCCAGGCGCCCGCGATCGCCTTCAACTTCCTCATGGTGCCGCTCGGCATCGCGTTGTTCCCCTTGGTGCCGGGGTGGATCGGCGCCGGGGTGCTGGTGCTGGGCGTCAGCACCGTCGTCGCCACCTTCCTCATGGGGCGGCTCGAGGAGCGCTGACCGACGGCCGCCCAGTGGTCGCCACACCGGGTCGACTCTCGTCCGGCTCGTCATCTTTCAACCCCCTCGAGGAGGCCGAGAGATGACCAACCGGACGAGAGTCCCGTCGCGGTGGCGCCGCGACCTGCACCCGGGTGCACCGGCCACGGTGCACGAGCAGTCCGCGACCGGGGATGGCCAGGTCCCCGACGGGCAGGCTCACGCCCAGGACGCCGCCATCGCTCGGACTGTGCGCGTTGAGCACGAGACCGGTCCGCCCCCGGGCCGCCAACGGCACCAGCCCGCGGAACGACGTGCCGGCGTCCAGGTCGGCGGCGACGAGCAGCTCCATCCGGTATGCCGTCGCCAGCTGGGCCACGGCCTCCTCCAGCGGGTTGCCTGAGAGCAGGTGGGCGTCGTCCACGACGAGCAGCCCACCGGGGCCGAGCCGGGCGCACTCCTCCTCGAGGTCCTCCAGGCGGTGATCCTCGGCGGGGTCCACCACGACCGCATCGCGCCCCGCCCGCAGCCACTGCAGAGCAGTCGTGCGCCCCGACCCGGGTGGCCCGAGCACCAGGATGGATCCAGCGGGACGCTGCATCGGCGCGGCCTCGTCACCACCTACGGCCCACGCGGCCCCGCGCCCGAGGTCGGGCACCTCGCCCTCCTGGGATGCGTCGGCCATCGGCGCGGCCTCGTCACCGCCCACGGGCCGCGCGGCTGCGTCGCCGCCCACGGGCCGCGCGGTCTGGTGCCCGGCGCCAGGTCCCTCGTCCTCCAGGGCTGCGTCGGGCCATCCGGCGCCCTCCTGCGCCGCCTCCGGCGCCCAGACGCGGGGGAGGGGACGGCAGACCAGCGGGGGTGGGCCGGGGGGCGCGCCGGCAGGTGAAGGGTGGGCGGGGAGCACGACGTGGGCCTCGATGCCGTCGCGCATCCCGACGAGTCGCCCTGGTGGCTGGGCGGTCGGGATCTGAGAGGCCCGCAGCCCCGTCATCAGCAGGTCGGCCGGGTCGTTGAGCCGGAGCGCCCAGGTGCGCGGCAGCAGCGAGGCGATCTTGCCGAAGAGCAGGGTGCGGTCGCCCGTGACGAGCCCGACCACGCCGACGGCGGGCCCCTCCCGCAGGAGTCGTAGCGCCACCTCCTCCGCCCGGCCTCGCTCCACCGTCTCGAAGAGATCCACGAAACGGTCCCACCCGTCGACCACCAGGAGCACCGGCGGGCCGGTCGTGCCGGTGGCTTGGCGGGAGCGGACCAGTTCCTCGAGCCGGTCGAGGACCCGCAGGCCGTGGGCGAGGTCGTCCGGCTCGACCCAGGCCACCAACCCGGGGTGGGACTGGGCCTCGGTGCCCTCGAGGGCGCGGCCGAGGTCGAGCACGACGACCCAAGCGCCCGCGACGCGGGAGAGGACGGAGCGCAGAGCGGTGGTGCGGCCCGACCGGGCCGACCCCAGGACGGCGAGGTGCTCGTCAGCACCCCAGACGAGCGGCTGGCGCCGCTGCTGGGCCGGGAGGTCGGCCAGGGCCCAGGCGGCAGGACTGTCGGCCAGCGGGGGGAGGCTGTCGGGCAGCGGAGGGTGCCAGACGACCGGGGGCTCCAGGGCCTTCTCGGCGGCGGCCCGGGTGAGGACGTCTGCCAGCGGCCCGAGGTCGTCCTGCGGCTCGTCCGCCTCGGCGGGCTGGTCGAGGATCCGCCGCGCGGCCCAGACGTCGCCGGTGACCCGGACCTCCCACGCCCCTGCCGCCCCTGCCAGCGGGGGCCCCGCCCGGGCCACCTGGAGAGCCTGGGGTGCCTCGGCGCCGGTGCGCCACAGAGCCAGGCCGGGACGCCCCTGGGGCAGCAGCGACGCAGCCGGGGTCTCGATGACGTCCTGGGAGTCGGCGCTGTCGCGCACGCGCAGCGCGATGCGCAGGTTGACGTTGGCGCGCAGGTCGGCGCTCACCACCCCGGCGGGCCGCTGCGTGGCGAGCACGAGATGCACCCCGAGGCTGCGGCCCACCGCAGCGAGCCGCACCAGACCTGACATCACCTCCGGCACCTCCTCGGCCAGCACCCGGAACTCGTCGATCACCACGACGAGGCGGGGCAGGCCAGGCAGATCTCGGGCGTCCTTGGCGCCGGCGTCGGCCAGGGTCGCCTCGCGACGGGTGAGCTCGGCCTGGAGCGAGGTGAGGACCCGGGCCGCCAGGTGCGGGTCGAGATCGGTGACCAGCCCGGTCACGTGCGGGAGCCGGGCGCAGTCGCCGAGGGAGGAGCCGCCCTTGAAGTCGACCAGCAGGAGTGCGAGGTCTGCGGGAGAGGACTGCAGGGCCAGACCGGTGATGAGGGTGCGCAGGAGCTCGGACTTGCCCGAGCCGGTGGTGCCCGCCACGAGGGCGTGCGGGCCGTCGCGCACGAGGTCGAGGGTGACCGGTTCTCCGCCGGCGTCGGTGCCCAGCGGGACCGCCAGACTGGGGCGGGCCCACCTGCTGGCCGCCTCCTCCGGCGTGCTCGGCCAGGGGCAGAGGGCGCCGAGAGGTGGGGAGCCCGTCGGCAGGGCAGGGCCGCCCCCCTCCTCCCGCACGCCCTCCCGACTCCTCAGGGGAGCAAGAGCCCGGGCCAGGCTGCGCGCCCGCCCGGGGCCGAGGGTGGTCGGCCGGAAGGCCAGATCCGGCCGACCAGGCACCTGCAGGACGGCCAGGCCGGGCCCGGTCACCTGGATCCGGGTGGTGCCCGGTGGAGCGCTCGCCAGGTCATCGACGAGGACCAGGTCCTGCCCCCAGCGCACGGCGACGCCGTCCGTGCGCCGGCCAGAGGTATCGGTCTGCGGGAGCCAGGCCAGCAGGTCCCAGCGCTCGCCCGGTGGCCGGTCCGGGTCGACCACCAGCGTCCAGGAGGTCGGTGGGTATGCCGTGGCGAGCTGCAGCAGGATCGCCCGCGCGAGACCGTCCCGGGTCTCGCGATCGCCGGCGATGACGAGAGTGCCGTCCAGGGCTAGGGACAGCGGGGCGGCGTCGTGCTGCAGGAGCTCGCCCTCGAGCCGGACCTGGGAGTGGCACGCGTGCTCGCCGAGGGTGACGGTCATCGGCTCGGCGGCGCACTGCCACAGCGAGACCGACGGGTGCGGGAGGAGGCTGGTGACAACCCCCACGAGGCCCGGATGTCGGTGGCGCAGCAGGTCCAGCTCCTCCCGCAGGCATACCTCGGCCTCCACCTGGTGCCTCGCGCGGGCGGCGTCGTTCGCCGCGACCCCGTCCTCGAACTCCAGCCGGGCCGCCCGCCGGTCGCCGAGATGATGGCCCAGGACCATCGCCGGGCCGAGCAGGCCGAAGAGCAGGAGCCACGGCATCCGCAGCAGGACGGCGACGGCCAGCGCGACGACCAACGGGAGGGTCCAGGTCCATGCGCTCGGTGCCCGCACCTTTCTCCGTTCGGGCGCGGAAGGTGTGGCGAACTCCCGCACCTCCACCATCGAGGTATGCCGTGGCCACGGGACGATCTCCCGGCACCCTGCTCGTGACACCAGGCGGGTCGGCGCGGGTGGGCGGGGCACGAGGACGATGCCGGACCCACCGATGAGCAGCCGGTCACCCGACGACCAGAGGGTGTCGTCCTCGCGTCCGCTCTCCCACGTCATGCCGTTGGTCGACCCCAGGTCCTCGACCCGGACGCCGTCGCGGTCCTGGCGGACGCGGACGTGGCGGCGGGACAACCCCGGGTCGGCGATGGTGAGGTCGCACCGCGGGTCGCGGCCCAACGTCACCCACCGCCCCGGAGGAAGCGGGGCGGAGCCGCCGGCGTCGGGCCCCGTCGCCACGACGACCCGCGGCACACCGGCCCGGGCCTCGGCGCCCACCGGGCTGCCCGTCGGGAGGTGGCCGATCTCGGCGCCGTGCTCCAGAGGCACCTGCCGCGAAGGTGTGGCGGGAACCCCCGCGCCGTCGTCAGGGCTCTGGTGGCCAGCGCGGCGGGAGAGCTCATCCACCGTCGCACCGTCGGGAGCGAGCACGGCCAGGTGTTCGACCCCTCCGGCGACCGGTCGCGTCACGATGACTCTCATGGGGCCCATGGTGCTCGCCGCAGCCGACAGTCCCAGAAGTTATCCACAGCCTTCGTCCGCGCTGTTCCGTCAACGGGGGTGGACGGCATACAGTGAGGCGCAGAGGATCGGGGCCTCGTCGGGGGACCCAGGTTCAGGATCGATCAGGACGATGAGGTTCGCGGGTGCCGGGTGGGCGCTCGCGACCTCGACAGGGGAGTAGGGGAGAGATGTCTGCGACAGCGCTGCAGTTGCTCGAGGACGACGTCCGCGAACTCATCCGCCGACGCCGCCTCGACCCCTCCCGCGACGACGTCGCGGTGCGCGACCTCATCGGTGAGGTGCTCGACGACTACGACGATCGTTCGCTCGTCGGTGGGCTCGTGCCCCTCGCAGACCGCAAGGAGACCCACCGGGCGCTGCTGGAGTCGGTCGCCGGGTTCGGCCCCCTGCAGCCCTACCTCGACGACCCGTCGGTCGAGGAGATCTGGATCAACGAGCCCAGCAAGGTCTTCGTGGCACGCCACGGGCGATCAGAGCTCACGCCGACCCTGCTCACCGAGCAACAGGTCCATGACCTGGTGGAGCGGATGCTGCGCAGTTCGGGGCGACGCGTGGACCTCAGCAGCCCGTTCGTGGACGCCAGCCTGCCCGACGGCAGTCGGCTCCATGTCGCGATCCCGGACATCACACGGCGGCACTGGGCGGTCAACATCCGCAAGTTCGTCGTCGCCGCCGACGAGCTCGCCGACCTGGTGCGTCTCGGCTCCCTGACCGAGCAGGCCGCGAGGTTCCTCGAGGCCGCGGTGGTCTCGGGGCTCAACGTCCTGGTCGCGGGAGGCACCCAGGCGGGCAAGACCACCTTGCTCAACTGCCTCGCGGCGGCGATCCCCGCCAGCGAGAGGGTCGTCACCTGTGAGGAGGTCTTCGAGCTCAAGGTCAACCTGCGCGACGTCGCGTCCATGCAGTGTCGGCAGCCGAGCCTGGAGGGCACCGGTGAGATCCCACTGCGGCGCCTCGTCAAGGAGGCCCTGCGGATGCGGCCGGGCCGCATCATCGTCGGCGAGGTGCGTCAGGAGGAGAGCCTCGACCTGCTCATCGCCCTCAACAGCGGGCTGCCCGGGATGTGCACCATCCACGCCAACTCCGCGCGTGAGGCCGTGACCAAGATGTGCACCTTGCCCCTGCTCGCGGGGTCCAACGTCAGTAGCAGTTTCGTCGTGCCCACGGTCGCGAGCTCGGTGGACATCGTGGTCCACCTGGCCCTGGAGGCGCAGGGCGCGCGACAGGTGCGGGAGATCGTCGCGATCCCCGGCCGCACCGAGGGTGAGATCGTCGAGATCGCCGACCTCTTCGTGCGATCCGGACCAGACCTCGTCCGCGCCGACGGGTTCCCGCCGCACGTCGAGCGCTTCACCCGCGCCGGTTTCGACCTTGGACGTCTGCTCGGGAGGCCGTCGTGATGCAGGGGGCCGGGTGGGGGCTCGTGCTGGGACTCGGCCTGGCCGGCATCTGGTGGTCGTTCTGGCCCCGCGCCACGCGGGTGGGGCCACGTCGGGGAGCCCGACGGCTCGAGCGTTTGCAGGACCAGATCGTGCTCGCCGGGGTTCGGGGGCTGGGCGCGCGAACCCTGCTGTTCCTGTCGGTCACGGCCGGACTGATCGTCCTGCTGCTGCTGTATGCCGTCACCCGGGTGTGGACCGTGAGTCTGTGCTTCGGCGTCATGGCGTCGTGGCTCCCGCTGGCCGTGGTCGCCTCCCGTGCCCGTCGGCGTCGCAGCAAGTTGCGCGGCGTCTGGCCGGATGCGGTCGACCACGTCCAGTCGGCGGTGCGGGCGGGCCTGGCCCTGCCCGAGGCGCTGGTGCAGCTCGCGGACCGGGGTCCGGAGGAGCTGCGCCCGGCCTTCGAGGAGTTCGCGCACGACTACCGCGCCACCGGTCGCTTCTCGGAGAGCCTGGACCGCCTCAAGGAGCGGATGGCCGATCCCGTCGCCGACCGGCTCATCGAGGCGCTGCGCATCGCCCGTGACGTGGGCGGCACTGACCTGGGCCGCGTGCTGAGGACCCTGTCGTCCTTCCTCCGCGACGACGCCAGGGCTCGCGCCGAGCTCGAGGCCCGCCAGTCCTGGACGGTCAACGCGGCCCGGCTGGCCATGGCGGCCCCGTGGGCGGTCCTGCTCCTGCTGGCGACCCGAGGGAGCACGTTGCAGGCCTACGGCACCCCGGCCGGAGCGCTGGTGCTCGCGATCGGCGCCGGCCTGACCCTCGTCGCCTACCGCGTCATGGTCGCCATCGGTCGGCTGCCGGAAGAGAGCAGGGTGCTGCGGTGACCGGTGCGTGGTGGGGAGCGGTGCTCGGCCTGATGCTGGCGCTCGGAGGCGTCCTGACCTGGGCGGGTCTGCCGGTGTCGCGTCGCGTCAAGCTGGCTGACCGCGTCGAGCCCTATCTCGACCGGCCCGCCCGTCGCTCCAGCCTGCTCGCCCTCGACGATCCGCGTCCGTGGAGCGCCGGCGAGCTGCTGACCCCCGTCGCCGCCCGCGCGGCCCGCCTCCTGGACCGCCTGCTCGGCGGCGCCGAGTCCGTGCGCGCCCGGCTGCACCGCGCGGGGATGGCCGGAGACGTCGAGGCCTTCCGTGTCCAGCAGGTGGTCTGGGGCGTGCTGTGCTCAGCCCTCGCGGTGCTGCTGGGGATGGTGCTGTGGTTCACCCGCGGCACGAGCCCAGGAGTCGTGCTGCTCCTCGTCGGCTGTGCCTTCCTCGCGGGGGTGATGATCCGCGACAGCCTCCTGAGTAGGGCGGCAGGACGCCGCGAGCGGCAGATCATGGCCGAGTTCCCTGCCGTGGCCGAGCTGCTCGCCCTGTCGGTCACGGCGGGGGAGGGCACGGCCCAGGCGCTGGAACGCGTGGCCCGGTTGTCGCGCGGCGAGCTCGCCGCCGAGCTCGATCTGTGTCTGGCGCAGGCCCGCACCGGTGCCAGCCTGCCCGAGGCTCTGCACGGACTGAGCCGCCGCACCGGCATCGGACCCATCATCCGGTTCGTCGACGGCCTCGTCGTCGCGCTGCAGCGGGGCACACCCCTGGGCGAGGTGCTGCGCGCGCAAGCGGCGGACGCACGTGAGGCCGCGCGCCAAGAACTCATCGAGGAGGGCGGCAAACGGGAGATCAGCATGATGGTCCCCGTCGTCTTCCTCATCCTGCCCGTGACGGTGCTGTTCGCCGTCTTTCCCGGCGCGACCATGCTGCGCCTGGCGATGTGAAGATCCACTCACGAAGGAGAGTCCCATGACCCGACGATTTCTCACTGCCCCGGCAGTCCTGGCCGACCAGGTGCGGCGGTGGAGCCGCGAGCCCGAGCGCGGCGACGTGCCCGGCTGGGTGCTCATCACGATCATGACGGCCGGCCTGGTCGCCGCGCTGTGGATCGTGGCCGAGCCCCTGCTGACCAACCTGTTCACCAACGCCGTCAGCACGGTGACCGGTCCCTGACATGGCCGGCGGCTCACCTGAGCGGGGAGCGGCCGCCGCCGAGTTCGCGATGCTCGCCGGCCTGGTGAGCATCCTCATGCTGGCTGTCATGCAGCTCGCCTTCGGGCTGCACCTGCACAACACGGCGACAGCCCACGTCGTCGAGGGCGCGCGAGCCGGTGCACGGGCCGACGCCACCCCAGAGGACGGCGCTCGACGAGCCCAGGAGCTCATCTCCCGCAGCCTCTCGGGCGGTGGCGGGCTCAGCGTGTCCTCCCGGCGTACCGTCGTCGACGGTGTGGCAGTCGTCGAGGTCACCGCCACCATGCCGCTGCCCATCGTCGGACCGCTCGGGCCGGGGGAGTCGATGACGGTCGTCGGTCACGCCTACGCGGAGGACCAATGACCTCACGCGCGGACCGGGGGTCGATGACCGTGGAGGTGGCCTTCCTGCTCGTGCTCCTCGTCGTCCCGATGTTCTACCTCGTCGGCACCGTGGGCCGAGTACAGGCTGGCGCGTATGCCGTGACCGCCGCGGCCCGGGAGGCGGGCAGGGCGTTCGTCACGGCGGAGGAGGTCGAGGCGGCCTCCGCCCGCGCCCAGGTCGCCGCCGGTCTCGTCTACGGTGCCCATGGGTTCGAGGCCGGAGCAGGCACGGTGCAGGTGACCTGCGCGGACGGCGCGTGCCTCGGCCCCGGCACGACGGTGCGGGTGGACTCCGAGGTGTCGGTGGAGCTGCCTCTCGTGCCCGACTTCATGCGCGATCACCTGCCCACCTCGGTGATCCTCACCTCGACCCACCTGGAAACGGTGGACGAGTTCCGCGGAGGCCGCCGGTGAGCCCTTCGGACCGGGAGGCCGGGCAGATCAGCATCCTGCTGATCGGCATGGTCGCCCTCACGCTGACGATCATCATGGCGGTCGTGGGGGTCACCTCCGTGCAGCTGAGCCGCATCCAGCTGCTCGATGCCGCCGACGCCGCGTCCCTGGACGCCAGCGACGCCCTCGCGCAGGAGCAGGTCTACGACGCGGGCGTGGGCTCGGGACCACCGGTGAGCAACGACACGGTGGTCGAGGCGGCCGCGGCCCACCTCGACCGTCGCCCGATGCCGCCCAGGGTCCGGTCCTGGGTCGTCGGGTCTGGCACCGGCACCCCTGACGGCCGCACCGCTGTCGTCACCGTGACCGGGCAGGCGGAGGTGCCCGTGCTGAGCCCGGTGCTGGGCGCCTTCGGTGGAGGGGTGAGCATCACCGTCACCTCGACCGCCCGCTCCGAGATCGATCTCTAGGTGTCCGTCCTCGAGGAGGCGCGCGGCGGCATACCTGTCGGGCAGCCGCCACCCACGCCTGACACGATGGGTCGATGCGCGACATCCCTGCTGAGACCTTCGAGGCCGTCCTCTTCGACAACGACGGCACCCTGGCCGACTCCCGTGGCCCGGTCGAGCGGTCCTGGCGGGCCTGGGCACGCGAGCACGACGTGGAGTTCGAGAGCTTCGGCAACTTCCACGGGGTGACCAGCCGCGGCATCGTCCAGCGGGTCGCGCCGCACCTGGACGCCGACGCCGCCACCTCCCGCATCGACCGGCTGGAGCTGGAGGACCTCGACGGCATCGTCGCGCTCCCCGGCGCGGTCGACGCGCTGGCGGCGACCGGCGCCCGGGCCGCCATCGTCACCTCCGCCGGGCGCGAGCTCGCCAGGCTCCGGCTGGACGCCGCCGGTCTGGCGCTGCCCGCCGTGGTCGTCACCGCCGACGACATCACCTCCGGCAAGCCCGACCCGGAGCCCTACCTCACCGGCGCCTCCCGCCTCGACGCCGACCCTGCGCGCTGCCTCGTCGTCGAGGACGCCGTCGCCGGGCTGCAGGCGGGACGGGCCGCAGGCGCGGCCACCCTCGCCGTGCTCACCACGAGCACCCGCGAGGAGGTGGAGCTCTACGCCGACCTCGTCGTCACCTCGCTCGCGGACGTGGAGTTCTCGCTGACCGACGAGGGCGTCCGCGTCAGCCTGCGCACCCGCCGAGTCGCGTCCCGCAGCCGGGGTGCTGCGCGAGTGACGTGCAGAGAGGCCGGGGGAGGATGATCGTGGCGAGGGTGAGGGGGGCCGGCGGCCCGCCCTGTGACCTGCGAGGAGTCGGTCGAGCCTGACAACAGGGGGCAACCTACGTTACCGTAACCTACGCGCCCGAAACCTACGTTTGCGTAGGTTGACCCTGACCAGAGAGGTGCCCCCTCGTATGGCCGCACTCGCCACCGAGCCGATCGACCTGCCCACCACGACCGACCGCCCCCGCCCCACGATCATCCAGGGCGGTATGGGGGTGGCCGTCTCCGGCTGGCGCCTCGCCCGCGAGGTCGCCCGCGCCGGACATCTCGGCGTCGTGTCGGGCACGGCCATGGACGCGGTCATCAGCCGCGTGCTCCAGGACGGCGACCCGGGCGGCCACTACCGCCGGGCCCTCAAGGCGTTCCCGAGCCAGGCGATGGCCGAGCGGGTGCTCGACAAGCACTTCATCGAGGGCGGCCGTGACCCCGGCACCCCCTACAAGCCGATCCCCAAGCTGACGCTGGAGACCGCCCGCGCTGGCCAGGAGCTCGGGGTCGTCGGCAACTTCGCCGAGGTCTGGCTGGCCAAGGAGGGCCTGGCCGAGCACGGCGGTGAGGGTGCCGTCGGCATCAATTGCCTCGAGAAGATCCAGATGGCCAACCCGACCGCCATCCTCGGCGCGATGCTCGCCGGGGTCGACTACGTCCTCATGGGTGCCGGCATCCCGCGCGAGATCCCGGCCCTGCTGCGCTCGCTCACCGCGGGTGAGCCCGGCAGCATCTCGGCCGATGTCGCTGGCGGCTCGCTGCGGCGACGCATCACCGTCGACCCGGCCGACCTGCTCGGCGACGACCTGCCCGCCCTGGTCAAGCCCGACTTCCTCGCGATCATCTCGGTCGACCAGCTGGCCAACTACCTCCACCGCGACCCTGAGATCCGCCCCGACGGCTTCGTCGTGGAGCGGCCGCCGGCCGGCGGCCACTCCGCTCCGCCGCGCGGCAAGATGCAGCTCGACGACGCGGGCGAGCCGATCTACGGCGACCGCGACGAGGCCAACCTGGCCAAGATGGCCGAGATCGGCCTGCCGTTCTGGATGGCCGGCGCCTACTCCACCCCCGACAAGGTCGCCGAGGCGCTCGCCGCCGGCGCCGTCGGGGTGCAGGTCGGCACGCTCTTCGCGCTCAGCCACGAGTCCGGCCTCGCCGACGGCCCGCGCGCCCAGCTCGTCTCCCAGCTGCGCAGCGGCGAGCTGAGCGTCCGCAACGACCCGCGCGCCAGCCCGACCGGCTTCCCCTTCAAGGTCGCCACCCTGGAGGGCACTGCCAGCCAGGTCGAGGTCTACGAGGCCCGCCCGCGGCTGTGCGACCTGTCCTACCTGCGCCAGCCCTACGAGCGTGAGGACGGCGAGATCGGCTACCGCTGCGCCTCCGAGCCGGTCCACATGTATCTCAAGAAGGGCGGCGACGAGGCCGACACCGTCGGTCGCAAGTGCCTGTGCAACGGGCTCATGGCCAACATCGGCCTGGGCCAGGAGCGCAAGGACGGGTATGCCGAGGACACCCTCGTCACCCTGGGCCAGGACCTCGCGGGTGCCACCGAGCTCATCGGTCGCCACCCGGAGGGCTGGAGCGCGCTCGAGGCGCTGGGCTACCTCACCGAGGCGGTCCCGGCGCAGGTCGGTCTGCGGCACACCGCCTGACGTCACGCGCCCCGGGCCGATATGCGGTCGCCAGGTGTCCGCAGGTCGCCCTAGGGTGGCTCGACATGAGCGAGCCCACCATCGACGACGTCGGACGACCCGAGCCACCCCTGGCGAAGGGGGAGGCGGCCACCCTCGTCGGGTTCCTCGACTTCCAGCGGGCCACCCTGGAGTGGAAGACCCGCGACCTGGACGCCGACGGGCTGCGGCGACGGCTGCCCGGACACCCCAGCACCATGACGCTGGCCGGGCTGCTCAAGCACCTCGCCTGGGTCGAGGACTACTGGTTCACCGAGGTTCTCAGCCGCGCACCCATGCCGGAGCCCTGGGACGGCGTCGACTGGAAGGCCGACGAGAACTGGGAGTGGTCGAGTGCGACGACCGAGCACCCCGAGGCGGTGCGGGCGGTCTGGGCTGCCTCGGTCGACCGGTCACGTGCCGCGCTCGCCTCGGCCGGGATCGACTCGCTCGGCACGACGCACCCGGCCTGGGGTGGGCGGGGTGAGGTCTCCGTGCGATGGATCCTCACCCACATGGTCGAGGAGTATGCCCGGCACAACGGTCACGCCGACCTGTTGCGCGAGTTGGTCGACGGGCAGACGGGGGAGTAGTCGGCGTCGCGAGCGTCTCGGTCGCGGCGGTCCACCCTGAGGCGAGGTGCCTTCAGTCCTCCAGCAGTCCGTCGATGGTCAGATCCTGGGCGGCGAGCGCGAGCGACGCGACGTCGTCGACGGACGCTACGTGGGGGATGCTCGGGGGGAGGGGGGACACGGGCGTCCAGTCCTCGTCGCCGGTGCGGTCGATCTCCGGAGGGCCAGCAGTGGGGATGAAGAGACTCGTGGCCTGTGACGAGTCGCGTCGGGGGACCCACAGGGGAGGACGGAGCTGAACCGAGTCGCCCCATCGGGTCTCCTCGATCCAGGACAGTCGGGCCTTCTGCGCGGTTGTCTCACGTCGCGAGGGTCGATCGGGCCGGGGACCGCGAGCAGGTCCAGGTCGGCCGAGGCCATCGTGTGCCAGGTGCGCTCGTCGTGCTCGCCCGCGGGGTAGTGGTGCTCCTGCCGGGACACCACCCCGTAGGCCGGGAAGAGGTCCCACTCCATGACGCGGGCTCCGCCGTCGTGGTGGACGCTGATCTTGTGCGCGTAGAGCTCGTCTGCGTGGTGCGCTGAAGGGCGCAACGAGTGCTCCTGCACCAGGACGCCGGCTCGCCACCAGGAGACGGTGCCGGCATCGGGCCCGATGGCGTAGACCACGGTGGTGCGCTCGCCGTCGGTGACCTCGATGTGGACCGTCTCCGGCGAGGACATGAGAGCGACGGCGTCGTCCTGGGACATCTGCGGACCCTCGAAGCCCCGAGTCTTGTGCCACCAGTTCTATCCGTAGCGCGTCTGCATAGGCTCATCCTGCTCTGTTCGTGTGGCGTAGGCTGGTGGATCGTGGCAGTCGACTTCGAGACCGAGATCAAGCAGCTCCGCACGACCATGGCGTCGGTGCGGGAGGTCACCGACCTCGACCGGCTGAGCGCGCAGATCACCGAGCTGGAGACCCAGGCCAGCACCCCGGACCTCTGGGACGACGTCGACAACGCCCAGAAGGTCACCTCCGCGCTCTCCCGCGCCAAGGCCGAGCACGACAAGGTCGTCGGGATGGATGCGCGGATCGACGACCTGGAGGCCCTCGTCGAGCTCGGTCGGGAGGAGAACGACGCCGACACCCTCGTGGAGGCCGAGCGTGAGCTGGCCGGCCTCAAGAAGGCGGTGCAGCTGCTTGAGGTCCGCACGCTGCTCAACGGGGATTACGACATCCGGGAGGCGGTCGTCACGATCCGCTCCGGGGCCGGTGGCGTGGACGCCGCCGACTTCGCCGAGATGCTCATGCGGATGTATCTCCGCTGGGCCGAGCGGCACGACTACCCGACCTCCGTGCTCGACACGTCCTACGCCGAGGAGGCGGGGCTGAAGTCGGCGACCTTCGAGGTCAAGGTGCCGTATGCCTTCGGCACCCTCGCGGTCGAGGCAGGCACGCACCGCCTGGTCCGCATCAGCCCCTTCGACAACCAGGGTCGTCGCCAGACCAGCTTCGCCGCGGTCGAGGTCGTGCCGCTCATCGAGAGCACCGACACCATCGAGATCCCCGAGGGCGACCTCAAGATCGACGTCTTCCGCTCCAGCGGGCCGGGCGGTCAGTCGGTCAACACCACCGACTCCGCCGTCCGCATGACCCACCTGCCGACCGGCACCGTCGTCTCGATGCAGAACGAGAAGAGCCAGATCCAGAACCGCGCCGCCGCGCTCCGGGTGCTGCAGTCCCGCCTCCTGCTGCTCAAGAAGGCCGAGGAGGACGCCGCCCGCAAGGAGATGGCCGGCGACGTCAAGGCCTCGTGGGGTGACCAGATGCGTTCCTACGTGCTCCACCCCTACCAGATGGTCAAGGACCTGCGGACCGGCCACGAGGTGGGCTCGACCGCCGCGGTGCTCGACGGCGACATCGACGACTTCATCGACGCCGGGATCCGCTGGAAGCGCTCCGCCGACCGCGCGGAGGACTGAGCCCTCGACCGCAGCGCCCTCCGCACGCGCAACGGGCGGCATACCTCATCGATCGAGGTATGCCGCCCGCTCACGTCAGGGGCGGTGTGGGGGTCAGCCCTTGCCGCCCTTGCCCTTGCCACGGTTGCCGGTGTCCAGGCCGACCAGGACCGGGTCGTGGTCGGAGCTGGCGAACTGGTCGTCGCTGTGGAAGTCGGTCACGTTGTAGTTGCGCCGGCTGTACTGGAACGCGATCGACTCATCGGCGTTGATGTCCCACACGCCGGCGCCGGTGACCAGGCGCTGGGCCTGCTCATTGGCGAAGACGTGGTCGAGCGAGCCGAGGCGGCCGCTGAACTGGTAGGTCATCGAGTCCGGCTCGTAGGCACGGGCCAGGTTGGTGTAGCCCTCGTCCTCGATGATCCGGACCGGGTCCTCACGGCTGTAGGCATTGAAGTCGCCCATGAGGAAGACCGCGTCGTCGGCGAACATCTCCTCGGTCCAGCTCGTCAGCGCCTGCGCCTGCGCGATGCGCGAGGGGTTGGCGTTGCCCTGACCGGTGCCGTCGTCCTCACCCGAGCCCTTGGACTTGAAGTGGTTGGCGACCGCCACGAACGGCTTGCCCGAGCCCTTCGCCTTGAACTTCTGCGCCAGCGGGTAGCGCGCGTTGGCGAAAGCGTCGTCGAGCTGGATCAGCGAGGGGCCGAGCAGCTGCACCGCGCTCGGGTCGTAGATGAACGCGGTGCGGATGACGTCCTCGCTCGGCGGGGTGACCACCGGAGACGGGGCGTAGGCCCACCGCTCCTCGCCGGCGTCGGCGTTGAGCGCCTCGACCAGGTCGGCGAGCGCGGCGTCGCGCGGACGGTCCTTGTAGGTCAGCGCTGCGGCGTTCTCGATCTCCATGAGAGCCAGGACCTCGGCGTCGGTGCCGTTGATCGCGGTCACGAGCTTGGCCTGCTGGTCGGCGAACGCCTGCTCCGACCACGCACCGCGGACCTCGCAGAAGTCGGTCGCGACCGGGTCGCCGAAACGGTCGGCGTAGAAGTCGCAGCCGGGCTCGTCCATGCCGAGGTCGGAGAAGTAGTTGAGCACGTTGAACGCGCCGATCTGGACGTTGCCCCCGACCTCGGGCGCCTCGGCCTCACGGTCGTTCTCGCTGATGATCGGGTCGACCGCGCTCTGCGCGCCGACGACCTGACCGACCGGCTGGTAGTTCCACTGGAAGCGGTAGTCCAGGATCACCGGCGAGTCGAAGCCCACCTGCGATCCCGTGCGGTGCGGCTCCTGCGCCGAGAGGTAGGGCAGCGGGGAGTCCTGCGCGGTCGCGTTGCGCAGGTAGTCCCAGCTCGAGCCGTCGTCCAGGGTGATGTACTTCGCCTGGTTGGCCGCCTCGTAGGCCTCGGCCTCGGCGCCGGGCAGGACCTGGTCGGTCGCCTGGTAGAGCGGCTCCTCGCCGATCGCCAGGCCGAGCTGGCCGTACTGGTTGAGCTGGTAGTTGTTGGTGATGGTGTAGGTGCCCTCTGGCTGGACCAGCATCCCCTCGTAGACCTCCTTCTCCGCCTCGCTCACCGGCAGCGTCGCCAAGGGCGTCGGAGCGACCGCCTCGCAACCGTCGATGGGGTCGACGAAGCCTCCCGAGAGTTCGGTCAGGCCGTTGTACTCCACCACCTCGGTGCCGTCGACCGTGACGCAGTCGCCGATCTGCAGGTTGTCGGCGGCCCAGGAGCTGTAGAGGAAGATGCCGTCGGACGCGTCACCGGGCACCTTGGGCGTGCCGCCGGTACCGGAGGTCTGGAGGTAGACGCCGGCGAAGCCACCGGTGGGATAGGTCGCGGTGACGACACCGGTCGTGATGACCTCCCGGCCCTCCAGCGGGGAGGTGGCCCCGGTGCCCTGGATCTGCGCGATGCTCGCCTCGGTCGGCTCCTCCGGCTCCGGGTCGGGATCGGGGTCGGTCCCGCCGCCACCGGGGGTGGGCGTCGGCTCGCCGCGGGTGAAGTCGGCGGCGTTGTCGTCGGTGTCGACCGCGTCGGTGCGGGTCGCCGAGGTGGTGTTGGACAGGCCGGGCGCGGCGGCGCTGCCCTCGAAGCGGGAGGCGGTGCCGTAGCCGACGAGGTCCACGACCGCACCGTCGAGGGTGAGCTCGACGATGCCGTTGGACCCGGCCATCGAGGCCGCGCACTCGGCGTCAGGGTCCGGCAGCGGGGTGGTGCCCCCGGCGCCGGCGGCCTGCTGGATGAGGAAGGTGCTGCCGGGCGCCACGGTCCCGGACAGCGAGCACCGGTTGCCCAGGGTGCCGCCGGCGGAGGAGTAGGCGACGGCATACCCGTCGAGGCTGATCGGGGCGTCCGTCGAGTTCAGCAGCTCGACGAAGTCGTGGGTGAGCTCGGCTCCGCTGTTGCCGCCGCCGCCGTAGACCTCGTTGAGGACGAGGCCGGGGCCGGCGGCCTGGCTGGCCGGAGCGATCGCGACGAGGCCGGAGACGGCCACCGCGGCCGTCGAGACGGCGGCCAGGGCGCGTCTGGGGAGGTTCTGCATGTGGTTGCACTCCAAGGGGCAAGGGACAGATGGGTATGCCGCGGGGAACGGCTCTGCCGACCGTAGCCCGAGACACCGACACTCGCCCTCCCGACCCGCTCGGTCAGGGCAGTTGTCACCAGGTGTTCGCCCGGTGGCTGTGCGTTCGCCGCGACCCGGCGTGGGAGCCCTTGACCCCACCCTCACATCCGCTACCGTGTGTCGCGGCCGAAACTCCCCACACACCTGCCACATCCGTCCCACATACCTCTGGAGTCCCGTCCGGATGATCACCATGGATCGCGTCAGCCTGCGCTACGCCAAGGCCGATCCTTGGGCGCTGCAGGACGTCGACCTCGACGTGACGCGGGGGGAGTTCTGCTTCGTCGTGGGGGAGTCGGGCTCGGGCAAGTCCTCGCTGCTGCGCATGGTCATCCTCGAGCAGCGACCGACGAGCGGTCGGGTCCTCGTGGCCGGGCACGACCTCGGCCAGCTGGCCCCCCGCCGGGTCCACCTCATGCGCCGGCAGATCGGCACCGTCTTCCAGGACTTCCGGCTGCTCAGCGGCAAGACCGTGCACCAGAACGTCGCCTACGTGCTCCAGGTGCTGGGGGCCGGGCGGCACGAGATCAAGCAGCGCGTCCCCGAGACCCTCGACCTCGTGGGGCTGCAGGGCAAGGGCAAGCGGCTTCCGCACGAGCTCTCCGGCGGGGAGCAGCAGCGGGTCGCGATCGCCCGCGCGATGGTCAACAAGCCGCCGATCCTGCTCGCCGACGAGCCCACCGGCAACCTCGACCCCGACACCAGCGAGGAGATCGTGGCGATCCTCGACCGGATCAACCGGGCCGGGACCACGGTCGTCATGGCGACCCACGACACGACGATCGTCGACCAGTTCCGCAAGCGGGTCGTGCAGCTGCGCGACGGGCAGGTCGTGCGCGACCAGGCCGAGGGCGGCTACCGCGAGGTCCACCGGTGAGGCCCGGCTTCCTGCTCGGCGAGGTCGGCAACGGCCTGCGGCGCAACTTCTCGATGTTCGTCTCCGTCGTGCTGGTGACGATGGTCTCGCTCTTCTTCCTCGGGGTCGGGCTCCTCGCGCAGGCGCAGGTCAACACGGCCAAGGGCGAGTGGTATGACCGGGTGCAGGTGTCGATCTTCCTCTGCACCCCCGACTCGACCGACGCGCCCGGCTGCGCCGCCGGCGCTGTCACTCCCGAGCAGCGCGACCAGATCGAGAGCGACCTCGACGGTCTGCAGCCGCTGGTCACCGAATACTTCTACGAGTCCAACGAGCAGGCCTACGAGCGGTTCACCGAGCAGTTCCGTAACTCCTCGGCACTGGAGTCGGTCCCGCAGGAGTCGATCCCGGCCTCCTTCCGCGTCAACCTCTCCGACCCCGCGAAGTACGACGTCATCCGCGCCGCCTTCGAGCAGGCACCCGGCGTCGACAGCGTGGAGGACCAGCGTGAGGTCGTCGACAAGCTCTTCGCCTTCCTCGGCGCCCTCAGCTGGGGCGCGCTCGCCCTCGCGGTCGCCATGGTGGTCTGCGCCATCCTGCTCATCTCCACGACGATCCGGCTCACCGCGTGGACGCGGCGCAGGGAGACCGCGATCCAGCGCATGGTGGGCGCCTCGGCCTTCTCCATCCGTCTGCCGTTCATCCTCGAGACCGTGGTGGCTGCCCTGCTCGGCGCGGCCCTCGCCGTCGCCCTGCTCTGGGCCACGGTGCGCTTCGGGATCAGCGGCTTCCTGTCCGAGCTGCTCGCGGGGGAGAGCGGCCTGGTGAGCCTGGTCGGCGAGCGCGACCTGTGGCTCATCACCCCGTTCCTCGTCGGCGGAGCAGTCCTGCTCGCCGTCGTGACCGCCTGGACCGCGCTGCGGCGCCACGTCAGGGTCTGAGAAGGAGACACCATGGTGAGAAACCCCCGACCCGGCACCGGGCGAGGCGAGACGGACGGCGCGAGGTCAGGGCCGGCATACCGTCCACGCCTGCGCCGTGCCCTGGCGCTGGCCCTCGTCGGTGCGATCGGCGTGGCGACCCCGGCGCTGGCCTCCGGCGAGCTCGACGACATCCGGGACCGGCTGAGCAGCGTCGATGACGAGCAGAAGCGGACCAGCGCGGACCGCGAGAGCTCGGAGCAGCAGGCGCAGGAGCTGGGCGAGCACCTGGAGCACACCAGCGCCGAGCTGGTCGCCGCGGACGAGCGGCTGCGGGAGACCACGGCTCAGGTCAACCAGGCACGCATCGTGCTCGAGGAGGCCGAGCTCGACCTCGCGGACGCCGAGGCGGAGACTGAGCGGATCGACGGCGAGCTCGCCCTCGCCCGGGAGAACGAGGCGCAGATCGAGGAGTCGCTCGACCAGGTCTCCGCCGACCAGGAGGACACCGCGGCCACCGTCGGCGCCATCGCGCGACAGAGCTACAAGCACGGGGGTATGGGCTCGCTCGCCACGACGCTCGAGCTCCTCTCGGGCGAGGCGGACGCCGTCGACCAGATGTCGATGGCGCGCACGGTGCTGCGCGTGCAGGACCAGCAGATGCGCCAGCTCGCGACCCAGGAGGCCGAGCAGGTGGCCGAGCAGGACCGGCTGGTGGGGGTGCGCTCGGACATCGACTACCTGCTCGCCAAGGCCGAGGCCAACGTCGTCGCCAAGGAGCAGGCGCGGGCCGCGGCCGACGCCGCTAAGGTCGAGCTCGAGGACCTGGAGGCGCAGCAGCAGCAGGCCAAGGCCGACCTCGAGACCGAGAAGGCCAAGATCGAGACCTCGCTCGCGGCCGAGCAGGAGCGCTCCGAGGCGCTCGAGGCCGAGCTGGCTGAGCTCGCCCAGACCAAGAAGGGCCTCAAGGCCGCGGAGCAGGCCGAGCTCGAGCGGATCGAGGAGGCGCGCCGCAAGGCCGAGGAGGAGGCTCGCCGCAAGGCGGAGGAGGAGGCCCGTCGGCAGGCTGCGGCCGAGGCCGCCGCCCAGCGCGCGGCCGAGGAGGAGGCCGCACGTCAGCGGGCTGCCGAGCGGGAGGCCCAACGGCAGCGGGCCGCAGAGGCCGAGGCCCAGCGACTGCGGGACGAGGCGGCGGCTGCGGAGGCGGCCCGACGTGCGGAGGCTGCGGAGGCCGAGGCCGCGGCAGCCGCCCAGGCCGCCCGTGACGCCGCTGCACGTGAGGCCGCGGCGCGGGAGGCCGAGCAGGAGCGCGCCTCCCGAGAGGCAGAGCGGGAGCAGCGAGCCGCGGAGGAGGCGTCCACCGGCATCCTCTCCGCCCCGACGAGCGGCCCCATCACCAGCGAGTTCGGCAACCGCTTCCATCCCGTCTTCCAGACGTGGCGCCTGCACGCGGGGATGGACTACGGGCCCGGGTGCGGCACGCCGGTCGTCGCGGCGGCCGACGGGGTCGTCTACAGCGCAGGCTTCGACGCCGGCGGCGGCAACATGGTCATCGTCGACCACGGGGTGCAGCGCGGCGTCAACCTCACCACGAGCTACCTGCACTTCCAGAGCCCTGCCGTGGTGTCACCCGGGCAGTCGGTGAGCCGGGGTCAGCTGCTCGGGTATGTCGGCACGACGGGCGCCTCGACCGGCTGCCACCTGCACTTCGAGACGCGGGAGAACGGCACGCCGGTCAACCCGCGGACGTGGCTGTGACGACGGTCTGAGGCCTCACCCTGTCACGACGGCGCCCGGTGACCCGAGAAGGGGCACCGGGCGCCGTCGCGTCGTGAAGCCGCCGGTCAGCTGCGGCCGTAGACCTGCTTGACGAAGTCGACGATCTTGTCCTCCTCGACCGTGCGCGCGAGGTCGGACTCGCTGATCATGCCGAGGATCTCGTGACCCTCGACGACCACGAGGCGCTTGATCTGCTGGTCGCCCATGACGCGGACCACCCGGTCGACGTCCTCGTCAGGGGAGACCGTCGACACGATGCCCTGGGTGACCGTGCCGACCGCGACGGCGCCGACGTCGTGCGATGCGGCGACGCCGCTGACGACGATGTCGCGGTCGGTGATGATGCCGGTCAGCGCCCCGTCGGAGGACACCACCGGCAGGGCTCCGACACCGTGGTCGCGCATCAGGGTGGCGGCCTCCACCAGGGAGGCGCTGTCGCTCACCGTGTAGGCCTGGGGGGTCATGATCTCGCGCGCTGTGGTCATCTCTCACTCCTCGAGCTCTCGTGGATGGATCGCCCCCACCCTGCCCCGGGTCCTCTGGGGCGGCAACTCAGGGGGCGCGGGAGCAAACCCGTGTGAGCTTCGTCGATCTCTCGCCTAGACTTGACCGGCCATGCCCAAGGAGACCGGACGCAAGCTCATCGCCAGCAACAAGAAGGCCCGACACGAATACCTCATCGAGGACACCGTCGAGGCCGGCCTCGTGCTGACCGGGACCGAGGTGAAGTCGCTGCGGATGGGTCGCGCGACCCTCACCGACGGGTATGCCGTGGAGTACGGCGGGGAGCTGTACCTCGAAGGGGTGCACATCCCGGAGTACACCCAGGGGACGTGGACCAACCACACCGCCCGTCGCCGTCGCAAGCTGCTCCTGCACCGTGAGCAGATCGAGAAGATGGTCGCCAAGGCCGAGCAGGCCGGGCACACGATCGTGCCGTTGTCGCTCTACTTCGTCGACGGACGGGCCAAGGTCGAGATCGCGCTCGCCAAGGGCAAGAAGCTGCACGACAAGCGGCAGACGCTGCGCGAGCGGCAGGACCGGCGCGAGGCCGACCGGGCGATGTCAGCCCACCTCAAGCGCCACGGCTGACCCGCTGGGCCACGACCGACGGGCGCGCGAAGAGCAGCAGCCCGGCAACGGAGAAGAGCGCGGGCAGCACGTAGACGAGCAGGTTGATCGGCTGGCTCATGAAGGCCAGGACCAGGCCGATGATCGCGGGGGCCTCCAGCGCCGCGGCGCGCAGCACGACGAGCGGCCGCACCTGCGCGGCCAGCGGCATACTCTGCGCCACCTTCGGCACCGGGGAACCCAGCGCCAACGCCCAGGCGCCGATCGTCGTGACGCCCACGACGAGCAGCATCCAGGTCTCCGGGGTCTCCAGCTGAGCGCCGACCAGGGCCAGGACGACCGCCAGCATCACCAGGCCGCCGGCCATCGCGGACACGAGGATCGTCAACGGGCGCAGCGCCGCCGCGTCGTTCGGGTCGTGGGTGGGGGCACCGGGGTAGCTCATGGGCGGCAGCCTGTCACACGGGTCGGGAATCTCCGTGGTGGCCGAGCCGTTGACCACGTAGACTCAGATGAGTGGCCCCGCACCTCGTGGGGCTGGTTGACAACTGCACAGTGTGAGACACCCCCATGGGGGTGATCGGTTTCGACGTTGTTCGGCACTTCAGGGGAAGCGGGTCGAGGATGCAAGGTCATCTCGTCAACGCTCCTTGCGAAACCAATAGCTGCCAATTCCAAGCGCAGCGACTTCGCCCTCGCCGCCTGAGCGAGCCCGAAGTCTGTCAGCCTGAGCTCGTCATCGGCTCAGATCCTGGCATCATCTAGATGACTTGCTGCGTGATCTGTGTCGGGGGATCACGTGGGACTCCAACTCGACTGGGCCTGTCAGGGAACGTGTGCGCGCGAGCCCTGGGGCCGAGAAAATCCCTAGCGCACTGCACCCGGAGAAGCCCTGGTTTCCCGGCAACGGACGCGGGTTCGATTCCCGCCACCTCCACCACCGTGTCTCACGCTGTGCAGTACCGCCTCGGCGGCGCCGACAATCCGTGCAACGACGCGGATCCTGGGCCATGCGCAGGGGTCGCGTGGATGTGGCTAAAGAGACCAAAGCGCAGGTTCCCACTGACGGATCTGGCACGCAGCTGTCACAGGATCATGCTCTGGGCGCGGTGGGTAACTCGCGCGTCATAGAACCCGACGGGCCCGTGCACGCGCTGCCGGCGTGGATCGCAGCGACAAGGAGGGCGTTCGCGCGTACCGACGACACAAGGCCCTGACGTCGCGGATGGTGTAGATCTGTTGCGGACCGGAGCGCCCACCATCCCGGACGGGACGGTGGGCGCCTATGCGGCCGGAGCGTGGCTTGTCTCGCCAGTTGACCGCCGAGCGGCCCTGAGGTCAGGGCCGGTGGGCGTTTCCGGTGCAGCTGTTGTCCTGCACGACGCGGCCGTCGGCGTCAATGTCGAGGGTGAGGACGTCGTCGTAGACGCGGCGCTCGGTGCCGGTCACCTCGTAGTCCTGGTCCATGAGGGGGAAGAGGTAGACCGGGGTGAAGGTCAGCTCGGAGCCGCAGCGGGTGCGTCGCAGGTCCATCTGCAGGTGTCCGTAGTGCAGGCCGCCGTCGAGGAGGCGGGGTTGGCCGTTCTCGTCGTTCTCCCAGAGCTCGGGCTCATCCTTGGCGGCCATCCACTGTGAGTGGGTGTTGAAGCGGATCGGCTCCCACTGTCCGTCCTGGGTCCGGTAGAGCTGCTCGCCGCGCAGCCCGTCGGCGGCCACGCCGACGTCGTAGACCTGCACCCCAACCCCGTCACCGTCGCTGTCGACGAGGGAGCGTTCGAACATCTCGTCGTGGCCGCTGATCACGGCGGCGACGCCGTACTCCTCGAACATCGGGGTGTAGGCGCGCATCGCCACACCGGACTGGTTGTCGGCGTGCTCGTGGTTGGGCGGGGTGCCGTGCACGCCGCTGGAGTAGGCGGCGTGGTGGAACTGCACCAGGATCACCTGCCCCTGAGCGCGGGCGTTGGCAAGCTGCTCGCGAGCCCAGTCCCACTGCTCACCGCCGGGGGTGAGGTTGGGCAGGTCGCTCTGCGCGGGGTCGGTGCCGAACACGTCGGCGAACGTGGCGTCGTACTCCGGTGCCGCGATCTCTCCCTGGGTGTCGGTGGACATCCGCTCGGGGGTGAGGTTGGTGTCGTCGCCGGAGAAGACCTCGCCGGAGAGCTGCCCGGTGCGGGTATTCTCGTCCGGCACCCCGTTGGTGGAGTCCAGGGTCAGGATGGTGACCGGGCCGTGGTCGAGGCGGTAGTAGGAGTCCTTGAAACGGGTGTTGTGCGGGTCCCCGGGGGTGATCATGTAGTCGTGGTAGCGGTTGCGGGCCACCACGGGCGGGGTGCGGTCGGTGGGGGTGCCGTAGCCGCCGCTGATCCCGGCGTAGGTCTCCCAGTTGCCCAGGGCGGTGACCAGCGGGACGGTGGAGGCCAGGGTGCCGAACTCGCCGGCGAAGTGGCGCCAGAACTCGTCCCATGCCGGCTGGTAGCCGGATCCCTGGGCCAGGTCGCCGGCGATCATGAGCAGGTCGGGGTCCTGCGCGGCGATCGTGTCGAGGTTGGCGTCCAGCGCCTGCGCCTGGTTCATCGGATAGCGCACCAGCTCCTGCCCGTACCGCACCGCGGTGCCGTACTTGTCCGCCCAGACCGAGTCGGTCCCGGGCCGCTGCACCGAGCCGTCGGCGTAGCCGGCGTGGGCGATCTCCCACTCGCGGTGCTCGATGCGGCCGTAGGGCTCGGTCTCGGTGTCGGAGAAGGCGACGATGCGCACGTCCTGCCACCGCTGGGCGTCGGGGGCGGTGGAGAAGGTGGCCTCGTGCTCGACCCCGTCTTGGGTGACGGTGTACTTGTAGGTCTTGCCGGCCTTGAGGCCCTCGACTTCGACGACGTGCTGGTAGTTGTTGTCGGAGAGCAGCCAGGAGCCCTGCTCCAGACCGGGGATCGACTGGGCCAGCTCGGCGTCGGAGTACTCCATCAGGTCCAGGTGACGCGGGTCGCTGGTCAGCGTCCGCGTCCCGATGCCGGGGCCGCGCACCGTGACGGTCCCGGCGGTGTCGAGCTCACCGACCCACACGATCGTCATCGAGTCCGAGGAGGGGTTCTGCAGGTAGGGCAGCACCCGGAAGCCGGGCTGGGCAGCGACGGGCGAGCTGCCCGCCGAGGGCAGCGGCGTCATGGGCGCCAGCGCACCGGCGGGAGCTGCGGCCAGAGCGCCAAGCGTCGTGGCGGCGGCCAGGGCGGCCAGGGCAGGAGCGAGCGGACGTGGCACGAGTGACTCCTTGAGCAGGGGAGAGGCTTGCGGCGTCACTGTGCGCCGGCGGGATGGACACCCCGGAACCTGCAGGTCAACCAGGCGTGAACGGTCCGCGGCAGCCCGGGTGCTCGCTTGGCCTCCGGGCGCGGACGTCTGCTGGCGCGAGGAACGGGTGGGCCGAGGGGCCGTGGCAGAGGCCAGGACCCAACCGGTGGTTACACCGCTGAAGGGGTGGGGCTCGAGCATCGCAGGGTGCAGCAAGGGCTCTTCGACGTTGGCGACAGCTGTGACCCGGCTTCTCGTCGTGGAGGACGAGGAGTCCTTCTCGGACCCCCTGTCCTATGTCCTCCGGCGGGAGGGGTATGACGTCGACGTCGCCGCCACCGGTCCCGAGGCCCTGGCCCGGTTCGACCGCAACGGGCGGACCTGGTGCTGCTGGACCTGATGCTGCCTGGATTGCCCGGCGTGGACGTCCTCCGCGGCCTGCGGCAGCGTTCGGGCGTGCCCGTCATCATGCTCACGGCCGAGGACTCCGGGATCGAGAAGGTTGTCGCGCTGGAGCTGGGGGCGGATGACTACGTCACCAAGCCCTACTCAGCCCGCGAGCTGCCCGCACGGGTCAAGGCGGTGCTGCGCCGGCTGGCCGAGCCCGAGGACCTCAGCCCCGCAACCATCGAGGCCGGCCCGGTGCGGATCGACGTCGAAGGCCACACCGTGCACGTCCACGGGGAGCAGGTGTTGATGCCGTTGCGAGAGTTCCACCTGCTGGAGACGCTGCTGCGCAACGCCGATCGGGTGCTCACCCGCAGCCAGCTCATCGACCGGTATGGGGCAGCGACTACGTCGGCGACACCAAGACCCTCGACGTCCACATCAAGCGCCTGCGCGCCAAGATCGAGCCCGACCCCGCCGCACCGCGGCACATCGTCACCGTGCGGGGCCCGGGCTACACGTTCGCCAGCCACTGAAAGAAGCACCGGAAAGCGTCCTTCTCCGACCAGAGGCGCGAGCCACCGTTCCCTGGGGCGGGAAGAGAACAGGTGGCGATCCGGTGCGGCAGCCCCGATCGTCTCGGTCAGCACCGTCCCCGGCGGGCCAGGCCACCCGGACAAGGGGGCGCGGCCTGGCCCACCGCCAGGGCTCACCGCAGGTCGGTGACCTCGAAGAAGGTCGTCGTCCCGGACACCTCGTTGCCGACGATGACCAGGGGTGCCCCTGTGGGCGACTGATCAGCCGGGACGAAGGCCAGGCCCTCGGCGCCGAGGTCACCGGCCGCGGCCAGCGCAGTGTCGACGTCCTCGGCGTCCTCGACCGAGACCGAGAAGTCGCGGTTGTTGGCGTAGGTGACGAAGGCGGCCTGCGCGGGCTCGGTGACGTCGTAGACCATGACACCGCCGATGCGCTCCAGGCCGATGAACGCGTAGGTCCGACCGTCGACCTCACCCAGGACGACGCCCTCGGGCTCGGGGCCCTTGTCATCGGAACGGCCCTCGAGGTTGGTCTCGGAGTGGTTGGAGTTGAAGAAGTCCGGGACCGCCTCGGCGATGATCTGCTCGAACTGGGAACCGGAGTCGAACACGAGCGCACCCTCACCGTCGACGATCGAGAAGCCACGGGTCCCGTAGGTGAACAGCTCGGCGTAGCAGCCGGCCCCCTCGTCCAGGCCCTGGGCCAGGGTGATGTTGAGACGTCCGAGGTTCTCGTCGGCCTGCAGCTGCTCCACACTCATGCCCGCCTGCTCAGCGACGCCGTCGCAGATGGGGGGTATGCCGTCCTGGCCCAGGTCCTTGACCCGCGCCTCTTCGGAGTAGGCGTCGTAGTCGCGGGCGTCGCCTTCGTTGGCGGTGACGACGTAGTCGGTGCCGCGCACCCGGTAGGAGTCGATCGCATCCGGCAGCCGGAAGCCCTGGACCGGCCAGGTGCCGAGGTTGATGCCGCCGTCGCGGTCGGAGGGGTCGAAGGCGACCTCCCTGCGGTCTACCGTTCCCAGCGGCAGCAGGTCGGTCACGGTCGCGCTTTGTACGTCCAGGACGGCCAGGGCGTTGGCCTCCTGCAGCGACACCCACGCGGTACGGCCGTCCTTGGAGACGGTGACGTACTCCGGCTCTAGGTTCTCCGACACGGGGAACTCCGGGGAACCGGTGCCGGCGTCATCCCGTCCGCCGAAGACGCGGACACCCTCGGGGAGGGCGTCGCCCTCGAAGGCGCGGAAGTCGGCGGTGGCCACCGCGTCCTGGATGATCGCGGCCGTCCCGTGCTGCGCCGAGCGGCCGCGCTCGGTCAGCTGCTTCGGGAGGGTCACGACGGAGATGGTGCCCTCCGGGTCGACGCTGTAGTCGTCCGTCGGCTCACCCTCGTTGGCGACGAGCGCACGGTCACCGCGCGGGGTCAGGGTCACCATGTCCGGCAGAGCCCCCACTCGGTAGGCCCCCACTGCCCGCGGCTCTGGCGACCGCACGTCCACGACCAACAACCAGCCGTCTCCGCTCTTCTGCGGCGCCTCCAGGGCCACGACCGCGAGCCCGTCGGGACGGACGGCGACCGAGTTGGCGACGGTGCCGTTCGGCACCACGGATCCGTCGGCGGCCACGAGCCCTGCGGCGGAGATCTCAGCGACCTTGACCGGGCTTGTCGCGTCGGCGGCGTCCAGCACGTCGACCATGCCGCCCTGGGCGTTCACGACCAGGGCGCGCTGCCCGCCGGGGTACCAGGCCACGATCTCGGCCGCGGACTCGTCGAACACACCGGTCTCGAAGGTGCCGACCGGGTCGAGGGTGAAGGCGGCGTCCGGTGCGGAGTGGCGTACCGGCTCGGGCACGACCCCGGCCATGGCCGGGGCAGCAGCCAGCCCGCAGGCAAGACAGACGACGAGCGTCGAGCGGACAACACGGTTGCGGAGGTTGCGGGAGGAGGTGGAAGTCACGCCACGGACGGTAGGAGGCGCGCACCCACACCAGGTGACGCCGAAGTGAACACGATCGGTCCACCACGTGGTGACTCGGGCAAGAAGACCCCTGGGCTGCTCGTGGGGGACTGCTGCACCGATGGGTGACATCTGATCTGCCTAGTCCTCGGGCTGAGCTGGCCACCGACGTCGTCGAGGTCGCTGCCGGGCGGCTGCACCACCGGGCCGGGCCCCAACAACTTGCGGAGGGCGTGTGATGGAGGCCCTGGAGTTCGGTTTCACGCAGCGCGCCCCGGTCGCCTCGACGATCATCGCCGCCGTGGCCCCGCTGGTCGGCGCCTTCATCGTCCAGCGCCGCCAGGCGCTCATCGGCGACGGGATGGGACTCGTCGCCTTCGCCGGGGTGGGCCTTGCCTTTCTCGCCGGCCTGAACCCTCTCATCGGTGCCCTCGTGCTCACCGCGCTGGCCGAGCTCGCGCTGGTGCGCCTCTCCCGCGGTCCCGCCGGCGGGGACCTCTCCCTCGCCCTGGTCTTCTACGGCGGCATCGCGGCCGGCTACCTGTTCGCCTCCCGCGGCGGCGGAGGGCAGAACCAGATCCTCGGACTGCTCTTCGGCAGCCCGCTCAACCTGACCTGGGGCCAGGTCGGGTCGGTCGCCGCCCTCGCGATCGCGGTCGCGGGCGTGCTGGCGCTGCTCTACAGGCAGCTCGTGGCCCTGGCCTTCGACGAGGCCGCGGCCCGCGCCTCCGGCGTGTCCACCACCGGACTGGTCATGGCGTTGACCGTGCTGGTAGCCCTCGTGGTGGTCGCCGGGATGTCCACCATCGGGCTCCTGCTGATCTCCGCGATGATGGTCATCCCGGTCGCGACGGCCGCTCAGGTCACGAACTCCTACCGGTCCATGCTGTGGGTGTCCTCCGCCATCGGCGCCGCCAGCGCCGTCACGGGCATCCTCATCGCCTACCACGCCGCCGTTCCCACCGGCTCCTCCACCGCCCTCACCGCGCTCAGCGCCTACAGCCTCACCGCCCTCGCCGCCGCCATCAGCCGGCACCTCAGGCGGGCACGCAACACGGTCCCGGCAGGGCGGAACGCAGCCCTCATGAGCGAGGACGGGACCAACACCTCCGTGTAGCGAAGGTCAGGACGCGGTCGTTGTCAACCTGAGGGGGAGGCCTTGATGTCGGCGTAAGCCTGCGCGGTTCCAACAAGTTTTCGGGGGGTCCACCAACAGGGCAACGATCTGCCGACTGACCTACGATGTGCTCGAGAAGGTGGAGCGGGACGGGTGCTCCCGCCATTTCGCGGATAACTGGTACGGGCTTGCGGGGCCTCTGTGCAGGAGTGACCAGATCCACGCACGGAGCCTGTCACAGAACTGGCACACGCTGCACCGGGCGCGCATCTTCCCAGGTCAGGGCGGTTTAGGTGCGTTTCCCGCCACCTCCACCACCGTGTCTCACACTGTGCGCGTTGTCGCCACATCGACCCCCAGGATCCGTTCAGCAGCACGGGACCTGGGGGTCGATGTCGTCTGGATCCGACGCGGCCCACCGACCTCGTGACCGTGGCGGGCCGCGAAGGGAAGCCATATACTTATCTGTATGGTTAACCATGTGGCCGTCTGTGCGGCGCTCGGGGATGCCAACCGTGCGCACCTGGTCAGCCGGTTGTCCGCCACCGACGCCACCGTCTCCCAGCTGGCCCGGGAGATCTCGATCAGTCTCCCGGCCACGCTCAAGCACCTCGGCGTGTTGGAGGAAGCGGGTCTGGTCCGTCGGGTCAAGCACGGGAGGGTCGTCACGGTGAGCCTGTGCCCGGAGGCCCTCGAGCAGACCGAGGCCTGGCTCCATCGCACGAGGACGTTCTGGACGTCCCAGCTGGGACACCTGGCCGACAGCTTCGAGGCACCACCGCCATCACCGACACCGGAGGACTCACCATGACCACGAACCGCACCGCAGCCCATGACGTCCCCGAGCTCGTCGTGACCCAGGACGTGCCGGCCTCGATCGCCGACGTGTGGGTGGCGTGGACGACTGCCGAGGGCCTGGCGCGCTGGTGGTGGCCGCACTGGCCGGACACCGTCTATGTCATGGAGGCCGCAGGGGGAGGACGGTGGTCGGCCCGCAGCGCGGAGGGCGGCACGGGGGTTGAGGGTGAGGTCGTCCGGCTGGACGAGCCGCACCTCCTCGAGCTCACCTGGCGCTGGGACGGCGAGGGGACCGAGGACGCCGTGCGGGTCGAGCTGGTCGAGCACGGCAGCGGGACCCGGGTCACGGTCCGGCACCGGACGCCGGGCAGTGGGCACGCGGACTACCGAGCGGGCTGGGAGTTCGTCCTCGGCAACCTCGGAAGGGTCGTCGGCGCGGCGTAACCCCACGCGGGCTCGTGCACAGCGACGGCCCCGGCGTCCACGTGGACGCCGGGGCCGGATCGGTGGGGCGGGTCAGGACTGCTGGGCGGGCTGCTCCTGCTCGGCGGCGGCCAGCTTGGCGCGCACCTCGTCCATGTCCAGGTCGCGCACCTGGTCGACGACGGACTCCAGGTCGCGGGCCGGCAGGGCGCCGGACTGGCGGAAGACGAGCACGCCCTCCTTGAAGGCCATGATCGTCGGGATGGAGGAGATGCCGGCGCCCGCGGCGAGGGCCTGCTGGTCCTCGGTGTCGACCTTGCCGAAGACGACGTCGTCGTACTTCTCCGAGGCCTTCTCGTAGTTGGGCGCGAACATCTTGCACGGACCGCACCACTCGGCCCACCAGTCGACCAGCACGATGTCGTTGCCGGTGACGGTCTGCTCGAAGGTGTCGGCGGTCAGGTCTACGGTGCTCATGGTCGGTGTAACACCGGTCGGTGCTGGCTTCTTCCTGCCCCCGACGCGGCTGCTACCGTCCTTTCATGCGAACGCTTCGCAACAAAACCGGTGTCCTGGCCTCCTCCGCGGTGGTCGCGGGTCTCGTCCTCGTCGGCTGCACGGATCCCACGGCGACGCCCGGCGGTGACGCAGGGGCGCAGTCCTCGGGGGAGGTGTCGGAGGTGCTCATCGCGACCGGCGGGGAGCCCGACAGCTTCAACCCGGTGCTCGGGTATGCCCGCTGGGGCGACGGCAAGGTCGTCGAGGGACTGATCCGGCTGGGCGTCGACCTCGAGCCCGAGGCCGGTCTCGCCGCGGACCTGCCCGAGGTCTCCGACGACGGACTGACGTATGACTTCACCCTCCGTGAGGGCGTGCGCTTCCACGACGGGCAGCCCCTGCGCGCCGAGGACGTGGTGGCGACCTACGAGGCCGCCCTCGACCCCAGCAACGCCTCGCCCGTGGCCGCCGACCTCACGGCCCTCGACACGGTCGAGGCGGTGGACGACCTGGCGGTGCGCTTCACCCTGGAGCACCCGCAGTCCGCCTTCGTGACGGCCACGACCCTCGGCATCCTCCCCGCGGACGCGGTGGACGCGACCTCGCCGCAGGACGTCGTCGGCACCGGGCCCTACGAGGTCGAGAGCTACCGGGCGGGGGAGCGGCTGACCCTGACGTCCCACCCCGACTACTGGGGGACGCAGCCGGAGGTCACGAGCGCGACCTTCCTTTTCGTCGACGACGACGCGGCGCGTGCCGCCCGGCTCGCCTCTGGCGAGGTCGACGCCGCGTTGCTGCCGACCCAGGCGCTCGGGCGCTTCGCGGAAGACCCGGCCTTCGACGTGCTCCGCCGCGACACCGCCGACTTCCGCGCCCTCGTGCTCCCGGAGGAGGGGCCGGTGAGCGGCGATCCTGCCATCCGGGCTGCACTGCATACCGGGCTCGACCGCGAGGCCCTCGTGGAGGGCGCGCTGGCCGGGGCCGGACGACCGGCCTTCGGGCCGATCCCACCGGAGGCGCCCGAGTACTCCGACGTCCTGGAGGTCGAGGCCGACCCGCGCGCCGCCGAGCAGGCCCTCGACGAGGCCGGCTGGGTCGTCGGCAGCGACGGCATACGGGTCCAGGACGGGCAGCGCGCCAGCCTGACGCTCATGTACCCCGCCGGCGACACGCTGCGCCAGAACATCGCCCTCGAGGTGCAGGCCCAGGCCGCCGAGCTCGGCATCGAGGTCGAGCCGGAGGGGCTCAGCTGGGAGGCGATCGAGCCGCGCATGGCGACCGACGCCCTCGTCTACGGCACCGGCAACCCCTACAACGCCGACCTGTCGACCTACCCCCTCTTCCACTCCTCCCGCGCCTTCCAGGGTTTCGACAACCCGGGCGGCTACTCCTCCCCGGAGATGGACGCCGCCCTCGAGGAGGGTCGCGCCGCGCAGGAGGAGGCGGCGCAGGTGGCGGCCTATGCGCGGGTCCAGGAGCAGCTGGCGCAGGACCTGCCCTGGGTCTTCCTCGCCTACGTCGAGCACGACTACGTCATCCGGGCAGACACGTGGTCGGGGTATGACGTGCCGCTCGTCGAACCGCACGAGCACGGACTCCAGGGCGGGCCCTGGTGGAACCTCCCGGCGTGGACGACCGACCCGGGATGAGCATCGCCGCTCGGTCACGCCACGTGTCGGCCCCGCTCGGCCGCCTGGTCCTGGGGCGGCTGCTGCTCCTGCCGCTGCTCGTCGCGGTCGTCACGCTGGTGATGTTCGCGCTCGCGCAGCGCACCCCCTTCGACCCGGTGCTCGCCGCCCTGGGGGAGCGGGCGCTGACGATGGATGGCCCGACGCTGGAGGCCATGCGTGCGCGGGTCTCCGAGGTCGGTCCGGTCCAGCAGTGGGCCGCCTGGTGGGGCAACGCGCTGCAGGGTGACCTCGGTGTCTCCTCGAGCCAGCGACTGCCCGTCGCCGCCGTCATCGGCCAGCGGCTCCCGTGGACCCTGGGCCTCATGTCCGTGGCCCTGGTGCTCGCGGTGGTGGGCGGCATCGTGCTCGGTGGCCTCGCCGGCACCCGACCCGGATCGTGGGCCGACCGGCTGGTGGGCGGCGGGCTGCTCGGGGTCCAGTCGGCGCCGCCCTTCTGGCTGGGGCTGGTGGCCGTGTGGGTCTTCGCCGTCTGGCTCGAGTGGTTGCCGACCGGCGGGGCGACCGCACCGGAGACCGATGCGGTCGAGGCGGCGGACGTGGTGCGCCACGCCGTCCTGCCGGTCTGCGTGCTCGCGCTGTCCCAGCTGCCGTGGTTCGGGCTCGTGGTCCGCGACGCCACCCGGGACGCCCTCGCCGGGCTCCCGGTCCGCGCGGCCTGGGCCCGCGGCATACCCACCGCACCGCTGCTGCGTCAGCACGCGGTGCGCCCCGCGCTGCTGCCCCTGGTGACGGTGCTCGGGGTGCGGGTGCCCGAGCTCATCACCGGTGCCGTCCTCGTGGAGACGGTCTTCTCCTGGCCCGGCGTCGCGAGCGCCACGGTCGACTCCGCCCTGCGGCTCGACTTCCCGCTGCTCGCCGCGCTCACCGTGCTCACCACCGTCATCGTCGTGCTCGGCAACCTCGCCGCCGACGTGGCCTACCGCGTCATCGACCCGAGGGTGGGGGAGCGCGATGGCTGAGCCGTGGCGCACCGTCGGCGCTGAGCGCTCCCGCCCCTGGGCTGGGACCGATCGTCGGGCCGGGCGGCGGCCGGCGAGCCGATGGTGGATCGCCCTGCTCGCCGTGGCCGTCGTCGTGCTGCTGCTCGGGGCTGGGGCCGAGTCGCAGCGCGCCGACTTCACCCGGGCCTTCCTCCCGCCCTCCGCCCACCACCCCTTCGGCACCGACCAGGCCGGCCGGGACCTGCTCGCCCGCAGCCTTGCCGGGGCGCGGGTGTCGCTGCTCGTCGGGCTCGTCGCGGCGCTGGTCTCCAGCGTGGTCGGCGTCGTCGTCGGCAGCCTCGCCGGCTCGCTCGCCTCCCGCGCCGGCGGTCTCGTCGACGGCGCCCTCATGCGGCTGGTGGACGCCGTCAACGCGTTGCCGCACCTCGTGCTCGGCATCGTCATCGTCGCCCTGCTCGGCCCGTCGCTGAGCAGCGTCGTCCTCAGCGTCGCCCTGACCCACTGGACGACGACCGCGCGACTGGTGCGGGCCGAGCTGCTCGCGCTGCAGGGGGCGGGCTTCGTCGAGGCGGCCGTCGGGGCCGGCGCGGGCCGGTGGTGGGTGCTCTCGCGGCACCTCTTCGCGCACGTCGCTGGGAGGGTCGTGCTGGCGACGGTGCTCATGGTGCCGCACGCGATCATGCACGAGTCGGCCCTGAGCTTCCTCGGTCTCGGGCTGCCCGACGACCAGGCCTCGCTCGGCACGATCATCGAGCAGTCGCGCACGGCGGTCCTCGCGGGTCACTGGTGGCCGGCGGTGCTGCCCGGCCTCCTGCTCGTCCTGCTCAGCCTGGTCGTCTTCGCCCTCGCCGAGCGGCTGCGGCCGGAGTCGAGGGGACGGGCATGAGCGGCCATGGGTATGCCGCCCCCGCCCCGGCCCCTCGCGCCGAGCCGGGACCGGCCGGCGCACCGCCGTCCGCTGGGGGGCTGCGGGTCAGCGGGCTCGGCGTGGCGCTGCCCGACGGTCGCGGGGCGCACCACACCGTGCTGGAGCAGGTCGACCTGGAGGTCCCGCGGGGCCGCCTGGTCGTGCTGCTCGGGCCCAGCGGTGCGGGCAAGTCGACGCTCGTCGCGGCGCTGCTGGGCCTGCTGCCCGCCGGGTCGCTGGTCCGCGGTCACGGCTGGTGGACCGAGGACGATGCCGAACCGCTGGAGCTCGTGGACCCCGGCGGAGTTGCGCGCGAGCGGGTGCGCGGCCGGGTCGCGGCCTGGCTGCCCCAGGCCCCTGTGAGCGCCCTCACCCCGGTCCTCACCGTGGGCCACCACCTCACCGAGAAGGCCCGGGTGCACGTGCCCCGGTCGCGGGTCTCCCGAACCGTGGCGCAGAGCATGCGGCGGCACGACGTGGAGCGGGAGTGGTGGGGCCGACTGCCCTCCCAGCTCTCCGGCGGGCAGGCGCAGCGGGTGTCCAACGCGCTCGCCCTGCTCGGTGACCCGGGTCTCGTGCTGGCGGACGAGCCGACCACCGGCCTGGACCTGCCCCGCGCCCGCGCCGCGGCCGAGGGTCTCGCCGCCCTGGCCCACGAGGAGGGGCGCGCCGTGCTCGTCGTGACGCACGACCTGCGGCTGGCCGAGCAGGTCGCCGACGGCGTCGTCGAGCTGGACGGCGGCCGCGCGCGCGGCGACGGCGGCGGCGCCCCGGTCCAGGAGGTCGTCGCCCGCGCCCGTCGGGCCACCCACCTGCTCGCACCGCACCCGACCTCACACCGGCCGGCCTCCGTACGCGCCGAGCACCGCCCGGCCGGCCCCGAAGCCGAATCCGTCCCCGGCCCCGGCCTCGCCGCGGTCGACCTCACCCTGCGGCGCGGACGCGGGACGCTGGTCCGCAACCATGTCAGCCTGCACGTCCGCCCGGACCGCACCACGGGCCTCATGGCCCCCTCCGGGGCAGGCAAGACCACGCTGCTGCGCACGCTTGCCCTGCTGCATCGCCCCTCGAACGGCCAGGTGCGCCTCGACGGGCGGCCGATCCACGGCACGGGGTATGCCGTGCCCCCCGAGGTACGCAGACGCATCGCCTTCGTGCCCCAGGACCCACGTCAGGGCGTCGATCCCCGGTGGACGCTCGCCCGCACACTCCTCGAGCCCGCCCGGCTCGCGGGGCAGCCGGTCGACGACACCACGGCCGCCGAGCTGCTGGACTGCGTGGGGCTCGCGCCCGAGCTGGCTGGCCGCCGGGCGGACGAGGTGTCCGGTGGCCAGCTGCAGCGGGTGGTGCTGGCCCGGGCGCTCGCGCTGGAGGCCGACTACCTGCTGCTCGACGAGCCGACCTCGATGGTCGACGCGGCGACGGCCCGGGCGGTCGTCCGTGCCGTCCACGAGCACCAGCACCGCACGGGGTGCGGGGTCCTCGTGGCCTCCCACGACGAGGAGCTGCTCCGCACCTGGTGCGACGTCGTCGTCCAGTGGTGAGCTCCGGCGCCCCGACCTCCCGACCACCCTCGCGCGCGGCGGCGCGCCCGGTGAGCGGGCCGCATACCCGCTCGCTGCCGGGGACGCGCCACAATGGGGCCATGAGCCCCGTCCCGTCCGTGTCGAACTCCATCACCGTCCGGCTCGAGCTGCCGGCCCGCGTCACCGCCGTCTCCGAGATCACCACCGCCGTGGCCGAGGTCGGCGGCATGGTCACCGCGGTCGACATCAGCGACTCGGGGCCGGAGCGGCTCCAGGCCGACCTGACGATCGCGACCTACGGCACCGACCACGCCGCCGAGGTCGTCGCGGCCATCGGCTCGGTCGACGGGGTCGAGATCGGCCGGGTCAGCGACCGGACCTTCCTGGCGCACCTGGGCGGCAAGCTCGAGGTCAAGTCCAAGCTGCCGATCCGCAACCGTGACGACCTCTCGCTGGTCTACACCCCCGGGGTGGCCAAGATCTGCCAGGCGATCGCCGACAACCCCGAGGACGCACGCAGCCTGACCATCAAGCGCAACACCGTCGCGGTGGTCACCGACGGGTCGGCCGTCCTCGGGCTCGGTGACATCGGCCCGCTCGCCGCGATGCCGGTGATGGAGGGCAAGGCGGCGCTGTTCAAGCGGTTCGCCGACATCGACGCCTTCCCGATCTGCCTCGACGCCCACGACAGCGACGAGATCGTCAGCATCGTCAAGGCGCTCTCGCCCGGCTTCGCCGGCATCAACCTCGAGGACATCTCCGCCCCGCGCTGCTTCGAGATCGAGGCCCGGCTGCGTCGCGAGCTCGACATCCCCGTCTTCCACGACGACCAGCACGGCACCGCCATCGTCGCGCTCGCCGCCCTCAAGAACTCGCTGCGCGTGGTCGACAAGGAGCTCGGTGCGGTCAAGATCGTCATGTCCGGCGCGGGTGCCGCCGGGTCGGCGATCATCCGGCTGCTGCTCAAGGCCGGTGCCGCGGAGGTCGTCGTGGCCGACGTCGACGGCCTCGTCCACGCGGGGCGCGACGACGTCGTACGCGGCGACAACGAGAACCTCACCTGGATCGCGGAGCACACCAACCGCGCCGGCAGCATCGGCACCCTCAAAGAGGCGCTGGCCGGGGCCGACGTCTTCATCGGGGTCTCGGCGGGCAACATCCTCACCGGTGACGACATCGCCACGATGAACTCCGACGCCATCGTCTTCGCCATGGCCAACCCCGTGCCCGAGGTGGACCCCGCCGACGCCGGGATGCACGCGACGGTCGTCGCCACCGGCCGCAGCGACTTCGCCAACCAGATCAACAACGTCCTCGTCTTCCCCGGGGTCTTCCGTGGCCTGCTCGATGCGCAGAGCGACCACATCGACGACGAGATGCTGCTCGCGGCGGCGAGTGCCCTCGCGGACGTCGTCGGGGCCGATGAGCTGAACCCGACCTACATCATCCCCAGCGTCTTCAACCCGCAGGCGACCAAGGCGGTCGCGCAGGCCGTCGAGAAGGCCGCCCGCGCCGCGCGCGAGGCGACGCACTGACCAGCACCGCCTCCGCTCGACCGCCCGGTCTCGACCTCGTCGTCGTCCTCGGGTGGTTCGCCCTGCTCGTCTCCCTGCTCGTCCAGGGATTCGGCCTGTATGCCCCACGGATGCCCGGTCCCGACGGCGTCCCGGGCCTGGACAAGGTCGGCCACCTCGTCGCCTTCGCGGTGCCCGCCGCCCTGGCCTGGTGGCTGAGGGCTCGGTGGCTCGTGCCGGTCATGGTGCTGCACGCGCTCGTGAGCGAGCCGCTGCAGCACCTGGTCGCGCCGAGCCGGCAGGCCGAGCTGCTCGACGCCGTCGTCGACCTGATCGGGGTAGCACTCGGGGGTATGGGTCGCCGCGACGGCCCGGCGCCGCTGGGGTCATGATGGGGACATGGGTGAGATCTCGACGCCTCCGCGAGCACCCTCATGAGCGGCGCGCGCCACCACCAGGGGGAGATCACCGGCCAGCTGCTCGTGGCGACCCCGCTGACGGGCGACCCGTTCTCCGGGTCGGTCGTGCTCGTCCTGCACCACGACGAGGAGGGAGCACACGGCCTGGTGCTCAACCAGCCCCTCGACGCGGGCGTCGACGCCGTGCTGCCCGAATGGCAGCCCTTCGTGACCGACCCCGGCGTGCTCTTCCGTGGGGGGCCGGTCGGCCGGGACACCGCGATGGGCCTGGTCAGCGTGCCGGGCCACCGGCCGGGCGACGCGCCGCTGGGCACCCAGCTGCTCTTCGGGGGCATCGGCCTCGTCGACCTCGACGCACCGGCACCACTCGTCGTGCCCGAGCTCGGGGCGTTCCGGATCTTCGTCGGCTACAGCGGCTGGTCGGCCGGACAGCTCGACTCCGAGATCCGCCACGGGGCCTGGGCGGTCGTGCCTCGCGAGCCGCGCGACCCCTTCCACGAGGACACCACCGACCTCTGGCGCGAGGTGCTGCTGCGCCAGCGCTCGTCGACGTCCTTCCTCACCACCTGGACCGAGCACCCCGAGCGCAACTGACGTCACCAGCTCGGCGCTCGCGGCCGGGCTCGCGCGACCCGCGATGTCGTGGGTGGACGCCTGGGCGGCCCGGCCCCACGCGCACTCCTGCGCGGCGAAGCTCAGCCGCCGCTACCGCTGCTGCCGCCGTCCTTGCCGCCGCCGCCGTCCTGCGGCTCGCGGAGACCCTCGTAGATCTCCTTGCACTGCGGGCATACCGGGAACTTCTGCGGGTCCCGCCCAGGGATCCAGACCTTGCCGCACAGCGCGATCACGGGGTTGCCGCTGAGGGCCGACTCCATGATCTTCTCCTTGCGCACGTAGTGCGAGAAGCGCTCGTGGTCGCCCGGCTCGGACAGGTCGGGCTCGACCCGGGTGTCCTCCCGCTCGAGGACGGCGGTCTGCGTGGACGGCGCCGTGGGGGCCTCGGGGGAGTCGAGGGGCTGCTGGGACATGCGCACGATCATGCGCCCCAGTCTAGGCGCGCCCGGCGCCGCCCTGCCCGCCGGCGGGAGGTGCGGCATACCACGACCGGGGTCGGTCCACAGGCAGCGGGAGGGGCGGTGAGTCGGATCCGAAAACCGCCTATCCTGAATCGCCGATGTCGACCTCAGCTGCCTCCCACCTGCCACCCGCCTACCCCGAGCGTGCCGCCTGGGGGACCGCGGGCAAGCTGCGTGCGTGGCAGGCGGCGGCGCTGGAGACCTACCTCGCCGATCGGCCCCGTGACTTCCTCGCGGTGGCGACACCCGGCGCGGGCAAGACGACCTTCGCGCTGCGGGTCGCGACCGAGCTGCTGGACCGCGGCGAGGTGCAGCGGATCACCGTCGTGGCGCCCACCGAGCACCTCAAGACGCAGTGGGCCGAGGCGGCTGCCAAGGTGGGCATCCGGATCGACCCGCGCTTCGCCAACGCCCAGGGCCGGCACAGCCAGGACTTCGACGGGGTCGCCGTGACCTACGCCGGGGTCGCGAGCAAGCCGCTGCTGCACCGGGCGCGCACCGAGGCCGCGCGCACCCTCGTCATCCTCGACGAGGTGCACCACGGCGGTGACGCGCTCTCCTGGGGCGAGGCGGTGCGCGACGCCTTCGAGCCGGCGACCCGGCGGCTCGCACTGACCGGGACGCCGTTCCGCTCCGACACCGCGGCCATCCCGTTCGTGCGCTACGAGATGGACGCCGAGGGGATCCTGCGGTCTTCCGCGGACTTCACCTACGGGTATGCCGACGCCCTGCGGGACGGGGTCGTGCGCCCCGTGCTCTTCCTGTCCTACGGCGGCACCATGCGCTGGCGGACCAAGGTCGGTGACGAGCTCGAGGCCCGGCTCGGTGAGCCCCTCACGCAGGACGTCACCAAGCAGGCGTGGCGCACCGCGCTCGACCCGGCGGGCGACTGGGTGCCGGCGGTGCTACGGGCCGCCGACAAGCGGCTCACCGAGGTGCGCCGGCACGTCGAGGACGCCGGCGGCCTGGTCATCGCCACCGACCAGCGCTCGGCCCGCTCCTACGCCAAGCAGCTGCGCGAGATCACCGGTGAGGCGGCGACGGTGGTGCTCTCCGACGACGCCGGCGCCTCCGCGCGCATCGAGGAGTATGCCTCCGGGGACTCCCGCTGGATGGTCGCCGTGCGCATGGTGTCCGAGGGTGTCGACGTGCCCCGGCTCGCGGTCGGGGTCTACGCCACGTCGACCTCGACGCCGCTGTTCTTCGCCCAGGCCGTGGGGCGCTTCGTCCGCGCCCGGCGCCGGGGCGAGACCGCCTCGATCTTCCTGCCCAACGTGCCCCTGCTGCTCGGGCACGCCGGCAGCATGGAGCTAGAGCGTGACCACGCGCTCAACCGCAAGGACACCGGCGAGGACCAGCTCTGGTCGGAGGAGGACGGCCTCCTCGAGCAGGCCCAGGCGGCCGAGGGTGCCTCCGACGACCTCGAGGGCAGCTATGAGGCCATCGGCTCGGACGCGGAGTTCGACCACGTCCTCTTCGACGCCGAGCAGTTCGGCCTCGGGGGGATGCCGGGGTCGGAGGACGAGGACGACTACCTCGGGCTCCCCGGGCTGCTCGAGCCCGACCAGGTCGCGACCCTGCTGCGGGAGCGGCAGAAGAAGCAGGTGGGCCGGGACGGCGGGAGGGCTCGTGCCGAGGCGGTCTCGGCCCACCGGGCCCTGGCCGAGCACCGCAAGGAGCTCAACAAGCTGGTCTCCGCCTACGCCCAGAAGAAGGGCCAGCCGCACGCCGTCGTCCACGCCGAGCTGCGCCGCACCTGCGGCGGCCCCGAGCTGGCCACCGCGACCTCCGACCAGGTCCAGTCGCGCATCGAGACGATCCGGCGCTGGTTCGTCGGCCGGCGCTGAGGCATACCTCGCCTCGCCCTTGCTCTGCGAGCGGACTCACCCTCCTGCGCAGCCGACCGGGGCACGCTGACTCTGCCCCCAGCCGACATGAGCACGCTGACTCCGCTGGATGCACCATGGCCATGGTGTAGGCAGAGCACCAGGCTTGCTCAGGTTGCTCACGAGGAACGCCGGCTTGCTCAGGTGCAGGCGGAGAGGGCACCGCCCGTGAACGGGCCCGGGAGAGCGCCGGGGCGAGGTCCTCGGTAGCGTTCCGGTCATGGCGAGGAGCAAGCGGCCCGGGGTGGGTCGGGGACCGACGCTCCCGCCGGGGCCGCGCACGCCCGCCCTCGTGCAGACGGTCCAGGCGTTCACCGGGCGGCAGGCGGCGTTCGAGCGGCACCGTCGACGGTATGGCGATCCGTTCACCGTCTCGATGCTGCCGGGACCTCAACGGCTGGTGATGTTCAGCGAGCCGGCTGCGATCAAGGAGATCTTCGCCGGCGACCCGGTGCAGTTCAGCGGGGCCCTCGGCAACGAGATGCTGCGGGCCGCGATGGGGGACAGGTCCGTCATGCTCAACGACGGCGAGGCTCACCGCGCCATCCGCCGCTACCTCATGCCGGCCTTCTCCCCAGCGGCCGTGCGCAGCTATCGACCCATCGTTGAGCGGGCCGCCGCCGCGGAGGTCGCATCCTGGCGACCGGGGCAGACCGTGTCCGCCCTGGAGCGGATGAGCAGCCTGACGCTCGACGTCATGACCGAGATGGTGCTCGGCGCCAGCGACCCCCGATCCCTGGCCGAGCTCCGACCACGGTTGCTGCGCCTGGTGGAGGTCGACCCGGTGGTCGTCGGTGGGTGGCTCTACCCGCGGCTGCGCGCCCTGCCCCCGTGGAGGGGCCACGCCCGCAACCTCGCCGCCATCGACGACCTCATCGAGGCCGAGATCGCCGACCGCAGATCTTCGGGGTCGCCCGAACCGGCGCCCGATGCTGCGGCCGAGGGCGCAGATGCCGCCGACCTCCTCGACCGCCTCATCCGGGTGGGTGCCGAGGACGGTGAGCCACTCACGGCGGCGGAGATCCGGGACCAGGTCGTGACGCTGCTGCTCGCCGGCTACGAGACGTCGGCCTCGACCATCGCCTGGACCCTGCACGAGCTGGGCCGTGACGAACGGGTCCGCGCGCGGGCGCGCCGAGCCGCGGACGAGGGCGACGACGACTACCTCGAGGCCTGCCTGCAGGAGGCCATGCGGCTGCACCCGATCATCGACTACGTCGCGCGCACCCTGCGCAGCGACGCCCGCGTCGGCGGCGTCGACCTCCCGGCCGGGGTGACGGTGGCCCCGGCGATCCTGCTGGCCCACCACGACGAGCATGCCTTCGAGGACCCGCACGCCTTCCGCCCCGAGCGTTTCCTGGGGGAGGGGCCCGCGCCGCATACCTTCCTTCCCTTCGGTGGCGGGGTCCGCCGCTGCATCGGCGCGGCCTTTGCGTTGATGGAGGGTGTCGTCGTGCTCCGGGAGGTGCTGCTCAGGGTGGACGTCGTGGCCGACGCGCCAGCACCGACGCGGCTGCGCAACATCACCAACGTGCCCGGCGACGGCGCGCCGTTGCGGCTGGGACCCAGAGCAGCCGGCTAACGACCGGCCGCGGCGGCGACCAGCGGCATGGTCCGCCATGGTATGCGCGTGGTCAGGGCGATGAGCGTCGAGGACCGTTCGACGTGCTCGTGACCGTCGACCGCGTCGATGACCCGCTGCAGGTCGGCGTTGTCGCGGGCCACGATCCGGATCATGAGGTCACCGGAGCCGGTGATCGTGTGCGCCTCGAGGACCTCCGGGATCGCCTGCAGGTGCTCCAGCACCGGCCCGCCGCCGGTGCCCTGCCGGATCTCCAGGGTGGTGAAGGCCGTGACCGGCCGACCGAGTCCGGCCGGGTCGAGCCGGGGCGCGAAGCTCGCGATGACGCCGCGCTCGCGCAGCTTGTCCAGCCGGCTCTGCACCGTGCCGCGCGCGACCCCGAGGATGCGCGAGGCCCCGAGCACGCCGACGTGGGGATCGTCCTCGAGCAGGGTGAGCAGCCGGGCGTCCAGGTCGTCGATGACAGCAGACATGGACACAGTGTGCAGTATGCCCGCGCAGACCCCCATCCCCCTGCGCACTCTGCCCAGCGACTCGGGTCGCGGTTGCCACGGGTGTCCAGGCGCGACACCCTCGCACCATGACTACGGTGTCCGACTCGAACCACCTGACCGCCCAGGAGCGCGAGGCCGACCTCGAGCTCGACCAGCTCAAGCAGCTCGTCGGGCTGGTGCCCTACGACGAGACCACGGATGTCTTCCCGGTCACGGGATGGGACGCCATCCACTTCGTGGTCGGCAACGCCACGCAGGCCACGCACTACTACCAGTCCGCGTTCGGCATGGAGCTGGTCGGCTACTCCGGCCCGGAGACCGGCAATCGCGACCACAAGGCCTTCGTCCTGAAGTCGGGCTCGATCCGCTTCGTCATCAAGGGCGGCGTCGACCCCGAGAGCCCGCTGCACGACCACGTGCGCCGGCACGGCGACGGCGTCGTCGACATCTCCCTCGAGGTCCCCGACGTCGACCGGTGCATCGAGCACGCACGCTCTGTCGGCGCGACCATCCTGCTGGAGCCGGAGAACCGCAGTGACGAGCACGGGACCGTCCGCGTCGCCGCGATCGCCACCTACGGTGAGACGCGGCATACCCTCGTCCAGCGCACCCTCGACGGCCAGACGTATGACGGCCCGTATCTGCCCGGGTATGTCGCGCGGAGCAGCGGCTACGTCAAGCGCGAGGGCGAGCCCAAGCGGCTCTTCCAGGCCCTCGACCACATCGTCGGCAACGTCGAGCTCGGCAAGATGGACGAGTGGGTGACCTTCTACAACAAGGTCATGGGCTTCACCAACATGGCCGAGTTCATCGGCGACGACATCGCCACCGACTACTCCGCGCTGATGTCCAAGGTCGTCGCCAACGGCAACCACCGGGTGAAGTTCCCGCTCAACGAGCCGGCCATCGCCAAGAAGAAGAGCCAGATCGACGAATACCTGGAGTTCTACCGTGGCGCCGGGGCCCAGCACCTCGCCGTCGCGACCGGTGACATCCTGGGCACGGTCGACCACATGCGGGCCAATGGCGTGGAGTTCCTGGAGACGCCGGACTCCTACTACGAGGACCCCGAGCTGCGCGAGCGCATCGGCGAGGTCCGCGTGCCCATCGAGGAGCTGCAGCAGCGCGGCATCCTGGTCGACCGCGACGAGGACGGCTACCTGCTCCAGATCTTCACCCGCCCCGTGCAGGACCGCCCGACCGTCTTCTTCGAGGTCATCGAGCGGCACGGTTCGCTCGGCTTCGGCAAGGGCAACTTCAAGGCGCTCTTCGAGGCGATCGAGCGCGAGCAGGACAAGCGCGGCAACCTCTGAGCGACTCGCTCCGCCTCGGCCCCGGTGCTCCCTGCGCCGGGGCCGAGCTGCGTCCGAGCGGGTTAGGGTCGCAGAATGCCGGAGTCGCCTCAGCAGTGGTTCGCGCGGGTCAGCGAGGCGGTCGCCCGTGAGGGCTACCGCGAGAGCGACCTGCAGCAGTGGAGCTCCTGGCCGTGGATCGGTGATCTCTCGCCCAAGGCGTTGGACGCACCGGTCGACGCCGAGCCGCCGCGGCGAGGGGCCGGTGGGGTGGAGTGCGGTCAGTGCGCGGGAGCCGCGTCTTTGGATCCTGGGTATGTCGTGTGGCACGACGATCTCTTCTTCCTCGGGTTGCCCTTCGAGCCGCGAGGTCTTCCGTTCGCGCTCTTCCTCATGCCGCGACGCCACGCCGAGCTGGCGACACTCACCGTGAAGGAGGCCGCTCGTCAGGGTGAGCTGCTGGCAGCGATCGACGCGTCCGCTCAGGCGGTCCTGGACGTGCCCCGGATTCAGGTGGCGCTGTGGGGCGATGGGTCCGAGCACCTGCACTGGTGGCTCTACGCGCGCCCCACGGGAATGCTCCAGCTGCGGGGGACCTTTCTCTCCCACTGGGACAACCTGCTGCCTGCTGCCCCGGCGGCCGAGTTCCGGGCTGACCAGGTGCTCGTGGCCCACGAGGTGGCCCGTCGGGCGGGCGGTGAAGCGGTGCCGGTCTGAGGTGGGCGCGCGGCTAGGCTGAGGCCCATGAGTCAGCAGGCAGGGTGGTACGACGACCCCCAGGACGAGCAGAACCTCCGCTACTGGGACGGCGTGCAGTGGTCCAACCACACCGCGCCCAAGCAGAAGCCCAACCTGGAGCAGGCGGGCCAGACGCGCGCACCCGAGGTCGGCGGCGTGGATCAGACCGGTCAGCAGCAGGGGTGGGGCCAGCAGGCACCGGGGCAGGGCTACGGCCAGCAGGGTGGCCAGGGGCAGTCCGGCTGGGGTCAGCAGCAGGGCTGGGGGCAGCAGGGTCAGGGCGGCTACCAGCAGCCCAACCCCTATGCGGGCCAGACGGGCCAGAACCCCTACCAGGGCCAGTGGCAGGGCGGCCCGGTGCCCGGCGGCTACCAGCCGCAGCTCGGCCCCGCCACCCCGGACGGTCAGCCGCTGGCCGGGTGGTGGCACCGCGTGCTGGCTCGGCTCATCGACGGTCTCCTGGCGCTGGTCCTCACCACCGTGCTGGTCATGCTCACCGTGACCCCTGAGCTGAGCGCCGAGCTGGAGGACTTCGTCTTCGACCCCGACCCGCTGCGCGTCGTGCCCGTGGTCGTCGAGGACTGGATCCTGCGGCTGGGCCTCATGACCGCCGCCGCGGCCATCGCCTACGAGGTGCTCCTGGTCAAGTTCTTCGGCGGCACCGTCGGCAAGCTGGTCACCGGTCTGCGCGTCCGGCTCCGCGACGAGCCGGGGCTGCCCACCTGGCGGGCGGTGCTGCTGCGCTCGGCGGTCTACCAGGGACCGAATCTCCTGAGCAGCCTGGTGCCCGTGCTGGGCTTCCTCGGGCTGTTCACCCTCATCGACGTCCTGTGGCCGCTCTGGGACGGCAACAAGCAGGCGCTGCACGACAAGGCGGCTGGCACCAACGTCGTCAAGAAGCGCTGAGGTTCAGCGCGCCGGCGCGATCGTGCCGGTGACCTCGGCGAGGCCGATGACGCTGCCGTCCGGCCCGGGTGCGGTCGCCGTGATGGTGACGGTGTCGCCGTCCTCGAGGAAGGTGCGGGTCCGGTCGTCGTCGAGGCGCAGGGGCTCGGTGCCGTTCCAGCTCAGCTCGAGCAGGGACCCGCGCTCACCCAGCTCGGCGCCGGAGACGGTGCCGGAGGCGAAGACGTCGCCGCTGCGGACGACCGCCCCGTTGACCGACAGGTGCGCCAGCATCTGGGTGGGTGACCAGTACATCGTCCGGTAGGGGGGACGGGACACGACGGTGTCGCGCAGCCGGACCTCCAGACTCAGGTCGAGCCCGAAGAGCTGCTCGCCGAGCAGGTACGGCAGCGGCTGCGGGTCCTGCGCCGGCAGCGGCACCCGGGCGGCGGCCAGGGCCGCCATCGGGGTGATCCAGGCCGCGATCGAGGAGGCGAAGCTCTTGCCGAGGAACGGTCCGAGCGGGACGTACTCCCAGGCCTGCAGGTCGCGGGCCGACCAGTCGTTGAAGAGGGCGACGCCGAAGAGGTGGTCGGCCGCCTCGTCCACGGTGAGCCGGCTGCCGAGAGCGGTGGCGCCGCCGACGACGAAGGCCAGCTCGGCCTCGATGTCGAGCTTGATGCTCGGCCCGAAGGTGGGCTCGGCGTCCTGTGGAGCCTTGCGCTGACCGGTCGGGCGCACGACGTCGGTGCCGGAGACCACGACGGTGGAGGAGCGCCCGTGGTAGCCGATCGGCAGATGCTTCCAGTTCGGCGTCAGCGGCTCGCCGTCCGGGCGGAAGATCGCGCCGACGTTGCTCGCGTGGTGCTCGCTGGCATAGAAGTCGACGTAGTCGGCGACCTCGATCGGCAGGTGCTCGGTGAGCTCGGTCAACGGCGTGAGGTATGCCGTGAGCTCCTCCCTCCGGTCGGCGTCACCGAGGGCGTCCTGCAGGTGCGCCCGCAGACCCGCCCAGGCCTGCGGGCCCAGGTCGAGGAAGGCGTTGAGCGTCGGCCCGGTCAGGGCGTCCGCCCACGGGGTGCCCGCGGTGACGGAGGCGAGGTCGAGCGCGTGGTCGCCGACGCGGACGGCCAGCCGCGGCGTGCCATCCGGGGTCTCGCTCACCGCACCGAGGGGGAGGTGGTGCAGCCCGAAGGGATGGTCGGTCGGCAGGTCCAGGGGGTGGGTCACGGCATCATCCTGTTGAGTCTGGGGCCAGGGCTTGCCTCCGGGAGGAGGCCGAGCGACACGAGGTCGCGGATCGGGTCGAGGACGCCGCAGCAGCCGAAGGAGGAGACGACCTCTCGGGTCACCTGCATCTGCTCACCGCTCCAGCCGAGGACCTCGGCGACGAGGGGCTCGTGGTCGCGCTCGCCCAGGACGGCCACCGCCTCGTCGAGGTCGGCGCCGGCGGCGACACGGGCGGCGGCGACGAGGACGTTGAGGCACCCGTGCTCGTGGTGCCCGTCCACCTCCGTCGGAAGGGCGTGGTGCAGCCCGCCGGTGAGCTTGACCGGCAGGCCGTGCTCGTGGGCGGTCACGAGGAAGGCGGCCAGCTCCTCCGCCGACGGGGGTGCGGCCTGCGCCGTGGCCTGCGTGCGCAGCTTGGCCAGCACCGTGCAGCCCTCGGCCCGGGCGCGGCCCAGGTCGGCCATCGCCGGCTTGTGACCCACGCGGGGCAGCTCCACGGCCAGGGGCCGACCGAAGGTCAGCGCCTCGCGCCAGCCGTCCGTCCCGTCGTGCGCGAGCTCGACCCCCCACAGTCCCAGGAGCGGCACCCCCGCACCGACGACCCGGTGCACGGCGTCGAGCAGGTCCGGCACCGGGGTGCCCGCCCGGGCCACCACGCTGACGTCGACGTCCGGCTCACGCCCTCGGGGGTGGGCCGCCGCCACCTCGGTCAGCTCCGCGACGTGACCGACCCCCACCAGCAACGGGCCGACGAGGTCCCCGTAGCCCCCGTCGAGAAGCTCGAGGTGACGTCGCCAGGCGACCGCCACCGGTGCCTCGCCGGGCGGGAAGACCGCGGCGTCGTCGATCCACCGACGGAGGGCGATCCGAGGAGGCGGGCGGACTGTTGACATGCCCGGCACCATACTGGATCGTGGACGACAAGAGAACAGTTCCGCCCGATAACCGGACGGAGTCTCAGGTGGAGTCCGAACGGTCGCTCCACCGCACCGGCAGGACTCGAGACTCGACGAGGAGACCACCGTGGTCCACTACGCCCGCACCGGCCTCGTGCCCCCCAAGCGGCACACCCAGCACCGCGACGAGCAGGGCAACCTCTACTACGAGGAGCTCATGGGGGAGGAGGGCTTCTCCTCCGACTCCTCGCTGCTCTACCACCGCAACATCCCCTCGGCCATCGCCGACGCGCGCGTCTGGGAGCTCGGTGATCACGCCACGGTCCCCAACCACCCGCTCGTGCCGCGGCACCTCAAGTTGCACGACCTCTTCGTCGACGAGTCCTCGCCGACCGGCCTGGAGGCGGGGGTCGATGTGGTCACGGGTCGCCGGCTCGTCCTCGGCAATGCCGACGTCCGGCTGCTCTACGTCGTGGCCGACACCCCGAGTCCCTACTACCGCAACGGGATCGGCGACGAGTGCGTCTACCTCGAGCGCGGTGGCGCCCGGGTCGAGACGATCTTCGGGTCCTTCGACGTGGCGCAGGGCGACTACGTCATGATCCCGCGCGCGACGACGCACCGCTGGATCCCCCTCGTGGACGGCGAAGACGGTTTCACCGAGCCGTTGCGGGCCTACTGCATCGAGGGCAACAGCCACATCGGCCCGCCCAAGCGCTACCTCTCCCGGTTCGGCCAGCTGCTGGAGCACGCGCCCTACTGCGAGCGCGACCTCCGCGGCCCGCAGGGGCCGCTGCTGGCCGAGGACGTGGGGGCCGACCGCGACGAACCCACGGAGGTCTACATCAAGCACCGTGGCGGCGGCGAGCACTCGACCGGTGGCCTGGTCGGCACGATCTACACCTACCCCTACCACCCCTTCGACGTCGTCGGCTGGGACGGTTGCCTCTACCCCTACGTCTTCAACATCGCCGACTTCGAGCCGATCACCGGCCGGGTCCACCAGCCGCCGCCGGTCCACCAGGTGTGGGAGGGCCACAACTTCGTGGTCTGCAACTTCGTCCCGCGCAAGGTCGATTACCACCCGCTGTCGATCCCGGTGCCCTACTACCACTCCAACGTCGACTCCGACGAGATCATGTTCTACGTCGACGGCGACTACGAGGCCCGCAAGGGCAGCGGCATCGGCAAGGGGTCGATCTCGGTGCACCCGGGCGGGCACGCCCACGGGCCGCAACCCGGCGCGACCGAGGCCTCGATCGGGGTGGAGTACTTCGACGAGACCGCCGTCATGGTCGACACCTTCCGACCGCTGGAGCTGGGTGAGGCCGGGCGGGCGAGCGACGACGGCGCGTATGCCGGCAGCTGGGGCCGTGGGCTGGCGGCCGGCGGTCGGTCCGCCGGGTCGGGCCCTGACGAGGTCTTCACCACCAGCTGATGTCCGATCCGACCGTGTCCGGCGAGCCGCGCGCGAGCGCCCCGGAGACCGCGCAGACCCTCGACCGCGGGCTGGAGGTCCTGCACCTGCTCTCCCGGTCCTCGGGCGGGCTCACGGTGACGGCGCTGGCGACCGCCCTCGGCGTCGGTCGCGCCGTGATCTACCGTCTCGTCGCCACCCTGCAGGCCCGCGACTACGTCATCCGCACCGAGGACGGCCGGGTCCGGCTCGGGCTCGGGGTCACCCGCCTGCACCTGGCGGTGCGGCCCATGCTGGCCGAGGTGGCGACGCCGATGCTGCAGGCGCTCGCCGACGAGGCCCGGGCCACGGCTCACCTGACGATCGCCGAGGGGGAGCAGGCGTTGGCGGTCGCGGTCGTCGAACCGACCTGGAGCGACTTCCACGTGTCCTACCGGGTCGGCAGCCGCCATCCGCTCTCCCGTGGCGCCGCGGGGCTCGCGATCCTGCGGGCCAGGGACGGGGAGCACGGACTCGCCGTCACCTCCGGCGAGCTGCAGTCCAGCGCGCACGGACTGGCCGTGGCCATACCGGACCTGCCCGGCCTCGAGGCCTCCGTGGGTGTGGTGGCCCTGCAGGAGCTCGGTGCCCCCGGCGTGGGCGCCGCCGTGCAGTCGGCGGCCGCGGCGATCTCGGCGGCGCTGCGCGGCTGAGCGCCCCGTGCCACGGGGTGGCACGATCAGCCGTATGAGCCGCGCCCTGATCATCGTCGACGTCCAGCACGACTTCTGCGAGGGCGGGTCCCTGCCGGTGACCGGCGGGATCGCGGTGGCGACGGCGATCAGCGCCTACGTCGCCTCCCACGGTCAGGACTACGCGGCGATCGTCGCCACCGCGGACTGGCACGTCGACCCCGGCGAGCACTGGGCGACCCAGGGCGAGCCCGACTTCGCCGCCTCCTGGCCGGTGCACTGCAAGGTCGGCACGCAGGGGGCGGACTTCCGACCGGAGCTGGGCCCGGCCCTGGAGCACGTCCAGGAGGTCTTCCGCAAGGGCGAGCACGAGGCGGCCTACTCCGGCTTCGAGGGCACGGCCTACGTCCACGGACAGCTCGTGGGCCTCGGGGACTGGCTGCGCGGGCGTGGGATCACCGAGGTGGACGTCTGCGGGATCGCCACCGACCACTGCGTCCGTGCCACGGCGCTGGACGCCCGCCGCGAGGGGCTCGACACGACGCTGCTGCTCGATCTGTGCGCCGGAGTCGCCCCCGACACCACCGAGCGCGCCGTCCGCGAGATGCGGGAGGCGGGGGTGGGCGTGTCAGGATCCCCCTAACTTCACCTGGTTCGCCTCGGCCTACGACACCGACGACTGGATCTACCGGTTGCTCGCGATGGTGCAGATGATGGGCGTCTCGCTGCTCGCCCTGGGGATCCCCGACATCTTCCACTCGATCGAGGAGGGTGGGGTCCTGCACAACGAGATCCTCGTCGCCGGCTACGTCGTCATGCGGGTCGCGCTCATCGCGCAGTTCCTGCGCGCCGCGCACCGCGACCCGGAGCGCCGGTCGATCCTGCGGACCTACGTCATGGGTTGGTCGCTCGCCCAGGTCGGCTGGGTCGTGCTCATCGTCCTGCCGCTGGAGTTGCCGTGGGTGTTCCTCGCGATGGCGCCGCTCTACGTCCTGGAGCTCGGGGTGCCCTGGTATGCCGAGCGCCAGGGTGGTCTGCCCTGGCACCCGCACCACATCGCCGAGCGCTACGGCCTCCTCGCGATCATCGCCCTCGGTGAGGGGGTCGCCGGCACCATCGCCGCCCTCGGTGCCCTCCTCGACGCCCAGGGCTGGACCACCGACACCGTGCTGCTGCTCATCTCCGGGATGGCCGTCACCTTCGCCATGTGGTGGGTCTACTTCGTCCTGCCGCACGGGGAGCTGCTGGACGTGCGCCGGGGTGCGGCCCCGCTGTTCACGGTGCTGCACTACCCGCTCTACATGGCCATCGCCGCGATCGGCGCCGGGCTGCACGTCGTGGCCTACCTCCTCGATCCCGAGCACGCGGGCTTCGAGGTGAAGATCGGGCCGGTGGGCACGGTGGTCTCGGTCGCGTTCCCGGTGGGGATCTTCGTGGCCCTGGTGTTCGGCGCGTATGCGGTGCTGCTGCGCAGCAGCGGCGCGCACGACCTCTTCCACGCCGGTCTCGCGGTCGGGACGCTCACGGTGCTCACGGCCGCGACCGGGATCGTGGCCCTCGGCGCCCCGGTGATGCTCGGCATCCTCGTGGCCTCACTGGCCCCGGCGGTGACCATCGCCGGATACGAGTGGAGGGGCCATCGCCACCTGCAGGGCGAGGTCGCTCAGCTCCAGTCGTCGAGATAGGTCGTCGGCAGCACGGGCTCACCGTGCGAGAGCCGCAGCGCCCGCTGCGGCAGCTCGGCCCGCGCCTGCTCATGGTGGGCGCGGGCGGTGTGCACGTCGGTCGGGGCGACCACCTCGCCGGCGGTCACGAGCGGCACGAGCAGCTCGCGGTCGTCACCGTCGTCGGCCGGGCGCTCGTTGATGCCCACGATCTCCTCGGTCGCCTGCCCCGAGGCCGAGCGGCGGCGGAGGGCATACTTGCGCCCCCCGACGCTGGACTTGTCCTTGCTGGCCTTGGCCACCCCCTCCATCACGCCGGCGGCGTTCTCCCGGCTGACCAGCTTGTAGACCATCCCCGCGGCCGGGTGCCCCGACCCGGTGACGACCTTGGTCCCCACGCCGTAGGCGTCGACCGGCGCGGCCTGCAGCGCGGCGATGGCGTGCTCGTCGAGGTCGGAGGTGACCACGATCCGGGTGTCGGTCGCGCCGAGGCGGTCCAGCTGGGCCCGCACTTCGAAGGCCTGGCTCACGAGGTCCCCGGAGTCCAGCCGCACACCGCCGAGCTCCGGCCCGGCGAGCTCGACGGCGAGCTCCACCGCGCCGGTCACGTCGTAGGTGTCGACGAGCAGCGTCGTGGACGGGCCCAGGCTCGCGAGCTGGTTGGTGAAGGCCTCCCGCTCGTCGTCGTGGAGCAGGGTGAAGGAGTGGGCCGCCGTGCCCATCGTCGGGAGGTCGTGGCGGCGTCCTGCCTCGAGGTTGGAGGTGGAGGAGAAGCCGGCGAGGTAGGCCGCGCGGGCCGCGGCGACCGCCGACTCCTCGTGGGTGCGCCGCGAGCCCATCTCGATGCACGGGCGGCCGTGCGCGACCGCCGTCATCCGGGAGGCCGCCGAGGCGACCGCGGAGTCGTGGTTGAGCACCGAGAGCAGCAACGTCTCCAGGACCACGCCCTCGGCGAAGCCGGACTCGACGACGAGCAGCGGTGAGCCGGGGAAGTAGATCTCGCCCTCGGCATACCCCCAGATGTCGCCGGTGAAGCGGTAGTCCGCCAACCAGTCCAGGGTGCGTGCGTCGACGACCTCCCGCTGCGCCAGGAAGGAGATCTCCTCCTCGGCGAAGCGGAAGTCGCGCAACGCCTCGAGCGCCCGGCCGGTGCCGGCGACCACGCCGTAGCGGCGCCCGTCGGGCAGCCGCCGCGCGAAGGCCTCGAAGACGCAGCGGCGGTCCGCATGACCGCTGGCCAGGGCGGCCTGGATCATCGTCAGCTCGTAGTGGTCGGTCAGCAGGGCGGTGCTCGGGCTCACCCCCGCACCCTATGGTGGGGGAGTGCCGATCGACACCACGAGCCCACCGCCCCCGCCGACCGGCCCGCAGAGCACGCCGCAGGAGCAGGGCGGGGTGGCCGTCCTGGACCGGCCCGAGGCCGACACCCCCTGGATCACCCTGGTGTGGAACGACCCGGTCAACCTCATGAGCTACGTCACCTGGGTCTTCCAGACCCATTTCGGCTACAGCAGGTCCAAGGCGGAGAAGCTCATGATGGACGTGCACACCGTCGGTCGCGCCGTCGTCTCGACCGGCAGCCGGGAGAAGATGGAGGCCGACACCGAGGCGATGCACGGCTACGGCCTGTGGGCGACCTTCCAGAAGGACGACTGAGGTATGGCGCGCGCGTTCCGCCGCAAGGGTGAGCGGCTGGTGGCCTCCTTCGACGCCGAGGAGATCATGATCGTGACCCACGTGCTCCGGCTGACCCGTGACTTCGTCGCCCCCGAGCGGCCCGAGACCGGCGACCCGTTCCTCGACCTCGTCGCGGGCCTGGGTGACGAGGTCGACCCGACGGAGCCGAGCGACCCGGCTCTGCGTCGTCTCCTGCCGTCGGCGTCCCGCGACGACGAGGAGCAGGCGGCGGAGTTCCGCCGCCTCACCGAGCACGGGCTGCGGCAGCGCAAGGCGGCCACCCTGAGCACCGCCATCGCCGCGCTGGAGGCGGCCGAGCCACCACGGCTCGAGCTGGACCTAGACCAGGGCCGGGCGCTCGCGGTCGCGCTGACCGATGCCCGGTTGATCCTGGGGGAGCGGCTCGGGCTGCGCACCGACGAGGACTCCGAGCGGCTGCACGAGGAGCTCGAGGCGGCCCTGTCGGGGCGGAGCGAGCTGGATCCCGCGCTGGCGCAGAAGATGGCCTACTACGACTTCCTCTCCTGGGTGCAGGAGTCGGTGACGACCGCGATGATGGGGCGCTGAGGCATACCCCGCGAGGCGCGGAGCGCGAAGTAGGCTGGCGCCCATCATGACGACGCACTCCGCCCCCGCATCGACCACAGAGCACGACGAGGTCACCGGCGCCGACGTCCGGGTCCGCTTCTGCCCCAGCCCCACCGGGACCCCGCACGTCGGGATGGCCCGCACCGCGCTGTTCAACTGGGCCTACGCCCGGCACCACGGCGGCACCTTCGTCTTCCGGGTCGAGGACACCGACGCGGCCCGTGACTCCGAGGAGTCGATGGGTCAGCTGGTCGAGGCGCTCGACTGGCTCGGGCTCGACTACGACGAGGGCCCGGGCAAGGGCGGCCCCTACGCCCCCTACCGCCAGAGCGAGCGCGCCGACCTGCACGCCGACGTGGCGCGTCGGCTGCTCGAGGCCGGCCTGGCCTACGAGTCGTTCAGCACGCCCGAGGAGGTCGAGGCGCGCCACCGTGCGGCCGGGCGCGACCCCAAGCTCGGCTACGACAACCACGACCGGGAGCTCTCCGAGGAGGAGAAGCAGGCCTACCGCGCACAGGGCCGGGAGCCGGTGCTGCGCCTGCGCATGCCCGACGAGGACATCACCTTCACCGACCTGGTCCGCGGCGAGGTGACCTTCGGTGCCGGCTCGGTGCCCGACTTCGTCATCGTGCGCGGTAACGGCCAGCCGCTCTACACGCTGGTCAACCCGGTCGACGACGCGATGATGCGGATCACCCACGTCATCCGCGGTGAGGACCTGCTCTCCTCGACCCCCCGCCAGGTCGCGCTCTACCGCGCGCTCATCGAGATCGGTGTCGCGGAGCGCGTCCCCGCCTTCGCCCACCTGCCGCTGGTGCTGGGCGAGGGCAGCAAGAAGCTGTCCAAGCGCGACCCGCAGTCCGACCTCTTCCTCCACCGCGAGCGCGGCTTCGTGCGGGAGGGGATGATCAACTACCTCGCGCTGCTGGGCTGGTCGATCGGGGCCGACCGCGACATCTTCGACCCGCAGCACCTCGTCGAGGCCTTCGACGTCGCCGACGTCAACCCCAACCCCGCGCGGTGGGACCAGAAGAAGGCCGAGTCGATCAACGGCGACCACCTGCGCCGGCTGCCGCTGGCGGAGTTCACGACCCGGATGCTGCCCGTGCTCCGCGAGGCGGGCGTCCTGGGTGAGCAGTCCGACATGGGGGAGCTGGCCCGGCTGGAGTCGGTCGCCGACCTCATCCAGACCCGCATCCAGGTGCTCTCCGAGGCGGTGCCGATGGTGCGCCCCTTCTACCAGCGGGCCGACGAGCTGGAGATCGCCGAGGACGCCCGGGGCCAGCTCAAGGACGACGCCGCGGCGGTCCTCGACGCGGCCATCGCCGCCCTCGAGCCGATCTCCGGCGCCGCTCCGCAGCCGCTCGGTGGCGGCGTGGAGTGGACCCACGACCGCATCGAGGACGCCCTGCGCGAGGCGCTGGTCGAGCAGCTGGGCCTCAAGCCGCGCTTCGCCTTCGGCCCCCTGCGCACGGCCGTGTCGGGGCAGCGCATCAGCCCGCCGCTCTTCGAGTCGATGCAGATCCTGGGCAAGGAGGAGACGCTGGAGCGGCTCCGGAGGCTGCGCGCCTCCCTCTGAGCCGTCCAGGGATTTGGGTCGGCGTGCGGGGCACGGTAGAGTGGTTCCTCGGTTCGCCGCCCCGGAACGGGGTCGGAGATACCCCTTGGGGTATGGTGTAATTGGCAACACGGCTGATTCTGGTTCAGTTGTTCTAGGTTCGAGTCCTGGTACCCCAGCGCGACATCGAGACGCCGCTCTCGATTTCGTGGAGGTCTGCCCTTCGGGTAGGCTCTCCGGTCGGCGCACACACGCGTCGGACACGGCCCCGTTGTGTAGCGGCCTAGCACGCCGCCCTCTCAAGGCGGTAGCGCGGGTTCGAATCCCGTCGGGGCTACCCGTGTCGGAACGGCCCTCATCGCAGCAGCGATGGGGGCCGTTCTGCATGTGCGGGCGGTGGCCGCGATAGCGTGTGGAGCGCGTGCGGCCGGCAGGTGTCCGGCAGAGTCACGCCCCGGCGAGGAGGGTGCTAGATGAACAAGTCGGACCTGATCGAGGCGCTCGCGCCCCGTCTGGGGGGCCGGGCTGCGGCTGCTGCCGCCGTCGAGGCCATGGTCGACGTGGTGCTGCGGGAGGTGGCCTCTGGAGGATCGGTCGGCATCACCGGCTTCGGGACCTTCGAGCGGGTCGATCGCGCCCCGCGCACCGGCCGCAACCCGCGCACCGGGCAGAGCGTGCCGATCGCCGGTACCAGCAGCCCGCGGTTCCGCCCTGGCAGCTACTTCAAGGACGTCGTGGCCGACCCGGCGACCCTGCCGGCCGAGGGCTCCGCCGGACTGCGGGGCTCCACCACCGAGCGCGCCGCCGCCCACGAGCGCTCGGGTGCCCCGGCGAGCGTGCGCCGGTCCGCCGCCGAGGGGCGGCGCGCGGACCGCGACGCACGCGGGGAGAGCGCAGCGCGGGGAGATCGCACCCGGCGAGGGCAGGAGCAGGCCGCAGACCAGGGCAGGGGAGGCTCGACGCGCGCCGCGACCGGGACCCCGCCGAGCGTCCGCAAGGAGCCCGCACGCCCGCCGTCGGTCGATCCGACCGAGGCCGGTGGGTCGACCGAGCAGGCCACCGGCACGGGGCTCGTCACCGGCGGCGAGGACATCACCGCCGGGATGATCTCGGCCAAGAAGGCCCAGCTCGCCAAGGTGAAGAACGACCAGGTCGCCACCCAGGGCGCGAAGAGGGCGAAGAAGGCGAAGAAGGCGAAGAAGGCCGACAAGGCCAAGGGAGGCAAGAACACGAAGGCCGGCAAGGCCAAGGGCGGCAAGGGCCGGGGTAAGGGCGCGAAGACGGGCTGAACGTCCGACGTCGATCAACGCCTGGTACGGCCCCGGACCGGGGGAGGGGTGCCGGTGCCGGCACCAGTCCGGTCAGCGGATCCGTTCGCCCTCGCCGATGCCGACGATCCACACGCGGGAGACGTGTGCGCCGACGTCCTCGGGGTCGGCGTCGTCGGCCACCTCGATGCTCACCCGCTGCCCCACCCGCAGGTGGCGCAGGCCGTTCGCCTCCATCGCGGAGGCGGGGAAGGGCAGGACCCGTCCGGAGTCCAGCAGCACCTCGCCCGTGCGCTCGTCGAGGTCGTAGGTGTGCACGCTGGCCTGCATGGGCCCCACTCTAGGCCGAGGGTCGCGCCGGTCGGGAGGCCGCGAGCTCGGCGCACGTCCGGGCACCGACGCCGAGCGCCACGGCCGCCGCCAGGTCGTCCGTGGTGTCCACGTCACGGCGCAGGTGAGGCAGGTCGAGATCGAGGACGGCGGCCCTCGATCCATGGCGTGCCGCGCTGCCCGGACCGAACTGCGGCACCGGCGGCCCGGCCAGCGACGTCAGCAGCACCGTGCCCGTGCCGTCGGCGTCGGGCACCACGGCACGCTCGTGCCGCGCGCAGGCCGACAGCGCCTGCACCAGGTCGCAGGGCCGGAGGGACGGCAGATCACCCAGCAGCACCGCCCACCCCGGCGTCGCGTCGTCGGCGCTCGATGCGCCGGGGCGAGCGGCATCTCTCGGGTGGGCGTAATCCAGGCCCGCACGGACGGCGGCGTCGAGCCCCTCACCGGGGTCGGGGACGACGCGGACGCCGAGGTCGCGGGCGAGGGCGCCCCCGACCGGGTCCGAGGTCACGACGAGGACCTCGGGCGCGGGGAGGGCACGGCATACCGCGGTCAGGGTGTCCGCGGCGATGGCCCGGGCCAGCCCGGGCCGGGAGACCCCCTCGGGAGCCACCAGCCGGGTCTTGGCCCGCTCGGCGCGCTGGACCGGCACCACCAGCCGCCAGCTCACGGCAGGTCGGGGGATCGGCGGGTCGGAGGTCACCGGTGAATCTTCGCCACGACGGGCCGCGGATGCAAAGATGACCGTCGTGAGACGCCAGCCCAGCCGCCACGACCTGCCGTGGTCCTACCACGCCGCCATCGGCGCCATCCGCCCCGTGCTGCAGGCCGTCACCCGGCGGGACTGGGCCGGCGGCGAGCACCTGCCGGCCGAGGGCGGCTTCATCGTCGCCGCCAACCACTACTCCGAGGTCGACCCGGTCACCCTGGCCCACTTCCTCGTCGACCACGGGCACCCGCCGTTCTTCCTGGCCAAGTCCTCGCTCTTCGAGGTGCCCGTGCTGGGGGCGGCGCTCAACCACCTCCAGCAGGTCCCCGTCTACCGCGCCAGCTCCCGGGCCGGTGACGCGCTGGTGGCGGCCCGCGAGGCCGTGCAGGGCGGCCGGTGCATCGCGATCATGCCCGAGGGCACCCTGACGCGTGATCCCGACCTGTGGCCGATGCGCGCCAAGCCGGGCGTCGGCCGCCTCGCCCTCAGCTCCGGCGCCCCGGTGGTGCCCGTCGCCCAGTGGGGCGCCCAGCGGATCCTCGGTCGGTATGCCCGGCGTCCCGGCAACCTCTTCGCCCGGCCGGTGCAGCAGGTCCTGGCCGGTCCTGCGGTGGACCTGTCGGACCTGCGGGACCGGCCGGACGACCCGCGCGCGCACACGGAGGCGACCACCCGCATCATGGCGGCCATCACGGCCCAGCTCGCCATCCTGCGCGGCGAGCAGCCGCCGGAGCGCCCCCACGAGCACCAGGAGGGTGGCGGGTGACCCGGGCCGTCATCTACGGCGCGGGCAGCTGGGGCACCGCCTTCGCCCAGATCCTCGCCGACGCCGGTGCCGAGCGGGTGACACTGTGGGCCAGGAGGCCCGAGATCGCCCGGCACATCCAGGAGGGCCACCACAACCCGGACTACCTGCCCGAGGTCGAGCTGAGCCCGGTGGTGACCGCCACCTCCGACCCGCAGGAGGCCGCGGCGGGTGCCGATCTCGTCGTGCTCGCCGTGCCCAGCCAGAGCCTGCGCGACAACCTCGGCCAGTGGGGCGCCCACCTGCCGCAGGAAGCCCCCGTCGTCTCGCTCATGAAGGGCATCGAGCTCGGCACCGGCCTGCGCATGAGTCAGGTCATCGCGGCCGCCGGCGTCGAGGAGTCCCGCATCGTCGTCGTCACCGGGCCCAACCTCAGCCGCGAGATCGCTGCGCGTCAACCGGCCGCCAGCGTCGTGGCCAGCGCGGACCACGCGGCCGCCGACCGGGTCGCGGCCGCCGCGATGACGGCATACTTCCGGCCCTACACGCAGACCGACGTCATCGGGGCGGAGCTCGGCGGTGCGGTGAAGAACGTCATCGCGCTGGCGGTCGGGATGGCCGAGGGCCTGGGCTACGGCGACAACACCAAGTCCAGCCTCATCACGCGGGGTCTGGCCGAGACCGCGCGGCTGGGGCAGGCACTCGGCGCGGACCCGGCGACCCTCATGGGGTTGGCCGGGGTCGGCGACCTCATCGCGACGTGCATGTCGCCGCTGTCCCGCAACCACCGGGTGGGGGTGGCGCTGGGGCAGGGGCGCTCCGTCGAGGAGATCCTGGCGGTCCCGCACCAGACGGCGGAGGGGGTCAAGTCGTGCCGCAGCGTCGTCGAGCTCGGCGCCCGGCACGGGGTGGACCTGCCGATCTGCCAGGGCGTCACCGCGGTGGTCGACGGCGCGATCACCCCGGAGCGGCTCACCGGTGAGCTCATGACCCGGGCCCGCAAGCACGAGCGCCACTGACCCTCGGGGAGCGCGTCCTGCCCGGCCTCCCGCACCTCCTTGGTTAGGCTCGACGTCGATGGACACCGTGACCCCGCCCGCGCCCCGCACCCGTCGTCGCGTCGCCCTCGTCTTCGGCGGCCGATCCGACGAGCACGCCATCTCCTGCGCCACGGCCGCGAGCGTCCTGCGGGCCCTGGACCGCCAGCGGTATGACGTGGTGCCGGTCGGCATCACCCGCGAGGGCCACTGGGTGCTCGTCGAGGACGACCCGGAGGCCCTCGACATCCGCGAGGGGATGCTGCCGGCCGTGACGGACACCGGGCGCAGGGTCATCGTGCCGCTGGGCGGGGTGGAGCACGAGTGGACGTGGGTCGACCCGACGGGCGAGGTGCACCCGATCGGCGAGGTCGACGTCGTCTTCCCCCTGCTGCACGGGCCGTTCGGCGAGGACGGCACGATCCAGGGCCTGCTGGAGCTGGCCGACCTGCCCTACGTCGGCTGCGGGGTGATGGCGTCGGCGGCCATGATGGACAAGCACGTCATGAAGGTCCTCTTCGCCTCCGCCGGCCTGCCGGTCGGCCCCTACACCGTCATCACCGACCGGCAGTGGCAGCGCGACCGCGCCGCAGCGCTGGACGCCGCCTCCGCCCTGCAGTTCCCGGTGTTCGTCAAGCCGGCCCGGGCCGGGTCCTCGGTGGGCGTGGTCAAGGTGGATCGCCCCGAGGACCTCGAGGTGGCCATCGACAAGGCTCGTGACCACGATCCCAAGGTGCTCGTGGAGCAGGGGATCGAGGGACGCGAGATTGAGTGCGGAGTGCTGGGTGGGCACGGCTCGGAGCCGCCCCGGATCAGCGAGTGCGGCGAGATCGTCGTCACCGGCGGTCACGACTTCTACGACTTCGAGGCGAAGTACCTCGACGAGGCCGGCGTGCAGATCACCGCACCCGCGGACATCCCGGCCGACATCCGCGAGGAGATCCACCGCATCGCCGCGCTCGCCTTCGAGGTGGCCGACGCCGAGGGACTCTCCCGCGTCGACTGCTTCGTCACCCCCCGTGGTGAGGTGGTGCTCAACGAGATCAACACCATGCCCGGCTTCACGCCCTACTCGATGTATCCCCAGGCGTGGGCGGCGTCCGGGGTGAGCTATCCCGAACTGGTGGACGAGCTCATCACCCTCGCGCTGGAGCGCCCGCTCGGCCTGCGCTGAGCACCGGCGCGAGGTGAGCACCGGCCCGCGCTGAGCACGAGACGAGGGAGCACCTCGGAGGGGCGCCGACTCACCCCGGCGCGGAGGAGCACTCTCCCAGCGTCTGCGGCACCACTTCGGCGGCGTCGCCGAACGGCGGGAGCAGCATCGGGTGGCTGTCGTAGTCGGCCGGGACGAGGACCTCCAGCGCCGGCTCCCGCCCGAAGGTCGTGAACATCGTCCCGCCGTCGTCGAGCTGGGTGGCGACCCAGTCCACGCCGTTGACGTCGATGCACGGGTCGGTCGTCGGCCCGGGAGGTGGCTTGCCGCAGCGGGCGACGATCGGCGGCTCGCCCCAGGCCGCGACGCCCCCGGACTGCACCGCGGTGACGCGGGACTCGTAGGGGCCGATGGTGTCCGGCCAGAGCTCGGCCACCTCCTGGCAGGGGGCGGAGTCGGTCGCGTCGAAGGGGACGGCGCGCACGGCTCCCTCGCCACACCCAGCGAGGACGACGGCGAGGGCGGACGCGGCGACGGACGCCCGGGTCAGAGCTCGACGACCGTGCACGTCGTGGTGCGGGTGATGCCGGGTACCTCCAGGACCCGGGCGATCACCCCACGGCCGAGCTCCTGGACGGTGGGTGCCTCGACGACGACGATGACGTCGTAGGGGCCCGCGACGTCCTCGGCGCTGACGACGCCTCCGAGGTCGCGGATGGTCCGCGTGACCTGCGCCGAGGCCCCCACCTCGGTCTGGACGAGCATGTATGCCTTGACCACGTGCTTCCTCCTCCTCCGGCTCGGCTGGTGGTGGGAGGCTACCGTGCGGGGGTGGATTCGAGCGAGGACGGTGCGCCGGTGGCGCGGCACGACGGACCGGTGCTGGGGGAGGTGGGCGAGCGCGGGGTGCTGGCCGAGATCTTCGCCGCCCTCGCCGACCAGCCCGGGGACGGCGTCCTCGTCGGCCCGGGCGACGACACGGCATACCTCCGGACGTGGCGGGGCGCGGTGCTGGCGACGACCGACACCATGGTCCTGGGCCACGACTGGCGCGACGACTGGTCGACGCCGCAGGACGTCGGTGTCAAGGCCACGACCCAGAACCTCGCCGACCTCGCCGCGATGGGAGGCGTCGGGACGGGCCTGCTCGTCACGCTCGCCGCGCACCCCCGGCTGCCGCTGGCCTGGGCGCGGGGCCTGGCGGTAGGGTTGGCCCGAGCCGCCCGGGACAGCGGGGTGCCGGTCGTCGGGGGAGACCTCAGCGCGGCCCCCGACGGCGTGGTCATGGTGAGCGTCACCGCACTGGGAGAGCTGCCCGACGGGGTGGAGGAGCCCGTGCTGCGCAGCGGCGCCCGCCCGGGTGAGGTGCTGGCCGTCTCCGGGCCGCTGGGGCGCTCCGGTGCGGGGCTGACGCAGCTGCTCGACGGCGAGCGCGAGGGGCCCTGGGTGGATTACCACCGTCGTCCCTGGACCGATCTCGGTCAAGGCCCCCGGGCCGCGCGGGCCGGCGCCACCGCGATGATCGACGTGTCCGACGGGCTGGGTCGCGACGCGGACCGTCTGGCTCGGGCGAGCGGCGTGCGGATGCGCCTGCGCCCGGCAGCGGTGGGCGATCTCGCCGATGCCCTCGACGGCGTGCCGCCCGAGGCAGCCCGACGGGCGGTCCTCAGCGGCGGCGAGGAGCACGTGCTGCTCGCCACCTTCCCCGCCACCGTCGTGCCGCCGGGGTGGGTCGCCGTGGGCGACGTGGAGCCCTGCCCGAACCGGGGGGAGACGGGGGTCTGGCTCGGCCCGGACCGCCTGGATCCGGCGCGTGGCGGGTGGGACCACTACGGCGGCTGACGGCACGACGGCGGCCGACCGGAGGGCAGGTCACGTCATGCCCCCGCACATGACGAAGCCGGCGGCACCCTGGTGGGTGCCGCCGGCTTCGACTCGTGCAGAAGGGCAGGTCAGCGGGTGACCTTCCCAGCCTTCAGGCAGGAGGTGCAGACATTGAGGCGCTTCGCGGTGCCGCCCATGGTCGTGCGCACCCGCTGGATGTTGGGGTTCCAACGACGCTTGGTGCGGCGGTGCGAGTGCGAGATGCTGTGACCGAAGCTCGGTCCCTTGCCGCAGACGTCGCAAGTGGCAGCCACGGTGTACTCCTGAAGGTCGTCCGGTGAAAAGGTCTCGGGCCTACGGCATCGCGGCGCGCAGGCAACCGGACCAGCGTACCGGACGGCCGCGGCGGCACCCAAATCACCCGGGCTGGGGCGCGGCCCGGCGTCCGCACGGGTCGCCCGCCGGGGTCCACCGCCGCCTCGGGTGCGGCACGGCCCAAGCACGGGACACCGAGTCACACGCAGCGCATCGACACCACGGTGCCAGGACAACGGGATCTGCGCGGGTCGTCATCCCCAGCACATCCCCCTTTCCTCGCCGCCGGTCGTGGTGGGTGGGACTGGTGTGGTGGCGGCACGCGGTGCGGGCGGCAGGTATGACGTGGTGCAGCGTTAGGTTGGGGGCGTGCCAGGACCAGCCCTCGATCTCGTGACCGCCCGCCGGTGGGCGATGACGGCCCGGCTCTCGCTCGCCGCGGCGCGGGACCGGATCGATGCGCTCAACGTCTTCCCGGTGGCCGACGGCGACACCGGCACCAACATGTTCCTCACGATCGACGGCGCTCTCGAGCACGTGCGCGTGCAGTTCGAGAACGGCGCGGGCACTGACCGGCTGCGCGACGGGCTGCAGCTCATCGCCCGCGGCATGCTGCTGGCGGCCCGCGGCAACTCCGGCGTCATCCTCGCCCAGCTGACCGCAGGGCTGGCCGACGCGGTCGGCCCGGACGTCGAGGCCGCCGGGCCGCAGGAGGTCGCCACCGCCTTCGAGCAGGCGGCCCGCAGCGCCTGGGACGCGCTCGCCGCGCCGGTGGAGGGGACCATCCTCACCGTGGCCCGGGCCGCGGCGTATGGCGCGCGGGCCGCAGCCTGCCCGGGGCAGGACAGCGTGGCCGAGGTCGTCGGGGCGGCCCTGGAGGCGGCGCGGGAGGCCCTGGCCCGCACCCCGGAGCAGCTGGCCGAGCTGCGTGACGCGGGTGTGGTGGACGCCGGCGGCGCCGGCCTGGTGCTCGTGATCGAGGCGCTGCACACGGTCCTGCTCGACCTGCCGGCAGGGGCTGACGGCGAGATCCCCGACTGGTGGTCCGCCGCCGACGGCCCGATGACGCAGGGCGAGGACTCGACGGAGGACGCGATCGAGGTGATGTTCCTCCTCACCGGCAGCGACCCGGACCGTGCCGGTCGGCTGCGGGCCCACCTCGCGCACGTCGGGGACTCCGTGGTGGTCGCCGGGGGCCCGTCCGACTACCACGTGCACGTCCACCTCGAGGATCCCTCCGCGGCGCTGGAGGCAGGCAGCCTGGCCGGCGCGGTGAGCGAGGTGCGCCAGACCTCGCTCGCGGCGACGGCCCACGAGCGGCCGGGCCCGGCGGCACCGAGCAGGCCGCTCCCCACGGGCGTGGGGGTGGTCAGCTGCGCACTCGGCGAGGGCGTGACCGAGCTCATGACGGCCGCCGGTGCTGTCATCGTGCCGAGCGGCCCCCGCCACCGTGCCTCGGCCGGGCAGGTACTGGCCGCCGTGCGGGCCTGCGAGTCAGAGGCCGTGGTCGTGCTGCCCAACGACGAGGACATGGTCATGGTCACCCGGGTGGCGGCCGTCGAGGCCCGCAAGGAGGGGCTCTCGGTCGCGGTGGCCCCGACCCGCACCCTCGTGGAGGGGTTGGCGGCCCTGGCCGTGATGGACCCCAGCGGCCGCCTCGAGGACGTCGTGCGCTTCATGAGCGAGGCGGCCTCCTCGGTCCACGGCGGGGCACTCACCCGGGCGGACCGCCCGGCGGACACGCCGGTCGGCCCGTGCCGGCCCGGGCAGTGGCTCGGCATCGTCGACCACGGGATCGTCGCGGTCGAGGACGACCTCGCCCCGGCCGCCCGGGTCGTCCTGGGCACCGTCTGGCACGACGGCGTGGAGCTCGTGACCGTCCTGCTGGGGGAGGGCTGCGACGCCCAGGTGCGCGGCGAGCTGGACGCCCAGCTGAGCGGGCGGATCCAGGGGAACGACGTCGAGCTGACCGTCGTGGACGGGGGCCAGCCGACCTATACCGTGCTGCTCGGGGTCGAGTGATGGCGCGCCGACACCTCCGTGCCGTGGGCGACGGCGCGCTCAACCCGCTCGACATCGGGCTGCGCGACGTCGTCGGCGCCAGCGCCACGACGCTGGAGAAGGCCCGGGGGATCCGCACCGTCGGGCAGCTGCTCGACTGGCTCCCGCGCACCTACCTCGATCCCCGTCGTCCCACCGCCTTCCGCGACCTGCCGCACGGCGAGGACGTCGTGGTCGTCGGGACCGTGCAGGCGGCCACCACCCACCAGATGCGCAACCGCCGCGGCCGCCGCCTGGTCGTCGATGTCGCCGACGACGCCGGCGGGACGATCCAGCTCACCTTCTTCAAGGCCTTCGGTCATCAGGACCGTCTCACCCCGGGGGTGCGGGTCGTCTGCTCCGGGCAGGTCGGTGTGTGGCGCGACACGCTGCAGCTCACCCATCCCGACTACGCCACCCTCGGGGAGGACGGTGAGGGCGGGGCGCAGTGGCTGCTCGACGGCCTGGTCCCCGTCTACACCGCGACCAAGGGGCTGTCGCCGATCGTCCACGGTCAGTGTCTCGAACTCGTCTTCCACCACCTGGACGAGCTCCCCGACCCGGTCCCCGAGGAGGTGCGCACGCAGGCCGGCCTCCCCGACCTGCTGGCGGCCTACCGGCTGGTGCACCGGCCTCGCACCGATGCCGACCAGCGCACGGGCCGGTGGCGGCTGAAGTTCGGGGAGGCCTTCACCGTGCAGGCCCAGCTCGCCCAGGTTCGGCGCTCCAGCGGCGCCGTCCCGGCCCGTCCCCGCGTGCCGGTGCCGGACGGCCTGGGCAGCCAGCTGCGTCAGCGGCTGCCGTTCGACCTCACCGAGGGGCAGGAGAGCGTGCTCGCCGAGCTGCTCGCCGACCTCGCTCGGGACGTGCCGATGCACCGGCTCCTGCAGGGCGAGGTCGGCTCGGGCAAGACCGTGCTGGCCCTGCTCGCGATGCTCGCCGTCGCCGACTCCGGGGGGCAGGCCGCCCTCCTGGCACCGACCGAGGTGCTCGCCGCGCAGCACTACCGGTCCATGAGCCAGCTGCTCGGCCCGATCGCCGAGGCAGGCCTGCTCGGAGGCCTGGCGGAGGGGACCCGCATCGCGCTGCTCACCGGCAGCCAGTCCGCGGCCGAGCGCCGCTCCTCCCTGCTCGCGGCGGCCTCGGGGGAGGCGGGCCTGGTCATCGGGACCCACGCGATCATCCAGCAGCACGTGCAGTTCGCCGACCTCGCGATGGTCGTCGTCGACGAGCAGCACCGTTTCGGCGTCGAGCAGCGCGACGCCTTGCGCGCCAAGGCGCCGGAGGGCACGGCGCCGCACGTGCTCGTCATGACGGCCACCCCCATCCCGCGCACCGTCGCCATGACGGTCTACGGCGACATGGAGATCTCCACGCTCCGCGAGCTGCCCGGGGGGCGCCGACCGATCAGCAGCTTCGTCGTCGACGGCCAGCGCCCCGACTGGGTCCGTCGCACCTGGGACCGCGTCGCCGAGGAGGTGCGCGGCGGCGGTCAGGTGTATGTCGTGTGCCCGCGGATCGGCGACGTCGAGGACCCGGACCTGCCCGGCTCCGGCGGCGCCGGGCCGGGCCTGCCGATGGGCGCGGGCGCGGGCGATGCAGCGGGGGCGGCCGGTGACGACGGCGCCGACCTGCTCACCGAGCCGGTCGAGGCCGGCACCGCCGCGCCGGCCCTGCACGGCGTGCACCAGGTCGCGCGGTGCCTGCGCGCCCTGCCGGCGACCCGGGACCTCGCGATCGAGGTGCTGCACGGTCGGATGCCGGCCGAGGACAAGGACGCCGTCATGCTCGCCTTCGCGGCGGGGCGCGTCGACGTCGTGGTCGCGACGACGGTCATCGAGGTGGGGGTCGACGTGCCTAACGCCACGACTATGGTGCTCCTGGACGCCGACCGCTTCGGCATCTCCCAGCTGCACCAGCTGCGCGGGCGCGTCGGTCGCGGGGGCAAGCCCGGCCTCGCGCTGCTCCTCACCCAGGGCGAGGGGGTCGACCCGGAGGCCGTGGAGCGGCTCGAGCGGGTGGCGGCGACGACCGACGGCTTCGAGCTGGCCCGGCTCGACCTGGAGAGCCGCCGCGAGGGTGACGTGCTCGGGGCCAGCCAGAGCGGTGGGCGCAGCGGCCTGAGGTTCCTGCGCCTCGCCCGCGACGAGGACCTCATCGTGCAGGCGCACGAGGCGGCCTGGCGCACCGTGGAGGCCGACCCCGAGCTGGAGCGGCACCCCGAGCTGGCCGACGCCCTGACCCGCCTCGACGCCACCCGCGCGGCCTTCCTGGAGCGGGGGTGAGCCGATGACGAGGATCATCGCCGGCACCGCGGGCGGACGCACGCTGCATACCCCTCGCGGTGCCCGGACCCGACCCACCACCGACCGGGTGCGCGAGGCGTTGTTCTCCCGCGTCGAGGCGCTGCTCGACCTCGACGGGTGCGCGGTGCTGGACCTCTATGCCGGCTCCGGCGCCCTCGGGCTGGAGGCGGTCTCCCGCGGTGCCGCGCACCTGCTCTCGGTCGAGCGGCACAAGGACAGCGCCCGCCTCATCGCCCGCAACGCGACCGACCTCGGCCTGGCCGGCGTCGATGTCGTCACGGGTGCGGTGGTGCCGGTGCTGGCGGCCGGGCCCGGGGACGAGCGCTACCACCTCGCCCTGCTCGACCCGCCCTACCCGCTGGGCGAGGACGATCTGGCGGAGGTGCTGGGCCTGCTCACCGCCTGGCTCGACCCCGACGCCCTCGTCGTCGTCGAGCGCAGCTCCCGGTCACCGCAACCGCGCTGGCCGGAGGGGCTGGTCCACCTCGACACCCGCCGTTACGGCGAGACGGCCCTGCACCTGGCCGAGCCCGACACCTCGGCGAGCACCTGAGCCAGGACTTTGCCAGGATCGGGGCCATGACCTCCTACACCATCCCCCGCCCCGTGTCCGGTGACGTCGTCGATCTCATCCTCGCCGACCACCGCCTCTTCGAGGACCTCATGCGCGACCTGCGCGACAGCACCGCCGACCGGGCCTCGGCCCGCGACGCCTTCGCCGCCGTGCTCATCGCGCATGGTGAGGCCGAGGAGGAGAAGGTCTACCCGCGGCTGCGGCGCAAGGACGCGATCGACGCGCACGAGGCCGAGCACGGTGAGGAGGAGCACGCCGAGATCAACCAGGCGCTGCTGGCTCTCATGGAGTGCAAGGGCACCGACACCCAGAAGTTCGACGACGCTGTCGAGGCGATGAACGAGGTGCTCCAGCACCACCTGACCGAGGAGGAGCTGACCATCCTCAACCCGGCCCGTGAGCAGGTCTCGGACGCCGACCGCGCGGACCTCGGCTCCGCCTTCCTCGAGGTGCGCGGCCAGCACCTCGACCAGGGCGTGACCATCGAGACCGTCCGCGAGCTCGTCACGCAGGCGGAGAAGGACGGCCTGCTCGACGAGGAGGAGTGAGCACCCCCCCGGGGCGATGCGCGCCGCCGGTAGGCTGCCGCGCATGACCACCCGTCGATGCGTCTGCCCCGGCTCCTTCGACCCGGTGACCCTCGGCCACGTCGACATCGTCGAGCGTGCGGCCACGCTCTACGACGAGGTCGTCGTGGCGGTCATGCACAACCCGGCCAAGCACGGCACCTTCGCGGTCGAGCAGCGCCTGGAGCTGGTCCGCAGCTCGCTGTCGGAGCAGACCGCCGCGGTCGTGCGGGTGGAGGCGTATGCCGAGCGCCTGCTCGTCGACGTCTGCACGGAGGTCGGAGCGCAGGCCGTGGTCAAGGGCCTGCGTGGTGGCACCGACTTCGCCTACGAGCTGCCGATGGCGCTCATGAACCGCCACCTCACCGGGGTGGAGACCGTCTTCCTCCCCGGCGACCCGGCCCTGGAGCACGTGTCGAGCTCGCTGGTCAAGGAGGTGCACCGCCTCGGCGGCGACGTCTCCGCGCTCGTCCCGGCGCCGGTGCTGGAGGCGCTGCGGCAGATTTGAGCCCCGGCCGTCCGCTCCGGTAGTCTGGTGCGTCGGTTTGCGTTCCCTCCATCCTCCGCACCACGGACGAGGGCCGAACCCTCGATCAGCAGGTCAGACACACGTGAGGGACTTCATCATGGCTGCCCAGCAGACCGAACGCGACTGGGTGTTCGACACCCGGGAGCTGGTCCGCCGGCCCGGCACGATGCGCGAGCTCACGCGTGAGGTGACCACGACGGAGCCGTTCGGCACCGACGTCATCGCGATCCCCGCCGGCGCGCCGGTCCAGGTGGAGCTGCGACTGGAGTCGGTGGTCGAGGGGGTCCTCGCGACGGGGACGGCCCAGGCCACGGCGGTCGGGGAGTGCGTACGCTGTCTGGAGGAGGTCGTCGAGGAGCTCGACGTCCCGTTCCAGGAGCTGTACGTCTATCCGGACCGGGCGGCGCACCACCAGCAGGTGGCGGGTCGCTCCGGCGGCGAGAAGGACGCGAACACCGATGAGGACGAGCAGCGGATGCTCGACGACGACCTGATGGACCTCGAAGAGGTCATCAGGGACGCCGTGGTCACCGCGCTGCCCTTCCAACCGGTATGCCGGGACGATTGTCCGGGACTGTGCTCCGAGTGCGGAGCACGCCTGGCGGACGACCCGGAGCACGAGCACGACGTGATCGACCCCCGGTGGTCGGCGCTGGCCGCGATGGCCTCGCCGACCGACGACGACGAGAAGAGGACCTGACGTGGCCGTTCCCAAGCGGAAGATGTCCCGTTCCAACACCCGGCACCGCCGGTCGCAGTGGAAGGCCGCCCCGATCGCGCTGACCACCTGCCCGCAGTGCCAGTCCGTGGCGACCCCGCACCAGGCGTGCCCCACCTGCGGTACCTACGGTGGTCGGCACTACGCCGCCGCCGAGCGCACCGAGCACCAGGGCTGACCCGGACCTGCGGTATGCGCCCCGTCGCCGAGCTCAACGACTACCTCACGGAGGTGATCGGGGAGCGGTGTGACGAGGCGCTGCTGCAGCGTGCCCTGACGCACCGGTCGTTCTCCTACGAGAACGACGAGCGGCCCCACAACGAGCGGCTGGAGTTCCTCGGGGACTCCGTGCTGGGCGTGGTCGTCACCGACACGCTCTACCGCACGCACCCGGACCTGTCCGAGGGCCAGCTGGCCAAGCTGCGCGCCGCGGTCGTCAATTCTCGCGCCCTTGCCGAGGTCGCGCGGACCGTCGACCTCGGTGCCTTCGTGCTGCTCGGCAAGGGGGAGGAGGCCACCGGTGGCCGCGACAAGGACTCGATCCTGGCCGACACCACTGAGGCCGTCATCGGCTGCGTCTACCTCGCGCTCGGCCTGCCCGCGGCCGACACCCTCATCCACCACCTGCTCGACCCGGTGATGCGCCGCAGCGCCGACCTCGGCGCCGGCCTGGACTGGAAGACCAGTCTTCAGGAGGTCGCCTCGGCCGCCGAGCTGGGTCCGCCGGAGTACGTCCTGGACTCCGAGGGTCCCGACCACGACAAGCGGTTCACCGCCCGGGTCGTCGTCGGTGGTGAGGTCGTCGGCACCGGCCTCGGCCGGTCCAAGAAGCTGGCCGAGCAGCAGGCCGCCGAGCAGGGCTGGCAGCTGCTGACCGAGCGGGCGGCCCAGGTCGTGGCGACGGAGCCGCGCGTGGAGCCCACCCTCGGCGCCACGGCCGACTAGGCACGCCGCCGTGCCCGAGCTCCCCGAGGTGGAGGTCGTCCGTCGTGGCCTCGCCGAGCACGTCGTCGGTCGACGGATCGAGACCGCGACCCTCACCGGCCACCGGGTGGCGAGAAGGCACGCCGCCGGCCCGGGGGACCTCACGGCACGCGTGGCCGGCGCCACGGTCCTCGAGGCCGACCGGCGCGGGAAGTACCTCTGGCTGGTCCTCCAGGCTCCCGGGGACGACCCCCAGGCGTTGGTGGTCCACCTGGGGATGAGCGGCCAGCTCCTCGTCGAGGCCGCCGACGCGCCCCGCGAGAAGCACCTGCACGCCACCCTCGACTTCGCCGACGACGGTCCCCAGCTGCGTTTCGTCGACCAGCGCACCTTCGGCGGGCTCGCCCTGACGCCGCTGCACCCCGACCGGGCGCCCGACCCGTCCGGGGCGGGTGGGCACGCGCACGGCATACCGGAGCCGGTGCTGCACATCGCGCCGGACCCGTTGGAGGACGCCTTCGACCGCCCCGGCGTGATCCGGCGGATGAAGGCCAAGGACGTCGCGATCAAGCGGTTGCTCCTGGACCAGGGTCTGGTGAGCGGGATCGGCAACATCTATGCCGATGAGGCGCTCTGGCGGGCCCAGGTGCACGGGCGGCGCCCCGCCGCAGCTCTCACCCGGCCCGCGCTCGGGCGACTCCTCGACCACGCCGCGGAGGTCATGCGGGCGGCGTTGGGGCAGGGCGGGACGAGCTTTGACGCGCTCTACGTCAATGTCAACGGGGCCAGCGGCTACTTCGACCGGTCGCTGGATGCCTACGGCCAGACCGGCCGGCCGTGCGCGCGGTGCGGCACGGCCATCCGGCGCGAGGAGTTCATGAACCGCAGCTCGCACTTCTGCCCGCGCTGCCAGCCGGCCCCACGCGTCACCGTCCGCTGAGTCAGGGCCGGTCGTCGGGGTCGCGCGGCCCCGTCGGCCCGGACGGAGGCCAGGGGTCGTCCTCGTCGCGGCGCCCCTCTACCTCCTCGCGGGCCACCTCCTGACGGCGGGCCCGCTCCTTGCCGGCGTCGCCGAAGACCCGGAAGCCGCGACCCACGAGGTCGGCGACGTAGACCGGGGTCCACTCCCGCAGGGGGAGCCGGTCACGCACCGGCGTCGCGGCCCGGCCCAGCAGCGCCAGCAGCACGACGCCCCCGGCGGCGAAGGTCAGCAGCGTGATCATGCGGCGCTCACCCGCCCTCGGGGGTGTGCAACGGGGCGTCCTCCTGGGGGTAGCGCACGCCCAGCTCGCGGCGGGCACTCTCCAGGATCGTCATGATCGCCACGGTGTCGGCGTGCGGGGCCAGGGGAGACTCCGTGAGCCCTTCCCGCAGGCAGCGGTGCATCTCCTCGACCTCGTGCTCGTAGCCTCGCCGGTCACCCTCGACCGTCTCCTGCTCCTCGCCCCGCCGCACGGTGTAGGACGTCGGGTTGTTGACCTGCCCGTGCAGCACGATCGAGCCCTCGGTGCCGCGCACGATCGTCTCGGTGCTGCCCTGCGAGCGGGAGTCGGTGAGCACCTGGACGACGGCGCCCTGCTCGGTCATCCACTGCAGGGCCACCAGGGCGTCGGCGCCCGTCTCGACCCGGGCCCCCAGGACGTGCAGGTGCGTCGGGTGGCCGACGAGCAGGTGCGCCAGCGTCACCGGGTAGATCCCGAGGTCGAGCAGGGCGCCACCGCCGTTGGCGAGGTCGAAGAGGCGGTGCGACTCGTCATACTCGAAGGGCATGGGGAAGGCGGCGTGGAAGCTGCGGACGGTGCCGATCTCGCCCTCGCGCACCCGGCGCGCGACGTCCAGCACGATGGGCTGGAAGCGGGTCCACATCGCCTCCATCGCCAGCACCCCCGCCGCGCGGGCCGCCTCGAAGACCTCCTCGGTGTCGCGGACGGTCAGCGTGGTCGGCTTCTCGACGAGGACGTGCTTGCCGGCTGCGATGCTGGCCAGGGCCTGCTCGCGGTGGAAGGGGTGGGTGGAGGAGATGTAGACGGCGTCCACCTCGGGGTCGCGCAGGAACTCGTCGTAGCTGCCGTAGGAGCGGGGGATGGAGAACTCCTGGGCGAAGGCCCGGGCCCGGTCGGCGTCGCGGGCGGCGACCGCCACCACCTCGCCTCCGTCGACCGCGGCGATCGCCTCGGCGAGCGCGCGGGCGATGTTGCCGGCGGCCAGCAGGCCCCAGCGGACCGGGCGGTCCGTGATCGCGGTGGGGGCCGGGACGCTCGTGCTCTGCTCCATGGTCCCACCGTAGTCTTGCGCGGTATGGAGCGTGCGCTGATCTTCGTCCGCGGCCGGGTCCAGGGGGTGGGTTTCCGGTGGTGGACCCGCTCCCGGGCCCTCGAGCTGGGGATCGCGGGCCACGCCCTCAACCTGCCCGACAGCCGGGTGGAGGTCAACGCCCAGGGGGAGCGCTCGGCCATCGAGGCCCTTGTCGAGCTCCTGCGGGAGGACCCGTCCACGCACAGCCGCCCCGGCCGCGTCGACAGCGTGGTGGTGCAGTGGCACACGGTGCGCGAGGGGCTGGTGGGGTTCGTGGAGCGCTGAACGCGCCCCCTGGAGGAGGTCACGGACCGTGTGGCGGCGCAGGGACGGCATACCCCGCAGGTATCTTGACCGGACAGCGCCCAGACGAAGACCTGGAGAGACCGCCCCCGTATGTACGTCAAGAGCCTGACCCTCAAGGGGTTCAAGTCGTTCGCGTCCGCGACGACCATGCGCCTCGAGCCCGGCATCACGTGCATCGTCGGACCCAACGGCTCGGGCAAGTCCAACGTCGTCGACGCGCTGGCGTGGGTCATGGGGGAGCAGGGCGCCAAGAGCCTGCGCGGCGGCAAGATGGAGGACGTCATCTTCGCCGGCACGTCCGGTCGGCAGCCGCTGGGCCGGGCGGAGGTGTCGCTGACCATCGACAACACCGACGGCGCGCTGCCCATCGACTACACCGAGGTGACGATCACCCGGACGATGTTCCGCACCGGGGGCAGCGAGTATGCGATCAACGGCACCTCGTGCCGGCTGCTCGACGTGCAGGAGCTGCTCTCCGACTCCGGCATCGGCCGGGAGATGCACGTCATCGTCGGGCAGGGCCAGCTCGACCAGGTGCTGCGCGCCACGCCCGAGGAGCGGCGCGGCTTCATCGAGGAGGCCGCGGGGGTCCTCAAGCACCGCAAGCGCAAGGAGCGGGCGCTGCGCAAGCTGGAGACGATGGAGGGCAACCTCACCCGGCTCGCCGACCTCACCACGGAGATCCGGCGTCAGCTCGGCCCGCTGGGACGCCAGGCGGAGACGGCACGCCGCGCTGCGACCATCCAGGCCGAGGTCAGGGACGCACGCCTGCGGATCCTCGCCGACGACCTCGTGCAGCTGACGAGCTCCCTGGAGCAGGAGATGGCCGACGAGCGGGCGCTCATCGAGCGACGGACCGCCGTCCAGGCGGCGGCGCGGGCCGCGGAGGCACAGGTGGGCGAGCTGGAGCAGGAGCGAGCCGCGGCAGCGCCCGCGCTCACCGAGGTCCAGGACCGGTGGTATGCCCTCTCCTCGCTGCTGGAGCGGGCCCGGGCGCTGGGCGACCTCGCCGCCGAGCGGGTCCGGTTGCTCGGCGCCGAGGAGGAGGACCTGTCGGCGGAGGAGAGCGGGCGGTCGCGTCGCGGTCGTGACCCCGAGGAGCTGCGGGCCCAGGCGGCCCGGGTCCGCCAGGAGGAGTCGGACCTGCAGGCGCGGGTGGCCGAGCTGGCCGAGGCGCTCGCCGCGGCCGAGGCGTCACGCACCGAGGCGGAGGAGGCCCACGCCCAGGAGCAGGCGCGGCTGCAGCGGCTTGCCCGGGCGGCCGCCGATCGTCGGGAGGGGTTGGCCCGGTTGTCGGGCCAGGTGGCGGCCCGCCGCTCGCGGCTCGAGGCGGGCGAGGGAGAGATCGCCCGGCTTCAGCAGGTCGCGGTCGCCGTCGTCGAGCGGGCCGAGAAGGCCGAGCAGGACTTCGCCGCGCTCGAGGGCACCGTGCTGGACGTCGAGCAGGGCGAGGAGGGGCTTGACGAGCACTACGAGGAGGCCGAGGAGCGCCGCGCCGAGGCCGCCGAGGAGGTCGAGCGGCTCACCGAGGAGGTCCGGGAGGCCCAGGCGGAGCAGGCCCGGTGCCAGGCCCGGGTGGAGGCGCTCTCGCTCAGCCTGCGACGCACCGACGGCGCGAGCGCGCTGCTCTCCGCCGACGGGGTCGACGGCGTGCGGGGCACCGTCACCGACCAGCTCCAGGTGGAGCCGGGGCGGGAGGGCGCCGTGGCGGCAGCGCTCGGGTGGGCCGGCGAGGCGCTCGTCGTCGACGGACTCGGGCCCGCCCAGGAGGCGCTCGCCTGGCTGCGGGAGGAGGACCAGGGGCAGGCCGGCCTCCTGGTCCCCGAGCTCGTCGCCGGGCAGGACGACACCGACCGCTCGGGGTGGCCGCAGCTGCCGGGGTATGCCGTGTGGGCCGCCGACACCGTGCGCGCCAAGGATGGTGACGAGTCGCTCCTGCGCGCGGTGACCGGGCTGCTCACTCGGGTGGCCCTGGTGCAGGACGCCGACGACGCGGCCCTGCTCGTGCGCGCGATGCCCGGCGTCACGGTGGTCACGGCCGACGGCGACGTCTACGGCCCCGGGTGGGTCCGCGGTGGTTCCTCCGCCGCGCCCAGCCTGCTGGAGCTCACCTCGGCGCTGGAGGAGGCGCAGGCGGGGGTGCGGGAGGCGACGGCACGCGCGGAGCGGGCGACCTTCGCGCTCGGCTCGGCGCGGGAGGACCTCGAGCAGGCCGGACGCGCGGCGGACGAGGCGCTGGAGGCCCTGCACGACTCGGACGCGCGGATGACCGCCGTGGCCGAACAGCTGACCCAGCTCGGCCAGACCATGCGCACCGCGCGGGCCGAGCACCAGCGCGCCACCTCAGCGATCGGCACCGCCGAGGAGTCCCTGGCCACCACCCGGACCGAGCTCGCCGAGCTCGAGCAGCGGCTCGCCGACGCCGAGGAGCTGGCCACCCAGGAGGGCACCGAGGACCCCGACACGGGGGAGCGCGAACGCCTCGCCGAGGCCGCCGCCCGCGCCCGCAGCACCGAGACCGAGGCCCGGCTGGCGCTGCGGACCCAGGAGGAGCGGGTCACCGCCCTGGCCGGCCGCGCCGACAGCCTGGAGTCCGCGGCGGCCGGCGAGCTCGCCGCGCGACGCCGCGCCGCCGAGCGTCGCGAGCGGCGCGCCCGGGAGCGGGCGACGGCCCAGGCGGTCGGGGTGGGAGCGGCATACCTCCTGCAGCGGACCGAGCAGGTGCTGGCCGCGGCCACGCAGGAGCGGGAGCAGGGTCGGACCGAGCAGGCCGAGCGCGACCAGGCGCTCGCCACCGCCCGGCAGCGCGCCCGCGAGCTGGCCGACGACCTGCGCGACCTCACCGACTCGGTGCACGCCGACGAGATCGCCCGGGCCGAGCAGCGGCTGAGGATCGAGGCGCTGCAGACCCGCGCCGTCGAGGAGCTCGGCATCGCGCCGGACACCCTCGTGGAGGAGTACGGCCCGCACCAGCCGGTGCCTCACATCCCCGGACCGGACGATCCGGCACGGCCGGAGGACGCCGGCCCGCCCGAGCCGCAGCCCTTCGTCCGGGAGGTCCAGGACAAGCGGCTGCGCAGGGCGGAGAGGGCGCTCGGTCAGCTCGGCAGGGTCAACCCGCTCGCGCTGGAGGAGTTCGCGGCGCTGGAGGAGCGGCATACCTTCCTCGTCGAGCAGGTCGAGGACCTCAAACACTCCAAGCAGGACCTCCTGGAGATCGTCCGGTCGGTGGACGAGCGCGTCGAGCGGGTCTTCACCGAGGCCTTCCACGACACGGCCGCACAGTTCGAGCGGGTCTTCTCCCGGCTGTTCCCGGGCGGTGAGGGGCGCATCACCCTCACCGACCCCGACAACATGCTCACCACCGGGATCGAGGTCGAGGCGCGGCCCCCCGGCAAGAAGATCAAGCGCCTCTCGCTGCTCTCCGGCGGGGAGCGCTCGCTGACCGCCGTCGCGCTGCTGGTCGCGATCTTCAAGGCCCGTCCGAGCCCGTTCTACATCATGGACGAGGTGGAGGCGGCGCTGGACGACACCAACCTCGGCCGGCTCATCACGCTCTTCGAGGAGCTGCGCGACTCCAGCCAGCTCATCGTCATCACCCACCAGAAGCGCACCATGGAGATCGCCGACGCACTCTACGGCGTGTCCATGCGCGGTGACGGCGTGACCACCGTCATCAGCCAGCGGATCAAGGACGTCGCCGCCCCCGGGGTGGAGCAGCCGACCCGCTCGCCCGAGCCGGAGCCGGCCCCGGCATGACCGTCGTCTTCGGGGGAGCCGAGTTCCCGGCCTACGTCATCGACGAGGAGACGCTGCGCGAGGAGCTGCTCGATGAGGAGGAGACCCGCGAGTGGGTCGAGGAGACGCCGCAGGACCCGCACGCTGTGGCGCTGCTGCGGATGCTCGGTGAGCTCGACGCCGCGCTCGCCGCGGGCCAGGACCGCGTGCACGAGCGGGAGCCAGGCACACCGGAGTGGGCCACCGCCGCGATCCGGCTGGCGCACGTGCACCACTGGCGCGGGGAGTTCGTCGAGGCGCACGAGCTCCTCGACGCCGCCGAGGAGGTCCTCGTCGGTGACATCGCCCGCACCGCGCTCGTCCACCAGCACCGGGCCAAGGCGCTCTTCGACGCGGGCCGGTATGCCGAGGCGCAGCGGGAGGCCCGGCGCGCCGTCGCTCTGCGCGAGGAGGGCGGCGACCCCGGGCTCATCCAGTCGAGCAGGCAGGCGCTGGCCAGGATCGACCGGGCGCTGGCGACCTGAGGCTCCGAGCGCGCCGGGCACAGGACGTGATTCTGGTCACGAATCGTGCGACACGCCCGGGACACGCCGGGAGAGCATGCGGACGCAGGCCTGACCGAGCCTCACACTGGACCCATGCTTGCACTTGTCCTGGCCATGCTGCTGTGTGTCGCCCTGGGCGCGGGGGTCGTGGGGTACGTCATGATCGAGGCGCGACGGGAGGGGCGCGGCGAGTTCTGGACCCCTGAGGGCGAGGAACTCATCGCCGGCGCCCGCCGCACGGGGAAGATGGTGCGACACCGGGGCGAGGAGATCGGGCGCTCTGCCGCCGAGCGCACCAAGGCACTGCGCGCTCGCCAGGCCGAGTCGGCGGTCGCCCCGACTCCCCGTCCCGAGGTGTCGGACGCGCCAGCCCGTCAGGCCGACGCGGACGCCCCGGTGGCTCATCAGGACGCCGACGAGGACCTCGCGGATGTCCGGGCCGACGAGGGGTACCGCGCCGCGAGCTGAGCACCAAGCCTCGGCCGCACAGGCCGTGCCGGGGCCTCGTGCTCGTCGCTCAGTCGAGCAGGTGCCGCAGGTAGCGCTCCGGGGCGCCGAGGAAGCGACGGTAGTGGTCGACGACGGAAAGGTCCTCCCAGCCCACCGCGCGCATACCGTCGTCGGAGAGCTCGATGAGACGGGCACCGGGGATCGCCGCGAGCACGGGGGAGTGGGTGGCGAGCAGCACCTGGGCCCCGGGGCGCGAGGCGATCACGGCCATCTCGGCCACGAGCCGCAGCTGGGCGTCGAAGGACAGGCCGGCCTCCGGCTCGTCCCAGACGAACAGACCGTCGCCCTCGTAGCGGCGGGTCCCCAGCAGGTCGAGGAAGGCCTCTCCGTGCGAACGGCGGTGGAACACCTCGTAGGTCGTGTCCTGCAGGTAGGTGAACAGGCCGTGCATGGTCTCGGCCCGTACGAAGTAGCCCCAGCGCGAGCCACCGGGTCCGCGCACCAGCCGCAGCCACTCGTGCAGGGGTGACTCGCTGCGGGTCGTGGAGTGCATGGCGCCCGTAGAGCCGCCTTCCGGGCCCAGCCCGAAGCACTCTGCGATCGCCTCGATGATCGTCGACTTGCCGACGCCGTTGGCGCCCACCAAAACGGTGCAACGGTCGAGATCGAGCCCCTCGGTGAGCAGGTGTCGGACCGCCGGGATGGTGCTGGGCCAGGTGTCCGAGGAGGGTGCCGGGGCGGCAGGGTGCCGCTCGACCCGGCGCACCGGGACGGGCGACAGGTCGGCGACGTCCTCGTCCATGCAGTCCACCGTAGGCGGAGTCTCCGACAGACGTGGGTCGTGCCCGCACGATGTGGGGAAGGGCCGCAGGTCTGCCAGACTGGCGCCCGTGGGACCGATCAACGAACTCTGGGAGATCCTGACCCTCGTCACCGTCGTGGTGCTCGGGGGTCTCGCGCTGCTGGTCGCGCTGGTGCGCGGCCGGGGCGGAGACACCGCGACCCTGGACCGTGACCGTCGGTCCCCGGACGCCGCGCCGGAGGGCGATGTCCTCGTCGAGGACCGGCCCGCGGGGAGCGGCGAGGTCGACAACCGCGGCGGCGGGGTCGCCGTGGAGGAGCCCCCGGCGCCGACCCCGACGCTCGAGCGGCCCGACTCCGCTCGCGGACGGCTGCAGCGTCTCCGGGCCCGGCTGGCCCGCTCCAACAACGCCATCGGGCAGGCGCTGCTGTCGCTGTTGTCACGCGGTGGTCTGGACGAGCAGGCCTGGGAGGACGTCGAGGACACCCTGCTGGCCTCCGACCTCGGGGTCGAGGCGACCCAGGAGCTGGTGGCCTCGCTGAGGACCCAGGTCAAGGTCGACGGCACGACGGACGCCGCGCAGGTCAAGCAGTGGCTCCACGACGACCTGCTGCGGCTGGTCGACCCGACGCTCGACCGTCGGATCCGGGCCAGCCGCGAGGGCGAGCATCCCGCCGTGATCCTCGTCGTGGGCGTCAACGGCACCGGCAAGACGACCACCGTCGGCAAGCTCGGACGGGTGCTGGTCGCCGAGGACAAGGACGTGCTCTTCGGCGCGGCCGACACCTTCCGCGCCGCGGCTGCTGACCAGCTGCAGACCTGGGGGGAGCGGGTGGGCGTGCCCACCGTGCGCTCCCACGCCGAGGGTGCCGACCCGGCGTCCGTGGCCTACGACGCCGTCAAGGGCGGCGTCGAGGCCGAGGTCGACGTCGTGCTCATCGACACGGCCGGGCGGCTGCACACCAAGCGCGGGCTCATGGACGAGCTCGGCAAGATCAAGCGGGTCGTGGAGAAGGTCGCCCCCGTCGGTGAGGTCCTGCTCGTGCTCGACGCCACGACCGGTCAGAACGGCATGCGGCAGGCCGAGGAGTTCGCCCGCGAGGTCGCCATCACCGGCATCGTGCTCACCAAGATGGACGGCACCGCCAAGGGCGGCATCGTCGTCAACGTGCAGCGCAAGCTCGGGGTCCCGGTCAAGCTCATCGGGCTCGGCGAGGGTCCGGACGACCTGGCGCCGTTCGACGCGGAGGCCTTCGTCTCGGCGATCGTCGGCTGACAGGCCGCGGAGGACCCGCAGCGGAGCGAGGACCGGACGTGGCCGCGGAAGTCGACCATGGGAGCGTCGGCTGACAGGCCGCGGAGGACCCGCAGCGGAGCGAGGACCGGACGTGGCCGCGGAAGTCGACCATGGGAGCGTGGGCTGACGGGCCGCGCCTAGGCCGGAGGGCGGCCGGTGCGGTCCAGCACCGCCGAGCTGGTGGGGGCGTTGCGGGGGTCCTCGGGGTTGGCCAATGCCCAGCCGACGGCGGCGGTGCCGAGCCGACCGACCGGGTCGAGGAGCGCGAGCGCGGCCGGCTCCGCGGCGCGCCAGGTCGGCGGGAGGCGCAGGTCGAGCAGGTCGCGGGCATACCCGGGCAGCATGGTGAGCGCCCCGGCGGCGAGCATCCAGAAGCCCGGCCGTGCGACCCAGGGCAGCGGCGGCTCGGCGAGCAGGAAGCGTGCGACGTCGCGGGCCCCGTCGCTCGTCTCCAGCTCGGGCCGGTATGCCGTGAGGGCCGCGTCCAGCTCGCCCGCCGTCCGTGGCGGGTCGAGGACGCCCAGCTGCTCGGCGGCCCAGGCGGTCTGCGCGACGTAGGTGTCGGCCTCGGCAGGTGTCAGCGGGGTGCGTGCGTAGCGCTGGTGGGCCACGAGGAAGCTGTCGATCTCGGCGACGTGCACCCAGCGCAGCAGGTGGCTGTCGGTGGCGGCATACCGTCGCCCGTCGCTCGTGGTACCGACAACCGTGCGGTGCACCCGGTTGATCCGGTCGATGACCCGTTGGGCGGACTCGAGCGGCCCGTAGGTCGTCATCGCGATGAACTCGCTGGTGCGCTGCAGCCGCCCCCACGGGTCACCGCGGTATCCCGAGTGCTCGCCCACGCCGGCCATCGCGAGCGGGTGCAGCGCTTGGAGCAGCAGCGCGCGGATGCCACCGGCATACATCCCGGCATGGCCGTGCACGCGGCAGATGGGGTCGTCAGGGGCGAAGCGTCGTGGGCCCGGCGCGAGCCAGATGGCGTGGGCCCGTCGCTCGGCGTCCGGACCGGCGACCCGGTCGCGCAGCGCGAGGGAGAGCCGGCGGCGCGCGTCGGCGGCGAGGGGAGGGAGGGGCACGACACCAGTATGCGGAGCGCCCCGCCTCCGGGCACGGCGAGGGCCGGTGGACGCGCGACGTGAGGCTCGGGGCCTGGCACGTATCCTTGGGCGGGTGTTCACCAGTCTCTCCGACCGCCTGACGGATACCTTCCGCAACCTCAAGCGCAAGGGCACCGTCACCGAGTCCGACCTCAACTCCACCGTCCGCGACATCCGGATGGCCCTCCTGGACGCCGATGTGGCGCTGCCGGTGGTCAAGGAGTTCACCGGACGGATCCGCGAGCGTGGCCTGGGGGCCGAGGTGCACCAGGCCCTCAACCCGGCGCAGCAGATCGTCAAGATCGTCAACGAGGAGCTCGTCGCGATCCTCGGTGGGCAGACCCGGCGGCTCAACCTCGCCAAGACGCCGCCGACGGTGATCATGCTCGCGGGCCTGCAGGGCTCGGGCAAGACGACCTTCGCCGGCAAGCTCGGCAAGTGGATGGCCGACCAGGGGCATACCCCGCTGCTCGTCGCGGCCGACCTCCAGCGACCCAACGCCGTCACCCAGCTCGAGGTGGTGGGCCAGCGCGCGGGGGTGCCGGTCTTCGCCCCCGAGCGGGGCAACATGCTCGGCCACGACGCGAGCCTGGAGTCGGGGGAGGGGACCCGCTCCTTCGGTGACCCGGTCGACGTCGCCGTCGACGGGGTCGAGGAGGCGCGTCGCAAGGGTCACGACGTGGTCATCATCGACACCGCCGGTCGGTTGGCGGTCGATGTCGACCTCATGCGTCAGGCGCACGACATCCGGCTGGAGACGCAGGCCCACGAGGTGCTCTTCGTCATCGACGCGATGATCGGGCAGGCGGCCGTGGAGACGGCCAAGGCCTTCGCCGACGGGGTCGGGATCACCGGCTCGGTGCTCTCCAAGCTCGACGGTGACGCGCGCGGTGGTGCCGCCCTCTCGGTGGCGACGGTGACCGGCCAGCCCATCCTCTTCGCCTCCACGGGTGAGGGCGTCAAGGACATCGAGCTCTTCCATCCCGACCGGATGGCCTCGCGCATCCTCGACATGGGTGACGTGCTGACCCTCATCGAGCAGGCGGAGAAGGCCTTCGACGCCGCCCAGGCGCGGGAGATGACCCGCAAGTTCCTGGCCGACGAGGACTTCACCTTCGACGACTTCCTCGAGCAGATGTCCGCGATCAAGCGGATGGGCTCGCTCAAGCAGATGCTCGGCATGATGCCGGGGATGCAGGGGATGAAGGAGCAGCTGGACTCCCTGGACGAGCGCGAGTTCGACCGGGTCGAGGCCATGGTGCGCTCGATGACCCCCCAGGAGCGTGGCCACCCCAAGCTCATCAACGGCTCGCGCCGCGCGCGCATCGCCCGCGGTTCGGGCGTCAGCGTCAGCGAGGTCAACCAGCTGCTCGAGCGCTTCGGTGAGGCGCAGAAGATGATGCGCCAGCTCAAGAAGGGCGGCGGCATGCCCGGTATGCCGGGGATGCCCGGCCTCGGTGGCGGCGCGGCCAAGAAGGGCAAGGCCCCGCAGCGCAAGAAGGGCAAGTCGGGCAACCCGGCCAAGCGGGCCCAGCAGGAGCGGGAGGCGGTGCAGAAGGAGCAGGCGGCGCGCGACCGGTCCTTCGAGAGTGCCTTCGGCGGCGGCGCTCCCGGCGCCGAGGACGACCCGGTGCCCGGTCAGGACCTGTCCGGCCTCAAGCTGCCGAAGGGCTTCGAGAAGTACCTCGACGGCGGCAAGGGCTGAGGGCACTTCCGGGGCGGGCCTGTCGGAGCGGGATGGCACAGTGGGGATCATGACGGGGACACGTTGCACGATCATCCCGGGCTACCTCCTGGCGAGGATCGCCCAGGCCGAGCCGGACCTCGCACCGGTGATGGAGTTCACGCTGCGCGACAGCGCCGACACCCGCGGGCGCCGCGAGGTCGAGGCCACACGGTGGCCCGGTGGGCACGCACCGCTGCAGGGCGGCATCCTGCCGGCGACGATGCCCGGTCAGCGGGGCGCCTCCTCCACGACCCTCCAGGCCGCCTGGGCCGGCGCGGTGCCGGAGGAGGCCGGTCCCGAGCGGCGGATCCACGACGCCGACGGCGGCACGAGCCTGCCGGGTCGGTTGGTGCGCGGCGAGGGCGAGCCGGCCACCGGTGACGTCGCGGCGACCGAGGCCTACGACGGCCTCGGGTCGACCTGGGAGCTGCTGGCCCGGGCCTACGGCCGCGACTCCCTCGACGGGCGTGGGCTGCTCCTGTCGGCCACCGTGCACTACGCGCGCGACTACGCCAACGCCTTCTGGGACGGTCGCCAGATGGTCTTCGGTGACGGCGACGGCGTCTACTTCGCCCGGTTCACCGCGAGCCTGGACGTCATCGCCCACGAGCTGGCCCACGGGCTCGTGCAGTACACCGCGGGGCTGACCTACGTCGGGCAGCCGGGAGCCCTCAACGAGTCGGTCTGCGACGTCGTCGGGGCCCTCGTGAGCCAGTGGGTCCTCGGGCAGGGGGCGCAGGAGGCGGACTGGCTCATCGGGTCAGCCCTGCTCACCGACCGGGTCCAGGGGCGGGCGCTGCGCTCCATGGCGGAGCCGGGCACGGCTTATGACGACCCGGTGCTGGGCCAGGACCCGCAGCCGGCCCACATGGACGACTACGTCGACCTCCCGCACGACGCCGACAACGACAACGGCGGGGTCCACATCAACTCCGGCATCCCCAACAAGGCGTTCCACCTCTTCGCGACGAGCCTGGGGGGCAACGCCTGGGAGCGCGCGGGGCGGGTCTGGTACGACACCCTGGCCACCCGGGGTCGTCTCCCGCGCGACGTCGACTTCGCCACTTTCGCCGCCGCGACGGTGCAGTCCGCCGGGGAGAGGTATGCCGACGAGCCGGAGGTGCTCGACGCCTTGCTCGAGGCGTGGGCCGGGGTCGGCATCGAGGTGACCTGATGGCGGCGCGCTTCAGCCGCGAGCAGCTGGAGTCCTTCCGTGACGCCGAGGTGCCCGACCTGCTGCCCGGGCCTGACGGGCCGGCGCTGCGGCTGCTTTTCGTCGGCATCAATCCCGGCCTGTGGACGGCGGCGACCCAGACGCACTTCGCGCACCCGGTCAACCGCTTCTACCCCGCGCTGCTGCGCGCCGGCATCATCGAGCGGGCGGTCGACCCGTCGGCGGGGATGACGGACGAGGACCGCGCCCACCTCCTGCGCCGGGGGATCGGCATCACCAACCTCGTCCGTCGCGCCACCGCCCGGGCCGACGAGCTCACTGCCGAGGAGCTCCGTGAGGGCGGAGGTCGGCTGACCGCGACGGTGCGTCGCACCCGGCCGGTCGTGGTCGCCGTGGCCGGCATCACGGCATACCGCAGCGCCTTCGGGGTGCGCAAGGCGCTGGCCGGTCGCCAGCCGGAGGACCTCGAGGGGGCACAGCTCTGGGTCGTCCCCAACCCCAGCGGGCTCAACGCGCACGAGACCGTCGACTCCCTTGCCCGGGCCTACGCCGAGCCGGCTCGGGCGGCCGGGTTGGTGTGAGGAAGCAGGTCAGCGTCGCCCCGGCCGCCGGGGCTTCCAGAGCTGCTCGCTGGCGACCGGGAGGAATCCTCGGCGCAGGAAGAAGCGCAGCGACCGGGCGTTGCCCGGGGTGATCGAGGCGAGCACGACCTCACCGGCCGGCAACCGGCCCAGGACGCCGTCGAGGAGGGTCGCGGCGTGGCCGTCCTCGGCCTGGATCCCCACCTCGGGTAGGCCTCCGATGCCCAGCGACAAGGTCGCGAGGGAGGAGATCTCGGGGTCGGGCAGGCCGTAGACGTCGACCTCGGTGCGCCACTCACCGGCGTGGGCGGCGCGGTCGGTGACGGCGAGGTCAGGTCTCGACACGAGCGGGCCACCGCGGCCGGTGCCGTGCCCGACGAGCAACGCGTCGAGCACCCCGATCGGTCCTTCGCCGGCGAGCGCGAGGGTCGTGCGGGGCTCGTGCGCGCCGCCGAACCCGTGCACGCCCAGGCCCGCCAGCTCGCCGTCGCTCACGTCGTCGCCGACGACCATGACGGCATGGCCGGTGAAGGCGATGGCCCCTTCCACACCGTCCTTCCAGGCCGGAGCGCGGGAGAACGACCCGTCCGGGTCCGGGAAGCGGCCGGCCGCGGCATCACGCAACAGGTCACCCAGGTGGACGCGCGGCACGCGCAGCGGTTCCCGGGAGGGCGGCGCGGCAGGGCTGACGGGAGAGGGCACGAGGGGCAAGTCTACGGACCCGGCGGCCGGATACGGTGGGGTCGGACGGCATACCTGCGACGAAGGAGACGCGACGTGAGCGCACCGGTGCTGCACATCGAGGGACAGATCCTGGTCGGACCGGAGGAGGTCCTGGGCGAGATCTGGGTCGTCGACGGTCGGATCAGCCGCACCGCCCCGGCCGGCGCCGAGGTCGAGACGATCCGGGGGTATGCCCTCCCCGGCCTGGTCGACGCGCACTGCCACGTCGGGCTCGAGGCGCACGGTGCCGTCGACGACGCGCGCGCCGAGGAGCACGCGCTGGCCGAGCGGGACGCCGGAGCCTTGCTCCTGCGGGACGCGGGGAGCCCTGCGGACACCCGATGGGTGCAGGAACGCGAGGACCTGCCCCGTCTCATCCGTGCGGGCCGGCACATCGCGCGGACCAAGAGGTACATCCGCAACTTCGCCTGGGAGGTCGAGCCCGAGGACCTCGTCGCCTACGTCCGGCAGGAGGCGCGGGCGGGGGACGGCTGGGTCAAGCTCGTGGGCGACTGGATCGACCGGGAGACCGGCGACCTCGGCATCTGCTGGCCGGTGGAGGTGCTGACCGAGGCCATCGCCGCCGCGCACGAGGAGGGGGCGCGGGTCACGGCCCACTGCTTCGGCGAGCAGTCCCTCGTCGACTTCGCGGCCGCCGGCACCGACTGCATCGAGCACGCCACGGGGCTCGTCGACGAGACCATCGACACCTTCGCCCGGCAGGGGATCGCCATCGTGCCGACCCTGGTCAACATCGACAACTTCCCGGGCTTCGCCGAGGCGGGACGCGGCAAGTTCCCCACCTACGCCGACCACATGATGGACCTCTACGCACGCCGCCACGAGACGGTGGCCAAGGCCCACGAGGCAGGCATACCGGTGTATGTCGGCACCGACGCCGGCGGCCAGCTGCCGCACGGTCTCGTGGCCCAGGAGGTCGAGGCGCTGAGCCGGGCGGGCCTGAGCGCGCTCGAGGCGCTCGGCGCCGCGACCTGGGCCGCCCGCGACTGGCTGGGCCGCCCGGGAATCGCCGAGGGGGAGTCGGCCGACCTCGTCGTCTACGCCGAGGACCCGCGGGCTGACGTGCGCGTCCTGGCTGACCCGGCGCACGTCATCCTGCGCGGGCGGCCTTACTGAGCGACCATCTGCGGCGCTCGGTGGGTGTCAGGGCGACCATCTGCGGCGCTCGGTGGGCACAGGAGCGACCATCTGCGGCGCTCGGTGGGTGTCAGGGCGACCATCTGCGGCGCCCGGTGGGTCAGGCGACGTCGCTCTCCTGACCGGCCTCGTCCAGCGACAGCAGCACGTCGTAGGCCTGCTGGGAGAGGAAGGCGGGCGGCTCGGGCGCGACGACCGAGCTGCGCAGCAGCCGCACCGCGTGCTCGAGCAGGTCCTCGCGCGCGCCGCGCCGCCGCAGCAGCGCGACCTCGTCCTCGAGCATCCGGTCCAGCAGCAGCTCGGACATCGTCGGGCCCTCCGCGAGTCGCTGCCCGTGGCTGAGCCACTGCCACAGCTGCATCCGGTTGAGCTCCACCGTGCCGAAGTCCTCGATGTGACCGGCGAGGACCGCCGTGCCCTCCCCGGCCAGCCAGCCGGTGAGATAGCTCAGCGAGGAGCGCAGCGCCGTGCGGACCCCGGTGAGCGTCGATGCTCCCGGGATCGCGCTCACGTCGCGCAGCGCCACCGGGTCGATGGTCGCCGCTCGACTCGTGTCGGGCTCGGTCCACACGCCCTCGGCCCGCAGCCGGTCGCGCTCCTCGAAGGGGGCCCGCGCGACGGCGACCATGCCCGGGTGCACCACCCACGCCCCGTCGAAGCCCTGCTTGGCCTCGCGGGCCTTGTCGCGGTGCACCCTGGCGTGGGTCATCGCGACCGACTCGTCGAACGGCCCGCTGGCGGCGAGCGCGATGGGGCCGCCGATCGCCTGGACCCCGCGCCGGTGGCACACCCCGACGATGAGCGAGGTGTAGCTGCGCAGGAAGCGCGTGTTCATCGTGAACGCGTCGCGGTCGGGCAGGAGGTGGTCGCTGCGGGTCCCGTAGGTCCGCAGGTGGGAGAAGATGTAGTCCCACCGACCCGCCGCCAGCCCGGTGATCCGCTCGCGGAGCGCGTGCACGATCTCCTCGAGCTCGTAGGTCGCCTGCACCGTCTCCACCAGCACGCTGACCCGGGTGCAGCCGTACGGCAGCCCGAGCAGCGACTCGGCCTGGGTGATCATCTCGTCCCACCACACGGCCTCGGCCGCCGTCTCCAGCTTGGGCAGATAGAGGTATGGCGCGGTGCCGTTCGAGAGCAACGTCTGGCCGCACCGGGCCAGGAAGGTGAAGGAGTCGACCGTCGAGGCGCTCGCCGAGGCGCCGTCCACCTGCAGGTGCGCCTCGTCCAGGTGCAGGCCGCGGGGTCGGACCATGAGGGTCGGCACCCCCGGCTGGGCGTCGCCCGTGCGGGTGGCGGCGACGTCCTCGATCGCCCGCTGGGCCGCCACGAGGCGGGCCGAGGTCGGCACGAGCATGTCCTCCAGGTCGGCCACCCACACGTCGGCGCGGGAGGCCAGGGCCGCGGTCGCATGCTCCGCAGAGGCCGGCGTCGCGAGCTCGACGAGACGGTAGGTCAGGTCGGCCGGGGGAGGGGCCACCCGCCACGAGTCGTCTTCGCGGATGGCCGCGCCCTCCGCTGACTGCGTCAGCTCGGCCCCGGCGCGCACCGCGCGGGCTTGCTCCTTGCGGGCCCGCAAGAGGTCCTCGCGGTGCGCCGAGGTCCCCGCCACGAGGCGTCGCAGCAGCTCACCGGTGGGCTCGTCCAGGAGCGTCGTCGGGTAGTCCATCTCGTCCTCGTCTCGTCGGGAAGGGGTGCGCGCCCGCCGCCCGCCGCAGCGGGTCGGCGGGCGCACGGCCCGCATCGATCAGTGGAACTGCTCGGACTCGGTCGAGCCCGACAGAGCCGTCGTGGACGACTCGGGGTTGACCGCGGTGCTCACCGCGTCAAAGTACCCGGTGCCGACCTCGGCCTGGTGCCGCACCGCGGTGTAGCCCGACCCGGCCGAGGCGAACTCCGCCTCCTGCAGCTCGACGTAGGCGCTCATCCCGCTGCGGGCATACCCCTGGGCGAGGGTGAACATCGAGTGGTTGAGGGCGTGGAAGCCGGCCAGCGTGATGAACTGGAAGGCGTAGCCGAGGTCGCCGAGCTCGTCCTGGAACGAGGCGATCTCACTGTCCGAGAGCGCCGAGCGCCAGTTGAACGACGGGCTGCAGTTGTAGGCCAGCTTCTGGTCCGGGAAGTCCTTGTGCAGCTCCTGCGCGAACTCCCGGGCCAGCCCCAGGTCGGGCGTCCCGGTCTCGACCCAGATGAGATCGGCATACGGGGCGTAGGCCTTGGCGCGGGCGAGGACCGGCTCGATGCCGTTGCGCACCCGGTAGAAGCCCTCGGAGGTGCGCTCGCCGGTGATGAACTCCTGGTCGATCTCGTCCACGTCGCTGGTGAGCAGGTCGGCTGCCAGCGCGTCGGTGCGGGCGACGACGACGGAGGGGACGCCGAGCACGTCGGCCGCGAGGCGGGCCGAGTTGAGGGTGCGCACGTGCTGGCCGGTGGGGATGAGGACCTTGCCGCCGAGGTGACCGCACTTCTTCTCCGAGGCGAGCTGGTCCTCCCAGTGCACCCCGGCGGCACCGGAGGCGATCATCGACTTCATGAGCTCGAAGACGTTGAGCGGTCCGCCGAAGCCGGCCTCGGCGTCGGCGACGATCGGCACGAAGTAGTCGGTGCTCGTGTCACCGTTCATCCAGGCGATCTGGTCGGCGCGCTGCAGGGCGTTGTTGATGCGGCGGACGACGGCGGGCACCGAGTTGGCGGGGTAGAGGCTCTGGTCGGGGTAGGTCTGCCCCGCGAGGTTGGCGTCCGCGGCCACCTGCCAGCCGGAGAGGTAGATCGCCTCCAGACCGCCCTTGACCATCTGGACCGCCTGGTTGCCGGTGAGGGCGCCCAGGGCTCGGGTGAAGGACTTCGTCTCCAGGGCCTCCCAGAGCTTCTCCGCACCGCGCCGGGCGAGGGTGTGCTCCTCGACGACGGAGCCGCGCAGGCGCACGACGTCCTCGGGGCTGTAGCGACGCTCGACGCCCGACCAGCGCGGGTTGTCGCGCCAGTCCTGCTCGATCTCCAGGGCCTGGGACGCGGCCGGGGTGGTGGTCTGCTCGGTGGTGATGGTCATCGTCGACCCCTTTCAACGGGTGTGGCGACTACGGGTGTGACACCACTCTGGCGACGATCCGGCACATCGGAAGGGGGTTCGCCGGTGAAGAAACGTCGAAGTTTCGCTATTGTGGAGGTATGCCGTCCTCTCCCGGTCGAGTCCTGCCGTTCCGCCCCTCCGAGCGGCTGGAGAGCTCCGAGCCGGACGCGTCGGGTGCCGCGGACCCGGTCTCCGTGGGGCGGCGGGTCCGGCACCACCGGCGTGCGGCCGGGCTGACCCTGGCCGAGGTGGCCGCCCGGACCGCGATGTCCTCCTCGGCGTTGTCGCTCATCGAGAACGGTCGCCGTGAGGCCCGGGTCTCGACGCTGCAGCAGCTCGCCACCGCCCTGGGGACCGACCTCTCCGCACTGGTCTCCGGCGGGTCCCCGAGTCGTCGGGCAGCGCTGGAGGTCCGGTGGGAGCGGGCGCAGCGGGGGGAGGGGTTCCAGACGTTGGGGATCCCGCCCGTGCGGGTCGGGCCCGGCCTGCCGGACGACGCCCTCGAGGCCCTGGTGGGTCTCTATGAGAGCGTGGTCGGTCTGCAGCAGCAGCGCGCAGCCACCCCCGAGTTCGCCCGCCTCGCCAATGCCGAGCTGCGTGCACGGATGCGCGCCGCCGGCAACTACTTCGCCGAGATCGAGGGTGCGGCCGCCGCCCTCGTCGACCAGGTGGGGCATACCCAGGGTCCGTTGTCGCGGGAGGCGGTCCATCGGATCGCGCGGCACGTGGGCTTCGAGATCGTCACGGTCCCCGACGTCCCGGCGTCGACGCGGACCGTGACCGACCTCGCCCACCGCCGCATCTATCTCCCGGCCGCCGGCGGGCACGACCCCCGGGCCGCGGCGCTGCAGGCCCTGGGGCACGTCGTCCTGGAGCACGAGCCGCCCCGCGACTACGCCGAGTTCCTGGCCCAGCGGGTGGAGATCAACTACTTCGCAGCGGCAGTGCTGGTCCCCGAGCGCAGCGCCGTGCCCTTCCTGGCCCAGGCCAAGGCCGAGCGCGACATCGCGCTGGAGGACCTGCGCGACACCTTCGCCGTGTCCTACGAGACCGCCGCCCACCGCTTCTGCAACCTCGCGACCCAGCATCTCGACCTCCAGGTGCACTTCATGCGCACCAGCGCCGACGGCGTCATCTACAAGGCCTACGAGAACGACGGCGTCCGCTTCCCCATGGACGCCTCGGGCGCCATCGAGGGGGCCCGCGTCTGCCGGTCCTGGACGGCCCGGGTCGTCTTCGACCGACCGACGGGCGAGGTCTACCACCAGTACACCGACACCGGCCGGGGCACCTACTGGTGCACGGCGGTCGCCGAGCCGTCGGCGGCCGGGCTCTTCTCGGTCAGCGTCGGCGTGCCCTTCGACCAGGTGCGCTGGATGCGCGGGCGTGACACCCGCGAGCGGCGGGTCTCCCGTTGCCCCGACCCCCGGTGCTGCACGAGGCCGCCGGCCGACCTCGCCCGGGAGTGGCAGGGCCAGGTCTGGCCGAGCGCCCGGGCGCACTCGCACCTGCTGGCGGTCATGCCTCCCGGCGTGTTCCCGGGGGTGGACGACACCGAGGTCCTGCGCTTCGTCGCGGGGCAGGCGCCGGGGCAGGACGGCACGGACTGAGCCGGACCCCCGATCGCCACGGTGGGCTCCGTCAGGGTCGGAGGCCCCGGGCCCGGTGTGGCACAATACCGGGGTACCCATCGGCGGTCGGCCCTCTCACCGTGCCCTGATGTGTCCATCGCAGCTGCGGCGCCGTGCGTGTCTTTTCCCCACGCGGACGCCTGGCCGCTCACCACAGACAAGAATGAGGAGACACCGCACACGTGGCTGTCAAGATTCGCCTGAAGCGCATGGGCAAGATCCGTGCACCGTACTACCGTGTCGTCGTCATGGACTCGCGCGTCAAGCGCGACGGCCGGGCGATCGAGGAGATCGGCAAGTACCACCCCACCGAGGAGCCCTCGCTCATCCAGATCGACTCCGAGCGTGCGCAGTACTGGCTCGGGGTCGGCGCGCAGCCGACCGAGCAGGTCGCCGCGCTGCTGAAGATCACGGGTGACTGGCAGAAGTACAAGGGTGAGCCCGGTGCCGAGGGCACGCTCAAGGTGCGCGAGCCCAAGGCCGACAAGAAGGCCCTCTACGAGGCAGCCCTCGCCGCCTCCGACAACGAGGACTCCTCCGGCGCGACCACCCAGCGTCGCAAGAAGGCCGACAAGGCCGAGAAGGCTGACGCGGCCGGCACCGAGCAGACCGAGAGCACCCCGGCGGAGACCGCTCCCGCGGCCGACACCGACAGCTCGGCCGCCGCGAGCTCCGGTGACGGGGCGGACACCGCCGCCGACGCCGCCACGGGCACCGAGGCTGCTGCCGAGGGCAGCGAGAAGACCGACGAGGCCTGAGCGTGCTCGAGGAAGCGCTGGAGCACCTGGTCAAGGGCATCGTCGACCACGACGGTGATGTGGTCGTGCGCACCAAGAACGCCCGCCACGGGGACATCCTCGAGGTCCGGGTCCACCCGGAGGACCTGGGCCGCGTCATCGGTCGCCGGGGCCGCACGGCCAGTGCGCTGCGCACCGTCGTCGGCGCCCTGGCGGGCGGCGACAAGGTCCGCGTCGACATCGTCGACACCGACCGGGCGCGCTGAGCCCTCCCAGGCAGCACCACCTCCGACCCGCCCGAGCGCAGCAGCGCCGGGCGGGTCGCCTCGTTCCCCCGACACCGGAGGCACCATGAGCCAGACCTTCCTCGTCGCCCGCGTGGGCAAGCCGCACGGCCTGCGCGGTGAGGTCACCGTGCAGGTGCACACCGACGACCCGACCGGCCGCTTCGAGCCCGGCGCCAGCTTCGTCACTGACCCGCCCGAGCGGGGCCCGCTCACCCTGACCACCGTCCGGGTGCACCAGGGGACCTACCTGCTCGGCTTCGAGGGGCATACCGACCGGACCGCCGCCGAGTCCCTGCGTGGCACCCGGCTGCTCGTCGACGACGAGGCAGGTGTCCCCGACGAGGACCCCGACGAGGGGTGGCGGGAGGAGGACCTCCTCGGGTTCTCCGTCGTCCTCACCGACGGGCGCCGCGTCGGTGAGGTGATCGCGCTGCACGTGCGCCCGGTCCAGGACCTCCTCGAGGTGCGCACGCCGGCCGGCACCTCGCTCGTGCCCTTCGTGGAGGAGATCGTGCCCGAGGTCGACGAGGAGTCGCGCACGGTCGTCCTCGACCCGCCGCCCGGGCTGCTCGAGCTGGGGGAGTGAGGGGTATGCCGTTGCGCCTCGACGTCGTCACGATCTTCCCGGACTACCTCGCTCCTTTGGAGCTGTCGTTGCTGGGGCGGGCCCAGCGCGAGGGGCTGCTCGAGGTGAACGTCCACGACCTGCGGGACTGGACCCACGACCGGCACCGCACCGTCGACGACACGCCCTACGGCGGCGGCGCCGGCATGGTCATGCGGCCCGAGCCGTGGGGCGAGGCGCTGGACCAGATCTGCACGTCGCTGCCGGGGCGGACCCCGCACCTCGTGGTCCCCGGGCCGGGCGGCGACGTCTTCACCCAGGAACGGGCCGGTGAGCTGGCGGCGGACGAGGACTGGCTGGTCTTCGTCTGCGGGCGCTACGAGGGCATCGACGAACGGGTCTACGACGAGTTCGCGGCGCGCTACCCCCTCTCGGTGCTGAGCCTGGGCGACTACGTCCTCAACGGCGGGGAGGTCGCGGTGCTCGCGATGACCGAGGCCATCGCCCGCCTGCTGCCCGGCATGGTCGGCAACGAGGCGTCGTTGGTCGAGGAGTCGCACACCGGCGGACTGCTGGAGTACCCCGTCTACACCAAGCCGGCGAGCTGGCGCGGCCACGACGTCCCGGACGTCCTGCTGTCGGGGCACCACGGGCAGATCGCGACCTGGCGCCACGAGCAGCGCCTCACCCGCACGGCCCAGCGACGGCCCGACCTCATGGCCCGCTACGAGGCCGACAGCGACTGACGGGTCCGGACAGAGGGCCCTGGGCGACGGGCCGCGAGATGCTCGGTCCTGCCAGGGGTCAGGGACGGACGAACTCGTCCTCGGCATATCCCTGGAGGTAGAGCGCTGCGGTGAGGTCTCCGTGGTTGACCCGCACCCGGGCCCCGGCTGCGACCGCCGGCTTGGCGTGCAGCGCCACCCCGAGCCCGGCCGCCTGCAGCATCGGCAGGTCGTTGGCCCCGTCACCGACCGCGACGACGTCGTCGGCACCGAGGCCGAGCCTGGCGGTGATCTCGCGCAGCGCGGCCAGCTTGGCGTCCTGGCCGACCACGGGCGGCACGACGTGCCCGGTGAACGCGCCGTCCGCGACCTCGAGGGTGTTGGCCCGGTGCTCGTCGAAACGCAGCCGGGCAGCGATGACCTCGGTGAAGAGGGTGAACCCGCCGGAGACGAGCGCGGCGTAGCCTCCCGCGGCCGCCATCGTGGCCAGGAGCTCGGGGCCACCCGGCGTGAGCGTGATCCGCTCGGCCAGGACCTCATCGACCACCCCGACGGGCAGGCCACGCAGCAGCCCGACCCGCTCGGCCAGCGCGGCCTCGAAGTCCAGCTCACCGTTCATCGCCCGGGCCGTGATGGACGCGACCTGCGCGCCGACCCCGGCCTGGGCCGCGAGCTCGTCGATGCACTCCTGCTGGATCATCGTGGAGTCCATGTCCGCGAGGAGCACGCGGCGTCGACGGGGCCCCTCGGGCTGGAGCACGAGGTCCACGCCGCGGGCCTGCCAGGCCGCCCAGAGGTCCTCGGCGAGCAGCAGATCCTCCGCTACCGGGACCTCGACCGCCGACCCGGGCCGCAACCACCGAGGTGTGCCTGCCGCCGACGTGCCGGCCACCTCCGTCGGGGCCGCCTCGGTGAGGTCTCGGGCGCTCGGATCGCTCAGCAGGGTCAGCACAGGCACGAGGCTCATGCTAGGTGCCGCCGACCTGCGTGGATCCGGCCCTACGGTGCGGGGTGTGACGACGGAAGGGACGTCCCTGCCGACTTGGAGGGTGTGCGCGTCCTCTGGCAGACTGGATCCTTGCGTCCCGGCGTCAGCGCCGATCATCCCGTGCCCCTGCCACAGGGGGAGCGTGCGGGTGGTGCCTCACCGGAGACGACACCACGACGACTGTGCCCCGGCCGCCCACCCGCGGACCAGGGGCCCGACACGCCGCGGGTGACCTGTGGCATCCACGAGCAGGAGAACACCATGCACAAGCTTGACGATCTCGACGCCGCCAGCCTCCGCAGCGACATCCCCGACTTCCGCGCCGGTGACACGGTCAACGTCCACGTCAAGGTCATCGAGGGCAACCGCTCCCGTGTCCAGGTCTTCAAGGGCGTGGTCATCCGTCGTCACGGTGGGGGCCTCGGCGAGACCTACACCGTCCGCAAGGTGTCCTTCGGCGTCGGCGTGGAGCGCACCTTCCCGCTGCACTCCCCGAACATCGAGAAGATCGAGGTCGTGAGCCGCGGCGACGTGCGCCGCGCCAAGCTCTACTACCTGCGCGACCTGCGCGGCAAGGCCGCCAAGATTCGCGAGCGCCGCGACAACGTCCCCGCCGCCGGGGCCGCCGCGAAGACCGCGGACCAGGCCTGAGCCCGACCGACCTTCCACGACGATCCCCCGCCCGGCCCACCCGGCGGGGGATCGGTCTGTTCCCAGCCACCCGCGTTAGGGTCGGCGTGGCCACATACCCCGCACGACAGGACGGCAACCGGTGACCGAACCCACCCGGGAGAGGGGCAGTTCCTCTGACGAGCACCCGCCGGAGCCGGTCGAGCAGCCCGCCCGCAGCGGCGGCTTCTGGGCAGGGGTCAAGGAGGTCGCCGCGATCGCCGCGACCGCGCTGGTCATCTCCTTCCTCATCAAGACCTTCCTCGCGCAGGCGTTCTGGATCCCCTCGGGGAGCATGGAGAACACCCTCGTCTACGGCGACCGGGTCATGGTGAGCAAGATCCAGGCCGGGGCCTGGTCGGTGGACCGCGGTGACGTCGTCGTCTTCGAGGACCCTGGCGGCTGGCTGCCGCCGGTGCAGCGGGCCGACCGCGGACCGGTGATCAACGCCGCGCTGCGCGGGCTGGAGTTCGTCGGCGTGGCCCCGTCGTCCCAGGGCAACCACCTCATCAAGCGGGTCATCGGCCTCCCGGGAGACACTGTCGAGTGCTGCGACGAGCAGGGACGGCTCCTGGTCAACGGCGAGCCCCTGGAGGAGGACTACCTCTTCCCGGGCGACGACCCCAGCACCACCGACTTCGCCATCACCGTGCCGGAGGACCACATCTGGCTCATGGGCGACCACCGGTCCAACTCCCGCGACTCCCGGGCCAACGACGACGGCACCGGCCAGGAGGGCTCGGTGCCGCTGGACGACGTCGTCGGGCAGGCCGTGGTCCTCATCTACCCCTTCGACCACTTCGACTGGTTCTCGGTCCCGGACACCTTCACCGACGTGCCGGCCGCCCCGTGAGCACGGCGACACCGCGCCCAACGACGGGGCGACCCAGCCTGCGGGTGGAGCGCACCCTGCAGCGTGAGGGGTATGCCGTGCTCGTCGGGATGGACGAGGTGGGGCGTGGTGCACTGGCCGGGCCGGTCAGCGTGGGCGTCGTGGCGATCGGCATCTCCTGCCGCACCGCCCCGCAGGGGGTCAAGGACTCCAAGCTCCTCACGCCCGCCGCGCGGGAGCGCCTGGTGCCCCGCATCAAGCGGTGGGCCCTGGCGCACGGCGTCGGGCACGCCTGGCCCGAGGAGATCGACGCGGTCGGCATCATGGCCGCGCTGCGGCTCGCCGGTGAGCGCGCCCTGGCCCAGCTCGGCGACACCCGCCCCGACCTCGTCCTGCTCGACGGCAACCACGACTGGCTGACCGACCCCACCCGCGTGGGGCTCCTGGGCCTGCTCGAGGGGTCCCAGCCGCCGCCCGTGCGGACGATGATCAAGGCCGACCTGCGCTGTTCCTCGGTCGCCGCGGCCTCGGTCCTCGCCAAGGTCGAGCGCGACGGACTCATGGTGCAGGCGTCGGCCGAGCCACGTCATACCCCCTATCTGTGGGAGCACAACAAGGGCTACGCCGCGCCCGAGCACCAGGAGGCGCTGCGGCGGCTGGGGCCGAGCGAGTGGCACCGGCGCAGCTGGAACATCGCCGCGGCGGGTACCGTCGTGGTGCCCGAGGAAGGAGTGCCCCAGTGAGCGCAGAGGACCTGGAGAAGTACGAGACCGACGCCGAGCTCGCGCTCTACCGCGAGTACCGCGACGTGGTGGGGCTCTTCACCCATGTGGTGGAGACCGAGAGGCGGTTCTACCTCGCCAACGAGGTCGACGTGCAGGTGCGCACCGGTGACGGTGAGACGTGGTTCGAGGTGACCCTCACCGACGCCTGGGTCTGGGACGTCTACCGCCCCGCACGCTTCGTCAAGAAGGCCCGGGTCATCACCTTCAAGGACGTCAACGTCGAGGAGCTGGCCAAGTCCGACCTCGACGTCAAGGGCCTCACCGACGGCAGCTGAGCCGCTCGTCCACACCCCCTGACCCTCCACCCCACTCCTCCACAGAGAGCGGGGAGCCCCTTGTCGTCGCGGCAGTCGCGTCGTTGGCTGGGGGTGGCCGCCATCGACGGTGGCCGAGGAGGAGGGGGAGATGGACGACGGGGGTATGCCGTGGGTCACGGCCCGCGCGGTCGGCGACCGGGGGGAGGATCTCGTCTGCGCCCACGTGGAGGCGCTGGGGTGGACCGTGCTGGAACGCAACTGGCGCTGCCCGCACGGTGAGCTCGACGTGGTGGCCCACGACGGACGTGAGCTCGTCTTCTGCGAGGTCAAGACGAGACGGTCCACGCGCTTCGGTGAGCCGGTCGAGGCGGTGGGCCCGGACAAGGCGCACCGCCTCCGGCGGCTGGCCTGGGCCTGGCTGGAGGAGCACGGGCAGCGCGGCGCGACCTTCCGGATCGACGTCTTCGGGCTGCTGAGCCCTCCGGACGCCCCGCCGCGGCTCACCCACCTGCGGGCGGTGGCCTGATGGCGCTGGCGCGGACCCATGCCGTCACCCTGAGCGGGGTGGAGGGGCGCCTGGTCACCGTGGAGGCCCAGGGTGCCGACGGACTGCCTGCGACGGTGATGACGGGGCTGGCCGACAACGCCTGTCGGCAGGCGCCGGACCGTGTGCGACCGGCGCTGCGCAACTGCGGGATGCCGTTGCCGCCCCGGCGCTGGACGATCAACCTCTCACCGGCGGGCGTGCCCAAGACCGGCAGCGGCCTCGACCTCGCCATCGCCGTGGCGATGATGGCCGCGGAGGGGCACGTGCCGCCCGCGACCGTGGCCGGCGTCGGCCACATCGGGGAGGTCGGCCTGGCCGGGGACGTGCGCCCGGTGCCCGGGGTGCTCCCCATGACCCTGGCCGCCGCGGCCGGTGGAGTGGCGGAGGTGCTCGTGGCGGCCGACGCCGCCCGCGAGGCCGCCCTGGTCTCGGGCACGCGCGTGCACCCGGTCCGCACCCTGGCCGACGTGCGAGCGTTCTACCTCGCTCGCGCGCAGGGCGAGGTGCTGGAGCTGCAGATGCCGGCCTCCACCCCCTCGCTGCCCGTGCGGATGCCCGACCTCGGTGACGTGGTCGGTCAGGCCGTGGCCCGCCAGGCCCTGGAGATCGCGGCCGCCGGCGGGCACCACCTGCTGCTCGTCGGGCCGCCGGGGGCCGGCAAGACGATGCTCGCCGAGCGGCTGCCCGGCATCCTGCCCGAGCTCAGCGCCGACGAGGCACTCGCGGTCACCGGCATCCACTCGGTCCTCGGCGCCCTCGCGGCCGACGACCGGCTCCTCACCCGACCGCCCTTCGTCGCGCCGCACCACACGGCCTCCACGGCGGCGGTCATCGGGGGCGGTTCCCGACTCATCCACCCGGGTGCGGTGTCCCGGGCCCACCGAGGCGTGCTCTTCCTGGACGAGGCACCGGAGTTCCGCCGCGACGTCCTCGACGGCCTGCGCCAGCCGCTGGAGTCCGGTGAGGTGCTCATCGCGCGCGCCGATCGTCACGTGCGCCTGCCGGCGCGCTTTCAGCTCGTCCTCGCGGCCAACCCCTGCCCGTGCGGCAGCGCGAGTGGGCAGTGCATCTGCCCACCCTTCCGGCGCACCGGCTACCTCGGACGCCTGTCCGGGCCCCTCCTGGACCGCGTCGACCTCAAGCTCGCCGTGAGCGCGGTCACCCGGGGTGACCTCGCGCTGCCACCGGGGGAGCCGTCCGCGGTCGTCGCGTCCCGGGTGCTGCAGGCCCGTGAACGTCAGCGGGAGCGCTGGCGCGACCTGCCCTTCCGCCTCAACAGCGAGGTGCCCGGGGCGGTCCTGCGGGAGGAGCCCTGGAGGTTGGGCGCGGCCGAGCGCCGGCCCCTCGAGCGGGCCATGGACCGTGGTGCCCTCACACTGCGCGGGCTGGACCGGGCCCTGCGCGTCGCCTGGACCCTCGCCGACCTGCGCGGGGCGCAGCATCCCGCCCTGGACGACGTGACCCTCGCGCTCGACCTGCGGACCCCGAGCGGGGTGAAGGTCGCATGAGGGTCACCGACGAGCGCCACGCACGCCTCCTGCTCTCTCGGCTGGCCGAGCCCTACGACGAGCGCGTGCAGCGCGTCGTCGCCGAGCATGGGGTCGAGGACGTCGTCGGGTATGCCGTGCGTGATGGCCGCACCCCGGACGGGGTCGACCTGGGTCGGCTCGCGGCTCGGGTCGAACGGGCGACCTCGCTGGACGAGGCCCACATCGCCCGCCGGCTCGGCGCCCGGATCCTCATCCCCGGCGACGCGGGATGGCCCGAGGGTCTCGACGAGCTGGAGCAGCCGCCGTGGTGCCTGTGGCTCACCGGACCCGGTGACGTCCGCGAGCTCGCCGAGCGCAGCGTCGCCGTCGTGGGCGCCCGGGCGAGCACCGCGTATGGCGACCACGTCGCTGCGGGCCTGTGCGTCGACCTCGTGGGACGGGGTTTCACCGTCGTCTCGGGCGCGGCCTTCGGGATCGACGCCGCGGCGCACCGTGCCACCCTCTCGGTCGACGGGTCGACCATCGCCGTGCTCGCCGGGGGCGTGGACGTCGCCTATCCCCGCGCCAATGCCGAGCTCATCGACCGGATCCGCCGGACGGGCGCGCTGGTCAGCGAGACTCCTCCGGGTGGGGCCCCGGCCCGAATGCGTTTCCTGGCCCGCAACCGGATCATCGCAGGCCTCGCCCGCGGGACGGTCGTCGTCGAGGCCGGGCTGCGCTCGGGTGCGCGGTCGACGGTCAAGCACGCGCGGGAGCTCGGGCGACCGGTCATGGCCGTCCCCGGCTCGGTGGAGAGCCTCATGTCCCAGGGGTGCCACGCAGAGATCCGGATGGGGGCCGAGCTGGTCACCGACGGTGCCGAGGTCGCCGAGCTCGTGGGTCGGATCGGCGACGACCTCGCTCCGGTCAAGCAGGGGATGGCCCGGGCCGAGGACCGCCTCACCGACGACCTGCGCCGGGTCTGGCAGTGGTTGCGACCACGCTCCTCCTGCCCGGTCGATGAGGTCATGGTGCGGTGCGGGCTCACGCTCCGGGAGACGCTGGCCGCGCTGCGCGCGCTGGAGCAGGACGGGCTGGCCGAGGAGCTGCTGGACGGCTGGCAGCGGCGACCCCTGCGGGTCGCGGCGTCGAGCAGGGTGGAGCCGACCCGATGAGGGCGACGGTGCTCCTGGCGCTGCTCGTCGCGCTCGTCCCGGGATCGGCCGGGCTGGCCGGCGCGACCGTCGGTGACGGGGCAGCAGATGACCCGTCACCCCTGCTGTCCGCGACGGCCGCCGAGGGTGGCGGGGGCGCCGCCCCGCCGACCGATCCTCCCGCCTCGCCCGCTCTCTCGGGTCTGCGTTCCTCGGAGGTGCTCGGGATCCGCGAGCCGGCCGTCACGGACCGGGAGCGCGCCACCCACTGGGGCTGGCCGCTGGCCGGGGTGCCGGAGGTCGCCCGCGGGTTCGACCCACCGGAGCAGCGATGGGGCGCCGGGCACCGTGGCATCGACGTCGTCGGCGTGGTGGGGGAGCCGGTGCTGTCCACGGAGGCCGGGGTGGTCACCTACAGCGGCGTGGTGGCGGGGGTCGGCGTCGTCAGCGTGACGCATCCCGACGGCCTGCGCAGCACCTATCAACCGATCGCCGACCGGGTGGGTCGAGGTGACCGGGTGGCCCGGGGCGATCGTCTCGGGTCCCTGGACTCCGGAGGGCACTGCCTGACCCGCGACTGCCTGCACCTGGGGGCGATCCGCGGACGCGACACCTACGTCGACCCGACACCCCTCCTGCTGGAGGTGGACCTCACCTTGCTGCCGATCGGCGGGTGAGACGAGGCTCGGGACTTCCCCGCGACGCAGGCTCCCGGGCGGCCAGGAGGCGTCGACTCGAGACAGGTCGGGCCCGGTGCGGACTCCCTACACTGCAGCCGTGATGACACCTCACCCCGGCGACGTGACGGGCCCTGTCCGATGACGCCGCCGGCGGCCTCGGGTCGCGACGTCGTTCCCCTGCGAGACGCCACCCGGGCCTGGTTCGCCATCTCCCTGCAGACCTTCGGTGGCCCCGCGGGCCAGATCGCGGTCATGCAACGCATGCTCGTCGACGAGTTGCGTTGGATCAGCCAGCAGCGCTTCCTCTTCGCTCTCTCCTTCTGCACCCTTCTCCCCGGTCCCGAGGCCCAGCAGCTGGCGACCTACATCGGCTGGCTGCTCAACGGGGCCAAGGGCGCGCTCATCGCCGGCACGCTCTTCGTGCTCCCGGGGGTGGTGGCCCTGCTGGCGCTCTCAGCCATCTACATCGCCTACGGCGACGCCCCGTGGATCGAGGCGCTGTTCCTCGGGCTCGGTGCCGCCGTCATCGCGATCGTGGTCCAGGCGGTCATCCGGGTCGCTCGACGGGGACTGCACCACCCGGCGCTGGTCGTCATCGCCCTCGGCTCGTTCGTGGCGCTGACGGCGTTCGCCGCCCCCTTCCCCGCGGTCATCGCGGTGGCCGCCGTCGCGGGATGGTTCCTCGGTCGGGCCTACCCGGACTTCGCCGCCCCCACGAAGGGCGCGCAGGTCGACGGTCCCACCCCGCTCATCAGCGACTCCGACCTCCACTCCGAGCACCGCTCACCGCGACGGACCCTTTTCATCCTCGTGACGGGGATGGTCCTGTGGGCCGCCCCCGTCGTCGCGGCAGCGGCCCTCCTCGGTCGCGACAGCGTCTACGTCGACCAGGGACTCTTCTTCTCCGGCGCCGCACTGGTCACCTTCGGGGGCGCCTACGCCGTCCTGGCCTACGTCGCCCAGGAGGCGGTCACCGTCTACGGGTGGCTCGCCCCGGGGGAGATGGTCCGCGGACTCGCGCTCGCCGAGAGCACCCCGGGCCCGCTCATCATGGTGGTGCAGTTCGTCGCCTTCCTCGGGGCATACCGGGATCCGGGCCTGCTCAGCCCCTGGGTGGGGGCCCTCACCGGCGCGCTCATCACCACCTGGGTGACCTTCGTGCCGTGCTTCCTGTTCATCCTCCTGGGCGCCCCCTACGTCGAGCGCCTGCGCGACAACAGGGTGCTGGCCGCCTCGCTCACCGGCATCACCGCTGCCGTGGTCGGGGTCATCGCGAGCCTCGCGCTCTACTTCGCCACCCACACGTTGTTCGACAGCACCGCTGAGGTCTCCTGGGGGCCGATATCCCTCGACCTGCCCGTCCTGGACACCGTCGACCTTGTCGCGGTCGCGATCACGGCGCTCGCGGTCTACCTCATCTTCCCGCGCAGCTGGAGCGTGCTACGCACCCTCGGCGCCTGCGCGCTGGCGAGCCTGCTCATCGAGCTCGGATCCCGACTGGTGTAGCGCGTCAGGCGCGGGGGTGGGCCTGCTGGTAGGCCGAGCGCAACCGCTCGACCGACACATGGGTGTAGATCTGGGTGGTCGCCAGGCTCGCGTGACCGAGCAGCTCCTGCACCGTCCGCAGATCGGCCCCGCCCTCCAGCAGGTGGGTGGCGGCGCTGTGCCGGAGGCCGTGCGGTCCCATCGCGGGGGTGTCGGGCAGGTGGGCGAGGAGGTCCTGCAGGCTCGAACGCACCTGCCGCTGGTCCACCCGTCGCCCGCGCCGCCCGAGGAAGAGGGCTGGTCCCGATTCGACGGTCACCAACCGCGGTCGGCCGGAGGCCAGCCAGGCCGTCGTCGCCTCGGCGGCGGGGGCGCCGAAGGGCACGATCCGCTCCTTGTCACCCTTGCCGAGCACCCGGGCGGTCCCCTGCTGCAGGTCGAGGTCGTCCACGTCGAGCCCGGTCAGCTCGCCCACCCGCATCCCCGAGGCGTAGAGCAGCTCGAGCATCGCCCGGTTGCGGACGTGCACCGGGTCCTCGTCGTCCGCCGCGACGGCCGCGAGGTCCATGAGGGCGCCGGCCTGAGGGGCTCGCAGCACCCCAGGAAGGTGCGCGTCCTTGCCGGGCGCGAGCAGGCGGAGGGAGGGGTCGGAGGTGAGGCGACCGGTGCGCTGCGCCCAGCGGAAGAACGTCTTGGCCGACGCGGCACGGCGCGACACGCTGGAGCGGGCCGCGCCGTCGCTGCCCAGCCCCGCCAACCAGGCGCGGAGGTCGGTGAGCCGCACGGCCGCCGGGCCGTCGACCCCCCGCGTGGCGAGGAAGGCGTCGAGGGCGCGCAGGTCGGACAGATAAGCGCGGACGGTATGGGCCGAGCGTCCCTTCTCGACCTCCAGGTGCCGGGCGAAGCCCGCCATCCACTCCTCGTCGAGCACCTCCGGCGCCGCCGCCTCGGCCCGTCCCGCACCGGCCCGGCCGCTCACGGCGACCAACCGTCCGCCGTGGCGCGCTGCACCCGGGTGCCGGCGGCGCGGTCGTGGATGCCGCGTCCACCGATGAGCGCCGGGCCCGCGCACGCCGCGGCGAGCGCGAGGGACAGCACGACCAGCAGCAGGCCCAGGCCCTGCTGGACCTCGAGGATCCCCCGGCTCGCACCGAGGTGCCCCAGCTGCCAGGGCAGCGCCTTGACGATGTTGCGGAGCCAGAGCGCCGAGGCGGCCGGTGCCCCACCGTCGACGCCCGCGACCGCGAGCCCGGCCCACCGCTTCCCCAGGGTGGCGTGCCGTGGCGAGGACTCGGTGAGGGCGAGGTAGCACACGTAGGGGAGCACGGTGAGCACCGTGATGACGACATCGGAGGCCAGGAGCGAGGTCGGCGTGACCTCGAAGGCCGTGGGGATCCCGAGGGCCGGCGCGAGCACCAGCCCGGCGACGGCCAGCACGCCCAGCCACGCACCCACCACCGCCCAGTCGCCCAGCCACGACCCGACCCTCACCCGGGGCGAGGGGCGCCACGAGGCGCGCGCGCTGGTCGGGGGGGCAGGCGGCATACCTCGAGCCTGTCAGGCCGGGGCCAGGCGATGCAGGCGGCGCGCCGCCTCGCGCAGCACCTCGTCCTGCTTGCAGAAGGCGAAGCGCACCAGGCTGCGCACCGGCGCAGGGTCGTCGCAGAACACCGACACCGGCACCCCCACCAGGCCGAGCTCCTCGGGCATGCGGCGGCAGAAGTCGACGGCGTCCTCGACCCCGTGGCCGGCCAGGTCGGCGATGACGAAGTAGCTGCCCTGGCACGGGCTGACCGGCACGCCGACCTCACCGAGGGCCGCGACGAGCAGGTCCCGCTTGTCCTGCAGCTGGTGGGCGAAGCCGGTGAAGAACGCGTCCGGCATCCCCAACCCGTGCGCGACGGCTGGCTGCACGTGGGTGACCCCCACGAAGGTGAGGAACTGCTTCACCGCCGCCACGGCATCGACGAGCTCCGGCGGCCCGCTCACCCACCCGGTCTTCCACCCGGTGAGGGAGAAGGTCTTGCCCACGGACGAGATCGTCAGGGTGCGCTCTGCCATGCCCGGCAGCGTCGCGATGGGCGTGTGCTGCAGCCCGTCGAAGACCAGATGCTCGTAGACCTCGTCGGAGAGGACGACGAGGTCGTGCTCGCGTGCGATCGCGGCGATGCCCTCGAGCTCGGCGCGGGTGAAGACCTTGCCCGTGGGGTTGTGCGGCGTGTTGAGCACCAGCACGCGCGTCCGCCCGGTGACCGCCGCCCGCAGCTCTTCGAGGTCGAGCTCCAGGTCGGGGAAGGTGAGCTGAACCGTGCGCCGCACACCACCGGCCATCGCCACGGCGGCGCCGTAGGAGTCGTAGGACGGCTCGATGAGCAGGACCTCCTCACCGGGCTCGACGAGGGCGATGAGGGAGGCCGCGATCGCCTCGGTCGCGCCGACGGTGACCAGCACCTGCGTCTGCGGATCCAGAGGTATGCCGTACCACCGGTCCTGGTGCGCCGCGACCGCCTCGCGCAGCGCCGGGAGACCGCGGGCGGGGGCATACTGGTTGAGTCCCTCGCGCAGCCCCTGCGCCGCGATGTCACGCATCTCCTGGGGTCCGTCGGTGTCCGGGAAGCCCTGCCCGAGGTTCACCGCGTCGAACTGCAGGGCGCGCTGGGTCATCTCGGCGAAGACGCTGGTGCCGAAGGGCTGGAGTCGCTGCACGAGGGGGCTGCTCATCGCCCCACCGTAACGATTCGGAACAACGCGCCCCGCTGCCGTACCATGGGCCCTACGTGCGTCCCCTCCTGCCCTCGGGCGGGTAGGACGCGCGAATTCGCGCCCGGGCGCGACCGGCCCACACCGCCGACCTCTATGGTCGGTGGCTCGTGACCGGTGGCGCACCCCGCGGTCCCGCAGCCCCGTGTCACCACGGTCTGCGGGTGGGAGGCGTCCCCGGGCCAGGACACAACTGCCAACGAGAAGAAAGCGAGACACGGCATGGCCGTCGTCACCATGCGCCAGCTCCTGGAGAGCGGCGTCCACTTCGGGCACCAGACCCGTCGCTGGAACCCCAAGATGAAGCGCTTCATCATGACCGAGCGCAACGGCATCTACATCATCGACCTGCAGCAGTCGCTGACCTACCTCAACGAGGCCTACGACTTCGTCAAGCAGACCGTCGCGCACGGCGGGTCGATCATGTTCGTCGGGACCAAGAAGCAGGCCCAGGAGTCCATCGCCGAGCAGGCGACGCGGGTCGGGATGCCCTACGTCAACCACCGCTGGCTGGGCGGCATGCTCACCAACTTCCAGACCGTCTCCAAGCGCCTCACGCGCATGAAGGAGCTCGAGGAGATCGACTTCGACGACGTGGCCGGCAGCGGTCACACGAAGAAGGAGCTCCTCATGATGCGTCGCGAGTACGAGAAGCTCGCCAAGACGCTGGGCGGCATCCGCGACATGCAGAAGGTGCCCTCGGCCATCTGGGTCGTCGACACCAAGAAGGAGCACCTGGCCGTCACCGAGGCCCGCAAGCTCGGCTTGCCGGTCATCGCGATCCTCGACACCAACTGCGACCCCGACGAGGTCGACTACAAGATCCCGGGCAACGACGACGCCATCCGCTCCGTCACCCTCCTGACCCGCGTGGTCGCCGACGCCGTGGCCGACGGCCTCATGTCCCGCTCCGGCGGCGGCAGCGAGACCGCCGGTGATGAGGAGGCCGCCGCCAACGAGCCGATGGCCGAGTGGGAGCGCGAGCTGCTCGCCGGCTCCGAGGAGGCCGCCCCGGCCGACACCGCAGCCACCGAGACCGCGGAGTCCACCGAGGCGCCGGAGCAGGCTGCCGAGGAGGCCGCCGCCGAGGAGTCGACCGAGACCGCCGCCGCCGAGGGCACCGACGCCGACGCGCCGGCCACCCAGTCCTGACCCACATCCCCCTACGAAGGAGCAAGCAAGCACTCATGGCGAACTACACCGCCGCTGACATCAAGGCGCTGCGCGAGTCCACCGGCGCCGGGATGATGGACGTCAAGAAGGCCCTCGACGAGGCTGACGGCGACACCGCCAAGGCCACCGAGATCCTCCGGGTCAAGGGCCTCAAGGGCGTGACCAAGCGTGAGGGTCGCTCGGCGACCAACGGTCTCGTCCGGGCCCAGGTCGACGGAGGCGTCGGCACCCTCGTCGAGGTCAACTGCGAGACCGACTTCGTCGCCAAGGGCCCGAAGTTCGGCGAGCTGGCCGACCGCGTCCTCGCCCAGGCCGTGGCCGTGGAGGCCGCGGACGCCGAGCAGCTCCTGGCCTCCGACCTCGACGGTCAGACCGTCAAGGAGATGCTCGACGACGCCAACGCCACCATCGGCGAGAAGATCGAGGTGCGTCGGGTCGCCCGCGTCACCGGCGACCAGGTCGTGTCCTACCTGCACAAGACGATGCCCGACCTGCCCCCGCAGATCGGTGTCCTCGTGGCCACCTCCGGTGGTGACGAGCAGACCGCGCGTGACATCGCGATGCACGTCGCGGCCTTCTCGCCCTCGGTCCTGACCCGCGAGGAGATCGACGCCGAGACGGTCGAGAACGAGCGCCGCATCGCCGAGGAGACCGCTCGCGAGGAGGGCAAGCCCGAGCAGGCGCTGCCCAAGATCGTCGAGGGCCGGGTCAACGGCTACTTCAAGGAGAACGTCCTGCTGGACCAGCCGTTCGCCAAGGACAACAAGAAGACGATCGCCAAGGTCGCCGAGGAGGCCGGCGCCCAGGTGACCGGCTTCGCCCGCTTCAAGGTCGGCGTCTGACGCCCACCTGAGCACCAGCCGGAGGCCGGGTCCCCGTGGGGCCCGGCCTTCGTCATACCCGGGGGTCGCCGTGTCGACGGGGCGGTGCGTCGCGGTGGCGGGGACCCGTCGCCGTCGGGCCGGAGATGATCCGGTGGGGGTCAGAGGCCGAGCTGCTCCGCTGCACGGGTATGCCGCCACACCTGCTCCTCGACCTCGGCGTGGGTCCAGCGCCCCTCGCCGAGCGGCGTGAGCACCAGCACCCGGAACAGCAGCGCGCGCACGACCGCGTCGCGGGGGACGTCGAGTCGCTCGACCAGCTCGGGTCGGCCGTCGTGCCAGCAGAGCGCGTCGGCGAGGACCACCCCCTCGGCATAGGCCGGTGGACGCCACGCCAGCGAGAGGTCGATGACGGCAGGTGGCCGCGGAGGGTCGAGCAGGACGTTGCCGGTGAGGTCGAGGTGGACCAGCTGCGCCGTCCCTGACGGCGCCCCAGGGTCCAGAGCACGTCTCAGCCGTGCCGCCAGGGGCTGGAACCCGCTGGCGACGGGCAGGTCGGCCTCGCCCCAGGCGGCGGCGTCGGCCCGGGCCCACGGGTCGTCACGCACCCTGAGCCACTCCGGGCGGGGAAGGTGGCGCATCGCCCGGTGGAGGGCCCGACCGGCCGCCAGGACTGCCGCCCAGTCCGGGTCTCCTGGCCGCTCCTCGGTGCCCATGCCGTCGACGTGACCGGTGGCCGACCAGCCCTCGACGGTCCACCGGCCGTCGCGGGCGGGCAGCGCCGGGGCCAGGCGGAACCCCCGCTGCGGCACCCGCGCGAGCTCGGTCCCGACCCACTCCTGCGCCCGGGGGTCCGCCCCGGGTTTGAGGACGGTGCCGCCGGCCAACCAGCTGTCGCCCTGTCCACCGGGCAGCGCCACGGGGATGTCCACCAGCCCGAACGCCTCGAGGACGGCTGACGGCGGTGAGGGCATACCTCATCCTCCCAGCCCCACCCGCCCTCCCGGGAGTGACCACGGCCTAGCACGACCTCCATCGGCAAACTTCCCGATGCAGCTCGTGCTATCCCGTGGTCGGTCCTGCGGGGGGCGGGGTGGATCGCCGGACCCCCGGGCGTGTGGCAGGATCGAGCGACCGCCTCGCCTCGATCCCAGGAGGACCCCTATGACCACGACGGCGCCTGCGCAGCAGACCTCGACGACCCAGGAGGCCCACCCCGAGCCCACGCGGACGGCCCGCCGCGTGCTCCTCAAGCTCTCCGGCGAGGCCTTCGGCGGCGGCCACGTCGGCGTCGACCCCGACGTCGTCAAGGGGATCGCCCGACAGATCGCCGAGGCGCACCGGACGGGGGTCCAGATCGCGGTGGTCATCGGGGGTGGCAACTTCTTCCGCGGCGCCGAGCTGCAGCAGCGGGGGATGGAGCGGGCCCGGGCCGACTACATGGGCATGCTCGGCACGGTGATGAACTGCCTGGCCCTCCAGGACTTCCTGGAGAAGGAGGGCGTCGACACCCGCGTGCAGACCGCCATCACCATGGGACAGGTCGCCGAGCCCTACATCCCCCGCCGCGCGATCCGCCACCTGGAGAAGGGCCGGGTGGTCATCTTCGGCGCCGGCGCCGGTATGCCGTACTTCTCCACCGACACCGTCTCGGCCCAGCGGGCGCTGGAGATCAAGTGCGACCAGGTCCTCATGAGCAAGCACGGTGTGGACGGCGTCTACACCGCCGACCCCCGCACCGACGACCAGGCACGCAAGCTCGACGAGCTCACCTTCTCCGACGCGCTCACCGGCAACCTGCGCGTCGTGGACGCCGCCGCCTTCAGCCTCTGCATGGACAACGCGTTGCCGATGCTCGTCTTCGGGATGGACGGCGAGGACTCCATCACCCGCGCGATCAAGGGTGAGAGGATCGGGACACTCGTGACGGCGGGCTGACCGCCGCACCGCACGGATCAGCCGCAGCACGACATACACGCAAGGAGCACCACGATGTCCGAGGTCGTCGAGATGGCCCTCATGGAGGCCGAGGAGAAGATGGAGAAGGCGCTGGAGGTGGCGCGCGAGGACATGGCCTCCATCCGCACCGGTCGAGCGCACCCCGGCATGTTCAGCAAGCTGGAGGTCGACTACTACGGTGCCCCGACCCCGCTGCAGCAGCTCGCCAGCTTCGGCATCCAGGACGCCCGCACCGTCCTCATCACGCCCTACGACAAGAGCGCGATGAAGGACATCGAGAAGGCCCTGCGCGAGGCCGACCTCGGCGCCAACCCGAGCAACGACGGCAACGCCATCCGCATCGTCATGCCGCAGCTGACCGAGGAGCGCCGCCGCGAGTACATCAAGCTGGCCCACTCCAAGGGCGAGGACGCCAAGGTGACCGTCCGGCACGTCCGGCGGCACGCCAAGGACGTCATCGACAAGGCCGTCAAGGACGGCGAGATCGGTGAGGACGACGGCTCGCGCGGCGAGAAGGAGCTGGAGGCGCTGACCAAGCGCCACGTCGACGTCGTCGACGACATCCTCAAGCACAAGGAGGCCGAGCTGCTCGAGGTCTGAGCAGCTCAGCACGAGGGGGATCGACCCGATGACCGAGCCGAGCGCTCCGGCGCCCGTGACGCCGGAGATCTCCACCCGCCGCGCCGCCAGGGCCGCCCGGCGGTCGGCGCAGCAGGCTCGGACGCCCCGCGCGGGACGCAACCTGCCGGCCGCGATCGGGGTGGGCGTCGGGCTGGTGCTGGTCATCCTGGCCAGCCTCGTCTTCTGGAAGCCGGCCTTCGTCTACCTCGTGACGGCGGCCGCCCTCGTCGGGGTCTGGGAGCTGGACCAGGCGCTGCGCAGCGGACGCGTGGACCCGCCCCGGCTGCCGGTCCTCGCCTCGGTGGGGCTCATCCCGCTCGCCTACTACGCAGGGGCCGACGCCCTGGCGGCCGGCTTCGCCGCGGCGGCGGCCCTGGTCCTGCTCTGGCGCAGCGTGGGGGCCCAGCAGGACGCCGTGCGCGACGTCGCCGGCGGCGTCTTCATCGTCGCCTACGTCCCGCTGCTCGCCTCGATCGCCTCGCTCATGGTCGCCCAGCCCGACGGGGTGGGGCGCATCATCACCTTCATCCTCGTCACCGTCGCCTCCGACACCGGGGGGTATGCCGTCGGCGTCCTGCGCGGGCGTACCCCCATGTCGCCCTCGCTCTCCCCGAAGAAGTCGTGGGAGGGGTTCGCGGGGTCGGTGGCCACCAGCGCCATCGTCGGGGCGATCTGTGTCGGGGTGCTGCTGGACGGCGCCTGGTGGGCGGGGCTGCTCGTGGGCGCGCTCGCCGCAGCCTTCGCCACGGTGGGCGACCTCGCCGAGTCGGCGCTCAAGCGGGATCTCGGCATCAAGGACATGGGCAGCATCCTGCCCGGCCACGGCGGGGTGATGGACCGGTTGGACTCCCTGGTCGTGACCGCCCCTGTCTGCTGGGCGCTGCTGCACCTGCTCGTCTGAATCCCTGAGACACTGGAGGGGCCATGACGACCGAACTCCCCACCCCGACCGCCGACCGTCCCGTCCCCGGCCAGCTGACCTTCCGGGCCCCCCGCCGGGGCAAGGCCCCCACGCACCTGGCCGACCACGACCTCGAGGGCCGCAAGGAGTGGGCGAGCGAGCTGGGCATCCCCGGCTTCCGCGCCGACCAGGTCAGCCGGCACTACTTCGAGCGCCTCGTCACCGACCCCGAGCAGATGACCGACCTGCCCAAGGCCGGGCGCCAGGAGCTGGTCGAGGGCCTGCTGCCGCCGCTGCTGACCCCGGTGCGCACCCTGTCGGCCGACGACGGCGCCACGCTCAAGCAGGTGCACCGGCTCCACGACGGGGCCATGGTCGAGTCAGTGCTCATGCGCTACCCCGGCCGGGTCACCATGTGCATCTCCAGCCAGGCCGGCTGCGGCATGAACTGCCCCTTCTGCGCCACCGGCCAGGCCGGGTTGACCCGCAACCTGTCCACCGCGGAGATCGTCGAGCAGGTGGTAGCCGCGGCGCGGGCGCTGCGGCACGGGGAACTGACCGGCGGTGAGGACGCGGGGGAGGCCGCCGACCAGCTGCGGGTGAGCAATGTCGTCTTCATGGGCATGGGGGAGGCCCTGGCCAACTACAAGGCGTCCCTGGCGGCCGTCCGCCGCCTCGTCGACCCCTCGCCCCACGGCCTGGGGATGTCGGCCCGCGGGGTCACGATGTCGACGGTGGGACTCGCGCCGGCCATCGACAAGCTCGCGGGAGAGGGCATACCCATGACGTTGGCGCTGTCCTTGCACGCGCCGGACGACGAGCTGCGCGACGAGCTCGTGCCGATCAACACCCGGTGGAAGGTCGATGAGGCCCTCGACGCGGCGCGACGCTACTTCGACGCCACGGGGCGCCGGGTCTCGATCGAGTATGCCCTCATCCGCGACATCAACGACCAGGCGTGGCGGGCCGACCTGCTCGGTGACAAGCTCAACGCCCGCGGTCGAGGCTGGGTGCACGTCAACCCCATCCCGCTCAACCCGACGCCGGGCAGCAAGTGGACCGCGTCCCGCCGTGGCGTGGAGCAGCAGTTCGTCGAACGGCTGCTGGCGCACGGCATCCCCACGACCGTGCGCGACACCCGTGGGTCGGACATCGACGGCGCCTGCGGCCAGCTCGCGGCGACGGTCTGAGCGCGGGGGTAGGCTGTCGGGCATCGATGACGAGGGGGTCCAACGATGCCGGACGACAGGGCCAACCCACGCAAGGCCGAGCTGCGCCAGCTGCTGGAGCGGGCGGAGACGCTCGAGGCGAGCCTCGACGGGGTGCTCTCCCCGGCCCGTGACGCGCTGGGCGCCGGGGCCTGGGTGTCCTCGGCCGCCAGACCGTTCGAGGAGGGCCTGGAGGAGGCGCGCCGGGACCTCGTGCGCGGGGCACAGGCCACTACTGCCGCGCTGCGGGCCGAGCTGGCCAGCACTCCCGCGCGGATCCCCGCGCTGGAGGTGAGCTAGACCATGGCGCTCACCCAGATCCACCTCCCCTCGATGCGGCGCCTCATCGAGGACGTGCGCACGGTGTCCGACGACGCCGTCGCGCAGCACCAGGAGCTCTCCGGGCTCCTCACCGACGCCGACCTGTCCGCCTCCGACGCGGCCCCCGTGCAGGCCGCCGCGCACTGGCTCGCGGCGCAGGTCCCCATGCTGCGGCGCCGGCTGGCGCTGGCCGAGGAGGTCGAGGCGTCCACGCCCGGGATCCAGGTCTCGGTCCGGATCGATGAGTCCCAGCTGACCGACCTCTCGCCGGAGGAGGCCGAGGCCCTGGCCGAGCAGCTCGCCGAGCAGATCTCCGAGGGCCCGCACACCCAGGAGCTGGCCGACCAGCTCGCCGAGCACGCCGGTGATCCCTACTTCGCCACGGCGCTGCTCGACGCGCTCTCTCCCGAGGAGCTGGCCGACTACCTCGGATCCGTGGACTTCGAGGCTCCACGGACCGGACAGGCTGACCTCGACTACGCCCGGCGCCACGGCGGGATCGTGAGCGGGCTGCGTCTCGCGCTGCAGACGGCAGCCCGCTCCGGTGACCTCCCGGAGGGGTATGCCGAGGGGTTGGCCGAGGTGATCATGACCGGAGAGGGGTCGGACGCCCTCGCGCTCGCGGACTTCCTGTCCGGCACCGACGGCCTGCACGCCGACGTCGCCGGCCCGACCCGGGACGCGCTCCAGGTGATCGAGGGCTATCGCGAGCTGGTCGACGAGGGCGTCCTCACCGAGCTGCCCACGGCATACCTCCGGGAGTGGATCGGGGTGGTGCAGGGCGCGGGTGGCGACCCCGTCGCCCTCGCCCGGCAGGAGGGCGTCGACGACCACACCTTCGACCTGCTCCAGGAGCTGGAGGTCATGCGCGACCCCGAGGGCCGCGCCTACTTCCTCATCACGGCCGAGCACGCTGACGACGCGCGGCTCGTCGCCGAGCTCACCGAGCTCCTCGCCGGTGGGGAGCCCTCGACCAACGCCTGGCGGCGCGACGCCAACTCGTGGACGTTCGACACCTGGTTCGGCAACGGCGACATCAAGCTGGTCCTGGCCGACGGAGCAGCGCTCGCCACGACACCCGAGGGGATCTTCATGACCGTGGGGGACAGCGACGTCCTGGTCACCTCCACCGACCTGTTCGCCCACGAGGCCGGCACCATGTGGGGCGAGATCTTCATGGTCAACGACGAGTCGGCTGATCCTGCGGCCCGGCTGCGGCAGATCATCGAGGCAGGCACCACGGATCCACCCACGTCCGACCACCCGCTGTGGCGTGTGCTGCGGCACGAGGAGGTGCATGCACAGCAATGGGCACGCTACGGCCACTCCGGGTTCATCGCCCGCTATCTGTGGCACAACCCCTTCGACCCCTGCAACCACCCGTTCGAGGAAGAGGCGGGTTTCGAGGACGGGGGGTACTTCCAGTGCGTGAGCTGAGCCGTCGCGCCGCTCTTGCTGGTGGGTGCATCGCCCTTCTGGCGGGCTGCTGGAGCGCGCCGGAGCCTCCCACGGGTTCGCTCATCGGGTTGCGCCCGGTGGGCGAGCAGCTGGAGTTCTGGGCCGGGCGGGACTGCGCCGGTGTGGCGAGCGTGACCGTGCTCATGGGCCCGGCCGACGGACCGGAGCGGGAGTGGGTGATGACCGCCGAGCAGGGCACCGGCAGCGTGGAGTCCTTCGTCGTGGGCGAGGCTCCGGCCGGGTTCGTCGCGCCCGGAGCCGCGCCAGAGCCCGCTGCCGACGACACGATCACCGTCGTCGTCCGGGGTGAGGACGACCTCGCCTTCTCCCGCACGAGCTGGCAGCTCACGGACGTCACCGCGGGAGAGGGTGCCCAGGAGGGGGAGTGGTTGACGCCGTCCGGCGAATGGGTCAGCGAGTCCGACGCCTCGGCGCTCGCGGAGGATGGCATCCGCGCGCCGCTGTGCGCGTCGGGCGACAGCGGCTAGGAGCCGGTGTCCAGGCCGACCAGCAGGTCGGAGGCCTGTTCCACGGTCTCCACGAGGTGCAGGGCCTGCGCCATCGGCCGCCCCTTCGCCAAGGCCGTCAGCAGCGGCCAGACGGGCAGCCGCGAGGCCCAGTGCTCCTGGCCGACGAGGATGAGCGGCGTGAGCCGGTTGGTGGCGTCCACCTCGTAGTAGAGGCGGGTGGCCATCTGGAAGACCTCCTGCACGGTGCCTGCCGCCCCGGGCAGCACGACCAGCCCGTCCCGGGACTGGGCGAGGAGCAGGTCCTCGCGCAGCGCGTTGGAGAAGAACTTGGCGATGAGCTGGCCGAAGGCGTTGGGCGGCTCGTGCCCGTAGTACCACGTCGGGATGCCGACGCTGCGCAGCTCGCGCGGGGCGGGGACCTCGGGGGAGTCGGCTCGCAGCCGCAGCGCCGGCCGGACCCAGGCGGCGATGTCCGACGCGAAGTCGGGCACCCGGCCCAGCACCTCCAGGGCGTGCTCCAGCAGCGCCTCGTCGGACGACCAGGCCCCGAGGTTGGCGGCCTCCATGGCCCCCGGCCCCCCGCCGGTGAGCACGACCGCGCCTGCCTCGGCGAGGCGGTGACCGAGCAGCGCCGCGGCGGCGAAGTCGGCGGTGCCCCGTCGCAGGGCGTGCCCGCCCATGACGCCGACGACCCGACGCTCCTCGAGGGCCGCGACCAGGGCGTCGGTCATCGCGTCGTCGTGGATGGCGCGCAGCGCCGTGACGTAGGCGTCGTGGCGCACGGTCGCATCCTCGAACCACCGGTAGGCCCGGGCGTCCGTGGTCTGGTCGTAGCCGTGCTCGGCGAGACCGGTATACAGCTCCTCCGCGGTGTAGAGACGCGCCCGGTAGGGGTCGATGGGGGCGTGGGGCACGGCGGGGAAGACGAGGGCTCCCGCCTGGCGCAGGTGCTCCTCGATCCCGGTGTCGAGGCGACCGCCCAGGACCACGAGGTCGGCGAGGTCGTCCCGGGCGAGCAGGAGGTCCCGGTCGGCGGTGAGGTCCACGCCCTGGACCCGCAGCGGAGGCAGCGGGCCCTCCGTCTGCAACCAGCGACGCCAGGCGGCGGGGTCCTCCACCTCGCGCGCGGCAGCGCAGGGCCCGGGCTCGACGCGGCGGTAGCGCACCTCCGAGGTCTCTCCCGGGCCGACGGGACGGTCGGAGACCTGCTCGCTGACGGGCCGCTCACGCTGCTGCATACCGAGCGACCCTAACGGGCGCGACCGCGCGCGCCCTCCGCGTCCCCTGCCGCCCGTCGCAACAGGGGGACCGCCGGTCGCCCCACCCTGGCGCTGCGCGGCGATGGGGTGTGTGATGGGCGCATGAGCAGCGACGCCATGACCCAGCAGGCCTACCGGGAGACGGTCGCGGAGAGCCTCACCGACCCGTGGACGTTCTGGGGGGAGGCGGCCGGCCTCATCGACTGGATCCACCGGCCGCGCGAGGTGCTGGACGAGGAGTCGGCCCCGTTCTACCGGTGGTTCCCGGACGGCACGCTCAACGTCTGCTACAACGCCCTCGACCGCCACGTCGTGCACGGCCGCGCCGACCAGACCGCGCTGATCTACGACAGCCCCGTCACCGGGACGGTCCGGCGCTACACCTACGCCCACCTGCTCGACCTCGTGGCGCGTTTCGCCGGGGTGCTGCGCGACCTCGGCGTCGCGAAGGGCGACCGCGTCGTCATCTACCTGCCGATGGTGCCCGAGGCGGTCATCGCCATGCTGGCCTGCGCGCGGATCGGCGCGGTCCACTCGGTGGTCTTCGGTGGCTTCGCCCCGGCCGAGCTCGCCGCACGCATCGAGGACGCCCAGCCCAAGGTCGTCGTCTCGGCGAGTTGCGGCATCGAGCCCACCCGGGTGGTGCCCTACAAGCCCCTCCTGGACCAGGCGATCGCCCGGTCCTCCCACCAGCCCGAGCACTGCGTCATCCTCCAGCGCGAGCAGCTGCCCTGCGAGCTGGGGGAGCGTGACCTCGACTGGGCCCGCCTCATGCACCCGGACGCCGTGGCGCCCGCGGCCTGCGTGCCCGTGGAGGCCACCCACCCGCTCTACGTCCTCTACACCTCCGGCACGACCGGCCGACCCAAGGGCATCGTCCGCGACAGCGGCGGGTATGCCGTCGCGCTGCGGTGGTCGATGACCCACCTCTACGGCGTCCAGCCGGGGGAGACCTGGCTCTGCGGCTCCGACGTGGGGTGGGTGGTCGGGCACTCCTACATCGTCTACGCGCCCCTGCTCACCGGGGCGACGACGATCCTCTTCGAGGGCAAACCGGTCGGCACCCCGGACGCTGGGGTCTACTGGCGGATGATCGCCGAGCACGGTGTCGTGGGGGCGTTCACCGCACCCACCGCGATCCGGGCGATCACCAAGCAGGACCCCTCGGCCTCGCTCGTGGGCGAGCACGACCTCTCCTCCCTGCGTGCCCTCTTCCTCGCCGGTGAGCGGCTGGACCCCGACACCTGGGCGTGGGCGACCGAGCACCTCGGGGTCCCGGTCATCGACAACTGGTGGCAGACCGAGACCGGTTGGCCCATCGCCATCAACCCCGTCGGGCCCGACGGAGCCCTCTTCGACATCCGCCCGGGCAGCCCCAGCCTGCCGACGGCCGGCTACGACGTGCGGGTGCTGGACCCCGGCGGGCAGGAGGTGCCCGCGGGCACCGAGGGGGCGATCTGCCTGCGCCTGCCGCTGCCGCCCGGGACGCTTCCGACCCTGTGGGAGGACGACGAACGCTACGTCGCCTCCTACCTCTCGGCCCACGAGGGCTACTACCTGTCCGGCGACGGCGGCTACGTCGACGAGGACGGCTACGTCTTCGTCATGGGCCGCACGGACGACGTGCTCAACGTCGCCGGCCACCGCCTGTCCACCGGCTCGCTGGAGGAGGCGCTCGCGGGTCACCCCGCGGTGGCGGAGTGCGCCGTCATCGGTGTGGCCGACCAGCTCAAGGGTCAGGTCCCGCGGGCCCTGGTGGTCCTGAAGTCGGGGACCGACCTGGGCGACGCGGCCCTGGAGCGGGTGCGGGAGGAACTGGTCGCGCGGGTCCGGGACGAGGTGGGTGCCGTCGCCTCCCTGCGTCAGGTCGACGTCGTGGACGCCCTGCCCAAGACGCGGTCCGGCAAGATCCTGCGCCGCACGATGCGCCAGATCGCCGACGGCGACACCCCGATGGTCCCCTCGACGATCGAGGACCTCGCCGTCCTCGACGCCCTGCGCCCCGTCCTCCGGGGGTAGCCGCCACCCGGCTGTGGATAACTTCGGCCGGTCCCGGCCCGCTGGGCCTAGCCTCGGTGTCAGTCGGGCGGTCCGCGCCCGGCGGGACACCGAGGGGGTGCACACATGGGGTATGCCGTGCGCGTGGACGGCGCCCACCTGGACGCCGCGGCCGGGGAGCTCGCGGCAGCCGGGGGAGCGCTGGAGGAAATCGCGGAGGGGGTGGCCCACGGGCTCGGGTTGGTGGCCTCGAGCGCGGGAGGCGGGCTGCTCACGAGGGCCGCCCAGGACGCCTCGACGCGCTGGCGATCGGGGCTGCGCGAGGTCGCCGCGCAGGGTGACTCGCTGGCGGCGGCGTTGCGGCAGGCGCGGGCCGACTACCTCGAGGTGGAGCGGCTCCTGTCCGGCGGGTGGGCCCGGGGGCCCAGGACGGGGCTGGTGCCGTGAGCGTGTCGGTCCTGTCGACCTCGCCGGAGGAGATGGAGCGCGCAGCACGTCTGCTGCGGGAGGCCGGGGCCCAGATCGAGGCGACCGCCGAGCGGGTGCTCGGTAGCGCTCCGGACCCCGGGGCGTGGTCCGGGCTGGCGGCGCTGGAGGCGACGGCCAGGGCGAGGGCGGTCCACCGTTGACCCGGTCGGCGGCCTCCCCGCCGCGCGAGGCGGCCGCCGTGGTGCAGGAGTGTGCCGGTGCCGCCCGCGTCGCGACTCAGGAGATCCACCGTTGGCAGCGGCAGGGCGAGCGCGCCCGCGCCGAGGTGGTCGCCCTGCGGGCGCCAGGTCCGCCGCCCGAGCCCGGCCTCGAGCTGCTGTGGCGGCGCAAGATCGAGCAGCTGGAGCACGAGGTCGAGCTCGCGCGGCGGCGGATCGCGGGGGTCGAGGAGGAGTTCCGCCAGCGGGAGCAGGCCGCGGCCCAGCGGCTGGGGCGCGCGTGGGAGGTCCTGCACGAGGTGAAGGACCTCGCGACCGTGCCGAAGAAGGCGGTGGAGGCCGTCGGCTATGCCTGGGGCACCGGGGAGCGGGTCGTCCGCACCACCCAGGTCGTCGTCACGCTGGCGCGGGCACGCTGGGCGCACGCCGCCCAGGTGCGGCAGCGCGCGCTGCGTCGGGCCGCGCACGCGCTGTCCCGGTTGCGGCGGCTGGTCAGGGTCCGCGGGGGAGCCACCCTGGGGCGCCTCAGCCTGGTCCCGGGGCCTCCCACGCTCCTCCTCTCGTGGTTCACCGCCTGGGGCGACCTGCGCGACGGCGGGGGCTACGCCGGGTGGCGGGGTGACATCACCCGGGTCGCCGCGGCCGGCGGGCTCATCGGGGGCCTCATGATCCTTCCGGGCAGCCTCCTCCATCCCCTCGTCGGCGGGGTGGGCGTGGGCCTGCTCGCGGCCTACACCGCGTGGTCGCTGGGCAACGCGGCCTGGGACGGCGGGGTCGTCATCATCCGGTATGCCCGCAAGCACGGGCCGTCGTTCGCCGCCCGCGTCGGGGTGCGGATGCTCCTGGCCCGCCAGCGGGCGGTGGACCGGCTCCGCACGATGCGGTCCGCCCTGCCGGTCGTCCGGGCTGCGCTGCGGGGCGAGGTCGGTCACCGGGTGAAGCGGGCCGGTGAGGTGCTCGCCCCGGTGCTGGCGCCCCTCACCGACCCCCGACGCCGCGTGATCGGGCTGCCGCCGGGTGGGCCGATCCGGCTCCCGAGCCGGCAGGTCGTCCACGAGGTGGTCGGCAGGCTGCCCGACATCGAGCCGGTCCGCGACTGGTGGCGCAGCATGGGGGACCCCATCCGGCTGCCGCTCGTGCCGCTGCCGCCGGAACTCCCCGGTCCGGTCCAGCTGGGCCGGTGGCGTCCGTGAGAGGGGCGGCCAGGAGCAGCGGGGCGATGGGCGCCGTGACGCGGGACGCGACGCAGGCCGCGACAGGCGACGCCTCGGCGCCGGAATCGACGGACGCCGGGGCGAGGGACGCCGCGACAGGCGACGCCTCGGCGCCGGAATCGAAGGACGCCGTGGCCCGGCCGGTGCTCGTGCTCACCCCGGAAGAGCTCGACCTGCTCGAGGAGGCCCATGCCCACAGCCTCGGTGTCGAGCCCGAGAGCGACGTGCCGGTGACGCCGGCGCGGGCCCAGGCGCTGAACTCGTTGCAGGGCCGGGGGCTGCTCGGCGGCGACGCCCGTCTCCTCGAGGGCGGTGCGCTCACGGACCTCGTCCTGCTCATGCTCGACGTCCGGGTGGCTGCCGATGCGCTGCTCGTGGTCGAGCGACGTCTGGCGGGGTCCGAGGACCGTCCCGACCTGCGGCTGCTGCACCTGCTCCCGAGCGGGGGCGTCGTCGAGGACCTCCACCCTGGCGGGTGGCACGGTTTGGACCTGCACGTCGACCCGGGCCTCCTGGCCGAGCAGGCCCTGGCGACGGTCCTGCCGCCGGACGCGCGGGCCGGTGAGGGCGACGACCTCGTCCTCGACCTGGGCGATCCCGACGCCGCAGCGTCCTGGGGTGCGGTGCTGCTCGCGGAGCTGACCCTCGCCCGGCCGGCCGGCGGCACCGAGGAGTCGGTCCTGCTCGCCGTGGGGAGCTCGGGGTGCCACCTGGCCACGGACCCCGGACGCACCGACGGCAGGGTGACCTTCGTGCCGACGACGCCGGAGGTGGTGCAGACGATGGTGCGCGAGTGGGTGTCGCGGGTGGTCGATCCGGTGGAGGATCAGGGGGAGGCCGCGGCGCCGGGCATACCGTAGGGCGCGTGCCCACCCCTCAGCCCGCCCCGGCCCCTGCGTCGCTCACCCGCACGGTCCTGCTCCGGATGGCGGCCGAGCTGGTCGCCTCGGGGGAGCCGGTGACCGACACCGAGCGGGAGATCAGGGTGCTCGGGGCCCGGGCCGGGCACCCGGGCGTGCAGGTCGCGGCCAGCCCGACAGCCATCCTGCTCAGCCTGGAGGCGGGGGCGCCGTCCTCGCTCGCGCCGGTCCGCGGGCCGCTGCGGCTCGACCAGTGCGCGGCGGTGCACGCGATCCGCCACTTCCTCGCCACCGGGCGACTCACCCTGGCGCAGGCCGAGCAGGAGCTCGACGCCGTCCGCGCCCTGCCCCATCCCTACCCCGCGTGGGTGCGCCACCTGGGGCTCATGGGCGTCTCCGTCGGGCTCTCGCTCATCCTGCAGCCCGGCCTGCCCAACGTCGTCGTCGCCGCCCTCGGCTCCCTCCTCGTGAGCCTGCTCATGACCCAGTCCGGGCGGCACAGCCTCATGGGCTCCCTCCTGCCGTCGGTGGCTGCCTTCGCCGCGGCGTTGTTCGCCTTCGGCGGCTACCAGCTCGACCTGCTCGACGGCCCGTTGCGCACCCTCATCTGCCCGCTGGCGGTCCTGCTCCCGGGTGCGCTGCTCGTGACCGGGGTGAGCGAGCTGGCCCAGGGAGCGATGGTCGCGGGCTCGGCCCGGGTGTTCTACGGCCTCGTCCAGCTCGGCCTCTTCTCCCTCGGCGTCGTCGGCGCCTCGATGGTCCTCGGGGTAGACGCCATGGCCTTCGCCAACGTCCGCGTCGAGGGCCCCGGGCTGTGGATGGCACCCCTCGGTCTGGGGCTCATCACCCTGGGCATCACCCTCTCCGAGGCGCTGCCGTGGTCGCTGCTGCGCTGGTCGGGACTCGTGCTCGTCCTGACCTTCGGTGCGCAGCTGGCCGGGCAGCAGAGCGCCTCCTCGCTCCCGCTGGGCGGGTTCACCGGGGCGGTCGTCGCCTCCTTCGTGCCGGGCCTGCTCGACCGGCTGCGCGACGACGTGCCCCGCCTCGTCGCCTTCCTGCCCTCCTTCTGGCTGCTCGTGCCGGGCACCGTCGGCCTCATGGGCGTCACCCAGATCGGCTCCGGCAGCGGCGACGGCGCCACCCTCATCGGCGCCGCGGGCATCGTCGCCAGCATCGCGCTCGGCCTGCTCGTCGGGTCCGCCCTCGCCCTCCCGATGGCCCGCCCGGCGACGACGTGGCGACGGCGCGGGGCACAATGAGCGGTGTGAGTGCGCGCACCCTGACCCTGCTCGGATCGACCGGATCCATCGGTACGCAGGCGATCGACGTCGTCCGGGCCCACCCGGACCGCTTCGTCGTGCGCGCCCTCGCCGCCGGCGGCGGCGACCTCGACCTCCTCGCGAGCCAGGCGGTGGAGCTCGGCGTCGAGCAGGTGGCCGTCGCCCGTGACGACGACGGTGCGCGCGCCGACCTCGGTGCCGCCCTCGACGCGGCGGCCCGCGACGCCGGGCGCACGGCATACCGGCCGGAGGTGGTGACCGGTCCGCAGGCGGCGACCCAGGTCGCCGGCAACGGCGCCGACGTCGTGCTCAACGGCATCACCGGCAGCATCGGTCTGCACCCGACACTCGCTGCGCTGGCCGCCGGGAGCACCCTCGCACTGGCCAACAAGGAGTCGCTCATCGTCGGTGGTCGGCTCGTCATGGACGCCGCCGCGCCGGGGCAGATCGTGCCGGTCGACTCCGAGCACAGCGCCATCGCGCAGGCCCTGCGCGCGGGGACCGAGCGCGAGGTGCGCCGGCTCGTCCTCACCGCCAGCGGCGGTCCCTTCCGCGGGATGACCCGCGAGCAGCTCCACGACGTCACCCCCGAGCAGGCGCTGGCGCACCCCACGTGGGACATGGGCCAGGTCATCACCACCAACTCGGCGACCCTGGTCAACAAGGGGCTGGAGGTCATCGAGGCGCACCTGCTCTTCGGCGTGCCCTTCGAGGCCATCGATGTCGTCGTCCACCCGCAGTCGGTCGTGCACTCGATGGTGGAGTTCGTCGACGGCTCGACCATCGCCCAGGCCTCGCCCCCGACCATGCACATCCCCATCGCCCTGGGCCTGGCCTGGCCGGAGCGCCTGGACGACGTGGCCCCCGCCTGCGACTGGACGCAGGCCACGAGCTGGGACTTCCTGCCGCTGGACGACGAGGCCTTCCCCGCGGTGCGCCTGGCCCGGCAGGTCGGTGCCGCGGGCGGCACCCACCCCGCCGTCTACAATGCGGCCAACGAGGTCTGCGTCGCGGCCTTCCATCGCCGCGAGCTGGCGTTCCCGGCCATCGTGGACGTCGTCGAGCAGGTGGTGTCCGAGCACGCCGGGAACTCCGGAGCCGCCACGGGGGTTGACCTGACGGTGGACCAGGTGCTGGCCGCCGACGCCTGGGCGCGGGACGCCGCCGCCCACCGCATCCAGTCCCTCACCCGGGTCTGAGGAGGAGGTCTTCGTGCTCTACCTGCTCGGCGTGCTCGCCGTCTTCGTCGGGATCGCCGTCTCGATCGCCCTGCACGAGATCGGGCACCTCCTGCCCGCCAAGCGTTTCGGCGTGCGGTGCACCCAGTACATGGTCGGCTTCGGGCCCACCCTGTGGTCGACCCGGCGCGGCGACACCGAGTACGGCCTCAAGGCGATCCCGCTCGGCGGCTACGTCCGGATGATCGGGATGTTCCCGCCGCGGCCCGGCGACGGCGGCCGGGTGCGGGCCAGCAGCTCCAACCCCATGCACCTCATGATCGAGCAGGCCCGCCAGGACTCGCTCGAGGAGATCGGTCCGGGTGATGAGGACCGCGTGTTCTACCGGCTGCCGGTCTGGAAGCGCGTCGTCGTCATGGCCGGAGGCCCGCTGATGAACCTCGCGATCAGCGCCGTGCTCATCACCCTCCTCATGACGGTGCAGGGCGTCGCCGTGGGCACCCCCACCGTCAGCCAGGTCGCGGCCTGCGCCAACGCCGACGTGGCCGACGACGACTGCGCCGGTCAGCCCGCCTCCCCGGCCGCCGCGGCCGGCTTCGAGGTCGGTGACACCATCCTCTCGGTCGACGGGACGCCGGTGCAGGACTGGGCGGCCACCACCTACGCCATCCAGAACGCCGGCGAGCAGGCGACCTTCGTCGTCGACCGGGGCGGCAGCACGCAGACGCTCACTGCCGACCTCGTGCTGCGCGAGCGCCCGCTCATGGACGCCGAGGGGCTCCCGGTGCTGGACGAGGAGGGCGAGCTGGTCTACGGCGAGGTCGGCTTCCTCGGTGCGTCGCCCACCATCGTCAACGAGCCGCAGCCGATCACCGCGGTGCCCGCCGTGGTGGGGGAGATGTTCACCGGGACGGCCGGCATCGTGCTCACCCTCCCGCAGCGCATGGTCGACGTCAGCCAGGCGGCCTTCGGCAGCGAGGAGCGCGACCCCAACGGCCCGATGTCCGTCGTCGGGGTCGGTCGGGTCGCGGGCGATGTGACGCAGAACGGCATCGACGGCTTCGTCGAGACGGCGCAGGAGCGCTTCTGGCTCCTCGTCTCGCTGCTGGCCTCGCTCAACATGGCGCTCTTCGTCTTCAACCTCATCCCGTTGCTGCCGCTCGACGGCGGCCACATCGCCGGCGCGCTGTGGGAGGGACTGAAGAAGACCTGGGCCAAGGTCTTCCGTCGCCCCGACCCGGGGCCGGTGGACACCGCGGCCGCCCTGCCCGTGGCCTATGCCGTCGCCATCGGCCTGCTCGGCATGACCGCCCTGCTCATCTACGCCGACATCGTGCGCCCGGTCCAGCTCGGCTGAGACACCCAGCGGGTGTCCAGGAAGGCACCAGGCCGGGGTGCGACAATGGACGCATGACTGCTGGTGTCCCCATCTCCCTCGGTATGCCGTCCGCCCCGCCGCCCGTCCTGGCGCCGCGACGCCAGACGCGCAAGATCAAGGTCGGCAAGGTGGAGGTCGGCGGTGACGCCCCGATCTCGGTCCAGTCGATGACGACGACCCCCACGACCGACATCAACGCGACCCTTCAGCAGATCGCCGAGCTCACCGCGACCGGCTGCGACATCGTCCGGGTCGCCTGCCCGACCCAGGACGACGCCGACGCGTTGCCCGCGATCGCGCGCAAGTCGCAGATCCCGGTCATCGCCGACATCCACTTCCAGCCCAAGTACGTCTACGCCGCGATCGACGCCGGCTGCGCGGCCGTCCGCGTCAACCCCGGCAACATCCGCCGCTTCGACGACCAGGTCAAGCAGATCGCCCGGGCCGCCAAGGACGCCGGAGTCTCCATCCGTATCGGCGTCAACGCCGGCTCGCTGGACAAGCGGCTGCTGGACAAGTACGGCAAGCCGACGGCGGAGGCCCTCGTCGAGTCCGCGGTGTGGGAGGCCGGCCTCTTCGAGGAGCACGACTTCCACGACTTCAAGATCTCCGTCAAGCACAACGACCCCGTCGTCATGGTGCGGGCCTACGAGATGCTCTCCGAGCGGGGCGACTGGCCGCTGCACCTCGGCGTGACCGAGGCGGGCCCGGCCTTCCAGGGCACGATCAAGTCCTCCGTGGCCTTCGGGGCGCTGCTCTCCCAGGGCATCGGCGACACGATCCGGGTCTCCCTGTCGGCGCCGCCGGTCGAGGAGGTCAAGGTCGGCAACCAGATCCTGCAGAGCCTCAACCTCAAGCCGCGCAAGCTGGAGATCGTCTCCTGCCCCTCCTGCGGGCGCGCGCAGGTGGACGTCTACACCCTCGCCGAGGAGGTCACCGCCGGTCTGGAGGGCATGGAGGTGCCGCTGCGGGTGGCCGTCATGGGCTGCGTCGTCAACGGGCCTGGGGAGGCCCGCGAGGCCGACCTCGGCGTGGCCTCCGGCAACGGCAAGGGCCAGATCTTCGTCAAGGGCGAGGTCATCAAGACCGTCCCCGAGAGCCAGATCGTGGAGACCCTCATCGAGGAGGCCATGCGCATCGCCGAGGAGATGGGCGAGCTGGAGGAGACGGAGTCCGGCGGCGCCGGGGCGCCCACGGTCACCGTCGGCTGACGCCCGAGACGCGGCGCACGGCATACCCGGTAGCGTCCTGTCATGGCACCGGACCCGATCAGCACGCAGACGGCCCGCCAGTCGACCTGGCACGAGGTGTGTCGGGCCTTCCACTTCGTGGATCGCGCCGACCTGAGCGTCGTGCACGAGCACATGCCCGCCGGCACCTCCGGCGAGCCGCACACCCATGAGCGTGCCCGCCAGTTCTTCTACGTCCTGGCGGGCACGGGCACCATGACGCTCGGCCAGCGCGAGGTGCAGGTGCCCGCGGAGTCGGGTATCGAGGTGCCCCCGCGCACGCGCCACCACATGCGCAACGACGGTGAGGAAGACCTCGAGATGATCGTCGTGACGACCCCTCGGGCGAGCGGCACACCGCACGTGCGGGAGCGTCCGCTCGGCCGGGACCGCGGGGGACTCGTCGTCGGCTCCCACCTGCGGCAGACGCGCCCCGGCGACCTCGCGACGGTCGTGAGCTTCGAGGAGGCCATGGACACCAGCCCTTTCCTGGGACAGGGGGGTATGGCGTGGCACGAGTCGGCGCTGCAGGACCCTGATCTCGAGCACTGGGTGCTGGTGGACCGGCTGGACCGCGTCATCGCCTTCGGCATCCTCGTCGGGGTCGCCGGGGGAGAGGTCGTGGAGATCCGCCGGATGGTCGTGGCCCCCGAGGGCCGGGGGCAGGGGCTGGGCCGGCTGCTGCTGCGCCAGCTCCTCGAGCACGCCCTGGCCAACCCCGGCGTCCACCGGGTCTGGCTCGACGTCAGCGCCGACAACACCCGCGCCCGCTCGCTCTACCGCGCGGTCGGGTTCGTCGAGAAGCCCGCCCCGCCGGACGCCACCTTGCTCGACAACGGTGTCTACATGGAGTGGGGCGACACCCACCGCCTACCCTGAGGGGGTGACTGCCCCGGGGTTCCTGCCGCTGCGCCAGCTGGTCCTCGTGGACCTGCTGGGTCTCATGCTCGCCGTGCGGCCGGGGGAGCGGGCGATCATCGCCCTGGACGGGCCGGACGGCGTCGGCAAGTCACGCCTCGCGGCCGAGCTCGTGGCGCTCGCGCCGCACGTCGCAGGGCGCGCGCTGCACGCGGTGTCGGTGGACGGCTTCCACCACCCCCGGGCCGAGCGCTACGCCCGGGGCCGGACGGGGGAGAGCTGCTACCACGACTCCTACGACTACGACGCCCTGCGCCGCGCGGTGCTGTGGCCCTTCCGCGCCGGCCAGGACATCGTCCCCGCCGTCTTCGACGTCACCCGGGACCAGCCGGTCTCCCCGGACCCGGTGGCCCTGCCGCAGGACGCCATCCTGCTCGTCGAGGGGGTCTTCCTGCGTCGGCCCGAGCTGCGGGGGGAGTGGGACGCGACCTGCCTCGTCACCGCCCCGGAGTCGGTGACCGTGCCACGCGGCAACGCCCGGTTCCCCGCCTCCCGGGTGTCCGGTGACGAGGTGCCGGGACATCCGGCCAACGCACGTTATGTTGAGGCCCAGCGCCTCTACCGGCTCCAGGCCCGCACCTGGGCGCCGGAGTGGATCGTGGACAACACCGACCTCGCCCGGCCCGAGCTGGTCTGGCCCGACCCCGATGAGCCCCAGTGGTTCGACCAGTGACAGGAGGGACCCGTATGCGCCTCGCGCCCCTGCCCTACGCCGCCTCCAGGAGCATCCTCGTCCAGGCGCCTCCGGAGCGGATCTTCGTCGAGCTGGTGGACTTCCGGCGCTGGCGGGACTGGTCGCCCTGGGAGGGCGTGGATCCGGCGATGCGGCGGACCTACTCCGGGCCCAAGTCCGGCGTCGGGTCGGGGTATGCCTGGGACGGCAACAGCAAGGCCGGTGAGGGCTCGATGCAGATCACCGCGGTGGAGCCGCCGCGGTCGGTGCACATCGACCTGCACTTCGAGAAGCCCTTCCCGGCGGACAACCGCATCCGGCTCGACCTGGAGCCGCAGTCGCCAGCGCCTGGGGATGCGTCGGAGTCCGGCTCGGGGTCTGCCGCGGACTCTGGCTCTGGCTCTGGCTCTGGGTCTGGCTCTGGGGCGAGCACGCTGGTGACCTGGAGCATGGAGGGCGAGCACACCGGAGTCATGCGGGTGCTCGGTCGGGTCATGTCGATGGACCGGCTCGTCGGCAAGGACTTCGAGAAGGGTCTCGCCCGGCTCAAGGCCCTCGTCGAGCGCTGACCGTCTCCCACCCCTGACCCACCGAGCGCCGCAGATGGTCGCCCCCTGACCCACCGGGCGTCGCAGATGGTCGCTCCCTGACCGACCGGGCGTCGCAGATGGTTGTCGTACGACAACCATCTGCGACGCCCGGTGGATCTAGAGGACCTTGGAGAGGAACTCGCGGGTGCGGGCCTGGCGGGGGTTGGCGAGCACCTCGCGGGGGTCGCCCTCCTCGCAGATGACGCCGTCGGCCATGAAGACGAGCTTGTCGCCGACCTCGCGGGCGAAGCCCATCTCGTGGGTGACGACCATCATCGTCATCCCCTCGGCCGCCAGCGACTTCATGACGTCCAGGACCTCCCCGACGAGCTCGGGGTCCAGCGCCGAGGTCGGCTCGTCGAAGAGCATCATGTCGGGATTCATCGACAGCGCCCGCGCGATGGCCACCCGCTGCTGCTGGCCACCGGAAAGGTGGGCGGGGTAGGCGTCGATCTTCTCCGCCAGCCCGACCCGCTCGAGGTTGGCCCGGGCGACCTCCTCGGCCTCCTTGCGACCGCGCTTCTTGGCCCGCTGCTGAGCGACGGTGAGGTTGCGCAGCACGGTCATGTGGCTGAAGAGGTTGAACTGCTGGAACACCATGCCGATGCGAGTTCGGACGGCGTCCAGCTCGGTCTCCGGGTCGGTGATGTCGATGCCCTCGATGAGCACCTGCCCACTGGTGGGCTCCTCGAGCCGGTTGACGCAGCGGAGCAGCGTCGACTTGCCCGAGCCGGAGGGCCCGATGACGCAGACGACCTGGCCGGCGTCGACGTGGAAGTCGATGCCGGTGAGGACGTGGTTGTCGCCGAAGGACTTGTGCAGACCCCGGACCTCGATGGCGGGCGCCGAGGTGTCGACCTGCTGGGTCGGGTGCAGTCGTTCAGTCATCAGCGGGACCTGTTCTGTCGGCGCTCCAGCCAGGACACCAGCTGGGTCAGGGGGAGAGTGATGGCCAGGTAGAGCAGGGCGACGAAGACCAACGAGGTCGCGGTGCCGGCCGAGGGTCCGCTGGTCATGAAGTCGCGCGCCATGACCGTCAGCTCCTTCTGGTTGGCCGCCATGCCGATGACGAAGAGCAGCGAGGTGTCCTTGATGAGGATGACCAGCTCGTTGGTCAGCGGCGGGATGACGATGCGCAACGCCTGGGGCATGACGACGGTGGCCATGGTCCACGGACCACTCATGCCGAGCGAGCGGGCCGCCTCGGTCTGTCCCTTCGGCACCGCCTGGATGCCGGCGCGCAGGGTCTCGGCCATATAGGCAGCCGAGACCAGCATGAGGCCGACCAGCCCCGCCCCGACCGGGCCGCCGGGCGGACGCCAGTCGAAGGCGATCGGGATGCCGAAGGCCATGAAGAGGATGACCACCAGCGCGGGCAGACCGCGGAACAGCTCGATGTAGCCGGTGGAGAGCCACCGGAAGGGAGCTGCTGGAGCGAGCCGCATCAGGACCAGCACCAGCGCCAACGCAAAGCCTCCGACGAAGGCGATCACCGTGTAGAGGATGGTGTTCTTGGCCCCGATGAAGAGGAAGTCCTGCCAGGTCTCGGTGAAGCCTTCTCGTAGGAAGAAGCTCTCCTTGATCGCCTCCCAGTCCGCCACCAGGACGAAGCCGACGATGAGCAGGACGAAGAGCGCGTAGAGGACGAGGCGGACGGCGCGTTGGCGCTGGGTGCGGGTCACGGGAGGGTGCCTCGCGGATCAGCCGTCGGAGGTGGCGGCGTCGTCGTCGCCACCTTCGGTGCTGAAGTAGGTGTCGTACATCTCGTCGTACTCACCGCTGTCGCGCAGGGCGGCCAGCTGCTCGTCGACCGCCTCCACCAGGGCGGTGTTGTCCTTGGCCATCGCGAAGCCGTAGAGCTCGTTGGTGGAGTACTCCTCGACCACCTCGAAGTCGCCGTTGCGGGCGTTGTCGAGGTTGACCGGGAGGTCCTGCAGGAGGGCGTCGACCTGACCGGCCTGGATCGCCTGGAACATCTCGGCGTTGCTGGGGAAGGCGGTGATGACCGCGTCGGGAGCGTTCTCCTCGGTGTAGGTCTCTCCCGTGGTGCCCTGCTGCACCCCGACGGTGGCCCCGGCCAGGTCACCGATGCCGGTGATGTCCGAACCACTCGGGACCAGCAGCGACTGCTGGGAGTCGTAGTAGCCCTCGGAGAAGGCGAGGTTGGCCTCGCGCTCCGGGGTGATCGTCATGGCGGAGGCGACGATGTCGCAGTCCCCGGCGTTCAGGGCCAGGCCGGACTGCAGCGCGTCGAAGGAGGAGTCCTTGACCAGCAGGTCCAGCTCCAGACCATCCGCGATCGCCTGCATCAGGTCGATGTCGAAACCGCTGTACCCGGACTCGGTCGAGGAGTCCTCCACCTCGAACGGCGGGTAGGGGATGTCCGAGCAGACGGTCAGCGTGCCGTCGGTGATGAGGTCGAGGCCCCCCGCCTCGGTGTCGTCGGAGCCACCGCACGCGGACAGGGAGAGGGTAGCTGCGGCCAGGGCCAGCACAGGAAGCATCGAGTTCTTCATGAGGGCACTGTAAGTCCTCCTGCTCCCGACGTGGGTGAGCCCCCGCCCAGAACTGGGCAGGGGCTCACCACCGCGGGGGGCGCCGGTCAGCTGGTGCCCTCGGCCTCCTCGACCGCCTCCTCGGCGGCCTCGGCGTCGTCGTCGACCCAGTCGAAGGTCCGGGTGACGGCCTTCTTCCACTGGCGGTAGAGCCGTTCGCGCTCGGCGTCCTTCATCTGGGGGCTCCAGCGCTGGCCCTCCTCCCAGTTGTCGATGACGTCCTGCTCGCCGCTCCAGAACCCGACCGCGATCCCCGCGGCATACGCCGCACCCAGGGCGGTGGTCTCGGCCACCTTGGGGCGCACGACGTCCACCCCGAGGATGTCGGCCTGGAACTGCATGAGCGTCTCGTTGGCGACCATGCCGCCGTCGACGCGCAGCTCGGACAGCTCCACCCCGGAGTCGGCGTTCATCGCGTCCAGCACCTCACGGGTCTGGAACGCGGTGGACTCCAGGGCGGCCCGGGCGACGTGGTGCTTGTTGACGTAGCGGGTGAGGCCGACGATCGCGCCACGGGCGTCGTCCTTCCAGTACGGCGCGAACAGGCCGGAGAAGGCCGGCACGATGTAGCAGCCGCCGTTGTCGTCGACCTTCGTGGCCAGGTCCTCGATCTCCGGCGCCTCGGAGATGAGCCCGATGTTGTCGCGCAGCCACTGCACCAATGAGCCGGTGACCGCGATCGAGCCCTCCAACGCATACACCGCGTCCTGCTCACCGATCTTGTAGCAGACCGTCGTCAGCAGGCCGTTCTCGCTCGGCACGATCTCGGTGCCGGTGTTGAGCAGCATGAAGTTGCCGGTGCCGTAGGTGTTCTTGCTCATGCCCTTCTCGAAGCACGCCTGGCCGAAGGTGGCCGCCTGCTGGTCGCCGAGGATGCCGGCGATCGGCACCCGGAGCTTGGTGCTCTCGCCGTAGACCTCGGCCGAGGACTTGATCTCCGGCAGCATCGAGGTGGGGATGCCCATGTCGGAGGCCACCTGCTCGGACCAGCTCAGGGTCTTGAGGTCCATGAGCATGGTGCGCGAGGCGTTGGTGACATCGGTGACGTGCACGCCGCCGTCGGTGCCGCCGGTGAGGTTCCACAGGACCCAGCTGTCGGTGTTGCCGAAGAGCAGGTCACCGGCGTCGGCCTTCGCCCGCGCGCCGTCGACGTTGTCGAGGATCCACTTGACCTTGGGGCCGGAGAAGTAGGTCGCGAGCGGCAGGCCGCAGATGTCCTTGTACTTGTCCGCGCCGTCCTCACCACCGAGCTCGGCGACGATCTTGTCGGTCCGGGTGTCCTGCCAGACGATGGCGTTGTAGACCGCCTCGCCGGTGTTCTTGTCCCACACCACCGCCGTCTCGCGCTGGTTGGTGATGCCGATGGCGGCGAGGTCGTCGTTGCCGAGGCCTCCCTTGCCCAGCGCGGTGCCGATGACCTCCTTGGTGTTCTCCCAGATCTCGGCCGGGTCGTGCTCGACCCACCCGGCCTTGGGGAAGATCTGCTCGTGCTCCTTCTGCCCGACCGAGTGGATCTCACCGCTCTTGGTGAACACGATGGCACGGGTGCTCGTGGTTCCCTGGTCGATCGCCAGGACGTAGTCAGCCATGGGTCTGCTCCTTCACGTCGTTGTGGATGTCGTTGAGCTGGTCTGCGGAGTGGTCAGATGAACAGGATCGCCGCCAGGCCGGCCAGGAGGCCGCCGAGCAGCGGGCCGACGACCGGCACCCAGGCGTAGGCCCAGTCGCTGCTGCCCTTGCCGGGGATCGGTAGGACCGCGTGCGCGATGCGCGGACCGAGGTCACGGGCCGGGTTGATGGCATACCCCGTCGGGCCACCGAGGCTGGCGCCGATGCCGACGACCAGCAGGGCCACCGCGAGCGGTCCCAGCCCCGAGGGGGTGCTGCCGAAGGCGATGACGACGAAGACGAGGGCGAAGGTGCCGATGACCTCGGTGACGAGGTTCCAGCCGTAGCCGCGCAGCTCGGGGCCGGTCGAGAAGACCCCGAGCTTGACGCCCGGGTCGGCCTCCTGGTCGAAGTGCATCTTGTAGGCCGCCCAGGCCAGGACGGCGCCGATGAAGGCTCCGAGCATCTGCGCCGCGAAGTAGATCATCGCGTTGCCGACGTTCGCCGGCACGGCCGCCAGGCCCATGTCGGGGTTGCCCGGGAAGAAGTCGGCCCCGTTGGCCCACAGGCCGACCGTCACGGCGGGGTTGAGGTGCGCCCCGGACTTGAAGGCCACGAAGACACCGGCGAAGACGCCGAGCCCCCAGCCGAAGTTGATGAGCAACCAGGCGCCGCCGCCACCTCCTCCGAAGCCCTTGGTCTTGGGCAGGATCGCGTTGGCGACCACGCCGCAGCCGAACAGCAACAGGGTGGCGGTGCCGAGCACCTCCGAGACGAAGACCTCTCCCACGGTTGACTCCTTTGTCGTGCGGACGAACCGGGCGGGCGCCCGGGCCGTTGGTCAATCTGTGGTCTGGGCGACCGACCCCATCGCCTGCAGGGGGGCCACCTCACCGAGGTGCGCGCGCACCCCGGCGGCGCTCTGGTCGTCCGGCTCCTGCGCGGCCGCGATCTCGGCCCGGGCGCGAGCGGAGTAGGCCTCGATCTCGGCCTGCTTCTTCTCCTCGTCCCAGCCGAGCTCGGCCGCGGCGATGTCGGCGATCTCAGGCACCGTGGCCAGGCCCTTCTCCGGAGCCTCGTAGATGAGCCGGGTGCGGCGCATCATGAGGTCCTCGAGGTGCAGGACCCCCTCGGTGCGGCAGGCGTGGGCCACCTCGGCGCGCAGGTATGCCGTGGAGTGCTCCAGCGTCCGCGCGAGCGAGGGGTCCTGCTCGATAAGGGCCAGGAGCTCCTCCACGAGGGAGCCATAGCGGTGCAGGAGGTGGTCGGTCAGCTGCTCGCTCCACCCGAACCGCTCGCGCAGCTGCGGCATCCGTCGCCGCATCGCCGCCTCGCCCACCGCGCCGAGCAGCGGGATCTGGTCGGTGATGCACGGGAGGTCCTCGGCGCGGCCGCCGAGCGCGAAGTCCACGGCGTCCTTGGCCATGACGCGGTATGTCGTGAGCTTGCCGCCCCCGATGACGGTGAGCCCCGGCACCGGGCTGGCGACGGTGTGCTCCCGGCTGACCTTCGCCGAGTCGGTGCCCTCCTTGGTGCCGGGCTGCAGCAGCGGCCGCAGACCGGCATACCAGCCGACGACGTCGTCGCGGGTGAGCGTCGTCTTGAGGACGGCGTTGGCGTGGTCGAGGACGTAGTCGATGTCCGACGCGGTGGCGACCGGGTTCTGGCGGTTCAGCTCCCACGGGGTGTCCGTGGTGCCGAGGATCCAGTAGCGCGACCACGGGATGAAGAACAGCACCGACTTCTCGGTCTGCAGGAAGAGGCCCGAGGTGCCCTGGATCCGCTCGCGCGGGATGACGAGGTGGATGCCCTTGGAGGCGAGGACGTTGAGCCCGCCGTCGGTGTCGGCCAGCTCGGAGACGTCGTCGGTCCACACGCCGGTGCAGTTGATGATGTGCCGGGCGCGGGCCTCGAAGCGCTCGCCGGTCTCGAGGTCGGCCACCTCGGCGCCGATCGCGGTGCCGTGCTCGTCCTTGACGATGCGGACGACCTCGGTGCGGCTGGCGGCCTCGGCGCCGTAGGTGTGGGCGGTGCGGACCAGGGTCGAGACGAGCCGGGCATCGTCGACGGTCGCGTCGTAGTACTTCACGGCGCCGATCGCCGTGTCGTGGCGCAGGTCGGGGAACTGCTTGCTCAGCCCGCCGCGGGTGGTGTGCTGGTGGATCGGCAGCGCCCGACGGCCCGGCATGATGTTGGCCAGGAGGTCGTAGAGCGTGACGCCGGCACCGTAGTAGGCGCGCTGCCACACGCGGTGCTCCAGCGGGATGAGGAAGGGCATCGGCTTGACGAGGTGCGGGGCCAGGGTCTTGAGCAGCAGGCCGCGCTCGGTGAGCGCCTCGTGGACGAGCTTGAAGTCGAGCATCTGGAGGTAGCGCAGGCCGCCGTGGACGAGCTTGGTCGACCACTGCGAGGTGCCGGAGGCCCAGTCCTGGGCCTCGACGATGACGGTGGACAGCCCGCGGGTGGCGGCGTCCAGGGCGGCTCCCGCCCCGGTCACCCCGCCACCGATGACGAGCACGTCGAGCGGCTCGCCCCCGGCGCTGGAGTCCCTCAGGGCCTGGAGGGCCTGGTCGCGGCTGGCCGGGTCGAGTGGGCGTGGCTGCATGGGTGACCTTCCTGGTGGCGGGGCGGTCCCGCGGTGGGTTCCGATCCTGCCCTGACACTACGCGACTGGCAAGGGGTGGCACAGGGCCCGGATGACGTGGCGTCCACCCCCGCGGCGTGGCCGGTGTCGCGCGGTCGGTCGGGGTGCGGCAGGCTGGGGCCATGCTGCGCACCCTGGGCTCCGGTATGTCGAGCGTGCGCGCCTACGGCCTGCAGGACGTCCGCCGTGCCCTCGACGTCTGCGCGCAGGACCCGGTGACCAACGTCTTCGTCGCCGCCCGCATCCGGGAGAGCGGCCTCATCGGCACGCGGGGGCCGCTGTTCGGCTACGAGTCCGGCGGGGACCACGCGCTGTGCTGGTGCGCCGCCAACGTCGTCCCGGTCGAGGCCGGGCCGCGCGCGTTGGGGGCGCTGGCCGGCAAGGTCGTCAAGCGCCGCGCGAGCGCCAGCTCGATCTTCGGCCCGGCCGACCAGGTGCTCGACCTCTGGGCCCGGCTCGAGCCGCACTGGGGCGAGCCTCGCGAGGTCCGCCGCAGCCAGCCCGTGATGACCATGCAGGCCCTGCCCAGCTCGGTCGGGGTGCCGATCGACCCCCTGGTCCGCCCGGCGCGGGCCGAGGAGCTCGACCTCGTCGTCCCGGCGGCGGCCGCGATGTTCACCGAGGAGATCGGCTACCCGCCCTACCGCGGCAACGCCACGGCATACCGGCGGGCCGTGGCCGGGCTCATCGACCAGTCCCACACCCTGGTGCGCGTCGAGGACGGCGAGGTCGTCTTCAAGGCCGACCTCGGCTCGGTGGCGCTCGGGGTGGCGCAGGTCCAGGGCGTGTGGGTGCATCCGCGGTGGCGCGGCCAGGGGATGGCCGCGCCGGCGATGGCGGCCGTGGTCGAGCACACGATCCGCCACGTCGCCCCGGTCGTCACCCTCTACGTCAACGACTTCAACGCGCGGGCGCTCGCGACCTACCGCCGCGTCGGCATGGTGCAGACGGGGACCTTCGCCACGGTCCTGCTCTGAGGCGGCACCGGCCCAGGCGGGCTGTCAGGACACCGGGTCGGTGATCCGCTCGTGCAGGAACGCCCAGGCGAGCGCGTGCCAGGTCGCCCACTGCGCCGCGGTGCTCGCGCCGCCGTGCCCGCCCTCGGTGTTCTCCCAGTAGGTCACGTCGCGCCCGTGCTCCTCCAGCAGCGCCGCCATCTTGCGCGCGTGCCCCGGGTGCACGCGGTCGTCGCGGGTCGAGGTCGCGAGGTAGACCGGGGGAGTGGGGCGCTCGGGGTCGAAGCGGTGGTAGGGGGAGAAGGTCTGGAGCCAACCCCACTGCTCGGGGTCGTCCGGGTCGCCGTACTCCGCCATCCACGACGCACCGGCGAGCAGCTGGTGGTAGCGCGCCATGTCGAGCAGCGGCACCTGGCAGACGATCGCCCCGAAGTCCTCGGGGTAGCCGGTGAGCATGTTGCCCACGAGCAGGCCGCCGTTGCTGCGGCCGGTCGTCCCGAGCCGTGGGACGGAGGTGACGCCGCGGGTGACGAGGTCGCGGGCGACGCAGACGAAGTCCTCGTAGGCGCGGTGGCGGTTCTCCTGCAGGGCTCCTTGGTGCCAGCGCGGGCCGAACTCGCCACCACCGCGGATGCCCGCGACGACGTGGACGTGACCGTGCGCCAGCCAGGCACGCCCGACGATGGGGTCGTAGGCGGGGGTGAGGGCATGCTCGAAGCCGCCGTAGCCGTGCAGGACGGTCGGCGTCGTGCCGTCCAGCGGCAGGTCGGCGGGCCCGACCTGCCAGTAGGGCACCCGGGTGCCGTCGGCGGAGGTGGCCCACTCCTGGGTGACGCCCAGCCCGGAGGCGTCGAAGCGCGCGGGGGCCTGACGCAGCGGCTCGAGCGCGACGCCGTCGGTGGACTCGGTGGACTCCACGAGCTGAGCCAGGGAGAGGGTCATCGGGTCGAGGAAGCCGGTGGTCACCAGCCAGAGGTCGTCGCTCGCATGGTCGTCGACCGCGGACACGCTGACCGAGCGGAGACCGATCTCCAGGGCGTCGGTGAGGTCGGTGCTGACCCACCCGTCAGCGGTGGCCCGGTGCGCCTGGACCGTATGCCGCACGTCCCGCAGCGTGGTGGTGACCAGCTGGTGGGCGGTCCACGTCACGTCGACGAGCGCGGACCGGTCGTCCGGGGTGACGAGGCGGGCCCAGGGTGCCGACGTGGGGTCGGCGAGCACCGCGGCGAGCGGGGCCACGAGCAGCGAGCCCGGTGCGTGCTCGGTGGTGCCGTCGGGCCGCCAGGCGTGGCGGAGCTCGACCGCGACCTTGTCGCCGTGCACGGAGACGGACGCGGTCTCCGGCAGGTCCAGGGCCTGCACGCCGTCCCCGGTGACGACGAGGGTCTGCTCGCGGTAGAAGGCCGGAACCCGGGTGAGGACGGTCTGCGAGCGATCCTGGTCGTGGTGCACGAAGAGTCCCAGGTCGTCCTCGGGGATGGTGTGCACCACCTCGGCCTGCTCGACGGGGGTGCCGCGGCGCCAGAGGCGTGCGGTGCGGGGGTAGCCCGACCGGGTCGCGCCGGTCGGGTCCTGCGCGGTGGTGAGGTAGACGTGGTCGCGGTCCCGCCAGGCCAGCCGGCCCTTGGCCTCGGGCTTGGCGAAGCCCTCGGGCGCGGGCACGAACTCACCGGTCCCGAGGTCCAGCTCCCGGGTGGTGCCGGCGTCGGCGCCGCCCCGCGACAGGTGGACCAGCGCGCGGTCGCACCCGGGCCGGAGCAGGCTCGCGCCCTGCCACACCCACGGCACGTCCTCCTGCGCGGCCAGCGCGTCGACGTCGACGAGGACCTCCCACTCCGGGTCCTGCGTGCGGTAGGACTCCCAGCTGGTGCGACGCCATACCCCTCGCGGGTGGTCCGCGTCGGTCCAGAAGCCGTAGAGGTGGTCTCCCGCCTGGGCGACGAGGGGGATCCGGTCGCTGGCCTCCAGGGCCTCCTGGATCCCGCCGTGGAGCTGCGCGAAGCGCGGGTCGCCCCGCAGCCCCTCCTCGCTGGCGCTCGAGCGCTCGCGCACCCAGGCCAGGGCTCGCTCGGACTCGACCTCCTCCAGCCAGACGTGGGCGTCGGTCTGCTCGGTCTGCTCAGTCACCCACCTACCTCATCACACGCGTCCCAGGACACCGCGGGGCCTCGGCCCACCGCGGTGGGGAGGTGTCGCTGCAGCAATCCACGCACGGACGCGGAGCCAGGACTACCTTGACCCCTGGGTACCCGACCGGGCACCCGTCCGGAGTGACGAAGGAGTCCTCATGACATCTCGCCTGCGCCCTCGGCGCACGCTGGGCGCCGCGGCTGCCGCCGCCCTCATCACCACCTCGCTGGTGGCCGTGCCCTCAGGGGCCGCCCCGGCAGGGAAGACCGGCTGCGACAGCCGCACCAACAACACCTACGCCAAGCTCCTGGAGTGCGTCACCCTCGACGGCGTCCTGGAGCACATGGAGGCCTTCCAGGCCATCGCGGACGCCCACGGCGGCAACCGCGCCTCGGACACCCCGGGCTACCAGGCCAGCGTCGACTACGTCGTCGAGACGCTGGAGGCGTCGGGCTGGTCGGCCGAGGTCGTGCCCTTCACCTACGACGCGGCCGACTCCGAGCTCGACCAGCTGACCCCGCTGGCCGCGAGCCATCCGCACCGCTACGCCACGGGCACCGGTGAGGGCGAGGTCACCGCCGCCGTCGTCCCGGTGGACATCAACCTCGTCGGCGACCGGGCCAACACCAGCGGCTGCGAGGCGGCGGACTTCGCCGGCTTCCCCGCCGGCGCGATCGCGCTGGTCCAACGTGGGGGTTGCGCCTTCGGGGTCAAGGCGCTCAACGCCGAGGCGGCCGGTGCCGGCGGAGTGATCATCTTCAACCAGGGCGACACGAGCGCTGGTGACCGCTTCGGTGTCCTCAACCCGACGCTCGGCGGGCAGGACATCGTCGACATCCCCGTCGTCGGCACCTCCTTCGACTCGGGCGTCTCGCTGGCCCAGGCCGGCTCGACCGCCCGCGTGTCCGTGCAGTTCACCGAGGTCACGTCCTACAACGTCATCGGCGAGCTCGCCGGCCGGGCGGAGGGCAATGTCGTCATGGCCGGTGCCCACCTCGACTCGGTGACCGCTGGTCCTGGCATCAACGACAACGGCTCCGGATCCGCCGGGCTGCTCGAGGTCGCCCAGCAGATGAGCAAGTCCCGCCCCGAGAACACCGTGCGACTCGCCTGGTGGGGCGCCGAGGAGCTCGGTCTCATCGGCTCCACCGAGTGGGTCGGACAGCGGACGCCCGAGGAGCTCGAGGAGATCGCGCTCTACCTCAACTTCGACATGATCGCCTCGCCGAACTACTACTTCGGCGTGTATGACGCGAACGAGTCCAGCTTCGAGGCCCCGGTCACGGTGCCCGCCGGGTCGGAGCACATCGAGGGCACCTTCGAGTCGTTCTACACCCTGCGGGGCGAGCCCTACGACGACTCGGCCTTCAGCGGTCGCAGCGACTACCAGGCCTTCATCAATGAGGGCATCCCCTCCGGTGGTCTGTTCACTGGCGCCGAGGTCGTCAAGACGCCGGAGCAGCAGGCGGTCTGGGGCGGCGTGGCCGGTGAGTCCTTCGACCAGTGCTACCACCAGGCCTGCGACACGATCGACAACCTCAGCCACGAGGCCCTCGAGGTCAACGCGGATGCGGTGGCCTTCGCCGTCTTCCGCTACGCCATGTCGACCGAGGGCGTCAACGGCGTCCGGGGGGCGAGCGTCCCCGGCCGGTTCACCATCCCGGCCCCGGCCGGGCCGGAGCACACCTTCGCCGGTCCGCTCGGTGGCGACGACGGCCACGACCCAGACCACGAGGGCGAGCACGAGTAACCGCCCGGCCTGTGTGGTGGATGTGGGTCGCCCTGGCGACCCACATCCACCACACCCCACGGGTGGACGAGAGGTGGGGTGGCCGGGTGGCGACACCTAGGCTGAGGGGTATGCCTCTCGACGTCGCCGCCGTCCGCGCGCAGTTCCCGTCCCTGCAGTCCGGGATCGCCTTCTTCGACGGCCCCGGCGGCTCGCAGACGCCGAGCGCGGTGGCCGAGGCGGTGGCCGCCACGCTGACCAGCGCCATCTCCAACAGGGGCGTGGTGACCGCCTCGGAGCAGGCCGCCGAGGAGGTCGTCTCCAGCGCCCGCTCGGCCCTGGGCGACCTGCTGGGCGTGGAGCCGGGGGAGGTGGTCTTCGGCCGGAGCATGACCGCGCTGACCATGGACCTCGCCCGCACCCTGGCCCGGGAGCAGCGCTGGGGCCCCGGGGACGAGGTGGTCGTGACCTCCCTGGACCACGACGCCAACATCCGACCGTGGGTCCTCGCTGCGGAGGCGGCAGGTGCCACGGTCCGGTGGGCCGAGGTCGACGCCGCGACGGGTGAGCTGCCGCTCGAGGCGCTCACCGCCGTCCTGTCCGACCGGACCCGCCTCGTGGCCGTCCCCGGGGCGGCCAACCTCATCGGCACCCGGCCCGACGTCCGGCCCCTCGCCGACGCCGCGCACGCGGCCGGTGCGCTGGTGCACGTCGACGCCGTGCACCTCGCCGCGCACGCCCGGGTGGACCGGGCCGCGCTCGGGGCCGACCTGCTCTCCTGCTCGCCCTACAAGTTCTTCGGCCCGCACCTCGGGGTCCTCGCGGCGCGGGCCGACCTGCTGAAGGAGCTGCGGCCGGACAAGCTGCTGCCCTCCAGCGACGCGGTGCCCGAGCGTTTCGAGCTGGGCACCCTGCCCTACGAGCTGCTCGCCGGCGCGGCGGCGGCCGTCGACGTCATCGCGGGCTGGGGCGTGGGCGGCTCCCGACCCGAGCGGCTCACCAGCGCCTTCGCGGCCGTCGAGGAGCACGAGGACGCCCTGCGCGAGCGCACCGAGGACGGGCTGCGACAGGTCGAGGGGCTCACGCTGTGGTCCCGGGCCGCCCACCGCACCCCGACGCTGCTGTTCACGCTCGAGGGGGTGGAGCCGTCGGCCGTCCACCGCCACCTGGCCACCCGGGGCGTCAACGCGCCGGCCTCGCACTTCTACGCCTGGGAGCTCGCCCACCGGCTCGGGCTCGGCCCGGCCGGCGGGGTGCGGGTAGGGATGGCGCCCTACACGAGCACCGACGACGTCGACCGCCTGCTCGCGGGGGTCGCCGAGGTCGCGGCCGCCCGCTGACCACATGCCAGGCCCACCCGGGCCGGAATTGGCGTCGAAGCGCTGCGGGGCCGGAAGGTACCCTCGTAGCGCCGGGAACCCGGCATACCCCGCGACACCGTTCACCGAGGAGTGCCCCCACGTGGTCATGCGCCTGTCGACCCTGTTCCTGCGGACCCTGCGCGAGGACCCGGCCGACGCCGAGCTGCCCGGGCACAAGCTGCTCGTGCGCGCCGGCTACATCCGGCGGGCCGCCCCGGGCGTCTACTCCTGGCTGCCGCTGGGGCTCAAGGTCCTGCGCAAGGTCGAGGGCGTCGTCCGCGAGGAGATGGACGCCATCGGCGGCCAGGAGCTGAGCTTCCCCGCCCTCCTGCCGCGCGAGCCCTACGAGGCGACCGGCCGCTGGACCGAGTACGGCCCCAACCTCTTCCGGCTGCAGGACCGCAAGGGCGTCGACATGCTGCTGGGCCCGACCCACGAGGAGATGTTCACCCTCGCGGTCAAGGACATGTTCAGCTCCTACAAGGAGCTGCCGCTGACGCTCTACCAGATCCAGACGAAGTACCGCGACGAGGCGCGTCCCCGCGCCGGCCTGCTGCGCGGCCGCGAGTTCATCATGAAGGACTCCTACTCCTTCGACGTGAGCGACGAGGGGCTCGACGAGGCCTACGCGCGGCACCGCGAGGCCTACATCCGGATCTTCGACCGGCTCGGCTTCGACTACGTCATCGTCTACGCCGACTCCGGCGCCATGGGCGGCTCGGCCAGCGAGGAGTTCCTCGCGGTCAGCCCGATCGGCGAGGACACCTTCGTGCGCTGCGAGGCCTCCGGGTATGCCGCGAACGTCGAGGCGGTCGTCGTGCCCCAGGCGCCCGCCGTCGACGCCTCCGTCGTCGAGGCGATCCCCGCCGCCCATGTCGAGGACACCCCCGACAGCCCGACCATCGCGTCCCTGGTGGACCAGGGCAACGCGCTGCACCCGCGGGCCGACGGCCGGCCCTGGACGGCGGTCGACACGCTCAAGAACGTCGTGGTCCTCCTCACCCACCCCGACGGCACCACCGAGCCGCTGGCCATCGGCCTGCCCGGTGACCGTGACGTCGACGCCAAGCGGCTGGAGGCGCAGATCGCGCCCGCCACCTGGCGCCCCTTCGAGGAGGCCGACTTCGCCGCCTACCCGATGCTCGCCAAGGGCTACATCGGACCGGGTGTCCTCGGGGAGAGCACCGCAGACTCGGGCGGCAGCGGCATCCGCTACCTCCTCGACCCCTCTGTCGCCGAGGGCTCGGCATGGGTCACCGGCGCCGACGAGCACGGCAAGCACGTCTTCGACCTGGTCCTCGGCCGGGACTTCACCGCCGACGGCACCATCCAGGCCGCGGAGATCCGCGAGGGCGACCCCAGCCCGGACGGCGCCGGCACGCTCACCCTGGCCAGGGGTATCGAGATGGGCCACATCTTCCAGCTCGGGCGTAAGTACGCCGAGGCGCTGGACCTCAAGGTCCTCGACGAGAACGGCAAGCTCGTCACGGTGACCATGGGCTCCTACGGGGTCGGTGTCTCCCGCGCGGTCGCCGCCGTCGCGGAGGCCACCCACGACGAGCTGGGTCTGGTGTGGCCGCGCGAGCTGGCCCCCGCCGACGTCCACGTCGTCGCGACGGGCAAGGACCAGGCGGTCTTCGAGCACGCCGAGGGACTCGTCGCCGAGCTCGAGGCGCAGGGCCTGGAGGTCGTCTACGACGACCGGCCCAAGGTCAGCCCCGGCGTGAAGTTCAAGGACGCCGAGCTGCTCGGCGTCCCGACGATCGTCGTGGTCGGCAAGGGACTCGCCGACGGCGTGGTCGAGATCAAGGACCGCCGGTCCGGCGAGCGCCGCGAGGTCACGCTCGACGCCACGGTGACCGAGGTGCTCTCCGAGGTGCGGGGCTCGACCGCCACCTCGGCCGGCTGAGGTCGCGGGGGTGCTGGAGGCTCTCGATCTCGAGCCTCGGGTCCTGGTCTTCCTCGCCCTCGCCGCCCTGGTGGCCGGGTTCATCGACGCGGTCGTGGGCGGGGGCGGCCTCATCCAGCTGCCGGCCCTGCTCGTCGCCCTCCCCGGGGCGAGCCCGGTGCAGCTGCTCGCCACCAACAAGGTGGGCTCGATCTGCGGCACCACCACCAGCGCGATCACCTACCTGCGGCGGATCCGACCCGATCTGCGGACCGCCCTGCCCCTGGCCGGGGCCGCCTTCTGCGGCGGCGCGTCCGGTGCGGTGCTCGCCTTCTCCATCTCCAAGGCGGCCTTCAACCCGATCATCCTCGGCGTCCTCGTCGCGGTCGGTGCCTACACACTCATGAAGCCCTCGATGGGGCAGATGCAGGCCCTGCGCTTCGGGCACTCGAGGCGGCGGCACGTCGGGTCGACCGTCCTCATCGGTCTGGCGGTCGGCACCTATGACGGGGCGCTGGGGCCGGGCACCGGTTCCTTCTTCGTCTTCGCGCTGGTCAGCGTCCTGGGGTATGGCTTCCTCGAGGCCAGCGCCAAGGCCAAGATCGCCAACCTGGCCACCAATCTCGCAGCGCTGGTCGTCTTCATCCCCCAGGGGGCGGTGGTCTGGTCGGTGGGACTGCTCATCGGGGCGGCCAACGTGCTGGGCGGCTACCTCGGGGCGCGGGTCGCGGTGTCACGGGGCAGCGGCTTCGTGCGCATGGTCTTCGTCGTCCTGGTCGCCGCCTTCGTCGTCAAGATCGGCTACGACACCTGGGTGCAGTTCACCGGCTGAGCGACCGGGGGGACCGGTCGACCCCTCGACCTCCCGGGGCTGCGCCGATGTGCCGGTCAGCCGCCCGGCGCGTAGCCGGTGCCCCAGCGCTCGACATACTCCTCCAGGGAGTCCTCCCGGAGCGCCTCGCCGAGGGCCGACGTCTGCTCGCGGTCCACGATGTTGACCGACTGACCGGCGATCATGTCGAAGCCGGTGATGGGGACCATGAGGGAGATCGTGTCCTCCGGGTCGAGCTCGGTGAGCAGCGGCGCCAGCGCCACGAAGTCGGCGACGTCGAGGTCACCGGTCACCTTGACGTTGTCGCGCAGGTTGGCCACGAGCTCGGGGAAGTCCTGCGGATCCTCCTCGAGGCGCTCCTGCATCCGGTCCATCATCCCGATGAGGACGGCGCGCTGACGTTCGGTGCGGTCGAGGTCGCCGAGGGGCAGCGTCTTGCGCTCACGGGAGTAGATCAGCCCGTCGGTGTTCTCCAGCCAGATCTCCCCCTCCTCGAAGACCACCTGCCGCCCGGTCGAGCCGACCGTCACCGACGAGGCGTGCTGGTTGTCCACCTCGAAGCCCTCGAGCCATCGGGTGAGGTTGATGAAGCCCTGGAAGTTGGACTGCAGCACGTAGTCGATCTCGACCCCGCCGAGCAGATCGGACACGGTGGCCCGCAGGGTGTCGGTGCCGCCCCGGGCGAAGGCGGAGTTGATCTTGCCCTGCCCCAGACCGGGGATGTCGACCCACATGTCCCGGGTCAGCGAGACCAGGGCGATCTCCTCGCGGTCCTCGGGCAGGTGCATGAGCATGATGGTGTCCGAGGCGCCACCCATGGAGGCCGGATCGCGGGAGTCGGTGCCGATGAGCAGGATGGTCACCGGGCCGCCCCCGAGCGGCGAGGCCTCCGGCTCCTGCGTCGTCGGCTCGGGGCTGCTCGAGGTCGACGTGGCCGACGCTGCGGTGTCGTCGTCGCCGGTGGCGGTCGAGCCACCCGAGCCGGTCGCGCCGGCCGAGTCGGTCGCGGTGGTCGGGACCGCCGACGCGGGGGAGTCGGCTTCCGGTGGGGCGGAGGTCACCCCCGTGTCGGGCGCCGGCCCCGCGCTGGCCGTCCCCGTCGCACTGTCCGGGTCCGCCGAGGTGGGCGCGACCTGGGTGGAGGAGGTGTCGGCGCCGCCGCAGGACGCCAGCACGAGGGCTGCGGTGGCCGTGGCCAGGGCTCGGGAGATGCGCACGGGTCCATCCTCGCAAACTCGTGCACCGGTGGGGGCGCGCAGCACCGGATATGGACGTGACGAGGGGTCAGGGCAGCGACGCGGGGTCCGATGACGGGAGGCCGCAGACCGTTCCTCGGCAGACGAGCGCCTGCCCCGGTTCGAGCCCGTCGACCGGTCCGACCGCACCCATGACCAGGGTGCCCACCGGGGTATGCCGTGCCGCCCGCACCAGCTCGGGGGACGCGTCGGGGCCGAGCTGGACCGTGACCGGCCCGGCGGCGAGCTCCTCCATCGCCACGAGCGACCAGCCGGCGAAGCGAGGTGCGTGCTGGGCGGGAGCTGTCACGACGCGCAGCGCCTCGTCAGCACGCTCCAGCAGGTCGGGGCGAGCGCCTTGGGCCCCCGCTCGGACCAGGGGGAGCGCGAGGGCCGACAGACCGCCCGGCTCGGCGTTGTCGCCGGTCGTCGTGGGTGTGACGAAGAGCTGCTCGCCGTCGTGCCCGGTGGCCGCGAAACCTCCGTCCGGTTGGCCGAAGAGGTCGACCCCACGCTCCAGCAGCTGCTCCGCCTCGACCAGCCAGTGCGGGTCACCCGTGGCGCGGTGCAGGGCCAGGAGGCCGTCGGCGAGGTTGCCGAAGTCCTCGGCGACGGCCAGCGCACCGCCGACGACGCCGTCCCGCGAGCTGCGGCGCAGCCGTCCGTCGACGACGTGCTCGCGCAGCAGGAAGCGCGCGCACCGAGCGGCCAGGTCGACCCAGTCCTCCTCGTCGAAGACCCACCCTGCGTGGGCCAGGGAGCTGATGAGGAGGCCGTTCCACGCCGTCACCACCTTGTCGTCCCGGCCCGGCTGCGCGCGCAGGCTGCGGGTGACGTCCAGGCGCTGCCGGATCCCGGCATACCACCGCCAGTCCGCGGGGTCCTCGCGCAGCTGGAGGGTCGAGCGGCCGTGCTCGAACGTTCCGCGGCTCGTGACGCCCAGCAGGTCGGCGGCCCGCTCGCCGTCCTCGGGGCCGAGGGCGGCCGCCAGCTCGGACCGGGTCCAGGTGTAGGTGGCTCCTTCGACGCCGTCGGTGTCGGCGTCCAGCGAGCTGGCGAAGGCCTCCTGCTCGGTCCACAGCTCACGCACGAGCCACTCGACGGTCTCGCGGACCACCCGCTCGGCCCACGGGCGGGACGTCTCGTCGGTGCGCGCCAGGTCGGCATACACCCCGAGCAGCAGGGCGTTGTCGTAGAGCATCTTCTCGAAGTGGGGGACCACCCAGGCCCGGTCGACGGCATACCGGGAGAAGCCGCCGCCCACCTGGTCGTAGGTGCCGGACCGGGCGAGGTGCTCAGCGGTGGACCGGACCATGTGCAGCGCCCGCTCGTCGCCGGTGCGGGCGTGGTGGCGCAGCAGGAAGGCGAGCACCATCGACGGGGGGAACTTCGGTGCCCCGCCGAAACCTCCCCACTGCGGGTCGTGCTCGGTGCCCAGCGTCGCCACGGCCGCGTGCAGGTCGAGGTCGGTCCCGACCCGCGTGGACGCGGCTCGCGCATGCGCCTCCTGCAGCGCGGAGGTGATCTGGCCCGCGCCCTCCTCGAGCCGGTCGCGGTCCTGCTCCCACTGCTCGGCGGCGGTCCGCAGCAGCTGCAGGAACTGGTCGCGGGGCAGGTAGGTGCCTGCCCAGAACGGCTCGCCCGAGGGGGTGAGCAGGCAGGTCATCGGCCAGCCGCCCTGACCGGTGAGCGCGGTGGTGGCGCTCAGGTAGGCCGCGTCGACGTCCGGGCGCTCCTCGCGGTCCACCTTCACCGCGACGAAGCCCTCCCGAAGCACCTGAGCGACCTCCTCGTCCTCAAAGGACTCGTGCGCCATGACGTGGCACCAGTGGCAGGCGGCATACCCCACGGACAGCAGGACGGGGCACCCGCGCCGACTCGCCTCGGCGAAGGCGTCCTCGCCCCACTCCCACCAGTCCACCGGGTTGTGGGCGTGCTGCAGGAGGTAGGGGGAGGTGCTGCTCTGCAGGCGGTTCGGCATGGGCCCAGTCTGCCCCGTTCGTGCGAGACCCCACGGGTGGGGCGGCTCAGGGCAGGGTCATCCCCGGGAAGGCAACCTCCGGAGTCCCCAGCTGCGCGCCCCAGAGGGTGGCCTGCATGACGAGCCGGAGGTATGCCTCGACCTGTTCGGTGTCGGCGCCCGCCCGGTCGCCCACCCTGAGCACCGACGGGGCGATGTCCTGGACCACGGCACGGGCCAGGGCCCGCCGTTCGGTGGCGTCCGCCAACGGCTCCGGCAGGTCGTAGCCCAGCGGCGGCACCGGGGCGGCGTCCCCCGCCAGGGTGGTGAGCGAACGGGTCACCGAGCGCAGGTCGGCCAGCACGGACTCATAGGTCTCGCGCTCCTCGCCCCCGGACCGGGCCGCGACCACCTCCAGGGCGAAGACCGCAGGTCGTGTGGTGGCCAGCACCGGGACCGCCGCTGTGCCGGTCGGTCCGACGAGCTCCGGCCAGTCCGTCCCGGCTCCGAGGCCCTCCGCGGCCGAGAGGTGCTGAGCGGCGAGCGCCAGCAGCATGGGCCGGTGCACCGGGGTCGAGCCCGCGAGGTCGGTGAGGACCGCGGGGAGGTCGTCCCGCACCTGACGGCCGACGTCCAGCAGGTCCAGGGGCTGACCCGAGGAGACCGCGGCATCGTCAACTGCGGCGTCGGAGGTCGCGGGCGCAGAGTCCCCCGCTCCGCCTCGCAGGGTCGACATGACCAGGTCGAGCCGCTCCACCTGCACCAGCCAGAGCTCGTCCAACGCCTGCGCCTGTCGGCGTCGGGCGCCGGGAGGAGCGGTCCGGGCGAGCAGCATCCGATAGCGCTCCACCCGGTCGCGGGCCTGCTGCAGCAGCGCGAGGTCCGGCGCCTCGCGCCCACCATCGGGTGCGGCGGTGGGGTCGGGCGACCACGGCGTCCGCAGGCGTTCACCGCTGCACCCGGCCAACACCGCGCAGGCTCCAGCCCACGCTCCCACGCGTAGCAGGCCGCGGCGGGAGGAGGCGATGGCGGGCATGACCGCCATCCTCGCAGACGGTAGGGTGTGTGACCCCGAGCAGCACCGCGCCGGGCATCCCTGGGTGCCCGGCCCGACCACAGCAGAAGAGACGAGGAGCTCCGCATGGACGCACGCGCAGCAGCCGCGACGATCACGCAGCACACCTCCGAGGCGCTGGGCCGTGGTGGTCTCGACGTGGTCGTCGACGAGGTCACCGTCCAGGAGGCCGGCCGACGCCGCCTGGTGCGGGTCTTCCTCGCCCGTGACCTCTCCTCGCTGCCCGCCGACGACCTGACCTCCCCCGTAGAGCCGCTCAGCCTCGATGAGGTGTCGGAGGCGACCCGGCTCGTGTCGGCCGCCGTGGACGGCTGCGACATCATGGGCGAGCGTCCCTACACCCTCGAGGTGAGCTCGACCGGTATCGATCGGGCGCTCACCCGCCCCGAGCACTTCCGGCGCAACGTCGGTCGGCTGCTCAAGGTGGTCCGCACCGACGGCACCAGCACCACTTCCCGCCTGACCTCCGCCGGGCCCGAGCAGCTGCAGCTGGAGGACCTGGACCACCCGCTGCCGCTGTCCGAGGTGACCCGGGCCCAGGTCCAGGTGGAGTTCACCCGTACCGACGCGAAGGACGCATGATGGATATCGACATGGCTGCCCTCCGCCTGCTCGAACGTGAGCGTGAGATCCCCATGGACGTCATCGCTGAGGCCATCGAGCAGGCCCTGCTCTCCGCCTACCAGCGGATCGACGGGCACGCCCGGCAGGCCCGTGTCGAGCTGGACCGCAAGAGCGGCCACGTCACGGTCTGGGCCCGGGAGGACGCCCCGGTGCTGGAGGACGGCACCCGCGGCGACCCCGGCCCGGAGTACGACGACACGCCGGAGGGCTTCGGCCGGGTGGCGGCCTCGACCGCCCGTCAGGTCATCACCCAACGGATGCGCGACCTCGAGGACGATGCCATCCTCGGTGACTTCCGTGGGCGAGAGGGCGACATCGTCTCCGGGATCATCCAGCAGTCCAACGACGCGCGTCGGGTCCTGGTCGACTTCGGCACCATCGAGGGGGAGCTACCGATCTCCGAGCAGGTCCCGGGGGAGACCTACGAGCACGGGCAGCGGCTGCGCTGCTACGTCGTCAGCGCCAAGCGCGGGATGCGCGGCCCGCAGATCATGCTCTCGCGGACGCACCCCAACCTCGTCCGTCGGCTGTTCGTCCTGGAGGTGCCGGAGATCGCCGACGGGACCGTCCAGATCGAGGCCTTGGCCCGGGAGGCGGGGCACCGCACCAAGATCGCCGTCCACTCGACCGTCCCGGGCGTCAACGCCAAGGGCGCCTGCATCGGGCCCATGGGCCAGCGGGTGCGGGCCGTCATGGCCGAGCTGCAGGGCGAGAAGATCGACATCGTCGACTACGCCGAGGACCCGGCAGCCTTCGTGGCCGCGGCCCTGTCCCCGGCACGGGTGTCCTCGGCGTTCGTGGTCGACCCCCGGGCCAAGCAGGTCCGGGTCGTCGTGCCCGACTACCAGCTCTCGCTCGCCATCGGCCGTGAGGGGCAGAACGCCCGGCTCGCGAACCGGCTCACCGGCTGGAAGATCGACATCAGGGCGGACACCGAGGAGCAGGTCGACGCCGAGGCCGGCGCACCGTCGGCCGACCCCGGCGTGTAGCATGAAGGGTCGGAACGGAGTTGACTCCTCCACGCGGGCAGGGCGACCTGTCCGCACCTGTGTGGGGTGTCGGCGCCGGGACGAGCAGGCCGCGCTGCTGCGGCTGGTCGCTCGACGGGACGACGACGGATCATCATCTGTCGTCGCCGACGAGCGCAGACGTCTCCCGGGGCGAGGTGCCTACGTGCATCCCCGCCCCGAGTGCGTGGAGTCCGCAGTGGCTCGTCGCAGCGTCATCCGCGCCCTCCGCCTCACGGCTACGGCGCGTATCGACCTGGCGGACGCGCCACCACGGGGCGCCGGAGCAGCACGGATGAAAGGACCTCACCGGACCGACCGGACCGGTGAGACGCAGCACGGGCGGGCCCGACGGGCCTGTCATCGAGGACACCGGAAGCGGGTTTGACGCTGATGAGCACCCGATGAGTACTCAGCGATGAGCACCCACCAGCACTAGCTGCGACCTCCCCGAGCGGGCTCGGTCGTGGCGCCAACACCAAGGAGACACCACACCGTGCCAAAGCTCAGGGTTTATGAGCTCGCCAAGGAGCTCGGGGTCGAGAGCAAAGAGCTGCTCGCCCACCTGAAGGACCAGGGAGAGTTCGTGAGGTCGGCGTCGTCGACCATCGAGCCGCCTGTCGTCCGCAAGATCCGGGAGAACCCGCCCGCCAACGCCGAGTCGGCGTCGGGCGAGGCGACCAAGGCTCCCGCCACCAAGGCCCCCACGACGCCAGGCCCCAGGCCGGGCCCGGTGCCCACCCCCGGGCCGACGCCCGCACCGGCGGCGCCGAAGACCGAGACGCCCGCGCGCCCGGAGAAGCTCGAGGCGCCGGCCCGCGCCGAGAAGCCCGCGCCGACCCGGCCCGCGCCCAGCGCTCCCGAGGAGAAGGTGCCGGCGGAGAAGGCCACGCCGGAGAAGCCGGCCGCGCCCGAGTCTGCGCCCACCCCTCAGGCGCCCGCCGCCAAGGCGACGCCGAAGGCCCCGCGCCCCGGCGCCAAGCCGGGTCCGCGCCCGGGCAACAACCCCTACAGCTCCAACCAGGGCATGGGGCAGTCGCGCGACCGCCGCGGTGGTCAGGGCGGCCAGGGGATCGCCCCGGTGCGCCCCGCGTCCGGGCAACAACCCGTTCGCGACGAGCCAGGGTATGCCGCGACCGGGCGGCAGCCGTGGTGGCAGCGGCGGCGGTGCGGAGCGTCCGGCCGCACGTCAGGGGACCGGCGCTGCCGGGCCCCGTCCCGGTGGTCCGCGCCCCAACCCCGGCATGATGCCCGAGCGCACGGCAGTGCCGCGCCCCGGCGAACGCCCCGCGCGGGGCGGCGGCCGCGGTCGACCCGGTGGGCCCCGGTGGCCCCACGGGTGGTCCCGGTGGCTTCCGCGGCCCCGCAGGTGGTCGCGGTGGCGGCCCCCGGGGTCGCGGCGGTACGGCTGGCGCGTTCGGTCGTGGCGGCGGCAAGGTCCGCGGACGGAAGTCGAAGCGGGCCAAGCGCGCTGAGTTCGAGGCGATGCAGGCGCCCGCCATCGGCGGCGTCAACGTGCCCCGCGGCAACGGCGCGACCATCACGGTGCGCCGTGGTGCCTCGCTGACCGACTTCGCGGACAAGATCAACGTCGACCCCGCGTCGCTGGTGACCGTGCTCTTCCACCTGGGCGAGATGGCCACCGCGACCCAGTCGCTCGACGAGGACACCTTCGGTGTGCTCGGCGCCGAGCTGGACTACGTCATCCGCGTCGTCTCCCCGGAGGAGGAGGAGCGCGAGCTGTTCAGCTCCTTCAACATCGACCTCGACGCCGAGGCCGACGCCGAGTCCGACGAGGACCTCGAGGCGCGGCCCCCGGTGGTCACCGTCATGGGTCACGTCGACCACGGAAAGACGCGGCTGCTGGACGCCATCCGGCAGGCCGACGTGGGCGCCGACGAGGCGGGTGGCATCACCCAGCACATCGGCGCATACCAGGTCCACACCGAGCACGATGGCCAGGAGCGCGCGATCACCTTCATCGACACCCCGGGTCACGAGGCGTTCACCGCCATGCGTGCTCGTGGTGCCAAGGTGACCGACATCGCGATCCTCGTGGTCGCGGCCGACGACGGCGTGATGCCGCAGACGATCGAGGCGCTCAACCACGCCCAGGCGGCGGACGTGCCGATCGTCGTGGCGGTCAACAAGATCGACGTCGAGGGTGCTGATGCGGCCAAGGTGCGCGGTCAGCTGACCGAGTACAACCTCATCGCCGAGGAGTACGGCGGCGAGACGATGTTCGTCGACGTGTCGGCCAAGAACCAGCTCAACATCGACCAGCTGCTCGATGCCGTGCTGCTCACCGCCGACGCGGCGCTCGACCTGCGGGCCAACCCCGACAAGGACGCGCGCGGTGTGGCGATCGAGGCCAACCTGGACAAGGGCCGCGGAGCGGTGGCGACCGTCCTCGTCCAGCAGGGCACCCTGCGGGTCGGTGACGCGATCGTCTCCGGTGGCAGCCACGGTCGTGTGCGTGCGCTGCTCGACGAGCACGGCACCAACCTGCAGGAGGCGACTCCGTCGCGGCCGGTGCAGGTGCTGGGTATGGACACCGTCGCCCGGGCGGGTGACACCTTCCTGGTGGCGCCCGATGACCGCACCGCCCGACAGATCGCCGAGAAGCGCGAGGCTGCCGACCGGCAGGCCGCGCTGGCCAAGTCGCGCAAGCGGATCAGCCTCGAGGACCTCAACCAGGCGCTCGCGCAGGGCAAGGTCGAGACCCTCAACCTCATCCTCAAGGGTGACGTGTCGGGTTCGGTCGAGGCGCTGGAGGACGCGCTGCTGCAGATCGACGTCGGCGACGAGGTCGACCTGCGGATCATCGACCGCGGCGTCGGTGCGATCACGATGAACAACATCAACCTCGCGGTCGCCTCCGACGCGGTGATCCTCGGCTTCAACGTCCGTGCGGAAGGCCAGAACGCCGACTACGCGGACAAGGAAGGCGTGGAGATCCGGTACTACTCGGTGATCTACCAGGCCATCGAGGACATCGAGAACGCGCTCAAGGGCATGCTCAAGCCGGAGTACGAGGAGGTCGAGACCGGGACGGCGGAGATCCGCGAGATCTTCCGCAGCTCCAAGTTCGGCAACGTCGCGGGCTGCATGGTCAGGAGCGGCGAGATCCGGCGCGGGGCTAAGGCACGCATCACGCGCTCCGGGGTCGTCATCACCGAGGGCCTGCAGATCGCCGGCCTGCGGCGGTTCAAGGACGACGTCACCGAGGTCCGCGAGGGCTTCGAGTGCGGTGTCAACCTCGGGTCGTTCAACGACGTCCAGCCGGACGACCTCATCACCACCTACGAGATGCGCGAGATCCCGCGCACCTGACGCGGATCCCACGGCACGCCTCCGGCCCCGTCCCCTCGGTGGGGCGGGGCCGGAGGCGCGCCCACGATCCGTAGGATGGGTCGGCCCCCGGTGCCCCGGGGGAGGCCAGCGACCCCCAGGAGGAGACATGGCAGACCAGGCACGCGCACGCAGGATCGCCGAGCGGACCAAGCAGCTGGTGACCCAGGGGCTCGCCCAGGTCGTCAAGGACGAGCGCGTCGGCTTCATCACCATCACCGATGTCCGGGTGACCGGTGACCTTCAGCAGGCCAGCGTCTTCTACACCGTCCTCGGTGACGACGCCGATCGCGAGGTGGCAGCGGAGATCCTCGAGGCCTACCGCGGGCGACTGCGCAGCTTCGTGGGCAAGGGCCTCGGCATCCGGCTCACGCCGACCCTGGAGTTCATCCTCGACGCCCTGCCCGAGGACGCCCAGCACATGGACGACCTGCTGCGGCAGGTCGCCGCCCGGGACGCCGAGCTCGCGGCGGGCCGTCGCGCCTCGGAGTATGCCGGGGAGGCCGACCCCTACCGCAAGCCCCGGACCGAGGAGGACGAGACCGGCGCCCCCGGCGCATGAGCGGGCCCACGACCCACCGCCCACCCTTCGTGGGTGACGGACTGCTCGTCGTCGACAAGCCCGCCGGGTGGACCAGCCACGACGTCGTCGCCCGGGCCCGGTGGCTCTGCGGCACGCGGAAGGTCGGCCATGCCGGCACGCTGGACCCCATGGCCACCGGCGTCCTCGTCCTCGGGGTGGGGCGCGGGACCAAGCTGCTCACCTTCCTCGTCGGTCGGGACAAGGCCTACACCGCGACCATCCGCCTCGGGCAGAGCACGCTCACCGACGACGCCGAGGGTGAGGTGACCGCGAGCAGCGACGCGTCCGGGGTGTCCGGGGCGCAGCTGCGTGCCGCGGTCCACGAGCTCACGGGCGACCTGCAGCAGGTGCCCAGCGCAGTGAGCGCCATCAAGGTCGGGGGAGTGCGGTCCTACGCGCGGGTGCGCTCGGGAGAGGATGTCCAGCTCGCGGCCCGACCGGTGCGGGTCGCGCGCTTCGACGTGGAGGACGTCCGCCCCGGCGGTGCAGTCGTCGACCTCGACGTGACGGTCGAGGTCTCCTCGGGGACCTACGTCCGGGCGCTGGCCCGCGACCTCGGCGCCGCCCTCGGCGTCGGCGGTCACCTCACCGCGCTGCGGCGCACCCGGGTCGGTGGCCTCGGGCTCGATGTCGCCACCTCGCTGGAGGACCTCGCCGCCGAGGGCGTCGCGGCCCACCGGCTGCTGCCGCTCGCCGACGCGGCCCGGGCCACCTGACCGCGCGGGAGCTCGACGAGGCCGCGACCCGCGCGCTCGGCTACGGGCAGCGCATACCCTCCGCGCAGCCTGGCCGGGCGGAGCCCGTCGCCGCGTTCGCCCCCGACGGGCACCTCGTGGCCGTCCTCGACGAGTCCGGTGAGCAGGCGCGCGCGCACGTGGTCCTGGCTCCCGCCGACGCCGGTTAGAGTGACGCCCGTGCATCGCTGGACCAGCTTGGAGGATCTCCCGGGCGACCTCGGCCCGACCGTGGCGACGCTCGGCAACTTCGACGGCGTCCACCTCGGTCACCGTGCGGTCCTGCGGACCGTGACCGACCTGGCCCGCGAGCGTGCACTGCCCGCCGTGGCGGTGACCTTCGACCCCCATCCGGTCGCCGTGCTGCACCCGGAGCGGGCCCCCAAGGAGATCGCCGGTCTGGAGCACCGCCTCGACCTGCTCGAGCAGGCGGGCCTGGACGGCGTCGTCGTCATCGAGTTCACCCGGGAGTATGCCCTGCTCCCGCCCGAGGACTTCGTCGTGCAGACCTTCGTCGAGGCGTTGCGGGCGCAAGCGGTCGTCGTGGGCCAGGACACCCGGTTCGGGCTGCACAACTCCGGTGACGTGGGCACGATGCGTCAGCTGGGACAGGTCCACGGTTTCGACGTGGTGGTCCAGCACACCGCCGGGGCGCTCGACCACGGCCAGCGGACGTGGTCCTCGACCGCGCTGCGGCAGGCCATCGCCGACGGCGACATGGGGCTGGCCCTGCGGATCCTGGACCGCCCGCACCGGGTGTCGGGCACGGTGGTGCACGGGCACCACCGCGGGCGCGAGCTGGGCTACCCGACGGCCAACCTCGGCCCCGACCGGGTCGGCATGGTGCCGGCCGACGGGGTCTACGCCGGCTGGCTGGAGCGGCCGGGCCGGTCCGTCGAGGACCCGGACCGTAGGCTGCCCGCCGCGATCTCGGTGGGGACCAACCCGACCTTCGACGACGTCGCCGAACGGACGGTCGAGGCCTACGTGCTGGACCGCACCGACCTGGACCTCTACGGCGAGCAGGTGGCTGTGGACTTCGTCGAGCGGCTGCGCGGCAACGTGCGCTTCGACTCGGTCGAGGAGCTGACCGACCAGATGCGGCGCGACGTGGACCGCAGCCGCGCCCTGCTCGCGCGGGACTGACCCGGCGGTGCGCGAGCGACTCCTGCGCACGGACTGGGCGCCCTTCGTCGCCGGACTCGGCCTGAGCCTCGTCGGGGCGGTCCTCATCTGGTCGGCGACCCACGAGTGGGCCGGTCCCGCCCTCGCGGTCCGACACCTGGTCAACACCGCCATCGGTCTCGTCCTCGGGCTGGCGGTCATCTGTCTCGACGTGCGGTGGCTGCGGGCCGCGGCCCCGTGGGTCTACCTCCTGGGGCTCGCCGGCCTCGTCCTGGTGCTCACGCCCCTGGGGCAGACCGTCAACGGGTCGAGGTCCTGGCTGTTCCTGCCCGGCGGGTTCTCGCTGCAGCCAGCCGAGCTCGCCAAGATCGGCCTGGTCGTCGGGCTGGCGATGATCCTCGCCGAGGGCCGCGACCCCTACGCCCGGCCCGGGTGGCGGGACGTCCTGCCGGCCTGGTGCCTCGCCGGGGTGCCGATCGGCCTCATCATGCTGCAGCCCGACCTGGGCAGCGGGCTCGTGCTCGGGGTGCTCACCCTCGTCGTCGTGGCGACCTCCGGGGCGTCGTGGCGGTGGACGGCCACCGCGGTGGTCGCGGTCTGCGCCGTCGTCGTGGCCGCCGTCCGCATCCCGCTGCTCGACCCCTACCAGGTCGACCGGCTGCTCGCCTTCCGCGACCCCGGCCTGGACCCGGAGGGCATCGGCTACCAGACGCACCAGGCCCGCCTGGCGATCGGCTCGGGCGGCTGGTCGGGGACCGGCCTCGGCGAGGGCCCGCAGACCCAGGGAGGGTTCATCCCCTACCAGTACACCGACTTCATCTTCTCCGTGGCCGGTGAGGAGCTGGGCTTCGTCGGTGCCTCCGGTCTGCTCGTGCTCCTCGGTTTCCTCGTCGTGCGAGGCCTGATCGTCGCGCTGCGCTGCGAGGATCCCTTCGGCCGGCTGCTGGCGGTCGGCGTGGCCTCGTGGTTCGGCTTCCAGATCTTCGAGAACGTCGGGATGAACCTCGGGCTGATGCCGGTCACCGGCCTCCCGCTGCCCTTCCTGTCCTACGGCGGATCCTCGATGTTGGCGTGCTGGCTGGCCCTCGGCCTGCTGGCGTGCGCCAGCGGGCGGGACGGTGCGGCGCGTTCCTCTTGGAGGGCGCGGCCGAACCTGCCAAGATGAGCACTCTGTAGGACCATCCGACACAGGAGTTGCCATGGCCCGCCTTGCCGACGAGACGCCCGACCTCGCGCTCATCGAGAACCGCGTCCCGAGCGTGGGACACCTCTTCCGGGACCGTGTCGTCGCGACCCCCGACACCGACGCCTTCCTCTACCCCGAGGGCGAGGAGTGGCCGGTCCTCTCCTGGGCCCAGACGGGGGAGCGTGCCTACGCCATGGCGGCCGGTCTCATCGAGCTCGGGGTGCAGCCCGAGGAGCGGGTGGCCCTGGCGTGCTCGACCCGCATCGAGTGGGTGCTGGTCGACCTCGCGGTGATGTGTGCCGGGGCCGCCACGACCACCATCTACCCCACGACGCTCTCCGACGACGTCGCCTTCATCATCACCGACTCCGGGAGCCGCGTGGTCGTGGCCGAGGACGACGAGCAGGTCGCCAAGGTGCTCGAGCACCGCTCCGAGCTCGGCGCGGTGCTCAAGATCGTCGTCATCGACGGGACCGGTGACGGCGGCGACGTCATCACGCTCGCCGAGCTGGAGGAGCTCGGGCGCCGGCGGATGCAGGCCGAGCCGGGGGTCGTGGACGCCCGGATCGACGCGCTCACCCCCGAGCACCTCGCGACGATCATCTACACCTCCGGGACGACCGGTCGGCCCAAGGGCGTGCGGCTCCCGCACTCCGCGTGGACCTACGAGGGTGCCGGGGTCGACGCGGTCCACCTGCTGGGCCCCGAGGACCTGCAGTACCTCTGGCTGCCCCTGGCCCACGTCTTCGGCAAGTGCCTGCTCGTGCTGCCCCTGCAGATGGGCTTCCCGACCGCGGTCGACGGGCGCGTCGACAAGATCGTCGAGAACCTCGCGGTGGTCAGGCCGACCTTCATGGGAGCCGCGCCCCGCATCTTCGAGAAGGCCTACGGCCGGATCACGACGATGATGGCCGACGAGGGCGGGGTCAAGGAGAAGCTCTTCGGGTGGGCCAGCGGTGTCGGCACCCAGGTCGCCGAGATCCGTGCCTCGGGCAGGGAGCCCGGCGGTCTGCTCAAGGCGCAGCACGCGCTCGCCGACAAGCTCGTGCTCTCCAAGATCCGAGAGCGCTTCGGGGGCCGGATCCGGTTCTTCATCTCCGGCTCCGCGGCGCTCAACCACGACATCGCCCGGTGGTTCGACGCGATGGGGCTGACGATCATCGAGGGCTACGGCCTCACCGAGTCCAGCGCCGCCTCGATCGTCAACCGGCCCAAGGCCGGGGTCAACAAGATCGGTACGGTGGGGTGGCCGCTGCCCGGCACCGAGGTGCGCCTCGCCGAGGACGGCGAGCTGCTCATGCGGGGGCCCGGCATCATGACCGGGTACCACCAGAACGACGAGGCGAGCGCCGAGGCCCTCCAGGACGGCTGGCTCGCGACCGGAGACATCGCTGAGATCGACGAGGACGGCTACGTCCGGATCACCGACCGCAAGAAGGATCTCTTCAAGACCTCCGGCGGCAAGTATGTCGCGCCCTCGCGCATCGAGTCGCTCTTCAAGGGCATCTGCCCCTACGCCAGCCAGCTCATCGTCGAGGGCGACGGCCGCAACTTCGTCTCCGCGCTCATCACCCTCGACCCGGACGCCATCACGGCGTGGGGCGCCAAGAACGGTATGGCGGGTGACAGCTACGCGCAGATCGTCACCTCCGACGCCGCCCGGGAGATGGTGCAGGGCTACCTCGACCAGCTCAACCAGCAGCTGGCACGCCACGAGCAGGTCAAGCAGTTCCACATCCTCGACCATGACCTGTCGATCGAGGAGGGCGACCTCACGCCGAGCATGAAGCTCAAGCGGCGGGCCGTGACGGCGAAATACAAGGACGAGCTGGACCGCTTCTACACCGACTGAGGGCCGATGTGCGTCAGCGACCGTGGACGGTCTCGAGCAGGTCCGGGTAGCGCTCCCTGACCTTCCGGGCCTGCTCCGAGGGCTGGGCCTCGAGCTGCGCCGACACCGGCACCGGCCACTGCGGCAGGTCGCCGCCGCGTAGGGTCCACGCCGCCTGGCGGGCGGCCCCCAGCGCGACGTACTCGCCTGCCGCCGGGATCACCACGGGCACCCCGAGGAGATCGGCCGCGATCTCCCGGACGGCGCGGGAGGCCACCGCACCACCGATGAGGTGCACCCGCTCGACCTCGACGCCCTCGCGCCGCAGGGAGTCGACCCCTGCTCCCACGCCGAGGATCATGCCCTCGACCATGGCGCGGGCGAGGTTGGCCGGGGTCAGGTTGTCGCGGGTGAGCCCGGACAGGGTGCCGGTGGCGTCGGGGAGGTTCGGGGTGCGCTCACCGTCGAGGTAGGGGAGCAGGGTCAGGCCGCCGGCACCGGGCTCGGCCTGCAGCGCCAGCTCCTCCAGGCCCGCGAGGTCGGTGCCCAGCACCTGCGCACCGGCGGTGAGGACCCGCGCCGCGTTGAGCGTGCACACGAGCGGGAGGAAGGCGCCGGTGGCATCGGCATACGACGCCACCTCGCCGTTGGCGTCGTGGCTGGGGGAGCCGTGCCGGGCGAATGCGGTACCGCTCGTCCCGAGCGACATGACGACGTCACCGGCGGACAGGCCCAGACCCAGGGCCGCCGCGGCGTTGTCGCCGGTGCCGGGCCCGAGCACCATCCCGGAGCCGGTCCGCCCCGCCTCGTCATGGGGTCCGAGGACCGTCGGCAGCTCGAGGTCGCGGCTGACCGCGAGACGCAGCAGCTCCCGGTCGTAGTCGCCGGTCGCGGCGTCGAAGTAGCCCGTGCCGGAGGCGTCGCCACGGTCGGTGACCCAGCCCTGCGCCCCGCCGCCCAGGCGGCGCGCGATCTGACCGGTCAACCAGTCGTGCGGGAGCACGCAGGTGGCCGCCCGCTCCACCTGCTCGGGCTCGTGCTCGGCGCTCCAGCGCAGCTTGCTCACGGTGATGGCCGCCAGCGGGACCACGCCGACCCGGTCGGCCCAGGCCTGCGCGCCGCCGAGCTCGCTCACCAGGTCCGTGGCGGCCTGCGCCGAGCGCGTGTCGTTCCACAGCAGGGCCGGGCGCACCACCTCGTCGGCCTCGTCGAGGAGCACCATGCCGTGCTGCTGCCCACCGACCGCGAGGGCCTGCACGCCGTCCAGGAGATCACCGGAGCTGGCCTCCTCGAAGGCGGTCCACCAGTGCTCCGGGTCGACCTCGGTGCCGTTGGGGTGTGCCCCCCGGCCCTCGCGGACCACCTCACCGGTTGCGCTGGAGTCGCTGCCACCGGTCGAGATCGTGCAGCTCAGCGGTGCCCTGGCAGGGATCAGCGAGGACTCCAGCTCGGTCGACCTCGTGCGCCGCGCGGGCCGGATGTCCGGGGGAGGGCGCCAGGTGTTCTTCGCCCCGCTCGTCATGCCCGACGCGGCCGGGGCCGAGGCCGTGCGCCGGGACCCGGCGGTCAGCGGGACGCTCGCGGCGGCGAGCACGGTCACCGTCGCCATGGTGGGGGTGGGGGCCTGGGAGCCCGGCCAGTCGACCATCTACGACGCGGTGGACCCCGAGTGCCGCCGTCTGGTGGCGGAGGCGGGCGTCATCGGGGAGTCCGTCGGCGCCTGCTTCGACGAGCAGGGCCAGCTCGTCGACACCTGCCTCTCCGAGCGACTCATCGCGCTCTCCCCCCACCAGCTGCGCGGCATCGCGCGGGTGATCGCCGTCGCTCACGGCGTGGGCAAGGTGGCGGCCCTGCGCGCGGCCATGACGGGCGACCTCGTCAACGGCCTGGTCACCACCCACGACACCGCCGAGGCCCTGCTGCGGGCCTAGAGGTCCTCGGCGGGCGGGTGGTCCGAGGCGGTGGTGGGGGGCGCACCCGCGGGAAGGCGCCAGGCGAGGGCCGCCGCCGGCAGGGTGAGGGCCAGGACGGTCCAGGTCATCACCGAGGTGAGGTCGTGGTGCAGGGTGAGCAGCCCCACCGCCGCCAACGTGACGAGGAAGCCGAGCTCGCCCGCGACGCTCGCCACCGAGGTCACCGTCGCCCGGGTCCGGCTGTCCTCGGCCAGGGAGTGCTGAAGGCGCGCGTCGTCGGCGAGGTAGAGGCTGCTCGCCACGGCATACCCGATGCCCAGCGCGAGCGCGCCGGACCACCCCGCACCCCACGCACCCACGCCGAGCAGCACTCCGGCCGTCACCACCAGTGCCGCGTGCCGCCAGCCGGTCAGCACCGCCACACGGTCGCTGAGGGCCGTGCCGAGCGCCTCGAGCAGCACGATCCCGGCCATGACGAGCGCGACCCGCCCGACCGAGGAGCCATCCTCGGCGAGGACGAGCGGGAAGTACTCGTCGAAGCCGACCAGGGTGACGATCGCGGCGTATCCCACCAGGACCCGTCGCACCGGACCCCGGGCCCGGGCCAGGTCGAGGCCCGCGCGCAGGGTGCGCCCCCAGGCGCGCAGGCCCGGCGAGCCCTTCGGGTGGCCGACCTCCTCGGCGGTGGCCGGCTCGGCTGGCGGTGTCACCACGCGGGGCGAGGTGGGATGGGCATCGGCGCGGGCCTCCTCCGGGGGTATGCCGTGCGGCACGGGCGGTGGGAGCCGCAGGGCTACGCCGACGTGGACGACGGCGACACCCAGGCTGAGCGCTCCCACGAGGGCGTAGCCGCCCGCCTGGTGCAGCGGTGCGGCCGCCGCGATCGCGCCGGCCATCACGAGCAGCGCCACGCTCTCGGACCGCGCCTTGACCTGGGCATACCGCGCGTTGACCCCACGCGCCCGGAGCTGGTCGAAGAGGTAGGCCTCCCACGTGCCGGAGTGCATCGCATCGGACAACGACCACAGGACGAAGCCGAGCAGGAAGCCCCAGAAGGTCGGCCAGGCCAGCCACACCCCGAAGGCCGAGGCGTAGACCAGGCCCGAGGCGATGAGCAGTCGCCGCCGGTCCAGCAGGTCCGCCCAGGCGCCGGAGGGCACCTCGAGCAGGAAGGCGCTCGCGGACCACACGGCGAGCAGCACCGAGATCTGGGTCGTGCTCAGACCCCGGTCGGCGAAGAGCAGGGCGTAGATCCCGAAGAGCGGGATCGCCTCATGGCTCGCGCGGTAGGCGATCGCCAGCGACTGGATCGGGACTCAACCCTCGCCGGAGGGATGACGGACGTGCGACATACCCCGCACCCTAGCCCTCGCGGGCCACCCGGGTCAGTCGATCTTGCGGGCGCGGATGACCCCGTCGATCCCGAGGATGGAGTCCTTGAGCTCGTCGCGGACCTCGCCCTCGACATCGACGAGGGTGTAGGCGACCTCACCCTTGGACTTGTTGGTGAACTCGGCCACGTTGAGGCCGGCGTCGGCGAGGGCGGCGGTGATCTGCCCGATCATGTTGGGCTTGTTCTCGTTGAAGATGCCCAGCCGCGTGGTGCCCGGGGTGCGGGCCATCACCACCTCGGGGAAGTTGACCGAGTTGCGGATGTTGCCGTGCAGCAGGTAGTCCGCGAGCTGGTCGGCGGCCATCACCGCGCAGTTGTCCTCGGCCTCGCTGGTCGAGGCGCCGAGGTGGGGGAGGGCGATGACCTTGGGGTGCACGGCACCGGCCTCGCTGGGGAAGTCGTTGACGTAGGCGTGCAGGTGACCCGAGTCGAGGGCCTCCAGCACCGCCTGCTCGTCCACGACGCCGGCCCGGGCGAAGTTGAGCACCACGCCACCCACCGGCATCGTCGCGATCCGCTCGGCGTTGACCAGGCCCTTGGTGGCCTCGATGAGGGGCACGTGCGTCGTGATCATGTCGGAGCGCGCGAAGAGCTCCTCGACGCTGGTCACCTGCTCGACGTTGGGCGACAGCTGCCAGGCGCGCTCGACAGTGATCGCCGGGTCGTAGCCGAGGACCTTGAGGCCCAGGGACTGCGCGGCGTTGGCGACGAGGACGCCGATGGCGCCCAGCCCGATGACGCCGAGCGTCTTGCCCGGCAGCTCGTAGCCGGCGAACTGCTTCTTGCCCGCCTCGACCTGCGTGTCGAGCTCCTTGCCCGAGAGCGCCTGGTCGGCGACGAGGCTGCGGGTGTAGTCGGCCGCGTGGTAGAGGTTGCGCGCGGCGAGCAGCATGCCCGCGATGACGAGCTCCTTCACCGCGTTGGCGTTGGCGCCCGGGGTGTTGAAGACGGGGATGCCCCGCGCCGCCATCGCGTCCACCGGGATGTTGTTGGTGCCCGCGCCGGCGCGGGCGACGGCATACAGCGAGTCCGGGATCGGGGCTGCGTGCAGGTCGGCCGAGCGGAGCAGGATGCCCCGCGGCTCGGCGATGTCGGTGCCGAGGTCGAAGACGTCCCGGTCGAGGCGCTGGAGGCCGATGGGGGAGATCGCGTTGAGCGTCTGGATGGGGTAGGTCTGGGTGCTCATGAAGGGGTGTCTCAGCCGTTCTGCTGCTCGAAGTCGGTCATGAAGTCGACGAGGGCCTGGACGCCCTCGATCGGCATGGCGTTGTAGATGCTGGCGCGCATCCCGCCGACGCTGCGGTGCCCGGACAGGCCGGAGAGCCCGGCAGCGGCCGCGGCCGCGACGAAGGGCTTCTCCAGGGCGGGATCGGGCACGAGGAAGGGGACGTTCATCCAGGAACGGGCCTGCTTCTGCACCGGGTTGGAGTAGAAGTCCGAGGCGTCGATCGCGCCGTAGAGCAGGTCGGCCTTGGCCTGGTTGCGGCGGGCCATCTCCTCCACACCGCCCTGCTGCTCGACCCACTCCAGCACGAGTCCGACGAGGTACCACGCCAGGGTGGGCGGGGTGTTGAGCATGGAGTCGGCCTCGGTCATCGCGGCCCAGTCCAGGGCTGCGGGCACGTCCGGCCGGGCCCGGTCGAGGAGGTCGCGGCGCACGATGACCACGCACAGGCCGGAGGGGCCGAGGTTCTTCTGCGCCCCGGCGTAGATCACGCCGAAGCGCGAGACGTCCAACGGGCGGGAGAGGATCGTCGAGCTCGCGTCGGTGACGACCGGCACCGGTCCGGCGTCGGGGACGTAGGGGAACTCGACGCCACCGATCGTCTCGTTGAGCGTGTAGTGCAGGTAGGCCGCGTCGCCGGGGACCTCGAAGGACCCCTGGTCCGGCACGGTGGAGTAGGTCGACGCCGACTCGTCCGCGAGGACCCGGACGTCGACGTACTTCTTGCCCTCGGTGATGGCCTTCTTCGACCACGACCCGGTGTTGAGGTAGGCCGCAGTCGCGCCAGGGGCGGCGAGGTTGAGCGGGACGCCGGAGAACTGCCCCGTCGCACCCCCCTGGAGGAAGAGGACGGCATACTCCTGCGGCACCGACAGCAGCTCGCGCAGGCGACGCTCGGCCTCGGCGGCGATGGAGACGAACTCAGGGCTGCGGTGGGACATCTCCATGACGGACATCCCGGACCCGCGCCAGTCGGTGAGCTCGGACTGGGCTCGCTCGAGGACCTCGAGCGGCATGGTGGCTGGACCGGCTGAGAAGTTGAAGACTCGCACGGGCACCTACCGTACCGTCAAGGAGCGCGTGTCCTGTCATCTGGTCGGCCGGTGGAGCAGGCACCCGGGAGCGGCGTGGCGCGGCCGGCGTCGTATGCCGTCGGGGCCGCCGCATGTGCGATACTGCGTAGCGGTCGAGCGACGTCCCACACACCGCCGCGCGGCCCGGTGCGAGCCCTAGCGGTGCGGCCCTCCAGGTCAGCACGCAGGACGCGGCGGCGATGAGGACCATCGCGTCGACAGCTGGCACCGCGCCGGAACCGGTGCCGCGCGAGCGCGCGAGCCGCAGCCGGTGACACAGGACGACTTCCGTCGCGGCCGGCCGGCCACGACGACACAGCACCCGCGTCGCGCGGGCAGGAGGCCTTGGCGCCTGGGTGTGGACTCGCACCGCGCGACCTGGAAGGACACCACGTGTCTGACGAGCGCACCTCCGCAGAAGCGGACGAGACCCTGACCTCGACCACCGAGCAGGGCACCGGCAGCACCGAGCAGGTGCCGGGGCCGGACACCCACGACGCCCCCGCCGACGAGACGCAGGAGCCCGAGGAGGAGCAGGAGGTCGAGGAGCCGGCGGACGAGCCCGCCCCCGCCGCCCCGCAGCCCTCCTTCGGTCTGGTCTTCCAGGCCCCCGACCTCACGGACCTGCCCAAGCGCCGGTCGCGGCGTGCGACGTCCGCCTCCACCGCGCCGGCTCCGGCCCCCGAGGTCGAGCCGGAGACCGACGACACCCAGGGCCCGGCGGCGTCTGACGACGACGGGGACGACGACGGTGCGCGTGGCCGGCGCCGGCGGCGCCGCGGCGGCAAGGGCCGCCGCACCCGCGGTGAGGACGGCCCCGAGCAGGAGGCCGAGGAGCAGGGCGGGTCGGAGACCTCCGACGGCGCCACGGCGCAGGACAAGCCGCAGGGCTCCTCGCGTCGACGTCGCGGTGGCGGCGGCAAGGACTCCGGCTCGAGCAGGAACGAGCCGCAGGGCGGGGAGGCCGCGCAGGGCCAGGGGGAGGAGCCCCAGGCCGGAGGCGCGGAGAGTGCGAAGGACGCCGACGGCGACGCGGACTCCTCGAGCACCACCAAGCGGCGGCGTCGCCGCTCCCGCAGCGGCACCGAGCGCTCGGCCAAGGACGAGGTCACCTCGGTCAAGGGGTCGACCCGCCTGGAGGCCAAGCGCCAGCGACGGCGGGAGGGCCGCGAGGCCGGACGTCGACGCACGATCATCACCGAGGCGGAGTTCCTCGCCCGCCGCGAGAGCGTCGAGCGGGTGATGGTGGTCCGTGGGCTCGAGGACCGCACCCAGATCGCGGTGCTGGAGGACGGCGTCCCCGTCGAGCACTACGTGTCCCGGTCGGCCCAGTCCACGATGGTGGGCAACGTCTACCTCGGGCGGGTCCAGAACGTCCTGCCGAGCATGGAGGCGGCCTTCGTCGACATCGGCAAGGGCCGCAACGCGGTGCTGTACGCCGGTGAGGTCAACTGGGACGCCGCGGGTCTGGAGGGCAACCAGCCCAAGCGCATCGAGAACGCCCTCAAGTCGGGGGAGTCGGTCCTCGTCCAGGTGACGAAGGACCCCATCGGTCACAAGGGTGCCCGGCTGACCTCGCAGGTCTCGCTGCCGGGCCGCTACCTCGTCTACGTCCCCGGCAACTCCATGACCGGCATCTCCCGCAAGCTCCCTGACACCGAGCGCAGCCGCCTCAAGAAGATCCTCAAGGAGGTCGTCCCCAGCGACGCCGGCGTCATCGTCCGCACCGCGGCCGAGGGAGCCTCGGAGGCCGAGTTGCGGGCGGACGTCGAGCGGCTCACCGCCATGTGGGAGCGGATCGAGGCCAAGGCGAAGACGGCCAACGCGCCCTCCCTCCTCCACGGGGAGCCGGACATGACGGTGCGGGTCATCCGGGACGTCTTCAACGAGGACTTCGCCAAGCTCGTGGTGTCCGGGGAGAAGGCCTGGGACGAGGTCAAGCACTACATCGACGAGGTCGCCCCGGACCTCGCCGAGCGGGTCGAGAAGGCCACCGGCACGACCGACGTCTTCACGACATACCGCGTCCACGAGGCCATCGCCAAGGCGATGGACCGCAAGGTGTGGCTGCCCTCGGGCGGATCGCTGGTCATCGACCGCACCGAGGCGATGACCGTCGTCGACGTCAACACCGGCAAGTTCACCGGCTCCGGGGGCAACCTCGAGGAGACGGTCACCAAGAACAACATCGAGGCGGCCGAGGAGATCGTGCGTCAGCTGCGGCTGCGCGACATCGGCGGCATCATCGTCGTCGACTTCATCGACATGGTCCTGGAGAGCAACCGTGACCTCGTCGTGCGTCGGCTCCTGGAGTGCCTGGGCCGTGACCGCACCAAGCACCAGGTGGCCGAGGTCACCTCGCTCGGGCTCGTCCAGATGACCCGCAAGCGGGTCGGCTCGGGCCTCATCGAGGTCTTCTCGGAGACGTGCGTGCACTGCTCCGGGCGCGGGGTCGTGGTGCAGACCGAGCCCGTCGTCCGCCACGCCGAGGAGAGCAACGGCAGCGGCAACGGGAATGGCGGCGGCAAGCGGCGCGGCAAGGGGCGCGGCGGCAACGCCGCCTCCGGCAACGGGGGCTCCGAGCCCAAGAACGTCCTGCCGACACCCAACCCCTCCGGCCCGACCCCGGCACAGATCGCCGCGGCGGCGCACGCCGCTGCCCTGAGCGCGGGAGCGACCTCTGAGGTCGCCGACGCGGCGGCCGGTGCCGCCGCGGGCGAGGTGGCCGACGCCCCGGTCACGACGCAGCCCGAGGTCGCCGCCGAGCCGGAGACGGCCGTCGTGGAGCAGGCCGAGCCGGCAGCGGCGCCCGCGGAGAGCGTCCAGGCGCCGGCGGTCCCGGTCGTCGAGGAGCCCGCTGCGCCGGCGCCCAAGCGTCGCCGTCGCGGACGCGTCGTCGCCCCGGCCGGGCCGCCCGTCGGCGAGGTCGAGACGGGGTCCCCGACCCCGGACAGCAGCGCCGAGGAGCCGGCCTCGGGCGATGACGACGCCACCCCGGCGCCTTCGTCGGCCTGAGTTTGGAGCCACGGCGTCCCGCACGGTAGTCTGGTGCGTCGGTTCGCCCTGGTGCTGGACTGGTCTCGCAGACGACACATCCCGTGTCGGCTCGACCTCGTCCATCAGCCTCCGAGGGCGCGTCCGAGCCCACCGCGACAGAAGCAGAAAGCGAGTTCAACGTGTACGCGATCGTCCGTGCTGGCGGCCGCCAGGAGAAGGTCTCCGTCGGCGACGTGCTGACCATCGACAAGGTCGGCGGCAACCCCGCGGCCGGTGACACCGTCGAGCTCGCTCCTGTGCTCCTGGTCGACGGCACCGCCGTGACCACCGACGCCGACGCCCTCGGCAAGGCCAAGGTCACCGCCGAGATCATGGGCGCCGTCAAGGGCCCCAAGATCGTCATCCAGAAGTACAAGAACAAGACCGGGTACAAGAAGCGGCAGGGCCACCGCCAGCCGCTCACCCAGGTCAAGATCACCGCGATCGACGCCTGAGCGTCAGCCGAGCCTAGGAGGAGTCAGCAGATGGCACACAAGAAGGGTGCGTCCTCGACCCGCAACGGTCGCGACTCGAACGCCCAGCGCCTCGGCGTGAAGCGCTTCGGCGGCCAGATCGTCGGCGCCGGAGAGATCATCGTCCGCCAGCGCGGCACGCACTTCCACCCCGGTGAGGGCGTGGGTCGTGGCAAGGACGACACGCTGTTCGCGCTCGTCCCCGGTGTCGTGGAGTTCGGCGCCAAGCGGGGCCGCAAGACCGTCAACATCGTCGGCGAGGCCGCGACCGTCGACGCCTGAGGCGCGACACCGCATACCTCACGACCGGCCGGGAAGACCCGGCACGCGCGACGCCGGTGGGTCCGGACCGACCCACCGGCGTCGCGCTGTCTGCACCACCTGAGAGGATCCCCACCATGGCCAACTTCGTCGACCGCGTCGTGCTCCACCTGCGGGCCGGCAAGGGCGGCCACGGCGTCGCCTCGGTGCACCGGGAGAAGTTCAAGCCCCTCGGCGGCCCGGACGGCGGCAACGGCGGACGCGGCGGTGACATCGTCCTGCGCGTCGACGCCCAGGTGACGACGCTCATCGACTATCACCACGGACCGCACCGCACCGCCCCCAACGGCAAACCCGGCGAGGGCGATGAGCGCAACGGCGCCCAGGGCGAGGACCTCGTGCTGGCCGTGCCCTCCGGCACCGTCGTCACGACCCGCGGGGGAGAGGTGCTCGCCGACCTGGTCGGTGACGGCACCGAGTTCGTCGCCGCCCGCGGCGGACGCGGCGGGCTCGGCAACAAGGCCCTCGCCTCACCGCGCCGCAAGGCCCCCGGCTTCGCGCTGCTCGGCGAGCCGGGCGAGGAGAGCGAGGTGGTCCTCGAGCTCAAGACGCTCGCCGACGTCGCCCTCATCGGTTTCCCCTCGGCCGGCAAGTCCTCCCTCGTCAGCGTCATGTCGGCGGCCAAGCCCAAGATCGCGGACTACCCCTTCACCACGCTGGTGCCCAACCTCGGTGTCGTCACCGCCGGCGGCGAGCGCTTCACGATCGCCGACGTCCCCGGGCTCATCCCGGGTGCCAGCGAGGGCAAGGGCCTCGGGTTGCAGTTCCTGCGGCACGTCGAGCGCTGCCACGTCCTCGTCCACGTCATCGACTGCGCCACCCTGGAGCCGGGTCGCGACCCCCTCACCGACCTCGAGGTCATCGAGGCCGAGCTGGCCGCCTACGTCCCGCACGGTGAGCTGGGCGGCATACCTCTGGCCGAGCGGGTGCGCGTCGTCGTGCTCAACAAGGCCGACGTCCCCGAGGCGCGCGAGCTCGCCGAGATGGTGCAGCCGGACCTCGAGGCGCAGGGGTATGAGGTGCACGTCGTCTCGGCGGTCGCTCACCACGGTCTCAAGGAGCTGACCTTCGCGCTGGCCGGGCACGTCTCCCGGGCGCGCGCCGAGCACCTCGAGATCGAGCCGGCCCGCGTGGTCATCCGCCCGAAGGCGCTGGACGACCAGGGCTTCTCCGTCCGCCGCGAGGGTGGCGGGGAGGACGAGGTCTTCCGCGTCCTGGGGGAGCGGCCCACGCGGTGGGTGCGCCAGACCGACTTCGCCAACGACGAGGCGGTCGGCTACCTCGCGGATCGTCTCGCGCGGCTGGGCGTCGAGGAGGAGCTGCTCAAGGCCGGTGCGGTCGCCGGGTCCACGGTCCTCATCGGTCCGGAGGACAACGCGGTCGTCTTCGACTGGGAGCCGACGATGGCCGGTGGCGCGGACGTCCTGGGCGGGCGCGGCACCGACCTGCGCCTGGACGACCGCTCCCGTCCCACGCGCGCCGAGAAGCGCGAGGCCTTCCACGACCGCAAGGACGCCGCCACCGCGGCCCGCGAGGAGCTGGACGCCGAGCGCCGCGCGGGCTACTGGACCGACGACGCCTGACCCACCCCATACACGCCGCCCACCACGCCCCCCTCCGCCGGAGCGACCACGGGCTAGCACGACCTCCATCGGCGAACTTCCCGATGAAGCCCGTGCTAGACCGTGGTTGGTCCCTAGGGTGGAGGTATGACCAGGACGGACATGAGGCCGACGCCAGCCGAGCTGGGCGATCTGATCGCCGCATTGGTCGGCTCGCGCTGGCCCACCACGGAGGCCGAACGCCTGGTGTGGTTCGACGAGCACGGCGTGGTCGTGGAGGGCGCGGAGTCGCTGCCGCGAGAGGGCCTCGGGGAGTCGTGGGTGGGCTCCGGGTCGGCGGACTGGGGTCGGCCCCGCTGTGGGTGGGGGTCCTTCGAGGGTGAGTTCGTCGGGCTGGTCTGGTTCCTCTGGCGAGGCACCTCGATGCAGGCGTCCGAGCGGATGGCCCGCGAGCTCAGAGACCGGTTGACGCAACGATTCGGCGACCCGACCGAGTATCTGAGCGAGCCGGAGACCGGACGGTTCACCGCCCTCTGGCAGGCTCGAGGACGCACCATCGACATGTACCTCCACGGCGGGATGCGGCCGAGGGGCGTCGAGCACCAGTTCTACGACGAGCCCGTCCTCCAGCTGCACCTCGATGATGCCGAACGATCGTCACGACGCGAGGCTGAGGCGAGGAGGCGCCCCCCGCCCGGGCGGCCTCAGCACGGTGTCACGGATGCATGAGTATGCGTGAGAGTGGAATAGTATTCGTCCCATGGGCTCGACCGTCGACCGCAGCGTCATCCGGGACGCGCACCGCATGGTCATCAAGGTCGGCTCCTCCTCGCTCACCGGCCCCGAGGGCGGCCTGGACGGCTTCCGGCTGCAGGCGCTGGCGACGACGCTGGCCAAGCTGGCCCTGGGCGGGACGCAGGTGGTGCTGGTCTCCTCCGGGGCGATCGCCGCGGGCATGGAGCCGCTGGGGCTGGAGCGCCGACCAAAGGACCTCGCCACCCAGCAGGCGGCCGCCAGCGCCGGTCAGGGCGCGCTCATGGCGGCCTACACCCAGGCCTTCACCCTGCACGGCGTGCAGGTGGGGCAGGTGCTGCTCACCGCCGACGACATGCACCGGCGCAGCCACTACGTCAACGCCTCCCGCACCCTCGAGCGCCTCCTGGAGCTGGAGGTCGTGCCGATCATCAACGAGAACGACACCGTCGCGACCGACGAGATCCGCTTCGGCGACAACGACCGGCTCGCGGCGCTGGTGGCCCACCTCGTCGACGCCGACGCGCTGGTGCTGCTGTCCGACGTCGACGCGCTCTACACCGGGCACCCCACCCGCCCCGGCTCGGCCCGCATCCCCCTCGTCTCGGGTGCCGAGGCGCTCGCCGGGGTCGACGTCTCCCGGTCCGGCTCCGGCGTGGGCACCGGGGGGATGCAGACCAAGGTCACCGCCGCGCAGATGGCCGTCGGTGAAGGGATCCCCGTGCTGCTCACCAGTGCCGAGCAGGCGCACCAGGCCCTGCTCGGCGAGGACGTCGGCACGCTCTTCACCCCGGTCGGCACCAAGAGCCCGGCCCGCAGGCGGTGGCTGGCCCACGCGAGCAGCGTCACCGGCCGGGTCATGCTCGACGACGGCGCCGTCGAGGCGGTCGTCCGGCGCCAGACCTCCCTGCTTCCCGTCGGGATCACCCGGGTGGAGGGCCGCTTCAGCGCCGGTGACACCGTCGACCTGTGCGACCCGCAGGGCAAGGTGGTCGCCCGCGGCCTCGTCGGCTACGACGCCGACGACCTCGGCGCCCTCGTCGGGCGCAGGCTGGTGCGCGACTCGGCGCTGCGCTCCGGCGCCCCCGCCCCCCGACCGGTCGTCCGCCGCGACGACCTCGTCGTGCTCTAGACCCACGTCATACCCCCGACCACCACTCGATCAGGAGAACCCGATGAGCACCATCGCCCCCGAGGTCGTGGACCACGTCGCCGATGTCGCGCGCGCCGCCCGTCGCGCGGCCCGGCAGCTCGCCTTGCTGACGCGGGCCGAGAAGGACGCCGCCCTGCTCGCCCTCGCCGACGCGCTGGACGCCGGTGCGCAGCAGGTCGTCGACGCCAACGCCGAGGATCTCGAGCGCGGTCGGTCCGGCGGCTTGCCGACCAACCTGCTGGACCGCCTCACCCTGGACGAGGACCGGGTGCACGCCGTCGCCGACGCGCTGCGCCAGGTCGCCGCGCTGCCCGACCCCGTCGGGGAGGTCGTCCGCGGCTCGACGCTGGCCAACGGCCTCCAGATCCGCCAGGTCCGCGTGCCGATGGGCGTGGTGGGGATGATCTACGAAGCACGTCCCAACGTCACCGTGGACGCCGCCGGACTCGGGCTCAAGAGCGGCAACGCCGTCATCCTGCGGGGCGGCTCAGCAGCCGCATCGACCAACGCTGCCCTCGTCTCGATCCTGCGGGCCGGGCTGGAGGAGCAGGGGATCGACCCGTATGCCGTCAACCTGCTCTCCGAGGGTGGTCGCGACGCCGCGCGCGCCCTCATGACCGCCCGCGGGCTGGTCGACCTCGTCATCCCCCGCGGCGGCGCCAGCCTCATCCAGACCGTGGTCACCGAGTCCACCGTCCCGGTGATCGAGACCGGGATCGGCAACTGCCACGTCTACGTCGACGCCAGCGCCGACCCGGACATGGCCGTCTCGATCGTCACCAACTCCAAGACCCACCGGACCTCGGTGTGCAACGCCGCGGAGTCGCTGCTCGTCCACCGGGACGCCGCCGAGCGGGTGCTCCCCGGGATCATGGCCGAGCTCGCCGCGGCCGGGGTGACCGTCCACGGTGACGAGCAGATGCGTCGGTATGCCGAGTCCGCCGGAGCGGCGTACGAGCCGGTGACCGAGGAGGACGACGACACTGAGTTCCTCTCCCTCGATATCTCGGCCCGCGTCGTCGACGACCTCGACGCCGCCATCGCCCACATCCAGGAGCACACCAGCGGCCACACCGAGGCCATCGTCACGGCGGACCGGGCCGGCGCCCGGCGGTTCACCACCGAGATCGACGCGGCGGCGGTACTCGTCAACGCCTCGACCCGGTTCACCGACGGGGGCGAGTTCGGCTTCGGCGCCGAGATCGGCATCTCCACCCAGAAGCTGCACGCCCGGGGCCCGATGGCCCTGCCCGAGCTGACGACGACCAAGTGGGTCGTGGAGGGCGACGGGCAGGTCCGCTGACCGGCAGGAGAGGGCGCGGCGGCAGGTAGAGTGTCCACCATGTCGCCCGCGCAGAGCCTGCACCTCATCGCCGCCGCCGAGGAAGGCGGCCACCACGTCGTCAACGAGCTGCCCTTCCCGCCGATCATGTTCGGCGTCTTCGGGATGATCACCTTCCTCCTGCTGCTGGGCTTCCTGTGGGCCTTCCGCAACACGCTGGCCCTGGACCCGCACGGGGTGGCCGACGCACACCACGACCCCGACCTCGGTCGAAGCCAGCACTGATGCGTCTGGGAGTGATGGGTGGGACCTTCGACCCCATCCACCACGGCCACCTCGTGGCCGCGAGCGAGGCCGCCCACCTGCTGGGGCTCGACCAGGTCGTCTTCGTCCCGACCGGCCAGCCCTACCGCAAGGACGCCAGCGAGGTCACCGATGCCGAGCACCGCTACCTCATGACCGTCATCGCGACCGCCTCCAACCCCAGCTTCACCGTCAGCCGTGTCGACGTCGACCGCGAGGGTCCGACCTACACCCTGGACACCCTGCGCGACCTGCGCGCCGAACGGCCGCAGGACGAGCTCTTCTTCATCACCGGCGCCGACGCGCTGGCCCAGATCCTGTCGTGGAAGGGTGTCGACCAGCTGTGGGAGCTGGCCCACTTCGTGGGCGTCACCCGGCCGGGCCACGTCCTCACCGACGCCGGGCTCCCCGACGACAAGGTCACGCTCCTGGAGGTGCCGGCCATGGCGATCAGCTCGACCGGCTGCCGTGAGCGGACCGCCCAGGGCGAGCCGGTCTGGTACCTCGTGCCGGACGGCGTCGTCCAGTACATCGGCAAGTACGACCTCTACCGGAAGGACCGCTGAGTGGCAGCCACCCAACGCGCGATCGAGCTGGCCCAGGCCGCGGCGGCCGCGGCCCAGGACAAGCTCGCCCAGGACGTCGTCGGTCTCGACGTGTCGGGGCAGCTGGCGCTGACCGACGTCTTCGTCATCGCCTCGGCGCCCAACGAACGCCAGGTCGGCGCGGTCGTCGACGCGGTGGAGGAGCGACTGCAGCAGCTCGGCTCCAAGCCGCTGCGGCGCGAGGGCCAGCACGAAGGACGCTGGGTGCTGCTCGACTTCAGCGACATCGTCGTCCACGTCATGCACTCCGAGGACCGCCAGTTCTACGACCTCGAGAGGCTCTGGAAGGACTGCCCGCACGTCCTGCCCGCTCAGGCGGCGCAGAGCGGGACCGCAGCCGCGGACGAGGCCTGAGCCGCCTCATGCGGCGGGTCATCGTCTGGCGGCACGGGGAGACCGCGCACAACGCCGGGGGAGTCTTCCAGGGGCAGCTGGACACCGAGCTGTCCGAGCGCGGCCGTGAGCAGGCGCGGCGGGCGGCACAGGTCCTCGCGCGTCGGGGTGCCGGACGGCTCGTCGCGTCCGACCTCACCCGGGCGATGCAGACCGCCGAGGAGCTGGCTGGGCTCACCGGACTCCGGATCGAGCCCGACGAGCGGCTGCGCGAGATCCACGTCGGGCGCTGGCAGGGCCTGACCCATGGCGAGGTCACCGCGCGCTACCCCGAGGCCCAGCGGGCCCTCGAGCGCGGTGAGGACGTCGTCCGTGGCGAGACGGGAGAGCGGGTCGCCGACGTCGCCGCCCGCACCCGGGCCGCCTTCGCGGAGGTCGTCGCGGGTCTGCCCGAACACGGCATCGCGGTCCTCGCGACCCACGGGCTCGCGACCCGGGCGCTCGTCTGCGCCGTCGTTGGACTGGACTTCCAGCAGGCCTCCCAGGGCCTCGTCGGACTGCGCAACTGCCACTGGGCCGACCTCGTCGAGCACCCCTCCGGGTGGCGCCTGGAGTCCTGGAACGCCGGTGCCCCGGACGGGGGTGGGCCGAGCACCATCGCCCACCCCGTGCCCTGACGGGGGATTTGGCGATTGCCGAACGCGCTGGGTAAAGTAGTCCAGTCCTCACGGGGAGACCCGGGGCTGTGGCGCAGTTGGTAGCGCACCTCCATGGCATGGAGGGGGTCAGGGGTTCGAATCCCCTCAGCTCCACCGGATCCGGGCCGGGCACCATCAGGTGCCCGGCCCTTTTCGCTGTCCGAGGAGGTATGCCGTGTCCGGCGGGGATCGCGCAGGTGCCGCCGGGCCCGTCTTCCGGCTGCGGGACATCGCCGTGCCCGCCTTCGCCCCGAGCGTCGTCAACGCCGTCGGTCTGGGGGCGATCACCCCGGTCCTCGCGTTGCTCGCCCGGGACCTCGGGGCGAGCGTGGGGCAGGCGGCCTTCATGGTGGCGCTGCTCGGGGTGGGGAGCCTCGCCGGTGCCCTGCCCGCGGGCGCGCTCGTCGCCCGGATCGGGGAGCGGCGGGCGATGGTGCTCGCCGGGGTGGCGGACGCCCTCGCCCTCGTGGTCGTCGCCCTCGCGCCCTCGCTTCTCGTCCTCGGTGCCGGGATCGTCGCCAGCGGCATGTCGTGGGCGGTCTTCCTCCTGGCCCGTCAGGGCTTCCTCATCGTCGTGGCACCGGTGCACCTGCGGGCGAGGGCGATGTCCACGCTCGGCGGCTCGCACCGGATCGGCGGGTTCTTCGGTCCGGTTCTCGGTGGCGTCCTGCTGGCCGCGACGGGGGAGCTGCGCTCGGTCTTCTGGCTGGCCGCCGCCATGGCCCTGCTCTCGGCCCTCGTGGTCCAGCTGGCTCCCGACCTGACGGCCGAGCACGAGCGCGCGGCGCGGGTCGGCGGCGTCCGGCCGCCACGGGTGCTGGCGGTGCTGCGCCGTCACCGGCGGACGCTGGTCTCGGTCGGCAGCGCGGTCGTGGTCATCTCCGGGGCCCGCTCGCTGCGGATGGTCCTGCTGCCGTTGTGGGCCGACCACATCGGCGTCTCCGCCGCGACGACCTCGCTGGTGTTCGGGGCTGCGGCGCTGGTCGAGATCTGCCTGTTCTACCCCGCCGGGTGGACGATGGACCGGGCCGGACGCACGGTGGTGGCGGTGCCCGTCGTGGTCCTCATCGGGCTGGGGGTACTCCTGCTGCCACTCAGCACCGACGTCATCGGCTTCACCGCCCTCGCCCTGCTCATGGCGGTCGGCAACGGCCTGGGGTCGGGCATCGTCATGACGCTGGGTGCCGACACGGCACCTCAGGAGGGCCGGGCACAGTTCCTCGGCGGCTACCGGCTCGCCGGCGACGTGGGTGGGCTGGGCGGCCCGCTGCTCGTCTCCGGGCTGACGTTGCTCGTGCCCCTCGCGGCCGCGTGCGTCGCGGTGGGCTCGCTGTGCCTGATCGGCAGTGGCTGGGTGGCCCACCGGGTGGGCAGGATCGAGCGCGGCCGGCGATCGAGGGCGGCTCAGAGCCCGGGGTAGTGCCGGCGCACCTGCGCCACGACCCGCTCGAAGATCTCCTGGTCCAGCTCGGCGCCTGTCCGTCGCACGGCGTCACGGTCGAGGCGGAGCAGCCGGTTGACGCGAGCCTCGGAGGGGCGGCCGCGGGAGTCCCACCCGCCGCTGCCGATGTCGGTCCAGAAGCGGCCGGCCGCGGCCTCCTGCTCGGCGTCGCGGTCGTGGTCCTGGCTCGTCAGCTGGAGGGCGAGCAGCTGGGCGCCGTCCCGCCCGATGACCAGGACGGGGCGGTCCTTCCCCTGGCTGGCGTCCTCCTCGTAGGGAACCCAGGCCCACACCACCTCGCCGGGGTCCGCACGGTCGTCGGCGACCGGGGCATACCCCAGGCGGGCGCCCGCACCGGTCGGCGGCGGTGCGGGAGAGGGGGCGGGGGACGCCGCCCGCCGCCCCCTCTCCGCCGAGCGTTGCGCCAGCCGCATGCCGTGCAGCAGGATCCGGCCGATCTGTCGGGCTCTCATCGTGGTGGGTCTCCCAGGGTCGTGGCGATCCGTTGCAGCTCGGGGACGATCTCGTGGGCGCGCTCCCGGGTCATCCGCTCGGTCGGCCCGCTCACCGACATGGCGACCTCGAGCCCGGCGACGGGCACCGGCACGGCCACGCACCGCACGCCGAGCTCCTGCTCCTCGTCGTCGAGCGCGAAACCTCGGTCGCGCACCCGGCCGAGCTCGGTGGTGAGCGCCCCGAGACTGGTGAGGGTATGCGGCGTCCGCGGCTCGAGCGGCGACCTCCCCAGCACGTCGGGCCAGGTGCCGGGGGGCAGGGCGGCGAGGGCGACCTTGCCGACCGCGGTCGAGTGCAGCGGGACCCGGCGGCCCACCTCGGCGAAGATCCTCAGCGTGTGGGGCGAGGGTGCCTGGGCGACGTAGACCATCACCTGGCCCTCCAGCACGGCGAGGTTCGCCGTCTCCCCGGTGGCCACCACGGCGGCGCGCAGGGCCGGTGCGGCGGAGGCCCCCAAAGTGCGGTAGGACGCGTCGCCCACCCGCATCGCGGCGGGACCGACGGCATACCTGCGGTCCGACTCCTGGCGCACCCACCCGCGGGCGAGCAGCCCGGAGACGAGCCGGTGCGCGGTGCCGGGGGCCAGGCCCACCCCGCGGGCGATCTCGGTCACCCCGAGGGGTACGCCGGCGGTGGCGAGGAGCTCGAGGATGTCGAGGGCGCGGTCGACCGACTGCACGCCGCGGGGGGGCTCCTCGCTCCGGCTCATGGCAGCGACACTACCGGTCGGGTGCGGCCCGCCGACGGACCTCGGGCGATGGCGGATCCCTGGCCCACCGGCTAGAGTCCCTGGTGAGGGGCCTTTCCCACCGCTGCGACGTCGTGCCCCTCGAGAAAGGTGTCGACGTGGACAACTTGGCCGTGCTCAGCCTGTTGGCGATCTCGCCGATCGTGGTCGTGGGGGTGCTGCTCGCCGGATTCCGTTGGCCGGCGAAGTACGCCATGCCCGTGGGCTACGTCATCACCGTCGTCATCGCGGTCGCCGTGTGGCAGATGCGCCCTACCGCAGTGGTCGCCGCCACGCTCGAGGGCCTCATCATCGCGGTGACGCTGCTCTACATCGTCTTCGGTGCCCTGCTCCTGCTCGCCACCGTCATCTCCAGCGGTGCCATGGCCACCATCCGTTCCGGCTTCACCGCGATCTCCCCCGACCGGCGGGTCCAGGCCATCATCATCGGCTGGCTGTTCGGCTCCTTCATCGAGGGCGCCTCCGGCTTCGGGACCCCCGCCGCCGTCGTGGCGCCGCTGCTGCTGGCGCTGGGCTTCCCCGCCATGGCGGCGGTCATGGTCGGGCTGATCATCCAGTCGACGCCGGTCTCCTTCGGCGCCGTCGGCACCCCGATCATCGTCGGGGTGGGCACCGGTCTGCAGGGCGGCGCCGGAGTGGAGGAGCGCGCCACCGAGCTCGGGCTGGGTTATGACGGGCTCATCGCCGAGATCGGCTTCCAGGTGGCGGCGATCCACGCGATCGCCGGACTGCTCATCCCGCTGCTCATCGCGGTCTTCCTCACCGGGTTCTTCGGGGAGCGCCGCAGCTTCGCCCAGGGCCTGCGGGTCTGGCCCTTCGCCCTCTATGCCTCCCTGGCGATGACCGTGCCCTATGTCCTCGTGGCGCGCTTCGCCGGGCCCGAGTTCCCCTCCCTGCTCGGTGGGCTGGCCGGGCTCGCCCTGGTGATGTTCACCTCCTCGCGCGGCTTCCTCATGCCCAAGGACACCTTCGACTTCGGGCCGCGGGCCAGCTGGCAGGAGCGCTGGATGGGCACCGTCGACACCGACCACCTCGGCGACCTCGACACGCGCCGGATGGGCCTGGTGCGGGCCTGGGCTCCCTACGTCCTCATCGCGGTGCTGCTGCTCGCGACGCGGCTCATCGAGCCGCTCACCGCGGCGTTGCGCTCGGAGAACCCTGCGGTGACGCTGCCCTTCGAGAACATCCTGGGCACGGGCATCTCCACGACGTGGCAGTGGCTGTACAGCCCGGGGACGGTCTTCATCCTCACCTGCCTCATCACCTACGGGCTGCACCGCATGAGCAGGGAGCAGATCCGCACGACGTGGGCCGTGGCCGGCAAGCAGATCCTCGGCACCGGGGTGGCGCTGCTCTTCGCGGTACCCCTGGTCCGCCTGCTCATCCGTTCCGGTGCCGAGTTCACCGACTCCGGGCTCGCCTCGATGCCGGTGACGCTGGCCGAGGGAGCGGCTGCGGTGGCCGGCTCCAACTGGCCGCTGGTCGCTCCGTGGATCGGCGCACTGGGGGCCTTCGTCGCCGGGTCCAACACGGTGAGCAACCTGACCTTCTCGCTCTTCCAGTTCGCCACCGGCGAGGAGATCGGGGTGGCTCCGGAGAGCGTCGTGGCGGCCCAGGCCCTCGGCGGGGCGGGCGGCAACCCGGTCGCGATCCACAACATCATCGCCGCCTCGGCCACGGTCGGCCTGCTCGGTCGTGAGGGCGACCTCATCCGCAAGACCGCGCTGATCACCGCCTACTACTGCCTGGCCGCTGGCGCGATCAGCTATCTGTGGATCTACGGCATCGGCTTCAACCTCGGCCTGCTGCAGCTCGTCCTGCTCGTGGCGCTGCTCGTCGGGCTCACCGTCTACGTCCACCGCCGCGAGCGTTCGCTCGCGGGTACCGGGGTCGGCTGAGCCTCAGCCGCGGGCAGCGACGTCCCGGTGAGGGACGCGTCGAGGACCACCGCGGTGTGCACGAAAGGCAGCGGGCGGCCGCCGCGCTCCAGCGCCTGGCTGATCTGCATGAGGCAGCCTGGGTTGGCCGTCACGAGCAGGTCGGCGCCGGTGCGCAGGATGGAGGCGGCCTTGCGGTCGCCGAGCTCGGTGGCCGGCTCGGGGTTGAGGATGTTGTAGACCCCGGCCGATCCGCAGCAGATCTCCCCGTCCGGGATCTCCACCAGCTCCACCCCGGGTATGCCGCCCAGCAGCTCGCGGGGAGCGCTGACGATGCCCTGGGCGTGCCGCAGGTGGCAGGCGTCGTGGTAGGCGATGGTCACCTCCCCCTCCGACACCGGGTGCCGTGCGGCCACCGGCCCCAGCTCGACGAGGAACTCGGCCAGGTCCCGGACGCGACCGCTGAAGGCGCGGGCCCGCTCGGCGTAGGCGGGGTCGTCGGCCAGGAGGTGGACGTACTCCTTCATCGTGGAGCCGCACCCGGCGGAGTTGACGACGACCGTCTCGACCCCGGCGTCCTCGAAGGTGTCGATGAGGCGGCGGGCGAAGGCCATCCCCTCCTCCTCGCGACCGGTGTGGACCGAGAGGGCGCCGCAGCAGCCCTGGCGCGCGGGGGCGATGACGTCGCAGCCCTCGGCGGCCAGCACGCGGGCCGTGGCGGCGTTGACGTCACCGAAGAACTCCCGTTGCACGCACCCGGTGAGCATCCCGACGACGGCGCGCCGGGTGCCCTGCGCGGGCGTCCGCTCGGGCACCTCGACGCGAGGGCCGAGCGGTGGCGCCAGCGACTGCATCACCTCCAGCTCGGGGCTGACCCGACCGACGAGCCCCGTGCGGCCCACCAGGGCGAGGGCGCCCGTGCGCTGCGCCAGCCGCAGCGGGCCCCGGAGCATCCGCAGCCGGGAGGGGTAGGGGAAGAGGGAGAAGATCAGCGAGCGCAGCGCGCGGTCGCGCCGGGGCCGGGTGACGCGCCGCTCGACCTGGGCGCGGGTCGACTCCAGGATGCGGTCGTACTTCACCCCCGAGGGGCAGCTCGTCACACAGGCCATGCAGCCCAGGCACGCGTCGAGGTGGCCGACCGTCGCGGCAGTCAGGGGGGCTCCCTCGCTGGCGGCGCGTATCTGGTCGATGCGACCACGTGGGCTGTCCATCTCCTCGCCCCACAGCTGGTAGGTGGGGCAGGTGGTGAGGCAGAAGCCGCAGTGCACGCAGTCGTCGAGCAGGTCCGGGTCCGGCGGGCGCAGCGCGTCGAAGGCAGGGTCGGCCACCACCTCGGACTCGGTCGAGCGCACCCGGGGCATCCCGAGCAGCGTGCGTCGCGACTCTGGCTCGGTCATCACAGTCCTCCCACGAAGCGGCCCGGCGCGAGGATCCGTCCGGGGTCGAACTGGTCCTTCACGGCCCGCATGAGCCCGAGTCCGGGCACCGGGCCCCAGGTCGAGTCCGGGTCGAGGCCGGACTTCACCTCCGGCGGGGCGTCCAGCACGACGGTGGAGCCGCCGAGCCCGGAGGTGGCGGCGCGCAGCCGGTGGATGCGGTCCGCGGCACCGTCGGCAGGCAGGGCGACGTGCAGCACGCCGACTCCTGCGGACCCGGTGGCCGTGCCCTCCACCTCCTCGACGGCTGCGACGAGCTGGGGTATGCCGCTCAACCGCGCGGTGGCCTTGACCAGCACCGGGCGCGAGCCCGGGGGCGGCGGGGTGCCGGCCCGCTGGCCCGGGTGCAGCAGCACACCCCACCAGGGCGGAGGAGCGTCGTGCACCTCGGCGGGGCAGTCGAGGTCGGCCAGGCTCTCGCGCAGGGCCTCGGCGCGGGCGCTCACCCCGGCCTCGGTGCCCGACAGCATCGTCACGACGGCCGGCCGCACGCCGGGGCGGACCCGGACCTCGACGGCGTGCGGCGCGAGCTGGCTGTGGACGACCTCGTGGAGGACCGTCCCCAGCGCCCGGGGGTCGACGGACGCGCCGATCCAGCGGGTCTCCGCCGGGAGCGGATGGAGGCGGACGGTCACCTCGGTGATGACGGCGAGGGTGCCGTAGGAGCCGGTGAGCAGCTTGGCCAGGTCGTAGCCGGCGACGTTCTTGACGACCTTGCCGCCGGCCTTGGCGATGGTGCCGTCACCCAGCACCAGCCGCACCCCGATGACGAGGTCGCGCAGAGGGCCCGCCCACAGCCGTCGGGGACCGCAGAGGTTGGTGGCGACGGCACCACCCAGCGTGGACCCCGCGCCCTCGACGCCGTGCCCCGCGGCGAGGTCGTCGACGACGAGCTGGTGGCCGCCCTCGGCGAGCACCTCCTGGAGGCGGGCCAACGGCATACCGGCGCCGGCGGTGGCGATGAGGTCGCCCCGGGAGTGCTCGACCAGCCCGTCCATCGCCCCCGTCTCCAGGACGACGTCGACCCGCTCGGGTGCACGGCCCCAGGCCATCTTGCTGCCGTGACCACGCACCACCACGGCGAGTCCGTGCGCTGAGCACACGCGCAGCAGCGCGGACGTCTCCTCCGCGGAGGCCGGGCGGGCCACCACCTGGGGGGACACGCCGTCGACCGAGTCCGCGGCCGTCGCCGGGCGGACCTCGCAGACGCCGCCGAGCAGCTGTTCCACCGACATCAGAAGACCTCCGCCTGCTCGAGGACGGGCTCGTCCGCCGCGTGCACGATCCGCGGGCGCTCCCCGCACATCCGAGGCGTGGGGTAGATCTTTCCCGGGTTGGCCAGCCCGGCCGGGTCGAAGGCGCAGCGCACGAGCTGCATCGTGTCGAGGTCGTCCGGCCCGAACATGCGCGGCATGTACCTCGCCTTGTCGGCGCCCACCCCGTGCTCCCCGGTGATCGACCCGCCGTGCTCGATGCACAGGTCGAGGATCATGCCGGAGACCTCCTCGGCACGCTCGGTCGCGCCCTCCTGAGCGGCGTCGAAGAGGACGAGAGGGTGCAGGTTGCCGTCGCCTGCGTGGAAGACGTTGGCCACCCTGACCCCGCGCTCGGCGCTGATCCGGCCCATCTCCCGCAGCACCTCGGGCAGCGAGGTCCGAGGGACGACGCCGTCCTGGACGATGTAGTCCGGCGAGATCCGCCCGACCGCGGCGAAGGCGGACTTGCGGCCCTTCCAGATCTCCGCGCGCTCCGCGGCGTCGGTCGCTGCCCGGAACTCGAAGGCTCCCTGGTCCCGGCAGATCTGCTCGACCCGCTCCAGCTCGTCGGCGACCTCGACCGCGGGGCCGTCCAGCTCGACGACGAGGACCGCGCCCGCGCCCTCGGGGTAGCCGCAGGAGACGGCAGCCTCGGCGGCCTCGATGGCCAGGGCGTCCATGATCTCGATGGCCGCGGGCACGATCCCCGCGGCGATGATCGCGCTGGTGGCCGCGCCGGCGTCGTCGGTGCTGCCGAAGCCGGCGAGACAGGTGTGCACGTCCTGCGGCAGCCGGGTCAGGCGCAGCGTGGCGCGGGTGGCGATGCCGAGCGTGCCCTCGCTGCCCACGAAGGCCCCCAGCAGGTCGTAACCGGGGGCGTCGGGCGCCTCGGTGCCCAGGGTGATCTGCTCACCATCGGGGGTGACGACGTCGAGGGAGAGCACGTGCCCGGCGGTGAAGCCGTACTTGAGGCAGTGCGCGCCGCCGGAGTTCTCCGCGACGTTGCCGCCGATCGAGCAGATCTGCTGGCTGCTGGGGTCGGGGGCGAAGTAGTAGCCCAGCGGGTTGGCGGCCTTGCTCACCGCCAGGTTGATGACGCCGGGGTCGGCGACGGCGCGCTGGTCCTCCGGGCGCACCTCGTGCAGCGTCCGCAGCCGACTGGTGACGATGAGCACGCCGTCGGCGTGGGGGAGGGCACCCCCAGAGAGGCCGGTGCCCGAGCCGCGGGCGACGAAGGGCACCCCGTGCCGGGCGCAGGCCCGCACGACCTGGGCGACCTGCTCGGCGCTCTCCACGAGGACGACCAGCGCGGGCCGGACGCGGTAGGCCGCGAGCCCGTCACAGGCATACGTCTCCCGCTGCGCCGGGTCGGTGATGAGGGTGTGACCGGGCAGCTGCCCGCGCAGGTCCCGATCGAGACCTCGGATCGCGGCCTGTCCGTCCGTCTGCGTCATCGCGTGTCTCCTTCTCGGCCGAGCCTCGCTGACTCGCCACCCTAGGTCACGTCCGGGGGACCGGCTCAGGGCATCGTCTCGTAGGCGGGAACGGTGAGGAAGTCGGCGAAGTCCTCGGCGACGGCCACCTGCAGGAAGAGCTCGGTGGCCTCGGCGTAGTCGGCCTCGTCGCCGGGCAGGCCGGGGAGGACCTCCTCGGTCAGCCGCTGCACCAACTCCCGCGTGACCTGCTCACCGGTGTCGGCCAGGGTCACCCCCTGGTGCAGCCACTGCCAGACCTGGCTGCGGCTGATCTCCGCGGTCGCGGCGTCCTCCATGAGGTTGTTGATGCCGACCGCGCCGCGGCCGGTGAGCCACACCGCGAGGTACTGGATCGCGACCTCGATGTTGGCCCGCAGGCCCTGCTCGGTCACCTCACCCGGGGTGGAGGCGACGTCGAGCAGGTCCGCGGCGTCGACCTGCACGTCGTCCCGCTGACGGTCCAGCTGGTTCGGTCGGTCGCCCAAGACACCGTCGAAGACCTCCAGGCACGTCGGGACCATCCCGGGGTGGGCCACCCAGGAGCCGTCGAAGCCGTCGTCGGCCTCCCGCTGCTTGTCGGAGGTGACCTTGTCGTAGGCCGCGGCGTTGACCTCCTCGTCCTTGGAGGGGATGAAGGCGGCCATCCCGCCGATGGCGTGGGCGCCGCGGCGGTGGCAGGTGCTGACGAGCAGCTCGGTGTAGGCGCGCATCATCGGCGCGGTCATCGTCACCGCGTTGCGGTCCGGCAGGACGTAGTCGGCGCCGCGGGTGCGGTAGGTCTTGATGACGCTGAAGAGGTAGTCCCAGCGGCCGGCGTTGAGGCCGGCGCTGTGGTCGCGCAGCTCGTAGAGGATCTCCTCCATCTGGAACGCGGCGGGGAAGGTCTCGATGAGGCAGGTGGCGCGGATCGTGCCCTGGGGTATGCCGAGGGCGTCCTGGGCGAGCACGAAGGCGTCGTTCCACAGCCGGGCCTCGAGGTGGTGCTCCATCTTGGGCAGGTAGAGGTAGGGACCCTTGCCGGCGTCGAGCTGGGGCTGGGCGCTCGCGCAGAGGAAGAGCGCGACGTCCACGAGGCCGCCGGCCACCCGCTGCCCGTCGACGGTGATGTGCTTCTCGTCGAGGTGCCACCCGCGGGGGCGCATGACGATCGTCGGCAGCTGCGCCTGGTCGGTCGTGGCGAGGGCATACTCCTTGCCCTCGGGGGAGGTGAAGGAGATCGTGCCGAGGATCGCGTCGCGCAGGTTGATCTGACCCTCGACGACGTTCTCCCACAACGGGGTGTTGGCGTCCTCCTGGTCGGCGAGCCACACCCGCGCACCCGAGTTCATCGCGTTGATCGTCATCTTGCGGTCGGTGGGTCCGGTCATCTCCACGCGGCGGTCCTCGAGCCCCGGAGCCGGGTCGGCGACCCGCCAGGAGGGGTCGGACCGGACCGCCTCGGTCTCCGGCAGGAACCCGAGGTCCTCGCCCGCGCTGACGCGAGCGACCACCTCGGCGCGGGCGGCCAGCCGCTCCTGACGACGCGGCTCGAGCTCGCGGTGCAGGGCGGCGACGAGCTCCAGGGCGCGCCGGCTGAGGATCTCCTCGTAGCCGGGCCGCAGCGGCGCGTCGACCTCGACGCCGTCGGGCAGGTCCAGGGTGGGTGAGGTGGTCATCGCGCCTCCGCATCATTCCGTATGCCGGAATCTTGAGTTCACTGGATGAAATGCAGCGTAGCGTCCGGAGTGGGATCCGTCCACCAGTGTGGGAGGTGTCGCCGCCGATGGCGGGGACCGCGGGCGGTGGCTACGCTGGGCCGCGTGACTGGGCACGAGATTCTCATCAGCGCCGAGGACCGCCCGACGCGGGAGGAACTGCTGGGTCTCTACGACGCCGTGGGATGGTCGGGCTACACCACCGACCCGGACACCCTGGAGACCGCCGTCGAGGGGTCCTCGAGGGTGGTCACCGCCCGCTACGGCGGCGAGCTGCTCGGCCTGGCCCGGGTCATCTCCGACGGCGCCACCATCGCCTACCTCCAGGACGTGCTCGTACGCCCGGAGCTGCAGCGCGAGGGGGTGGGGCGGGCCCTGGTGTCCGCGGCGCTCGAGCCCTTCGAGCAGTGTCGGCAGAAGGTCCTGCTCACCGACGACGAGCCTCGTCAGCGCGCCTTCTACGAGTCCTTGGGGTGGACCGAGATCCGGGAGCACCAGGACGGTCGACTGAGGGCCTTCGTGCAGCTGAGCTAGGGCCTGCGTGACCTAGGTCACAGATCCGTGGCGTCGCCAGGTTCGAATCCTGGGCATGACGACGACACCGATCCAGCGGGGCCACCGCGCAGCCGGAGCGGCCTCCGGGCTGCTCGCCGGCGCGGCCGGTGTGCTCGCCGGGGAGGGCGTCTCCCGACTCGTGGACGTGACCGGTCCGGTGGTCGCCGTCGGCAACCGCGCCGTGGACCTCACCCCCCGCCCGCTCAAGGAGTGGGCGATCGCGACCTTCGGCTCCGCCGACAAGGCCGTCCTCGTGGGCGGCGTGCTCGTCACCCTGCTCGTGGCGGTCCTCGTCCTGGGGTGGGTGGGGGCCCGCCGCCGCGGTGTAGCCCTCCTCGGCATGACCGCGCTCGTCGGACTCGCCGCGCTCGCGATGGTGCTCGACCCGGCGCAGGGTGGGGGAGCCCCGGCCCTCGTGGCCGCCGTGCTCACCATGCTCGTCGTCGGCGTCGGAGGCCTGGCCTGGCTGCTCTCGGCGCTGCCGGTGCGCGTCGGGCGGGCCCAGGGCCTGGACCGTCGGCGCTTCCTGCTCGCGACGTCGAGCGTGGTCGCCCTGGGGGCAGCGGGCGCGGCGGCCCGCACCGTGGGTGGGCCGTCCGGCTCCACCAGCCTGGACCTCCCGACCGCCGCGACGCCGGCTGACCCGATCCCGGAGGGCGTGAGCTTCGACATCGACGGTCTCACCCCGCACGTGACCCCGACACCGGACTTCTACCGCGTCGACACGGCGCTGCAGGTGCCGTCGGTCGACGCAGCCTCGCACGTGCTGCGGATCACCGGGATGGTGGACCGTCCCCTCGAGCTGACGATGCAGGATCTGCTCTCCCGCGACCTGGTCGAGCGCCGGATCACCCTGACCTGCGTGAGCAACGAGGTCGGTGGCGACCTCCTCGGCAACGCGACCTGGCTCGGCATACCCGTCCGCGAGCTGCTGGCCGAGGCGGGCGTGCAGGCCGGTGCCGACGCCGTGCGCTCGGTGAGCGTCGACGGCTACACCGCCGGCACCCCGCTCGAGGTCCTCACCGACGACCGCGAGGCACTCCTCGCCGTGGGGATGAACGGCGTCCCGCTCCCGGCCGAGCACGGCCACCCCCTGCGCATGGTCACCCCCGGTCTCTACGGCTACGTGTCGGCGACCAAGTGGCTGACCGAGCTCGAGGTCACCCGGTTCGCCGACTTCACCGCCTACTGGACCGACCGCGGGTATGCCGCGAAGGCCCCGATCAAGCTCTCCTCCCGGATCGACGTGCCCGGCTCCTTCGCCCAGCTCGAGGCGGGCGAGGTCACCGTGGCCGGTGTCGCCTGGGCGCAGACCGTGGGCATCGAGCGCGTGCAGGTGCGCGCTGACGAGGGGGAGTGGCAGGACGCCGAGCTCGGCGCCGAAGACTCCGACCAGACCTGGCGCGCGTGGCGCTGGCGCTGGTCGGCCGAGCCGGGATCACACCGGCTCGAGGTCCGCGCGACCGATCGCGCGGGCACCGTCCAGACCTCCCGGCGGGAGCCCATCGCTCCTGACGGGTCCACCGGATGGCACAACGTGACCGTCTCGGTCTCGTGAGCGATCCGACCCCATCAGAAAGGAATGCATGATGCGTATCTCCAAGGGAATGCTTGCCGTCTCGATGGCCTCCATGTTCGCCCTGACCGCCTGTGGCGGCGAGGACATGGCCGCCGAGGACACCAACGCCGCCGCCGAGGACACCGCCTCGGAGGAGATGGAGTCCGAGGAGGACATGGCCGATGAGGACATGGAGACCGAGGAGGACATGGCGGGCGACGAGATGGACCCCGCCGCCAACCTCGTCGGTGCGGGCTGCGCGGACTACGCGGAGGCCGTGCCGGACGGCGCCGGCTCGGTCGAGGGCATGGCCCAGGACCCGGTCGCCGTGGCCGCCAGCAACAACCCGCTGCTCACCCAGCTGACCGCCGCCGTCTCGGGCGAGGTCAACCCGGACGTCGACCTTGTCGACACCCTCAACGGCGACGAGTTCACCGTCTTCGCGCCGGTCGACGAGGCCTTCGAGGCCATCGACCAGGAGACGATGGCCACCCTCGCCGAGGACGGCGAGCTGCTCAGCTCGATCCTCACCTACCACGTCGTGCCCGGTCAGCTGACCCCCGACGAGGTCGTGGGCGAGCAGACCACGGCGCAGGGCGAGACCCTCGAGGTCTCCGGCTCCGGCGACGAGCTCATGGTCAACGACGCCTCGGTCATCTGCGGCGGAGTCCAGACCGCCAACGCCACCGTCTACCTCATCGACGGGGTGCTGATGCCGCAGGGCTGACCCGCTGCCGCCGCCCGGACCGAGACACCGGTCGGCGGATGAGATGGACCTGCCCGCGTCCCCACCTCGGGGACGTGGGCAGGTCTGTGCCACACGGGCCGCCGTGACGCCCATACCGCCCTGTCGTGGGAGACTGGGGCCGACGACCACCGCCCACCGCCCATCACGATGTCCGTCTACGAGGTGCCCGCCCTGTCTCCGCTCGCCCGTCCCGACTCGGTGCCCCAACCGGCCTCGACCCCGCCCGAGGTCATCCGCAACTTCTGCATCATCGCCCACATCGACCACGGCAAGTCGACCCTGGCCGACCGGATGTTGCAGGTCACCGGCGTGGTGGAGGAGCGCGCCATGCGCGCGCAATACCTCGACCGCATGGACATCGAGCGCGAGCGCGGCATCACCATCAAGAGCCAGGCCGTGCGGATGCCGTGGAGCTCGGACACCCGCACCTACATCCTCAACATGATCGACACCCCGGGCCACGTCGACTTCACCTACGAGGTGAGCCGCAGCCTCGCGGCCTGCGAGGGCGCCGTGCTGCTCGTCGACGCCGCGCAGGGCATCGAGGCCCAGACGCTGGCCAACCTCTACCTCGCGATGGAGAACGACCTCGCCATCATCCCGGTGCTCAACAAGATCGACCTGCCCTCGGCGCAGCCGGAGAAGTATGCCGAGGAGCTCGCCGGGCTCATCGGGTGCGACCCGGGCGACGTCATGCGGGTGTCGGGCAAGACCGGCGAGGGCGTGCCCGAGCTGCTGGACCGCATCGTGGCCGAGCTGCCGCCGCCGGTGGGCGACGCGGACGCCCCGGCGCGCGCCATGATCTTCGACTCCGTCTACGACACCTACCGCGGCGTCGTCACCTACGTCCGGGTCATCGACGGCAGCCTCTCCCCGCGTGAGCGCATCGCGATGATGTCGACCAAGGCGACCCACGAGCTCCTCGAGATCGGGGCCATCAGCCCCGAGCCGGCGCCGACCAAGGGGCTCGGCGTCGGGGAGGTGGGCTACCTCATCACCGGGGTGAAGGACGTCCGGCAGTCCAAGGTCGGAGACACGGTGACGGGGGAGCGGCGCCAGGCCACCCAGGCGCTCGGTGGCTACAAGGACCCCCGGCCTATGGTGTTCTCCGGGCTCTACCCCATCGACGGTTCGGACTACCCGATCCTGCGCGACGCGCTGGACAAGCTCAAGCTCAACGACGCCGCGCTGGTCTACGAGCCGGAGACCTCCGGAGCCCTGGGCTTCGGCTTCCGGGTCGGCTTCCTCGGGATGCTGCACCTGGAGATCGTGCGGGAGCGGCTGGAGCGGGAGTTCAACCTCGACCTCATCTCCACCCTGCCCAACGTGTCCTACGAGGTGCGCCTCGACGACGGCACCGAGATCGAGGTGACCAACCCGAGCGAGTTCCCGGGCGGCAAGATCGCCGCCATCACCGAGCCAGTGGTGCGCGGGACGATCCTGGCGCCGAGCGAGTTCATCGGCGCGATCATGGAGCTGTGCCAGACCCGCCGCGGCACGCTGCTCGGGATGGACTACCTCTCCCCGGAGCGGGTGGAGCTGCGCTACACCCTGCCGCTCGCCGAGATCGTCTTCGACTTCTTCGACGCGTTGAAGTCCAAGACGCGGGGGTATGCCTCGCTCGACTACGAGCCCTCCGGCACCCAGGAGGCCGACCTGGTCAAGGTCGACATCCTCCTCCAGGGCGACACCGTCGACGCCTTCAGCGCCATCGTGCACCGCGACAAGGCCTACGCCTACGGCGTGCAGATGGCCGGCAAGCTCAAGGAGCTCATCCCGCGCCAGCAGTTCGAGGTGCCGGTGCAGGCCGCGATCGGCGCGCGCGTCATCGCCCGCGAGACGATCCGCGCCATCCGCAAGGACGTCCTGGCCAAGTGCTACGGCGGTGACATCAGCCGCAAGCGCAAGCTGCTGGAGAAGCAGAAGGAGGGCAAGAAGCGGATGAAGATGGTCGGCTCCGTCGAGGTGCCGCAGGAGGCCTTCATCGCTGCGCTCTCCCAGGACGGGAGCGGTGCCGAGATCGTCAAGAGCAAGAAGTGAGCGCCTCCGCCGAGGACCGGCCGCAGGAGAGGCCGGCCCCGCAGCCGGAGGGGGCGGCACCCTCCCCGCCCGCACCGCCGGCCGGGCACCAGGCCCTGGGGCACCCTGCGGTGGGGCCACGCCCGCTCGCGCGGACCCGCTCCTTCACCCGTCGTGGTGGCCGGATGCTCAAGGCCTCCCACCAGGACGCGTGGGACCGGTATGCCGACGGGCTCGTCCTGGACGTCCCGCGTCCGCACGGGGCGGACGGCTCGACGGCGGTGGACCCGGGTCACCGGCTCGACCCCGAGCGGATCTTCGGTCGGAGTGCGCCCCTCGTGGTTGAGATCGGCTCCGGCTCCGGCGATGCCCTCGTGCACGCCGCCACCGAGCGGCCGGACTGGGACTTCCTGGCCCTTGAGGTCTGGCGCCCGGGCATCGGGCACGCGATGGCCAAGATGGGCCAGGAACCGCTGCTCAACGTCCGCTTCCTCGAGGCCGATGCCGCGCTGGCCCTGCAGACCCTGCTGCCGCCGGGCGCGATCCACGAGGTGTGGACCTTCTTCCCCGACCCGTGGCCCAAGAACAAGCACCACAAGCGCCGCCTCGTCACGGCCGACTTCGCCTCGACCGTCGCCGACCTGGTGCCGACCGGTGGTCTGTGGCGCCTCGCGACCGACTGGGCCGACTACGCCCATCACGTGCGGGAGGTGCTGGACTCGCACCCTTCCTGGGAGCTCGCCTCCACCGAGCGCGCCCCGCTGCGCCCCATGACCCGCTTCGAGCGGCGTGGCATCGAGGCGGGCCGGGACATCGCCGACCTCGCCTACCGCCGCGTCTGAGCAGGCGCGAGCCCGCCGCGGGTCGCGTGGACCCGTGGGGACACGGCATACCCATCTGGGGAGAGCCGGACCGGGCCGCTCGGCGCCCCTCAGTCGCCCGCGGAGTCCCGGGCGCGCTTGACCAGTCGCGGGTCGGGCCGCAGGACGACGTCGTGGTCCTTGCCCTCGTACTCGAACTGTGACAGGAAGTGGCGCATCGCGTTGATCCGGGCACGCTTCTTGTCGTTGCTCTTGATCGTCACCCACGGAGCCCAGTCGGTGTCGGTGCGGCGGAACATCTCCTCCTTGGCCGCGGTGTAGGCCTCCCACCGGTCCAGGCTCTCGAGGTCCATCGGCGAGAGCTTCCACTGGCGCACCGGGTCGAGCTGGCGGATCGCGAAGCGCGTGCGCTGCTCGGTCTGGGTCACCGAGAACCAGAACTTCGTGATCGAGACCCCCGCGTCGACGAGCATCTGCTCGAAGAGCGGCGCCTGGATCATGAACCGTTCGTACTCCGCCTCGGAGGAGAAGCCCATGACCCGCTCGACACCGGCGCGGTTGTACCACGACCGGTCGAAGAGCACCATCTCTCCCGAGCTGGGCAGATGCTGGATGTAGCGCTGGAAGTACCACTGACCGGCCTCGACCTCGGTGGGCTTGTTGAGCGCCACGACGCGCGCGCCACGGGGGTTGAGGTGCTCGGTGAACCGCTTGATCGACCCGCCCTTGCCCGCGGCGTCCCGCCCCTCGAAGACGAGCACGTGCCGGCTGCCGTTGTCCTTGGCCCAGTACTGGAACTTCAGCAGCTCCACCTGCAGCAGCCACTTCTCGACCTCGTAGTAGTCACGGGTCATCCGCTCGCTGTAGGGGTAGTCCTCCCGCCACGTGTCGACCGCGCTGCCGTCGGGCGTGATGAGATCGGGATCGGAGCCCTGGTCGTCGCGGACCGTGTAGCCCTGGTCCCGCAGACTGTCGATGTATTCACGAAGCCGCTGCTGCACGCCTCCGACCCTAGCGCGCCGCGGTCACCTCGACGGACGCCCGGCGGTTCGGTGCGGGTGGGTGACGGTGGGAGACTGGAGGGTATGCCGTCGACGTTTCCCCCGGGTGAGCCCGCGCCCGCGGACGGCTCGCTCCCGGCCTCCGCGCTGGAGGGGCTGGGGCGGCGCCCCTTCTCCGTCTACCTCCACGTCCCGTTCTGCCGGGTCCGGTGCGGATACTGCGACTTCAACACCTACACGCTGCCTGAGCTCGAGGGGTCGGCGGCGCCGCAGGGGTACCTCGAGTCCGCCCACGCCGAGATCGCGCTCGCGGCCCGTGTCCTGGGGGAGCACGACCCCGCCCCGGTCTCGACGATCTTCGTCGGCGGCGGGACGCCGACGATGCTGCCCGCAGCGGCGCTGGGCTCGCTCGTCGCCGACGTCGTGGCGCGCTGGGGGCTGCGGGCCGGTGCCGAGATCACGACGGAGGCCAACCCGGACACCATCACCCCGCAGGTCGCCGAGGAGCTCGCCGCGTCCGGGTTCACGCGCGTCAGCCTCGGGATGCAGTCCGCGGTGCCCCACGTGCTGCGGACCCTCGACCGCACCCATGAGCGGGCGGGTGTCGCCGCGGCGGTCGAGACCGTCCGGGCCGCCGGGATGCAGGTGAGCCTGGACCTCATCTACGGCACGCCGGGGGAGTCGCTCGCGGACTGGCGGGCGAGCCTGGAGGCCGCGGTGGCGCTGGAGCCCGACCACGTGTCCGCATACGCCCTCGTCGTGGAGCCGGGGACGCGGCTGCACGGACAGGTGCGCCGCGGCGAGGTCGAGGCACCCGAGGATGACGACGAGGCGGACAAGTACGAGCTCGCCGACGAGCTGCTCGCCGCCGCCGGCTACGCGTGGTACGAGATCTCCAACTGGGCCCGGAGCCCGCAGCAGCGGTGCGAGCACAACCTGGCCTACTGGCGTGGGTCCGACTGGTGGGGGATCGGGCCCGGCGCACATAGCCACGTCGGCGGGGTGCGGTGGTGGAACGTCAAGCACCCCCGGGCCTACGACGACCGGCTCGGCCAGGGTCTGAGCCCGGCGCACGCCCGCGAGGTGCTCGCGCCGGAGGAGAGGTATGACGAGCGGGTCTTGCTGGGCGTCCGGCTGGCCGACGGACTCGCGGTCGAGGAGCTCGGGCCCGCCGGCCGGGTCGCGGTGGCGGGCCTGGTCGCCGACGGCCTGCTCGAGGGGCGGGCGGCGGTCGGGGGTCGCGCGGTGCTCACCCTGCGCGGGCGCCTCCTGGCCGACACGGTCGTCCACCGGCTGCTGGGCTGAGGCCCGGTCAGCGTCAGGTTGCGGTGTACATTTGGGACCGCCTGGACGGGCGATTGAGGGGTCGGGCGCGGGTGAGGTGTGAACCAGATGCGGGAGGTGTCCTAGATGGGCTTTTCCGGAGGTGATCCGGTGGCGCTCCGCGCTGCGGCGCGCGCGTTGGACGCGCTGGGGGAGGACTTGGCGCAGGACTCCGTGGGGTGCAAGGGGCCCGGCAGCGACATCGCCGGTGCGGCTCCGGGTGAGGTCGGAGTCCTGGCGGAGAACGCGATCGCCGCGGCCGGCGGTGCGGTGGCGGGTGCGGCGGTCCTCGTGAGTGCGATGGGCACGGGCAGCGACACCGCGGGGCAGCAGGTCGACCTCGCGACCGGCGGACAGGCGGCGAGGTGAGCGTCTTCTCCCGGCCCCCGGGCAACCCAGGCGGCATCCGACTCGGGGCGAGTCGGCTCACACTGTTGGCCGAGCGTGTTGGCGGTGACCGTCTGGACACCCTTTTTACGTCTGCTGGGTCCGCCGAGGCGGCCCTGCCGAGTCGGCGGAAGGCCGACTTCCAGGGTCTGTACGAGCACGGTGCAGCTGCGATGGAGGAGGCTGCCCAGGTCTTCGCCGACGTCGCCGTGGTCCTGGCCGACTACGCCGACGCGTTGGAGGCCGCGCAGTCTGCGGTGGACGTGGCCAGCGAGGAGTACGACGAGGCGCGCCGGTCGTGGACCGTGGCTCGCGACACCGGCGAGACCGAGATGGAGTCGCGGGCCCGCACCGACATGTCCCGGCAACGGGGAGCTGCTCTCAGTGCCCAAGACACGTTCGCCGAGGCTGCTGCTCGGGCACGCGCCTCCCTGTCCGGGCTGGCGGCGACGTGGTCGCCTGACGGAGCTGCCACGTCAGCCGTCGACGCCTGGGGGGCAGCGACAGCTGCGATCGTGCCAGGGCAGGTGGGTCTGTCCGAGGACCAGCTCGAGGCGATTTTCACGGGTGACACCTCACCCCAGCAGCTCGCCGAGGCAGGCAAGAAGGTGCAGAAGGCCCTGATCAACGGCTGGTACAGCTGGCAGGCGATTGCCGTCGGTCGTGACAGCGCTGCCTACCGGCGTGTTGTCGAGGCTATCCGCCAGTCGCGGGGTCAGGGAGGTTCTGCCCGGGCGGTGCTCAAGGCGACGCGACGCAGTCAGGGTCTGGCCGGAGCCCATCGTTACTACAAGAACATGCGCAGGCTTCAGACTGACACCACGGCGCTGCGTCATGCCCAGAGCCGTTACCCCAGGTCGCAGGGAACCCACTTCCGCTACGCCGAGATCAGGTCGGGGGCTCCCCGCAACGTCGCTGCGCCGACTGGCCTGCGGGGCGCGATGGGGCGGATCGGGAACAGTCGGATCGTCTCCGGGATGCGTGCTGGTGGGCGAGTTCTCGCGCCACTCGGGGCGGTCACTGGTGGTTACGACATCTACCGCGCCATCCGCGGCGGTGAGGATATGACCAACACCGACCGGGTCGTCACAGGGCTGGGCGGCGCTGGCGGTCTGGCGGCTGGTGGCCTGGCGACCTATGCCCTGGTCGCTGGAGTCGCCCTCGGTCCGGTGGGCCTGGGTATCGTCGCCGTGGGTGGTGCCGTGGCGGCGGGCGCCTGGCTCTACCAGAACCGTGAGGCCGTGGGCGATGCGGCCGAGAAGGTGGTCGACGCCGGCAAACAGGTCTTCGAGGGAGCCAAGGACGTGGGGCAGAAGGTCTGGGACGGACTGTTCGGATGACCGACTACACGCAGTGGGCCCACCACACGCCCTGACCCAGCCACCATCACGACGGAGACCTGCTGTGCCCGACCATGACCACCGTCCGACCCCTGACCACGCGGATCCGTTCCGCGACCCAGAGGTCATCTCGCTGCTCGATCAACTGGTCGAGGAGTCCGCTGAGGAGGCGATCAACCTCGGTTCGTATAGCGACGAGGAGATCGCAGCCCTGGTCTTCGAAGGCGAAGATCGCCCCGTCCCGCTTCCGTGGTTGGACACCCTGGATTCGTCGGAGCGCGAGCTGGCCGTGGCGATGGGTATGCGCTCCTTGACCGTCCGCGGCCTGGTCGAGGCCCTGCCGCTGGATGACGTGCAGGGCACGATCTACCAGTCCTCCCCGCCGGAGGTATGGGTGCTGCTGGGGCTTCGACGGCGCGCGCCCTCGATCGTGGTCGCGGAGCGCGCCACCACGCTGGGGACGGACTGGATCGTCCTGTACCAGCACGGGCCGGACTGCTGGCTGGCCGAGTTCATCACAGCTCAGGGCTTCCACGAGTTCGTCCTGGCGGCTAGGCAGGACACCGTCCTGGCGTTGATGTCCTGGGCCGGGGTAGACCCGGAGGCACCCGTTCCAGACCTGGACGTCCGTCTCCCCGTGGAGCAGGTGCAGGGGCAAGACCCGCTTCTCGAGCCCGTTGGTCAGGCACTGGTCGCGGTCACTCTGAGTAGGACCGAACCCGCAAGTTCGGAGCAGACAAGATTCTTCGGTCTGTACTCCGGCCCAGGGGGGACCTACCTCTCGCGGCAGGAGAGGGACGGGCTGATCCGCTTCAGAGGCGAGGGTTTCGATCCGGTGATGGAGTTCGTCGGCACACTTCTCCGGGAGAGCTGATGGGGGAGGCCTCGGAGCCGCTGCGCGGGAAGGATATGGGTCGGGTGCTGCAGACCTTCCGTTGCTGGCCCGGACCGATCTCGTCGGTGGTGATGACCGTGACCACCGTCGGGGTGGTGGCCTGGCAGTGGTGGGCCGTTCCGGACGACCCGCTCTGGTTCCGGTTCTTCGTGCTCTTCCTCATGCTGCTGCTGTGCTCCGCCGTGGCGCTGCCGGGGATCCTCGAGCGGCACCGGGTGTGCGAGCACGGTCTGGTGCTGGGCTACGGCCCCACCCGCAGCGCGAGGTATGTCGTCCCGTGGGCGAGCGTGGACCCCGAGCGGGTGCGCCTGCTGCGCCGTAGTCAGCTGATCTCGCGACACCAGGGGATGCCTCAGGTGAGCCCGCACTACCGGATCGGGACCGGGCCGTTGGCCTACCGTTCGGTGGCCGTGAACGGCCTGGACACGGTCAGCAGCGAAATGCAGCACCGACGACGCGAGTCCCGCTACGCGTGGTGGATCCTGGGCAGTCCGCAGCCGGAGAAGATCGCGAGGGCCATCGAAGACGCGATGGTGGCGGACGGGCATACCACGGCGCGAGGGCTGGCTGCCCGAGCCATGGAGCAGGAGATCGTCGTGCCCTGGACTCCTGGGCCCGCTCCTCTGCGGCCGCGCACGAGGTGACCGCGGCTGCCCGACGATTTCAGCGACACGCCGCCGATAGTTCCCGGTGACGACACCTGCTGCACCGATAATGACGTGAGACCCTGCCGGGTATGAGCCTGCAGGGCCTGAGACGTGAATGTGGTGTGGCCCGGTTCGCGAAGTATGAGTTCGCGAACCGGGCCACTGCCCAACCGTGATGCTGCCGGACGGTGCGCAAGGTGCCGGAGGCTCTGCTGCGGCATCACCGCAGGTCCGTCCCGGGGGACGGGGAGAATCCTCGACCAGTCTTGCGACCCGCTCTCCCCGAGGGGAGTGCGTAGGACCAGTTGTAGTCCGTCAAGGCAAGCGGCGCAAGGGGTAGCGCCGAAAGAATGACGATCCCCGGCGTGTCGCGATTGACACACCGGGGACCTGTGACGTGCGAGTCGGGAGTGACTGATCAGCTGAGCAGCTTGATCTGGAACGGGTACACGTAGACCTCACCGCGGGAAGCGCGCAGGGCGCCCTTGATGTGGCACCACAGCTGGACGACGACGATCGCGATCCAGCCCGGGATCGCCCAGATGAGCCCGACGAACAGGGTGAGGATGACGCTGATCCACAGCACCACGGTGGCGATGGTCAGGGTGAGGTTGAAGTTGAACGCACCAGCGGCCGCGGTGCGCACCGCCGGCGACTTGTCCTTGTAGAACAGCCAGATCAGCAGCGGTCCGAGGAAGGGCAGCCAGCCCACGCTGAGCAGCATCGAGATGGGTGCGGACAGGTGGGCGAGAAGCATCATCGTGCGCTCGTCCCCCTGCGGCGGGCTGGAGTAGCCCGACGGCTGGCCGGAGTACCGCGGCCCCGGGGGAGGGGGCTGATGGTCGGCGGGGCCACCGGTGCGGTGCGGGTCCTGCCAAGGCCCGCTCTGGGGCGGTGGTGTCTGGGTCATGCTGCTCACTCCTCGTGAGGTGGTGGAACCGTGACGAAGTCGATCAGCTCTTCGACGCTGGCGAGCAGCGTTGGTTCCAGGTCGCTGTAAGAACGTACGGTGCCCAGGATTCTCTTCCAGCCCAGGGCGACGTCGGTCTGGCTCCGGTGCGGCCACCCGAGCTCGGCGAGGATGCCGTCCTTCCAGGACCGGCCGCGCTCGATGACCGGCCAGGCCTCCAGCCCGAGGCGCGCCGGACGCACCGACTGCCATACGTCGACATAGGGGTGGCCGAGGATGCGGACCCACGGACTGACCCGCTCGGCCTCCGCGACGATCCGGCTCTCCTTGGTGCCCGGGACCAGGTGGTCCACGAGGATGCCGAGGCGTTGGTCGCGGCTCGGCCCGAAGGAGCGGATGAGGTCGGCCACCTCGTCGATGCCGCCCAGCATCTCGACCACGACCCCCTCCACCCGGAGGTCGTCGCCCCAGACCTTCTCGACCAGCTCGGCATCGTGCTTGCCCTCCACCCAGATCCGCGAGCCGCTGGCGACCCGGGCCGGCTGGTCGCTCACGCGCACCGACCCGCTCGCCGTGCGCGTCGCCGCCTCGCGAGCCTGGGCGAGTCGGCCTGCTGCGGCGGCATCGCTCGGCGGGGTGAGTACGACCGGAGCGCCGTCGATGAGGAAGCCGGGCCCGAGCGGGAACCCCTTGCGGCGCCCGCGGCGGTCTTCCAGGTGGACGACCCGCATACCCCCGACCTTCTCGACCCCCACGACGGCGCCGCACCAGCCGGTGTCGACGTCCTCGACCACCAGGCCGCGCTCGGCGGCCACCTCCTGGGCGCGTCCACGACGCGGGGCCCGCCAGTCGGACGCGAGGACATCGGTGCCGTAGCCGTAACGATCGCTCACAACGGTCGACCGTAACGCGTGTGGCTCACGTGACGCACGAGGCGCGCCCACCCCGCCCCCGCACTTCCTCCGCCCCCGCACCTCCTCCGCCCTCACGCCTACCCACCGACGCGCACCCCGACCGAGCGCCGCAGATGGTTGTTCACGACGTGACCGGGCGTCGCAGATGGTTGTTCACGACGTGACCGGGCGTCGGAGATGGTTGGCCGGACTCCCAGCAACAACCATCTGCGGCGCTCGGTGGGTGCTTAGGCGACCATCTGCGGCGCTCGGTGGGGGGTCGGGGGTGGGGGTCAGGGGGTGCGGGGGTGGGTCATGTCCAGCGGGACGACCCAGGCGTCGAACTCCTCGGCGGTGAGGTGGCCGCTCTCCAGGGCCGCCTCGCGCAGGGTCTGACCCGCCTTGTGCGCGGACTTGGCGATGGCGGCGGCCTTGTCGTAGCCGATGTGCGGGTTGAGCGCGGTGACCTGCATGAGGTTGCTCGCGAGGTTGGCCTCGATCCGCTCGGTATGCGGCTCGATCCCCTGGGCGCAGCCGGTGTCGAAGGCCAGGCAGGCATCGGAGATCAGCCGGATGCTCTCCAGCACCGCGTGCACCATGACCGGCTTGAAGACGTTGAGCTGGAAGTTGCCCTGGCTGCCGGCGAAGGCGACGGTCGCGTCGTTGCCGAAGACCCGGGTCGCGACCATGGTCATCGCCTCGGACTGGGTGGGGTTGACCTTGCCCGGCATGATCGAGCTGCCCGGCTCGTTCTCGGGGATGAGCAGCTCGCCGATCCCGTTGCGCGGGCCGGAGGCGAGCCAGCGGACGTCGTTGGCCATCTTCATCAGCGCACCGGCGAGCGTGCGCAGGGCCGCCGAGGTCTGCACGAGCGCGTCGTGCGCCGACAGCGACGCGAACTTGTTGTCCGCGCTGCGCAGCTCCAGCCCGGCCTCCTCGCCCATCTTGCGGGCGGCGAGCGCACCGAAGTCGGGGTGGGCGTTGAGGCCGGTGCCCACGGCGGTGCCGCCGATCGCCAGCTCGCGCAGGCCCTCGCCCGCGTGCCGCACCTCGCCCAGCGCGTAGTCGAGCTGGGCGACCCAGCCGCCGATCTCCTGGCCGAGGGTGATGGGGGTGGCGTCCTGCAGGTGGGTGCGGCCGACCTTGACGACGTCGGCATACTCCTGCGCCTTCGCGGCGAGCGTGTCGCGCAGCTGCCCGACCGAGCCCTCGAGCCGGTCGCGCAGCTCGAGCAGGACCGCGATGTGCATCGCGGTGGGGAAGGTGTCGTTGCTGCTCTGACCCCGGTTGACGTGGTCGTTGGGGTGGACCGGGGTCTTGCTGCCCAGCTCGCCCCCGGCCAGCTCGATCGCCCGGTTGGAGATGACCTCGTTGCTGTTCATGTTGCTCTGCGTGCCCGAGCCCGTCTGGAAGACGACGAGCGGGAAGTGGTCGTCGAGGTCCCCGGCGATCACCTCGTCGGCGGCCCGCACGATGAGGTCGGCGACCTCCTGCGGCAGCTCCCCGAGCTCGGCGTTGGCCTGCGCGGCGCCCTTCTTGAGGATGCCGAGGGCGGTGATGATCGGGCGGCCCCAGACGAAGGTGTCCTGGCCGATGGGGAAGTTGTGGATGCTGCGCTGGGTCTGCGCCCCCCAGTAGCGGTCGGAGGCGACCTCCACCTGGCCCATGCTGTCGGTCTCGATGCGCGCCGTCGTCATGGCGCACATGGTATGCCGCGCCCCCGGCTCGCGTAGACTGGCACTCCGCGTCCGTGAGTGCCAGCGTCGAGGAAGGAGGGTGCCGCCGTGAGCGAGGACCGCCGCCTGGAGATCCTGCGCGCCATCGTGCAGGACTACGTCCGGACCTCCGAGCCCGTCGGCTCCAAGGCGCTCCTCGAGCGCCACCAGCTCGGTGTCTCCGCGGCCACCGTGCGCAACGACATGGCTGCCCTGGAGGACGAGGGCCTCATCACCGCGCCGCACACCAGCGCCGGCCGCATCCCCACCGACGCGGGCTACCGCCTCTTCGTGGACCGGCTCCAGCAGATCAAGCCGATGAGCCGGGCCGAGCGCACCGCCATCGCCCGCTTCCTCGACGGCGCCCTCGACCTCGACGACGTCGTCTCGCGCACCACCCGGCTGCTCTCCAGTCTGACCCACCAGGTCGCGGTGATGCAGTACCCCAGCCTCTCCCGCTCCACGCTGCGCCACGTCGAGCTCGTCCCGGTCGGAGGCACCCGCCTCATGATCGTGCTCATCACGAGCACCGGTCGCGTCGAGCAGCGGGTCGTGGACGTGCGGCGCGACCTCACTCTCGAGCCGGACGCCGTCGCCACCCTGCGCACGCTCGTCAACGAGCTGGCCGTCGGCGAGCTGCTCGCCCGCATCCCGGCCCGGCTCGCCGCGGTGCAGGAGCGGGTGGCCCCGGGCGACCGTCCGCTGGCGCAGACCGTGGTCGACACCCTCGCCGAGGCGGCGCAGGAGCGCACCGAGGAGCGCATCGCCATGGCCGGGACCGCCAACCTGGCCCGGGTCGGCGGCGACTTCCCCACATCGCTGTCGCAGGTGCTCGAGGCGCTGGAGGAGCACGTCGTCCTGCTCCGCCTCATGGGCAGCATGGCCTCCCTCGACGACGGCGAGACCGTCGCCGTCGCGATCGGCGCGGAGAACCCCTACGAGCCGCTGCGCACGACCTCCGTCGTCGCCACGACCTACGGCACCGCCGGCGGGCTGGGCGTCGTCGGACCGACCCGCATGGACTACCCCCAGGCGATGGCCACGGTCCGGGCCGTGGCGCACTACGTCGCCGACATCCTCGACGGGTGAGCCACCTCACGGCATACCTGCGCCCGTCCCACCGTTGCACCATCCGGACCCGAACGAGACCGCACACGACACGACCGCAAGGACGTCCCACGCTGTGAACGACTACTACGCCGATCTCGGTGTCGCCCGCGAGGCCACCCCCGAGGACATCAAGAAGGCCTATCGCAAGAAGGCCCGTCAGCTGCATCCCGACGTGAACCCCGGCGCCGAGGCCGAGTCGGAGTTCAAGCGCGTCAGCCAGGCGTATGACGTGCTGGGCGATGCCGGCAAGCGCGCCGCCTACGACCGTGGCCAGGACCCCTACGGCGGCGCGACCGGCGGCTTCGGCCAGGGCTTCACCTTCAGCGACATCATGGACGCCTTCTTCGGTGGCACCGCCGCCGGCGCCCGCGGACCGCGATCGCGCACCCAGCGCGGCCACGACGCGCTCATCCGCCTGGACATCGACCTCCCGGCCGCGACCTTCGGCGGAGAGCAGACCCTGCAGATCGACACCGCGGTGGTCTGCAGCACGTGCACCGGCGCCGGCTCCCAGCCCGGCACCGGCACCCGCACCTGCGAGGTATGCCAGGGGCGCGGCGAGGTGCAGCAGGTGCAGCGTTCCTTCCTCGGCCAGGTCATGACCTCTCGCCCGTGCCAGGCGTGCCGCGGCTTCGGCGACGTCATCGAGCACCCCTGCTTCGACTGCTCCGGCGAGGGACGGGTCCGCACCCGGCGCGATCTCACCCTCAAGGTGCCCGGCGGTGTCGACACCGGGACCCGGATCGCGCTCGCCGGGGAGGGCGAGGTGGGCCCGTTCGGCGGTGAGCCGGGCGACCTCTACGTCGAGATCCAGGTGGAGCCGCACGACGTCTTCACCCGCCGCGGCGACGACCTGCACTGCACCCTCGAGGTGCCGATGACGGCCGCTGCCTTGGGCGCGACCCTGCCCGTGGAGACGCTAGACGGCCCCGTCGAGGTCGACCTGCGCCCCGGCACCCAGCCCGGCCAGACCGTCTCCCTCGACGACAAGGGCGTCACCCACCTGCGTGGCGAGGGGCGCGGGGACCTGGTGGTCCACCTCGACGTCAAGGTGCCGACGCGGCTCAACGACGCGCAGCGCGACCTCCTCGCGCAGTTCGCCGAGAGCCGCGGGGAGTCCAGCCCGACCGGACGCATGGGCTCCTCGGGCGGCGTGGGCCGCAAGCACAGCCTCTGGGACGCGCTGCGTGGCAGGTAGGCCGTGAGCGATCCGCTGTTCCACCTCCCCACGGAGTCCCTGACGGGTGAGGAGATCGTGCTCGATGGCCCCGAGGGCCGGCACGCGGCGACGGTGCAGCGGATCACGGCGGGGGAGAGCGTCGTGGTCTCCGACGGTCTGGGCCGTGGCGCCCGGTGCGAGGTGACCGACGCCGGTGACGGGGCGCTGTGGCTGCGCGTGCTCGAACGGCTCGTCGACGACGAGCCCGCGCCCCGACTCGTGCTCGCGCAGGCGCTCGCCAAGGGTGAGCGTGACCTGCAGGCCGTCGAGACCGCGACCGAGCTCGACGTCGACGAGGTCGTCCCCTGGCAGGCCGACCGGAGCATCGTGCGGTGGCGGGGCGACCGTGGCGCCAAGGCGCTGCGCAAGTGGGACCAGACGATCCTCGCGGCCACCAAGCAGTCCCGCCGCCTGCGCCGCCCGGTGCTGGCGGAGCCGGTCGGGCGACGCGGGCTGCTCGCGCGGGCCGCGGCCGCCGACCTGACCCTCGTGCTGCACGAAGAGGCGACCGAGCCGCTGAGCGCGGTCGCCGTGCCGGAGACCGGCGAGATCCTGCTCGTCGTCGGCCCTGAGGGAGGCATCTCGCCGGAGGAGCTGGACGACCTGATCGGCGTCGGCGCGCGGCCGGTGCGTCTCGGACGCAGCGTCCTGCGGACCTCGACGGCCGGTCCGGCGGCGTTGGCGGTCCTGCGCGCCGCGTCCTCCCGGTCGTGGCGATGACGGCGCCGGCCGGCGACCGGACGGAACAGGCGCCGCCGATCTCGGTCTTCGCGCCAGGGATCCGCAGCGCCTCCGTCGGGGCGACGGTCCTCATCGCAATCTTCGCGCTGGAATACATCGCCGTCGGGGCCGCCATGCCCACCGTCGCCGCAGCCCTGGACGGCTACCACCTCTACAACATGGCCTTCGGCGCGACCGTCGCAGCCAGCGTGGTCGGCATGATCGTCAGCGGCTGGTGGTCGGATCGCTCGGGCCCACGTCCGGTGGTGCTGGCCGGTGCCGCCACGTTCGTCGCGGGTCTGCTCGTCGCTGGCCTCGCGACCTCGATGGAGGTCTTCGTCCTCGGGCGCGGTCTGCAGGGTCTGGGCAGCGGCCTGGCGAGCGTGGCGATCTACGTCGTCATCGCCCAGCGGGTGCCGGACGGGCTGCGGCCCAAGGTCTTCTCGCTCCTCGCCGCGGCCTGGGTGCTGCCCGGTCTGGCCGGCCCGCTGCTCACCGGGGTGCTCGTCGAGCACCTGTCGTGGCGGTGGGTCTTCCTCGGCGTCGCGCCCGGCTTCCTCGTCGCGGTCTGGGTGCTGCGTCCGGCGCTGCGCGCCACCCGGCCGAGCAGCGAGGCAGGCTTCCTGCGCCCCCGCATCATCGGCTGGGCAGTCCTCGCCGCGGTCGGTGTCGGGCTGCTCAACCTCGCCGGCGAGAGCATCCAACCCTTCGAGTATGTCGTCGGTGCCGTCCTCCTGGTCCTGCTCGCGCTCGCCTCGACCCAGCTGCTGCCGCCGGGCGCGCTCGTGCTCGCCCGGGGGTTGCCGTCCGTGGTGGGTGTGCGGGCCGCCCTGGGTGGGTCCTTCGTCGCGGCCGAGGCCTACCTCCCGCTCATGCTCCGCGACGAGCACGGCTACAGCCCGGCCCAGGCCGGCGGGGTCCTGGCCGCCGCCTCGGTCACGTGGGCGCTTGGGTCGTGGTGGCAGGGCCGGGTCGGCCCCGAGCGCGACCGCTACCGGCTCATGATCGCCGGGGTCTCGGTGTATGCCGCGATCATGGCTGTCCTCGGGGTGGCCGTGTGGGGGTCCTGGCCCGGGTGGGTCGTCATCGGGCTCTACGGTCTGGCGACCTTCGGCGTCGGCGTGGCCTACCCCAGCACCTCGGTGCTCACCCTGCGCCTGTCCCCGGACAGCGAGGTGGGCCGCAACTCCTCGGCCCTGCAGGTCGGGGAGGCTCTCGCCAGCGCCCTGACCCTCGCCGCGACGGGGGTGGTCTTCGGCCTCACCTACGCGAGCGCACCGCATACCGCCTTCGTCGGGACCCTCGTCGTCTCGATCGGGGTCGGGTGGCTCTCGGTGCTCAGCGCAGTCCGGGCGCGGCCCGCACGGACGGCGGCTGTCGGCGCCGCCGTCTAGACTGGAAACCCTCATGACGCAGACCGACCCGAGCTCACGACCCCAGCCCACCCATACCGTCGTCATCCCCGACGAGGTGCCCATGGTCACCCTCCTCGGTCCGCGCGACGAGCTGCTGCGCACCATCGAGCGCGCCTTCCCCAAGGTCGACGTGCACGTGCGCGGCAACGAGTTCCGCCTCACGGGCGACTCCGCGGAGCTGGCGCTCGTCGAGCGTCTCGTCGACGAGCTCCTCGCCATCGTGGGCCGTGGCCAGCCGCTCAACCGCGACGCCGTGGAGCGCAGCATCGGCATGCTGCGCACCGCGACCTCGGACCGCCCTGCCGACGTGCTGACCATGAACATCGTCTCCAACCGGGGCAAGACGATCGGGCCCAAGACGCTCAACCAGAAGCACTACGTCGAGGCGATCGACGCGCACACCATCGTCTTCGGGCTCGGCCCGGCGGGCACCGGCAAGACCTACCTCGCCATGGCCAAGGCGGTCGCGGCCCTCCAGGCCAAGCAGGTCACCCGGATCATCCTCACCCGACCCGCGGTCGAGGCGGGGGAGCGCCTGGGCTTCCTGCCCGGCACGCTCACCGACAAGATCGACCCCTACCTCCGGCCGCTCTACGACGCCCTGCACGACATGGTCGACAGCGAGTCGATGTCCAAGCTCATGGCTGCGGGGACCATCGAGGTGGCGCCGCTGGCCTACATGCGCGGGCGGTCGCTCAACGACGCCTTCATCATCCTCGACGAGGCCCAGAACACCTCGCCCGAGCAGATGAAGATGTTCCTGACGCGGCTCGGCTTCGGCTCCAAGATGGTCGTCACCGGCGACACCACCCAGGTGGACCTGCCCGGTGGCACCCAGTCGGGGCTGCGGGTGGTGCAGGACATCCTCGCCGACGTCGAGGACATCCACTTCTCCCACCTCACCAGCCAGGACGTCGTCCGGCACCGGCTCGTGAGCGACATCGTCGACGCCTACGGCCGCTTCGACGAGCGGCGTCAGCGACGGGCCACGGGCCCGCGTCGGTCGTCGGCATCGGCCGGACCGGAGTCGGCCGCGGAGGACGGCGCCCGATGATCGAGGTGCTCAACGAGTCCGGTGAGGTGCCCTCGCCGGTGCCGGAGCAGGAGCTGGCCGACCTGGGCCGGCACGTGCTGGACCAGCTGCGGGTGAACCCGCGGGCCGAGCTGACGATCACCCTCGTCGACGAGGACACCATGGCCAACCTGCACCAGCGGTGGATGGACCTGCCCGGCCCGACCGACGTCATGAGCTTCCCCATGGACGAGCTGCGCCCGGGTTCGCACGGGCGGGGCGAGGGTGACGACGACGGTCAGGGGGGCATGCTCGGCGACGTCGTGCTCTGCCCGTCGGTGGCCCGCGAGCAGGCCCAGCGCGCCGGCCACGCGGTCGGTGACGAGGTCCTGCTGCTCACGACGCACGGGATCCTGCACCTGCTCGGCTTCGACCACGCCGAGCCCGCGCAGGAGCGCGAGATGTTCGACCTGCAGCGCACGCTGCTGCTGACCTTCCTCGCCCAGCGCGGACGCAGCACCCGCGCGGCCGACGACGACGTGATCGGGCGCTCGTGACCACCCTCGTGCTCGTCGCCGTCGCGACGACGATCATCGCCTTCCTGCTCACGGCGGGTGAGACCGCGCTGCAGCGCGTCACCCTGCGCCGGGCCGAGCAGCTGGCCGACGAGCGACGCGGGGGCGCGCGGGCGCTGCTGCGCATCGCGGGCGACCCGGCGCCCTACCTCGCCGTCGCGGCCTTCGTCCGGGTCGCGGCCGAGGCGGCCACCGCGGTCATGGTCACCGTCGCCGTCGACATCCTCACCGACTCCCACCTGCAGACCGCCCTCATCGCCATCGGGATCATGGTGGTCGTGACCTTCGTGGTCGTCGGGGTCTCGCCGCGCACGCTGGGCCGCCAGCACACCGAGCCGGTGGCCCTGCTGGCCGCGCCGGTCGTGCGTCTGCTGCGCCTCTTCCTCGGCCCGGTCGCCAAGCTCCTCGTTCTCTTCGGCAACGCCGTCACGCCCGGTCGGGGGTATGCCGAGGGGCCGTTCGCCAACGAGACCGAGCTGCGCGAGCTCGTCGACCTCGCGGGGGAGTCCTCGGTCATCGAGGACGACGAGCGGGAGATGATCCACTCCATCTTCGAGCTGGGGGACACCGTGGCCCGGGAGGTCATGGTGCCCCGCCCGGACCTCGTGACCATCAAGGCGGAGAAGGTCCTCCGGCAGGCGATGTCCCTCCTGCTGCGCTCGGGTTTCTCGCGCGTCCCGGTCGTGGGTGAGGACACCGACGACGTGCTCGGGATGCTCTACTTCAAGGATGTGGCGCGCGCCGTCAACAGCCGCGCCGAGTCCGCCAGCGCCGTGCCGGTGACCGAGGTGATGCGGCCCGTGCAGCGCATCCCGGAGATGAAGCGGGTCGATGAGCTGCTCAAGGAGATGCAGCAGGGGCGGCAGCATGTCGCGGTGGTCATCGACGAGTACGGCGGCACCGCAGGTCTCATCACCATCGAGGACATCGTCGAGGAGATCGTGGGGGAGATCACCGACGAGTACGACCGCGACGGCGTCGAGGTCGAGCAGGTCGTCGCCGAGGACGGCACCGAGCGCACCAGGGTCCCGGCGAACCTCCCGGTGGACGACCTCGCGGAGATGTTCGACGTCGAGATCGAGACCGAGGATGTCGACTCCGTCGGCGGGCTGCTCTCGACGGCGATCGGCATGGTCCCCATCCAGGGTGCGGTCGGCGAGGTCGCCGGGCTCGAGCTCACGGCCGAGCGGATGGCGGGCCGTCGTCGGCGGGTCGCGACGGTGCTCGTGCGTCGCGTGCCGGAGGCCGACTCCCGCGACCACGGGACCGAGCAGCAGGACGAGCGTGACGAGGACCGGCACGCCGAGGGGGAGCGCGACGAGCGCGCCCACCGCCCCAGCACCCGCGAGGACCCCACTGCGGGTCGCGGCGACCGACGAACCCACCACCGCGACGAGGTGAGCAGCAGTGTCCGCTGAGCCCGAGGCATACCGTGCCGGATTCGCCTGCCTCGTGGGGCGACCCAACGCAGGCAAGTCGACCCTGACCAACGCCCTGGTGGGCAGCAAGGTCGCCATCACCTCCTCCAAGCCGCAGACCACCCGGCACGCTGTCCGCGGCATCCGCACGACGCCGACCTCCCAGCTCATCCTCGTGGACACCCCCGGGCTCCACCGGCCGCGCTCCCTGCTCGGGCAGCGGCTCAACGACGTCGTCCGCGAGACGCTGCTGTCGGTCGACGTCATCGGGTTCTGTCTGCCGAGCGACCAGCGGGTCGGGCCGGGCGACACCTTCATCGCCCGTGACCTCCTCGACCTGCACCGGGTGCGCAGGGTGCCGGTCGTCGCGATCGCGACGAAGTCGGACGCGGTGACCCGCGACCGGCTCGCCGAGCACCTCGTGGCCATCGACCAGCTGGGGGACTGGGACGCGATCATCCCGTGCTCGGCGACCGGCGGTGAGCAGGTCGAGGAGGTCGCCGACGTGCTGGCGTCCTACCTCCCCGCCTCGCCCGCGCTCTACCCCGCCGACCAGATCACCGACGAGTCCACGCTCGTGCAGATCGCCGAGCTGGTCCGCGAGGCCGCGCTGGAAGGGGTGCGCGACGAGCTGCCGCACAGTCTCGCGGTGCAGGTCGAGGAGATCGTGCCCCGCGAGGACCGTCCGGAGGGTTCCCCGCTCTCCGACGTGCGGGTCAACGTCTTCGTCGAGCGCTCCAGCCAGAAGGCCATCATCATCGGCCGCGGCGGCTCCCGCCTGCGCGACGTCGGCACCGAGGCCCGCCGCGGCATCGAGGCGCTCCTCGGGCACCGGGTGCACCTCGACCTGCACGTCAAGGTGGCCAAGGACTGGCAGCGCGACCCCAAGGCCCTGGACCGCCTCGGCTTCTGAGGCCTGGGCAGGGTCAGCCGACCCCGTCGTCCGACCTGCCCCCGGTGAGGTGGACGCTGGCCGTGCGGACGTCCTCGACGTCAGCAGGCTGGACTCCGGGGAGCGGGAAGCGGCTGCCGTCGGTCAGCCGGGCCGTGACGGTGGTGGCCCAGCGTCCGCCCTCGGCGGTGATGTCCTCCAACTCGGCCCAGGGGACGAGGCGCTCCCGCGACAGGTGGCCACGGACGAGCAGTCCACGGTCGGTCGCGCGTGTGCGCGGGCGGAGGAACATCAGGGTGAGGAGGATCATGGGGATCCCGGTGATCCCCGCCGTCGCACCCAGGGTGGACATCGTCCAGATCCCCTGCGCCAGACGGAGCAGCTGCATGACCAGGAGCAGCGCAAGGAAGGCGATCAGCCATCGGCGGCCACGCCCCCGGTGATTCGGCCACTGGGTGGCGGCATCTTCCTCCCTCTGGTCGTCCTGGCTCACGTCGTCATCCTCTCGGATCTCGATCTGAGGTGCCTGTCGGGGCCACGCCGTGGCCACCCGGATGGGGACGACGCCGAAGAACCTCTTCTCGCCCACGGCATACCCCGGCGGCCTGTTCCGTGGCAGAGTGAGCGCCATGAAGAAGCTGCTCAACGACCCCGCTGACGTGGTCGTCGAGGCGCTGGCCGGGATGGCGGCCGCCCACCCGTCCCACCTGCGCGTCGACCTCGACCACAAGCTCGTGCTCCGCGCCGACTCCCCGGTCTCCGGCAAGGTCGCCCTCGTCTCCGGCGGTGGCTCCGGCCACGAGCCGCTGCACGGTGGCTTCGTCGGGCGCGGGATGCTCGACGCCGCCTGTGCCGGTGAGGTGTTCACCTCGCCCGTGCCCGACCAGATCCTCGCCGCGACCGTCGCCGTCGACGGTGGCGCCGGGGTCCTGCACATCGTCAAGAACTACACCGGCGATGTCATGAACTTCGAGATGGCCGCCGAGCTCGCCGCCGACTCCGGCATTGAGGTCGAGGCCGTGATCACCGACGACGACGTCGCGGTCCAGGACAGCCTCTACACCGCCGGACGCCGCGGCGTCGGGGTCACCGTGCTGCTCGAGAAGATCGTCGGCGCGGCCGCGGAGGAGGGGCAGGACCTCGCGGCCTGCGCCGACCTCGCGCGCCGCGTCAACGACCAGGGCCGGTCCATGGGGATCGCGCTGACCTCGTGCACCGTCCCCGCCGCAGGGAAGCCGACCTTCGAGCTCGCGGAGGACGAGATGGAGATCGGCATCGGCATCCATGGTGAGCCCGGCCGCTCCACCGAGAAGCTCGCCCCCGCGCGCGAGGTCGCCTCCCGCCTCGTCGATCCGGTCCTCGCCGACCTGGGGCTCGAGCGGGGCGAGTCGGTCATCGCCTTCGTCAACGGCCTGGGCGGCACGCCGCTGCTCGAGCTCTACCTCATGTACGGCGAGGTCTCCCGGCTCCTCGACGAGGCCGGCATCACGGTGGCCCGCTCGCTCGTCGGCAACTACATCACCTCCCTCGACATGGCCGGGTGCTCGGTCACGCTCCTCCGGGTGGACGAGGAGATGGTCCGGTTGTGGGATGCTCCCGTGGACACGCCCGGCCTGCGATGGGGAGGATGAGCACATGGCTGACCTGACAGCATTCCAGGCGTGGATCGCAGCATGCTCGGAGAGCATCACGACCCACGCCGAGCACCTGACCGAGCTCGACCGCGCGATCGGGGACGCCGATCACGGGAGCAACATGCTGCGCGGTCTCACCGCCTGCGCCGCGCTGGCCGACACCGAGGAGTTCTCCACCATCGACGCCTACCTCAAAAAGGTCGGTATGACGTTGGTGAGCACCGTCGGTGGCGCCTCGGGGCCGCTCTACGGCACCTTCTTCCTGCGGCTGGCCGGTCCGCTGGCCGCGAGCGAGGACGTCGGGGCACGCGAGTTCGGCCAGGCGCTGCGCGCCGGGGTCGAGGGCATCGTGGCGCGCGGCAAGGCCGAGACCGGCGACAAGACGATGTATGACGCGCTCTCACCCGCGCTCGACGCCTTCGAGGAGGCCGCCGGGTCGGGGGCCGAGCTCGCGGACGCCCTGCGCGCGGCGGCGGACGCCGCGGCGCAGGGGCGCGACGCCACCGAGCCGATGGTGGCGCGCAAGGGACGCGCGTCCTACCTCGGGGAGCGCAGCGCCGGGCACCAGGACCCGGGAGCCACCAGCGCGACCCTGCTCATCGAGGCCGCGGCGAAGACGCTTGCGTGAGCCGGCCGCGATGATCGCGCTGGTCGTCGTCTCGCACAGCCGGGCCCTGGCCACGGCGGCCGTCGCGCTCGCCGCGGAGATGAGCCCCGAGGGCGGCCCGAGGCTCGAGATCGCCGCAGGGCTGGACGAGGAGACGACCGGCACCGACGCGGTCGCCATCGCCGAGGCCGTGGGCCGCGCCGACGAGGCGTCTCAGGGCGCTGGCGTGCTCGTGCTCGTCGACCTGGGCAGCGCGGTGCTCTCCACTGAGATGGCCCTGGAGATGGTGGACCCCGCGGTCGCCGCACGGGTCGTCGTCAGCTCGGCCCCGCTCGTCGAGGGTCTCATCGCGGCCACCGTGGCCGCAGGCACCGGGGCCGACCTCGCCACCTGCGCGACCGAGGCGCGCCGCGGGCTCGACGCCAAGGCGGCCCACCTGGGTGATGCGCCGGCGGACCAGGCTCCCGGCCAGCAGGCCCCAGAGGACGAGCCGTGCGAGTGGGACTGCGTCGAGGTGTCGGTCACGGGGGAGCACGGTCTGCACGCGCGGCCCGCGGCCCGCCTCGTGTCGACCGCCGGCGGGGTGTCGCCCGGGACCAGGGTGCGGGTGCGCAACATGACGACCGGAACCGGACCCGTGGACGCGCTCAGCCTCTCCGGCGTCGCCACGCTCGGCGCGCTGCAGGGCCACGTACTGCGGGTCGAGGCGACGGGGGAGCAGGCCGCCGACGTCCTCGGCCAGATCGAGCGGCTGGCGGCCACCGCCTTCGGGGACGAGCCCGGCCCGGCGCAGCCGCTGGCCGATGAGCAGGCCCCCGCGCCCGCCGTGAGCGACGAGCCCGGGGTCGCCGGCTCCGGGCTCGAGGCCGCGATGGGCCCGGCCGTCCTCCACCAGACGGTGCCGGACCCCGGTGACCTGGTCTCCGAGGGGGCGGAGCAGGAGCAGGGGCGTCTGAGCGGCGCGGTGGCTGACGCTCTCGGCACGCTCGAGCAGCTCGCGACCCGGGCCCGGCGCCATCTCGGCCATGGGCAGGCCGAGGTGTTCGACGCGCACGCCGCGCTGCTGCGCGACCCCGAGCTGATCACCGATGTCGAGACCCGGATCGGCGCGGGCGAGGCGGCTGCCGTTGCCTGGCAGGGCGCGGTCGACACCGTGGCCGCCCGCTTCGAGGCCCTGCCCGACGCCTACCTGCAGGAACGCGCGCAGGACGTGCGCAGCATCGGCGAGCGCGTCATGCGGGTCCTGCTCGACGTGGCCGAGCCCGAGTCCCTGGGGGAGGGCGTCCTCGTCGTCGAAGAGCTCGACCCGGCCCTCGCGATCTCCCTCGACGCCGGCGCCATCCGCGGCGTCGTCACCCGGCACGGGGGCGCTCTGGGGCACGGCGTGCTCATCGCCCGGGCCCGCGGGGTGCCCGTGCTCACCGGCGCAGGTGCCCGCGCCGATGTCGCCCCGGGCACGGTCATCGCCTTCGACGCCCGCGCGGGACGGCTGGAGATCGACCCGCCGCCGGAGGTCCAGGCGGCCTTCTCCCAGGTGCTGGAGCGGCGCGCCGCCGAGCGGGAGCAGGCCCTCGCCGACACCCACCTGCCCGTCGTCACCAGGGACGGCGCCCGCATCACGGTCAAGGCCAACGTCTCCTCGCTCGCGGTCGCCCGGCTGGGAGCAGGGCTGGGTGCAGAGGGGTCTGGGCTGGTGCGGACCGAGGCGGTCTTCGCCCAGTGGCACCGCGCCCCGACCGTCGAGCAGCAGGTGGAGGTCTACTCCGCGATCGCGCAGTCCTTCGCCCCGCACGCCGTGACCATCCGCACGTGGGACGTCGGCGGCGACAAGCCGCTGGACTTCATCCCCATCGAGCCGGAGGCCAACCCCTTCCTCGGGGTGCGCGGGATCCGCGCCTTCCGGGACGACCCGTCGTTGTTGCTCGATCAGCTCGAGGCGCTCTGCCAGGTCGCCCGCGCGCACCGGGTCAACGTCCTCTTCCCCATGGTCACCTCGGTGGACGACGTCGACTGGGCCAGGGCGCGGCTGCAGGAGGCCGCCCGGCGGCTGGGGCTCTCCGCCCCGCCGCACCAGCTGGGCGTCGGCATCATGGTCGAGGTCCCGGCAGTGGCCGTGCGTCTCGCCAGGTTGGCCCGTGGGCTCGACGTCATCTCGATCGGCAGCAACGACCTCAGCCAGTACACCCTGGCCGCCGAGCGCGGCAACCCGAAGGTCGCGACGTGGTCCGACGGCCTCGATCCCTCTGTCCTGCAGCTCATCCGCTACATCTGCGACCGAGCTCCCGAGGGCGTCGTCGTCAGCCTGTGCGGAGAGCTGGCCAGCGACCCCGACGTCGCCGGGCTGCTCGTGGGCCTAGGGGTCCGTGAGCTCAGCGCGTCACCGAGCGCCGTGCCGACGATCAAGTCACGCCTGCGGGCCGGCTCGCTGCGCGACCTGCAGGATCTCGCGGCGGGCGCCGTCGCCGCCCGGGACGCCGCCGCGGTGCGCGACCTGCTCGCGCTCCACGCCTGAGGCCTGACGGTCCGGGCGCGGCGCGCGCCCGGCTCACCGCATACCCTTGCGTGCTCAGCGCACCCCGCGCGGGCGGAACTGGATGCTGATGCGCGGGCCCACCGGTGAGGTCGTCTTGGGCACGCAGTGGTCCCAGGTGCGCTGGCACGACCCGCCCATGACCAACAGGTCTCCGTGGCCGAGGACGTGCCGGATGCTCGTCCCGCCACCCCGCGGGCGCAGCATGAGGGAGCGGGGCGCGCCGAGCGAGACGATGGCGACCATGGTGTCGTGCTCCTTGCTGCGCCCGACCCGGTCACCGTGCCAGGCCACGCTGTCGCGCCCGTCGCGGTAGAGGCACATGCCGGCGGTGACGAAGGGCTCGCCGAGCTCGCCGGCATACCACCGGCTGAGATCCAGGCGCGCGCGCTCCAGGACGGGATCGGGGAGCGTCTCGCGCTCGCGGTAGAAGCGGAGCAGCCGAGGGGTCGTCACCTGCTTGTCCCACATCTGCCGCTCCTCGCCGTGCCACTCCACCCCCGCCGGTCCACCGAGGGCGAGGCGGGAGAAGAGCGCGTCCGAGCCGGTCACCCAGCCCGGGCGCAGGTCGATCCACGCACCGTGGTCGAGCGGGGTGCGGCGCACCCCGCCCGCCAGCGGCCGCAGACCGACCTCGTCGACCTGGTCGAGCAGTGAGCCCTGGAGCATCATGGTCCCCAGTCTAGAACACGTGTGCGAAGAGCGGGGTGTTCGGCGACGGCGGGTCGGGCGCGTCCCGGGGCGGGGTGCCGGGCTGCGACGGGGGTCGGTGGGACACTGGGGTATGCCCACCTACCGTGACGCCGCGATCGTGCTGCGGACGTACAAACTGGGTGAGGCCGACCGCATCGTCATCCTGCTGGGGCGGACACGCGGGCGGATCCGCGCCGTGGCCAAGGGGGTCCGGCGCACGTCCAGCAAGTTCGGGGCCCGGCTGGAGCCGGGGATGGTCGTCGACGTCCAGTGCTACGAGGGGCGCAACCTCGACACCATCACCCAGGCCGACGGGCTCGCGCCCTACGGCGAGGTCATCTCCCGCGACTACCCGTCCTACACCGCCGCCAGCGTCATGCTCGAGACCTGCGAGCAGCTCACGGAGGAGGGGACGCCCGCGCTGCAGCACTTCCGGCTGCTCGCCGGGGGGCTGGCGGCGCTCGCCGGCGGGGAGCACGATGCCCGCCTGGTCCTCGACTCCTACCTGCTGCGTGCCCTCGCCATCGCCGGGTGGCGGGCGAGCTTCGTCAACTGTGCGCGGTGCGGGATGACCGGGCCGCACCGCGCCTTCCACGTGCCCTCGGGCGGCGTGGTCTGCCCGGTCTGCCGCCCGCCGGGCTCGACCGCACCCGCGCCCGAGACGATGGCGCTGCTCGCGGCACTCTTCACCAGCGACTGGACCCTCGCCGACGCCAGCCAGAGCCGTCACCGGGGCGAGGCGAGCGGGCTCGTGGCGGCATACCTGCAGTGGCACCTGGAGCGTGGCGTGCGCTCGCTGCGACACCTGGAGAGGACCCCCTGAGCCAGATGAGAGCCGTCCGACCACCGCAGCCGCCGACCCCGCACCGCTCCGGTGCGAGGCCGCCGCAGATCCCGGCCGAGCTGGTGCCCCGCCACGTGGCGATCGTCATGGACGGCAACGGACGCTGGGCCAACCAGCGTGGGCTGAAGCGCACCCAGGGGCACGAGGCGGGCGAGGCCTCGCTGCTCGACGTCATCGCCGGCGGCATCGAGATCGGGGTGAAGTGCATCAGCGCCTACGCCTTCTCCACCGAGAACTGGCGCCGTAGCCCCGACGAGGTCCGCTTCCTCATGGGCTTCAACCGTGAGGTGATCCACCGGCGCCGCGAGGAGCTGGACTCCTGGGGGGTGCGGGTCGTCTGGTCCGGGCGGCGACCGCGGCTGTGGCGTTCGGTGATCTCCGAGCTGGAGTCGGCCGAGCGCCAGACGCGGGACAACGAGGTGATCACCCTCAACTTCTGCGTCAACTACGGGGGGCGTGCCGAGATCGGTGACGCCGTCCGCCGCATCGCCGAGGACGTCAAGGCCGGGCGCCTGTCGCCGCGGGGCGTCGACGAGCGCACCATCGGACGTTACCTCTACCACCCGGAGGTGCCGGACGTGGACCTCTTCGTCCGCAGCTCGGGGGAGCAGCGCACGTCCAACTTCCTGCTCTGGCAGAGCGCCTACGCCGAGATGGTCTTCCAGGACGTGCTCTGGCCCGACTACGACCGGCGCGACCTGTGGGCGGCGATCGAGCAGTATGCCTCTCGCGACCGACGCTACGGCGGCGCCGTGGACACGCCGAAGCCATGAGTGGCCGGGCGCGACGCGAGGGGTGGCTCGCGAGGGTGGCGGGGCGACGCGGGAGCGGACGGCGCGTGGACGGGGCTGCGAAGGCAGCTCCTGTGGTGCCCGGCCCGGTGGTGCCCGGCTACCGCTTCCTGGGGTGGGGACCCTCCGCGACGCCGGGCGGAGGCTGGGGCGGCGCGGCGGCATACCGTTGCCCCCGGTGCGGCGAGATGTTCGTCCTGGGCGGCGGGCCGCGGGACGAGACCGGCCGCCCCGCTCCCCACTCCTGCGCGTGCGGGTGCCTCCGTGAGGACCCCGACGCCGGCCGCTTCGGCTGCTGCGAGGGTGATGACGCCGTGGCGATCTACGCGCACGAGGCGAGTCGGCCCGGGCGCTGACGGCCCGCCCGCGCTGGGAGTGACCACGGCCTAGCCTGACCTCCATCGGCAAACTTCCCGATGGGGGTCGTGCTATGCCGTGGTCGGTCCGGGCAGGGGCGGGAAGGCCGGGTCAGGCGCGGCGGGGCAGCACGATGTGTTCCGCCGAGTCCGGGCCCGCTGGGGTGCCGTCCCAGTCGCCGGCGATCTCGACGATCTCGAACCCGGCCCGGCTGAGCGTCTGCTCCAGCTCGGCGCGCGTGCGGAAGCGCAGCGACTCCGGGTAGGCCAGGTGCTCTTCTCGTGCGGAGGTGCGCCCGGCGGGAGGCGTCAGCACGGTATGCCCGATGTGGGTGACGACCGGTCCGCGCGGCTCCCCGCCGACCTCGCCCGGGGTCGGCTCGACCCGGTCGACCTCGACCCACGCCGTGACCTCACCGCCCTCCGGATGGGGGTATGTCGTCCGCGTCGCCTCAGCGGTCCAGCCCTCCCAGCCGCGGGTGGCCGGGTTGCGCGAGTCGAAGGCGAGGTGGCCTCCCGGGGCCAGGTGCTGGTGCATCGCGGCCAGCGCGTCGTCCCATTCGTCATCCTCGATGAAGTACTGCGCCACGTGTGCGGTCATGACGACCAGGTCGGCAGCGGCGGCCGGGAGGAGATCGGCATACCCGTGGATCCAGGTGACTGCCTCGGCGCCGGGCTTGCTGCGCGCGACGGCCAGGCTCGCGGCAGCGGGCTCCAGGCCGATGACCTCGTGGCCGTCCCCGGCCAGGGCGACCGTGAGGGTGCCCGTGCCGCAGCCGACGTCGGTGACGCGGCGGGCGCCGACGCGCCGGGCCAGGGCGCGGAAGTAGTCGTGGTCCCAGGTGCCGGCGTTCTCCACGTCGTAGAGTGCCGCGAGGCGCGGGTCCTCCGGCCAGGCCGTGACGTCGAGGCGGCGCAGGAAACGTCGGCACTGGTGCACCCGGGCGAAGCGCTCACGCCACGGCCCGGGGTCCTCATCCGGCCCGTGGAAGAAGGCTTTGACCGGCGGGCCCAGCCCGAACGGCCCCGTGAAGCCGTCGTCGCCGTGCGCGTCCTCCGCCCCCTCCTCGCCGCCACGGTAGACGTGCAGGTAGGTGCTGTCGATCAGGAAGCCCTGCGCGGCATACCAGCCGCACGCTTCAGGGTCCTCCCGCGTGTAGGCGTCCACCCAGGCGAGCTCGTGCCCGCGCAACCGGTCCAGCGCCGTGGCGAAGAGAGCACCCGCGATGCCCTCGCGCTGGTGGTCAGGGTGCACGGCGATGGTGTCGATGGTGGCCACCGGCTGCCCGGCGTCCTCCCAGAGCTCCACGTCGAGGATGCCGACGACCTCGTCCGGGCCAGGCGTCGTCATACCCTCCGGCTTCGGTCTCACGGCGACGAGCTGCACGGACTCGCCGTCGAAGGTCGTGCGCCGGCTCAAGACGTCGTCGAAGTAGGAGGACCCGAGGAAGGACAGCGCCCGGCAGCGCAGCCAGGACGGTTCGTCGTGCTCGGCGTAGTCGCGGATCGTGAAGCTCATGGTCCGGTGAGGCTAGGCAGCCGACGACCGGCGGACAACCCGTTTTCGCGCAGGGGCGCCCCAAGCGGGACCGACCACGGCCTAGCACGGGTGTCATCGCCGAGTTTGCCGATGGAGGTCGTGCTATCCCGTGGTCACTCCCAGAGGGGGGCGGGGGAGGCGGGGAGGTGGGGCGGGGGAGGGGACGTCGGGTCAGCCGCAGTCGCGGCAGGTGCCGAAGATCTCCAGCGTATGGGCCACCTCGGTGAAGCCGTGCTCGGCCGCGATGGAGTCGGTCCACTGCTCGACCGCCGGGCCCTCGACCTCCACCGTGCGTCCGCAGCCGCGGCACACCAGATGGTGGTGATGGCCGGTGGAGCACTTGCGGTAGACCGCCTCGCCGTCGCCGGTGCGCAGCACGTCCACGTCGCCGGAGTCGGCGAGGGTGGACAGGGTGCGGTAGACCGTGGCCAGGCCGACCTTCTCGCCGGCCTCGCGCAGGTGGGCGTGCAGGTCCTGGGCGCTGGTGAAGTCCTGGGTCGAGCCGAGGGCGTCGATGACAGCGCTCTGCTGCCGGGTGGGTCGTCGGGTCGTGGTCATCGGGGCACCTCCTCGCGGTCGTCCAGGGTATGCCTTGCCTCGCCGCCGGCGCGGACCCGCCCCGCCTGCGCGGGGTCGGCGCCGTGGGGGTCGCCGTCATCCGGATGGTCGCCGCCTGCATGACCGTCGGTGGCGTGCTCGTCGTAGTGACCCTCGTGCGCGGCGTGCCGGTGCCCGTCGTGCAGGTAGTCGACGTGGTCGCCGTGCGGGACCGCCTCGTGGCCGCAGCCGAGGCCGTGCTCGTGCGGGTGGCGCTCGGCATACCGGTGCCGTGCGGCGGACAGGGCCCGGCGGGCGGTGCCTGCGACCGCCGCCAGGAAGAAGAAGCCGATCGCGAGCAGCACGACCGTCCCGCCCGAGGCGGTGTCGGCGTAGTAGCTCGTCGTGACCCCGCCGACCGAGGAGAGCACCCCGATCGCCACGGCCCACCAGCTCGCGGCGCGGAAGCTCGACGACACCTGCTGGGCGGCCGCGTTGGGGATGATCATGAGTGCGCTGATGAGCAGCAGCCCGATGACGCGCATGGCGACCACCACGGTGACGGCGGTGAGGATCGCCAGCACGATGTTGAGCGCCAGGACGGGCAGGCCGGAGGCGCGGGCGTACTCCTCGTCGCCGGCGACGGCGAAGAAGCGTTGTCGCAGCACGACCGTGACGACGACGATCAGGGCGCACAGGGCGGCGAAGACGAGCACGTCGGACCGGGTCGTCGTCGTGATCGCGCCGAAGAGGTACCCCGTGAGGTTGGCGGTCTGGGCCCCGTCGACCTTGTTGATGATGACGACACCGGCCGCGATGCCGCCGTAGAACATCAGCGCCAGCGCGACGTCACCCGAGGTGCGCCCGCGGGCGCGGATGAGCTCGATCGCGACCCCGGCCAGGACGGCCGCCACCAGCGCGGCCCACACCGGGCTGCCCTGGGTGACCACACCGATCGCGACACCGGCCAGGGCCACGTGGCCGAGGCCGTCACCGATGAGGGACAGTCGGCGCTGGACCAGGAAGATCCCGACCATCGGCGCGGCGAGCCCCACGACCAGCGCGGCCAGCAGGGCGTTGCGCATGAAATCCAGCGACAGCATCTCGCTCATGCCGCACCCCGCCCCACCGAGCGGGCGCGCTCGGCCTGGTGCTCGGCATACCGCTGCGGGGTGCCGTCGAAGACGAGGTGTCCGGTGTCGACCTCGACGATGCGGTCGACGACGCCCCGCAGGGCGGCGAGCTCGTGCGTGACGACGAGCATCGTCGTGCCGCTGGCGCCGAGGCGCTGGAGCACCCCCGCGAGCACGGCCTGGCTCGCGTGGTCGACCCCGGCGGTGGGCTCGTCCATGACGAGGACGTCGGGTCGGGCGACGAGCGCGCGGGCGATGAGGACTCGGCGCTGCTGGCCGCCGGAGAGGGTGTCGACGTCGAAGCGGGCGCGATCGGCCAGGCCGACCGTCTCCAGCGCGTCGCGCACGGCGTCGCGGTCGGCCCGTCCGGCCGGGCGCCACCACGGCCGGGCGGCGAGCAGGCCGGTGGCGACGACCTCGGTCACCGTGGCGCGCACGCCGCCGGTGAGGGTATGCCGTTGCGGCACGTAGCCCAGGCGCGTCCGGTCGCGCAGCCGCGCCAGGGGGGTGCCGAGCACCTCGGCGGTGCCGGTCAGGTGCTCGGACAGGCCGAGCAGGCCGGTGACCAGCGTCGTCTTGCCCGAGCCGTTGGGGCCGAGCACCGCGACAACCTCACCGCGGGAGACGGTGAGGTCGACGTCGGCGACGACCGGGCGGCCCTGGTAGCCGAAGGCCGCGTCGCGGAGCCGGAGGACCGGTGGGGCGGACTCGCTCATGAGCAGCCGAGCCCCTCCTGGAGGGCCGAGAGGTTGGAACGCATGACCTCAAGGTAGTCCTCACCGGCGGAGGCGTCGGTGATGCCCTCGAGCGGGTCGAGGACGAGCACCTGCGCACCCGTCTCCGTCGCCACCGTGTCGGCGATGGCGTCGGTGAGGATCGGCTCGGCATAGATCGTCCCGACACCGAGCTCGTCCACCTGGGCGGTGACCTCGGCCAGGCGTGCGGCCGAGGGCTCGGACTCCGGCGAGATGCCGGTGATGCCGACCTGGTCGAGGTCGTAGCGGGCGGCGAGGTAGCCGAAGGCCTCGTGCGTGGTCACCAGGTCACGCGTCGTGCAGTCCGCGAGTCCGGTCGCGAACTCCTCGTCCAGCGCGTCCAGGTCGGCGACGACCGCCTCCGCGTTGGCGGCGTAGCTCTGCGCGTTGTCCGGGTCGACCTCGCCGAGCCGGTCGGCCATCGCCAGGGCGACGTCGCCGTAGCGCTCGGGGTCGAGCCAGAAGTGGGGGTCCTCGCCGCCGTGGCCGTGGTCGTCGTGGCCCTCCTCGGCGGCTGCGTCCTCCTCGTCGGCGTGCTCGGCGTGCTCCTCCTCGGACTCACCCGCGTGCTCCCCGTGCTCCTCCTCGGACTCACCGGCGTGCTCGTCGTGCTCCTCGGCCGACTCACCCACCGCGAGCAGGTCGGCGCTCTCGCTGGCGTCGAAGGAGTTGTCGGCAGCCTGGCTCGCGACGGCATCGTCGACGGCCGGCTGCATCCCCGCGGAGTAGACCACGAGGTCCGACTGGCCGAGGGAGCCGACGTCGCGAGGGGACAGTTCGAGGTCGTGCGGGTCGATACCCGCCGCGGTCAGGGTGCTCACCTCGGCGTGGTCACCGGCGACGCGGGTGAGGAGGTACTCCAACGGGTAGAAGCTGGCGGTCACCTCGACCGAGGCCGAGCCCTCCGCGCCGGCATCGGCAGACCCCTCCGGTGTCGTGGTCCCGCCGCACGCGGCGAGGACCAGGGCGAGGGAGGAGGCGACCAGCACGGGGCGAGGGGAGATCGGCATACCCCGAGTATGTTGGGGATGAGAATGATTGTCAAAATGGGTGGCGGTCGCGATCCGGCGCCCGTGGCGGGTGCCGTCAGCCGCGCGGGACCAGCTGGATGACGGTCACGGCGAGGAAGAGCAGGAGGACCGCGACCCGCATGAGCCGCTCGACGCCGCTGAGGCGCGGCCAGGACAGGTAGAGCAGCCAGGCGACGAAGGCCAGGGCAGCGCCGACGAGGATCCAACCCAGGACGCCCCCGAGCAGACCGCCGCCGAGGATGAGCAGCAGTAGGGCCAGGAAGGGCAGCCAGACGGGCAGCTTCGCCAGCTGCAGGAGGGCGGGGCGGCTGGCCTGCTCCACGGCGTGGCGCACCGGGCCCGGGTCGGTCGCCGTGCGGGGTGGCTCGGGCTCGGGGGAGGGCTGGCTGGTGCTCACCGACCCAGCCTAAACCGCGTCGGGAGGGCTCCCTCGCGCCGCTTAGACTGGGGGTATGGCTCCCACCACCGTCGAAACCGTCGTGTCCCTGTGCAAGCGTCGTGGCTTCGTGTTCCCGTCGGGAGACATCTACGGAGGCACCCGATCGGCATGGGACTACGGGCCGCTCGGGGTGGCGCTCAAGGAGAACATCAAGCGCCAGTGGTGGCGCTCCATGGTCCAGACCCGCGACGACGTCGTCGGCCTCGACTCCTCGATCATCCTGCCGCGCCAGACGTGGGTGGCCTCGGGCCACGTCGGTGAGTTCTCCGACCCGCTGACCGAGTGCCAGTCGTGCCACAAGCGGTTCCGGGTCGACCACATGCAGGAGGCCATGGCGGAGAAGGCGGCCAAGAAGGGCAAGACCGGCGATGCGGTCGACCCCGACAAGATCTCCCTGGACGACATCACCTGCCCCAACTGCGGCAACAAGGCGTGGACCGCGCCGCGCGAGTTCAACATGATGCTCAAGACCTACCTCGGGGTCATCGAGGACGAGTCGGGGCTGCACTACCTGCGCCCGGAGACCGCCCAGGGCATCTTCGTCAACTTCGCCAACGTGCTCGGCACCTCCCGCAAGAAGCCGCCCTTCGGCATCGCCCAGACCGGCAAGTCCTTCCGCAACGAGATCACGCCGGGCAACTTCATCTTCCGCACCCGGGAGTTCGAGCAGATGGAGATGGAGTTCTTCGTCAAGCCCGGTGAGGACGAGGAGTGGCACCAGTACTGGATCGACGAGCGCACCCGCTGGTACACCGACCTCGGCATCAACCCCGACAACCTGCGCCTCGTCGAGCACCCGGCCGACAAGCTGTCCCACTACTCCAAGCGGACCGTCGACATCGAGTACCGCTTCAGGTTCGCGGGCAGCGAGTGGGGCGAGCTCGAGGGTGTGGCCAACCGCACCGACTTCGACCTGTCCACGCACAGCGAGCACTCCGGCCAGGACCTGTCCTACTTCGACCAGGCCAGCGGCGAGCGCTACACGCCCTACGTCATCGAGCCGGCGGCCGGGCTCTCCCGCTCCCTCATGACCTTCCTCGTCGACGCGTATGCCGAGGACGAGGCCCCCAACACCAAGGGCGGGGTCGACAAGCGGGTCGTGCTGCGCCTCGACCCGCGCCTCGCGCCGGTCAAGGTGGCGGTGCTGCCGTTGTCGCGCAACGCCGACCTCACGCCCAAGGCCAAGGACCTCGCGGCCCGGCTGCGTCAGCACTGGATGGTCGACGTCGACGACGCCGGTGCCATCGGCAAGCGCTACCGTCGCCAGGACGAGATCGGGACGCCGTACTGCGTCACCGTCGACTTCGACACCCTCGAGGACCACGCAGTGACGATCCGCGACCGCGACTCCATGGGCCAGGAGCGGGTCTCCCTCGACCAGGTCGAGTCCTACCTCGCGCAGCGTCTCATCGGCTGCTGAGGAGCGCCACCCGGCCTCGCCCCGCAGGTATGCCGGTCACCCGCCGGTGATGAGGGCGAGCCCGAGGGCCACCATGACGAGGGCGATGAGGGAGTCCAGCACCTGCCAGGCCCGGGGCCGGGCCAGGAGCGGGGCGAGGCGCCGGGAGCCGAAGCCGAGGACGCTGAACCACAGGACGCTGGCGCTGACCAGCCCGGCGTAGTACCACCACCGACCCTCGGGGCCATGGGTGTTGGCGATGGAGCCCAGCACGATGATGTCGAGGTAGAGGTGGGGGTTGAGCCAGGTCAGCGCGGCCATCGTCGTCAGGGCGCGCCGCAGCGAGACCCGCTGGCCGCCCTGGGCGACGAGGCTCTCCCCGGGTCGCAGCGCGCGCCAGCCCACGTGCAGCCCGTAGCCGATGACGAAGAGGCCGCCGCCCCACCGCGCGATGGTGAGGAAGGCGGGCCACTGGTCGACCGCGGCGCCCACGCCGAGCACGGCCAGCCCGATGAGGACGACGTCGGAGGCGGCGCACAAGGCCACGAGCGCGCCGACGTGCTGGCGGCGCAGCCCCTGCCGGAGCAGGTAGGCGTTCTGGGCGCCGACGGCGGCGATGAGAGCGATGCCGGTGAGCAGGCCGGCGCCGACGAGCGTGAAGGTCATGTCCTCAACGGTAGGACGCCCGAGGGTAGAAACTGGCATGAATCAGCACGAAGGATTCTGTAGAACCTTTAGCATTGCTTCACATGGACCTCGACCCCGTGGCGCTCGCCACCCTCAGTGCCGTCGTGCAGGAGGGCACCTTCGACCGTGCGGCCACGCGGTTGCGCGTCACGCCGTCCGCGGTCTCCCAGCGGGTCCGCGCCCTGGAGCAGGCCCTGGGCCGCGTCGTCGTCACCCGGACCAAGCCGGTGACGGCGACCCCGGCCGGCGAGGTGCTGCTCCGGCTGGCCGGGCACTGGGAGGTGCTCGTCGGCGACGCTCTGGCCGAGCTCGTCCCCGACACCAGCACCACGGCATACCCGCAGGTCTCCGTCGTGGTCAACGCCGACTCGCTCGCGACCTGGCTGCTACCCGCTCTGGCGCGGGCCCAGGCCGAGCTCGGGATCGTCGTCGAGCTGGTCCGGGAGGATGAGGAGTACGCCTCCGACCGGGTCCGCGCGGGCAGCGCGCTCGCGGCCGTCACGGCCGATCCGACGCCGGTCGCAGGGTGTCGGCTCACCCCGCTCGGGGCGATGCGCTACCTCGCCGTGTGCTCGCCGGACTTCCATCGCACGTGGTTCGCCGACGGGCTGCGGGCGACCGTCCTCGACGCCGCGCCGATCGTCCGCTTCGACGAGCGCGACCGGATGCAGCACCGGGTCGCCCGGCGTCTCGCCCGGCGCGAGGTCGACCCTCCCGCGCATGTCATCGGCTCCAGCCACGGCTTCGCCGACGCCGTCGTCCTGGGGATGGGGTGGGGCATGCTGCCGGTGGAGTGGGCCGAGCCGCTGATCGAGCAGGGCGCGGTGGTGGCGCTCGGTCCGCGGGCGCAGACCGAGGTGCCGCTGCACTGGCTCAGCGCCCGGCTCTCCTCACGGACCCTCGACGTGCTCACCCGGTGCGTCTCCGAGCAGGCGGCGCAGACGCTGCACCGCCGCTGAGGCACGCCCCCGGTCGCGCCTGGGGCGACCGGGGGCGTGACCGGAGACCTCAGCCGCGGCCGCGCGGCCGGGTCTGGACCGCCTCGACGCCGAGGTCGGGGTGGTCGGTGAACAGCTGGTCCATGCCGGCCGCGAGGAAGACCTGCACCTCACCGACCATGTCGCCCAGCTCGGCCGGGTCGTCGGAGGAGCGGAACTCAGCGGGGAGGAACTCGTTCTCCGCGCGGAAGGTCCAGCCGACGACGGTGAGGTGGGCGCGGTGGGCGTCCTTGATGACCGAGGTCGGCTCGCCGAGGGTGCCGTCGGCCTCCCGCGGGATCATGACGTCCTTGCACAGGCCGACCTGGTCGGCATACTCGCCGACGTCGCGCAGACCCTCCCGGGTCACCATGTCGGCATACGTCAGCCCGGTCCCGGCCTCGACCTGGTCGTAGGGGGCGCCGGAGCAGTTGACGAGCTGGGCCAGGCGGACGTCGGTGAGGCCGTCGAGCTCCTGCAGGTTGGCGACCTCGAAGCTCTGGATGACGGCCGGGTCGCGCGGGGAGTCGTAGCCGTGGGCGGCCAGGGCCTCGACGACCGGCTCCTCCATGGAGAGCCCGATGGAGTCGAAGTAGGTCCCGTGCTTGATCTCGGGGATGACCCCGACCGGGTCGCCGTCGCAGGTGCGCGAGGCCGCCGCGAGCTCGAGGACCTCCTCGAAGGTCGGCACGTCCCACCGGCCGTCGTAGGCCGTGTTGTCCGGGCGCAGCCCGGGCAGCCGCTCGACCGCCCGCAGCGTCTTGAGCTCGGCGAGGGTGAAGTCCTCGGTGAACCAGCCGGAGTAGGACACGCCGTCGACCACCTTGGTCGTGTAGCGGTCGGCGAACTCCGGGCGCTCGGCGACGTCGGTCGTGCCGCTGATCTCGTTCTCGTGCCGGTCGACGAGGACGCCGTCCGCGGTCATGACGAGATCGGGCTCGATGTAGTCCGCGCACTGCTGGATGGCCAGCTCGTAGGCACCGACCGTGTGCTCGGGGCGGTAGCCGGAGGCGCCGCGGTGGGCGATGACCTCCGTCGCGCGATAGCCGCGCCCCTCGTTGCCCTGGGCGGGCGGCGGGTCGGAGGGCGCGGCGAGAGCGGTGGTGCCGGAGGCGAGCAGGGCGAGGACGGCGGCGGTGCAGGCTGCGGCGGTCCCGGTGCTGGGTGAGGTGCGCATGCTCTGCACGCTAGGGCAGGAGGTATGCCGTTGTCGCGCGGTGCGATGGCGCTCGGGTGAACACCCGGTGGCCTGCGTGATGGGACAATGGGCAGGCCATGACGATCACCACACCCCTGCTCCCACCGCTGCAGATCGGCCCGCACACCATCGACAGCCCGGTCGTGCTGGCCCCGATGGCGGGCATCACCAACCGTGCCTTCCGGCGTCTGTGCCGCGAGTACGGCCAGGAGGGCCTGGCCGCAGCCGGCACCGGAGACGGCTCGGACTGCCTCTACGTCAGCGAGATGATCACCTCGCGGGCCCTGGTGGAGCGCACGCCCATCTCGATGAAGCTCATCGAGCACGACGCGGGGGAGTCGCCGCGTTCGATCCAGCTCTACGGCGTCGACCCGGCGACGGTCGGAGCGGCCGTGCGGATGCTCGTGAGCGAGGACCGCGCCGACCACATCGACCTCAACTTCGGCTGCCCCGTCCCCAAGGTGACCCGCAAGGGTGGCGGCGCGGCTCTCCCGTGGAAGATCGAGCTGTTCCGCGGCATCGTCCGGGAGGCGGTCCGCGAGGCCTCACCCGCGGGCATCCCCGTCACGGTGAAGATGCGGGTCGGGATCGACAGCGACCACGAGACCTTCCTCGACGCCGGCCGGATCGCGGAGGACGAGGGTGTGGCCGCGGTGGCGCTGCACGCCCGGACCGCGTCGCAGGCCTACTCCGGGGAGGCCGACTGGAGCCGCATCGCCGAGCTCAAGGCGGAGGTGACCTCCATCCCGGTGCTCGGCAACGGCGACATCTGGTCGGCCGAGGACGCCCTGGCGATGGTCGAGCGGACGGGCTGCGACGGGGTCGTCGTCGGGCGCGGCTGCCTGGGGCGTCCGTGGCTGTTCACCGACCTGGCCGCGGCCTTCGCGGGGTCCTCCGTGCGCGTCGAGCCGACCCTGCGCGAGGTATGCCGCGTGCTGCGCCGCCACGCCGAGCTCCTCGCCGAGTTCCACGGCGACGAGGGCCACGGCTGCCGCGACATCCGCAAGCACATCGCGTGGTACACCAAGGGTTTCCGGGTCGGGGGCCAGCTGAGGCACGAGCTCGGCCTCGTGCACACCCTCGCCGACCTCGACCGCCTCATCGACACCCTCGACCTTGACCAGCCGTGGCCCGGTGAGGCTGCCGAGGGGCAGCGGGGGCGCGCCGGGTCGGCCCGGGTCGTCGCGCTGCCGGACCGGTGGCTGGAGTCGCGCGACCTCGATGTCGAGCAGCGCTCCGCCGTCAGCCAGGCCGAGCTCTCGGTCAGCGGCGGCTGACGGCTCGGCCTGCATCAGGCGAGGATCTTTCCTACCGTGGAGACATGGCAACCCTTGAAGGTAAGAAGATCGCGTTCCTGCTCACCGACGGCTTCGAGGACAGCGAGCTGACCAGCCCCTGGAACACCGTGGTCGAGGCGGGCGGGACCGCCCACCTCATCGCTCCCGAGTCCGGCTCGGTCACGGGCAAGAAGGGCCACACCCAGGACGTCGACCTCGTGGTCTCCGAGGTCGACCCGGCCGACTACGACGCTCTCGTCCTGCCCGGCGGCACCGGCAACGCCGATGCGCTCCGCATGGACGCCGACGCCGTGGCCTTCGCCCGGCACTTCGGCCAGCAGGCCAAGCCCGTGTCGGTCATCTGCCACGGCGCGTGGATCCTCACCGACGCCGACGTGCTCGACGGCCGCCGGATGACGTCCTACCCCTCGCTGCAGACCGACCTGCGCAACGCCGGCGCCACCTGGGTGGACGAGGAGGTCGTCGTCGACACCTGGCTCGTCTCGAGCCGCACCCCCGCCGACCTCGCCGCCTTCAACCGCGAGATGACGGCACTCTTCTCCCGCTGACAGCTCCCGGCGATCCCGAGCCACCTGACGTGTCCTGCACTTCCGGGGTCGGAGCCCCGGCGGTGCCAGACACAGGTGTCATCGTCGGTCAGCCCGTCTCGACGGGCCGGTCGGGGTCGCTGATCCAGTCGCTCCACGAGCCGACGTAGACCGCCGGTCGGGGCCCCACCCCGCGCGCCTCGAGCGTCAGTGCGAGGTGGGCGGCCTGGACCCCGGAGCCGCAGTAGACCGCGGTCGGGCGGTCGGTATGCCCACCCGCAGCGCTCAGCGCCTGCACGACGTGCTCGCTGTCGACGAGGCCGCCACCCTCCTGGACGAGCGACAACGCCGGGAGGCTGAGGGCGCCGGGGATGTGTCCTGCCACCGGGTCGACGACCTCGTTCTCCCCGCGGAAGCGGTCGGCCGGGCGGGCGTCCAGCAGCTGCCCACCGGCAGCGAGATGCGCCTGCACCCCGTCGGCGTCGAGGAGCTCACGGCCGCCGGGCTCGAGCACGACGTCGCCCGGCTCCGGGGTGACCAGGCCGCCCTCCAGCGGCAGGCCGGCCGCGGCCCAGGCGGCGAGACCGCCGTCGAGCACCGCCGCGCCCTCGACGCCGTAGTAGGCGGCGACCCACCACGCCCGGGCCGCCCCGAGCCCTGTCGCCTCGTCGTAGAAGACGACAGGCCGACCCGCCCGCACGCCGGCGGCCCGCAGACCCTCCTGCACGCGCTCCAGCGACGGCATGGGGTGCCGGCCTCCACGGCCGTCGCCGGGCAGCGGGTCGGACAGCACCGCCTCCAGGTCGAGGAAGGCCGCACCCGGCAGGTGCGCCTCCAGGTGCGCGGCCCCGCTGGCGGCCGGGTCGGTGCCGAGGGCCCATCGCACGTCGACGAGGACCGGCCGTGCCTCGGGCGGGCCGACCAGGCCCGCCTGCACCTCGTCGACGGTGAGCAGCGGACCCTCCGGAGCGAGGCTCACGCGGCGTCCGGCATGGCGTCGAGGGCCGCGCGCAGCGCCGCGGCGAGCTCACCGACCTGCTCGTCGGTCATGACGAAGGCGGGGGAGACCTGGATGGCTCCGGCCCCGCACGCGCGGGTGGCGATGCCGTGCCGGCGCACGTCGACGGCGAAGCGCATCGCGGTCGGCGGGTCGGCCAGCTGGATCGCGGCGACGGCACCGAGGCCGGAGCGGACCTCTGTGACGTGCGGGTGCTCGGCCAGCGGCGCCAGCTCGCGGTCGAGGGTGGCGGCCAGCCGGGCCGCCTCGTCGAGCAGGCCCTCGGTCTCGATGAGGTCGAGGTTGGCGAGCGCGACCGCGGCGGCCATGGCGTGCCCGGAGTAGGTGTAGCCGTGGCGGAACCACACGCCGGCGTCGGGGGCGAAGAACGGCTCCCAGACCCGGGGGGCGACGAGGACGGCGCCCATCGGGGCATACCCGCTGGTCAGACCCTTGGCCGTGGTGACGAGGTCGGGCTCCAGGCCGAGCGCGGAGCTGGCGAACCACGATCCGCCGAAGCGGCCGTAGCCGGTGATGACCTCGTCGGCGACGAAGAGGATGTCGTGCTCGGTGCAGATCTTGCGCACCTGCGCGAGGTAGCCCTCCGGCGGGAGGTAGACCCCGCCCGCGCCGATGATCGGCTCGCAGAAGAAGGCGGCCACCCGGTCGGCGCCGACGGACTCGATCGTCGCCCGGAGCGACTCGGGGGAGTCCCACTCGACCTGCGCGGTGTCGGGGACCAGCTCGCCGTAGCCCTCGCGGTTGCCGGGGATCCCGGCCAGCGCCGTGCCGGCGTAGTGCATGCCGTGGTAGGCCTTGGAGCGGGACAGGAGCATGGTCTTCTCCGGCCGCCCCTGCTCCACCCAGTAGCGGCGGGCCATCTTGGCCGCGGTGTCGATGGAGTCCGAGCCGCCGGAGGTGAAGAAGATCTTGCTCCCGGGCACCGGGGCGATGCCCTCGAGGCGGTCGGCGAGCTGGACGGTCGGCTCGGTCGCGTAGTCGCCGAAGGTGGAGTATGCCGCGATCCGGCGCATCTGCTGCGCGGCTGCATCGGCGAGCTCGGCGCGGCCATGGCCGACGTTGGTGAACCACAGCCCGGCGGTCGCGTCGAGGTAGCGCCGCCCCTCACGGTCGCGGACGTGCACCCCCTCGCCGTGGGTGAGGATCAGCTCGCCGGTCTTCTCGACCGAGCCCATGTCGGAGAACGGATGCCACAAGGTGCCCATGGCGCCAAACCCTAGCGTCCGCCCCTGACGGGGCCTGCCCCGACGTGGCACAGTGAGCACCATGTGCCGCAACATCCGTCCGCTCAACAACTTCGAGCCGCCCGCCTCGCGCTCGGAGGTGCAGGCCGCCGCGCTGCAGTACGTCCGCAAGGTCGGCGGGTCCACCAAGCCCTCGCAGGCCAACGAGCAGGCCTACGCCACGGCGGTGGCGCAGATCGCCCGGGCGACCCAGGACCTGCTCGATGCCCTGGTGACGACCGCACCGCCCAAGGACCGGGAGACCGAGGCCGTCAAGGCCCGCGCCCGGGCGGCGAAGCGCTACGCCACGACGTGATGGCGACCCGGGCGCAGCGGGTCCGTCACCTGCTCAACTGGGTCAACCTCTCGACCCCGTTGGGGCTGGGCGTCGCCGCGCTCGGCGGGGCCCGGATCCGCCGCGGTCCCGCCCGGTGCTACCTCGCCGACCACTACCGCTGGGCCTTCCCGGCCGCGGGCGCATTCACCATCGGCGACGTGATCTTCTCGCGTCACGACCTCGACCGGCTGACCGCCCACCGCCCCGGCCTGCTCGAGCACGAGCTGACCCACTCTCGCCAGTGGGCGGCCTGCCTGGGTCTGCCCTTCCTGCCGCTCTACGTCGCCTCGATGGGCTGGTCGTGGCTGCGCACCGGGGACCGGGCGGCCCGTAGCGTCTTCGAGCGGCACGCCGGCCTGGAGATCGGGGGATACCGCGACGTGCCGACCCGACCGGTGGGGCCGGTCCTGGCCGACGGGGCGCGACGCGTCGCAGCGTTCGTGCGCGGGCGCCGCGGGCTCGACGCCGGGGTGGGCGTCGGTCGGGCGGAGCGCTCCGGGGGTGGGTCCACGCGCTGACGCGCGCGCCCACGGCATACCCTCGGCGGTGTGACCACCCAGCCCACCGGGGAGTATCCCGCCCACGCCCGTGAGCGCTGGGTGGCCGAGGACCCGGCGCAGAAGCGGTCGGACCGGCAGGACTTCGCCCGCGACCGCGCCCGGGTGCTGCACTCGGCGGCGCTGCGACGGCTGGCGGCCACCACGCAGGTGCTCGCGCCCACGACCGACGACTTCGTGCGCAACCGGCTCACCCACTCCCTCGAGGTCGCCCAGATCGGCCGCGAGTTCGGGGCGGCCCTGGGCTGCGACGCCGACGTCGTCGACACCGCGTGCCTGGCGCACGACATCGGGCACCCGCCTTTCGGGCACAACGGCGAGGCCGTCCTCGACGCCCTGGCCGCTCCGGCGGGCGGCTTCGAGGGCAACGCGCAGACACTGCGGGTGCTGACCCGGCTGGAGGCCAAGCGCAGCCACGACGACGGGCGTCCAGCGGGGCTCAACCTCACCCGCGCCAGCCTCGACGCCGCGACGAAGTACCCGTGGGCCCGGGGCGAGGGCCCGTCGGAGGTGGGGGTGGGCAAGTTCGGGGTCTACGACGACGACCGCGACGTCTTCGCCTGGCTCCGCGACGGCAGCCCGACGTCGGCGTCGCGGCAGCGGTGCCTCGAGGCCCAGGTCATGGACTGGTCGGACGACGTGGCCTACTGCGTCCACGACGTCGAGGACGCCATCGCCTCGCGCCGCGTCGACCCCAGGGCCCTGCGCGAGGAGGACGTGCAGGTGAGCGTCGCGGCGCTGGCGCGGGACTGGTATGCCGCTGACCTGCCCGAGGACACGCTGCGGGAGGCGCTCGCCGACATCCTCGACACCGGGTGGGTGCCGACCACCCATACCGGGACCCGGGCCGACCTCGCCGCGCTCAAGGACATGACCTCCCGGCTCATCGGGCACTTCGTCCACACCGTGGAGCTCGCGACCCGGGAGCGCCACGGGCCGGGGGCGTTGACGCGGTATGCCGCGGACCTCGTCGTGCCGGACCGGGTGCGGGGGCAGGCCGCCGTGCTCAAGGCGGTCGCCGCCCACTTCGTCATGCTCAGCGAGGAGCGCCGCACCACGATGGAGCGCGAGCAGCAGATCCTCACCCGGCTCGTCGAGCACTACGGCGCCGACGCCCGACACCTCGACCCCATCCACGCCGAGGCCGCGCTCGACGCGGAGCGGGCGGGCGACGACGTGGCACGGCTGCGGGCCGTGGTCGACCAGGTCGCGAGCCTGTCGGACGCCCGCGCGCTCGCGGTCCACGCCACCCTGGCCGTGTCGTGAGCCTCGTCCACGACCTAGACCTGCCGGTCCTCGGGGCGCCGATGGCGGGCGGTGCCACCACGCCGCTGCTCGTCGCCGCGGTGAGCGACGCCGGCGGCCTGGGCATGCTCGCCGCGGGCTACCAGACCCCGGAGCGGCTCGCCGCCGACCTCGTCCACGTCCGTGACCTCACGAGCCGGGCTTTCGGCGTCAACCTCTTCGTCCCCCAGCCGCTCGACCGGGCGGCGCTGGAGCCTGCGGTCGAGGACTTCGCGCAGCGCATCGAGCCGGAGGCCGTCGCGCTCGGCACCACCCTGGGGCGGGCCGACTGGCACGACACCGACCACTGGGAGGCCAAGGTCCTGCTCGTCGAGACCCTGGCGCCGTCGGTGGTGTCGTGCACCTTCGGGGTCCCGGACGCCGACGTCGTCGACCGGTGGCGTCGGGCGGGCTGCGAGGTCCACCTCAGCGTCACCTCGGTGGCCGAGGCCCGGGCGGCGCTCGCGGTCGGGGCCGACGCCCTCGTGCTCCAGGGGCAGGAGGCCGGCGGTCACCGGGCCACCCACGACCCGACGGTCGAGCCGGAGGCGCTGGACCACCTGGGCCTGCTCGAGCTCGTGCGCCCCGAGACACCGCTGCCGCTGGTCGTGGCGGGTGGCGTCACCACCGCGGGCGACGTGCGGCGTGCGCTCGCCGCCGGGGCGAGCGCGGTGCAGGTCGGGACGGCACTGCTCCTCGCGCCCGAGTCGGGAGCGAACCGCACCTACCGGCAGGCGCTGCGCAGCCCGCAGCTGGGCCGCCGGGTCCTGACCCGGGCCTACTCGGGCAGGGTGGCCGGCGCCCTCGCCACCGCGTGGACCGACCGGTATGCCGACGCCCCGGCCGCCTTCCCGGTGCTCGACCAGCTCACCAAACCGGTCCGGCGGGCCGCCGCCGAGCGCGGCGACCTGGGGCGGATCCACGTCTGGGCCGGGAGCGGGTGGCGCGCGGCGCAGGAGCGGCCGGCGGGGGAGATCGTGCGGGAGCTGGGGCGATGACCGGGTCGGGGTTGCTGCCCGCGGGCGTGGAGCTGGGCGAGGGGGAGCTGCTCGGTGGCTCGGCACGCTCACAGGTGCACCGCCGGCAGGTGCTCGCCGGGCCTGCGCAGTGGGGAGGTTCGGTGGTGCTCAAGCGCTTCCTGCCCCAGCCCGAGGGTCGGCGCGCGGCGATGGGCTGGCGCCGGGAGGTCGCCGGCCTGCGGCACCTGCGGCAGGTGCCCCGGCTGCTCGCCGCGGAGGAGTCGTCGCAATCGATCGTCATGGAGGACCTCGGACCCCACCCGACGCTCGCCGACGCCCTCCTGGGCGCCGACGCGGACGGTGCGTGGCGGCATACCGTCGAGTGGGCGGGGGCCCTGGGCGGGTCCGTCGTGGCCGGCGCGGAGCTGGAGCAGGCCCGGCGGGACCTCGGGTCGGCGGCGCTCGCCGAGGACCGCCAGTGGCAGGTCGACTACCCACGCCGTGGGCTGGACCGTCTCGCCGAGGTCGCCGGCATCCGGGCCGGGCGCGCGGCCGTCGCGCAGGCGCGCGACCTCGTCGACGAGCTGCAGCACGACACCGCCCGGCAGGTGCTCGGGCCGGGCGACGCCTGCCCGGACAACGCGGTGCTCACCCCGGGCGGTGTCCGGCTCCTCGACCTCGAGGGGACCGGGGTGCGGCACCTGGCCTACGAGGCGGCCTACGCCGCGGAGCCGTTCAGCACCTGCTGGTGCGTCTTCACCCCACCCCCGGGGCTGACCGACGCCATGCTCGAGGCCTTCACCCGGGCCGCGGCGGGTGCCGTGCCCGGTCTGGAGGACGACGAGGACTGGCCGCGGCAGGTCCGGGGTGCGGTCGCGCTGTGGGTCCTGTCGGGCATGTTGTGGCTGCTCGACGGTGCTCTGGACGACCGGGTCATGGCGCCCGAGGGACGGCAGGGGCCGCCCTTCCGCGCCCTGCTCGTCTCGCGCTGGCGGTGGGTCACGCGCGCGTGCGGCGAGGAGATGCCCGACGTCGCCGCGGCCTGCGAGGAGGCGCTCACCTGGGCGGCGCGGACCTGGCGCAGCAGCGACCTCGCGCTGCCGGCCTACCCGCCCTTCCGCTGACGGGGACCAACCCGACGCGCGGGAGGAGACCCTCAGGTGGTGCTGCCGGGCTCCAGTCGGGCGCCTTGGGCGATGCTGGTGCCGCGGCGCACGCGGCTGTCCTGGCCGACGAGGGTGATGGCCTCGTCGGTGAGCCGGGTGCCCGCGGGAGCGGCACCGACGGTGGCCTCGCGGCCGACGTGGACGCCGCGGTCGAGGATGCTCGTCCGCACCTGGGCGCCGGTCTCGACGACGACGTCGTCGAGCAGCACGCTGTCCTCGACGACCGCGCCGGGCTGCACCTGCACCCCGCGCCCCGAGCACGGACCGGACCACCCGACCGCGCACGCGCGAGCCCGGCCCGATCATCGCCTCGACGAGCTCGCCGCCCTCACCGACCCAGCCGGGCGGGCCGGGGAGGGTCTGGCCGAGGATGGGCCGCGTCGGGTGGTCGAAGACGTCGACCTTGCCCGTGAGCAGGTCACGGTGGGCCTGGAGGTAGGCCTGGGGTCGCCCGACGTCCTTCCAGTAGCCGCTCATCGGGGTGGCGTGGACCCGCCCGCGGCGGACCAGCGAGGGCAGGAGGTGGTCGCCGAAGTCGCCGAGGCCGGTGTCGTCATCGTCGTCCGCGGTGGCCTGGAGCCCGGCGCGCAGCTGCTCGAGCTGGGTCAGCAGGGTCGGCGGGTGGTAGAGGAAGATCTCGGTGGCGACGGTGCCCGACTCCGTGGAGGACGGCTTGGCGCGCACCGCGCTGACGAAGCCCGCGTCGTCGTGCTCGACCACCACCTTGTGCACCGCCTCCTGCACCCCGATCTCGGCGGTGACGACCGTGCACTCCGCCTCGCGGTCGAGGTGGGCGGCGACGACCGGGCGCAGGTCGAGGTTGAAGATGTGGTCGGCCGACATGACGATCAGCACGTGCGGGTCGGCGATCCTGATCGCCTCGCGCATCCGGAAGAGACCGTCGGCGTTGCCGTGGCTGAAGCCGTCCTCGTGGGCCGTCCCCGACCCCTCCTCGGGGGTGAGACGGCGGAATCCGCCGCGGGTCCGGTCGAGGTCCCACGGGCGGCCGCCCGCGAGGTAGCTGTCGAGGGAGCTGGACTGGAACTGTACGGAGACCCAGACGTCGCTCACCCCGGCAGCCGCCAGGACCGAGAGCGGGAAGTCCACGAGCGCGTGGCTCGCGGCGAAGGGGAGGGCGGGTTTGGCCCGCTCCCGGGTCAGCACGTCCATCCGGCTGCCCTGACCACCGGCCTGCACGACGGCCAGGGTGCGGAGGTCGGGAATCATCGTCACGGCAGCTACGGTAGTGCGGACCCGGGCGCTGCGCCGACCGGACGTCCGGAGGCTGTCTCACCCGCCGTGACACCGTCCGATGTCCCTCCGGGGGGAGGAAGAACCGCGCTCTCGCAACTTCCGTTACGAAATTGTGACCCTTCGGATCTATCAGTAGGCACCGTTGCTCGCCTATTTTTCCCTCTAGTTGCTTCGCGCTGGGCGGGGTCTTGCTGGAGTCAGGGGCTGCCTGTGCGCGGTGCTGGGGTGTCTATGGGTTGGGGTTGGGTCGGGTTTCCTGAGGCTTGGCGGTGATGGGTTCGTTGGCTGGCGTGGTCGATGGTCCTTGTTCTGGCGATGACTGTCGGGGATGTTCCGGGGGCTGTTGCTTCTCCTGGCAGCGAGGAGGCTTCTGAGGTCATCGAGGCGGCGGACGCTGGCGCCGAGCCGGTTGTGACTCCTGAGGGTGAGGAGGATCTGGTGGCCGCGTCGGTGGCTGCCCGGGTTGGCGGGGAGCCGGTGCTGGTGGAGTCGTTGACGGATGAGTTCTCGACGACGGTCGTGAATCCGGACGGTTCGTTCACCACGGCTTCGGCGTTGGGTCAGCAGCGCTTCGCGGATGGGGAGGGTGGCTGGGTCGAGGTCGATCTGGACATGGTGGAGCGTGCGGATGGTTCGGTGGGTCCGGCTGCGCACCCTTTGGGTTTGGGGTTGCCGGGCGAGGGCCGAGCCGAGGGGTTGTCTGATGTGTCGGTGTCTCATCCTGGGGCTGGGCGTGAGGTGGTTTGGCGGTTGCCGCTGCGTGGTGAGCCTGAGCTGGATGGTCCGGTGGCTCGGTATGCGGATTCGTGGCCTGGGATTGATGTGGTGATTGATGCCCGCCGCTCGGGGTTTGAGCAGACCTTTGTGATCGAGAGTGCGGACGCTGTTGCTGGCCTGCCTGGTGGGGACCAGGTGTCATGGTCCATCCCGCTGCAGGCCAAGGGTTTGGTTGCGCGGCAGGGCGGGGAGGAAGGGGTGGTGGAGTTCGTCGATGCCAAGGAGCGCGTCGTGTCGCAGGTGGTGGCACCTGAGGCGTTTGATGCGGTGGTGGATGAGTTCTCGGGGGGCCCGTCGAATCTGACGCCGGTGGACCTGCAGGTCCAGCAGGGTGCTGGGCGGGGGAAGGCCACGTTGACGTTGTCCGTGTCCCGGGAGTGGTTGATGGATCCTGCCCGGGTGTTCCCGGTGACGGTGGACCCCACGTATGCGGCGTTGAACGTTGCTCCCACGATGGACACGTACGTGCAGAAGGCGTACCCGTCGGCAGCGAACGCTAGTGATGACGAGTTGCTGGTGGGGACGTATAACGGGGGCACGGACGTGGCCCGGTCCTTCTTGAATTTCTCGACGGCCTCTCTTGTGGGGAAGCAGATCAAGAGTGCGCAGTTGTCGTTGTATGAGAACTGGGCGTGGTCGTGCACGGCGAAACCGGTGGGGGTGTATTCGACGAGCAGTACGGCGTCGTCGTCGGTGACGTGGTCGACGAGGCCTGCGGCGAGCTCGACCCCGGTGGGGAGTGTGGATGCGGCGAAGCGGTCGGACGGCACGGGTGACTGTGCGCAGGGGCGGGTGAAGATTCCGATGACGTCTCTGGTGCAGACCTGGTCGGGTCAGGCGGCGGGGACGAAGACGGTGATGGTTCGTGCGGGGTCGGAGACGGATTCGTCTGGGTGGAAGCGGTTCTACTCATCGGAGTCGTCGTATCCGCCGGTGTTGGAGGTGACGTGGAACCGGGCACCGGCGACGCCGGCGACCCCGGTGCTGGCCTCGTCGACGTCGAGCACGTATGTCAACCCAGGGGATGGGGCGGCGCAGACGTGGACGAAGTACAAGCGGCCTCGGTTCGAGTCGTCCACGTCGGACCCGGACGGGAACACGGTGAAGCTGGAGTTCGAGGTACACACCGCGAACTCGAATGTGTCGTCGGCGACGCTGGTGGCCTCGTGCATGTCGTTGTTGAGGACGGGTGGCACGGTTGTGGGGTGCACTCCGGGGGTGGATCTGTCGAACCACATGCGGTACTTCGTCAGGGCGCGGGCTCATGACGGGGGAGGCATGACTGGTTCCTGGTCGGGGTTCAAGATGTTCTACACCGACTGGACAGCCGGGGCGGCCCCGGTGGTGTCGTGCCCCGCGCCGTACACGGACGGGTCGTGGGCCACGAACGTTCCGACCTCGAATGTGACGTGTCGGGTCAGTGGGGCAGCGGCGTCGACGTGGGATCAGAACGTGCAGCTGAAGGTGCAGGTCGATGCCGGTGCGTGGAAGACCTATTCGATCCCGAACAGCACTGACCCAGCCGTAGCAGGGGTCAATGTGACGGTTCCGCGTGCTGCGGGTGGGCATAACGTTCGGGTGATCGGGGTGAACCGCACAGGGGTGGAAACCTCGCAGGTGGTGTACTCCTTCGGTTACGGAGCGGCAGGTATGGCGGCACCCGTGGGTGATCCTCGGCCCACGGTGACCGGGGTGGTACCGGTCAGTGCGGCCGCACCTCCGGCGCAGTCGGGGCAAACGGTGAGCGCGAAGATCCAGTACCGGACCGCGGGGTCGGCTGGTGGTTCCGATGCGTCGAACTGGTTCGATGCTGCTGACTCGGTCTCCGTTGCTCAGAAGGACGGACAGTCGGTTGCGACCGGGAACTGGAACACCGCTGCCCCGGCCGTGAACACCAATACTGGTGCGGATGAGCGAATGCCTGTGGTGCTTGAGGTGCAGGTCTGCTTCACGTACGGCGGTGGGGCGACGAAGTGCACGGGGGAAGCGGACGCCCGGTCGGTGTTCCGGGTGCCGCACGCTTTTGGTGACGGGTTCCCGGTGGCTGAGGCTGGCCCGGGCCAGGTGGCATTGTTCACCGGGGAGTTCAACACCACGGTCACGGATGTGTCCGTACCGGGGTACACGGGGCAGATGTCCCTGTCTCGCTCCCACGCGACGTATGGGCTGCCCGCCACGGCGGCCCAGGGCGTGTTCGGTCCGGGGTGGGTCGCGAATCTGGATGGGTCGGACGCTGGGTTGGCCGGGGCGACGCTGATTGACAACACCCTGCTCGACGGCTCGCTGGTGTTGGTCGGTGGCGACGGGGAAGCGATCGTGTTCGACCCTCCCTCCTCGAGCAGTGGAACGTACACCGCCCGCAAGGTCGCCACCCTGGAAACGGGGGCGTGGTTGCCTGGGAGTGAGGAGACGGCCGCGGCCGGGATCAGCGCTGCGGTCTCTGGATCGGGGTCGTCGACGAAGGTGGAGCTGACCGACCTGGACGGGAACGTCACCACGTTCACTCCGGCGTCCTCGACCCAGGCTCCGGCGGCGGGGAAGGCTGGCGTGTTCTCCCCGGCGAGTGTGGTGGAGATCGGGGTCCCGGGCCAGATGAGTTTCGCCCGGGACAGCGCCGGCAGGGTGACCCGGATCATCGCCCCGTCCCCGACCGGAGTGTCCTGCCCCGGCACCGGTGCGGTCACGGCCCCCGGATGTCGGGTGCTGGACATCACCTACGGGACCACGACCTCCGGAGGAGAGGTCAGTGGACAGGTCAAGTCGGTCTCCGCGACGCTGTTCAACCCGGCCAAGGCCGGTGGGGCGGGCATGGAGACGACCGTCGTCGCCTCCTACGCTTATGACGCGACGACGAAGCGCCTGGCGTCCGTGACGGACCCGCGGACGGGTCTGGCCACCGCGTACGCCTATGACAGTGCCGGACGTTTGACCTCCCTGACTCCGCCCGGGCTGAGCGCCCACACTCTGGAGTACACCGGCGGCACCGGGACGGTCCCGGCGCAGCTGACGGCGGTCAAGCAGGGCGGAACACAGGTCGCCCGGTTCGTGTACAGCATCAACCCGAGCACCCCACCGGCCGGTCTGCCGGCCTTGGACACCGCAACTGTGTCCGCGTGGGGTCAGGACGCTGCGCAGACCCCGACGTACGCCGCGGCGGTCTTCGGTCAGGACAAGCCCATCACCGCGACAACCCCGGCAGCGGTACCTGCGGGTGACTGGGTGCACGCTGAGGTGCAGTACACCACCGCGCGCGGGTACACCGTGAACACTGCGTCGTACGGTGCCGATCAGTGGCAGGTCACGGCGACCGGGTATGACCAGCACGGCAACGTCGTGCGAGAGCTCGACGCCTCAGCGATCGCTAAGACCGGTGTCTTCGGTCCCACCGGTCTCGAGGACGGCGAGCAGGTGTGGTCCGCCGACCAGGTTCAGACACTGGCAGAGCTGACGGTGTACAACAGCGAGGACCTCACCGCGGCTGACGGGACGGTCCTAGCGCCTGCAGGGACACTGGAGACGGACTCGTACGGACCGGCGAGGACCTCGCACGTGCCAGGGCTGGGCGTGACTGAGAACGTCCGGCCGCACACGAGCTTGTCACGATGTTTGTGTAAGTGATGTGGGTCACATTGGGTTTACAGGTAGGCGTTTACGCGGTCGGGGTAGACGAGGGCGAGCTCGCCAAGGGCGGCTTTCCAACCGGTGACGGCGGCGCCTTCGATCAGGCGGGGCACCGACTTTCGGTCTTTGCCCTTGCTGGCCTGCTTGGCTCGTTCTCGGGCTCGTTTGTCCTCGATGTTCATGATTGCCAGCCAGAGCAGCTTGATCACGGCCTCGTCGCTGGGGAAGTGGCCGCGGTTCTTGATGATCTTGCGCAGCTGGTAGTTCAGGCTCTCGATGCTGTTGGTCGTGTAGATGACCTTGCGCAGCGCGGGCCCGAACGCCAGGAAGGGGATGAACCGGTCCCAGGCGTTCTCCCAGGTGGCGACCGCAGCGGGGTACTTCTTGCCCAGGTTGGAGTCGGCGAAGGCGGCCAGCGCCATGAGCGCTGCGTCCTCGTCAGCGGCGGTGTAGATCGGGCGCAGCATCGCGGCGACGGCCTTGCGGTCGGCGTAGGAGACGAACCGCATCGAGGCCCGGATCAGGTGCACCACGCAGGTCTGCACCATCGCGTGCGGCCAGGTCGCCTCGATCGCCTCGGCCAGGCCGGTCAGCCCGTCGCAGCAGACGATGAGCACGTCCTTGACGCCGCGGTTGGCCAGCTGGGCGCACACGCCGGCCCAGAACTTGGCGCCCTCGGTGGCCTGGACCCAAATGCCCAGGACGTGCTTGACGCCGTCCATGTCGACGCCGACGGCCACGTGCGCCGAGCGGTTGGTCACGTGCGACCCGTCGCGGACCTTGACCACCAGGGCGTCGAGGTAGATCACCGGGTAGAACGCCTCCAGCGGGCGGGACTGCCAGGCCTTGACCTCCTCGAGCACGGCGTCGGTGACGTTGCTGATCGTCTCGTGGCTCAGCTCGGTGCCCAGCGTCGCGCCCAGATGATGCTGGATGTCGCGAACGGTCATCCCGCCGGCGTACAGGGAGATGATCATGTCCTCCAGCCCGCCGAGGCGGCGGGCGCCCTTGGGCACCAGCGCCGAGGAGAACGTGGAGTTGCGGTCCCTCGGCTGGTCCAGGGCGATGTCACCGACCTCGGTGCCCACCGTCTTGGGGGTCGTGCCGTTGCGGGAGTTCCCCGAACCTCGGCCGGCCGCGTCGCCCTTGGCGTACCCGAGGTGGTCGGTCAGCTCGGCTCCCATGCCGCGCTCCAGGACGGTCTTGATCATCTCGGGCAGGAAGCCACCGGCCCCGGTCAAGGACACCCCGCGCTCACCGGTCGCCGCGAGCAACTTGTCGACCAGCTCGTCGTCGAAGAACTCCTCACGCAGCCGCGCAGCCGCGGCCCGATGCTCCACCTCGACCTGGTCCAGATCCTCGGCCCTCATCTCGTCGTGCGTCATGCTCACAGTCAATCTCCTTCTCGGTCGGAGACCCGGCACTTACACAGACCATCTGACACCCCCCCCGCACACGAAGACCGTGTATGACCAGGGCGCACCCAACGGGGGTCTCAACCCGGCTTCCGGCACCGGGTACAACCTTGCGACCACGGTCACCGTGACCGCCGCCGGGACCAACCTCGAAGACATCCACGCCAACGGCAACCCTGTCGTCCTGTCCAAGACGGTGAACTCTTACGACCCGGTCGTGTCCGGTACCGGCTCGGGGTGGGAGTTCGCTGTCCCGACGAAGGTCGTCACCGGGTTCGGGTCGACGACATCAACCTCAGTGACCGTCCTGGATGCCGAGGGTCGGGTCACCCAGACCAGGCAACCTTCCGAGGCAACTACCGGTACGGGGCCGGGTACCCGCCGCAGCGTGTACTACAGCGCGGGCGCGAACAGTTCAGACGCGGCGTGCGGGAACAAGCCTGCCTGGGCTGGTCTGGTCTGTCTGGAAGGGCCGATGAGCACCCCGGCGACGGGGTTCCCCACCGAGCGGACCACTGGGTACTCGATGTGGTTGGCACCGACCACCACGGTCGAGACGTCCAACGGTGCGACACGTACCACGACGACGACCTATGACACCGCGTCCCGGCCCGTACAGGTCGCGACAGCAACCTCGGGACTGACCGGGGCCTCCCCGGTGCCTGACACGCGCACGACGTACAGCCAGACGACTGGCGCTGTGACCAAGACTGAATCGGTCCACTCCTCCGGGTCGGTCCTCGGCACGATCAGCCACAGCTACGACGACTGGGGCCGCCTGACCGGGTACACCAATGCCCAGGGCGAGACGACCACCACCAGTTATGACAGCGCCGGCCGAGTGGCCACCCTCACCGACCCGAACGGGACCGTCACCTACACCTACGACGGCACCGACGGGCTCGGCCGCCCAGAGCGCCGCGGGCTGCCCACCAAGGTCGTGCACGCCACGGGAGGACGGTCCTTCATCCTGACCGGTGCCTACGACGCGAACAGCACCCTGATCGCGCAGACCGCACCAGGGGGAATCTCCCACACGTGGCGCACCGACCCTGCCGGCGAACCCATTGAGCAGTTCGTCACCGGCCCACTGACCGACCCCGAAACCGGCGCCAGCACAACAGGTACTTGGCTCGGGTGGAGCATCCTGAACGACCCCCTCGGCCGCATCGCGTTGGAGTCCACCCCCGCCGGTGCCGTCCTCGACGGCTCCGACACCACCACCCCCGACGGGACCGGCGGTGTCGGGGACGGGTACGGGTACGAACGGGCCTTCACCTACGACCCACTGTCCCGCCTGACCCGGGTGGATGACCTGACGGCGACCACCCACGCCGGCACCGTCAACACCACCCCTGCCGACGGTGAGGTCTCAGCGCCCGGGGTCTGTCAGACCCGGACCTACAGCTTTGACGCGAACTCCAACCGGACCGCGTTGAAGACGACCCCGTGTGGGTCGACCACCGGCACCACGACCACCTGGGCGTACAACACGGGTGACGCCGCGACCACCGGGGCCAGCGGGCAAGGCGCGTATGTCTATGACCAGTTCGGGCGGCAAACCCTCATCCCCAAGGCTGATACGCACATGGGAACCGCTGACCTGACCCTGGGTTATTACGACACCGACGCACCCAGATCAATCAAGCAGGGCACCACCACGACCGCGTTCACCCTTGACCCTGCAGGCCGGCGCCTGGTGCAAACCACGGCGGGGCAAGGCCCGTTCCCCGGTGGAATCACCGCCAAGAGCGAGATCGTGCGCCACTACGGCGACGACTCCGACAACCCGACCTGGACCAGCTACGAGGGTGGCACCACCACCCGGTTCCTGCCCGGTATCGGTGGAGACCTCGGGATCAGCACCACCACCACAGGTGGGGCCACGGTTGCCGAGCTCACCATCGCGAACCCGCACGGAGACGTGGTCAGCACCATCAGCCTGCCCGAGACCGGGGCGGTCACCGGGATCACCGCCTGGTCCGACTACACCGAGTACGGCACTCCCCGCACCCCAGCAGCCAACGCTACGGTCAGCGGACCACTCGGCTACGGGTGGCTCGGCACCAAAGAACGCGCCACCCCAGGAGAAACCTTCGGCCTCACCCTCATGGGCGTCCGGTTCTACAACCCGGCCACTGGCAGATTCACCTCCACCGACCCCATCTACGGCGGAAACCACAACACCTACACCTACCCCTCTGACCCAATCAATGTTGAGGACTTAACAGGAGCGTGGGGCTGGAAGAAGGCAAGGAGTTGGGCCGGGTCGAAGGCTAAGTCCGCCTGGGGTGGCGTGCGCCGCGCTGCGCGGTGGAGCACGAACTCCCGTTGGGGTCGAGCAATAAAGTCTGGGTGCAACGTTTCTTGGGGAATTGTCGCGGCAGGCTGTGGAATCTATTTTGGGGGGGCTTATGCCATCCAGGGGAAGTGGCGGCAGGCCGGAAGCTATGCGGCTGGCTCTGCGGTCGGCGTCATCGGGGGAGGGGCGGCTAGGGCAGGATTTCGATATGCGGCACGAAAATCACAGGCGTATTCTTCCCGGCGAAGTATGCGAAGGCATCGTTACGCTGTAACCACAGTAGCTTCATGGTCATCGGGCTCATCGGCTTCGTGGGCGGTGTCAAAGAAGCGTTCGCGTTCAGTTAGGAGATACTATTAACGACAGGGCAGGCGAAGTGCGGTATCGTAGTCACCTTTCGATATGGCCCCACGTTCTAATTGCCTTAGCATCTTTCGTGATCGCGTGGGCGTCATACGCGGCTGGTGATACGAGGGCCCAGGTCGCATTTGCGGTAACGGCAGTCGCGGTGCTGTATTGTCTCCTAAGTCCGCGTCAGGGAATACGCCTGGAGACACACAGGGTGGTAAGCCAAGGTCTGTTAATCCACACTTCCATGCGCTATGAAGAGATAAAGCGAATTGACTATGCGCCATATGCTCCTCCATATCTCTGGTACGCGACTGTCCCCTTCTTCAGCCAACTTGTGGTGGTCTCACACGACGACAAGGAGCTGGAGCTGAACAAGTTTGGGGCAAAGAGTCACCGCTTAAGAGAAATTCGATCTAAGTTACTAAAACTGGCATGCTTGGAGGACAATCAGTCGAGCAGTGGGGGAAGGCACAGGAAAGAATGAAGCGCTGGAGCGCCTCGGAAGCGACCGGGCCAGGAGCAACAGTAACGCTGTGATTTGCGCTTTAGCGTGAATAGGCAGCGGGGATCCGGTGGGAGACTCGTCGGCGGGGACAAGACTACGAAATCTCACCGGGAAGAACACCGCAGCTACGGGCGGACTCCGGCCGCGGCGGAGCCGCTGGTCTGTCGGTCCGAATGACTCCGGCCCGGCGCGCAGGATGTTCTGGATCCCATCCAGCGGGTCGCCCTTGCGGCCGCGGTGCCCGGTGGTGTCCTGCTGCACCCGACGGCGGACCTCATCGACAACTTGGTGCCGAGCGCGACGACGTCTAACGCGTCCAAGACCGCGGTCGCGTCGGTGAGTTCATCGTGGATCGCGCTCTTGTACCCCTGGAAGGGGTCGAAGGTGGCCACGTCGACACCGGCGGTGAAATCTTCTCCGCGCTGGGTGAGTCAGTCGGCGTAGGCGGCCTTCGTCCTGCCCTAGACCAGGAGGAGCAGACGCGCCCTGACCTGCCCGTTCCCAACGACGGTGAGTCAGTCGGCGTAGGCGGCCTTCGTCCTGCCCTAGACCAGGACGAGCAGACGCGCCCTGACCTGCCCGTTCCCAACGACGGTGAGGTGGACCATGCCGGTCTGTTCCTTCGGTCCGTGGCCCCCCTCGGCGACCGGCTTGGTGGATGTTGCCAGACGTGCTTGTCGACCCAAGGTAGCCACGCCGGCGAGGCGGGGCCTCGTCGTCGGCCGCTGCTGCCAGAATCGGCTTGATCGCCGACCACGCGGTACGCAACCGCACCCCCAACTGTCGGGTTACGCCTTGCACCGAAGCGTGCTCGGAGCGGATCTGTCCGGGAGGGCGCGTCGACCTGGCGCACCACCCGCCGGCTGAGGGAGTCGGGGACCACCCCGCACGGCGAGCACCCGGTCGGCGCTGGTGCCGACGCGATCGTCACCTCAGCAGGTCAGGGGCTCGGTCGACAGCGGTCACGGCAGACCGCCCAGGCAACAAGCAGGTCGCAGTTGTCGCACTGCGCCCGCCAGCGCACAGAGCACGGCAGCAGGACGTAGGGCTCGACCTCATCACCACCTCAGGACCGCGCTCCCGCGCGTCGCCTCCCCACCCTCCAAGTCATAGAGGCCAGATTGCGGCGCGAACTGAACCGAACGGGCCGCTCGTGCGACATGCTGGGTATGAGGTGCCCGAGAGGAGGTGCGCGGTGCTGACGGCCGACCCCGCCTACAGCGAGTTCGTGCAGGCCCGGGGCCCTCGGCTGCGCCGGGCGGCCTACCTCCTGTGCGGTGATGCCGACCTCGCCGAGGACCTGCTGCAGGAGGCCCTCATCGCGCTCGCCGAGAAGTGGGAGGGCGTGGACAACCCGGACGGCTTCGTCCGGCGGGTCATCTACCGCCGCCGGGTGTCGTGGTGGCGCAAGGTGCGCCGTGAGGTGACGAGCGACCGGCTGCCGGACACCGGCATACCGGATGGTGCCGAGCAGCGTGCCAGGGACGACGAGGTGCATGCGGCGCTGCGGACGTTGCCGCCCCGGCAGCGGGCGGCGCTGGTGCTGCGTTACTTCGAGGACCTGACGGAGGCGCAGACGGCGGAGGTGATGGGCATCCGCCCTGGCACGGTGAAGAGCCTGTCGCACCACGCGATCGCCCGGCTCCGCGATGAGCTCGGGTCACAGGTGCTCGCGGGCGCCGAGGAGAAGGAGAGTCTGGCATGAATGCCGATGTGCGCGACCTGCTGGAGGGTGCTGCGCGCCTGGACGGTGACGAGTCGGTCACCGCGGAGGCGCCGTGGACCGCCGGTCGTCGCCGCCGCACGCGGCGCCGGGTCGGGGGAGCGGTGGTCGGGAGCGCACTCACCCTCGCCGCCGTGGGGCTGGTCTGGCAGACAGGGGTCGTGGGCGGAGGCGAGGGCTCCGGGCAGGGAGTCGCCGCGGAGTTCCCCGACGGCGGCACCACCTTCGTCTTCGCCGCGTCGGGCGTGTCCGGTGCGGACCCGTCGACCATCTCGGCCGTGACGCCGGTGGCCGCCGACGACCTGGAGGGCACGACCTGGGTGCTGCGCGAGGAGCTGTGGCGGGGTGGCGACGCTGCGGCCGTCGTGGGGTCGGGTGCGCCGACGGAGCTGGCCTTCGGTGACGCCGGCTGGGGAGTCTCGGTGGACGCGTGCGGCGAGGCCACCGTGCAGGGGCCGTTGACCCTCGAGCCGGACGGCGCCTTCGTCGCGCCTGCCCTGGGCACCACCGACATCGGGTGTCCTCCGGAGGTCCAGGCCGCCGAGGACTTCTGGATGGAGGCGCTGGCCGGGGGCGGGTCGATCCACCGGCTCGGTGCTGAGTCGGCGGGGCTGCTGCTCGTGACCGTCCGTGCGCCCGCGCTCGACGAGCCGGTGGCCCTGAGCGAGCCTCCGGCGCCGGTCACCGAGGAGCCCGACGAGACCGCCACCGCATCTGATGACCCGGACGAGGTCGCGTCCGAGAACCCGGACGAGGTCGCCGCACCGGCGCCCAGCCAGCCGCGGCCCACGCAGCCCGACCCGGCGACGCCGACGGAGACGAGCCAGCCGGAGCCCGTCGCGCCGGAGCCGACCGTGCCCGGGCCGCCTGCGGCCCCCGAGCCCGAGCCGGAACCCGAACCTGCGCAGCCGACGGTCGACCCGACCCCCGTCATACCCACCGTGGAGCCGGGGGTGGGGGTCGAGCCCGGGGGCGGGTCCGGCCCCGGGCTGCCCTGGAACCCGCCCGAGGCGCGCACCGAGGGCGGTGGCGGCCTGGCGGGTGGGAGCGGTCTCTATGCCCCCTCGCTCCGGGCCGGGCTGAACGACGGCTTCGACCGGGTCGTGATCGACCTCACCGCTGCTCCGGGGACCGCCGCCGGCTCACCGGCCTGGTTGGCCTCCTACGAGCCGTCGCCCACTCGGGACGGCTCCGGCGCCCCGGCCGGGGTGGCGGGCGACAGCGTGCTGCAGCTCGTGCTCGCCGGGATGCCCTACCCCGAGCCCGGGGACCCGGTCTACGACGCGGGCGACTACGGGCTCGACACGCACTCCCTGGCCGCCGTCGTCGAGGTCATCCGGACGACGCCCTTCGAGGGCCAGCTGCAGGTCTTCGTCGGGATGCAGGGCGAGCCGCGGCCCTACCGCGTCTTCGTGCTGGAGAACCCGCTGCGCCTCGTCGTCGACATCCAGACCCCCTGAGGATCCCACCGAGCGCCGCAGATGGTTGCTCCTGGGCCCACCGAGCGCCGCAGATGGTTGCTCCTGGGCCGACCGGGCGTCGCAGATGGCTGCTCCTGAGCCGACCGGGCGTCGCAGATGGTTCCTCCTGGGCCGACCGGGCGTCGCAGATGGCTGCTCCTGGGCCGACCGGGCGTCGCAGATGGTTCCTCCTGGGCCGACCGGGCGTCGCGAATGGTTGTTGACTCCGACCATCTGCGGCGCTCGGTGGGGGTGTGTACGACCATCTGCGGCGCTCGGTGGGGGTGTGTACGACCATCTGCGGCGCTCGGTGGGGGTGTGCGCGACCATCTGCGGCGCTCGGTGGGGGTGTGCGCGACCATCTGCGGCGCTCGGTGGGGGTGTGTACGACCATCTGCGGCGCTCGGTGGGTATGGGGAGGGCCAGCGCTTCGTGCCTGCCCGATCGGTGTCGGCCTACTCGGGCACGGTGTCAGGACGCGTCGGTGTCGTCCGCGTCGTCGACGTCGTCGACGCTCGGGGCGCCCTGGGCCTCGTCGCGCTCGGCCCACTCCAGCAGCGTGGCGAGGTCGAACACGGAGTCGGGGTCGTCGATGCCGGCGTGCAGGTCGCCGAGCTCGGCATACCTGTCAGGCATCGTGCGCACGGTGAAGTCGCCCGGCTCGCAGTCCGGCACCTCCTCCCACCGCAGCGGCGCCGACACCCGGGCGTCCGGCGTCGCCCGCACGCTGTAGGCGCTCGCGATCGTGTGGTCCCGGGCGTTCTGGTTGAAGTCGACGAAGACCCGGCGCGGGTCGCGGTCCTTGCGCCACCACACGGTCGTCGCCTCCTCGGTGCGACGCTCCACCTCGCGGGCGAAGGAGAGCGCGGCCCGGCGGACGTCGGTGAAGCCGTGCTCCGGCGGGATCCGGACGTAGACATGCAGCCCGTGCGAGCCGGTGGTTTTCGGCCAGCCCACCGCACCGAGCTCGCCGAGCACCTCCTGGGCGACGACGGCCACGCGGCGCACTGTCGCGAAGTCGCACTCCTCGCCGGGGTCGAGGTCGATCCGCCACTCGTCCGGCTGCTCCACGTGGCCGCGCCGGCTGTTCCACGGGTGGAACTCCACGCAACTCATCTGCACCGACCAGATCACCTGCGCCAGCTCGGTCACGCACAGCTCGTCGGCCGTGCGGTTCCACCGGGGGAAGGTGACGTGCACGGTCTCCATCCAGTCCGGCGCGCCGCGCGGCAGCCGCTTCTGGTGGACGCGCTCACCGGTGATGCCGTCCGGGAACCGGTGCATCATGCAGGGCCGCTCGCGCAGCGCCCCCACGATCCCGTCCCCGACGGACAGGTAGTAGTGCGCCAGGTCGAGCTTGGTCAGCCCCAGCTCGGGGAAGTAGACCCGGTCCGGGTTGGAGATCCGCACCGCGCGCCCGCCGACCTCGATCTCGGTGGCGGGACTCGCGGCGCGGCTCGGCATGGGGTCAGGCTACGGGCTCGGGGTATGCCGTGGGCTCCGGCTCGCTTGACGTCGCCGTCGGCGCCGCCCCGGACGCCGCGGTCGGGGTCTCCGACGCCTCACCGTCCGGGCGCGGTGCGCGGACGAACAGCGCGAGAGCGAGCACGCCCACCGTCACCGCGGTCGCGACGAGCAGCCCGGCGCCGATGCCGCCGCTGGTGGCGGCGGTCTCGGTCAGGCCCTGGCCCGCCAGCTGGTGGCTGCGGACCTCCATGACCGTGACGACGAGCGCGGTCCCGGCGGCGGCCGCCACCTGCTGACCCGCACCGAGCATCGCGCTGCCGTGCGAGTACAGATGCGTCGGCAGCGAGCCCAGCCCGGCCGTGAAGCACGGCGTGAAGAGGAAGGACAGCGAGATGCTGATGAGCATGTGCAGGCCGACGAGGCCCCACAACGGTGCGACCGCGGCGAAGATCGCCATCCCGGCCATGCCGGCGACCAGGCCGATGGCGCCGGGCACGACGAGCGGGCGCGGCCCGAGCCGGTCGTAGAGCCGGCCCACGGTCGGGCCGAGCAGACCCATCGCCAGCCCACCCGGCATGAGCACCAGGCCGGAGGCCAGGGTGCCGAAGCCGCGCACCTGCTGCAGCAGGATCGGCAGGAGCAACATCCCGCCGATGAGCGCCATGAAGGCGAGGCACATGAGCGCGAAGGTCACGGCATACCGGGGGATGCGCAGTGCCCGCAGGTCGAGGAAGACGGATCCGTTCCCGCGACGGATGAGCGACCGTTGCCGCCAAACGAAGGCGACCAGGGCGACCAGGCCGACACCGAGCGCGGCAAACGGGTTGATGCCGCCGCCGGCGCCCTCACCGAAGGAGCTGAGGCCGTAGACCAGGCCGCCGAAGCCGAGGGCGGTGAGCACGGCGCTGAGCACGTCGAGGTGGGCGGCGCGGCCGGGCTCGCTGCCACGCAGGAGCCGCGCACCGGCGATGAGCATGAGCAGCGCGATCGGCAGGACCAGCCCGAAGATCCACCGCCAGGAGGCGAACTGCAGGATGAGGCCGGAGACGGGCGGGCCCATCGCGGGGGCGACGGAGATCGCCAGGCTGAGGTTGCCCATGACGGCGCCGCGGCGGTGCAGCGGCACCATGGTCATGATCGTCGTCATGAGCAGCGGCATCATCACGGCGGTGCCGCTGGCCTGCACGATGCGGCCTGCGAGAAGGACCCCGAAGGTCGGCGCCAGGGCTGCGGTCGCCGTGCCGATGAGGAAGACGCTCATCGCGAGCACGAAGGCGGTCCTGATGCTCAGCCGCTGCAGCAGCCAGCCGGTCATGGGGATGACGACGGCCATGGTGAGCAGGAAGCCGGTGGTCAGCCACTGCCCGGCGCGCGCGTCGACGCCGAAGGCGTCCATGAGGGGCGGCAGCGCGTTGAGCATGAGCGTCTCGTTGAGGATGACGACGAAGGCTGCGGCCGTGAGGACGCTGATGACCAGCCGCACCCGACGTGGGTCGAGCTCAGCGACGTCGGGGCTGGTCGGTGGCGCGTCGGTGGCGGACGCAGAGCGCACAGGGGTCTCCTCGGAGTTCATGACAGGGTGGGACTCTAGAGCGAGGGTCAACTCATCGCGGGCGCGGAGCATTCCATGCTAGCGCCGACGGCCCGATGGAGGCAGCGGATTTCCGGGCGCCGCCGGGATCGTGGGTGGCGCGACCTACACTCGGGCGCAGGGCAGGTCGAAGGAGGTGCACGTGGCGCGGATCAAGGCCGAGGACATCCAGGTCGTCAAGGAGCGCGCCTCCATCGAGGAGGTCGTCCGCGAGCACGTGACGCTGCGCAGCGCCGGCGTCGGCGCGATGAAGGGCCTGTGCCCCTTCCACGACGAGAAGACCCCCTCCTTCCAGATCCGCACGGCGCTCGGGAGCTACCACTGCTTCGGGTGCGGCGTGGGTGGCGACGTCATCTCCTTCCTCATGGAGATCGACCACCTCACCTTCTCCGAGGCGGTGGAGCGGCTGGCCGACAAGCTCGGGATCACGCTGCGGTATGACGAGACCGGGCCGGGCGGTCGAGGTCGCGGTGAGCAGGCGCCGGTCGGGCAGCGCACCCGGCTCATGGAGGCCCACCGGGTCGCCGAGGAGTTCTACCACGAGGCGCTGCTGCGCTCGGGTGAGGGACGCAAGGGGCGGGACTTCCTGCGCGACAAGGGCTTCACCGGCGAGCACGCGACACAGTTCATGGTCGGGTATGCCCCGCGCGAGGGCACCGCGCTCGTCTCGCACCTGCGGCTCAAGGGCTTCACCGAGGAGGATCTGGTGCTCGGTGGCCTGGCCAACCGTCGGGGGCGGGGCCTGTCGGACCGCTTCCAGGGCCGGGTGCTCTGGCCGATCCGGGCGATCACCGGTGACACCGTGGGTTTCGGCGCGCGGCGGCTCTTCGACGACGACTGGAGCCCGGCGAAGTACCTCAACACCTCCGAGACCCCGATCTACAAGAAGACCGGCGTGCTCTACGGCCTCGACCTCGCCAAGAAGGCGATCTCGACCGAGCGGACGGCGGTCGTGGTCGAGGGCTACACCGACGTCATGGCCGCGCACCTGTCCGGCGTCGGCACGGCGGTCGCGACCTGCGGCACGGCCTTCGGCAGCGACCACATCTCGATCCTGCGGCGGATCCTGCGGGACGAGGCGGGCCGCGCCCCGGCCAAGGTCATCTTCACCTTCGACGGGGACGCCGCCGGGCAGAAGGCCGCGATGAAGGCCTTCGAGCAGGACCAGCGGTGGGCGGCGCAGTCCTACGTCGCGGTCGCCGCCGACGGCCAGGACCCGAACGACCTGTGGATCGCCACCAAGGACGCCGAGGGGGAGGAGCAGGGCCGCACCGTCCGCGAGCTCGTCGCGGGGGCGACCCCGCTCTTCGAGTTCGCGGTGCGGACCACCCTGGCGCCCTACGACCTGTCCGAGGCCGCGCAGCGGGTGCAGGCCATGCGGGCGGTGGCGCCGATCCTCGCCCAGATCAAGGACCGCACCCTGCGCCCGGAGGTCATCAGGGACGTGTCCGGGTGGATGGGCATCGACCCCGACGCGCTCACGACCGAGGTGCACCACGCGGCGACCCGACCGGCACCGACCACCCCGGCGGCGCGGACGCCGGACGCCGCCGCGGTGGAGGGTCCGGTGGCCCCGACCCTGCCCCAGCCCGACCTGCGCGACCCGGTCCAGGTCGCCGAGCGTCAGCTCGTCCAGGTCGCGCTGCAGTTCCCCTTGGCCATCGTCCCCGAGGACATGGACGACCTGGAGCCCGAGGCGTTGCGGGCGCCCATGCACCGGGCGGTCTGGCACGCGATGCGGCAGTCCGGCGGCATACCTGGGGCGTCGCAGCGCAGTGCGCGGGGGTGGGTGGAGGCCGTCCTGGCAGGCACCCCACCGCCGGTGCACCCGCTCGTGCACGAGCTGTCGGTGGCGACGCTGCCGGACCGTCTCGACCCGGAGAGCGGTATGCCGCGTGAGGCCTTCGTCGACTGGCTCGTCCTGCGGGTGCGGCTGGCCGGGGTCGAGCAGGAGGTCGCCGACCTCCTGGGGCAGCAGTCGCGGGCGCCGGAGGGCAGCCCGGACAAGCGCCGGCTGGACGAGCGGCTCATGGAGCTGCACCGCGAACGGGCCCGCTTGCGGTCCAGGATGGAGTGAGGACGATGCCTCTGTGGCGCTCGCGCACGATCGGTGCGGCCCCCAAGCCCGAGCGCGACCCGGGTGACCTGCCCCACGCCGTCCGACCCACCCTCGCCCGTGGTGAGCAGGTGCTGGCCAGTGCGCAGGAGGACGGCACCGGCCACTGGCTGCTGCTCACGACCTTCTGCCTGCGCGAGGTCGCCGACACCGGTGACGTGCTGCTCGAGTGGCCCTGGCACGAGGTGGACACCGGCGCGTGGGACCCCGACCTGTGGGCCCTGGCCGTCACCTTCGTGGACCAGCTCGGCGGCCGCCAGTGGGTGTTGCAGCGGCGCACTGGCCCCGGCATGGTCCCGCAGGTCTTCCGCGAGCGGACCTCGGCCACCGTTGTCCTCATGCGCGCCGTCGACCTCGGCCCCCGCCGCACGGCACGGGTGACGATCCGCAAGGTCCTGCCGACACGGGAGCTCGTCGAGCAGGTGCTGTGGGGCCGGGGGCCGGGGGAGTCCGACCCCGAGCTCGCGGCCGCGGTGCACGCCGTCCGCGTCGACCTGCGTGACCAGGTCGGGCTGCCACCGAACCCGCCGGTGACCGCCGACTGAGCAGGCCCCGCGGGGGTGGCCTGAGGCCACGCCTCGTGACCGCGCTCGGGCCGCCTGGCTCGGTGCGACGGGATTTCGGCGCGGGCTCACCCGTTTGCTAAAGTTCCTACTCGCTGCATAATCCCCTGTAGCTCAATTGGCAGAGCAGCCGGCTGTTAACCGGCAGGTTACTGGTTCGAGTCCAGTCGGGGGAGCACGTCTAAACCCCCTCTGACCAGCAATAATAGGTCAGAGGGGGTTTCCCGTGGGGGCTACGTGGGACATGGCATTCCCCCCGCTCAGTCCTGGATGGTGCGTGCGGCCATCTGCGGAGAGCCGGAACTGGTCGTCACCGCCGCTGACGAGGACCATCTCGGGGATGTTCTCGAAGTGGATGGTTGTCTGCGTCAGGGTCTCGGGGCTCGCCGCCTCTAGGCACGTCCGGGACGTCGCCAGGTAGCTGGGTGGGCCCTGCTGGAGGTCGTGGGCGAGGGGCCGATGGAGGAGGACGCGTGCAGTGGTCGCCCTGCCGGGGCCAGTGAGAGGTCGACCACTGCCGATCCTGGTCATGCGCGGCGCAGATGACGTATGAGCGGGCGAGCGGGACCACGGCTCGGACGAGAGGGTCGAGGGGGCTAGGTGCTGACCAGGGCGCCCCGGTACCGAAGACGACTGTCGCGTACCGGGTCTGATGGAGGCTCTTATTCCACGGAAGGATGAGAGTCATGGCAGCACCGAGGAAGTACCCCGAGGAGCTTCGGGGCGAGCGATCCGGATGGCGGTCGATCTGCGGCGTGATCCAGCGACGAGGTCGGGTGCGCTGCGCCGGGTCGGTGAGCAGCTGGGCATCAACCCCGAGACGTTGCGCAATTGGGTCTGCCAGGCCGAGATCGATCAGGGCCACCGCCCGGGCGTCACGACCGAGGAAGCGCGGCGGATCGCGGAGCTGGAACGTGAGGTCAAAGAGCTACGCCGAGCGAATGAGATCTTGCGCACGGCGTCGGCTTTTTTCGCCGTGGCGGAGCTCGACCGCAAGCTGAAGTGAGCACGACGGTGCTGGTCGACTACATCGATGAGCACCGCGACAGGTTCGGGGTCGAGATGCTCCTATCGGTTGTCAAGGGGTGCTGGGGGTGGCCTCCAGGACGCGGTAGAGGTGTCGGGCGAGGTAGCGCTTGGCGCAGCGGATGGCTTCGCGTTTGGTCTTTCCCTCGCTGACGCGGCGGTCGATGTAGGCGCGTGTCTCGGGGTGGGTCTTGGCGCGGATCACGACGGCTTGATGGAGGGCGCGGTTGAGTTGTCGGTCGCCTCCGCGGCTGAGGCGGTGGCGGGTCTGGTTCTGACCGGAGGTCGCCGGGAGTGGCGCGACGCCGGCCAGGCGGGCGAAGGCTGCTTCGGTGGGGCAGCTGCCCCGGTGTGACCAGGAGATCAGGATCTGCGCGGCCAGCAGCGTGCCGATGCCTGGTTCCTGCAGGAGTGCGGGACTGAGCCGCAGGACGAGGGCGTGCATCGCGGCCTCGAGTTCGTCCATCTCGCTGCTGAGGTCGGTGACCCGGTGGGCCGTAGAGCGGATGGCGCGTTTCGTCGCGGAGATCTCGGGGTCGGTGGTGGAGTCGGGGCCTAGGTGGCGGCACCGCTCGAGCAGCCGGGTGAAGGTCAGCTGTCGTAACTCCTCTCGCAGATCGGCGGGGGCGGTCAGAATGAGCGCCCGCAGGACGTTGATGGCTGACGTGCGGGGGACTTTGGCGCTGTCCCGGGCTGCGATCAGCGCACGCAGTCCTTCCCGTGCCTCGCGGGCCCGAGGGGTGCTCCAGGACTGACGTCCGAGGACTTCACGGGCGGCGCGAACGGCGTCCAGGCTGTCGGACTTGGCGCCGTCCTTGGCGGCGGGCGTGAGCGGGTGGTCGAACTCGATCACCATCTGCGCGGCGTCGGTGAGGGCGCTGAGCAGACCTGCTCCGTAGCTGCCAGCGCCTTCGATCGACCAGACTCGGGTACGGGTGTCGATGTGACGATCCGCCCACTGGATCGACTCGCGGTACCCGCGCGGTGTCGTGGGGAGCGTTGTGGTGGCCAGGACGGCGTGGCTGCGCGCATCCACGATGGCCAGGGTGATGCGATCCCGATTGGGATCGACTCCGATGACGTAGTCAGCAAGATCGGACAGCATGTGGTGCCTCCCAGAATTCGTCCGGCCAGGACCTGCTGCCGGCGGTGAGGCAGGACTGTGATGGGTCACTCGAGGGGACATGCTCCTGATCAAGCCATCGGTGTCGGCAGCGCGGCGATCGGACGAATCTCGACAAAGACACCTCGAAGGTGGGTCAGCCAATCTGTGAGTCACGACCGCCAACGCCACCTTGCCGCGATGCATGCTGCGCGGGATCACCCGCACCAAGGGGCCGCGGACCACCGTCCCAGGCGCCGGTCCCGAGACCCGCCCTGACCTACTGGAGCGCGACTTCGGTGCGCCGGCCCCGAACCGGGTCTGGGTCGCTGACATCACCTACTGCCGGACCTTCGCCGGGTGGGTCTACGCCGCGTTCGTCATCGATGTCTACTCCCGGCGGGTGGTCGGCTGGCAGCTGTCCAAGAGTCTGCGTACGGACCTGGCGTTGGACGCCCTGGAGATGGGGCTGTGGACCCGCGAGCACGCTGGCCAGGACACCACCGGAGTCATCGCACATTCGGATAAAGGCGTTCAGTATCTCGCCGTGCGATACACCCAGCGTCTGGCTGAAGCTGGCGCTGTCGCCTCGGTCGGTTCGACAGGCGATTCCTACGACAATGCGTTGGCCGAGGCCTTCAACTCGCTGTTCAAGGCCGAGCTGGTCCGCAACAAAGGCCCATGGAAGAACATCGACGACCTTGAGATCGCGGTCGCGGAGTACATCGACTGGTTCAACCACCGACGCCTCCACGGACAGATCGGACTCCTCCCACCAGTCGAGTTCGAGAACATCTACTACCATCACAACCCCGCACCGGCCACCGCCGACGCGTCAGTTCAGAGCCTCCACCAAACCCGGTACGCGACACTCGACCCCCAGAGCATTACGGTCGTTGGCGGGGAGGGCTCCGTCGGCGCGTCCGTGGAGTGGGAGCTGGGCGGGATCGCCCCGGTCACCCGGGTCTCCGGCAGCACCCGCTACGAGACGACGTCCCGGCTTTTCGCCGACTACCCCACCGGCGCCTCGATGGCCTACCTGGCCTCCGGGGAGCACTTCGCCGATGCCCTCACGGTCTCCGCACTGGCAGCCGCCGGGGGGGCACCTGTCCAGCTGTCCCGCAGATTCGGACTGATGGGTGTCACTGAGGACGCCCTGGTCGCGCTCGACCCCGCCGCAGTCCGGTTGGTCGGTGGCGAGACGGTGCTCGAGGACTTCGTGATGCAACAGGTCCAAGACTTGCTCTCGCCCTGACCTCCGCGACGCGCGGAAGCGGCGGTGACTCCCCCTTGCGCCTCGCTGAGCACGGTGGTGTCAATGAGGAAGCAGGTCACGGGTCTATGACGGTGCCGTCGGTGACTTCGAGACGGCCGCGGCTCGTGGAGCTTTCCCTGCCGGCCCGGCTGAAGGCGGCTGCCAGGTCATGCAGATCTGGGATACCTGCGGGGCCTCGGGCGCTTCAACCACCAGGTGTTCCTCCCCGCTGTCGCCAGACTCGGCGGCACCGGATGTTTGTAGTTCCTATCGTGCGCGACGTTAGCACCGTTGACGCCTGGATCGGCCAAGAGAAGCTGGGGCTGAGTAGTCACATACGGCACGCTACTGACGCTGTCCTCGCATAGCGGCCCTGGGTCGTCTTGGCGCATCGATTAGGGCCGCCATCTTCCTCTCGGTGATGGCGGCCCCAATCGGAGTGGCTGAATTCTCGTTCAGGTGGCCCGGTCCAGTTTCCAGTGGCGGGTTTCCGGGGCCAGGAGACCGGTGAGCAGGGTGATGGCGGTGACGGCCATGAGGTACCAGATGAAGACGTCCTGAAGGTCGTTGCTGGCGAACCAGGTGTTCAGGTAGGGCGCGGTGCCGCCGAAGATGGCCGTGGCCAGGGAGAGCGGCGCTGCGACGCCGGCGGCGCGGACTGCGGTGGGGAACACCTCGGCCCACACGGCTCCGTTGACTGCGAAGAGGCATGCGAGCAGCAGCAGTGCGATGGTCATGGCGAGGAAGAGTCCGCCGAAGCTGCCGTCGATCATGCGGTTGAGCGGGAACGACAGGGCCAGGAACCCGACTCCGAAGGCGATGATCATGGGCCGGCGGCCCACTCGGTCGCCCAGCAGGCCCATGAGTGGTAGCGCAACGAGGAAGACGACCTGAGCCAGGAGGGCGGCGGCCAGGGCACTGTCGGGGTCCTGACCGCGGGCAACCTGGGCGTAGGTCGGAGCGAAGATCAGCCAGGTGTAGAACATGATGGATCCGCCTGCGGACAGGCCCATCACGATGGCTACACCGGACAGGTGCGGGCGGAGCCGCTCCGAGAGCGGCTTGCGGGGACCGGCTGCGGGGGCAGCGTCCGTCTCGACCTTGGCGGTCTCCTGGATCTGGCGGCGCAGCCACAGGGCGTAGAGACCGAGGATGCCGCCGAGGCCGAACGCGAATCGCCATCCCCAGGACTCGATCTGTGCCTCGGTGAGCAGGCTCGTCACTGCCAGGCCGGTGAGGGTGGCCAGGATGGTGCCGAGGATCACGCTGACCCATGAGGAGCTGCCCCACAGTGCGCGTCGGCCTGCCGGGGCGCGTTCGACGAGGTAGGTGACGGCCGTGCCCATCTCGCCTCCGTGCGCGAGGCCTTGTACGAGGCGGGCGAGGAGCAGGATGACCGAGGCCAGCACGCCGACTGCGCCGTAGGTCGGTGCTACGGCGATCACCAGGCTGCCGATGGCTACGATGGCCATGGCCAGGGTGAGTGCGGTCTTGCGGCCGCGCCGGTCGGCGTACCTGCCGAAGAGCCATCCACCCAGGGGGCGGGTGATGAATCCGACCGCGAAGACCGCGAGAGTCGCGAGTAGTGCGGATACGGAGTCGTCAGAGCGGAAGAACTGGCTGGCGAAGTAGGGGGCGAAGATGGTGTAGATCGTCCAGTCGTACCACTCGAGGGTGTTGCCGGCGTTGACGGCGATGAGGTCGCGGGCCCGGTGCCCCTGGGTGTCGACCAGGGTGGTGCCGGTACCGACGGCGCTGTCGGGATTGGTGGTCATGTCAGTTCCTGTTCGGTGTGTGGGGACGTTCAGGCCGGGGCGCCCTCGAGGCCCATGCCGGCGGCCTCGTCGGCTCCGGGGACGCGCATCTCGAAAGTTTCGGTCACGGTCGTGTAGTGTTAGTAGCCCAGTCGCGCCAGCGGCCTGATGCGCGGGATGTCGAGCTTGCCCTCAGGTGTGACGACCTCGTCCTTGACGTGGATGCGCTCGACCCGACCGAAGACGATGTCGATGGAACCGACAGGTGAGTTGCCCGGAAGGCGGTGCGTGGAGAGGTAGCGGACCTCGAAGTGGCAGGGGCTGTCGGCGACCATCGGTGCGGGGGCCAGGTCGGCGTTGGCCCGCCGGACCCCGGCGCGCTCGAACTCACTCTCACCGGCCGGCAGTGCCATCGCGCTGATGTTCACCGCCTCCCGCAGGTCCCACGTGGCCATGTTCCAGACGAACCAGCCGGTCTCCTCGGCGTTGACAACAGTGTCCTTGCGGCGGCCGTCGGGGTACTGGTTCGCTGAGAACATCACCATTGGGGGGTCGAACGTGAGGTTCTGCCACTGGCTGTAGGGCGCGAGGTTCTCGGCGCCGTCGCTGCTGATCGTCGAGAGCCAGCCGATCGGACGCGGGACCGTGCAGCTCTTGAACGGGGAGTAGGGCAGGGGGCTCTTCTCGCGGGTGGGGTCGTACTTCATCGTCTCTCCAGCCGGTTGTGGACGGGGCATCGCCCCGTAGGATGACCGGTATACAACCAACATATTGGCTGCTTGGTAAGAGGTCGTTGCAGATTCGATGTCCTGCCGTCCTACACTGCGGCACGAGGCGAGAGGAGTCAGATGGGCAGCGGCGCCAAAGCAGAAGAGGCCTACAGTGCCCTGGAAGAGCTGATCGTCTTCCAGCGACTTGAGCCCGGCTCCCTCGTGTCCGAGGCGCAGCTCACCGAGCTCACCGGCCTGGGCCGCACCCCTATCCGAGAGGCTCTGCAGCGGCTGGCACGGCACCGCATGGTCCACATCTACCCCAACCGGGGTGTGCTAATCCCGGCCACGTCGGTCGAGGAACAACTTCGTCTGCTCGAGCTACGGCTCAGCCTGGAAGAGCTGGCGGTGCGCCTCGCCTGCGAACGCGCAACCGAATCGGATCGCCGCCCCATGGAGCAGATGGCCTCCAAGCTCGACCGCAACAACTTCACCATGGACGAGTACGCCGGGACCGTGCGGGACACCCACGGCCTGATAGTGCGCGCGGCTCACAACGACTACCTGGCGGATGCGATCGCACCCTTGCAAGGGCTCTCCAGGCGCTTCTGGTTCGCCCACGTCCAAGACATAGAAGTTGAGATCCACGCCGGCGCCCGTCTGCACCGTGCAATCTTGACCGCGATCCTCAGGAAGGACGTTGAGTCCGCCGAGGAAGCTGTCAAGAACCTCAACACGTACCTCGTTGAGTTCGCCTACGCAACGATTCGACTCAGAAGTACCGAGGTCTGATCACTCCGCCCGCAGGTACCGCTTGCTGGTGCTTCGGAAAGTCCATCGAAGCACCGTCATAACGAATCGGGCTGTAGTGAGCGCATCTCTCTGCTTCAAGGAGACGGGTTCGGTTTCCGACCACGCCTCCCTGAACTCTGCCCTGACTATGCAGCGCGTGCACTGCCTCGCGCTCACCGCGCAGGGCTGGACTCCCACTTCAGAGGTCTCATGAATTCTTGCGCGAGTAGGCAAGCTTGCTAGTGGGAGACTGTACTTTCGATCCGGTTGAGCAGGGTTTCCAGACCGATCTCGAACTCGGCGTCGCTGTGGTCTTGGCTGAGGTGTGCCCGCATGCGTTGTACGTGGGGGGCGGTCTCAGCCAGGTTCGATTCGGGTGTGTCCTGTTCGGGGATCTGGGCGCTTCCTTCGTTCATCGGTTCTTCGACGGCGCTGACGTTCTCCACGCGGGTGGAGACCTCGAGCAGCAATGACCCGACGAGAAAGCTGGTGAAGGCTTTGTAGGTGTCGACGGCTTGGTCGTCGGTGAACCCTTGAGCGGCGAGCGTGGCCAAGAGGTGCTCGACGATCTGGATGTCACGCAGTGGTGGCCGCAGCCACGGTGTTGCAGGGTGGCGGGACACGATGAGCGGGAACGCGGCTGGGTTCTCCATGGCGACACTTCGCACTTCGTGGGCCACGTGCTGCAGGTACTGCTGCCAGCTGCTGGTCTCGGCTGCTTCCACACGCTGGAGGAGTCCGTCCAGGAGGTGGGACACCACAGCTTCCAGGAGGTCTTCACGGCCAGAGACGTACCGGTACAGCGCCATCGCCTCCACGCCGAGGTCACGGCCCAGACTGCGCATGGTCATCTGCTCCACGCCATCGGCCTCGATGCTGGAGAGGGCCGCTTCTACGATGCGTTCGCGGTCCAGACGACGTCGCGGAGGGCTGTCACTGGGGGGATTCATGACGGGCTTCCCATGCCCCCAGCCTCTCATAACGCGTTGCACCTGGACCGGCGCCGGTCTCGGCCGGACGGATCAGCTGGCCACCGATGCGGGCAGGTGTCCCTTGCGCTTGGTGTAGACCTGGGTGGACTTGCGGTTGATGATGACCCTCACCAGTTGCACGATCGCTCCGGAGACGACCGCGAAGGCGACGGCCTCGCCCCAGTTGACCTCAGGGTCCTCAGGGTTGCTGGGGGAACTACTACCGGTGACGAACTTCCACAAGCCCTCGGTCACATTCTTGGCGATCACACCGCCGCCGATCGCGGCTCCGGTCGTCGCCAGGCTCCAGATCTTGTCGCTCATGCTGCTCACCTGTGTTCTCTCCGTGTGGGTCGGTCTGGGGCACGGACTCTCGACCGAGGGCATCGAGGGGCTGGCCCAGTAGCTTGCACACTTAGGGTCGGGGACCGTACGTTTACACTGTAATCGCGCGCAGGCATCTCAGCAACGCCCCGGCTGGTACTCCTCGTTGAGGCCCGCCGGACAGGTGCTGGGAGCCTACGCATCCGTTGACACAAGAAGGAGTGAGCCGCGATGAGCAAGATCATGATGGCTGCCGCGTTCGGGGCCGGGTACGTCCTGGGCGCCAAGGCCGGTCGGGAGCGCTATGACCAGCTGCGCGCCAAGGCGCAGGAGCTGTGGTCCAACCCCAAGGTGCAGGAGCAGGCCGGCAAGGTGCAGGAGCGAGCGGGCCAGGTGCAGGAGCAGGCCAAGGGCCGGTTGTCGAAAGGCAAGAGCGGTGCAGGCGCGGACGGAACCGACCCGTGGGCCGCCAGCCCGGACCGCGGCCTCGCGGGCGAGGACCCGGAGGACGTTCGTGGCTGAGCGGTTCAGGCCCGACGCCGAGCACGCGAGCACGGGCGAGCTGATCGCCCGGATGAGCGAGCAGACGAGCACGCTGATCCGGGACGAGATGCGCCTGGCGCAGGCCGAGCTGAGTGTGAAGGCGAAGACCGCAGGCGTGGGGATCGGCATGTTCGGTGCCGGTGGCCTGCTCGCGTTCTTCGGCATCGCCAGCCTCATCACCACGGCGATCCTCGCCCTCGCTCTGGTGCTGCCAGGGTGGGCGGCGGCGGGGATCGTGACACTACTGCTGTTCGTCGCTGCGGCAGTGGTGTCGCTGCTGGGCAAGAAGCGGGTCGATGAGGCCACCCCGGCCAAGCCCGAGCGCACGATGGACAACGTGAAGCAGGATCTCGCCGAGGTCAAGGAGGCAGCCCAGTCATGAGCACCCCACCGAACGACAGTCATGGCACCCAAGCCGAGCAGGACGACACCAGTCAGGGCCCCGAGCAGATCGAGGCCGACATCGCCAGACATCGGCAGGAGCTGGGTAACACCGTTGATGAGTTGACCGAGCGGCTGGACGTGAAGAAGCAGGCCCAGCTCAAGGTCGAGTCGGTCAAGACACGAGCCAGCACCGGGCTGCACGAGGCCAGGGCCCGGTTGCAGAGCGATGACCACCGAGACGTGCTGAGCGTGCTGGCACCAGTTTCGGGTGCCGTCGCTGCGGTGGTGCTGATCATCGGTGTCGTCCGGTGGGCCCGTCGATGAGCCGGACCGCCGACCGCGCGGCGACGCAGGCTGATGCTCCGGACCCGGAACGCGAGGACAAGCCGGACTCGCCCGCCGAGATGACGGGGCCGGCGTGGAGATACACCGCCGGGAAGGCGATCCGGGAGTTCCTGGACGACCAGTGCACTGACCTCGCCGCGGCGCTGACCTACTACGCGGTGCTGGCCATCTTCCCGGCGCTCATCGCGATCTTCTCGCTGCTGGGGCTGGTCGGGCAGAGCCAGCAGGTCGTCAACACGGTGATGCCGCTGCTCAGTGGCGTGCTGGGTGAGTCCGGCGCCTCGACCTTGGAGCCTGTGGTGCAGTCGCTGGCCACCTCTCCGGGTGCCGGGCTGGCGCTGGTCATCGGTCTGGCGACCGCGCTGTGGTCGGCCTCCGGCTATGTCACTGCCTTCAGCCGCGCGATGAACACGGTCTACGAGATCGAGGAGGGGCGACCGGTCTGGAAGCTGCGCCCGGTCATGCTGCTCATCACCCTGGTCATGGTCGTCATGGTGGTGCTGGTGGCGCTCATGCTGGTCCTGTCCGGTCCGGTCGCGACGGCGGTCGGCGAGGCCGTCGGTCTGGGATCCACCGTGGTCACCGTATGGCGCATCGCCAAGTGGCCGGTCGTTCTCGTGCTGGTCATGCTCATTGTGGCGATGCTGTACTACACCACGCCCAACGTGAAGCAGCCGAAGTTCCGGTGGCTGAGCATCGGTGCGGCCTTCGCGATCCTCGTCTGGGTCCTCATCTCGGTGGCCTTCGGCTTCTACATCGCCAACTTCTCCAGCTACGGCGCGACCTACGGGTCCTTCGCCGGCGTGATCATCTTCCTGCTCTACCTGTGGATCACCAACCTCGCGCTGCTCCTGGGCGCCGAGGTCGACGCCGAGCTGGAGCGGTCTCGCCAGCTCATCGCCGGCATCGAGGCGGAGGAGGACATCAAGCTGCCCCCGCGTGATGATACGAAGATCGTCGCGGGCGCGGAGAAAGAACAGGCCGACCAGGAGAAGGGTCGGGCCCTGCGTCGCAGCTCCGGGGACACCACCGACCCCGGCGAGGCGCCCTGACCCACCACCGCTCGACCCCCACAGCCGGGGGTATGAACCACAAGGGCTGCCCCCACCAGCGATGGCGGGGGCAGCCCTTGTCATGGTGCTGAGGTTCTCACCGACCGTCGCGGTGATCCTGGCCCGGCCCGTCCTGCGGCAGGTCAGTGTCGATCTGCTCCTTGCGGACCTCCTCCGTGACCTGACGGTCCTCGGTCACGGTTTCGGTGTCCAGCCGTACCTTCTCCACCGGCACGGTCTCCTTGTCCACCACGACCCGGTCCTCGCTCAGCGTGATCTCCTGCTCGTCCTCACCCAGCTCACCCTCACCCATCGAGGCCTGGTCACCCTCGGTGACCGGCTCTCGCTCGATGCGCACCTCTTCACGCTGCACCGGCACCGTGGTGGTCACGTTCTCGGTGACCACGTACTTGCGCAAGCGGGCCTTGCCCGTCGCGACCCGCTCCGTGCCGACCTGCACCTGCTCCTCGGAACGGATCATGTCGGCACCCTCCTGGCTCGGACGGTCCCCACCCTCGCGGCCCTCACGAATCTGCCCGTTGGTCTCCCTGCCGCGCGCGTCCTCATCAGCGTCGCGTCCTGGGGCCTGGGCAGCGAGGCCGTTGACGTCGTAGTACGCGAACAGCTCACGCTCTTCCTCGGGAGTGATGCTGCCATCGGCCTCGACCCGGGGGGCGTTCTTAACCATGTCCGCGTTGTACGGCACCCGCACCTGCCCATCCTGCACCGACGCGCCATGCAACGGGACGAAGGACTCCGACGTTCCGAAGAGCCCAGTCTTGACCGTCACCCACGTGGGTTCCCCGCTGGTGTCGTCGAGGTACACCTGACCGACCTTGCCGACCTTCTCGCCATTCTGGTCCACCACCACGCCCTCGTTCTGTAGGGACTGGATCTGATCCTGACTCGTCATGACTGACACCTCTCGCTCTGAAACGGGCGCCCAACGCGACCCGAGATTACGTCGTAAACGTAGACCGGGACCCCCCGCCTCGCAACCCAGCCAGGACGCACCTGGCCTCGTGTCGTATGCGCGGGGCGTCGGGCAGGTCGCTCCATGGGGTGGGCGGGCTGCTCGCCGCGACGTGCGCCCGAGCAGGTCCTAGCGTGGAAGTTCCGGCGGCTCCTCCGACGGATCCCGAACCAACCTTGTGGAGAGACGATGGCCACCAAGAAGTTGCCCGCGACGCCGACCGACCAGGAGCGCCCTGCCCGCGAGAGAGGTGGTCCGCACCTGCCGGGATACCCCCAGGCCCCGGCACCTCCGCGGCCGCCGACCCCCACCAACGCCGGTGCCGCGGCGGACAACCCGGTCCACACCGACCGCACAGAACCGGGGGCAGCGGGCGAACTTCACCAGTTGCCGGGAGACGGCAGACCCGTCATGACCGACTCCCAGGGCCACCCGCTCTCCGATGACCAGAACTCCCTCAAGGTCGGCGAGCGTGGGCCAGTTCTGCTCGAGGACCACGTCCTGCGTGACAAGCTCTTCCACTTCGACCATGAGCGCATCCCCGAGCGCGTCGTCCATGCCCGCGGCTATGGCGCGCATGGGACGTTCACCGCCACCGAGGACATCTCCGACCTGACCCGTGCCTCGGTCTTCAGCAAGGGCAAGGAGACGCCGCTCTTCGTCCGGTTCTCCACCGTCGCGGGGAATCTTGGCTCCTTCGACGTCCCCAGAGACGTGCGCGGCTTTGCGGTGAAGTTCTACACCGACGAGGGCAACTGGGACCTGGTCGGCAACAACATGCCGGTCTTCTTTATCCAGGACGCGATGAAGTTTCCCGACCTCGTCCATGCCGTCAAGGAGGAGCAGGACCGCGGTTGGCCGCAGGCGGCATCCGCCCACGACACCTTCTGGGACTTCGTCTCCCTCATGCCGGAGTCGACCCACATGCTCATGTGGCTCATGTCCGACCGGGCGATCCCGAGGTCCTTCCGTTTCATGCAGGGCTTCGGCGTGCACACCTACCGCTTCGTCGACGCCGAAGGGGCGAGCGCCTTCGTCAAGTTCCACTGGATACCCAAGCAGGGCCTGCAATCGGTGGTCTGGAACGAGGCCGTCAAGATCAACGGTTCCGACCCCGACTACCACCGCCGTGACCTGTGGAACGCGATTCAATCCGGCGACTACCCCGAATGGGATCTAGCGGTGCAGGTCTTCGACGACGAGTTCGCCGACTCCTTCGAGTTCGACGTCCTCGACCCGACCAAGATCATCCCTGAGGAGCAAGTGCCGCTGCGCTTCATCGGCACCATGCAACTGAACCGGGTCGTCGATAACGTCTTCGCCGAGACCGAGCAGGTCGCCTTCATGACGCAGAACATCGTGCCCGGCATCGACTTCTCCAACGACCCGCTGCTGCAGGGCCGCAGCTTCTCCTACCTCGACACCCAGCTCAAGCGCCTGGGCTCGACCAACTTCAGCGAGCTTCCGGTCAACGCCCCGCGCTGCCCGGTCATGCATTTCCAGCGTGACGGTCACATGCAGATGGGTCGGCAGGCGGGGCGGGCCAACTACGAGCCCAACTCCTTCACCGGCGCCGCCGGTGGGCCCCGGGCCGACCGGCAGGCCGGCTTCCGGACAGTGGAGCCTCCGGAAGCGGGTGACACCCGCCGCATCCGCGCCGAGTCGTTCGCCGACCACTACAGCCAGGCGGGACTGTTCTACCGCTCCCAGAGCACTCCCGAGCAGGAGCACATCCGGATGGCCTACGTCTTCGAGCTCTCCAAGGTCGAGATCCCGGCCATCCGCGAGAGGATGGTCGCCAACCTGCGCAACGCCGACGAGGACCTGGCTGCGGCTGTCGCCGACGGGCTCGGGATCGACCTGCCCGAGGCCACCGAACCGGCTGTGCCCCCGCGGCATGACCTACCGCCCTCGCCTGCGCTCTCGATGACGTCTCGCGCCCCGAAGTCGTTCGCCGGCCGCAAGCTCGGCGTGCTCGTCTCCGACGACACCGACCCCGACTTGCTCGGGGCCGTCACCGGTGCGGTCGAAGGAGTCGGCGGCACTGTCGAGACGATCGGACTGCGGGTCGGAGGCGTGCGGCTGAAGGGCAAGCGTTCCAGGACCCCCGTCGACCACAAGATCGACGGCGCCCCCTCAGTCCTGTTCGACGCGGTGGCACTGCTCGCCGCGGGCGAGTGCGCGACCGAGCTGTCGCGCCACCCAGCAGTCAAGGACTTCGTGTCCGACGCGTTCTCGCACTACAAGCACATCGGGTATGTCGAGGGCGCGCAGCCGCTGCTGTCGGTCGCCGGCGTCGCCGGGAAGCTCGACCAGGCGTGTCACGACCTCGGCTCGGTCGAGCCCGAGGCCTTCGTAGCGGCTCTGGCCAGCCTGCGTCGCTGGGAGCGTGACGTCTGAGTCGGCCACCCGCGAAACCGCCGACCTACCTCATACCCCTTTCGAAGGAGACACCATGACCACACCCGAGCTGGCCGACATCCCGGGCCAGGAACAACAGTGGCCAGGGACCGTTGCCGACCTGAAGCCCGTACCCGACCACGGCGAGGACTCCTGGATCGGGCGCGACCGATTGCCCGGCAAGCGCGTGCTGCTCACCGGAGGCGACTCCGGCATCGGCCGCGCCGTCGCGCTGGCCTTCGCGAAGGAAGGCGCGACGCTCGCGATCGCTCACCTGCCTGAGGAGGTCGAGGACGCCGCCCGGACCAAGGTGCTCGTCGAGAAGGCCGGGGGCACCGCCCATCTCTTCCCTGGTGATCTGCGCACCTACGAAGCCAACAAGAGACTCGCGACCGACGCCGTCGAGGCTCTGGGCGGGCTGGAGGTGCTGGTGGCCAACGCGGCCTACCAGATGACCCACGACACGCTTGAGGAGTTCCCACCCGAACAGATTGAGCGGACTTTTGCCACCAACGTGTTCTCACCGTTCTGGCTGGTCCACGAGTTGGCCAAGGAACTCGCGGACGGCGGTTCGATCATCATCACCACTTCGGTGCAGGCCTACTCTCCGTCCGACCACCTGCTCGACTACGCCGCGACCAAGGCCGCCCTCAACAACTTGGTTGTCAACCTTGCAGCCGAACTCGGCCCCCGGGGCACCCGGGTCAATGCCGTCGCACCCGGCCCGATTTGGACACCACTCATCCCCTCGACCATGTCATCCGAAATGGTCGAGGGATTCGGCTCCGACACCCCCCTGGGCAGGGCCGGGAACCCCGTCGAGGTCGCTGCGGCGTACGTCTTCCTGGCCTCGGACGAAGCCAGCTACGTCTCCGGCACGGTACTGGGCGTGACCGGTGGTAAGCCAGTCTTCTGATCCCTGACCGTGGAATCGGCAGAAACGACCCCGGCGCGGCGCATTTCCGGTGCAACGCGCACTGCCTATGCCGCTGTAAGCGATGGCGCCATGATCGAGCTGCGACCCCAGCAGCAGTAGACGTGGACGAAGAGATCTGAGAAGCCGTGACGGTCATCTGGATGCAGGAGAACCGGACCCGAGGCCGCCTGACGAAGGGCCACCCACCACCACCCTTCGCTGAGGTGTCACCTCCTGTCTCACAACATGGACCCTGCCCCACCGGTTCACGCCCGCGGCGCGGATCGTGAGCGAGCGAGGCGCAGACCGGGTGCCCCTCTCCACACAATTTAGACATGTTCACCGGGGTGCGCCCGAACGTTCTGGGGCGTCAGGTGGTGCTGCCGGGCTCCAGTCGGGCGCCTTGGGCGATGCTGGTGCCGCGGCGCACGCGGCTGTCCTGGCCGACGAGGGTGATGGCCTCGTCGGTGAGCCGGGTGCCCGCGGGCGCGGCACCGACGGTGGCCTCGCGGCCGACGTGGACGCCGCGGTCGAGGATGCTCGTCCGCACCCGGGCGCCGGTCTCGACGACGACGTCGTCGAGCAGCACGCTGTCCTCGACGACCGCGCCGGGCTGCACCGTCACACCTCGCCCGAGCACGGATCGGACCACCCGACCGCGCACGCGCGAGCCCGGCCCGATCATCGCCTCGACGAGCTCGCCGCCCTCACCGACCCAGCCGGGCGGGCCGGGGAGGGTCTGGCCGAGGATGGGCCGCGTCGGGTGGTCGAAGACGTCGACCTTGCCCGTGAGCAGGTCGCGGTGGGCCTGGAGGTAGGCCTGGGGTCGCCCGACGTCCTTCCAGTAGCCGCTCATCGGGGTGGCGTGGACCCGCCCGCGGCGGACCAGCGAGGGCAGGAGGTGGTCGCCGAAGTCGCCGAGGCCGGTGTCGTCATCGTCGTCCGCGGTGGCCTGGAGCCCGGCGCGCAGCTGCTCGAGCTGGGCCAGCAGGGTCGGCGGGTGGTAGAGGAAGATCTCGGTGGCGACGGTGCCCGACTCCGTGGAGGACGGCTTGGCGCGCACCGCGCTCACCAGTCCCGCGTCGTCGTGCTCGACCACCACCTTGTGCACCGCCTCCTGCACCCCGATCTCGGCGGTGACGACCGTGCACTCCGCCTCGCGGTCGAGGTGGGCGGCGACGACCGGGCGGAGGTCGAGGTTGAAGATGTGGTCGGCCGACATGACGATCAGCACGTGCGGGTCGGCGATCCTGATCGCCTCGCGCATCCGGAAGAGACCGTCGGCGTTGCCGTGGCTGAAGCCGTCCTCGTGGGCCGTCCCCGACCCCTCCTCGGGGGTGAGACGGCGGAATCCGCCGCGGGTCCGGTCGAGGTCCCACGGGCGGCCGCCCGCGAGGTAGCCGTCGAGGGAGCTGGACTGGAACTGTACGGAGACCCAGACGTCGCTCACCCCGGCAGCCGCCAGGACCGAGAGCGGGAAGTCCACGAGCGCGTGGCTCGCGGCGAAGGGGAGGGCGGGTTTGGCCCGCTCCCGGGTCAGGACGTCCATCCGGCTGCCCTGACCACCGGCCTGCACGACGGCGAGGGTCCGGAGGTCCGCGGGGATGAGGCTCACGGCACTCACGCTAGCCCCTGTCCCGGTGGCGCGCCCGGTGTGTCGACCACGACCTTCGTTTCGATCTGCAGGGGCCCTTGGCCCTTCGCCGGCTCCTCGCCGTAGGGCACGGTTCGCGGCCTCAACGCAGGGTGGGGGAGCAGTCGCGAGCACATTTGTGCCACTGCGAGCGCCGACATACGCTCTCATGCTTACGGTGTAATCACGAGTGGCGATCCAATGGATGATCAAGCGAGAGCAGAGGTGGGTCTGGGTGGTCTGGGATGCTCTACCTCGGGTGAGCCGAGGGGACCGCCCTCGGCTCGCGGTCAGTACCGTGGTTAACGGTGAGCACGGGGCTCTCTTGGGACAGGTCGAGGGACTATCGGTCAACGTTTGGCGCCCGGACATCCATGCGCCTGTCGCGGTGAGCGACCGCGAACTCAACCGGAACAAGCTCCCGATCCGATCAGACCGATGGGAGACGATCATCATTCAGGGGCATGAGAGTCGACGGACACCACGGGTCGCGTTCGTGTCAACGGTCACGCGCGCCATCGATGCGGCCATCGACGCTGGTGCCGAGGTCATCGTGCACCTCGACGTGCGATGCCTGCCTGGACACCGCTTGTTGAGGACGTTTGCAGAGCACGCGATGAACGCACCCTCGCCGGGACCAGTGGTGTGGCACGCCGGCTCGTCCGTACAGCTGCACGCTCCCGACGGCATCCTGCACCCGGTGTCCGGCGGGCTGGGAGACATCGTTGCGGATGGACGGATACGGGAGGACCCCGGACCGACCTCGGGCCCTGACGAACCGTGGGCTGAGTGCTTCGCTGTCCGAGCGCGCGACTGGGCGACGCTGCGAGATACATGGACCCACCCCGAGACGTCGTCGGCGTCGCTCTCCTCTCACCCCGAAGGCCAGTTTCCGGTGCCGTCGTTGGTGGACGCGGCCACCGCTGTCGGTGGCTCGGTGGTCCAGATTCCAGGCGGTCCGCACCTCTACCGGCAGCATCCGAACGTCGCCACCGCACGCTACGCGCCGGGAGTGATGGTGATCGACGAGGGCGGACAGCGCCTACGAGCCAGAGCGAGCTGAGAGATCCGAGCGAGGATGGGTTCTGCTCAGGCGCGACCGAGGACCGGCCAGGTAGCCGCGGTGCCGCATCTCATCCCCTCCAGACAGATGCGTGATCCTCGACGAACTCCCGGAGGGTGGGACTGCCCCGAGTTTGGTTGACACCTGACCTGTGAGGATCTGTCCTTGCTGGAAGGATGTGCCCGTGGCAAAGCCCTATCCCAAAGAGTTCCGCGATGACGTCGTGGCCGTGGCCCGCAAGGGCCACGCACCGCTGTCACAGGTCGCGAAGGACTTCGGCATCTCCGAAGGCTCGTTGACGAACTGGATGCAGAAGGCCGACATCGAGGACGGTCACCGTCCTGGTCTGAGCGAGGCTGATCGTGTCGAGTTGCGTGAGGCGAAGAAGCGGATCCGGCTGCTTGAGCAGGAGAACGAGGTCCTGCGCAGGGCTGCTGCGTACCTGTCTCAGGCGAACTTGCCGGGAAAATAGTCTTCCCGCTCGTCCGTGAGATGGCCGCGGCCGGTGCCCAGATCAGGGTGCCGGTCGCGGTGGCGTGCAGGGTCCTCAAGCTGTCCACCCAGGGCTACTACAAGTGGCTCCAAGAGCCCGTGTCCCAGCGGGACTGGGACGACGCCCACCTCATCGACGTCCTCTACGAGGCACGTGGCGACGACGCGACCTTGGGCTACCGGTTCCTCACCGACGAGCTGGACACCGAGTACGGCATCACCGTCGGGGAGAACCGTGTCCTGCGGCTGTGCCGCATCGCGGGGATCACCGCCAGCCACCACAAGAAGCGCTCCAAGGCCGGCACTGCCGGACCACCGCCGCACGACGACCTCCTCGCCGTCGTCGACGAGCACGGAGTGATCCGGCACGAGTTCAAGGCCGACGCGCCGAACAAGGTGTGGCTCTGGGACATCTCCGAACATCCCACCAAGGAGGGCAAGCTCGACATCTGCGCGATCAAGGACGTGTTCTCCAACAAGATCGTCGGCTACTCCATCGACATACGGATGGAAGGCAGCCTCGCGCGGGCGGCGATGCACAACGCGATCGGACTGCGCAGCCCAGTCGCGACGATCTGTCACTCGGACAGAGGCGGCCGATTTCGAGCCAAGCGCACCCAGCGACTGCTCGCCAACAACGCTCTGGTCGGCTCCATGGGCCGCTCCTACGGGGCCGGGGACAACGCCAGCATGGAGAGCTTCTTCAGCCTGCTGCAGAAGAACGTCCTCGACACCGCCGATGGGATAAGCGCGAGAACCTCCGTCTGGCGATCGTCACCTGGATCGAGACCAAGTACAACCGTCGCCGTCGACAACGCGGCCTCGGCAAGCTCACGCCCGTCGAGTTTGAGATGATCTACACGACCGCACGAGCGGCCTGACTAACCCAAACCCCGAGTGTCAACCAGACCGAGGGAAGTCCCATAGCTGGTCAGACCGTATATACGCAGGTCAGGGCCAGTGACCTCGGGTGTGCGTGTTACTGGTTCGAGTCCAGTCGGGGGAGCACGACAAGCGTCGGCACGACGCGAAGAACCCCCGGGGCCACGGCTGCGGGGGATCTTTCGTGCCGCGGACCGTCCCGACGGTGACCCGTGCCGTCGACACTCCCGCGCACAGCGGCTGAGGTACGCACGTGCGTACCTCAGCCGCTGTGGACCGCGCGTGGCGCGGGACGGCCAGACTGACCGCTAGGGGTTGCCGGATCCGACCTGCGACCGGAGGGCCACGCCTTCGGCGCGCTGCCCGGCCAGCTGCTCCTCCTGGGTGGGTTCGCCGCCACGGGGCGTGCCACGCCGCTTGCGCCGCTGGCGGCCCTCGATCCACTCCGCGAGCTTGGTGATCGCGTAGTTGATGAGGATGAAGATGATGGCGACGACGAGGTAGGCGACCAGGGTGTTGGCGTTGGCCGAGCCGAACTGGCGCGTCTTACTGAGCAGCTCGGGGTAGGTGATGATGTAACCGAGGGCGGAGTCCTTGGTGATGACGACGATCTGGCTCACCAGCGCGGGCAGCATCGAGGTCAACGCCTGCGGCACGAGGATCGACCGGCGCACCTGTGCGGAGTTCAGGCCGATGGACAGCCCCGCCTCTCGCTGTCCGCTGGGCAGCGAACCCACACCGTTGCGCACGATCTCGCAGATGACCGAGCCGTTGTAGAGCACGAGGGCGAACACCACGGCGATGAAGGTGGCGTTGGCGCCGGTCAGCCCGAGGGAGTCCACGAGGCGGACCAGCGTGGGGTTCTTCACGAGCATCTGCCAGGTGAAGATCATCATGATGAGCACCGGCACGGACCGGAAGAACTCGACGAAGATCCCGCTGGCCCAGCGCACCGGGCGGATGTCGGACATCCGGAGCATGGCCAGAGCGATCCCGATCACCATCGAGAGCACCACGGCGACCGCGGCCGCCTGCAAGGTCGCGATGAGGCCGGGGAGGAGGTAGAACGTCCAGGTGGAGCCCTCCAGGAACGGCGTCCACTTGGCGGCCTCGAACTGCCCCATGGTGGCCATCCGCCTCACGCCCAGCCCCAGCAGGGCCAGGATGAGCAGCGAGCCGACGACGCCGTAGATCAGGTGTCGGGCCCGGGCCCTCGGCCCGGGGATGTCGAAGAGGACCTGCTGCGCGCTCATCGCTTCACCGCCAGCTTCGCGGAGAGCCAGCTCGTGCCGAGCCCGATGGGGAGGGTGAGGATGACGAAGCCGACAGCGACGATGAGGAAGATGAGGATGCCGGCATCGGGACGGAACTCGATCATGTTGCGCATCTGGTAGGCGATCTCACGGTTGCCGATGGCCACGGCCACGGTGGTGTTCTTGATGAGGGCGATGAGCACGTTGCCGATGGGGGTGATGCCGCCACGGAAGGCCTGGGGCAGGATCACCTCGCGCAGGCTCTGGCCGAAGCCCAGCCCGATGGAGCGGGCCGCCTCGCTCTGGCCCACCGGGATGGTGTTGACGCCCGAGCGGATGGCCTCGCAGATGAAGGCGGCGTGGTAGACCGTGAGCCCGAGCACGGCGAGCCAGAAGTTGTTCTCGATGAGGAAGTTGGGGTTGCCCTCGCTCTCGGAGAACTCGATGCCCAGCTGCAGCCACAGGCCGAGGTTGGCGAAGAGGATGATGAGGGTCAGCGGTGTGTTGCGCAGCAGCGTGACGTAGCTCGCGCCGAACCAGTTCAGCACCTGGACGGGGGCGAGCCGCAGGATCGCCACGATCGTGCCGAGGATCAGGGCCAGCACGAAGGACACGGCCGCGAGCCGGATGTTGAGCCAGAACGCACCGATGACGTCGAATTGCTCGATCAGCTCAAGCACGGTGGGCTACTCCCTCCAGGGTGAGGCTGCGCCGGGGCCCGTGGGCACCGGCGCAGCGAGACAGGTCGAGCGGCTCAGGCGCAGTGGCCACCGATCTCGGCCGGCGGGTTGAGGTCGGCGTTGGGGGTGTAGTCCGCGGCGCCGAGGTTGTCCTCGATGATCTGCTCCATGGTGCCGTCGTCCCACAGGCCCTGGAGGATCTCGTTGATCTCCTCGCACTGGTCGGAGTCCTGGTTGAGGCCGACACCGTAGTTCTCCTCGGAGAAGGTGTTGCCGACCACCTTGAACTGACCGGCGTACTGCTCCTGCGCGGCGAAGCCCGCGAGGATGGTGTCGTCGGTCGTAAGGGCACCGATACGGCCGGAGGCCATCGCCTCCATGCACTCGGAGTAGCTGCCGTACTCCTGCAGCGCGACGCCGTACTCCTCGTTGACACGGGCGGCCGAGGTCGACCCGGTCACCGAGCACAGGATGGCGTCGCCCATGGAGTCCGGGCCGGCGATGTCGCTGTCGACCGGCACGAGGAGGTCCTGGCCGGCGACGAAGTACGGACCGGCGAACTGGACGCGCTCCTTGCGCTCGTCGGTGATCGAGTAGGTCGCGAAGATCATGTCGACCTGGTCGGACTCGAGCAGGTCCTCACGGGCGCTGGAGATCGACTCCTTCCACTCGATCTGGTCCTCGGTGTAGCCGAGTCCCTCGGCGACCGCCTTGGCGACGTCAACGTCCATACCGGTCGGCTCGCCCCCGTCGTTGAGGCCCAGGCCGGGCTGGTCGAACTTGATGCCGATGGTCAGGCTCTCGCCGTCGGTGCCGCCCTCGGCGGCGCTCTCGTCGCTGGACTCGCCACCGGCACCGGCGTCGGCCTCTCCACCGTCGTCCCCGCCACAGGCGGCGAGGGTCATGGCGGTGGCGGCCGCGAGCGCGGCGATCCTGAAGGTGGTGGAACGCATGAGATCTCCTTTGTCGTTGCTGGTCAGTGGGTCAGAAGCTTGCCGAGGAAGTCCTTGGCACGGTCGGACTGGGGGTTGGTGAAGAACTCCTCGGGGGTGTTCTCCTCGACGATCGCGCCGTCGGACATGAACACCACCCGGTCGGCGGCCTTGCGGGCGAAGCCCATCTCGTGGGTGACGACGATCATCGTCATCCCACTCTTGGCCAGGCTGGTCATGACGTCGAGGACCTCGTTGATCATCTCCGGGTCGAGCGCCGAGGTGGGCTCGTCGAAGAGCATGACGGTCGGGTCCATCGCCAGAGAGCGGGCGATCGCGACGCGCTGCTGCTGGCCGCCGGAGAGCTGGGCGGGGTACTTCTCCGCCTGGTGGTCGACGCCGACCCGCTTGAGCAGCTCCATCGCCTTGGCCTTGGCCTCGGCCGCCTTCTTCTTACGCACCTTGATGGGGCCCAGGGTGACGTTCTCGAGGATCGTCTTGTGGCTGAAGAGGTTGAAGCTCTGGAAGACCATGCCGACATCGGCCCGCAGCGTGGCGAGCGCCTTGCCCTCGCTGGGCAGCTCGTCGTCGTGGATGGTGATGGTGCCGGACTCGTAGGACTCCAGCCGGTTGATGGTGCGGCACAAGGTCGACTTCCCGGACCCGGAGGGTCCGATGACGACGACGACCTCGCCCTCGTGGACGGTGAGGTTGATGTCCTTGAGGACGTGCAGGTCGCCGAAGTGCTTGTTGACGTCCTTGAGCACGACCAGGGGTGCGCCCAGCCCGGTGCCGGGCGACTCACGGGTGTCGGTCATGTCGCGCACCCTATTCGGGTATGTCGTCGCCGAGCAGCAACTCGCCGCGGTTGTCACCGCATTGTGACCTTGGGGACTGGCCGGGGGAGGCGGGGAGCGCAGGGTGACCGGGACCCCGGTACCCCGTGCACGAGTGGGCCAGGTGGGGCTTGAACCCACGACCGACGGATTATGAGTCCGCTGCTCTGACCGGCTGAGCTACTGGCCCTCGACGGCCGAGTGTAGTGAGCGCGCGGCAGGACACCGGACCCAGGGCGGGTGGGCCGCGCAGCACTGACCGGGTGAGTGCGTCACTGACGCAGGTAGGACTCCAGGTGGTCGCGCTCGGCCTCGAGGGCGTCGAGCCGGGCCTTGACGACGTCACCGATGGAGACGATGCCCTGGAGCTTGCCGTCCACCACGACGGGTAGGTGGCGGAAGCGCCCCTGGGTCATCGTGGTGGCGAGGTGGGTGAGGTCGTCCTCCATCGTGCAGGTCTGCACCGCGGTCGTCATGAGCTCACGGAGCGCAGAGTCGCTGCCGGCCCCGGCCCGGAGGTGGTGGACGACGTCCCGCTCGGAGACGATGCCGGCGACGTCGTCCCCGTCGAGGACGACGACGGCGCCGATCTTCTGGTCGTCGAGCGTCTCGAGCAGCTCGGCGAGCGTGGCCGTGGCAGGCAGGGTCGTGACCGTGCTGCCCTTCTTCTTGATGAGGTCGGCGACGCGCATGGCGTGAAACTAGCAGAACGGGTGACGCGGCGTCACCCATCCGGTTGTGACCAGAGAGGCGGGGGAGACGGGACACGTTTGCTGGTGCACTTGCTCCCTGCGGGACAAGAGAGCACAATGTGACCCAGCACGCGGTATACCCGTGGGTCTCCCAGGTTGGTCGAGGTCGTTGGGGAAGACGTCCCTCACCACACAGGAGGCCTCGGATGTCCGCTGTCATGCCACGAGTCATGACTCGCGGGGTGGTGTTCATTCACTCCACCCCGACTGCGCTGTGCCCGCACATCGCCTGGGCCCTCGAGGGCGTCCTCGACACCCGGGTGGCGCTGGACTGGGTCGGTCAGCCGGCCGAGCCCGGCACCATGCGCACCGAGTTCGCCTGGACCGGCGAGGCCGGCACGGGTGCCACGATCGCCAGCGCCATGCGCGGCTGGGACGGCCTGCGTTACGAGGTCGTCGAGGAAGCCAGCCGCGGGAGCGACGGTGTCCGCTGGACCCACACGCCCGGTCTCGGGCTGCATACCGCACGCCTGTCCGCCAACGGCGACGTCGTCGTCAACGAGGACCGGCTGCGGCACATCATGGAGTCGGCCGCCGGCTCGGTCGCGACGCTGACCGCCGAGCTGGACCGCGCCATGGGCGCCGCCTGGGACACCGAGCTCGAGGTCTACCGCCACGCCGGCGAGGGCGCCCCTGCCACCTGGTTGCACAAGGTCGGCTGAGGCCACGGCCCGGCGGTCACCTGTGAGACCGATGGGCCCGAGGCTCCTCAGCGCCCGTGCACCCGCTCGACGACCCCCTCGTGCACGTCCAGCATGCGTCGGGCGCTCACCGGCCAGTTGAAGGCCTCGGCCGCTGCCCGTGCTCGCGCGCGGGCGGAGCGCCGGGCCAGGATCTCCTCTACGCCGTCGGCGAAGGCGGTCGGGGTCGAGGGCGCGACCACACCGCCCTCCCCGACGACCTCCTGCAGCGCTCCCTCGTCGCAGCAGACGACGGGTATGCCGCACGCCAGGAGCTCCAGCGCCGCCAGCCCGAAGGTCTCCAGCGGCCCGGGGGAGATCGCCACGTCCGCGCGGCCGAGCTCGACGGCGAGCTCACGCCGGTCGGTGACGTAGGAGTGGAAGGTCACCGGGAGGTTCTGCGCCCTCCGGACGAGCTCCTCCAGCATCGGCCCGGCACCGAAGACGGTGAGCTGCACGTCGTGCCCGCGCCGGACCAGCTCGCGCACCGTCTCGATGGACAGCGCCGGGTTCTTCTCCGGTGAGAGCCGGCTGCAGTGCGCGATCCGGACCGGTCCGCCGTCGGCACCAGGGGCCGGGCCGTCGGCCAGGTCGCGGGTGGGCACGAAGGTCTCCAGGTCCACGCCCAGCGGCACCACGTGGGCCTCGATGCCGTTGCGGTGGAACTCCTGCGCGGCGAACCGGCTCGGGCAGACGATCGCGTCGTAGTCGACGGCGCTGCGCCGGTTGATGACGTCGGCCGCCCAGTGCGAGGGCCGCTCGGGGACCGGGGTGCGCCGCACCATGATGCCCGTCATATTCTCGTGGCTGATCATCACCGAGCCCACCTGTCGGCGGGCCGCCCAGCGCCCCATCCACCGGGTCGTCGAGCGGTCCGAGACCTCGATGACGTCCGGTGCGATGGCGTCCATGAGCCGCGACATCCCGACCCGGCTCCACATGAGTGAGTAGCCGGTGCCCGGCACCGGCGTCGCCTGCACGCGGTAGACCAGTCCCTGGCTCTCCTCGGAGATCTCCGGACCCGGCCCGGGGATGATGAGCGAGGCCCGGTGCCCGGCCTCCTGGTAGTGCTCACCCCAGTGCCGCAGCGCCGTCTTGATGCCGCCGGAGGTGGGGCTGACGAAGTTGGCGACCCGCAGGATGTGCATGAGGTGGCGAGCCTAACCCGGGTGCCGGGGTCCGTCGGTGAGGACGCGCCCCGGCACCGCTGGGCTCAGGACGCCGAGGTGAAGGTCAGGGCGACGTTGACCCCGCCGAAGCCGAAGGCGTTGTTGACCGCCGCGACCTGACCGTCGGGCAGCGCCCGCGGGGCACCGGTGACGACGTTGAGGTCGATCTCCGGGTCCTGGTCCTGCAGGTTGATGGTCGCGGGCACCTGCCGGTGGTGCAGGGCCAGCACCGTGAGCAGCGCCTCGAGCGCCCCGGCGGCGCCGAGCAGGTGGCCGGTCATCGACTTGGTGGCGGTCACCGCGATGTTGCCGGTATGCGCTCCGAAGGCCCGGTGGATCGCGCGGGTCTCCGCGACGTCACCGACCGGGGTCGAGGTGGCGTGGGCGTTGATGTGGGCGATGTCGGTGGTGGTCAGCCCCGCGTCGGAGATGGCCTCTTCCATCGCGCGGGCCGCGCCCGCGCCCTCGGGCTCACCGGCGGTGATGTGGTAGGCGTCGGAGGACATGCCGACCCCGTCGAGGTAGGCGTAGATCCGGGCGCCGCGGGCCAGGGCGTGCTCCTCCGCCTCGAGCACCATGACGCCGGCGCCCTCGCCCATGACGAAGCCGTCGCGGGCGACGTCGTAGGGCCGGGAGGCGCCTTGCGGGTCGTCGTTGCGGTCCGAGAGGGCGGTCATCGCGGCGAAGGCGGCGATGCAGACGGGGTGGATGGCGGCCTCGGTGCCCCCGGCGACCATCATGTCGGCACGCCCGGTGCGGATCATGTTGAGCGCCAGCCCCATACCCTCCGCGCCTGACGCGCAGGCGCTGACCGGGCAGTGGGCGCCGGCCCGGGCCGTGAGGTCGAGGGAGACCGCGGCCGCCGGCCCGTTGGGCATGAGCATCGGCACGGTGAGGGGGAAGACCCGGCGGGGGCCCTTCTCTTTGAGGGTGTCCCACTGGCTGAGCAACGTGTGGACGCCACCGATGCCCGAGCCGATGGCGACGCCGAGGCGCTCCGGCTCGACCTCGGGAGCCCCCGCGTCGGCCCAGGCCTCGCGGGCGGCGATGAGGGCGTACTGGCCGGAGGGGTCGTTGCGCCGCACCTCGACCTTCTTGAGCACCTCGAGGGGGTCGGTGTGGAGGGAGGCGGCGAAGGTCACCGGCAGCTCATGCTCGGCGACCCAGTCCTGCTCGAGGGTGCGCACGCCGCTGCGCCCGGCCATGATCGCCTCCCACGTGTCCGGCGCGGTGCCGCCGACGGGGGTGGTCGCCCCCAGGCCGGTGACGACGACGCGGCGGGAGGTCTGGGTGGTCTCGGTCATGGGTGGCGGCCTCCTGGTTCAGGGACGTGCGGGATCAGGTCGACGGCAGCAGGGTATGCCGTCGGGGCTGGCCCGGCCCGGTGCGTCCCGCGAGGCGGGGCACCGGGCCGGAGCGGGTCAGCCCTGGTTGGTGGCGATGTAGGACACCGCGTCCTTGACGTGGGTGAGGTTCTTGACCTCGTCGTCGGGGATGCGGACGCCGAACTTGTCCTCCGCGTTGACGACGATCGTCATCATCGACAGGGAGTCGATGTCGAGGTCCTCGGTGAAGGACTTGTCCATCTGGACCTCCTCGGCCTCCAGACCCGTCTCCTCGTTGACGATCTCGGCGAGACCCGCGAGGATCTCCTGCTCGCTCAGTGCCATGGTGCGTTCTCTCCTAGCGTGGACAACAGTGGTCGACCCGGAACGTGCTCAACCCGCCGGGCCACGGGAGACATGGTGCCCCAGTCAGGGCATCTCGACGACCTGGGCGGCATACACCAGCCCGGCGCCGAAGCCGATCTGCAGCGCGAGACCGCCGCTGCCCACCTCACCCTCGTCGAGCATCCGGCTCATCGCGAGCGGGACCGACGCGGCCGAGGTGTTGCCGGTCTCGGCGATGTCGCGCGCGACGGCGACGTCCTCGGGCAGGTCCAGGGCCTTGACCATGGCGTCGGTGATCCGCATGTTGGCCTGGTGCGGCACGAAGGCGGCCAGGTCGGAGGGGGTGATCCCGGCGGCCTCGACCGCGCGTCGGGCGACGGGAGCCATCGAGAAGACAGCCCACCGGAAGACGGTCTGCCCTTGCATGGTGAAGGAGGGCCACTCCAGCGCGGTGGTGCGGGAGGCGTCCTCCATCGCCGGGCGCAGGTCGGTCCAGGCCTCGCGCTGGGTGATGGCGTCGGCCCGTTCTCCGAGGCTGCCCCAGATCGTCGGGCCGATGCCGGGCCGGTCGGAGACGCCGACGACCGCGGCGCCGGCGCCGTCGCCGAAGATGAAGGCCGACCCGCGGTCGTGCTTGTCGGTGAAGTCCGACAGCTTCTCGACCCCGACGACGAGCACGGTGTCGGCGCTGCCCGCGCGGACCATGTCGTTCGCCTGGGCGATGCCGTAGCAGTAGCCGGCGCACGCGGCCGAGATGTCGTAGGCGGCCGGGTCCTCCACGCCCAGGCGGTGGGCCAGGACCGGCGCTGCGGCGGGCGTCTGGAAGGGGTAGGTGACGGTGGCCACGATGATGGCGTCGACCTGCCCCGGCTCCAGCCCGGCACGCTCCAGCGCCTGCCGGGAGGCGGCCTCGGCCATGTCGATGACGGTCTCGTCCTCACGGGCGAAACGCCGGGTCACGATGCCGGAGCGCTGCTGGATCCACTCGTCGCTGGAGTCGATGAACTGGCAGATCTCCTCGTTGCTGACCACGCGCTCGGGTCGGTAGCCACCCAGGCCCAGGATGCGGGCGTGGCGCAGCGTGGTCGGTGCCGAGAGGGCGGGATGCGTGCTCACGGGCGGGCCTCCTGAGGATGGGTGGGTGGGATGACAGGCGGGGAGTCGATGCTGCGCCGCTCGCGGCTCAGCGGCTCCCGTGCTCGCGCACCATGCGCGCCGCCGCCTCGAGGTCGTCGGGGGACTTGAGCGCGAGCGTCTCGACGCCGCGCATGCCCCGCTTGGCCAGACCCACGAGCGTGCCGGCCGGGGGGATCTCGATGAGGCCGGTGACGCCCATGGCGACGAAGGCCTCCATGGTGAGGTCCCAGCGCACGGGGCCGGCGACCTGCGCGATGAGCCGGCGCAGCACCTCGCCGCCGTCGGCAACGACCTGCCCGTCGGCGTTGGACAGCAGCGGCACGCGCGGGTCCTGGGGGCGCAGCGACTCCGCGTGCCGGGTGAGCCGGTCGACGGCGGGCTGCATGTGCTGGGTGTGGAAGGCGCCGGCGACCGGCAGCGGGATGACCCGCGCGCGGGTCGGGGCGTCCTCCGCGAGGGCCGAGAGCTGCTCCAGCGTCCCGGCGGCCACGACCTGGCCAGCGCCGTTCATGTTGGCCGGCGTGAGTCCGTGCCGCTCCAGGGCGACGGCGACCTCGGTGGCGTCGCCGCCCACGACGGCCGACATCCCCGTCGGGGTGAGCGCGGCGGCCTCGGCCATGCCCAGACCCCGCTCCCGGACGAAGCTCACGGCGTCGTCCGCGGCGAGCACTCCGGCGATGGCGGCGGCAGTGATCTCGCCGACCGAGTGACCGGCCGTCGCGGAGACGTGCTGCGGCACGGCGTCGTGCTCGAGCAGCAGCGGGAGGATGGCCAGACCGGCGCTGACGATGAGCGGCTGCGCGACGGCGGTGTCCTTGATGGTCTCCGCGTCGGAGGTGGTGCCGTGCGTGACGAGGTCGAGGGAAGCGGCTGCGGCCATGGCCTCGAGGCGTTCCCGCACGCTCGGCTCCTCGAGCCAGGGAGCGAGGAAGCCGGGGGTCTGGGAGCCCTGTCCGGGCGCGACGATGACGAGCACCCCCCTACTGTGCCGGTGAAACCCTCCAGTCGGCGACTGCGCGACGCACGACAATCACCGATGATCTTTGGAGGGATCCTCCAAAAGGGCGTCGTGACACGGCCTGTCGCGCCGGGAGGTATGCCGTGCCACGAAGGGCGGCAGGTCAGCGCATCCCGCGCCAGAGCCGGGGGCCGGTGCCCATGCGCCCGAGCGCGAGGGCAACCTGCAGCACCCAGGCGTCGCGCGGGGTGTGCGGGTCGAGGCCGACGACCTCGCTCGCGCGGCGGAGGCGGTAGCGCACCGTGTTGGGGTGCAGGAAGAGCAGTCGCGCGGTCGCCTCCAGCACCATCCCGTGGTCGAGGTAGGCCTGCACCGTGGCGAGCAGGGCCGAGGGGTGGTCGTGCAGCGGGGCGTAGACGCGGTCGACGAGGATGCGGCGGGCGGGGCCCTCACCCAGCAGCGCGCGCTCGGGCAGCAGCTCGTCGGCGGAGACCGGACGCGGGGCGTCCCCCCACGCCGGGGCGGCATCCACCCCGGAGAGCGCGGCCCGCGCCGAGCGGCCGGCGGCGAAGAGGTGCGGGACCCGCGGGCCCACGACGACCGGCCCGGCGCCGAAGGAGTCGGCGAGCCGCCCGGCGTCCTCGAGCGGGTCGCTGGAGCCGCCGAGCACGCAGACCAGGCGTCGGTCGTGGGCCGCACCGAGGGCCGAGCGGCCGAGGGTCCGAGCGGCGGCCCGCAGCGCCTCCACCGCCGCCGCGGGCTCGCCCTCGGGCAGCAGCCCGGCCACGACGGCGACATCGGTGACCTCCTCCCAGCCCAGCTCGGCGGCGCGGGAGGCCATGGCGTCGTTGGCCTCGCCCCGGACGACGGCGTGCACGACGAGGGTCTCCAGCCGGCTGTCCCACCCGCCGCGGTGGTCGGCCGAGCGGGCGTAGACGTCGGCGGCGGCGAACGCCAGGTCGCGGGAGTAGCGCAGCACCGCCTCACGCAGGGCCTGCGTCTCGGTCCCGGGGACGAGCTCGGGCACGGCGCGCTCGACCGTCGCGATGGCGGTGCGGGTCAGGTCGAGGGTCTGGTGCAGCGTGATCGTCGCCGCGAGGCTCGGGGGAGCCGCCGCGAAGATCTGACCGGGTGGGGGACCGGGGCGCGCGCCCGCGGCATACCAGTCGAGCATGGCGCTGATCCCGGCCTGCGCCACGAGGCGGACCCACGACCGGTCGGCCGCCCCCAGCGCCCGGAACCACGCGTGCTCGGACTCCATCTGCGCAGTGGCCCGGCCCGCCAGCTCGGCGGCGTGGCGGGCGAGGCCGGGGTCGGGGGTCGGGGCGGGCACGCTCGCGAGCCTAATCCGCCGCGCCCCCTCGGGGCTGACAGGATCGGGGTATGCCGACCCCGACCCCCCTCGTCCTCGGTCACCGTGGCGCCTCCGGCCACCTGCCGGAGCACACCCTCGCCGCCTACGAGCTCGCCGCCCGGCAGGGTGCCGACTACCTCGAGCTGGACCTCGTCGCCACCCGCGACGGGGTGCTCGTGACGCGCCACGAGAACGACATCTGGGGCACCACAGACGTCGCAGACCACCCGGAGCTGGCGGGGCGGCGGCGCCGCGCCACGATCGACGGCCGAGACGTCGAGGGGGTCTTCACCGAGGATCTCGACCTGGCCGAGCTGCGCACCCTGCGGGCGCGGGAGCGGCTGCCACAACTGCGCTCGACCGCGCACGACGGGGACTGGTCGGTGGCGACCTTCCCCGAGATCATCGCGCTGCGCGCGGCGCTGAGCCAGGAGCTGGACCGCGAGATCGGCCTCTACGTCGAGCTCAAGCACCCCACCCACTTCCGGGGCCTGGGGCTGCCCCTGGAGGAGCGGATGCTGGCCGACCTGGAGGCCGCCGGGCTGACCGGCCGGGAGGCCCCGGTGTTCGTGCAGTGCTTCGAGCCGGGCACGCTGCGTCGACTGCGGGACGAGCTGGGCTGCGAGCTGCGGCAGGTGCTCCTGGCCACGGCGCCGGGGGACGTGCCCGCCGACCTCGTCGCGGCTGGCGAGCAGGTCACCTATGCCGAGCTCATGTCGCCGGACGGGCTCGGGGCGCTGGCGGGCGTGCTCGACGGGGTGGGCCCGAGCAAGCTCATGGTGCTGCCGTGGGCCGAGGACGGCACGCTGGGGGAGCCCACCTCCCTGGCCGCGGACGCCCACGCGGCCGGCCTCGTGGTGCACGCCTGGACGTTCCGCGCGGAGAACCGCTTCCTGCCGCCCGCGCTGCGCCGGCCCGGCATACCTGGTGATGGCGGGGGCGCGGGGGCGGCGGCCGACCCGGCCGCCCACGGCGACCTGGCCGCCGAGGTGCACGCACACCTGGCGGCCGGGGTGGACGGGATCTTCACCGACCACCCCGACCTCGTCGTGCAGGCGCTTCGCGCCGGGCGGGGCACCGAGGCGGGGTGAGCCTCAGGCGTCGCCGCCCGCGGTGCCGGAGGTGCCGGCGGTGACGTCGAGCAGGCGGTACTTCTGCGCCGCCTCCAGCGGCACCTGCGGGTCCAGCTCGCCGCGGTCGGCGAGCATCTGCAGCGCCTTGACGGCCATCGAGGGGCCGTCGATGTGGAAGAACCGGCGGGCCGCCGCACGGGTGTCGGCGAAGCCGAAGCCGTCGGCGCCGAGGGCGTAGTAGTCCTCCGGCACCCAGGGGGCGATCTGGTCCTGGACGGCGCGCATGTAGTCGCTGGTCGCGACGATCGGGCCGTTGCCCTCGGAAAGTCGCCTGGTGACGTAGGGCACGCGCCGCTCCTTCTCCGGGGTGGAGGAAGGCGTCGGTGTCGCAGGACATCGCCTCGCGGCGCAGCTCCGACCAGGAGGTGACCGACCACACGTCCGAGCTCACGCCCCAGTCCTGCTGGAGGAGCTCGGCGGCCTCGAGGGCCCACGGCACGCCCACGCCGGAGGCCATGAGGCGCACGTGCTTGCCACCCTGCTGCTCACCGGAGGCGATGCGGTGCATCCCCGGCGAGGATGCCCTCGACGTCCACGTCGTCCGGCTGCGCCGGCTGGCGCATCGGCTCGTTGTAGACGGTGAGGTAGTAGATGACGTCCTCGGGGTTCTCGCCGTACATCCGCTCCAGCCCGCGGGGCAGGATGTGGGCGAGCTCGTAGGCATACGCCGGGTCGTAGGCGATGACCGCCGGATTGGTCGAGGCCAGCAGCGGGGAGTGGCCGTCGGCGTGCTGGAGCCCCTCGCCGGTGAGCGTGGTGCGCCCGGCCGTGGCCCCGATCATGAAGCCCTTGGCGAGCTGGTCGGCGGCCGCCCAGATGCCGTCGCCGGTCCGCTGGAACCCGAACATCGAATAGAAGATGTAGAACGGCACCATCGGCACCTGGTGGGTGTCGTAGGACGTGCCCGCCGCGCTGAACGCCGCGACCGAGCCCGCCTCGTTGATGCCCACGTGCAGGATCTGGCCCTGCTCGGACTCCTTGTAGGCCAGCATGAGGTCGGCGTCGACGGAGGTGTAGTTCTGGCCGTGGACGTTGTAGATCTTCGCCGAGGGGAAGAAGCTGTCCATGCCGAAGGTGCGTGCCTCGTCCGGGATGATCGGCACGATGTGCTTGCCGAACTCCTTGTCGCGCATCCACTCCTTGAAGATCCGGACCAGCGCCATGGTGGTGGCCACCATCTGCTTGCCGGAGCCCTTCTTGGCCACGTCGTAGACCTTGAGGTCGGGCAGCGGCAGCGGCGAGCGGTCGGGCTCGCGCTTGGGAAGGTAGCCACCCAGGATGCGGCGCCGCTCCTTGAGGTACTGGATCGCCGCGTCGTCCTCACCCGGGTGGTAGTAGGGCGGGGCGTAGGGGTCGGCCTCGAGCTGCTCGTCGCTGATCGGGATCTGGAGCCCGTCGCGGAAGGCCTTGAGGTCATCCAGCGTGAGCTTCTTCATCTGGTGCGTCGCGTTGCGCCCGGCGAAGCTCTTGCCCAGGGAGTAGCCCTTGATGGTGTGCGCCAGGATGACGGTCGGCTGACCGGTGTGGTTCATCGCCGCCTGGTAGGCCGCGAACACCTTGCGGTAGTCGTGGCCGCCGCGCTTGAGCTTCCACCAGATGTCCTCATCGCTCCAGTCCTTGACCAACTCCTTGGTGCGCGGGTCGCGCCCGAAGAAGTGGTCGCGGATCCAGGCGCCGTCGTTGGCGCGGAAGGTCTGGAAGTCGCCGTCCGGGGTGGTGTTCATGAGGTTGACCAGCGCGCCGGAGGTGTCCTTGGCGATGAGCTGGTCCCAGCCGCGGCCCCACAGGACCTTGACGACATTCCACCCGGCACCGCGGAAGAAGCTCTCCAGCTCCTGGACGATCTTGCCGTTGCCGCGCACCGGGCCGTCGAGCCGCTGGAGGTTGCAGTTGACGACGAAGGTGAGGTTGTCGAGCTCGTCGTTGGCGGCGACCTGCAGCAAACCGCGCGACTCCGGCTCGTCCATCTCGCCGTCGCCGAGGAACGCCCAGACGTGCTGCTGGCTGGTGTCCTTGATGCCACGGTTGTGGAGGTACTTGTTGAAGGACGCCTGGTAGATGGCGTTCATCGGCCCCAGGCCCATCGACACCGTGGGGAACTGCCAGAACTCCGGCATCGACCGCGGGTGGGGGTAGGACGGGATCGCCTTGACGTCCTCGCGCAGGCCCTTGCTCTTCTCCTGCCGGAACCCGTCGAGGTCGGCCTCGCTCAGCCGGCCCTCGAGGAAGGCCCGGGCGTAGATGCCGGGGGAGGCGTGGCCCTGGAAGAAGATCTGGTCGCCGCCGCCCTCGTGGTCGCGACCGCGCCAAAAGTGGTTGAAGCCGACCTCGGTCAGCGTGGCCTGGGAGGCATACGTCGAGATGTGCCCACCGACGGAGATGTCCGGGTGCTGCGCGCGGTGCACCATGACCGCGGCGTTCCAGCGGATCCACGCGCGGTAGCGGCGCTCCATGTCCTCATCGCCCGGGAACCACGGCTCCTGCTCGGGGGTGATGGTGTTGAGGTAGTCCGTCGTCGTCAGCGAGGGGATGCCGACCTGGGAGTCCCTGGCGCGCTCCAGCATGCGGAGCATGAGGTAGCGGGCCCGCTGGCGACCGCCGGCGCTGATCGCGGCGTCCAGCGAGTCGAGCCACTCCTGCGTCTCCTCGGGGTCCGTGTCGGGGACCTGGCTGGGCAGACCGTTGAGGATGGGGCCGGTGGAGCGCTCCTGGGCCATCAGGGTGGATCCTTCCTGCAAGGGGGTGTCAGGGCCAGTCTGTCACGTCCCTGACGCCACGTCCGTCGCGGTCCGCCGCAGGGGGTGCCTTTACGTCACCGGTCGCGTTCTGCTTGTCTTGTCCCACCATGGACGCGCAGAACAGGACGGAGCAGCAGGCCGCGAGCACGGACGCGCACGGGGAGGATCCCCTGGCGGGGATGGTGCGCAAGCTGGGCCTGCGGAAGGACCAGATCGTCGTCGAGTACGGCTACGACGACGATGTCGAGGAAGGGGTGCGGCAGGCCGCCGCCTCGGTGAGCGGTGCGCCGCTGGAGGACGACACCTATGACGGCGTCGTCGACGTCGTGCTGCTCTGGTGGCGCGACGGTGAGGGTGACCTCGCCGACGAGCTCATGGATGCCCTCACCACGCTGGAGGAGGGAGGCTGCATCGTGCTCCTCACCCCCGGCGCGGGCCGCGAGGACCGCGTGCCCGCCGCAGACGTCCAGGACGCCTGCACGACCTGCTCGATGACGGCCTCCGGCGCGGTCAACCTCGGCGGCTGGCTCGGCCAGCGCCTGGTGGGCCGCAAGTGAGCCACGTGCGCGAGGCCTCACCCGAGGTCGGCGGACGCGCCCCCGAGCTGGCGCTCGTCGACCAAGCGGGGGAGCTGCATACCCTCTCCACGGTGGTGGCCGACCGGCACGCGCTGCTCGTCTTCTACCCCTTCGCCTTCTCCTCGATCTGCACCGGTGAGCTGCTGGAGATCCAGCTCAACATCGACGAGTTCGTCAACGACCGGGTGCAGGTCTACGGCATCTCCTGCGACCCGGCTCCGGCGCTGCGGGCCTGGGCGGCCCACGAGGGCTACCGCTTCCCGCTCCTGTCCGACTTCTGGCCGCACGGGCAGGTCGCCCGCGACTACGGCGTCTTCGACGAGGACTCCGGTATGGCGGTGCGCGGCACCTTCCTCGTCGACCCCACGATGACCGTGCGGTGGTCGCTCGTGCAGGGCCCCGGTGAGGCCCGCGAGATCGGCGCGCTGCACGAGGCGGTGCGCGACCTGTAACAATGTCGCCACATGTGAAGGGCCTGTAGCTCAGCTGGTAGAGCGCCGCGTTTACACCGCGTAGGTCGTCGGTTCGAGCCCGGCCGGGCCCACGTGAACGTCAGCACACCGCAGGCAGGCGTCCCCCTGGCCGACGTCGTCGCCGCCCTGGAGGAGCTCTACCCGCCCGAGACCGCCCAGTCCTGGGATCGGGTCGGCCTCGTCGCGGGCGATCCCGAGCAGACCGTGCGGCGGATCCTGCTCGCCGTCGACCCGACGCTGGAGGTCGTGCGCGAGGCGGTGCGGGAGGGTGCCGACCTCGTGGTCACCCACCACCCCCTGCTGCTGCGCGGCATCCACTCGGTCGCCACGACCTCCGCCAAGGGCGCCACGATCACCGAGCTCGTCGTCAACGATGTCGCGCTCTACTGCGCCCACACCAACGCCGACGTCGCCGACCCCGGGGTCGGTCAGGCCCTCGCCGCCGCGTGCGGGCTGGCGGCGACCGAGGCGCTGACGATCTCCGAGGAGCAGGAGCTCGGCCGGGTCGGTGAGCTCGCCGAGCCGGTGACGTTGCGGGCGCTGGCCGAGCGTCTGGGCGACGCGCTGCCGGCCACTGCGGGCGGGGTGCGCGTCAGCGGCGACCCGGAGGCCCTCGTGCGCCGGGTGGCCGTGCTGGGCGGGGCCGGCGACGGCGAGTTCGCCGCCGTGCGGCGCGCCGGGGCCGACGTCTATGTCACCGCCGACCTGCGCCACCACCCGGCGCTCGAGGCGCGCGAGGAGGCACGGGCCGCCGCCCGCGCCGGGGGCGCGGCGACGCCATACCTCATCGACGCGGGGCACTACGCCAGCGAGTCCCTCTGGCTGCCGGGGCTGCGCGAGCTGCTCACCAGCCGGCTCGACGTCGAGGTCGAGATCTCGGCCGTGCGCACCGACCCCTGGGACTTCGTCATCGGTGCCCTCGCACCGCAGGACCCCACCACCGACCACCCCGTCGAAGGAGACCGCCCGTGAAGGCAAGCCCGCAGATGCAGGCCCGACTGCTCGAGCTGCAGGAGCTGGACACCCGCATCGCGCAGCTGGAGCACCGGCTCGCCTCCCTGCCCGAGCAGATCGACATCACCCGGATGGAGCGGGAGCAGCCGGCGCTGGAGGCCGACGTCGTGCGGACCAGCACCGAGGTCAGCGACCTCGAGCGCGAGGTCGGCAAGGCCGAATCCGCCGTCCAGCTCGTGCGGGACCGCGCAGCCCGCGACCAGGAGCGCCTCGACGCGGGCAGCGGCACGGCCAAGTCGTTGCAGGGTCTCCAGCACGAGCTGGAGTCGCTCGCCCGCCGCCAGGGTGTCCTCGAGGACGCCGAGCTGGAGGTGATGGAGCGCCTGGAGCAGGCCCAGGCCGGTCAGGAGGCGGCGACGGCCGCCCAGCAGAAGCACGAGGGTCGGCTCGCCGAGCTGCGCGCGGCCAGGGACGAGAAGGCGGCCACTATCGGTGCCGAGCGCGACGAGGTCGCGGCGGGTCGGGCCGCCATCGTCGCGGACGTCTCCGCCGAGCTGCTCGCGCTCTACGAGCGGCTGCGCGCGCACAGCGGTTCCGGCGCGGCGCCGCTGCAGCAGCGTCGGTGCGGCGGCTGCCGGCTGGAGCTCAACACCGTCGACCTCAACCGGATCAAGGCGGCCGCCGAGGACGAGGTCGTGCGCTGCGAGGAGTGCGGACGGATCCTTGTGCGGACGGCGGAGTCCGGCCTGTGATCACACGGCCGCCGGTCGCTCCGACCGGTGACGGACCGGAGGGCGCGGCCTCGGGCGCTGATCGGGGCGGCGAGGGGGTGGCTACCGGCGGCCTGGAGGGTGAGGCCTCGGGACGTGGCCGCGGAGGCGCTGAGGTGGCCGGACAGGGACTCGAGGACCCGACCGGTGCTCACCCCCGCGGGAGTGACGAGGTGGCCGAGACCTACCTCTCGGACGAGACCGTGCCGGTCCTCGAGGGCAGCACCCGCCTCGTCATCGTCCGGCACGGTGTCACCGACTTCACCGTGGCCCACCGGATGGACGGGCGCGGCGGCGCCGACCCGGCGCTCAACGCGGCGGGTCGGGCCCAGGCGGCTGCGGCTGCCGAGGCGGTGGCCGAGCTCCTGGCTCGCTCGACGACCGGGGAGGTGCGGGTCGTCTCCTCCTCGTTGCGCCGGGCGCAGGAGACGGGGGAGGCCCTCGCGCAGCGGCTCGGGGTGGAGCGCGAGCAGGATCGCGACTGGGACGAGCAGGCGTTCGGTGACTGGGACGGTCGGTCGCTCCCTGCGCTGGCCGCCGAGGTCCCCGAGGAGGTCGCCGCCCTGCGCACCGACCGTGACTACGCCCGCCCCGGCGGGGAGTCCCGCCGGGACCTGGACCATCGGGTCGGCGCTGCGCTCGGGCGGGCGGTCGCCCTGGGCGGGACCGTGGTGGTCGCGACCCACCGGGTGGCGATCATGTCGGTGCTGTGCCGAGTCCTGGGCGTCGACCACGAGCGCGGGTGGAGCATCGCGACCGGCCCGGCGTCCCTGAGCGCCGTGGAGTTCTGGCCCGACGGCGGGGTCCAGGTGGCCTTCGTCAACGACACCCACCACCTGCTGCACCTGGCCTGAGCGGCCGCGGCGGCGCACGCCATACCCGCACTGGGACCCGCCCCCTCCGGGACCCGCCCCCTCCGGGACCCGGCACCTCCCGGACCCGACCCCCACCGGATCCCGCCCCTCCCAGACCGACCACGGCCTAGCACGACCCTCATCGGCGAACTTGCCGATGAAGCCCGTGCTATCCCGTGGTCGGTCCCGCCTGCGTCCCACCTAGCATCGCTGGTATGGATGTCCAGCCCGTGGCCCTGACCCCGATGGAGCGCGCCCGGATGACGCCGGAGGAGGGGTATGCCCTCAACCGCGACAACTGGGACGGCCGCGCCCTGGTGCACGCCGCGAGCAGCGACTACGACCTCGACGGGCTCGTGGGCGACCCGACCCGGCTGAGCACGGTGATCCGCGACGACCTGCAGATCCTGCGCCCCCACCTGCCGGAGGGGCTGCGGGACGGAGGAGACGGCCTACCCCGGCTGGACGGTCTCGACGTCTGCCACCTCCAGTGCCACCTCGGCACCGACACCCTCAGCCTCGCGCGCCGCGGCGGACGCTGCACGGGCGTCGACCTGTCGCCGGAGTCGTTGCGCATCGCCCGCGACGTCGCGGCCCGCGCCGGACAGGAGATCCGGTACGTCGAGGCGAACGTCCTCGACGCCGCGGCCGCAGTGGGTGCCGAGGTCGACCACGTGCATACCTCCATCGGGACGATCTGCCGGGTGCAGGACCTCGCCACCTGGGGCCGTCAGATCGCCGCTCTGCTGCGGCCCGGCGGCACCTTCTTCTTCCGCGACAGCCACCCCATGCTCAACGTCATGGACGACACCGACCCGGAGATCATGACTCCGGGCTACGGCTACTTCCCGCTGCCGGTGGGCGAGAGCTTCACGTATGCCGACGGCCAGACCTACACCGACGGCGACGCGGCAGCGATCACGCAGCCGCGCAACGCGGAGTGGTCGCACTCGGTGTCGGAGATCCTCGGCGCGCTGATCGACGCCGGGCTCCGGATCGAGCACGTGGGCGAGCACCAGCACCTGCCGTGGCCGGCGCACCCCGCGATGACGCTCGAGGACGAGGGCTTCGTGCTGCCAGAGCCGTGGCGTTCGCAGGTGCCGGTGGCGCTGAGCATCGTGGCCCGCCGCGAGCCGGGACCGACCACGGGGTAGGCCTTGAGCCGGGACCGACCACGGGGTAGCACGACCTTCATCGGCGAACTTCCCGATGAAGCTCGTGCTAGGCCGTGGTCACTCGCTCTGGGGAGGGCCGGCCGGGGGAGGGTCGGTGGGGACGGTCAGGGGTGTCTGGGGAGGGCGTCGAGGATCCAGGGAGCCCCGTCGCGGGTCGGCTCGTGCAGGGCCACCTCGAAGCGGTCGGCGAGCAGGTCGACCAGGGCCTGCGGGCGGCGCGGGTCCGAAGGCTGCTCGCACAGCGCCCGGGCGACCAGGCCCCGGGTGTGCTTGGCCATGTGCGTGGCTCCCGGCACCCGGACGTGCACCCAGCGGGCCGCGACCTCGGAGGACGGGGCCGGGACCCAGGCTGCGGCATACGTGCTGGAGCGGCAGTCCACGACGAGCCCGCGCCCGGCGGCGGCGGTGAGGACCGGGTCGAGCAGCGGCTTCCAGAAGCCGGCGAGCGGGCCGACGCCGGGCAGGTTGACGCCCATCGAGAGGCGGTAGGGCGCGAGCCGGTCGGTCATCCGCGCGACGCCGTAGAGCGCGGAGACCACCCGCAGGCGCGAGGTCGCCCGTCGCGCCGCACCAGGGTCGAGGGAGGGAAGGTCCAGCGCGTCGTAGAGCACCCCCGAGTAGAGGTCGCGGGCGGGGAGCGTGGGAGCGGTCCAGAGCCGGGTGTTGCGGGCGATCTCCTCGGTGAGGTTGGGGCTCACCCCGAGCACGCCGGGCGCGTCGGGCCGCTCGCTGACCTGGGCCAAGGCCGTCGCCACCTGGTCCCTGGCCGCGGTCAGCCCGGGCGAGGAGAGCGTCTCCGGGCGCAGCGCCGCCCCCCGGGCGCGGGTCTGCTTGGACTCGGACGGTGGGAGCAGGATGAGCACCGCGCCAGGGTAGGGCAGGTGTCGGACGTGACACGTAGGGTGGGCGCCATGGTGGAGCGAGCAACGAGCCTGGCCTGCGACCCCTCGGCCTCCGAGACGGGGCGGCTGCTGACCCAGGCCTTCCAGACGATCCGCGACGACCTCGAGGTCCGGCAGGCCTTCCCCGAGGCCGCGCTCGCCGAGATCGAGCAGGCGGTGGCCGACCCCGAGCTGCCCGAGCGCGACGAGACCGACGTGGAGTTCGTCACCATCGACCCACCGGGCTCGATGGACCTCGACCAGGCGATGCACATCAGCCGGGACGGTGCGGGTTTCCGGGTCCGGTATGCCATCGCCGACGTCCCCGCGTTCCTCCACGAGGGCGGGGCGCTGGACGCCGAGACGCGGCTGCGCGGGCAGACGATCTACTGCCCCGACACCCGTGTGCCGCTGCACCCGCCGGCCCTGAGCGAGGAGGCGGCGAGCCTGCTGCCGGACGCCGTCCGACCCGCCTACGTCTGGGACATCCGGCTCACCGCCGACGGTGAGCGCGAGACCGCCGAGCTCTACCGCGCGATGGTGCGCTCCCGCCGCCGCTACACCTACACCGAGGCGCAGGAGCTCATCGACGGTGGCGACGCCGAGGAGGCCCTGCTGCTGCTCAAGGAGGTCGGCGAGCTGCGGATCGCTCGCGAGATCGACCGGGGTGGGGCGAGCCTGCCGATGCCCGAGCAGGAGGTCGGCGTCGGCACCGAGGAGGACGGCTGCGACTACACCCTGAGCCTGCGGCCCCTGCTGCCCGCCGAGGACTGGAACGCCCAGATCTCGCTGCTCACCGGCATGGTCGCGGCCCGGATCATGCTCGACGGCGGTGTCGGCATCCTGCGCACCATGCCCGAGCCCACCGAGGGGGCGGTGGCGCGCTTCCGCCGCGAGGTCGAGGCGTTGGGTGCGCAGTGGCCGGAGGGTATGCCGTACGGCGAGTTCCTCCGCACCCTCGACAGGACGGACACCCGTCACCTGGCGATCGTCAACGCCGCGACCTTCCTCTTCCGCGGGGCGGGCTACACCGCCTTCGACGGCGAGCTGCCGCCGGAGGACGAGCAGGTGCAGTCCGCGATCGCCGCTCCCTACGCCCACGTGACCGCACCGCTGCGTCGGCTGGTCGACCGATTCGGGCTCGCCGTGTGCGAGGCGCTCTCGGCGGGGCGGGAGGTGCCCGACTGGGCCCGCGCCGCCCTGCCCGACCTCCCCGACGTCATGGAGGAGACCGGGCGCCGCGCCAAGGCGGTCGACCGCGCCTGCGTGACCGCCGTCGAGGCGGCCGTGCTGCGCGACCGCGTCGGGGAGGACTTCGAGGCGGTCGTCGTCGACGGGGTGGACGGCGACCGCGTGCAGGTCCAGCTGATGGACCCGCCCGTGAGCGATGTCGCGACGGGCAGCGCTCGGCTGGGCAGCGCCATCACCGTCCGGGTGGAGCGGGCCGACATCCTGGCCGGCGAGGTGGACCTGCGGATCGTGGGTCGGGACGAGCAGTGACCTCGGTCGGTGCGCGCGGCTCCGGGGAGGGTGACACGCCCTGGGGATCGTCCCGGGAAGCCCTTCGGGGCCGCGCGGCCAGGACGCCCCGTCGCGTCGTCGCCTCCGACTGCGACGGGACCCTGCTGCGCACCGACGGCACAGTCTCCGCCTACACCCGTGATGTCCTGGCACGCTGCGCCGCAGCCGGAGTCACGGTCGTCCTGGTGACGGCGCGCCCGCCGCGCTGGATGGACGAGCTGGCCGACCTGGGCGTCGAGGCGCTGGCCCTGTGCGGCAACGGCGCCTTCACCTACGACATCGCCCGGCGCGAGATCGTGTCGCACCGGCTGATGAGCGCCGACCTGGTGGGGCAGCTGCTGATCGACCTCAAGGCGGCCATGCCGCAGGCCGCGCTGGCCACCGAGTCGTTGCGCGGCTTCGCACGGGAGCCGCACTTCCATCGCGCCGACGACCGGGCCGACGGTCAGTGGCTCGTGGGTGGGCTCGAGGACCTGGCGCAGGAGCCGGCCGGCAAGATCCTCGTCCGCCACCTCGATTGGAGCACCGAGCAGATCAGCGCGCGGGTGGCCGAGGTCGTGGGGGAGCGGGCCGAGGTCGCCAACTCCGGCGCGATCCAGATGGGGGAGGTCACCGGCCGCGGGGTCACCAAGGCGCTGGCGCTGTCGACCTGGTGCGCCGAGCAGCCGGAGCCGGTCTCACCGGAGGAGGTGTGGGCCTTCGGCGACATGCTCAACGACCTCCCGATGCTGGCGTGGGCCGGCCGCGCCCACGCCGTGGCCAACGCGCACGCGGAGGTCCTGGCGCTCGCCGACGAGGTGGTGCCGAGCAACGACGAGGACGGCGTCGCCCGCACCCTCGAGCGGCTGCTGGAGCAGACTTCCGTCTGAGCCAGACACCCGCGCGACGCTGGACCTCACGCCCGAGCGGGGGATGAGGTCGTGCGCGGGGCTCACCCCCGGAGGGGTGGATGAGCCGGCCGGTACGCCGGGTTCTGTCCCCTCGCGCCGTCACCGGCACTGCGAGGGTGGCGACCATCCATCTACGGCATGCGTTGCCGCATACCTCCAGCGACCTACCCGTGCGCTCGGGCGGGCCGCCCTCGGACACGCACATATCTGGTCTTGCTCCAGGTGGGGTTTACCGAGCCACGCCAGTCACCTGGCGTGCTGGTGGTCTCTTACACCACCGTTTCACCCTGACCCACCGCCGAGGCGGCGGGCGGTCTGTTTTCTGTGGCACTGTCCCGCGGGTCACCCCGGGTGGCCGTTAGCCATCACCTTGCCCTGTGGAGCCCGGACGTTCCTCGGCGGGTCACCCCGAGGGGCGCCCGACGCGGCCGCCTGGCCGACTCATCCACGCGGGTGATCCTACCGCGACCCCGTCCCGCTCCCTGCCTCCCGGGACAGGGATCGGTGATGGGTCACGTACCATGGCTCTACGTGACTCCCCAGCATCCTGCGCCGACCGACGTCCGGCGGTGGCGACGCCACCTCGCCGACGAGCACGCCAACATCCGCGCCTTCCGCGATCTCGCCGCGCGGCGGCAGGGTGAGGAGCAGTCGATCCTGCTCTCCCTGGCCCAGGCCGAGGAGCGGCACGCGCAGCACTGGGTGCAGCTCCTGGGGGAGCGGGCCGAGCCCGCGCCGCGCGCCACCCTCGGCCACCGGGTGCAGACCTGGCTCGCGCGCCGCTTCGGGTTGGTCTTCGTGCTGGCGCTGCTCCAGCGCTCCAAGTCCGACAACCAGTATGCCGACGAGCGCGACGCCGCCTCCTCGATGGCCGCCGACGAGCAGGTGCACGAGGAGGTGCTGCGCGGCTTGGCGGCCCGGGGCCGGCTGCAGCTGTCGGGCAACTTCCGGGCCGCGGTCTTCGGCGCCAACGACGGTCTGGTCTCCAACCTCGCGCTCATCATGGGGATGGCCGGCACCGGCGTCTCGGCCGCCGTCGTGCTCGCAGCGGGTATGGCGGGTCTCCTGGCGGGTGCGCTGTCGATGGGCGCGGGGGAGTACATCTCGGTGCGCTCGGCGCGAGAGCTGCTCGCCGCCTCCCAGCCCGCGCACGGCACCCGCGATGCCCTGGGCGACCTCGACCTGCAGACCAATGAGCTGGAGCTGGTCTACCGCGCCCGGGGGATGGACAAGGACCACGCCCGGGCGCGCGCGGCCGACGTGCTCGGTCAGGTGCAGCAGGCCGGGACGGCGCCGGACGACGCCGTGCCGGCAGCGGCCACCGAGGCCGACGAGCAGGATGCCGTGCTCAACCCGTGGGGCGCTGCCGTGTCCAGCTTCGGCTTCTTCGCCTCGGGCGCGCTCATCCCCGTGCTGCCCTACCTCTTCGGCATGACCGGGCTCGCGGCGGCCGGCCTCGCCATGCTGCTGGTGGGTCTGGCGCTCCTGGTCACCGGTGGCGTCGTGGGTGTGCTCTCGGGTGCCTCGCCCCTAGGGCGCGGTGTGCGGCAGCTGCTCATCGGGTATGGCGCGGCGATCGCGACCTACCTGCTCGGCCTCGCCTTCGGCGCGGCCGGCATCGGCTGACCCGGGCGCGTCCCGCTCAGACCGTCGTGGCCCCGGCCCCGCGCAGGTCGAGCACCTCGACGCCGCCCTCGGCGCCGAAGTCCCCGATGTGCGTGAGGTACATCGCGCGCCCACGGTCGTTGAGCAGCCCGTCGTGGATCGGGACGATCCCGCGGGCAGGAGCCAGGCGGCGCACGAAGGCGATCGCCTCGGCGACCTTGCCCCACGGGGCGCTCACCGGCACGGCCAGGAGGTCGACCTCCCCGGGCTCGCCGTCCAGCGCGTCGCCGGGGTGGTAGAGCACCGGCTCACCCGCGGCCCGGACCACGACGCCGGTGTTGCCGACCCGGGGCACGTAGGGGTGGTTGTCCGCGTGCCGCTCACCGACGCCGGTCAGCGTCACCGCGCCCTCGCCCGACCCGAGCTCCACGGTGCTGCCGGCACCCAGGACCTCGACGCGGTCGGCATACCCCGAGTCTGCGACCGTGGCCGCCGTCTCCGCCTCCATGAGCACCCGGGCCTCGGGGTTGGCCGCGAGCAGGGCGCCGCCGCGCTCGGGATCGAGGTGGTCGGCGTGCTGGTGCGTGACCACGACAGCGGTGAGCCCGTCGACGTCCTCGAAGCTCGAGAACGAGCCGGGGTCGATGAGGATGCGCTGGTCCCCGACCTCGACGAGGAGGCAGGCGTGTCCGAGGTGGGTGATCTGCATACCGCCACCCTAGGTGCCGCCACGTAGCCTTGCTCCTCGTGGAGTTCCTCAACGGCACCGAGCCGGTGCACGACCTGACCTACAACGACGTCTTCATGGTGCCCTCCCGCTCGTCGGTCACCTCCCGCCTCGACGTCGACCTCTCGACCGCCGACGGCACGGGCACGACGCTGCCGCTCGTCGTCGCCAACATGACGGCCGTCGCGGGGCGCCGCATGGCCGAGACCGTCGCCCGGCGTGGCGGCATCGCGATCCTCCCGCAGGACATCCCGCTGCCGCAGGTGCGGGCCACCATCGAGGCGGTCAAGGCCAGCCACCCGGTCTACGAGACACCGATCGTCATCGAGCCCGGCGCCCCCGTCGCGCAGCTGCTGTCGGTGATGTCCAAGCGGGCCCACCAGGCCGCAGTCGTCGTCGAGGACGGCTCGCCCGTGGGGATCGTGCTGGAGTCGGACACCGAGGAGGTCGACCGCTTCTCCTCGGTGCGTGACGTCATGCAGCCCCCGCGGGTCGTGCTGGAGGAGGGCATCGAGCCGCGGGCGGCCTTCGACCAGCTCGAGCAGACGCGGGCCGGTATGGCGCCGGTCGTCGTGGATGGTCGGCTCGCCGGGGTGCTGACCCGCACCGGCATCGTCCGCTCGGGGATCTACACCCCCGCGCTCGATGCCCAGGGGCGGCTGCGCATCGGTGCGGCGGTCGGGATCAACGGCGACGTCGCCGGCCGGGCGACCGAGCTCCTCGGCGCGGGCGCCGACGTGCTCGTCGTGGACACCGCCCACGGGCACCAGGACAAGATGATCGACGTGCTCCCCGCGGTGGTCCGGGCGCGCGACGAGCACGAGGCCCGCACCGGGGTCCGGGTCGCCATCGCGGCGGGCAACGTCGTCTCCCGCACCGGCACCCTCGATCTCGTCGAGGCCGGGGCGGACATCGTCAAGGTCGGGGTCGGGCCGGGGGCGATGTGCACCACCCGGATGATGACGGGGGTCGGTCGCCCGCAGTTCTCCGCCGTGCTGGAGTGCTCCGATGCGGCCCGGGAGGTCGGCGCCCACGTGTGGGCCGACGGCGGGGTGAAGTATCCCCGCGACGTCGCCCTCGCCCTCGCCGCCGGCGCCGGGTCGGTCATGGTGGGCTCGTGGTTCGCGGGCACCCTGGAGTCCCCCGGCGATCTCATCCGGGACGCCGACGGGCGGCTCTACAAGGAGTCCTTCGGTATGGCGTCGGCCCGGGCGGTCCGCCACCGCACCCGGGAGATGTCGGCCTTCGACCGCGCCCGGGCCGGCCTCTTCGAGGAGGGCATCTCCTCGGGCCGGATGTTCGTCGACCCGGCCCGCCCCGGGGTCGAGGACCTCATCGACCAGATCGTCTCGGGCGTGCGCTCCTCCTTCACCTATGCCGGGGCACGCACCATCGGGGAGTTCCACATCCGCGCCGTCGTCGGCATCCAGGGCGCGGCGGGCTACGACGAGGGGCGCCCACGGCATACCTCGTGGTGAGGCCTGCCGGGTGACGCAGCTCCCGGGCGCCCACGGCATACCTCGCGCTTGACTCTCAGCCGCCCCGTCATCTGTCGTCCCCGTGGTCATCTGTCGTCCGGTTCGAGGCGGACGACACATGACCTGGCGGACGACAGTGGGGCGCCGGTCCGCCGGTCACGAGGCCCTGGCGACGATGACGTGCGGGCGTGCGGCGCGGGCCGCGTCGGCCACCACCCGCGAGACCGCGACCGGCTGACGCAGGGAGCCCCAGGTGAGCCGACCCACGCCGTAGCCGAGCGAGCGGATGCGGTCCTCCCGGATCTTCTCGGCCACGAGGGCGTCCCGCCCCTCATGGCCGTCGTACTTCAGCCGACCGTCGAACTCGAGGACCACGCCGAGCTCGGGCAGGTAGAAGTCGACCCGGGCGATGACGACATCGCCGTCGCGCACGGGGTACTGCGGGATGACCGTGAGCCCTAGGTCCACGAGGATGAGGCGCAACAGCGACTCGCCCGGCGACTCGCTGCGCCCGTCGGCGCGCCCCATGGCCAGCCTGGCCGCCACGACCTGCGGCACGCGTGCGGCCCGGTCCAGCTCGGCCTCCAGCTCGGCCCGGGTCACCTGACGACGCTGCAGGCCGGCGTCGATCGCCGCGACCGCGGGGCCCGTGGCCACCTTCATGGCCGTGCCCACGAGCGCGGTCGCCGGAGCCACGACCCGGAGGCCCTCGTGGACGACGATGCGCTCGCTGCCGGGGCAGAGGTGCACCGTGTATGCCGCGCGTCGGCGCGAGGTGCCGACCGGCTGGGCGTGGCAGACGTGCAGCCGGGCGAGGTCGACCTCGGGGACGGGCAGGTCCCAGAGCAGGGTTGCGGTGAGGTGACTGGCCGCCCAGTCCGCCGGGCGGCTCCTCAGCAGGGGCCGAGCCCGGAGGACGTGCCGGTCGGCGGCATGAGCGGCCTGCTCCAGAGCACTCGTCTGGACGTAGACGCCTCGGGCCACGCGCGTGAGGATCTTGCGCTGGACGAGGAGGCGCAGGACCTCCCGGTTGATGCCGATCCGGGCGGCCTCAGCGGTCGTGATGCCGAAGTGATGGGTACGGAGGAAGCCCTCGAGAGCCGGGTTCATGGAGCCACGCTGCCACGCCTGGGGCACGCGCTGCCGGGCTCATCCCCCCTGCCTGTGGACAAAGCCCGGCGCGGGCCGGCGCACTGTCGTCCGCGAGGTCAGATCCAGCCGGCACTGTCGTCCGGCAAGTCATGTGTCAGCCCCCTCGAGGGGGCTGACACATGACTTGGCGGCCGAAGGATGACGAAGGGGCTGAGAGATGGCCTGACTCCCGGCGGGCACTCACCCCCGGGTTGCCTCGTCAGCCTAGGTGCTGGGCCTGCCAGGCGGCGCCGATGATCCCGGCGTCGTTCTTGAGCTGGGCGGGGACGATGGGCGCGCGGGTGTGCAGCAGGGGCAGGAACTTCTCCGCCTTCTTGGAGACGCCTCCGCCCACGATGATGAGGTCGGGCCACAGGAGGTCCTCGACGTGGGAGTAGTAGCGCTGCAGCCGTTCGGCCCAGTCCTCCCACGACAGCTCCTCGCGCTCCCGGGCGCTGCTCGCGGCGCGGGTCTCCGCGTCGTGACCGTCGATCTCGAGGTGACCCAGCTCGGTGTTGGGCAGCAGCTCGCCGCCCATGAACATCGCGGTCCCGATGCCGGTGCCCAGCGTGGTGAGGAGCACGACGCCCTCGTTGCCCCGCCCCGCGCCGTAGTGCATCTCGGCGACACCGGCGGCGTCGGCGTCATTCATGACGTGCACCGAGCGGCCCACCCGCTCGGTGAACAGCGTGTCGGCGTCGGTGCCGATCCACGACGGGTCGATGTTGGCGGCCGTGCGCACCACGCCGTGGTGGACGACGGCCGGCACGGTGATCCCGATGGGGGAGCCCTTGGCGATGTCGCCCCCGAAGTGCTCGACGATCTGGGCGACCACCTCGGCGACGGCCTCCGGCGTCGACTCCTCCGGCGTGGGGATGCGCTCGCGCTCCGTGGCGAACTCCCCCTTGTCGAGGTCAACCGGCGCGCCTTTGATGCCGCTGCCCCCGATGTCGATCCCGAGCACGTGCTTCTTCGCCATGACTGGTCCTTTCCGCTGACTCGCTGGACCGAGTATGCCGTGCCTCACCGCAGGACGGCGGGCGAGGGGTCAGGGGAGGGTGAGGATCTCGGCGCCGTCGTCGGTGATGAGCAGGGTGTGCTCGAACTGCGCCGAGGGGCGGCCGTCCGCGGTGAGCACCGTCCAGCCGTCGTCCCACTCGGTCCAGTCCGGCGTGCCGAGGTTGAGCATGGGCTCGATGGTGAAGGTCATCCCGGGCTCGATGATCGTCGAGTAGTCCGGGGCCGCGTCGTAGTGCGGGACGACCAGGCCGGAGTGGAAGGCCTCGCCGACCCCGTGCCCGGTGTAGTCGCGCACCACGCCATACCCGAACCGGCTGGCGTAGCTCTCGATGACCCGGCCGATGACGTTGATCTCGCGCCCCGGGCGGGTGGCGCGGATGGCGCGCGCCAGCGCCTCCTCGGTGCGCTCCACGAGCAGCCGCGTCTGCTCGTCGACCTCGCCGACGAGGAAGGTCGCGTTGTTGTCGCCGTGGACACCGCCGAGGTATGCCGTGATGTCGATGTTGCAGATGTCACCCTCGCGCAGCTCCCGGTCGTCGGGGATGCCGTGGCAGATGACCTCGTTGATCGAGGTGCACAACGACTTGGGGAAGCCCCGGTAGCCCAGCGTCGAGGGGTAGGCGCCGTGATCGAGCAGGAACTCGTGCCCGACCCGGTCGATCTCGTCCGTGGTCACGCCGGGGCGCACCATCTCCCCGCACAGGGCCAGTGCCTGAGCGGCGAGCCGCCCGGCCGCACGCATGGCCTCGATGGTCTGGGCGTCCTTGACCTCCGAGCCACGGAACGGCTTCGGGGAGGGGCGGTCGACGTACTCCGGCCGGGCGATGGAGGCCGGCACCGGCCGACGGGGGCTGACGCGTCCTGGGGCGATCGGGGTGAGCGTGGGCATAGGCTCCAGTCTAGGTGCCGCCGACGGACCGGCGGCACGTGTGCGACGAGCCGAGAGGTGTGCTGATGCAGTACTGGTACAACACGAAGACCGGTCAGGTGGAGTCCGAGATCGACGAGCAGCGCGCTCGCTCCGCGGACCTGCTGGGGCCCTACGGCAGCGCCGACGAGGCGACCCGCGCCCTGGAGATCGCCCGCGAGAAGACCAAGCGGTGGGACGAGCAGGAGCAGGACGAGGACAACTGGGACAACAACCCGCTCAACGACAAGGACTGAGGCCCCGACGCCGGGGCCGCCCTCAGCGGTGCAGCGCGGGCAGCACCTCGCGCCCGAAGACCTCGAGCCACTCCTGCTGGTTCCTGCCGACGTTGTGGAGGTAGACCCGGTCGAAGCCGAGGTCGAGCAGGCTCTGGATGTGCGCCCGGTGCACGTCGGGGTCGGAGGAGATGACCATCCGGCCCTCGAAGTCCTCGGGCCGCACGAGCTGGGCCATCGCCGCGAAGTCGTGCGGGCTGCGGATGTCGGCCTTGCCGAACTTCATCCCGCCGTTGGGCCACTCGGTCATCGCGTTGGCCAGCGCCTCCTCGTCGGTCGGCGCCCACGACAGGTGCAGCTGGAGGACCTTGGGCATGGTGTCGGGGTCCTTGCCCGCCTGACGGGCACCGTCGGCGAACTTGCCGAGCAGCATCTCGATCTTCTCCGGCGGTGCGCCCACGGTGATGATGCCGTCGGCGAGCTGCCCGGTCTTGCGCGCGTTGATCGGCCCGGCGGTGGCGACGAGGATCTCCGGCGCGGTCTCGGGCATCGTCCACAGCCGGGTGGTCTCCATCCGGAAGAACTCGCCGGCGAACTTCGTGTCCTTGCCGGCGGCGGAGGCCGTGAAGAGCTGGGTGATGAGCTCGACCGCCTCGAACATCCGGCGCGAGCGCTCGCCCGCCTCCGGCCAGTAGCCGCCGAGGACGTGCTCGTTGAGCGCCTCCCCGGCGCCGACGCCGAGCCAGGTGCGCCCGGGGTACATCGCCTCGAGGGTGGCGGCGGCCTGCGCCACGACGGCGGGGTGCCACCGGAAGCTCGGGCACACGACACCCGGGCCGAGGTCACCGGTGGTGCGTTCGCCGACGGCGGTGAGGACGTTCCACACGAAGGCCGACTGCCCCTGGTGCGGCACCCACGGGGCGAAGTGGTCGGCCGCCATGCACCCGGAGAAGCCGTGCTCCTCCGCCGCCGCGGTGAGCGCCACCGCCTCGGAGGGGTGGAACTGCTCCAGCATCGCGGCATACCCGACGGTGAGTTCGCTCATGCCGCCCAGGGTATGCCTCGTCCCCGTCAGACCCGGCGGGTAGCGTGCGGCGCGTGGACGAGGTGGTCGTCGAGAAGGTGTTGCGCGCGGTGGAGCAAGTGCCACCCGGGCGGGTCGTGAGCTACGGCGACGTCGCCGCCGTGGTCGGCATCGGCCCCCGCCAGGTCGGCTCGATCATGCGCCACTGGGGGAGCAACGTCACGTGGTGGCGGGTGACCAACGCCCAGGGCGACCTGCCCGTCGAGGTGCTGGCCCGCGCCCGCCCCCACTGGCGCGAGGAAGGCATCGAGCTGCGCCCCGGTGCACCGGGGTGCCGGATCGCGACCTACCGGGCCGACCTGGAGCAGCTCGGACACGACTACGCCCGGGCGACGCGCGACCTGCCCCATGCGGCAGGATGAGGCCATGAACCGCCAGCAGGAGTATGTCCTCCGCACCATCGAGGAGAGGGACATCCGGTTCGTCCGGCTCTGGTTCACCGACCTCATGGGCACCCTGAAGTCCGTGGCGGTCGCCCCGGCGGAGCTCGAGCAGGCCTTCACCGAGGGCATCGGGATCGACGGCAGCGTCATCGAGGGCTTCACTCGGGTCTACGAGGCCGACATGATCGTCCAGCCCGACGCCGACACCTTCCAGGTCCTGCCCTGGCGGGACCGCACAGCCCGGATGTTCTGCGACATCAACATGCCCGACGGCACCCCGGCGGCCACCGACTCGCGCAACATCCTGCGGCGCACCCTCGACGTGGCGGGGGAGCAGGGCTTCACCTTCTACACCCACCCCGAGATCGAGTTCTACCTCTTCAAGGAGCCCTACGACCGCACGGTCGGCCCCACCCCGGTCGACCAGGCGGGCTACTTCGACCACGTCGCCCGCGGCGACGGCCACGACTTCCGCCGGGCTGCGATCGAGATGCTCGAGCAGATGGGGATCTCGGTGGAGTTCAGCCACCACGAGGGCGGCCCGGGCCAGCAGGAGATCGACCTGCGCTACGCCGACGCGCTGTCGATGGCCGACAACATCATGACCTTCCGCACGGTCGTGCGGGAGGTGGCGCTGCACGAGAAGGCCTTCGCGACCTTCATGCCCAAGCCGTTGGCCGGGCACCCCGGGTCAGGGATGCATACCCACGTGTCGTTGTTCGAGGGCGACAGCAACGCCTTCTACGAGCCGGGCGCCAACTACGAGCTGTCCCAGACGGGCCGCCGGTTCATGGCCGGGGTGCTCATGCACAGCCGGGAGATCTGCGCGGTGACCAACCAGTGGGTCAACTCCTACAAGCGGCTGTGGGGCGGCGGCGAGGCACCGGCGCACGTCTGCTGGGGGCACAACAACCGTTCCGCCCTGGCGCGGGTGCCGATGTACTCCATCGGCAAGGGGCACTCACGTCGGATCGAGGTGCGCTCGATCGACGCCGCGTGCAACCCCTACCTCACCTATGCGCTCATCCTGGCCTCCGGGCTGAAGGGCATCAAGGAGGGCTACGACCTGCCCCCCGAGGCCGAGGACGACGTGTGGGTCCTCACCGACGCCGAGCGGCGCGCGATGGGCATCGATCCGCTGCCGCAGAGCCTGGGCGAGGCGGTGGCCGTCATGGAGGAGTCCGAGCTGGTGGCCGACGTCCTCGGTGAGCAGGTCTTCGACTTCTACCTGCGCAACAAGTGGCAGGAGTGGGGCGACTACCGCTCCCAGGTCACGCAGTTCGAGCTGGACCGCTACCTGCTCCACCTGTGACGCGAGGGTATGCCGTGTCCACCTCCCGCCCCTCCGACCAGGCCGGCGCCGCTCGCGCCGGGCGGGAGGGGCGCGCGAGCGGCCGTCCCGAGGGTGACCGGCTCGGGGCCTCACAGCTGGCCCGTGGCGGTTTCGAGGACAGCAGGCGGGCCGGGCAGCTGCTCACCGAGGTGCTCGAGCGGCTCGCTCCGGCGGGCGAGGGCGAGGGCGGCAGCGAGGTCGACACCGCGGACCTGGTCGCCGACCTCGGCAGCAGTGCCGATCCCGACGCGGCCCTGCTGCTGCTCGTGCGCCTGCTGGACCCGCGCTCGACCGGTGCCCGGGGCGAGCGCACCGACGCCCTGACGCTGCCGGTGGTGCGTGCCGGGGGTGCGCCTCGTCGCCGGCTCCTCGCCCTGCTGGGCGGGTCGGTGGCCCTGGGCGAGTCGCTCCTGCGCCACCCCGAGCACATCGAGGACGTCGCCGAGGGCGGGTCGCCCGAGGCGTGGGCGATCGTCGAGGCGGTGCGGGGCCAGGAAGGACGTGCGGGCGCCGATGCCCTGCGCGTCGCCTACCGTCGACAGCTGTTGCGGGTCGCGACGGCCGACCTGACCAGCGACGATCCGGTGGCCCTCCTGCCGGCCGTGGGCGGGGCGCTCGCGGACCTCGCGTCGGCCGCGCTGGAGGGCGCGCTGCTCCTCGCCCGCGCCGAGGTCCCGGGCGAGGAGCAGTGCGACCTGGCCATCGTGGGGATGGGCAAGACCGGGGGGCGGGAGCTCAACTACCTCTCCGACGTCGACGTCATCTTCCTCGCCGCGCCCCGGCAGGGGGAGGAGGAGTCGCAGGCCCTGGCCGTGGGGGCCCGGCTCGCCTCCGCGGTGATGCGGATCTGCGGCGAGTCCAGCGCCGAGGGCTCGCTCTGGCAGGTGGACGCGGCGCTGCGCCCGGAGGGCAGGCACGGCCCGCTGGTGCGCTCCCTGGCCTCGCACCGGGAGTACTACCAGCGCTGGGCCAAGACGTGGGAGTTCCAGGCGCTGCTCAAGGCGCGGGTCGTCGCCGGTGACGGCGATCTCGGTCGCCGCTGGCTGGAGATCGTCGAGCCCCTGGTCTGGGAGGCCGCCGGCCGCGACAACTTCGTCGACGACGTCCAGTCGATGCGTCGCCGGGTGGAGCAGCACGTCAAGCGCGAGGAGGTCGACCGCCAGATCAAGCTCGGCCCCGGCGGCCTGCGCGACATCGAGTTCAGCGTCCAGCTGCTGCAGCTGGTCCACGGGCGGGCCGACTCCGGGCTGCGTTCACGCACCACGCTGGAGGCGCTGGCGGCGCTCCGCGACGGGGGCTACGTCGGGCGCGAGGACGCGCACGCCCTCGACGAGGCATACCGGCTGCTGCGGTGCCTGGAGCACCGCGTGCAGCTGCACCGGATGAAGCGCACCCACCTCATGCCGACCGGCGAGGCCGACCTGCGCCGCCTCGGTCGGGCCCTGGGCGAGCGCGGCGAGGCCGACAAGGCCGTCCTGACGCGCTGGAAGGGGGTGCGCCGCGAGGTCCGTCGGCTGCACGAGCGGTTATTCTACCGGCCCCTGCTCTCGGCGGTCGCGCGGCTGTCCTCCGACGAGGCCCGGCTGTCGCCGGAGGCTGCCCGCGAGCGGCTGGCCGCCCTCGGCTTCCGCGACCCGGCCGGCGCGATGCGCCACCTCGAGGCGCTGACGGAGGGGGTCAGCCGCCGCGCCACGATCCAACGCCACCTCCTGCCGGTCATGCTCTCCTGGTTCGCCGACGGCGCCGACCCCGACGCCGGGCTCCTGGCCTTCCGGCAGATCAGCGACGCGCTCGGCACGACCCACTGGTACCTCGGCATGCTCCGCGACGAGGGCAGCGCGGCGCAGCGTCTCGCGCGGGTCCTGTCCTCGAGCAGGTATGCCGTGGACCTGCTCATCCGCAGCCCGGAGACGGTCGCGTTGCTGGGCGACGAGGGCGAGCTTATGACACCCGACAAGGACGCCCTCGTCGCGCGGATGACGGCGGCAGCGGTGCGCCAGGAGAGCGCCGAGGAGGCGTTCGCGTCGGTCCGCTCGGTGCGCGCCCGGGAGCTGGTCAGGATCGTCCTCGGTGACCTGGCGGCCGGCTGGGAGGGCCCTCAGGTGCGCCAGGCCCTGAGCGACCTGACCGACGCCTACCTCGAGGGGGCGCTGGGGGTGGCGACCCGCCGGGTGCTGGCCCGTCGGGGTGAGGAGGCCGCCGCTGCGGTGCTGGTCGTCGGCATGGGTCGCCTCGGGGGCCGCGAGGTGGGCTACGCCAGCGACGCCGACGTGATGTACGTCTACGACACGCTCCCCGGGGCCGACCCGGAGCGGGCCGCCGAGCAGGCGACCGCGATCATCACCGAGCTGCGCAAGGGCCTGACCGGCACCGGCCCCGACCCGGTGCTCGAGCTGGACGCCGCCCTGCGACCGGAGGGCAAGGCCGGCCCGCTCGTGCGCAGCCTGGAGGGCTACCGCAGCTACTACGAGCGGTGGTCGGCCGGCTGGGAGTCGCAGGCCCTGCTGCGGGCCAGGCCCGTCGCGGGCGACCCCGCGCTGGGGGAGGCGTTCACGGAGATGATCCGGCCGTTGCGCTGGCCCGAGGGGGGCATCGAGGACTCGGCGGTCCGGGAGATCCGCACCCTCAAGGCCCGGATGGAGGCCGAGCGCCTGCCCCGCGGAGCGGACCCCCGCACCCATCTCAAGCTGGGTCTGGGCGGGCTGTCCGACGTCGAGTGGGTGGCCCAGCTGCTGCAGCTGCGCCACGCCCACGACCACCCAGGGCTGCGGACGACCAGCACCATCGACGCCCTGCGCGCGGCGGGTGACGCGGGCCTGCTCAGCGAGCAGGACCGGGCGCCGCTGCTCGAGGCGTGGTCCGTGGCCTCCCAGCTGCGTGACGCCGGCATCGTCTGGCGCGGCAGGCCCGTGGACAGCGTCCCGAGCAACCTGCGCGACGCCGAGGGTATGTCGCGCGTCATGCGCCGTGGACCCGGCAGCGGGGCCTCTCTGGCACAGGACTGGCGACGCACGGCACGACACTCCCGCGAGGTGGTCGAGCGACTGCTCTACGGCAACCGCCCGCCCCGCACCGGGGTCGAGGGCGAGCCCGCCCAGCGGCAGGCGCGTCCGGGCGCGCCGGGTCGTCGGCCGGACGCCCCGAGCCGTGACCGGCGCACCGACGGCTTCGGCCGCCCCCGGGTCGCCTCGCCCCCGCGGGCGGCGGACCACTACCCACCACCGCGCCGGGACCCCTTCGGGCGCTCGGAGCGACGTCGACGTGGCGAGGGTGGAGCCGGGCCGGCCGGTCCGTAGGATGAGCCGGGTGAGCCCCGCCGACGACCCCACCCCGTCCGGACGCTCCCAGGGACTGGTCCTCGCGGCCGGCCCACGCCCCGAGGTGGACACCTGGGTCGCGGCGAGCATCGTCCCCGTCACCGTGGTGCCCCTGCAGGGCTGGGTCGCCGTGGTCACCCGAGGGCCGTCCCGTGCCGGCTCGCCCTACGACGACGGGGGCCTGGTCAACGCCTGCCGGGCGCTGTCCGCTCGCGCCGCGCCGGGGCTGGGGTTCTTCGAGATCGACGGGCGGGCCCTGGTCACGGTGCACGCGCCGGGCCGCCGCCGGCGGGTGCGCTGGGTGGTGTGGGAGCCCGAGCAGGGTCTGCTGCGACCGCCGGGCCTGGAGCTCGCCGGCCCGTCCGAGCTCGTGCGCCTCGCCGGGGCCGAGGCGCCGGTGCGCGACGAGCTGGTCGACCTGCTGCACGAGACGCGGGTGCGCCCGGCCCGGATGCTGCAGGCCGTCATGGCCACCCTCGGGCTGCCCGGCACCCGTCTCCTCGACGACCCCGCCCACGCGGACACGCTTCCCGGCGCGGTGCGGCGCGACCCCGACCCTCAGCAGGTGGAGTGGTTCGAGGACGCCGTGCGCGACTCGGTGCGGCTGCGCCGCGAGCTGGGCGTCCTGTCGTGACCGGAACGCTGGACCTGCTCCCTGCCGTCGACGTCGCCTCCGGGCGGGCGGCACAGGTGGACGCCGACCTCCCGGCACGGCCGCTCGATGTCGCGCAGGCCTTCGTCGACCAGGGCGCCCGGAGGATCCATCTCGTCGACCTGGACCGCGCCTTCGGTCGTGGGGGCGACCCCCGGCTCATGGAGCTCCTGGTCGAGCAGCTGCCCGTGCCGGTGCAGCTCTCCGGGGGGATCACCGGGCCCGAGGACCTCGCGTGGGCGGCGCGCACCGGTGCCGCGCGGGTGGTGCTGGCCAGCTCGGCCCTCGCCTCTCGCGACGTGCTGGAGCGCGCGGTAGACCTGCTGGGGGAGCGGCTGGTCGTCGCGGTCGACGTGCGGGAGGGACAGGTCGTCGCCCGCGGCACCCCGCTCGTCCTCGGCACGCTCGAGACGGTCCTCGCCGGGCACGCCGTCCTGCGCGAGGGACATGTCCGGGTGCTCGTCGCCGATGCCTCCCGCGACGGGCGGCGCACGGGCGCCGACCTCTCGCTCTTCCGCTCCGTGGCCCAGCTCGTGGGTGCCCCGGTCACCGCGTCGGGGGGCGTGGCGGTGCTGGACGACCTCGGCGCCCTGCGGGACTGCCAGGAGGTCGACGAGGTGGTGCTGGGGGCGGCGCTGCACGACGGGGCGTTCACCCTGGCCCAGGCCCTGGAGGTCACCGCATGAGCGACCGCTTCTCGGGGCACCGACCGCAGGAGGGGGCTGACACCGGCGGGGTGCCCTGGGCGGGGCGCACCTTGCGCGGCACCGGCTTCGACGACGACACCGGCGCGGCCGACCAGGCCCTGGCGGCACTCCTCGCCGGTCCCGACCCGGCTCCCCAGGAGGTCGTGGCCGCGGTCGCGCGCGCCCGGCTCGTCGTGCCGATCGTCGCGGTCGCCGCCGAGGTCGACGACAGCTCCGGCGTCCCGGTCGACGCGCGCAGCGACATGGCCTCGGTCACCCTCGTCGCCCCCGACGGTCAGCGCGCGCTGCCCGCCTTCACCAGCACGGGAGCCCTCACCGCGTGGGACCCCTCGGCCCGACCCGTCCCGGTCACCGCGCAGCGTGCCGCCCGGGCCGCCGTCCAGGAGGGCTGCTCGGTCATCCCGCTGGACCTCCCGGCGGCACCCGGCCCCGCGGCATACACCTTGACCGGCTCGATGGTGTGGGCGCTGGCGATGGCCCGCCCCTGGGTGCCGGCTCATGCCGACGACCACGTGGCGGCGGCCGTGGCGCAGGCCGCGCGCCACGAGGAGGCGGTGAGCGCCCACCGGCTGGGCGGCGAGGCGGGCGACCTCCTGGTCGAGCTGGCGCTGTGCCCGGGGCTCACCGCAGCGCAGGTGCAGGCGGTGGTGACCCGGATCGGTGAGCGGCTGGCGGTCGACGCCGAGACCCGCGCCCGGATCGACGCCGTGGCCTTCCGGCTGCTCCCCGCTTCGTCCGAGTAGGCCACTCGCCTCACCCGGACGCGCCGCGGGCGCCGGACCAGGGTGTGGTCCGGCGCCCGCGGCGGCTGGTCTGCTCCTGCGCTCGACTCAGCGCTGGCCGCCCACGAGGTCGCCCTCGCGCTCGCGCAGCGTCCCAGCGTCGTCGCCGGCCTCGTCGGACGCGGAGTCCGCGCCGGAGCCGATCTGCTCGATGCGGTCACCGAGCTGCTGGTCGACGTTGCGCCAGTAGGCGTAGACGCGGGTCCGGACCTCCGGCTCGCAGGCGCCCATCATGCCGCCCACGGTCTGGGCGAGGCGCTCGCGCTGCTCGTCGGTGTAGACCTCACGCACGAGGAGTCCAGCCTGGCCGAAGTCGTCGTCGTCCGGGCGCAGGTCGTAGGCCTGGCGCACCAGCTCGCCGTCGGCCTCCCAGCCGTTCTCCACCGGGCCGGTGGTGTCCGACCACGGACGCCCGTAGGCGTTGGTGGCATACGTCGGCTGGCTGCCCGAGTGGAGGTAGGCCATGGGGCCGTCGAACTGGTAGGCGTTGACCTGGGTCTTGGGCTGGTTCACCGGCAGGTGGGTGAAGTTGGCGCCGATGCGGTGCCGCTGGGCGTCCGGGTAGGAGAAGACCCGGGCCAGCAGCATCTTGTCGGGGGAGACGCCGGTGCCGCGGACCTGGTTGGAGGGGCTGAAGGCCACCTGCTCGATCTGGGCGAACCAGTTCTCTGGGTTGCGGTTGAGGGTCATCCGGCCGACCTTGACGAGCGGGTAGTCGGCGTGCGGCCACACCTTGGTGAGGTCGAACGGGTTGTAGCGGTAGGTCTTGGCCTCGTCGTAGGGCATGACCTGCACCGACAGCGTCCAGCTCGGGTGGTCACCCCGGTCGATGGCCTCGAAGAGGTCGCGACGGTGGTGGTCGGCGTCGGCCCCGGCGAGGCGCTCCGCCTCCTCGTTGGTGATGTTGGCCACACCCTGGTCGCTGTGCCAGTGGTACTTCACCCAGAAGCGCTCACCCGACTCGTTGACCCACATGTAGGTGTGGGAGGAGTAGCCGTTCATCTCGCGCCACGTGCGCGGCAGGCCGCGGTCGCCCATGAGGTAGCTGACCTGGTGCGCGGACTCGGGGTTGGCGGTCCAGAAGTCCCACTGCATGTTGGGCGAGCGCAGGCCGCTGTCGGGCATCCGCCGCTGCGAGCGGATGAAGTTGGGGAACTTCATGGGGTCGCGGACGAAGAACACCGGGGTGTTGTTGCCGACGATGTCGAGGTTGCCCTCGTCGGTGTAGAGGCGCACCGAGAAGCCGCGGACGTCGCGCCAGGTGTCGGGGGAGCCCTGCTCACCGGCGACGGTGGAGAAGCGGGTGATGACCTCGCTGCTCGCGCCCTGCTGGAAGATCCCGGCCTTGGTGTAGGCCGAGACGTCCTCGGTGGTCTCGAAGACGCCGAAGGCGCCCGACCCCTTGGCGTGCGGCAGTCGCTCCGGCACCTTCTCGCGGTCGAAGTGCGCGAGGTTCTCGATGAGGGTCACGTCGTGCAGGAGGAGCGGACCGTTGGCGCCGACCGACAGGCTGTTGCGGTCGGAGTCGTTGGGCGCGCCGTTGCTGGTGGTCGACCCCTCGGGGGCCACCCCCTCACCGCTGTGCTCGGCATTGACGTAGCCGGGATGACTGCTCATGGCTTCTCCTTCGTCGTGCTGTCGGTGGTGTTCTGGCACTGCGGGCACCGCCCCCAGTAGATGACCTCGGCCTCGTCCACCGTGAACCCGAGGGACTGGGCCCCGGCCGGATCGAGGCAGGGCGCCGACCCGACGGGGCAGGGCACGTCCACCAGCACGTCGCAGTCGCGACAGACGACGTGGTGGTGATTATCACCCCGGTCCAGCTCGTAGCGGGCGACCGCGTGCGCCGGCTCGATGCGACGCACCAGGCGCGCCGCCGTGAGGGCGGCCAGCACGTCATACACCCCTTGGACGGAGACGCCCTGGTGTCGGGCGCGGGTGAGGTGGACGACCTCCGCCGCCTCCACGTGCGGGTGGCGCTCGAGCGTGTCGAGCACCGCCAGCCGCGGCGACGTCACCCGGAGACCAGCGGCCCGGAGGGCGGCGGCGGGTGGCGCGGTGGTCGAGGTCATGGGCTCACCCGATCACGAAATCTTGAATGATTCAAGTGCACGACGCGGCGTGGCGCCGGCTCCGGTCTGCCTGCGGCAAAGGTTTGGTATGGAGTGCGTCAAGTTCGTTGCCCTCCACGAGCGCCCCTCCCTAGGGTCGAGGGGCACCGGGACAGAACGTCCCGGTGCGGACCACGGGCGGACGTGGGGAGGGTGGTAGGCCGCGTGGGGCGGCCCTGGGCGACGCAGTGACGAACCGGCGGGACCGCCGGGTCGGGACAACGATGCTCTCAAGGAAGAGGGACATGTCGATGCACTCACTACCACGACGGCGCTGGTGGGCCACCCTGGCCACCGGCACCCTGCTCGTCTCGGGGATGGCGACCGTGCCGGCCGCTGCGGCCCCGGACGCCACCGATGACGCCGGCACGATCGATGCGGCGGTCGACGCCGAGCTGGAGAGCGAGGGCAGATCCGACGTCTGGGTCCGCTTCGCCGACCGACCTGATCTGGAGCAGTTCGCCACGATCACCGACTGGGACAAGCGTGGCCAGGCCGTCGCGGATGCGTTGCGGGCATCCGCGACGGCGAGCCAGGCCGACCTCCGGCAGGAGCTGGACGCGGCAGGCGTGGACTATCGCGCCTTCTGGGCCACCAACTCGATCCGGGTCGACGCGGCGGACCTCGCGCTCGTGACCTCCATGGCGGCCACCGATGGTGTCGAGGGCATCTACGCCCCGATGGAGATCGAGCTGCCCGAGCTCAAGGAGGAGGAGCCGCGGATGGCTCCGGCTGCCGTCGAGTGGGGCGTCAACGACGTCAACGCACCCCAGGTGTGGGACGACCTCGGCATCCGAGGGGAGGGAGTGGTGGTCGCCACCATCGACTCGGGCGCGCAGTACGACCACCCGGCCCTGGTCACCTCCTACCGCGGCAACAACGGCGACGGCACGTTCGACCACGACTACAACTGGTTCGACGCCGCCGGCACCTCACCCGACGCACCGGCCGACGGCAACGGCCACGGCACCCACGTGACCGGCACGATGGTCGGCGACGACGGCGGGGACAACCAGGTCGGCGTCGCGCCGGGCGCCACCTGGATCGCGGCCAACGGCTGCTGCCCCAGTGACGCGGCCCTCATCGCCTCCGGCGAGTGGATGCTCCAGCCCACCGACCTCGAGGGCGACAACCCCGACGTCACCAAGCGCCCCCACATCATCAACAACAGCTGGGGCACCAGGACCCCCTCGACGGCCCCCTTCATGGAGGACGTCATCGAGGCCTGGGCGGCCAGTGGGCAGTTCGGCGTCTTCGCCAACGGCAACTCCGGGCCCGCCTGCGAGAGCTCGGGGTCACCGGGCAGCCGCATCGTGGCCTACAGCGTCGGCAACTACACCATCAACCACACCATCGCCGGCACCTCCGGGCGGGGCGCCGGCCAGGACGGGGAGATCAAGCCCAACATCTCGGCTCCGGGCAGCGCGGTGCGCTCCTCGGTCCCCGGCAACGGGTATGCCGTCTACAGCGGCACCTCGATGGCCAGCCCGCACGTCGCCGGGGCCGTGGCGCTCGCCTGGTCCGGCGCGCCGGCCCTGGTCGGGGATGTCGACGCCACCCGCGACCTGCTCAACGGGTCGGCGGTGAACACCGAGGACCTCCAGTGCGGCGGCACCGCCGAGGACAACAACGTCTTCGGCGAGGGCCGGCTGGACGCCCTGGAACTGGTCACCTCGGCACCGATCGGTGACGCGGGCACGCTGGAGGGGACGGTGACCGACGCCAGCAGTGGCGACCCGCTCGCCGACGCCTCCGTGCTGGTGGACGGTCCCATCGAGCGCAGCCTGCTGACCGACGAGGCCGGTGCCTACTCCGCCACGCTGTCCGCGGGCGACTACGACCTCACGATGAGTCGGTTCGGCTATGCCACCGAGTCCGCGTCCGCGACCGTCACGGCCGGCGGGACGACGACCGTCGACGCCGCGCTGGAGCCGGTGCCGAGCGGCGCCGTCACCGGGACGGTCACGGACGGCTCCGGATACGGTTTCCCGTTGTATGCGCGGGTGGCGGCCGAAGGGACGCCGGTGGCGACGTATACCGACCCCGAGACGGGAGAGTTCTCCCTCGACCTCCCGCAGGGCGAGACCTTCGAGCTCACCGTTCAGGTGCAGTACCCGGGCTACCTCACCTCCACGGTGGAGGCGAGCTCGGGGGGTGAGCCGCTGGACGTCTCGGTGCCCGTCGATGCGCAGACGTGCACCGCACCCGGCTACTCCTACGTCGTCGACGGGGTGACGGAGAGCTTCGACGCCACCACGGTGCCCGACGGGTGGGAGGTCGTGGACCACGCCGGCTCCGGCGAGGTCTGGGCCTTCGACGACCCGGGCGAGCGGGGCAACCTCACCGGTGGTGAGGGCGGCTTCGCGATCGTCGACTCCGACTTCTACGGCTCGGGCGGCAGCCAGGACACCTCCCTGGTGAGCCCCGCCGTGGACATGAGCGAGCTGGCCAACCCGGTCGTCGGGTTCGCGCAGGACTGGCGCGGGCTCGGCGACGACCTGGCCGACGTCGAGGTGAGCACCGATGGTGGGGAGACCTGGACGACGGTGCTCTCCCAGGACCTGTCGGTCCGCGGCCCGGACGAGCAGGTCGTCGCCCTGCCGGACGCAGCCGGTGAGTCCGACGTGCGGGTGGCCTTCCACCTCTCGCAGGCGGAGTACGACTGGTGGTGGCAGGTCGACGACGTCTTCCTGGGCAACCGCGACTGCTCGCCGTCCGGCGAGGGCGGGTATGTCGTGGGCAACGTCTACGCCGGTGAGGGCGGAGAGGCCATCGACGGCGCGACCGTGACCAACCTCGACGTCCCGGAGGAGACCGCGCTGACGCAGGAGACGCCGGCGGACGACAACCTGGACGACGGGTTCTACTGGATGTTCTCGGCCCACCCGGGCGACCATCCGTTCGAGGCCAGCGCCCGCGGGTACTCCTCGCAGACGCAGGACGTCACGGTGCAGCACGCGGAAGCGGTGCGGGCCGACTTCACCCTGGGTTCGGGCTTCGTCACGGTGGACACCGACAGCATCGAGGTCTACCAACCGTTGGGGTCGGAGCGGCGACACCGCCTCACCTTCGACAACACCGGCACCGGCGCGGCCGAGGTCACGCTGAGCGAGCTCGCCGGTGAGTTCGAGATCCTGCGTGTCGACGGGTCGACGGACACCATGGGTCTGGCCGCCGCTGACGACGAGGGGGGTGAGGTCGTCCGGCTGGACGTCGACACCTCCCTGGCTGCCGGTGCCTCGGGCATGGGCGCCCAGGGGACCAAGGACCCGGCACGGGTCGCCGCGGACCCCTGGACCCCGCTGGGCAACTACCCGCGGGTGGCCATGGACAACCGCGTCGTCAACCTCGACGGCACGTGGTACACCCTCGGTGGGACCACGGGCACGGCGGCCTTCGCGGACGTCAACCGGTACGACCCGGTGGCCATGGCGTGGACCGCCGCGGCGCCTCTGCCGGAGGCAGCCTCGGCCGTCACGGCAGGAGCAGTCGACGGGCAGATCGTGGTCTCCGGCGGCTGGGTCAGCGGCGGGGTCTCCACGGACACCCACCTGTACGACGCGGCTGCCGACTCCTGGTCGGCCGGCGCGCCGGCACCCGCCGCGGTGTCGGCGGCCGGCACGGCCGTCATGAACGGCACGGTCTACTCCGTCGGAGGGTGCACGACGAGCTCGTGCACACCGATGACGTCGGCTGTCATGGCGTATGACGTCGCGGCCGACAGCTGGACCGAGCTGGCCGACTACCCGGTCGCGGTGGCCTTCGCCTCCTGCGGCGGGGTGGACGGTCAGGTCGTCTGCACCGGGGGCAACCCCGGCTCGGGCGGCATCGCGGACAGCTACGCCTACGACCCGGACGCCGACGCCTGGTCCGAGCTGCCGGACGCACCGTCCGACAGCTGGGCCGCCCAGGCGGCCGCGGCCAACGGCCACCTGGTGGTCAACGGCGGCGTCCAGGCTGGCGCGGTGACCAACGCCAGCTTCGCCTTCGACGGCGCAAGCGGGACGTGGGTCGAGATGCCGGCCAGCGGCGCCGCCGTCTACCGCGGGGGTGCCGCGTGCGGCATCGCCAAGGTGGGAGGGTCCAGCGGTGGCTTCACCCCGGTCGACGTCGCCGAGCAGCTGCCCGGCTTCGACGACTGCGGTGCCGCGGCTGCCGATGTCGACTGGCTCACGGTGGACCCGATGGAGTTCACCCTCGAACCGGGCGAGCGGCTGCGGGTCACCGTCACCACCGATGCGGACGTCGCCCAGCCGGGCACCTACACGGCCGGGATCGGGATCCGCACCGACACCCCGCAGCGCTTCGACCCGATCGACGTGACGATGCACGTCACGCCGCCGCGGAACTGGGGCAAGCTGCAGGGCGACGTCGAGGGGATCCAGTGCGACACCTCGCGGGTCGGCCTCGGCGGGGCGGTGGTGGACCTCACGCCCACCAGCGGTGACGACCCCGGCTACAGCCTCATCACGCAGGAGGACGGGTCGTATGCCTACTGGGTCATCACGGGTCGCTACCAGACGATCGTGGCCAAGGACGGCTACCGTCCGACGGTCGACGACATCCGGGTGCCCCGGGGTCGGATCGTGACGGAGGACTTCGCCCTCCGCAGGATCGGCTGCTGACCGCGCGCTGACCTCACCGGTCGACGCGGAGCGCGGTGGCCCGTCCCGACGTTCGGGGCGGGCCACCGCCGTCTGCTACCCTGGTGACTTGACCAGTCGGGCGTTCGCACGCCCGACGTGCAAGAGAGGCCTTCGCCTCCACCCGCGATGACCGAGAGGTCGCCGGGTCCTGGTCTCGCGCCGTGTCCGCACGGAGCGAGTGCGGCGCCCACGCGCATACCTGGCGTGGACCGTCGTCGTCGGCCTCTTGCGCACCCGGTGCCAGGAGGCCTTTCTGGTGCCTGGGGGTCAGGACACGACGACGAAGGAGCAGGCACATCAGCGAGCCTCGCATCAACGACCGCATCCGGGTCCCGGAAGTGCGGTTGGTGGGCCCCAACGGGGAACAGGTCGGCATCGTGCGCGTCGAGGACGCGCTGCGACTGGCGGCCGAGGCCGACCTCGACCTAGTCGAGGTGGCCCCGATGGCGCGCCCTCCGGTCGCCAAGCTCATGGACTACGGCAAGTTCAAGTACGAAGCCGCCATGAAGGCCAGGGAAGCACGGAAGAACCAGGTCAACACGGTCATCAAGGAGATCAAGCTCCGCCCCAAGATCGACGACCACGACTACGGCACCAAGAAGGGCCACGTCGTCCGCTTCCTCAAGGCCGGCGACAAGGTCAAGGTCACCATCATGTTCCGCGGGCGCGAGCAGTCGCGTCCCGAGCTCGGATTCCGGCTGCTGCAGCGACTGGCCGAGGACGTCATCGAGCTGGGTCACGTGGAGAGCGCGCCCAAGCAGGACGGCCGCAACATGGTCATGGTGCTCGGACCCACCGCCAAGAAGGCCCAGGTGCGGCAGGCCAAGCGCCGTGACGCCGAGCGCGCCCACGACGAGCAGCCCGCCGACGTGAGCGTCGACGAGACCACCCTGGCGACCGACACCCCGTGAATCACGGGCCGAGCACCCGTGCTCACGGCCCTGACCGACGGCATACCCCCAGAACACCGCCCGGCACCCCGGGCGAGACGAAGGACGTAAGGAGATCGGCTCATGCCGAAGATGAAGACCCACAGCGGCGCCAAGAAGCGTTTCCGCGTCACCGGCACCGGCAAGATCATGCACCAGCGTGCGCGCCACGTGCACAAGTTCCAGGAGCGCACGAGCCAGGCCGCGCGCCGGCTCGTGAACGACAAGGAGGTCGCGCCCAGCGACGTCCGCAAGGTCAAGAAGATGCTCGGTCTCTGACCGGGATCCTCCCCCTCGAACTCACCCCCCTGAAGAACTAGTCAAGGAGTACTCACGTGGCACGCGTGAAGCGGGCGGTCAACGCCCACAAGAAGCGTCGGGTCGTCCTGGAGCGCGCCAGCGGTTACCGCGGGCAGCGCAGCAGGCTCTACCGCAAGGCCAAGGAGCAGGTCACCCACAGCCTGGTCTACAGCTACAACGACCGCCGGGCCCGCAAGGGTGACTTCCGTCGCCTCTGGATCCAGCGCATCAACGCCGGCGCCCGCGCCAACGGCATGACCTACAACCGGTTCATCCAGGGCCTCAAGGCCGCCGGTGTCGAGGTTGACCGCCGCATGCTCGCCGAGCTCGCGGTGCACGACGAGGCCGCCTTCACGGCTCTGGTGGAGATGTCCCGGGCCAACGTCCCGGCGGCCGGCGCCGAGTCCGCCGCCTGAGCCTCGCCCACGGCACCCCACGACGCCCCAGCGCATGAGCGCGGCTGACCGTCCGCTGCTGAGCAACCCTCGCAGCGAGCGCGTCAAGCAGGTCGCGGCGCTGGGGCGTCGTGCTGCCCGGGAGCGGTCCGGCACGTTCCTGGTCGAGGGACCGCAGGCGGTGCGCGAACTCCTGGGGTATGCCGCCTCCGCCGCCCGGGCGCTCTACCTCACCGCCACCGCCGAGGAGCGGCACGCCGAGATCGCCGACGTGGCGCTGGCCGCGGGCGTGCCGATCTGGACGTGCACCGAGGAGGTGCTCGCCGCCATGGCCGACACCGGCGCCCCCCAGGGCATGGTGGCCGTGGCCGACCGCGTGGACGCACCGCTCCCGGACGTGCTGGACGCCATCGGCGACGGTGACACCGTGGTCGTCCTCACTCACGTGCGCGACCCCGGCAACGCCGGCACGGTGCTGCGCGGGGCCAGTGCTTTCGGGGCGGCCGCGGTCCTCGTGAGTGATGCGTCTGTTGACGTCTACAACCCCAAGGTCGTGCGCTCCACCGTGGGCGCGCTCTTCCACCTGCCGGTGAGCATCGGCATACCCGTGGCGGAGCTGCTCGAGGCCTGCCGGGAGCGGGGGATCCGGTTGCTCGCGGCCGACGGCTCGGGCTCCACGCCCCTGCCCGATGCCGACCTGAGCGGCACGCACGCCTGGGTGATGGGCAACGAGGCCTGGGGCCTGGCTCCCGAGGTCCTGGACGGCTGCGACCAGGTCGTGTCGATCCCCATCGCCCGGGCCGAGTCGCTCAACCTCGCGATGGCGGCAACCGTCTGCCTGCACGCCTCGGCCGCCACCCGCGCCAGCCGTGCTCGTCGCTGAGGCCCGCCCTGCCGGGGAGGATCGGTGCACGCGCGCCCATGCTCTTCGCTGAAGGCCGCCCTGCCGGGGAGGATCGGTGCACGCGCCCCCATGCTCATCGCCCTGCTTGCGGTCACGGCAGCCCTGGACGGTCCGGGAAGTGCCGCCGCCACTCGTCGGAGAGCCGACCGACCTGCATACCGCGTGCGCGGAAGATCCGCTTCAGTCGGTGGACGGTCTTCCCAGGAGTCCGGTAGATGTCGGGGGAGACGAGCGTCACCAGCCGCCACCCGTCATCCTCGAACCCCTCGCGCCGGCCCAGGTCAGCGACCCACTGGTCCTCGCGCTGGATGTGGTGCCTCCCGTCGTACTCCACCGCCGTCCTCGTGGCGCGGTCGCCGGCATCGAGTCGCCGGGTGAGCCGCCCCTGCGCGTCGTAGAACCGGATGTCGGTCTCCAGCTCGGGCAGGCCCGAGAGCACCCGAAGCAGCCGAGCCCGCGTCTCCATGGCCGAGTCGACCCCAGCGCGGACCAGTGACGCCGCCCGCTGGGCGAGCCGGCGGTTGCTGACCGGTTCAGCGGCCGCGGCAGCCACGAGGCCCTCCGGGGTCGCGCGGCCGCGACGGACGAGAGAGTCGCCGAGGACGACCAGATCGACCAACCCCAGGTCGTCCACCAGGTCCAGGAAGGTGTCGGTGGGTGAGGTGAGAGGCACGCCCCGGAAGACGACGGGCGTCCGACGGGACTGGTGGGCAGCGACGTCTCGGCGGTCGGATCGCGATCGCCCCGCCGGCACGCTGAAGTGCAGCAGGTCGGTGTCCGGGACGACGCCGCCCCACAACCGCGCGGCCTGATGGCGGGAGGCGAAGGCGTGGGCACCGCCGACCAGGACGGCAGTGCGCGCCTGCGTCAGGGCATCGAGGGCCACCTCCGCCGAGAGGTAGGCGCCGTAGCCCAGCCGGACGAACTCCGAGGACCGGAGGCGTCGATCGGAGATGCCGTGCCGCCGTCCGGTCGCCCAGAGGAAGGGGCGGGTCGGGTCGAAGTTCATCGGTCTCACTGTGGCAGGAACCATCGCAGCGACCCGGCGACTATCCACAGGCTGGGGGGAGTAGGCGGTGAGCTTGGATGCGCGTGTACCGATCCTCTTCGCGGTGGGGCCGGTCTGCGGTGAGGACGGGTGCGCGTGCACGGATCCTCTCCGCGGTGGGGCCGGTCTGCGGTGAGGACGGGTGCGTGTGTACGGATCCTCTTCGCGGTGGGGCCGGTCTGCGGTGAGGACGGGTGCGCGTGTACGGATCCTCTCCGCGGTGGGGCCGGTATGCGGTGAGGACGGGTGCGCGTGTACCGATCCTCCCCGGGAAACCCGGTCGAGAGCGCCGCGACGGCGCACCTAGACTTGCGCAGGTGTCCGAACCCAACAGTCATGACAGCGCTGCCGACGAGCCGGCGGGTGGGGGGCAGTCGGCCGGCGGGCCGACGAACCCCACCCCTGGCGGCGAGCTGACCCAGGAGTCCGTGGACGGCCACGTCGCCGCCGCGCTGACCGCCATCGACCAGGCCGCCGACCTCGACGAGCTCAAGGACGTGCGGCTCGCGCATGCCGGGGACCGCTCGCCGCTCGCGCTGGCCAACCGGTCGATCGGCTCCCTGCCCGGCTCGGAGAAGGCCGCCGCAGGCAAGCTCGTCGGCCAGGCCCGAGGCCGGGTCAACCAGGCCCTCGCCCGACGCCAGGAGGCGCTGGAGGCCGAGCGCGACGAGCGCATCCTCGTCGAGGAGGCGATCGACCTCACCGTCGCCCCCGGCCGCCGGCCGCTCGGGCGCCGGCACGTCCTCACCGTCACGGCCGAGCGCATGGCCGACGCCATGGTCGGCATGGGGTGGGAGATCGCCGAGGGGCCACAGGTCGAGGCGGAGTGGTTCAACTTCGACGCGCTCAACTTCGACAAGGACCACCCCGCACGCCAGATGCAGGACACCTTCTTCGTCGACCCGGCCAAGGCAGGTCTCGTCCTGCGCACCCACACCTCGCCGGTGCAGGCCCGGTCGCTGCTCGAGCGCGGGGTGCCGCTCTACGTCGCCGTCCCGGGCAAGACGTTCCGGACCGATGAGCTGGACGCCACGCATACCCCCGTCTTCCACCAGCTCGAGGGCCTGGCCATCGACGAGGGCCTGACGATGGCCCACCTCAAGGGCACCCTGGACCGACTGGCCGAGGCGATGTTCGGCCCCGGCATCGTCAGCCGCCTCCGGCCGGCCTACTTCCCGTTCACCGAGCCCAGCGCCGAGATGGACTTCCGTTGCTTCGTCTGCCGCGGTGACAATCCGGCCTGCCGCACCTGCGGCGGCACCGGCTGGATCGAGTGGGGCGGCTGCGGCATGGTCAACCACAACGTGCTGCGCGCCTGCGGGGTCGACCCCGAGCGCTACCAGGGCTTCGCCTTCGGTATGGGTGTGGAACGGACCGCGATGTTCCGGCACGGGATCGCCGACATGCGGGAGATGATCGAGGGAGACGTGCGCTTCAACGCGCAGTTCGGGATGGAGATCTGATGCGGGTTCCGGTCGACTGGCTGGGCGACTACGTCACGCTGCCCGAAGGGGTCACCGGCGAGCAGATCGCCGCCGACCTCGTGGCCGTGGGGCTCGAGGAGGAGGGACTGCACTCCAGCGGCGTCGGCGGCCCGCTCGTCGTCGGGCGCGTCCTGGAGATGACGCCCGAGGAGCAGAAGAACGGCAAGACGATCAACTGGTGCCAGGTCGACGTGGGCGACTCCAACGGCACCGGCGAGCCGCAGGGCATCGTCTGCGGGGCGCACAACTTCGGCGTCGGCGACCTCGTCGCGGTGATCCTGCCCGGCGGCACGCTGCCGACCCCGCAGGGACCCCTGACGATCAGCGCCCGCAAGACCTACGGCCACGTCTCGGCCGGGATGATCTGCTCGGTCCGCGAGCTCGGGATCGGGGAGGACCACGACGGGATCCTCGTGCTCCCACGCCTGCTGCCGGAGCCGGTCGTCGCCGGGCTCTCCCCGGGTGACGACCTCATCGGGGTGCTCGGCCTGGACCGCGAGACGGTCGAGGTCAACGTCACCCCCGACCGTGGCTACTGCTTCTCGATCCGCGGCATCGCGCGGGAGTACTCCCACGCCACCGGCGCGGCCTACACCGACCCGGCGTCGTTGCCCGTGGACCAGGGTGAGGAACAGGGGTATGCCGTCCGCCTCGCCGACGATTCGCCGCTCGAGGGGGTGCCGGGCTGCGACCGCTACCTCGCGCGGGTCGTGCGCGGTATCGACCTCACCCGGACCACCCCGGAGTGGATGGCGCGGCGGCTCACCGAGGCCGGGATGCGCCCGATCGGGCTGGCCGTGGACGTCACCAACTACGTCATGCTGGCGCTCGGTCAGCCGCTGCACGCCTTCGACCTGGCCACCCTCAACGGCCCCGTCGTGGTCCGCCGCGCGCGCCCGGGGGAGCGGCTCACCACCCTCGACGACGTCGACCGGCCCCTGGACCCCGAGGACCTGCTCATCACCGACGACGGCTCCCGCGTCCTGGCGCTGGCCGGTGTCATGGGCGGTGAGGACGGTGAGGTGACCCCCCGGGGTCACCACCGACGTGCTCATCGAGTCGGCGCACTTCGACGCCCGCACCGTCGGGCGAACCTCCCGTCGGCACAAGCTGTCGAGCGAGGCGGCCAAGCGCTTCGAGCGCGGCGTCGACCCGGACGTCACGGCGGCGGCGGCCCAGCTCGCGGTGGACCTGCTCGTCGAGCACGGTGGCGGCACCGCCGACGCGGCGATCACCGACGTCGACGAGCGACCCGGACGGCCCTCGATCGACTTCGACCTGACGATGTCCAGCCGCTACGTCGGCGTCAACTACGACCTCGGCCGGGTCCGCGAGATCCTGCAGCTCATCGGCTGCGAGGTGTCCGGCACGACCGACCCGCGCCGGGTGTCCGTGCTCCCGCCGAGCTGGCGACCCGACCTCACCGACGCGCCCACCCTCGTCGAGGAGGTCGCGCGGATCGACGGCTACGACAAGATCCCGTCCGTGGTGCCGCGCGCCGCCGGTGGCCGCGGTCTGACCCACGGGCAGCGGGCCCGCCGGGCGGTCGCGACGGCCCTCGCCGGTCAGGGGCTGCAGGAGGTCCTCACCTACCCCTTCGTCGGGGCGCACCGCTTCGAGGAGCTGGGGCTGGCCGAGGACGACCCCCACCGCCGTGCCCTCTCCCTGGCCAACCCGCTGTCCGACGAGGCGCCGCTCATGCGCACCGCGCTGCTGCAGACCCTCCCGGACGCGCTGCGCCGCAACGTCTCCCGTGGCAGCCGCGACGTCGCGCTCTTCGAGATCGACAGCGTCACCCTGCCCGAGGGCGAGCCGATGGCCCCGGTCCCGGGTGTCGGCGAGCGACCCTCCGACGACGTGCTGGCCGAGATCCGTGCCGCCGTCCCGGCGCAGCCCTGGCACGTCGCGATCATGGCTGCCGGTCAGGCCGACCGGGCCGGTTGGTGGGGTCGCGGTCGCCCGGTCGACGTCGTCGACGTCGTCGGGTGGGCGCATGCCGTCGCCGACGCGCTCGGGGTCGAGGTGCTTCGCCAGCAGAGCGAGCGCGCTCCCTTCCACCCCGGCCGGTGCGTCGACCTGACGCTCTCCGACGGCTCCCGCGTGGGCTGGGCCGGTGAGCTGCACCCCCAGGTCGTGCAGCGCCTGGGTCTGCCCCCGCGGACCAGTGCGGCGGAGCTCGACCTCGACGTGCTCGTCGCCGCGAGCGACCACCGCACCCAGGTCAGCCCACTGTCCACGCACCCGTTGGCCACCTCCGACGTCGCGCTCGAGGTCCCGCGCGGGGTGCGGTTCAGCGCGGTCGAGGAGTCCCTGCGCGCCGGGGCGGGTGACCTGCTGGAGAGCCTGGAGCTCTTCGACGTCTACGCCGGTGACCAAGTGGCGCAGGACCGCCACTCACTGGCCTTCCGGATGCACTTTCGGGCACCCGACCGGACCCTCACCACCGGTGAGGTCAACGCCGCCCGCGACGCCGCGGTGAGCCGGGCGGCCGCCGACCACGGGGCGGTGCAGCGGTGAGCGTGGCCCTGGTCACCGGTGCCTCGCGCGGCATCGGCGACCTCGCCGTCCGGGCGCTGCTCGGTGCTGGGTGGACCGTCGTCGGGCTGTCCCGTTCCGGTGCGGTCGCCGACGGCGCGGAGGGTATGCCGTGCGACGTCACCGATGCCGACGCGGTCGCCACGACGGTGGGTCAGGTGATCGACCGGCACGGGCGGATCGACCTGCTCGTCAACAACGCAGGGCTCATCGAGACCGAGGTGCCGCTCTGGGAGGCCGACGTCGACGAGTGGTGGCAGGTCATGGTCACCAACGTGCGAGGCCCTTTCCTGCTGACCCGCGCCGTCGTCCCGCACATGATCACCGCCGGCGGCGGGCGCGTCGTCAACATCAACTCCGGCGCCGGCACGAAGGAGCGCGGTGACCTCACGGCATACTGCGGCTCCAAGTCGGCGCTGGCCCGGATCACCGGCGGGGTCGCCCTCGCCGGTGCCGAGCACGGCGTGCTGGCCTTCGACCTCGCCCCGGGCGTCGTCGAGACGGACATGACCCACTCGATGCGCATGCACGACGGGCGCACCGAGTGGACCGCCCCGCAGGACGTCACCGATCTGCTCCTGGCCTTCGCCGCCGGCGAGCTCGACGGCTTCTCCGGCCGCATGGTGCGGGCTGGGGCCGACGACCTGGACACCCTGCGGGCACACTCCCGCGCCGGCCTCCCGGACGACGCGCGGATGCTGCGGCTGCGCCCGTGGGGCGAGGACGACCCGGTCGCCGGCTGAGCATGAGCGAGTTCGGCACCCGGGCCTCGTGGTGGGACCTTCCGCCGTCGGTGCACGCCTGGGCCGAGGACGCGCTGGGTGCGCCCGTGGTGGAGGCGGTCTCGCAGGCCGGCGGCTTCTCACCGGGCACGGCCGACCGGGTGGGCACGGCGGAGGGGCGCCGCGCCTTCGTCAAGGCGGTGAGCACCGCGCACAACCCGGACACCCCGGGCCTGCATCGCCGCGAGGTCGGCGTCCTGCGCAGCCTGGCCGAGGACGACCTCGACGTCGCACCCGCGCTGCTCGCCTCCTTTGACGACGGTGACTGGGTCGCGATCATGACCGAGGAGGTCTCGGGGCGGCACCCGCACCAGCCGTGGACCGACGCCGAGCTGGCGGCGACCCTGGAGGCGTTGACCGAGATCGCGGCCCATCGAGCACCTTCCTCCTGGCCCGACCTGGCCGAGGAGCTCACCGGTGAGTTCGGCTGTTGGGCCCGGCTGGGCGAGGACCCTCCCGTCGACCTCGACCCGTGGGCCGTGGAGCGCCTGGAGGAGCTGCACGACATCAGCGTCCGCACGGTGCGCCGGCTGTCGGGGGACGCGATCACCCACACTGACGTCCGCGCCGACAACCTCCTGGTCGAGCCGCGGGGGAGGGTCCGGGTCGTGGACTGGCCGTGGGCGAGTCGCGGGGCCGCCTGGTTCGACGCGAGTTCGCTGCTCGTCGACGTCTGGGCGGTGGGGGAGGTCGACCTGCGCCCGCATCTGCCGGCGATCGAGGCACTGGGCGCCAGCCGTGAGGACATCGCCGGTGTGGTGGTCGGGCTGGGTGGCTTCCTGCTCGATGCCGCACGACGCCCTCCCGCGCCCGGGCTGCCCACGCTGCGGGCCTTCCAGCGCTCGCGCGGTGACGCTGCCGTGCGCCTGCTGCAGCATCTCCGGGCCGACTGAGCCGTCACCCGGGCCACTGCATACTCATGCAGCCACCGGTATACTCGTGCATCGTGACGTCGATCCCCATGACCCGCGCTGCACGCCACCAGCGCATCACCGACCTGCTGGAGCGGCACGCCGTGGGGTCCCAGGGGCAGCTGCTGGACCTGCTCTCCGAGGACGGCATCTCGGTCACCCAGGCGACGCTGTCGCGTGACCTCGTCGAGCTGGACGCCGTCAAGGTGCGTCGCGGACGACAGCTGGTGTATGCCGTGCCCGGCGAGGGCGGCGACCACACCCCGCGCCCGGCGCAGGACCAGGTCGAGGTGAGCCACCGGCTGGCGCGTCTGTGCCAGGAGCTGCTCGTGAGCGCGCGATCCGTCGGCAACCAGGTGGTGCTGCGCACGCCGCCCGGGGCGGCGCAGTTCCTCGCGTCGGCGATCGACCGCAGCGACGCCGAGGACATCCTCGGCACGATCGCCGGCGACGACACCATCCTCGTCATCACCACCGATCCCGCCGGTGGCCCGGACACGGCCCAGCGCCTGCTCTCGCTGGCGGCCGAGCCCGAGTCGCGCGACGGCGCCTGACACACTGGTGTCATGACCGTCAGCCTGTGGGGAGGCCGCTTCACCGGCGGCCCCAGTGATGCCTTGGCCGCTCTGAGCAAGAGCACGCACTTCGACTGGCGCCTCGCGCCCTACGACCTCGCCGGGTCCCGGGCGCACGCGCGGGTGCTGCACCGGGCGGGCCTGCTCTCCGAGGCCGACCTCGGCGCGATGCTCTCGGGGCTGCGGCAGCTCCGCTCCGATCTCGAGTCCGGCGACTTCGTGGCCCTCGAGGACGACGAGGACGTGCACACCGCCCTCGAGCGCGGGCTCATCGAGCGGGCCGGTCCCGAGGTCGGTGGACGCCTGCGGGCCGGTCGCTCGCGCAACGACCAGGTCGCGGCGCAGTTCCGGATGTACCTCCGCGACCAGGCCCGACTCCTCGGGGCCAAGGTGCTCGACGTCGTGCAGGCTCTCGTCGACCAGGCGGCGGCCCACCCCGAGGTCGCGATGCCCGGTCGCACCCACCTGCAGCACGCCCAGCCGGTCCTGCTCGCCCACCACCTCCAGGCGCACGCCTGGGCGCTGCTGCGTGACGTGGAGCGACTGGTGGACTGGGACGCCCGCGCGGCGGTCTCGCCCTACGGCTCCGGCGCGCTCGCCGGGTCCTCGCTCGGCCTGGACCCCGAGTCGGTGGCGCACGACCTCGGTATGCCGCGGGCCGTCGACAACTCCATCGACGGCACGGCCTCGCGCGACTTCGCGGCCGAGTTCGCCTTCGTCACGGCGATGACGGCGGTGAACCTCTCGCGCATCGCCGAGGAGGTCATCCTGTGGGCGACCGCGGAGTTCGGCTTCGTCACCCTCGACGACGCCTTCTCCACGGGGTCGAGCATCATGCCGCAGAAGAAGAACCCGGACGTCGCCGAGCTGGCGCGGGGCAAGGCCGGGCGGCTCATCGGCGACCTCGCAGGACTCCTGGCGACCCTCAAGGGGTTGCCGCTGGCCTACAACCGCGACCTGCAGGAGGACAAGGAGCCGGTCTTCGACGCGGTGGACACCCTCGAGGTCCTGCTCCCGGCCGTGAGCGGGATGGTCGCCACGCTGACCTTCCACCCCGAGCGGCTGGAGGAGCTGGCACCGCGCGGTTTCTCCCTCGCGACCGATGTCGCCGAGTGGCTGGTGCGGGAGGGCGTGGCGTTCCGGGTGGCGCACGAGGTCGCCGGAGCCTGCGTCCGGCACTGCGAGGAGCGGGGGATCGGCCTGGAGGACCTCTCCGACGAGGACCTCACCTCGATCAGCGAGCACCTGCACCCAGGTGTGCGCTCGGTCCTCACCGTCCCCGGCTCGCTCGCCTCGCGCAACGCTCACGGCGGGACCGCACCGGTGCGCGTGACCGAGCAGCGCGCGCACCTGCTCAAGCAGCTCGCGCGGCTGCGGCACTGGGTGCAGGAGATGCCCGTCATCCGTGACTGAGCAGCTCGACCGCGCGTTCTTCGCCAGGCCCGTGCTCGAGGTCGCACCGGCACTGCTCGGCATGGTGGTGGAGCACGGTGGGGTGGCGATCCGGCTCACCGAGGTCGAGGCGTATGCCGGGTCCGAGGACCCGGGGTCCCACGCCTTCCGCGGGCCGACGCCGCGCAACCAGGTGATGTTCGGTCCTGCGGGCCACCTCTACTGCTACTTCTCCTACGGCATGCACTGGGCCACCAATGTCGTGACCGGCCAGGAGGGTTCGGCCTGTGCCGTGCTGCTGCGCGGTGGAGAGGTGGTGCGGGGAGTGGAACTGGCCCGTGAGCGTCGTCAACGCGGTCGCCGGACGCCGGTCACCGCACGCGATCTGGCGCGGGGGCCGGGCAACCTCGCGCGGGCTCTGGAGCTGGGGCAGGAACAGTACGGCTCCGACGTATGTGCGGTGGACGCGGCGGTCCGCTTCGTCCGCCCGCAGTCCCACGAGACGCCGGGTGGTCGGCGGAGGCAGGGACCGCGCGTGGGGGTGAGCGGCGACGGGGGATCGGCCGAGGCCTTCCCCTGGAGGTTCTGGCTCGAGGACGAGCCGAGCGTGTCGGCCTACCGACCGGCGACCCGTAGGCTGAGCAGGTGATGAGGTCGGCCGCCGTCGACCACGACCGAGACGAAGGAGCCGTACGGTGAGCAACATCCTCGACGAGCTGCAGTGGCGAGGCCTGGTGGCGCAGTCCACCGACGAGGCCGCGCTGCGCGACGCACTCGACGACGGGCCCCTCACCGTCTACTGCGGCTTCGACCCGACAGCGCCGTCGCTGCACTTCGGCAATCTGGTCCAGCTCATCGTGCTGCGCCACCTGCAACGCGCCGGGCACCGGGTCATCTGTCTGGTCGGCGGATCCACGGGTCTCATCGGCGATCCCAAGGCCACCGCGGAACGGGTGCTCAAGACCAAGGACGAGGCCGCGTCCAACGTCGCCAAGATCCAGGAGCTGGTGCAGCCCTTCCTCGACTTCGACGGCGACAACGCCGCCATCATGGTCAACAACCTGGACTGGACCGCGCCGATGAGCGCTCTGGACTTCCTGCGCGACGTCGGGCAGCACTTCCGGGTCAACCAGATGATCCGCAAGGACGCCATCGCGGCGAGGCTGGAGAGTCAGGAGGGCATCTCCTACACCGAGTTCAGCTACCAGCTGCTCCAGGGGCTGGACTACCTGCACCTGTTCAGGGAGTACGGCTGCACCCTCCAGACGGGGGGCCAGGACCAGTGGGGCAACCTCACCGCCGGGGTCGACCTGATCCACCGGGTCGAGGGGGCCTCGGTCCAGGTCCTCACGACCCCGCTCATCACCGACGAGAACGGCATGAAGTACGGCAAGTCGGAGGGCAACGCGGTCTGGCTCTCGCCGGAGATGACCAGCCCCTACGCCTTCTACCAGTACTGGATCAATGTCGCGGACTCCGAGACGGGCAAGCTGCTACGGGTGTTCACCGACCGGAGTGCGGCGGACATCGCCGCGCTGGAGGAGTCCGCGCGGGACCGCCCGCACCTGAGAGAGGCGCAGAAGGCCCTGGCCGCGGACGTGACGACCCTTGTCCACGGCGCCGAGGCCACCGCCCAGGTGGAGGCGGCCAGCCAGGTGCTCTTCGGCAAGGCTGACCCGGGCGCGCTCGAGGCCGGCACGCTGCGCGACGCCACGGCAGAGCTACCCGGCGGCCAGGTCGGCACCGGGACGACCCTCGTGGAGGCCCTTGTCGCCACCGGGCTGGCCGAGAGCCGCGGCTCGGCGCGGCGTCTCATCGGCGACGGGGGAGTGAGCCTCAACAACATCAAGGTCGACGATGTCGAGGCCGTCCTGGGTGACGAGGACTTCCTGCACGGACAGGTGGCCCTCCTCAAGCGCGGCCGCAAGAGCCTGGCCGCGGCGCGCAAGGGCCTCTGACCAGCGGATTTGTCGATCCCCCCGACTGTCACCTAAAGTTTCATCTCGCCGCACCGACAGGGAGGCACGGACACCGAGAGGTGGCCGGTCCCGGGTCTGGCAGTACGCATCTCGGCCCCGAGCATCGCCCGGAGGCGGATTTGACTCCCAGAAGTCGGGGTGCGTAACCTTGAAGGAAGAAAGCCCCGGACATCACGGCGCGAAAGCGTACGGATCATGGTGTGTGTCCGATTCTTGAGAACTCAACAGCGTGTTTGTTTTTTGATGCCATGTTTTGTTTGCCATGGCTGGTGCCCGCCCCCCGGGTGCTGGTTGTGGTTTTTGTTGGGATCGTTATCTGTTCGGTAATGGTTTTGTTTTTTATCGGAGAGTTTGATCCTGGCTCAGGACGAACGCTGGCGGCGTGCTTAACACATGCAAGTCGAACGATGAAGCGGTGCTTGCACCGTGGATTAGTGGCGAACGGGTGAGTAACACGTGAGTAACCTGCCTTCCACTCTGGGATAAGCGCTGGAAACGGCGTCTAATACTGGATATGACATTGCCTCGCATGGGGTGGTGTGGAAAGATTTTTTGGTGGTAGATGGACTCGCGGCCTATCAGCTTGTTGGTGGGGTAATGGCCTACCAAGGCGACGACGGGTAGCCGGCCTGAGAGGGTGACCGGCCACACTGGGACTGAGACACGGCCCAGACTCCTACGGGAGGCAGCAGTGGGGAATATTGCACAATGGGCGAAAGCCTGATGCAGCGACGCCGCGTGAGGGATGACGGCCTTCGGGTTGTAAACCTCTTTCAGCTCTGACGAAGCTTTTTGTGACGGTAGGAGCAGAAGAAGCACCGGCTAACTACGTGCCAGCAGCCGCGGTAATACGTAGGGTGCGAGCGTTGTCCGGAATTATTGGGCGTAAAGAGCTTGTAGGCGGCTTGTCGCGTCTGCTGTGAAAGCCCGGGGCTTAACTCCGGGTCTGCAGTGGGTACGGGCAGGCTAGAGTGTGGTAGGGGAGACTGGAATTCCTGGTGTAGCGGTGGAATGCGCAGATATCAGGAGGAACACCGATGGCGAAGGCAGGTCTCTGGGCCATTACTGACGCTGAGAAGCGAAAGCGTGGGGAGCGAACAGGATTAGATACCCTGGTAGTCCACGCCGTAAACGTTGGGCGCTAGGTGTGGGTCCCATTCCACGGGGTCCGTGCCGCAGCTAACGCATTAAGCGCCCCGCCTGGGGAGTACGGCCGCAAGGCTAAAACTCAAAGGAATTGACGGGGGCCCGCACAAGCGGCGGAGCATGCGGATTAATTCGATGCAACGCGAAGAACCTTACCAAGGCTTGACATACACCGGACGACTGCAGAGATGTGGTTTCCCTTTGGGCTGGTGTACAGGTGGTGCATGGTTGTCGTCAGCTCGTGTCGTGAGATGTTGGGTTAAGTCCCGCAACGAGCGCAACCCTCGTTCCATGTTGCCAGCAGCACCTTTGGGTGGCTGGGGACTCATGGGAGACTGCCGGGGTCAACTCGGAGGAAGGTGGGGATGACGTCAAATCATCATGCCCCTTACGTCTTGGGCTTCACGCATGCTACAATGGCCGGTACAAAGGGCTGCGATCCCGTGAGGGGGAGCGAATCCCAGAAAGCCGGTCTCAGTTCGGATTGGGGTCTGCAACTCGACCCCATGAAGTCGGAGTCGCTAGTAATCGCAGATCAGCAACGCTGCGGTGAATACGTTCCCGGGCCTTGTACACACCGCCCGTCAAGTCACGAAAGTCGGTAACACCCGAAGCCGGTGGCCCAACCCTTGTGGAGGGAGCTGTCGAAGGTGGGACTGGTGATTGGGACTAAGTCGTAACAAGGTAGCCGTACCGGAAGGTGCGGCTGGATCACCTCCTTTCTAAGGAGCACTTCGTGTGAAGTTAGTGCCTCGTGGTGCACCCGTTCGTGGTGCCCGGGGTTGCTCTGGGTGGAACATCGAAGGACTGTCGCCCCTGCTGGTGGGTGTCATCGTTGGTGAGTACGGCTCGCGCTTCCCTTTGGGGGGTGTGGGTGTGGAAAGTCTGGTGGTGGCTGCTGGTGGGTGGTGCAAACACGCTGTTGGGTCCTGAGGGATCGGATCCTGTGCTCTTCTGGGTGCGCGCGCTTGGCCACGGTTGTGGTGGGTGTGTGGCCTGGTGGGGTGTGGGGTGTGGTGCTTCTGGTGGCTGGGATCACGTGGTTGGGGTTATACCCGCGGCTGGGTCCTTGGTGTCTGCTCCCTGTGTGGGGGTGGGTGACCGAGGGTTTGGGTGTGTGTGGTGGCTTTGGTCTGGTGGTGGCTGGTTGTTGGTTGAGAACTGTACAGTGGACGCGAGCATCTGTATCTTTGTGGCTTTTTTGTTAAGTTTTTAAGAGCGCACGGTGGATGCCTTGGCACGAGGAACCGAAGAAGGACGTAGGAATCTGCGATAAGCCTCGGGGAGTCGATAACCAGACTGTGATCCGAGGGTGTCCGAATGGGGAAACCCGGCCAGCTTCATCGCTGGTCACCCGCACCTGAATATATAGGGTGTGTGGAGGGAACGTGGGGAAGTGAAACATCTCAGTACCCACAGGAAGAGAAAACAACATGTGATTCCGTGAGTAGTGGCGAGCGAAAGCGGATGAGGCTAAACCGTAGTTGTGTGATACCTGGTAGGGGTTGCAGCTGCGGGGGTTGTGGGAGTGGTGCGTACTGGGTCTACCAGCCTGGTGCACAGTAAGAAATCGCGTGGTTGTAGGTGAAGGGTCTGGAAAGGCCTGGCGTAGACGGTGAGACCCCGGTAGCCGAAACATCCGTGACTGTGTGTGCCGCCTCCCGAGTAGTACGGGGCCCGAGAAATCCCGTACGAATCTGGCAGGACCACCTGCTAAGCCTAAATATTCCCTCGTGACCGATAGCGGACAAGTACCGTGAGGGAAAGGTGAAAAGTACCCCGGGAGGGGAGTGAAATAGTTCCTGAAACCGTGCGCTTACAATCCGTCGGAGCTGGCCTGCGGGCTGGTGACGGCGTGCCTTTTGAAGAATGAGCCTGCGAGTTAGTGCTCAGTGGCGAGGTTAACCCGTGTGGGGAAGCCGTAGCGAAAGCGAGTCCGAATAGGGCGTTTGAGTCGCTGGGTCTAGACCCGAAGCGGAGTGATCTACCCATGGCCAGGGTGAAGCGCGGGTAAGACCGCGTGGAGGCCCGAACCCACTTAGGTTGAAAACTGAGGGGATGAGCTGTGGGTAGGGGTGAAAGGCCAATCAAACTCCGTGATAGCTGGTTCTCCCCGAAATGCATTTAGGTGCAGCGTCATGTGTTTCTTGCCGGAGGTAGAGCTACTGGATGGCTGATGGGCCTTACCGGGTTACTGACGTCAGCCAAACTCCGAATGCCGGTAAGTGAGAGCATGGCAGTGAGACTGCGGGGGATAAGCTTCGTAGTCGAGAGGGAAACAGCCCAGATCACCAGCTAAGGTCCCTAAGCGTGTGCTAAGTGGGAAAGGATGTGGAGTTGCGAAGACAACCAGGAGGTTGGCTTAGAAGCAGCCACCCTTGAAAGAGTGCGTAATAGCTCACTGGTCAAGTGATTCCGCGCCGACAATGTAGCGGGGCTCAAGCACACCACCGAAGCTGTGGCATCAGCACTTTGCTCAGCCCTCTCCCCTTTGCGGGGGTGGGTTCAGGCGTGTTGATGGGTAGGGGAGCGTCGTGCCGGGAGTGAAGCATCCGAGTGATCGAGGTGTGGATCCGGCACGAGTGAGAATGCAGGCATGAGTAGCGAATGAAGAGTGAGAAACTCTTCCGCCGAATCACCAAGGGTTCCAGGGTCAAGCTAATCTGCCCTGGGTAAGTCGGGACCTAAGGCGAGGCCGACAGGCGTAGTCGATGGACATCCGGTTGATATTCCGGAACCGGCGAAGAACCGACCCATACCGAATCCGGGGATGCTAAGCGCCTGAAGCCACCCATTGCTGCACGCCCTTGTGGTGTGTGGTCGGGTGGTGGAACGCGTGACCCGAGCTGGTAGTAGGTAAGCGATGGAAGGACGCAGGAAGGTAGCCTCCGCGTGGCGATGGTAGTCCACGTCGAAGAGCGCAGGGCCGGGGAGTGGTAAATCCGCCCCATCAGTGCCCGAGGCTTGATCGTGACCGCGTATGCGGGAAGCAGGGTGATCCTATGCTGCCAAGAAAAGTTCCTAGCGAGGTTCGAGCCGCCCGTACCCCAAACCGACTCAGGTGGTGAGGTAGAGAATACCGAGGCGATCGAGTGAATCGTGGTTAAGGAATTCGGCAAAATGCCCCCGTAACTTCGGGAGAAGGGGGGCCGGACGCGTGAAACCCCTTGCGGGTTAGCGTTGAAGGCCGCAGAGACCAGGGAGAAGCGACTGTTTACTAAAAACACAGGTCCGTGCGAAGTCGCAAGACGATGTATACGGACTGACGCCTGCCCGGTGCTGGAACGTTAAGGGGACGGGTCAACCCACGTGTGGGTGAAGCTCTGAACTTAAGCGCCAGTAAACGGCGGTGGTAACTATAACCATCCTAAGGTAGCGAAATTCCTTGTCGGGTAAGTTCCGACCTGCACGAATGGCGTAACGACTTCTCCACTGTCTCAACCGCGAACTCGGCGAAATTGCATTACGAGTAAAGATGCTCGTTACGCGCAGCAGGACGGAAAGACCCCGGGACCTTTACTATAGCTTGGTATTGGTGTTCGGTACGGCTTGTGTAGGATAGGTGGGAGACTATGAAGCGGCCACGCCAGTGGTTGTGGAGTCAACGTTGAAATACCACTCTGGTCGTTCTGGATATCTAACCTCGGTCCGTGATCCGGATCAGGGACAGTGCCTGGTGGGTAGTTTAACTGGGGCGGTTGCCTCCTAAAGAGTAACGGAGGCGCCCAAAGGTTCCCTCAGCCTGGTTGGCAATCAGGTGTCGAGTGTAAGTGCACAAGGGAGCTTGACTGTGAGACAGACATGTCGAGCAGAGACGAAAGTCGGGACTAGTGACCCGACGGTGGCTTGTGGAAGCGCCGTCGCTCAACGGATAAAAGGTACCCCGGGGATAACAGGCTGATCCTGCCCAAGAGCTCATATCGACGGCATGGTTTGGCACCTCGATGTCGGCTCGTCGCATCCTGGGGCTGGAGTCGGTCCCAAGGGTTGGGCTGTTCGCCCATTAAAGCGGTACGCGAGCTGGGTTTAGAACGTCGTGAGACAGTTCGGTCCCTATCCGCTGCGCGCGTAGGAAACTTGAGGAGAGCTGTCCCTAGTACGAGAGGACCGGGATGGACGAACCACTGGTGTGTCAGTTGTCCTGCCAAGGGCACCGCTGATTAGCTACGTTCGGACGTGATAACCGCTGAAAGCATCTAAGCGGGAAGCACACTTCAAGATGAGGTTTCCATCACCCCTAGGGTGGAGAGGCTCCCAGCTAGACTACTGGGTTGATAGGCCGGACGTGGAAGCACAGCAATGTGCGTAGCTGACCGGTACTAATAAGCCGATAACTTAACAAAACCAACAAAGTCTCAAAGCTCTTACAGACATCATGCTCGCGTCCACTGCACGGTTCCCGACCCACAACCAACCCAGCAACAACGGTTGGACAAGGTCGAACATGTTACGGCGGTCATAGCGTCAGGGAAACGCCCGGTCACATTCCGAACCCGGAAGCTAAGCCTGACAGCGCCGATGGTACTGCACTGGGAACGGTGTGGGAGAGTAGGACACCGCCGGACCACCCTTACGAAAGGGCCCGCCCACCAGGGCGGGCCCTTTCGCTATGCCTGGCGTCCTCGGTGTGCCGGGCCTGACACAATGGCCGCCACGCCAGACGTGGAGTGCGCGATCGAGAGGAACATCCCGTGGACCAGGACCGACCTGTTTCGTCGCCCCAGGGTGGGGCGGAGGAGGGACGCCGTGCCGAGGTTTGGCGCGATGCCCCGCGTCGTGACGGGGAGCGCCCCCGTCGGGACGAGCGCGGGGACCGTCGGCCGGTGCGGGACGGTGACCGGGATCGCCCGCGACGGGACGAGCGCGGGGACCGTCGGCCGGTGCGCGACGGTGACCGGGATCGCCCGCGACGGGACGAGCGCGGAGATCGGCGGCCTGATCGTGACTCGGATCGGCGTCCTGGTCGTGACCGCGACAGCCGCCCGACGCGAGACGGGGATCGGGAGCGTGGGCGTCGGGGAGAGCGACGTGGACGTGATGTCGGCGGGTCCGATGGCCGGTGGGGAGATCGCGGAGGCCCGGGCTCAGACCGTGAAGGCCGTCCGGACGTGCGCCGCCCGCCGAGTGTGCCCGAGCCGCCCCTTCCCGAGGATGCCGACGCCGGCGGTCTCGACCGCTCCCTGCGCAGTGAGCTGCGCACCCTGAGCAAGGAGAACGCCGAAGGGGTCGGTGGTCACCTGGTGATGGTCGGTCGGCTCCTGGATGCCGAGCTCTTCGACCAGGCCCTGGCGCACGCGGAGGCCGCCGCCCGTCGGGCGGGCCGGGTCGCAGGCGTGCGGGAGGCGCTGGGTGTCGTCTACTACCGGCGCGGTGAGTGGGCCAAGGCACTGGCCGAGTTCAGGACCGCGCGTCGGCTCAGCGGCTCCCATCACCTGCTGCCGCTCATGGCCGACGTCGAGCGAGGTCTGGGTCGCCCCGAGCGTGCCATCGAGCTGGCGGCGACGCCGGAGGCCCGGCAGCTTGCCGCCCCCGAGCAGGTCGAGCTGGCCATCGTCGTCTCCGGGGCCCGCGGAGACCTGGGCCAGCACGCGGCCGCGGTGCAGCACCTCGAGCACCTGGCCCGTGGCACCACGGCCCGCCACCCGTGGGCGGCACGGGTCCGCTACGCCTATGCCGCGGCCCTGGAGGGCGCGGGCCGCGAGGACGAGGCGATGGAGTGGTATGCCCGCGCGGCCGAGGTCGACGAGCGCGGCGAGACCGATGCGGCGCAGCGGCTGGGCTCCGCCGACGACGCGTGGGTCGTGGATCTCGGTGACGACGAGGAGCCCGAGGACGACGCGCCGAGCCGTGGTCGGCCGACGGATCAGTCCGACCGGCGGCCGGAGGGTCGCCGTCGCGAGGATGGTGAGGGTCGCTCCGGAGGTCCGGCGTGATCTCGGCGCTGCTCTGCGACCTCGACGGGGTCGTCTACCGGGGACAGGAGGCCTGCCCGGGCGCGGTCGAGGGCCTGCAGCAGGCCCGGGCTGCGGGCCTGCAGATCCTCTTCATGACCAACAACGCCTCCCGGACCCCGGCTGCGGTCGCGCAGCACCTCCGCGACCTCGGGGTGCAGGCCGACGTCGAGGAGGTCCTCACCGCGTCCCAGGTCGCGGCCGAGGTGCTCGGCGAGCGTCGTCCGGACCTCCTGCGCGGGGCGCCGGTGCTCGCCGTCGGCGGCGAGGGGGTCGCGGACGCCCTGACCGCGTCGGGCTTCCACGTGGTGACGCCGGTGCAGGCGGGCGACGAGGGGGAGCGAGGGGTGCCACCCCAGATCGCGGCCGTGGTGCAGGGCTACGGGCCGCAGCTGACCGTGGCCGACCTGACGGAGGCCGCCTACGCCATCAGGGAGGGCGCGCTGTGGGTCGCCACCAACGACGACGCCACCCTGCCGACGGCGCGGGGGCTGGCGCCGGGCAACGGATCGCTGGTGGCAGCGGTCGCCCACGCCACCGGCGCAGCGCCCCTGGTGGTCGGCAAGCCCCACGAGCCGGCCTACACCGTGGCGCTGCGGCGGCTCGGCCTGCCTCGTGAGCAGTCCCTCATGGTGGGGGACCGGCTGGAGACCGACATCGCCGGAGCGCGCGCAGCCGGGGTGCCGAGTGCCCTCGTCCTCACCGGGGTGTCCGACCGAGCCGACGTCGACGCAGCCTCCGACGCGCAGCGTCCCGACCACGTCGCCGAGACGATCCTGGACCTCGCCCACCTGTGGAGCACGTCATGACCGAGCACCCGCACACCGAGTCCTCCTCCGCACCGCGCACCGGCGACGAGGAGGTGGACGCCACGCTGCGGGCGCTCGACGAGGCACTCACTGACGAGGACCCGGCGGCCGCAGCGGCCGCGCTCTCCGAGGCGCACCGCTCGCTCCAGTCGAGGCTGACCACACCGGCCACCTCGGACGAGCCGGGCTCGCCGGGCGCCCGACCGCGACCCCGGTGACACCCCGGCTCGACCAGGCCCTCGTCGCCCGCGGTCTCGCGACGAGCCGCACCCAGGCGCAGCTGCTCATCCGTGACGGTCTCGTGCGGGTGGACGGACAGGTCGTGCGACGACCCGCTCAGCGTATCGAGGATCCCACCGTCCTCACGCTGGACGGTTCTGGCGAGGGGACGGAGTCGGCATGGGTCCTGCGGGGCTGGGTCGGTCGAGGCGCGGTCAAGCTCGCCCACGCGCTCGAGACCTGGCCCCAGGTCGCCGACCGGGTCGGGGACTCACGCGCGCTGGACGTCGGTGCCTCGACGGGGGGCTTCACCCAGGTCCTCCTCGAGCACGGCGCGCGAGAGGTGCTCGCCCTCGATGTCGGTCACGGACAGCTGGCGCCGGTGCTGGGGGAGGACCCGCGCGTGCAGGACCGGTCGGGCCTGTCGGTCCGCGACGCGACGCCCGAGGCCCTCGGTGGTCGGTTCGACCTGGCGGTCGGGGACCTGTCGTTCATCTCGTTGTCCGTCGTGCTGCCCCACTTGTCGCAGCTGACGTGTCCTGGCGCCGACCTGGTGCTGCTCGTCAAGCCGCAGTTCGAGGTCGGCGCAGCGGCACTGGGCCGCACGGGGGTCGTGCGGTCCGTCCGCCAGCGCGCCGACGTCCTGCTCGACCTGGACGAGGTCGCGCGCGCCCACGGGATGTGCCCGCAGGACCTGGTGCGCTCGCCGGTGCGGGGCGGCACGGGCAACGTGGAGTACCTCTGGTGGCTCCGGCGGTGCGCCCACCCGGGAGCCTGCCCGGACCCGGAGGGCATGATGGGCTGTGGTCCAGGGCCGACCGACATGGCGTCCCTGCTGAGGGCACGAGCACAGGAGGACGGATGAGCCGGCGCATCATGCTCGTCACCCACCCGACGCGCTCCGACGTGCCGAGGCTGGCGAGGGTGTTCGCCGAGCGTCTGGGACGGCACGGCATCGAGGTCGAGGTCGTGCCCGAGGCGGACCCGACCCACCAGGTCGTCACCGACGACGAGGTCGTGGCCATCAAGAGCCCGGTGCCCGCGCACGTCGACGCCACCGGGTGCGAGCTGGTCGTCGTCTTCGGCGGCGACGGCACGATCCTGCGCGGCGCCGAGATCGCCCGACCCGCGGGAACCCCGCTGCTGGGCGTCAACCTCGGGCGCGTCGGGTTCCTCGCCGAGGCCGAGAAGGACGACATCGACGCCATCGTCACCAGGATCGTCGACGGCGACTACCACGTCGAGCGACGGATGACCCTGGAGGTCGACGTCGTCCACGACGGGCGCGTCGTGTGCCACAACTGGGCCCTCAACGAGGCCAGCGTGGAGAAGTCCGCGCGTGAGCGCATGCTCGAGCTGGCGGTCGAGGTCGACGGGCGACCACTGTCGACCTGGGGGTGCGACGGAGTCGTGATGGCCACCCCCACCGGCTCCACGGCCTACGCCTTCTCCGGCGGCGGCCCGATCGTCTGGCCCGATGTCGAGGCCCTCCTCGTCGTGCCGATCTCCGCGCACGCGCTCTTCGCCCGACCCGTGGTCCTGGGCCCGGACGCCCACCTGGCCGTCGAGGTGGTCCCGCACAGCCACGTCACCGGCGTCATGTGGTGCGACGGCCGACGCACGGTCGAGCTGCCTCCCGGTGCCCGCATCGAGGTGCGGCGGTCGGCGACCCCCGTCCTCCTGGCCCGCCTCGGCACGGCACCCTTCACCGACCGCCTCGTCGCCAAGTTCGCGCTCCCCGTCTCGGGCTGGCGTGGCCCGGCCGGCGGCGCGCCGGAGGACCCGACGTGACGCTGCGTCGGATCCGGCTGCAGCAGCTGGGCGTCATCGAGGAGGCCGAGCTCGACCTGGCCCCCGGTCTCAACGTCATCACGGGTGAGACCGGGGCCGGCAAGACCATGGTCGTCAGCGGCCTCGGGCTGCTGCTGGGCGAGCGGGCCGACGCCGGTCTGGTGCGCGCCGGGGCGGACCGTGCGGTGGTCGAGGGAGAGGTGGACGTGCCCGCCGACCACCCGGCCGCCCGACGCGTCGAGGAGGCAGGTGGCGACGCCGAGGACGGGCTGATCCTCGTCCGCACCGTGGCCGCCGAGGGTCGCTCGCGCGCGAGCGTCGGCGGCCGCAGCGCGCCGGTCTCGGTGCTGGCCGAGGTCGGGGAGCACCTCGTCGCGGTCCATGGTCAGGCCGACCAGTGGCGGCTGCGGGACGCCGAGCAGCACCGGATCCTCCTGGACACCGCTGGGGGAGCGGCCCTGGAGACCGCGCTCCAGGAGTATGCCGGCGCCTGGGAGGCCTGGCAGCGGGCCAGGGCCCGGTCCATCGAGCTGACCCGGAGCGCCACGGACCGGTCGCTGCGGGTGGGAGCCCTGCGCACCGCCCTGGAGGAGATCGAGCGGGTCGATCCGTCGTCGGGGGAGGAGGACTCCCTGCGCTCCGAGGCGGACCGGCTGACGTATGCCGAGGAGCTGCGCCTCGCAGCCCAGGGGGCTCACGAGGCGCTCGTGGGTGCGGACCCGGCCAGCGGGGCCGCGGAGGGTCCCTCGGTGGGCAGCCTGCTCGGCTCGGCGGCGGCAGCGCTCGCCTCGGCGGCCGACCACGACGAGGAGCTGGCCCGGCTGCTGACCCGGCTGCAGGAGCTGGCCTATCTCGCCGCTGACCTCGGCCCCGACCTCGCGGCCTACGCCGCGGCGGTGGAGGTCGACCCCCAACGGCTCGATGCCGTGCACGCGCGACGCGCGGAGCTCACGACCCTGCTGCGTCGCTACGGCTCCACCACGGACCCCGTCCTCGAGTTCGCCCGGGACGCCGCCGCCGAGCTCGACGCCATCGACGTCTCCGACGAGGACCTCTCTGCGTTGGCGCAGGAGGTGGCGCGCCTCCGCCGTGAGGTGGGGCGCATCGGCGCGGAGCTGACGCGGCTGCGACGGGACACCGCAGGCAGGATCGGTGTGCAGGTCACCGAGGAGCTCGCCCACCTGGCCATGGGGTCGGCCACCGTGAGCATCGACGTGGCCCACCGTCGCGTGGAGCGGACGACCGAGGGCGACGGCACGGACCCCGAGGGGGAGGCCGGTGGCAGCGTCGTCGAGCTCGCCGACGGGACGACGGTGCGGGCCACGAGCTCGGGCCTCGACACCGTGGAGATCCGGCTGGCCGCGAACCCGGGCGCACCCGCGCGCTCGGTCACGAAGGCGGCCTCGGGCGGTGAGCTGTCCCGGGTCATGCTGGCGCTGGAGCTGGTGTGCGGCGAGGGGACGGTGCCGACCTACGTCTTCGACGAGGTCGACGCCGGCGTCGGCGGCGCCGCGGCCCTGGACCTCGGGGCGCGGCTGGCGCGTCTCGCGGCCTCCTCCCAGGTCATCGTGGTCACCCACCTCGGCCAGGTCGCCGCCCACGCCGACCGCCACCTCGTCGTGCGCAAGAGCACCGACGGGCAGGTGACGAGCAGCGGGGTGAGCGTCGTCGAGGGGGCCGCGCGCGAGGCCGAGCTCGCCCGCATGCTGGGTGGCGTCGCCGACTCCGACGCCGCCCTCGAGCACGCCCGGGAGCTGCTCTCCCGCCGTGCGACCATTGACGCCGGATGAGCAAGAGGCGCCGAGGAACCCCCGACCCCGCCGTGCCCGTGGCGGGCCCGGTGCGCGTCGACGTGCGCACCAAGCGGCTGACGGCCCGCCTCCAGCCGGGGGACGTGGCGGTGATCGACCACGCCGACCTGGACCAGGTGAGCGCCAACGCCCTCGTCGCCTGCGCCCCGGCCGCGGTCGTCAACGCCGCGCGGTCGACGACAGGCGCCTACCCCAACATGGGCCCGCAGATCCTCATGGATGCCGGCATACCCCTGCTGGACGCCGCAGGCCCGGAGGTGATGTCGCTGCCCGAGGGCGCCCACGCGACGGTGACCGGTGAGCAGCTGCGCGTCGACGGGGTCGTCGTGGCGGAGGCGACGTGGGTGACGCCGGCCATGGTGCAGGAGCAGCAGGAGCACGCCCGGGGCAACCTCTCGGAGCAGATCGAGGCGTTCTCGCACAACACGATGGAGTATGTCCGAGCCGAGCGCGAGCTGCTGCTGGACGGCATCGGCGTTCCCGAGTTGCGCACCAGCTTCACGGGTCGCTACGCCCTGGTGGTCGTGCGCGGCTACCACTACAAGGAGGACCTGCAGACCCTGCGTCCCTTCCTGCGCGAGGCGCGGCCGGTCCTCATCGGGGTGGACGGGGGCGCCGATGCCCTGCTGGAGATGGGGCATACCCCCGACATGGTCGTGGGTGACATGGACTCCGTGTCGGACGCCGCCCTGACCTGCGGGGCCGAGCTCGTCGTCCACGCCTACCGCGACGGCCGCGCCCCGGGGCTGGAGCGCGTGGAGGCCCTCGGGGTGACCGACGCGGTGGTGCTGCCGGCGCCGGGGACCAGCGAGGACATCGCGATGCTGCTCGCCGACGAGCTGGGCGCCGAGCTCATCGTCGCCGTCGGCACCCACGCCACCCTCGTGGAGTTCCTCGACAAGGGCCGGCAGGGGATGGCCAGCACCTTCCTCACCCGGCTCCGGGTGGGGAGCAAGCTGGTCGACGCCAAGGGCGTGAGCCTGCTCTACCGCTCGCGGATCCCCACCGTCTCGCTCGTGTGGCTGCTGCTGGCCGGGCTCCTGGCGCTGCTCGTGGCGCTGGCGGTGACCCCCGGCGGTCGGGCCCTCCTCGGGGTGCTGGCCGTACGATGGGATGACGTCTGGGCTTGGATCGAGGGGCTGTTCTCATCGTGATCGACTTCCGCTACCACCTGGTGTCGCTGGTCGCGGTCTTCATCGCCCTGGCGATCGGGATCGTGCTGGGTGCGGGGCCGCTGCGCGAGGGGATCTCGGAGACCCTCGACGAGGAGGTCGGCCAGCTGCGCACCGAGCGCACCGAGCTGCGCCGGGAGCTGGAGGTGCAGTCCCAGCAGGCCGCGGCCAAGGACGAGGCCGTCGACCTGCTCAGCCCGCGCGGGGTAGCGGGAACCCTCAACGGCACGCGGGTGACGATGGTCGTCCTGCCCGGCGCGGACCGCAACGACGTCGCGCTGCTCGAGGACCGGCTGAGCGAGGCCGGGGGAGTCCTCGCGCTCCAGGTGGAGGTCGATGAGTCCTTCGACGCCGCCGAGATCGACGACGGGATCCTTGAAGGACTGGCCGGCACCCTGGAGGTTCCCGACGTGGCCGAGGGCGAGGGTGCTTCTCTCGGAGCCGTGCTGGCCGCGACGGTCGCGGGAGCCGACCGCGACGGCGAGGTGGGGGCGTGGCTCGCTGCGGGCGAGCGCCTCGAGGACGAGGGGATCGTGGACCTGCGGTGGCAGGAGGACCAGGCCCAGGTGACCGATCGCCGTGCCCCGGAGGCCCTGCTCGTGGTCGGTAGCGGGGTGCCGGCGGACGGCCTCGAGGCGGGGGAGGAGCAGGCCGAGCAGACCCGGCTGCAGACCCGGTTGGACCTCGTCCGGGCCCTGGACGCGCTCGGGCTGCCCCTGGTCGTCGCCGCGGCCGGCACCGAGTCCCAGGCCCTGGCCGACGGCGGCGGCGAGGACGGACTGGTCCAGACGATCCGGCGCGAGGGCGACCTGCGCGGTGCGGTCTCGACAGTCGACGACCTCGAGAGCGCGAGCGGCCGCGCCGCGGCGGTGCTCGGACTGGCCTGGGAGCTGCAGGAGGAGACGGGGCACTACGGGCTGGGGGAGCAGGCGGAGGCTCCCGTCCCCGCCCCGCCACCGCTGAGGTTGAGCTCGACCCGCAGCAGCGGCCTGGAGCCGCCCGCGACCGAACCGGTGCCCGACGACGCCGCGGCGACCACGGACCCGTGAGCCGGACCCTCCCGACCGGTGGTCTCCTCATCACCGGCGCCGGGACCCTCGCCGCCGCGGTGACCCGGATGGACCGGTATGGCGTGCTGCCCGGCGGCGGACGCCGCTGGGTCCGGCGCAACCACCGGGGCGACGACGTCACCCTCGTCGAAGGGGTGGCGCTGGCCGTCGGCACGGCCACCCCGCTCGCCCTCGCGGACCCTCCGGCGGCGCTCGCGGTGCTGCTGGCCGGCGGAGCCGGTGCGGTGGACGACCTGGGAGGAGACACGGGGGTCAAGGGGTTGCGCGGACACCTGGGGGCGCTGCGGAGCGGCCGGGTCACGACGGGGACGCTCAAGATCGTCGCGCTGAGCGCCGCCGGGGCCGCGAGTGCCTGGGCGATCGACCGCGACAGGGGGCGGGGCCGGCATACCCTCGCCGCCGCCGGGATCGTCGCCGGCGCGGCGAACCTCGCCAACCTGCTCGACCTGCGCCCGGGGCGCGCCCTCAAGGTCGGGCTGGCCGTGGGGGTGCCGCTCTCGGTGCGCCAGCCCGCGGCAGCGGCGTGCGTCGGGGCCGGTCTCGCCGTGCTGCGCGACGACCTCCGGGGTACGAGCATGCTCGGTGACACCGGGGCCAACGCCCTCGGGGCGGCGCTGGGCGTCGCGGCGGCGCGCGAACTGTCAGCCGGGGGCCGCTGGCGCTGCCTCGGTGTGCTCGCGGGCCTCACGATCCTCAGCGAGCGGGTGAGCTTCTCCCGGGTCATCGACGCCACTCCCGTGCTGCGCGAGCTGGACCGGTGGGGTCGACGGTGAGCAGCCCCGCGTCGGGGCCGAGCCCGCGCGTCCTCACCCAGGGTCTGCTCGCCGCGGCGGGCATCGTCGCGGTGACCACCCTGCTCGCGCGGGTGGCCGGCATCGCGCGGTGGCTGGCCTTCTCCGAGGCGGTCGGCGCGACGTGCGTCGGGCAGGTCTACGTCACCGTCAACCAGGTCCCCAACGTCCTGTTCGAGATCGCCGCGGGAGGCGCCCTCGCGGCCGTCGCCGTCCCCCTCGTCGCACGGCACCTGCAGGACGGCGACGAGGACCTCGCCGACCGGACCGCCTCCGCGCTCCTGGGCTGGACGCTCGTGGTTCTGCTGCCGCTGGCCCTGCTCGCCGCCCTCCTGGCCGGACCCCTCACGGGCGCCCTGCTCGGCTCGGCCGGCACCGGGGGCTGCGACCCCGCGGAGGCGGGGCGGACGGGGCGGCTCATGCTCCTGCTGTTCGCTCCGCAGATCGCGCTCTACGGCGTCGGGATCGTGCTCACCGGCGTGCTGCAGGCCCACCGCCGGTTCCTCGCCGCCGCGGCTGCCCCGCTGCTCTCCAGCATCGTCGTCATCGCCGTCTACCTCGCCTTCGGAGCGAGCGTGGACCCGACCGTGCCGCTGGCGCAGATCCCCGACCGTGCGATCGTGCTGCTGGCGGGCGGCACGACGCTCGGCGTCGTCGCGCTGAGCCTGCCCCTGCTCCTGCCCACCCGGCGGGCCGGCGTGCGATGGAGGCCCACACTGCGGTTCCCACCGGGCTCGGGCCGGACGGCCGGCGCCCTGGCCCTGGCGGGGCTGGTGACGGTCGGGGCGCAGCAGCTGTTCACCGTGGTCGTCATCGTCGTCGCCAACGGCACCGGGGTCGCGGCCATCACCGTGTGGACCTACGCCCAGACGGTCTACCTCCTGCCCTACGCCGTGCTGGTCGTGCCCCTGGCCACCGCGGCCTTTCCCCGCCTCGTGGGCGACGTCGAGCGCACGGAGCCGGTGCTGCGCCGCACGGCGATGGCGGTGACGGTCGCCGCGGTCGCCGGAGCCGCCTCGCTCGTCGCCGCACGCGAGGAGGTGGGTGCGGCCTTCCTCGCGCTCGACGCGGGTGCCGGTGGCGTGGGCCAGGAGGCCTTGGAATCCCTGCCCGACGCGCTGGCCGCCCTGGCTCCTGGTCTGGTGGGCTTCGGTCTCGTCGCGCTCCTGACCCGCGCGCTGTACGTCGTCGGTCGACCGCGCGCCGCGGCGGCGGGGGCCGCGGCGGGCTGGCTGCTGGCTGCGGCCGTGGCCCTGGCGGGCGCCGGGCCCGCGGCGCAGGCCGGTGTCGCCGGTGTCCTCGTCCTGCTCGCCGCGGCGTCCTCGCTCGGCATGGTGGTCTCGGCGGTGGTCCTCGCCTGGTCGGTCCACCGGGCGTGGGGGTCCACGAGCCTGACCGGGGTGCCCCGCGCCCTCGTGGTCGCGTCGGCCGGTGCGGTGCTCGGCGTGCTGCTGGCGGCGCTGCTGCCCGGCGCGCCCACCTCGATGGCCGGTGCGGTGGCCCTCGGCCTGCTGCGGGGTGTCGTCGCGCTGGGTGTCGTGGTGTCCACGGTGCTGCTGCTCCACCGCGTGGCGATGGCCCCGGTCCTGGAACGGCTGAGGAGTGACCGATGAGGGGGTGGCCCGGGTGCGCGTCCTGCTCGTGACCGGGGTCGTCGGCGGCGGCGTGGGCCGCCACGTCCGCGAGCTGGCCCACGACCTGGTCGCCGCGGGGCACGACGTCGTGCTGGCCGCCCCACGGGCCGTGGTCGTGGGGTTCGACCTCCCCGCGACCGGGGCCACGGTGCGCGAGGTGGAGGTCGGGGTGGCCGGGCCACGGGCTCTGGCGCGTGCCCAGATCCGGCTCGGTGCGCTGGCGCGGGGCGCCGACGTCGTGCACGCGCACGGCATGCGCGCCGGGCGGCCGCAGCTCTCGCCGTCGGGCGGTCAGGTCACCGGGTGGGTGCCCCGTCGCGGCGCCGGGGGTCGACGCCGCTCGTCGTCACGAGCCACAACGGCCCGCCCGAGGGGCGCGCCGCGGCCTGGACGTATGCCGCGCTCGAGGTCGTGGTCTATCGGCGCGCCGATCTCGTGCTGGGGGTGTCCGCCGACCTCGTGGAGCGGGCCCGGGCCCGGGGCGCCCGCGGCGCGGGCCTGGCGGTCGTGCCGTCCGCGGGCGCAGTGCCGGCGACCGACGCCGAGCGGCAGGCGGCCCGTCAGGACCTGCGCACCGAGCTCGGGGTGCCGCCCTCCGCCGCAGTGGTCCTCACCGCCGGCCGCCTCGCGGCGCAGAAGCGGGTCGACCGCCTCATCGAGGCCCACCGGACGCTGGTCAACGACCCGCGCCTGGCCGCGCCGCCGGTTCTCGTCGTCGTCGGGGACGGACCGCTCGGGGCCGCCCTGCGGGAGCAGGCGGGGCGGGGAGGGGGAGGAGTGCACTTCCTCGGTCGCCGGGCCGACGTCCCACGGCTGCTCGCCGGCGCCGACGTGGTCGTCTCCTGCGCCGTGTGGGAGGGGCAGCCGCTGGTCCTGCAGGAGGCGCTCGCCGCCGGGGCGCCGATCGTCGCCACCGACGTCGGCGGCACGGCAGCCCTGCTGGAGGGTGCGGGGGTGCTCGTCACCGGTGGCGGGTGCGCTGGTCGCACGACGCAGCCCGACCCGGTCGTCGCCGCCCTCGTGGGTGCCATTGGCGACCTGCTCACCGATCCCGACGCCCGCGACGCGCTGTCCGACCGGGCCCGCGCCCGGGCCGCGCGGCTGCCGACCGGACGCGATGCGCTCGAGGCGGCGCTGACGGCATACCGCAGCGTCCTCGGGCGTTCGGCGACGCCCTGACGGCGCCTGCGCCACGCCGCGCGACCACCCCTGTGGTCGGCGCCGAGCGGGTCACGTAGACTGCAAGCCCGTGGCGGAGACGACGAAGCACATCTTTGTGACCGGAGGCGTCGCCTCCTCGCTCGGGAAGGGACTGACGGCCTCGAGCCTGGGGTTCCTGCTCCGCAGTCGGGGGTTGCGGGTGACGATGCAGAAGCTCGATCCCTACATCAATGTGGATCCGGGCACGATGAACCCCTTCCAGCACGGTGAGGTGTTCGTCACCGAGGACGGCGCCGAGTGCGACCTGGACATCGGGCACTACGAGCGCTTCCTCAACACCGACCTGTGGGGCCGCTCCAACGTCACCACCGGGCAGATCTACAACGACGTCATCGCCAAGGAGCGCCGCGGCGACTACCTCGGCGACACCGTCCAGGTCATCCCGCACATCACCAACGAGATCAAGGCGCGCATGCGCGCGGCGGCCGAGCTGCCCGAGGGCGAGCGCCCGGACATCATCATCACCGAGGTCGGCGGCACCGTCGGCGACATCGAGTCGTTGCCCTTCCTCGAGGCCGCGCGCCAGGTCAGGCACGACATCGGGCGCACCAACTCCTTCTTCTTGCACGTCTCGCTGGTGCCCTACCTCGCGCCCAGCGGGGAGCTCAAGACCAAGCCGACGCAGCACTCGGTCGCCGCGCTGCGGCAGGTCGGCATCACCCCGGACGCGCTGGTCCTGCGGGCCGACCGGGAGATCCCCGAGGGCATCAAGCGCAAGATCTCGATGATGTGCGACGTCGACTCCGACGCGGTCGCGGCCGCCGTCGACGCCCCGTCGATCTACGACATCCCCAAGGTGCTGCACACCGAGATGCTCGACGCGTATGTCGTGCGCCACCTCGGGCTGCCGTTCCGGGACGTCGACTGGTCGGCCTGGGACGCCCTGCTCGAGCGGGTCCACGAGCCCGAGCACCGGGTGGAGATCGCCCTGGTGGGCAAGTACGTCGACCTCCCGGACGCCTACCTGTCGGTCACCGAGGCGATGCGCGCGGGCGGCTTCCGGCACGACGCCAAGGTCGACATCCGGTGGGTGGCCTCCGATGAGTGCCGCACCGAGGCCGGTGCGGCCAAGGCCCTGGGTGGCGTCGACGCCATCCTCGTGCCGGGCGGGTTCGGGGTCCGCGGCATCGAGGGCAAGATCGGGGCGCTGCGCTGGGCCCGGGAACGCCAGGTGCCGACGCTCGGGATCTGCCTGGGGCTTCAGGCGATGGTCATCGAGCACGCCCGTCACGTCGCCGGTATCGAGGCCGCCAGTTCGACCGAGTTCGACCCGGGCACGCCTGCCCCCGTCATCGCCACCATGGAGGAGCAGAAGTCCTTTGTCGAGGGTGCGGGCGACCTCGGCGGCACGATGCGGCTGGGCTCCTACCCGGCGGTGCTCACCGAGGGGTCGGTCGTGGCGGAGGCCTATGCCGCCACGGAGGTGACCGAGCGGCACCGGCACCGCTACGAGGTCAACAACGGCTTCCGCGACCAGCTCACCGCAGCCGGCCTCGTCGTCAGCGGCCAGTCTCCGGACGGCGGCCTCGTGGAGTTCGTCGAGCTGCCGCGCGAGGTCCACCCCTACTACGTCTCCACGCAGGCGCACCCCGAGTTCAAGTCGCGCCCGGACCACGCGCACCCGCTCTTCGCCGGCCTCGTCGCGGCCGCCCTCGACGCCCAGCGCAGCCAGCGCCTGGTCGAGGTCGAGCGCCAGCACCAGCACGAGCTGCCGGACTGATGACGCTCTCCGCGCCTCGCCTGCCCCTCGCCGAGCTCATCGATCTGCCCGGCTCCCGGCCGGTGCGTCGTTCCGAGGTGGCGTTGGAGGGTGCCGTCTGGAACGTCCACCGCGACGAGGTCGAGCTGGACGACGGCCCGGCGGTGCGGGAGTACGTCCGTCACACCGGTGCCGTGGCCGTGCTCGCGGTGCGCGAGGACCGCGGTGAGCCGGAGATCTTCGTCATCCGGCAGTACCGCCACCCCATCGCGACGCAGGACTGGGAGATCCCCGCGGGCCTGCTCGACGTCGAGGGCGAGGCGCCCGTGGACGCCGCGCGGCGCGAGCTGGCCGAGGAGGCCGACCTGCACGCCGACCACTGGGAGCCGCTGGTGAGCTTCACCCCCTCTCCGGGAGGGCTCTCGGAGACGATCCACACCTTCGTCGCCACCGGGCTCACCGACGTGCCCGCGGAGCAGCGGCACGCCCGGGAGGGCGAGGAGGCGGGTATGCCGTCCGGCTGGGTCAGCCTCGCCGACGCCGTGGCCGCGGTGCTGGGTGGTCAGGTGCATAACGGGCCGCTCATGCTGTCCGTGCTGGCGCTGGCGACCCGTCGAGGGGATCGCTGACCTGACGTCGGGATCACGTGTGCGTGGTCCACTGCCTGGTCGCCGTAGGATGGGGGCGTTCCCGGGGCGGCCTGACGACCCGCCGGGGCGGACGGAGGCGGCATACCCCGACCTCCGGACGCACCACCCGGGGCCGCGCGTCCGGCGAGACCGACGAGAGGTCGAGGTCCCCTCGACAAAGGTGTGGTGGCACCGCGACCTGGCCCCCGCCCACACCTCCCGGGCTGCCATGGCGGGCCCGGGCCGTCGCATCGATCGACCCCGGCGCTCCGCACCGAGAGGAGAGATCATGCTACGCACCCACGAGTCGGGCACCTTGCGACCCGCGCACGTCGGGCAGACCGTCACCCTCACCGGCTGGGTGGCCCGACGCCGTGACCACGGCGGAGTCGCCTTCATCGACCTGCGCGACGCCAGCGGTGTCGTCCAGGTCGTCGCCCGGGACGAGGTCCTGACCGGCACCGCCCACGACCTGCGCAGCGAGTACTGCGTCAAGGTCGTCGGCGAGGTCACCGCGCGCGCCGACAAGGACGTCAACCCCGAGCTCCCGACCGGCGGCATCGACGTCGTCGCGACGCAGATCGAGGTGCTCAGCGCCGCCGCACCGCTGCCCTTCCAGATCGACGAGCGGGTCACCGTGGGGGAGGAGGCGCGACTGCGCCACCGCTACCTCGACCTGCGCCGGCCCGGTGCCGGGTCCGCCGGGCAGAACCTCCGGCTGCGCTCCAAGGTCAACGCGGCCGCCCGCACCGTCCTCGCCGAGCGTGACTTCGTCGAGGTCGAGACCCCGACCCTGACCCGGTCGACCCCCGAGGGCGCGCGCGACTTCCTCGTGCCGGCCCGCCTGCAGCCGGGCAGCTGGTACGCCCTTCCGCAGAGCCCGCAGCTGTTCAAGCAGCTGCTCATGGTGGCCGGGATGGAGCGCTATTACCAGATCGCCCGCTGCTACCGCGACGAGGACTTCCGGGCCGACCGGCAGCCGGAGTTCACCCAGCTCGACATCGAGATGAGCTTCGTCGAGCAGGACGACGTCATCGCGCTGGGCGAGACCATCGCGACGGCGGTGTGGCGCACCATCGGGGTCGAGCTCACGACGCCCTTCCCCCGGATGACGTATGCCGAGGCGATGCGGCGCTACGGCTCGGACAAGCCGGACCTGCGCTTCGAGGTGGAGCTCGTGGAGTGCACCGACTACTTCGCCGACACCTCCTTCCGCGTCTTCCAGGCGGAGTATGTCGGTGCTGTCGTCATGCCCGGTGGCGGCAGCCAGCCGCGTCGGCAGTTCGACGCCTGGCAGGAGTGGGCCAAGCAGCGCGGGGCCAAGGGTCTGGCCTACGTCACCGTGGGCGAGGACGGGACGCTCGGTGGACCGGTCGCCAAGAACCTCTCCGACGCCGAGCGGGAGGGTCTGGCGGCGCACGTCGGTGCCGCGCCGGGCGACTGCGTCTTCTTCGCCGCCGGCGCCACCAAGCCGTCCCGGGCCCTGCTCGGGGCGGCCCGGCAGGAGATCGCCGAGCGCGTCGGGCTCGTCGACGAGAGCGCCTGGAGCTTCCTGTGGGTCATCGACGCGCCGCTCTTCGAGCCGGCCGGTGACGCGGTCGCGGCGGGTGACGTCGCGGTCGGCGCCGGGGCCTGGACGGCGGTGCACCACGCCTTCACCTCGCCGAAGGAAGAGTTCCTCGACACCCTCGAGCAGGACCCGGGGGCGGCGCTGGCCTACGCCTACGACCTCGTGTGCAACGGCAACGAGATCGGTGGCGGATCGATCCGTATCCACCGCCGCGACGTCCAGGAGCGGGTCTTCGCCATCATGGGGCTCTCCCCGGAGCAGGCGCAGGAGAAGTTCGGCTTCCTGCTCGAGGCGTTCAAGTTCGGTGCGCCCCCGCACGGCGGGATCGCCTTCGGCTGGGACCGGATCGTCGCGCTGCTCGCCGGCACCGACTCGATCCGCGACGTCATCGCGTTCCCGAAGTCCGGTGGCGGCTTCGACCCGCTGACCGCGGCTCCGGCCCCGATCACGCCGGAGCAGCGCAAGGAGGCCGGCGTGGACGCCGAGCCCGAGCCCGAGCCCGAGGCGGAAAAGGAGACGGCGGACGGCGCGGGCCCCGCGCAGGGCTGATCTGCCTGAGCCGAGCGCGGCATGCGGCGGTGAGTGGATCCAGGCGCCCGATGCGGCGGTGAGTGGATCCAGGCGCCCGATGCGGCGGTGAGTGGATCCAGGCGCCCGATGCTGCGGTGAGTGGGACCCGAGGGCCCGTGGGCTGAGCTGAGCCAGGGACGCTGCCCGCAGGCCGGACCGGAAGTCCCGGTCCGGCCTGCGGGCAGCGCTGCTCTGTCGTCCCCGTGGCGCGTCTCAGCGCTCAGCCGGCTCTCGTGTTCTGGTCCCGCGCTCAGCCCGCCCTTTCCCGCGCGGCGTGGTCCGGCGGGTGTGCACTCCTCAGCCGCGGGAGCACCGAGCTGGCTCTGAGGTAGAGCGTCGGTGGGACCGCGGTCTGACGAGGTCGCTCCCGCCCCTGGTTGCAGCGCTCACACAGACCCTGCCCGTTGTGTGTCGAGGTGCCGCCCCCGTCGCGGTGTCGGATGCGGTGGTCGATATGCCTGATCGGGGCGCCGCACCAGGGACTCCGGCAGTAGCGGTCCCGGCTGACGATGAGGGCCCGGTCCGCGGCCGGGAAGAACCGACGCCGGCTGTCGCGGGCGAAGACCTCCCCGGTCAGGGAGTCGGCATACAGACGCCGGACGAAGACCCGCGCCGACGCCCGCTTGGCCTCCTCGACTGATTCCTCGTCGACAGATCCCTGGTCGACGGATTCCTCGTCGACTGGCCCTTCGCTCGCGGGCGCCGCGTGGGTCGGCGGCTCGTGACCATCCTTGTCCTCGGCCGGCTCACCCTCGGCCTGGGGCTGTGCCGTGTGGTCCACCGTCCCGTGGACTCGGGAGCAGGACGAGTCGGCGCACTGCGACCCCTCCGGGCAGAGTTCTCGCTCGAGGCCCGGCTCAGCATCCGGGCCGAGCTCACCCATCGGACCTTCGGAGGCCGCCGGGGGGATGAGCAGGTCGCGAGCATTCTGGGCAGGCACGGGCCCGTAGCCGTCGAGGAAGGCCGCCACCGTGTCACCGGACATGAGCGTCGCATCGGTCATCACGAGGTGGAGCTCGATGTCCGGCAGGGTCACGGGGTCGAGCCCGGTGAGGGTGGCGTAGAGCGTGTCGGCCATGATCTTGCCGTGGTTGCGGGGGTCACCTGAGGCCCGCAGACCCTCGGCGTGGCGCTTGAGCGCGGCATACACGGCGACACCTTGGGCCGCTGGCAGCATGGCCGAGATCACGCACATGACGTCCGGCGCTGGTCGCATCGAGACGTAGGCGTCCTCGGCGGCTCTCCGGGCCCGGCGCACGATCACCTGCGGATCCAGCTCGTAGACGAGCGCGTTCACGGTGTCCCGGATCTGCTTGGTCGACAGACCGGTCAGCCGGCCCGACAGCTCCCCGTCGACGGTCGCCCGATCCTCGACCGAGAGACACGCAGTGGCTCGGGTGATGATCTCGGCCTGGGCGAGGTCGATGACGCCGGAGGCCAGGGCGTCCAACGTCTGCGGCATCTCCCGGGCGAGCGCCCGGGAGCAGGCGAGGCGGTTGGAGGAGCGGGCGGGGGAGAGCTTGCCCGCGAGGGCGAGGTCGTCCGCGACTCCGGTGCCCACCCGCTCCGCGGGCACCCCTTCGGCCTCCTGCTGTGCCCGTTGGGAGCGCTCGAACTCCTCTGACAGCACGGCCTGGGCTGCGGCACTGGCGCGGTTCAGATCCTCGAGGGCGCGGATCAGTTCCAGCCGCTCCGGGTCCGTGGCATCAGGGCGGGGGAGCGCCAGGCGGGCGGTCAACGACGTGACCTGGCTCACGCTCGCAGGTTCCCGTTCCCCCGCCATGCTGGCACCCCCTCCCGGTGTCATCTACCCTCTCCCCACAGTGTAATCGAACAGATGTACGAGTGTCAATCCAGCGAGCCCCATTCGGTCTGTCGCCGCCACGCCCTCGGAGGGTCGAACTCCTCATCCCACGGCATCGGCGCATAGCTCCGGCACGTCGGTTGCCGCGGACCGGGCCACGGTGCGCCGAAGGACCGTCGGCACGGACAGACGTCGACCGTGGTGGGGTTCCTGAGGATGCGGAAGCGCGGCGGCCTCAGTCTGGCTGCGTAGTCGAGCTCAGCTCCGGTGAGCACCACCTCGGCCTGGGGCGAGACGACAAGCCATGCGCCCGGACAGCCGTAGCGTGCGTCGGGGGCCACGGTCGGTGACTCCGGGTCGACCAGGGCGAAGACGTAGGTGCGGCCGCAGCAGCCGCCGTCCTCGACGTCCACCCGCACGGCACCTCCCAGTTCTTCGATCGCACAGCGCGCGGACGCGGTGACAGCGAAGGGCGGCAGGACGGTCCTGATCTCCATGCCACGTGTCTAGCGCGGCCCACCGACACACCCACCGCCGTAACCCGTGGCTGGTCGAGTCAGCCGGTGGCGTTCTCCAGCATCCGTGAGTGCCAGGCGTGCACGGCGACGCCCTGCCCGGGCAACGTCAGCGTTGGCGCTGCGGGACGTGGTAGGTGTCGACCGGCCAGTCCCAGGCGGTCATGTCGTGCGGGTCCAAGTTGAGCAGGGAGTTGATCATGGTGGCCATGAGGGCGTCGGAGAACTCGACCCACAGGCCCTCTCGGTCGGGCATGATCCCGTCCTCATCGGGGATGGGATCGGCGTTGGCGATCCAGGTCCAGAACGGAGCCTCGAACTCGGGTGGTTCACCCACCTGGACCCCGGTCTCGGACTCGTCGAGCCCGTAGGACAGGCGTCGCTTGAGGTCTCCTCGGATCCACCAGTCGAACTCCTCCCAGCCGACCCGGGTGTTGCGGGCGACGTGCCGCAGCTCCCCGGCGGTGACGTCCAGGCTGCGCCACGGGTCGCTCTGGGGGTTCAGGTTCAGGATGGTGGAACTGGCCATGTAGTAGGTGTGCTGGTCTGCGCCGAAGGCGACGATCTCGGGGTCCTCCTCGCCCAGGAGGAAGTCACCCAGGCGTAGACCGGTGCCGACCGGCCGCACCGGAAGGCCTCTGAGCTGGTGGTACTGCTCGACCACCGAGCGGGGACCACCTCTGGGCCGGAGCCACTGCACGATGTCGAAGTTGTCCGCCACCGACAGGACGGTCTCGATCGATTCTGCGCCGTCAGATGCCTGCATCAGGCCAGCCTATGTCGGCCCTGCGGCTCGTGCTGGGCGTTCACGGCACCAGGTGACGCGAGTGCCAGGCGCGGGCCGTGCGGTAGCCCAGCCGCGCATACACCCGCCGTGCGGCGAGGTTGTCGCTGAAGACGCCCAGCGTGCAGACACCGCGCTCGGCCACCGCCCAGCGGGTGAGCGCGGCGCTGACGACCGTCGCCAGGCCCGTGCCGCGGTGCTCACGCGCGGTGACAATGCCGGCGAGGTGCGCCACACCCGTGGCCTCGCGCTCGGCGCCACCGATCGCGACCAGGCGCCCGGCCCCGTCTCGCAGCCCCACCCAGTGGTGGACCCGCCCCGTCCCGATCTGCGTCCACACGCGAGGGTTGTGAGCGCGGGTGAAGGTCTCGAGCTCGGCGGCGTCGCGGCGGTCGTCGAGAGGTATGACGTCGCGCTCGCGATCGTCGACGTCCGGTTCGACGCTCGTCCACATCCACTCCCACTCACCCCCGGCGCCGAGGTCGAGGACCTCGTGCGCCAGGTCGGCGTGCTCCTGGGGCACCGACACCGCCCTGGCTCCGAGGCGGGGGAGATGCCCGCCGTCGCGCAGGGCCACCAGGGCCGCCCGGACCCGGGCGCGCTCCGTCGTGCCCGCCGCCTCGGAGCCCAGGACGGAGCCACCCCCACCAGGGCGCGGCATACCGGAGAGGGGGGCGACCCAGAATCCGGGGCGCTCGCCGAGGCGCTGCACCAGCGCCACGCCCTCGTGCACCCAGACCTCGCCCGGCAGCGGGTCGGGGACCACCCACCGCACCCACGGGTCGTCGCCGGAGAGCGCCAGGAGGTCGGCGTGCCGGGTCAGTCGGTCCACGGCGTTAGCCTGACATCCGTGTCCGACCTGTTCACCACCGCCCAGAGCGCGGACCCCGGCGACGCGAGCGGTGCGCTGCTCGCCCCGCTCGCCGTCCGGATGCGCCCGCAGACCCTGGACGAGGTCGTCGGGCAGCGCGACGTCCTGCGCCCGGGCTCGCCCCTGCGCCGGCTCATCGAGGGGCACGGTGGTGCGGCCGGGCCGCTCTCGGCGATCCTCTGGGGGCCGCCGGGCACCGGCAAGACGACCCTCGCCCACCTCGTCGCCCAGGCCGCCGACCGCACCTTCGTCGAGCTGTCGGCGGTGACCGCCGGTGTCAAGGACGTGCGCGCCGTGATGGAGCAGGCGGTGCGGGAGCGCTCGCTGCACGGCCGCCAGACGGTGCTCTTCCTCGACGAGATCCATCGCTTCACCAAGGCCCAGCAGGACGCCCTGCTGCCCGGGGTGGAGAACCGCACGGTCATTCTCGTCGCGGCGACGACGGAGAACCCGTCCTTCAGCATCATCGCGCCGCTGCTGTCCCGCTCGGTCCTGGTGACGCTGGGCTCGCTCGACGACGACGATGTCCGCGGGGTGCTCGCCCGCGCCCTGGCCGACGAGCGCGGCCTCGATGGCGCGTTCACCCTGGGCGAGGCCGCCACCGAGCACGTCGTGCGGATGGCCGGCGGCGATGCACGCCGGGCACTCACCACGCTGGAGGCCGCCGCAGGGGTGGCCGCCGACGACCGCGCGGCCGGCCGGGAGGACGACGTCGCGGAGATCACGCTCGCCCAGGTCGAGCAGGCGATGGCGCAGGCCGCCGTGCGCTACGACCGCGCCGGCGACCAGCACTACGACGTCGCGAGCGCCTTCATCAAGTCGATGCGGGGCTCGGACGTCGATGCGGCCCTGCACTACCTCGCGCGGCAGCTCGAGGCGGGGGAGGACCCACGGTTCATCGCCCGCCGGATCGTCATCGCCGCCAGCGAGGACGTCGGCATGGGTGACCCCACGGCCCTCCAGACCGCCGTCGCGGCCATGCACGCGGTCGCGCAGATCGGGATGCCCGAAGCCCGGATCATCCTCGGCCAGGCGGTCGTCCACAACGCGCTGGCGCCGAAGTCCAACGCGGCATACTCCGCCATCAACGCGGCGATCGCCGACGTGCGGGCCGGCAAGGGCGGCCCGGTGCCGCCGCACCTGCGCGGGACGGGGTATGCCGGTGCCGCGCGCCTCGGCCACGGTGAGGGCTACCGCTACACCCACGACGAGCCCGCGGGCGTGGGCGAGCAGCAGTTCCTCCCCGACGACCTCGTCGGTGCCGACTACTACCGGCCGACGGGTCGCGGCTGGGAGGAGCGGCTCGGGCCACGGTGGCGCGAGCTGCGGCGCATCATCCGCGGCCGCGACTGAGCCGACCGGCTGGCGCGCAAAGGCGTTCGATGCGCAGTGGCACGGTCGTCTAGAGTGGATCAGCCCCTAGTCGCACCGTCGGCGCACCCGCGCCAGGCACACGAGGAGATCATGGAAACCGCCGAGATCCGCCGCCGTTGGCTGACCTTCTTCGAGGGCAAGGGCCATGCGGTGGTGCCGAGCGCCTCGTTGGTCAGCCAGGACCCCACCCTCCTCTTCACGGTGGCCGGGATGGTGCCCTTCATCCCCTACCTCACCGGGCAGCAGACGCCGCCGTGGCCGCGGGCCACGAGCGTGCAGAAGTGCGTGCGGACCCTCGACATCGAGGAGGTCGGCAAGACGACCCGGCACGGCACGTTCTTCCAGATGAACGGCAACTTCTCCTTCGGCGACTACTTCAAGGAGGAGGCGATCGCCTACGCGTGGGAGTTCGTCACCGGCTCCCAGTCGCAGGGGTGCCTCGGATTCGACCCAGAGAGCATCTGGGTCACCGTGCTCAAGGGTGATGAGGAGGCCGCCGAGATCTGGGGCCGGGTCGCGGGGCTGCCGCCGGAGCGGATCCAGGAGCGCGGGCTGGAGGACAACTACTGGCACACCGGAGTCCCCGGCCCGGGCGGTCCGTGCAGCGAGATCTACGTCGACCGGGGGGCGGAGTTCGGCCCCGACGGTGGGCCGGTCGTCGACGAGGACCGTTTCCTGGAGATCTGGAACCTCGTCTTCATGCAGGAGGAGCTCACCGAGGTCCGCTCCAAGATCGACTTCGACGTCGCGGGGGAGCTGCCGAGCAAGAACATCGACACCGGGATGGGGCTGGAGCGGGTGGCCTACCTCCTCCAGGGGGTCGACAACCTCTACGAGATCGACGAGGTCTACCCCGTCATCGAGCGGGCCGAGGAGCTCAGCGGCCGGACCTACGGCGCCGACCACGAGGACGACGTGCGCTTCCGGGTCGTCGCGGACCACGTGCGCTCCGGCCTCATGCTCATGGGCGACGGCGTGGTGCCGGGCAACGAGGGACGCGGGTATGTCCTGCGTCGGCTCCTGCGCCGCGCGGTGCGCTCGATGCGCCTGCTGGGTGTGGAGGAGCCCTCGCTGACGCACCTGCTCACGGTGAGCAAGGACGTCATGAGCGCGTCCTACCCCGAGCTGCAGGAGCAGTGGGAGCGGATCAGCGAGATCGCGGCGGCCGAGGAGGAGGCCTTCGGGCGCACCCTGGTCAGCGGCACGAGCATCCTCGACGACGCGGTGGCCAGGGCCCGGTCCGCCGGATCCACCCGGCTCGGCGGTGCCGAGGCGTTCGCGCTGCACGACACCTACGGCTTCCCGATCGACCTCACCCTCGAGATGGCCTCCGAGCAGGGGCTGTCCGTGGACGAGGACGGCTTCCGTGCCCTCATGCGTGAGCAGCGCGACCGCGCCAAGGCCGACGCCCGGGCCAAGAAGTCCGGACGCGGCGGCCCCGGTGCCTACCGCGGGCTGGTCGACCGGCTGGGCACGCAGACCGCGTTCACCGGCTACGAGCAGATGAGCGGCGAGGACCGCGTCGTCGGGCTGCTGTCCGGTGGGCAGGAGATCGACCGCTTCCGCCTCGACGGCGCTGCGGAGCAGGACGGCGCCGAGCTGGAGCTCGTGCTCGGCAGCACGCCGTTCTACGCCGAGGCGGGCGGCCAGCTCGCCGACCACGGCACGATCCGGCTCGGGAGCGGTGCCGTCTTCGAGGTCACCGACGTGCAGCGCCCGGTGCCCGGTCTCGTCGTGCACCGCGGCCGCCTCGTCGAGGGCGAGGTCGCCGTCGGTGAGCACGCCCACAGCGAGATCGACGTGCGCCGCCGCGCCTCGGTGTCGCGGGCGCATACCGCGACCCACATCGTGCACAAGGTGCTGCGCGAGACGCTGGGGGAGAGCGCGACCCAGGCGGGGTCGGAGAACGCGCCGGGCCGCCTGCGTTTCGACTTCCGCGCCACCCGGGGTCTGGACGCGGCCGAGCTCGCCGACGTGGAGGCCCGCATCAACGAGCGCCTCATGGCCGACCTGCAGGTCAGCGCGGCCGAGATGAGCTTCGCCGAGGCGCGAGAGATGGGCGCCATGGCGCTCTTCGGCGAGCGCTACCCCGACGTCGTGCGGGTCGTCTCGGTGGGTGGCCCCTGGAGCCTGGAGCTGTGCGGTGGCACGCACGTGCTCAACAGCGCGCAGCTCTCCCTCGTCAAGATCATGGGGGAGTCCTCCATCGGCTCCGGCGTGCGGCGCGTCGAGGCGCTCGTGGGCGCCGACGCCTATGCCCACCTGGCCCGGGAGAACGTCATCGTCAACCAGCTCACCGACACCCTCAAGGTGCGGCCCGACGAGCTGTCCGACCGGGTCGCCCAGCTCGTGGCGCGGCTCAAGGACGCCGAGAAGGAGATCTCGCAGGCCAAGGCCTCCCAGGTCCTCTCCGCCGCCTCGGGCCTCGTCCAGGAGGCGCGCGACGTGGCGGGCACGACCTACCTCGGGCACGACCTCGGCGACGGGGCCGGCGCGGACGACCTGCGCAAGCTCGTCACCGACCTGCGCTCGCGGCTGGGCTCCGACCGTCCGGTCGTCGTCGCCCTGACCGCGACCGGCGGAGGCCGGCCCTCGGTGGTCGTGGCCACCAACGAGGCGGCGCGGGAGCGCGGTACCAAGGCGGGCGCGCTCGTCCGGGTGGCCGCGCAGACGCTCGGCGGTGGCGGCGGCGGCAAGGACGACCTCGCCCAGGGCGGCGGGCAGGACCCGGCCGCCACGGGCGCGGCGCTGGCCGCGGTCGAGGACGCCCTCCGGGCGTGAGCGGACCGCGCGAGGAGCCCGCGAGCAGCGCCACCGGCGTCCTGCTGGGCGTCGACGTGGGCGAGGCCCGGGTCGGCGTGGCGGCCTCCGACGCGCTCGGTCTGCTCGCCCACCCGGTGGCGACCCTGCGCCGGGACCACGACGGCGGCAGCGACCTCGAGCAGATCGCCGAGGAGGCCCGTCAGCGGGAGGCCGTGCTGGTCGTGGTGGGTATGCCGCGTTCCCTCGACGGCACCGAACGAGTGGCAGCGCTGCGCGCGCGCGGGTACGCTGAGCGGCTGCAACGGTGCCTGGAGGTGCCGGTACGACTCTGGGACGAGCGACTGTCCACCGTCGACGCCCACCGGGCGCTGCACAGCAGCGGCGTTCCCGGGCGCGACCAGCGTGGCGTCGTGGACCAGGTGGCAGCGGTGCTTATCCTCCAGGCAGCCCTGGATTCACGTCGAGCCGGCCGTCCCGCCGGTGTCCCCTTGTCGGCGAGGAAGCCCCGGGCCCGACGGTCTCGCGACCCTGACGCGAAGGACGCCCCATGAGCCAGCCGCCCGAGGACGACTGGGACGAGCACGACGCCCGCGGTGCCGCCGAGCGTTTCGACGACGACGTGCTCGGCCTGCGTGGTGCCCGCCACCACGACGAGTCCCTCGCGGACGACGTGCTGGACCCGGCCGATCCCGACGCGTACCACTACCGACAGCGGCGCCGCCGGCACCGCAACCCCGTGCTCAAGGTGCTGGCCCTGACCCTGGCCGCTCTCGTGGTCGTCGTGGCCGGTGTCTACTCCTTCGGGTCGATGCGCTCCCTGCTGCCGGACCTGTCGGCTGGTGAGGCGGTCTCCACGACCGACTACGAGGGTGAGGGCAGCGGGGAGGTGATCGTCGAGATCCCCCAGGGTGCGGCCGGCGCACAGATCGCCGAGATCCTCGTCGAGGAGGACGTCGTGGGCTCGGTGGCGGCCTTCTCCACGGCGCTGCAGGCCAACCCGGACTCTTCCGCCATCCAGCCGGGTACCTACCGGATGGCCAACCAGATGAGCTCGGAGGCGGCGCTGGGCCGCCTCCTGGACCCGGAGTTCCGCGAGTTCAGCGGGGTCACCGTGCGCGAGGGCCTGTGGGTCGACGAGACCTTCCAGGTCCTGGCCGAGGGCACCGGGCACGACGTCGCCGACTACGAGGCGGTGGACCCGGCGGACCTCGAGCTGCCGGAGGCGGCTGAGGGCGAGCTCGAGGGCTTCCTCTACCCGAGCACCTACGAGTTCGGGCCCGACAGCACCCCCGCCGAGCAGCTGCAGGCCATGATCGACCAGGGCGTGCAGGTCTACGACGAGCTCGGGATCGCCGACGAGGACCTGCGCGAGGTGGTCGTCAAGGCGAGCATCGTGCAGGGTGAGGGGCAGTTCGCCGAGGACCTCCCCAAGATCGCCCGGGTCATGGAGAACCGCATCGAGGGCAACTCCGAGACCAGCGGTTTCCTCCAGATGGACTCCACCGTCCACTTCATCTACCAGGAGCGCGGTCGCGCGGGCACCACGGAGGAGCAGCGCTCCAACGACAGCCCCTACAACACCTACGTCCACCCCGGGCTGCCGCCGGGTCCGATCAACAGCCCGGGAGAGGACGCCCTGCGCGCCGCCAACGAGCCGGAGGCCGGCGACTGGGTCTACTTCGTGACCGTCAACCCCTCCACCGGTGAGACGAAGTTCGCGGAGACCTACGAGGAGCACCTCGCCAACCAGGACGAGTTCCTCCAGTGGTGCGAGGACAACCCGGACCAGTGCTGACCCGCGCGGCCGTCGTCGGCTCCCCTGTCGCGCACTCGCTCTCCCCGGTGCTGCACCGCGCCGCCTACACCGCACTGGGGCTCACCGACTGGTGCTACGACCGGGTCGAGGTGCCCCAGGGTGCCCTCGCGGCGCACGTCGCGGCGCTGGGCCCGGAGTGGGTCGGCCTGTCGGTGACGATGCCCGGCAAGGAGGAGGCGCTCGACCTGGCCGACGACACCGGTCCCGCCGCGCGCGCGGTCGGCGCCGCCAACACCCTCGTGCGCCGCGAGACCGGGTGGTATGCCGACAACACCGATGTGCACGGGCTCCAGGCCGCGCTCACCGAGGCCGGTGTCGGCACGGTCTCCCGGGCCGTGGTCGTCGGTGCGGGGGCGACCGCCCGGTCGGCGATCTTGGCGCTGCACACCCTCGGAGCGCAGGAGGTCACGCTCTGCGTCCGCGACTGGACCCGCCCCGCGACCGACGCCCTCCTCGAGCGCCTCGGGATGCGCGTGCACCGACGAGCGCTGAGCGAGGGCATACCCCTGGACACCGAGGTCGTCCTCAGCACCCTGCCGGGCGGGGTGCCCGCCCCACCGGTCCTGCCCGCCGGCGCCCAGCCGCCGGTCGTCATGGACGTGAGTTACGCCCCGTGGCCGAGCGCCCTGGCCGACGTGGTCGCCACGGCGACGCACGATAGGGTCCGGGTCGTGAGGGGAACGCGCATGCTGCTGCACCAGGCCGTGCGGCAGGTGGAGCTGATGACCGGGCTCGATGCCCCGACGCGGGCGATGGACGCCGCGTTGCGGGGCGCGCTGGACGACCGGGCGGGGTCGTGACCGACCTCCCCGTCTCCGACCTCGTCCTGCCCGCCGTGGTCGCCGTCGTCGTCGCGCTGCTCGGGGTGCCCGTGGCGCGCTGGCTCGAGCAGACGACCTACCGCAAGCCCGACGAGGTGGACGTGCCCTACCCCGGGCGACGGTGGTGGGTCCCCGTCGCCCTCGGGCTCTCCGCGGCGGTGGTCATGCACCGCGTCTGGCAGGTCCCGGACGACGCCGTGCCGGGCTGGCCGGTGGCCGCGGTCCTCACCCCCACGCTGCTCCTGGTCACGTTGGCGTGCGTGTGCCTGGCGGCCATGGACCTCGACGTCCACCGGCTGCCGGACCGCATCATGTGGCCGACCATGGGGGTGCTCCTCGTCGGGCTTCCCGTGGCGGCGATCGCCGGGGGCGGCCTGGACCCGCTCGTCCGTGCCCTGCTGGCCGGGCTCGCCGCCGGCGGGTTCTACCTCCTCATCGCGCTGCTCTCGCTGGCCCGCGGGTCGCTGGCGCTCGGGCTGGGTGACGTCAAGCTCGCCGCCGTCCTCGGCACCGGGCTGGGGTGGTTCGGCTGGGCCGAGGCGATCCTCGGGATCTACGCAGGGTTCATCGTCGGCGGGCTCTTCGCGGTGGGGCTGCTCCTGGCCCGGCGGGTGAGCTGGAAGGGTGACTTCGCCTACGGCCCCGCGATGATGCTCGGGGCCCTGGTCGGGCTGCTCCTGGGGTCGGCGACGATGAGCGGGCTGGCCTGAGCCGTCCCGCCCGGGCCGCGCCGGACCGGTGACCCGGTGCGTGGGAAGATGGCGGTCATGCTGCGTTGGTTGACCGCCGGTGAGTCGCACGGACCCGCCCTCACCGCCGTCCTCGAAGGTCTCCCCGCCGGGGTGCGCGTCGAGCGCGAGGCCGTGGAGGGGGCGCTGGCCCGCCGGCGTCTGGGGTATGGACGTGGGGCGCGCATGAGCTTCGAGGCCGACCGGCTGCACTTCCTCGGGGGTATGCGCCACGGCCTGTCGCTGGGCTCACCGCTCGCGCTGCAGATCGAGAACTCCGAGTGGCACAAGTGGCAGGAGGTCATGGGCCCCGAGCCCGTGGACGCGTCCTCGCTGCAGGGTGCCGACGACGTCGGGGCGCCCCAGGAGCTCGCCCGCAACCGTCCGCTCACCCGGCCCCGGCCCGGTCACGCCGATCTCGTCGGGATGACGAAGTACGGCTTCGAGGAGGCGCGGCCGATCCTCGAGCGGGCCTCGGCGCGGGAGACCGCGGCCCGGGTCGCGCTGGGGGCCGTCGCGGCCGCCTTCCTCGAGCAGGCCGTCGGGGTCCGGCTGGTCTCGCACACCGTGAGCATCGGACGCGCCGGCGTGCCCGCGATCGACGACGACGCACCGGAGCCCGACTCGCTGCCCCGACCCGAGGACGTCGACCGGGTCGACGCCGACCCCGTGCGGACCCTCGACGCCGACCGGTCCGCGGCGATGGTCGCGGAGGTCGACGCCGCGAAGAAGGCGGGCGACACCCTCGGTGGCGTCGTCGAGGTGCTGGCCTACGGCCTCCCGCCGGGCCTCGGCTCGCACGTGCACTGGGACCGCCGGCTCGACGCGCGGCTGGCCGCGGCCCTCATGGGCATCCAGGCGATCAAGGGCGTGGAGGTCGGGGAGGGCTTCCGCACGGCGGCCCGCCGCGGCAGCGAGGCCCACGACGAGATCGACCGCGACGACCAGGGGCTGATCCGCCGCGCCACGCTGCGCAGCGGTGGCACCGAGGGGGGCATGAGCACCGGTGAGGTGTTGCGCGTGCGGGCTGCGATGAAGCCGATCTCGACGGTCCCGCGCGCCCTGCGCACGGTCGACACGACGACGGGAGAGGCCGGCACGGCCATCCACCAGCGCTCCGACGTGTGCGCGGTGCCGGCCGCCGGAGTCGTGGCCGAGGCCATGGTGGCGCTCGTGCTCGCGGACGCCGTGCTGGAGAAGTTCGGGCGACTCGGTGCCGGAGGTCGCCCGCAACCATGCGGCATACCTCGCCGCCGTCGCGGAGCACCAGCGCACCCCGGCGACGGAGCAGGCGCGATGAGCGGCCCGCGCGTGGTGCTCGTCGGTCCGCCCGGGGCTGGCAAGTCGACGGTCGGGCGCGGTGCTCGCCGAGCGACTCGGGGTGGCGCTGCACGACACCGATGCCGCGGTCGAGGCCGGGGAGGGCCGCTCGATCAGCGACATCTTCGTCGAGGACGGCGAAGCGGCCTTCCGTGCGCTGGAGCAGGCGGAGGTGCTCCGCGCCCTGCGCGAGGAGACCGGCGTCGTGGCGCTCGGTGGGGGAGCGGTGATGCAGGAGCCGGTCGCCCAGGCCCTCGGTGAGGGGGAGCACCGTGTGGTGTTCCTCGACGTGAGCATCGCCGACGCCTCCGTGCGGGTCGGCTTCGACGCCTCGCGGCCGCTGCTGCTCGTCAACCCCCGCGCGTCCTGGACCCGGCTCATGAACGGCCGGCGTCCGACCTACGAGGCGGTCAGCGGACTGCGCGTCGATACCGCCCAGCGGACCCCGGAGCAGGTGGCCGACGAGATCGTGGCGTGGGTGGCGCCGTGAGCCCGGCGGCCGGCGGGAGCGGGCGCGCCGACGGGGACGACGCCGCGGGTGACGCCCGGACCGTCGAGGTCGGGGGCGAGAGCCCGTATGCCGTGCACGTCGGCCCGGGGTGCTGTCCCGGCTGGCCGCGCACGCCGAGCCCGGCCGTCGCGTCCTCGTGGTCCACAGGGCCGGGAGGACTTCGCCCGGGAGGCGGCCGAGCTGCTCGCCGCGCAGGGCGCCGCGCCAGAGCTGGCCGTGGTGCCCGACGCGGAGGCGGCCAAGAGCGTCGAGGTGCTGGCCGGGCTGTGGGCGCGCCTGGGGCAGTCCGGCTTCACCCGCTCCGACCTCGTCGTCGGCATCGGGGGTGGGGCCACGACCGACCTCGCGGGTTTCGTCGCGGCGAGCTGGCTGCGTGGCGTGCAGGTCGTGCAGGTGCCCACGTCGTTGCTGGCGGTCGTCGACGCCGCCGTCGGGGGCAAGACCGGTATCAACACCGCCGAGGGCAAGAACCTCGTCGGGGCCTTCCACCCGCCGGTCGAGGTCCTGTGCGACCCGGCCTGGCTGCAGACCCAGCCGCGGGCGGACTACGTCTCCGGGTTGGCCGAGGTCATCAAGTGCGGCTTCATCGCCGACCCGGCGATCCTCGACCTCATCGAGGCCGCACCCGAGCGGGCGGTCGACCCCAGCCTCGACCCGGCGCTGGCCCTGGAGCTCATCACGCGGGCCGTCCGGGTCAAGGCCGAGGTGGTGGCCGCCGACCTCACCGAGAGCTCGCTGCGCGAGATCCTCAACTACGGCCACACCTTCGGGCACGCCATCGAGCAGGTCGAGCACTTCACCTGGCGGCACGGGGACGCCGTCGCCGTCGGCATGGTCTACGTCGCCGAGCTCGCCCACCGCGCGGGGGGTGACCGACGCCGACCTCGTGGAGCGCCATCGGCGCGTGCTGGGCGCCGTCGGGCTGCCGACGGCATACCGGCCGGGGCGGTGGGAGGAGCTGCGCACCGCCATGGGGCGCGACAAGAAGACCCGCGGCTCGACCCTGCGCTTCGTCGTGCTCGAGGGCCTCGCCCGCCCCACCCGGCTCGTCGCGCCGTCCGAGGAGGACCTCGAGGCGGCCTACGCCGCCCTCAGCGGCTGACCGGGAGCGCCCGCGCATCGGCGGGGGCGGTCACGTCTGCCGGAGGTCACCCTCAGCCGGTTCGTCATCCTTCAGCCGCGACGTCATGCATCAGCCTGCTCGAGGGGGCTGAGACATGACCTCGCGGCTGAGAGTCGGGGCGGGCGACCGTTCGGCCGGAGAGGACGGGTCCACGCGCAAGGATCCTCTCCGGTATGCCGCCCGTCGCCGGGGAGGATGGGCGGGCATCCTCTCCGGTATGCCGCTCGTCGCCGGGGAGGATCGGTGCACGCGCGGGCTTCCTCTCCGGTATGCCGCCCGTCCCCGGGGAGGATCGGTGCACGAGGAGCCATCCTCTCCGGTCGTCAGTGCGGCAGGTGCTCCCGCGCCGTCGCCGAGGGCTCGGCGGAGCCGCCGTGCGGGGCGCCGCGCATGAGCTCGTGCAGGGCGGCGTCCTGCTCCGGCGACGGCAGACCCCAGTCGGGCGAGTCGTAGCCGACCTGCTGCCACAGCGGCGTGGCCTGACGCTGCCCGAGCAGGATCTCCACGCTGTCGCCACGGATGAGCGGGGTGCACGACGCCGCACGCCTCCGCGAGCTTGAGCATCTCCCGCCGCCAGGAGCGCAGGTAGTTGGCGGCACGCACCGACTTGAGGCCGGGGTCCAGCCCGCGGGTCAGCCAGGCGTTCTGGGTGGCGACGCCGGTCGGGCAGTGGTCGTCGTGGCAGCGCTGGGCCTGGATGCAGCCGATGGAGAGCATCGCCTCCCGCGCCACGTGGCACAGGTCGACGCCGAGGGCGAAGGCGACGGCGGCGTTGGTGGGCAGGCCGAGCTTGCCGCCGCCGACGAAGACGACGTCCTGGGCGATGCCGCGCCGGGCGAACTCGGCATACACCCGGGGGAAGCCGACGCGGAAGGGCAGCGCCACCGAGTCGGCGAAGGGCAGCGGAGCGGCACCGGTGCCGCCCTCGCCGCCGTCGACGGTGATGAAGTCCACCCCGCGGGCGCCGCCGTCCATGGCCCGCGCCAGGTCGCTCCACATCCGCTGGTCGCCGACCGCCGACTTGATGCCGACCGGCAGCCCAGTCTCCGCGGCCAGCAGCTCGACGAAGTCCAGCATGCTGTCGATGTCGGAGAACTCCGCGTGCCGGCTGGGGGAGTGGCAGTCCCGGTCGCGCGAGATGCCGCGGATGCCGGCGATCTCCTCGGTGATCTTGTCCTTGGGCAGCAGACCACCCAGGCCCGGCTTGGCGCCCTGTGAGAGCTTGACCTCCAGCGCCCGCACCGGGTTGGCGGACACGAGGTCCTTGAGCCGCGACAGGTCGAAGCGGCCCCGGTCGTCGCGGCACCCGAAGTAGGCGGTGCCGATCTGGAAGACGAGGTCGGCCCCGTGCTGGTGGTGCACGCTGATGCCGCCCTCCCCGGTGTTGTGCAGCGCCCCGGCCTCGCGGCAGCCGCGGTTGAGCGCCTCGATCGCCGGACCCGACAACGAGCCGTAGCTCATGGCGGAGACGTTGATGGCCGAGCGCGGCCGGAAGGCCCGGGCCCGCCCCCGGGCCGCCCCCAGCACCTTGGCGCACGGCAGGTCGGTGGACTCCCCGGCGTGCGGGTCGACCGAGGGCGCGACCTCGGCGAAGGTGGCGTGCTTGAGGATGGCGTAGCCCTCGTCGTGCTCGATGTCGTTGTCGGTGCCGAAGCCGAAGTAGGGGTTCTCCTGCTTGCTGCTGGCGTAGACCCACCGGCGCTGGTCGCGGCTGAAGGGCCGCTCCTCGTTGTCCCCGGCGACGATGTACTGGCGCAGCTCGGGGCCGATCTTCTCCACGGCGTAGCGCGCGTGCCCGATGACGGGGAAGGTGCGCAGGATCGCGTGCTTCTTCTGCAGCAGGTCGTGCGCCGCCAGCGCGGCGAGGCCGGCGGCGGGCAGCGCGGCGGCGAGTCGGGTCCACGAGGTCATGCGGACCACTGTGCCGTATGCCGTGACGCAGATCACGCCGACCGGCCGCGCTCGGGGCGCGGGTAGACTCGATGCGGTAAATCCCTGAACCCGCCGACCGGCATACCGAAGGAAGACACGCGACGTGGCAAGCACGAACGACCTGAAGAACGGCATGGTCCTCGACATGGACAACGGGCTGTGGCAGGTGCTGGAGTTCCAGCACGTCAAGCCCGGCAAGGGCCCGGCCTTCGTCCGCACCAAGCTCAAGAACGTCCTCACCAACAAGATCGTGGACAAGACGTTCAACGCGGGCACCAAGGTGGAGACGGCCACGGTCGACCGCTCGGACTACCAGTACCTCTACAACGACGGTACCGACTACATCTTCATGGATGAGAAGACCTACGAGCAGGTCCCGGTGAGCCCCGAGGCCATGGGCACCACGGCCAACTACCTCCTCGAGAACAACCGGGCCATGATCGCCCAGCACGAGGGTCGTGTCCTCTATGTCGAGCTGCCCCCCTCGGTGGTGCTCGAGATCACCCACACCGACCCCGGCCTGCAGGGCGACCGGTCCACGGGTGGCACCAAGCCGGCCACGCTGGAGACCGGCGCGGAGATCCAGGTCCCGCTGTTCCTCGAGTCCGGCACCAAGGTCAAGGTCGACACCCGCGACGGGTCCTACCTCGGCCGCGTGAACTGACCCGTGGCCGCACGCACCCGGGCACGCAAGCGGGCCCTGGAGCTGCTCTTCGAGGCCGAGCAGCGGGGGATCAACGTCGGTGAGCTCCTGGAGTCCCGGATCGCGACGCCGACCACCCAGCACGCCCTGCCGGACTACACCGTCGAGATCGTGCGGGGCGTGATCTTCCACTGGTCGCAGATCGAGGAGATCCTCGCCACCTGGTCCCAGGGCTGGAGCCTGGAGCGGATGGCCGCGGTCGACCGCGCCGCCCTCCGGGTCGGGGCCTGGGAGATCCTCTGGAACGACGAGGTGCCCGACATGGTCGCGGTCTCCGAGGCGGTCGAGCTCGTCGGGCGGATGAGCACCGACGACTCACCGAGCTTCGTCAACGGTCTGCTCGCCCGCATCGCCGAGGTCAAGCACACCCTCGTCTGACCCCGCACCCCGCTCGGGTATGCCTGCTGCGCGAGGTGCCTCCGCATCCGCCCGGGGCGGGGTCGGGGCGGGGACCCTGCCCCGGTGGGGGTAGGGTGGTACGCGCACCGACACGTCCTTTAACCACCGTCCTGTGAGGCGGGGAAGGAGAGTGGGCCTGATGAGCCCTGCCCGTGAACGAGACGCCGCTCCCCCCGCGGGAGCGCCTCGGACCACCGGAGGACGTGAGGTCCTCACCCCCGACGACATCCAGCGGGCGCTCAAGCGCATCGCGCACGAGATCCTCGAGGGCAACAAGGGGCCCGACGACCTCGTCCTGCTGGGGATCCCGACCCGCGGCGTGCCGCTCGCCCACCGCCTCGCCGCGTCCATCGCGGCCGTCGAGGGGACCGACGTGCCCACCGGGTCGTTGGACATCACGATGTACCGCGACGACCTGCGCACCCAGCCCACCCGGGCGCCCGAGCCGATGAAGGTCCCCGCCGGCGGCGTGGACGGCAAGGTCGTGGTGCTCGTCGACGACGTGCTCTACTCCGGCCGGACCGTGCGGGCGGCGCTCGACAGCCTCGCCGACCTCGGTCGTCCCTCGGTCGTCCGGCTGGCGGTGCTCGTCGACCGCGGTCACCGCGACCTGCCGATCCGCGCGGACTACGTCGGCAAGAACCTCCCCACCTCGCGCTCGGAGCGCGTCATGGTGCGGCTGGCCGACGGGGACGGCACCGAGGGGGTGTGGATCGCGTGAAGCACCTGCTCTCGATCGCCGACCTGTCCTCCGAGGAGATCACCGCCATTCTCGACACCGCGGTCTCCATGCACGAGGTGCAGGACCGCCAGGTCAAGAAGCTCCCGACGCTGCGCGGCCGCACGATCATCAACTTCTTCTTCGAGGACTCCACCCGCACCCGCGCGTCCTTCGAGATCGCCGGCAAGTGGATGAGCGCCGACACGATCAACCTCACCGGTAAGGGCACGTCGGTCTCCAAGGGGGAGTCGCTGCGCGACACCGTCCTCACCATCGACGCCATGGGCGTGGACATGATGATCATCCGTCACCCCGCCAGCGGCGCCCCGGCGCAGGTCGCCGACTGGACGAACTGCTCGATCGTCAACGCCGGCGACGGCACGCACGAGCACCCGAGCCAGGCCCTCCTCGACGCCTACACCCTGCGCCGCGCGCTCGGTGGCGACCTCGAGGGCCGGCACGTCGCGATCGTCGGTGACCTCACCCACTCCCGGGTCCTGCGCTCCAACCTCCTGTGTCTGCGCGCGCTGGGCGCGCACGTCACCCTGGTGGCGCCGCCCACGCTCATGCCGAGCGGCATCGCCGGCTGGGCCGCGGCGGACGGCTTCGACACCTCCTACGACCTCGACGAGGTCCTCCCGCAGGTGGACGCGGTGATGATGCTCCGCGTCCAGCGCGAGCGGATGTCCGGGGGCTACTTCCCGACCGCCCGGGAGTATGCCGTGACCTACGGCCTCACCGCCCGTCGCCTGGGCCTGCTGCAGGAGCACGCCGTCATCTGCCACCCGGGCCCGATGAACCGCGGTCTGGAGATCTCCGCGGACGCGGCCGACGCGGCGCGCTCGCTGGTGCTCGACCAGGTCAGCGCCGGGGTGGCGGTCCGCATGTCCATCCTCTACCACCTCCTCGCCGGGGAAGGAGACGCACAGTGAGCCCCACCACCGCCCTGCTCGTCCAGGGTGCCGATCTCGCCGGGGACGGCGCCGGGGACGTGCTCCTCGTCGACGGCACCCTCCGGGCGCTCGGTCCGGACGCCGCCGCCGAGGCACCCCAGGGCGTCCAGCGCCTGGACGCCGACGGCCTGGTGCTGCTGCCCGGCCTCGTGGACCTGCACACCCACCTGCGCGAGCCCGGCCGCGAGGACGCCGAGACGATCGACTCCGGCTCCCAGGCCGCGGCGGTGGGCGGGTTCACCGCGGTGCTGGCGATGGCCAACACCTCGCCGGTCACGGACACCGCGGAGGTCGCCGAGACCGTGCTCGACCTCGGCCGACGCGCGGGCTATGTCGACGTCCAGCCGGTGGGAGCCGTCACCAAGGGCCTGGCCGGCGAGGAGCTGGCCGAGCTCGGGCTCATGGCCCGCTCCCGGGCCCGGGTCCGGGTGTTCTCCGACGACGGCCGGTGCGTCCACGACGCGCGACTCATGCGGCGGGCGCTGGAGTACGTCAAGGCCTTCGACGGCGTCGTCTCCCAGCACGCGCAGGACCCGCGCCTGGCCGACGGCACGGCCTGCTGCCACGAGGGCGAGCTGTCCGGGCGGCTGGGGCTGCCCGGCTGGCCCTCGGTCGCCGAGGAGACGATCGTCGCGCGCGACGTGATGCTGGCGCGGCATACCGGCTCCAGGGTCCACGTGGCGCACGTCTCGACCGCGGGCAGCGTCGAGGTGATCCGCTGGGCCAAGGCGCAGGGGATCGCGGTGACCGCCGAGGTCACGCCGCACCACCTCATGCTGACCGAGGGCGAGCTCGTCGGCTACGACCCCACCTTCAAGGTCAACCCGCCGCTGCGTCCGGCCGAGGACACGCTCGCCCTGCGCGAGGCGCTCGCCGACGGCACCATCGACGCGGTCGCCACCGACCACGCCCCGCACGTCCGGCAGGACAAGGAGCACGCCTTCTCCGACGCGGCCTTCGGCATGCTGGGGCTGGAGACGGCGCTGCCGGTCGTCTCGACGGTCATGGTGGCCGAGGGGCTCATGGGGTGGTCGGACGTGGCGCGGGTGATGTCGAGCGCTCCGGCGCGGATCGCCGGGCTGGCCGGCCACGGGCAGGGGCTGCGGGTCGGGGCACCGGCCAACCTCACCCTCGTCGACCCGACCCGCAGCCACACGGTCGACCGGGCCCTGTCCCGGTCGCTCTCCCGCAACAACCCGTGGCACGGGCGCCGGCTCACCGGCGCCGTGCACCTGACGATGCTCCGGGGCAAGGTCACCGCGCGTGAGGGCCTGGTCTGGGGAGCGGCGTCATGACGAACGACACGAAAGAGGCAAGGGTGACCCACGCACAGCCAGAGCCGGCCCTCCTGGTGCTGGAAGACGGGCGCACCTTCCACGGCGAGGCCTACGGCGCCCGCGGCGTCACGGTCGGTGAGGCGGTCTTCTGCACCGGGATGACCGGTTACCAGGAGACGCTGACCGACCCCTCCTACCACCGCCAGGTCGTGGTGATGACGGCGCCGCACATCGGCAACACCGGCGTCAACACCACCGACATGGAGAGCCAGCGGATCTGGGTGGCGGGCTACGTCGTCCGCGACCCGGCGATCCGTCCGTCCAACTGGCGCTCCCAGGGCGACCTGGCCCAGGCCCTCGATCACGCCGGGGTGGTCGGCATCAGCGGCGTCGACACCCGTGCGCTGACCCGGCACCTGCGGGACCGCGGGGCGATGCGGGTCGGCATCTTCTCCGGTGACGCGGCGCAGGAGGGCACGCCGGAGATGCTCCGCCAGGTGCAGGAGGCGCCACGCATGGCGGGCTCGGCGCTGGCGGCGGAGGTCTCGACCCCCGAGGCGTATGTCGTGTCCCCGCCGGAGGGCGTCGCGACGCGCTTCCGGGTGGCGGCGCTCGACCTGGGCATCAAGGGCATGACGCCGGCGCTCATGGCGCAGCGCGGGATCGAGGTGCACGTGCTGCCGAGCCGGACCTCGGCGCAGGAGCTGCTCGAGCTGAAGCCCGACGGCGTGTTCTTCTCCAACGGCCCGGGTGACCCCGCGACGGCCGAGCACGAGGTGGAGCTCCTGCGGGAGGTGCTCGACCGACGCATCCCCTTCTTCGGCATCTGCTTCGGCAACCAGCTGCTAGGCCGGGCCCTGGGCCTGGGCACCTACAAGCTGGCCTTCGGGCACCGCGGCATCAACCAGCCCGTGCTGGACCGCGAGACCGGCAAGGTGGAGGTGACCAGCCACAACCACGGCTTCGCGATCGCCTGGCCCGACGGCATACCCACCGACCAGCCGGCGGACACCCCCTACGGACAGGTCCGCTGCAATCACGTGGCCCTCAACGACGACGTCGTGGAGGGGCTGTCGTGCACGGACGTCCCGGCCTTCAGCGTGCAGTACCACCCGGAGGCCGCCGCCGGCCCGCACGACGCGGAGTACCTCTTCGACCGCTTCGTGGACCTGCTGGAGCGGCATACCGCCGACGCGCCGTCCCCCGCCCCCACCACCCAGGAGTCCTGAGCGTGCCCAAGCGTGACGACATCACGAGCGTGCTGGTCATCGGGTCCGGCCCGATCGTCATCGGCCAGGCCGCCGAGTTCGACTACTCCGGCACCCAGGCGTGCCGGGTGCTGCGCGAGGAGGGGGTGCGCGTCATCCTCGTCAACTCCAACCCGGCGACCATCATGACCGACCCCGGGGTCGCCGACGCCACCTACGTCGAGCCGATCACCCCCGAGATCGTCGAGTCCATCATCGAGCGCGAGCGTCCCGACGCCGTGCTGGCCACCCTGGGTGGGCAGACGGCGCTCAACACCGCCATCGCCCTGCACGAGTCGGGGGTGCTGGAGCGCTACGGCTGCCCCCTCATCGGCGCCAACGTCGAGGCCATCCAGCTCGGCGAGGACCGCCAGGCGTTCAAGGGGGTCGTCGAGCGGTGCGGTGCCGAGTCGGCGCGCTCGGCCATCTGCCACACCATGGACGAGGTACTCGCCGCGGCCCAGGACCTCGGCTACCCGGTGGTGGTGCGTCCCTCGTTCACCATGGGCGGTCTGGGCTCCGGCTTCGCCTTCGACGAGCCGAGCCTGCGCCGGATCGCCGGTGCCGGGCTGCAGGACAGCCCGACCACCGAGGTGCTCCTGGAGGAGTCGATCCTCGGGTGGAAGGAGTACGAGCTCGAGGTGATGCGCGACCACGCCGACAACGTGGTCGTCGTCTGCTCCATCGAGAACCTCGACCCGATGGGGGTGCACACGGGGGACTCCATCACGGTCGCCCCGGCGATGACCCTGACCGACCGCGAGTACCAGCGGCTGCGCGACATCGGCATCGCCGTCATCCGCGAGGTCGGCGTCGACACCGGCGGCTGCAACATCCAGTTCGCGGTGAACCCCGAGGACGGGCGGATCATCGTCATCGAGATGAACCCCCGCGTCTCCCGCTCCTCGGCCCTGGCGTCCAAGGCGACCGGCTTCCCGATCGCCAAGATCGCGGCGAAGATGGCGCTGGGCTACACCCTCGACGAGGTGCCCAACGACATCACCCGCAAGACGCCGGCCAGCTTCGAGCCGACGCTGGACTACGTCGTCGTCAAGGTCCCCCGGTTCGCCTTCGAGAAGTTCCCGCTGGCCGACCCCACGCTCACGACGACCATGAAGTCGGTCGGCGAGGCGATGGCGCTGGGCCGCAACTTCACCGAGGCGCTGCAGAAGGCGCTGCGCTCGACCGAGGCGAGGCACACGACCTTCCACTGGCGGGCCGAGGAGGCACCGACCCGCGAGATGGCGCTGGCCCTGCTGGAGCAGGCCGCGACGCCCACCGACGGGCGGCTCGTGCTCGTGCAGCAGGCCCTGCGCGGGGGCGCGAGCGTCGAGGAGGCCCACGAGGCGACACGTATCGACCCGTGGTTCCTCGACCAGATCGCCGCGATCAACGACATCGCCGAGCTCATCCGGACCCAGGCCAGGGCCGCCAGCGGCGGACGGCTCACCCCCGAGCTCTTGCGCCTGGCCAAGCGGCACGGCTTCTCCGACCCCCAGCTGGCCCAGCTCACCGGGCTGAGCGAGGCCGTCGTGCGCGGGGTGCGGCAGGCGCTCGGGGTGCGCCCGGTCTACAAGACCGTCGACACCTGCGCCGGGGAGTTCGAGGCCAGCACGCCCTACCACTACTCCTCCTACGACGAGGAGACCGAGGTGGCGCCGCGCGAGCGGCCGGCCGTCATCATCCTCGGCTCGGGACCCAACCGGATCGGTCAGGGGATCGAGTTCGACTACTCCTGCGTGCACGCCTCCCTCACGCTGCGCGAGCACGGCTTCGACACCGTGATGGTCAACTGCAACCCCGAGACCGTCTCGACCGACTACGACACCTCCAGCCGGCTCTACTTCGAGCCGCTGACGCTCGAGGACGTCCTCGAGGTCGTCCACGCCGAGCGGCAGGCGGGCCCGCTGGCCGGCGTCGTCGTCCAGCTCGGCGGCCAGACGCCGCTGGGTCTCGCCGCAGCGCTCAAGGCCGAGGGGGTGCCGATCGTCGGCACCTCGCCGGAGGCCATCCACCTCGCCGAGGACCGCGCCGCCTTCGGTCGGGTCCTGCATGAGACCGGGCTGACCGCACCGCGGCACGGCACGGCATACACCGTGGAGGACGCGCTCGAGGTGGCGCACGAGGTGGGCTACCCCGTGCTCGTCCGCCCGTCCTACGTCCTGGGTGGACGGGGGATGGAGATCGTCTACGACGACGAGTCGCTCACCGCCTACGTCGGGCGGGCGACCGCGGCCGCTGTTGGCGAGGGCGTGGTCCACCCGGTGCTCATCGACCGGTTCCTGGACACCGCCGTCGAGATCGACATCGACGCGCTCTACGACGGCAGCGACCTCTACGTCGGCGGGATCATGGAGCATATCGAGGAGGCCGGGATCCACTCCGGCGACTCGGCCTGCGTGCTGCCGCCCTTCACCCTCGGCCGCTCGGAGCTGGAGCAGGTCCGGGAGGCGACGCGGGCGCTGGCCGAGGCGATCGGGGTCCGCGGGCTCATCAACGTGCAGTTCGCCCTGGCCCAGGACGTCCTCTACGTCCTGGAGGCCAACCCCCGGGCCAGCCGCACCGTGCCCTTCGTCGCCAAGGCGACCGGGGTGCCGCTCGCCCAGGCCGCCGCGCGCGTCATGCTCGGCGCCACCATCGCCGAGTTGCGCGAGGAGGGGGTGCTGCCGCGCCACGTGGACGGCGGGTCGCTGCCCGGGGATGCGCCGTTCTCGGTCAAGGAGGCGATCCTGCCCTTCCGCCGGTTCCGCACCCAGACCGGGGAGGCCATCGACTCGATCCTCGGCCCGGAGATGCGCTCGACCGGCGAGGTCATGGGCATCGACGCCTCCTTCGGCTCGGCCTTCGCCAAGAGCCAGCTGCGCGCCGGCTCGAGCCTGCCCACGCAGGGCACGGTCTTCGTGTCGGTGGCCAACCGCGACAAGCGCTCGATGATCTTCCCCGTCAAGCGTCTGGTCGACCTCGGCTTCTCCGTGCTCGCGACCGAGGGGACGGCGGACGTGCTGCGCCGCAACGGCATACCGGCCGAGGTCGTGCACAAGCACAGCGCGGCCCGCGCCGACGGATCGGTCCGCAGCATCGTCGACCGGATCAGCGACGGCGAGGTGGACATGGTCATCAACACGCCCTCCGGCCGGGACGCCCGTGCCGACGGCTACGCCATCCGGGCGGCGACGACCTCCCTCGACAAGCCGATCATCACCACCGTCCAGCAGCTGTCGGTGGCCGTCCTCGGCATCGAGGCGATGCGTGAGGGGCCCCTCTCGGTCGCCCCGCTCCAGGAGCACGCCGCGAAGCTGGACCTCTTCGGCCGCGCGGGGTGAACGGGTGATCCGGTGAGGAGGACCGGGGTCGGTGGCGCGGACCCGGTGACCTGGGCCGGCGTCACGCTCGCGCGCGCCGCCGGTGCCTACGACATCGTCAGCCTGGCGGTGCCGCCCGGCCCGGGGTGGGAGTCGGCGCGGCCGGGCCAGTTCCTGGTGCTGCCGGGGGACCCGGCCCGCGGTGAGGTCCTGCCCACCCTGCTGTGGGTCGCGGAGGTGTCTGTGGACCCCGTGCACGGGACCGCGGTGGACGTCGTGGTGCCCGCCGGTGGCGGGTGGGCCACCGGTCAACGGGTGCGGGTCCTCGGGCCTCTCGGGCGGGGCTTCGGCCTCCCGGCGGAGCCCGTGCCCGCACTGCTCGTGGGTCAGGGGGGCTCGGTCGTCCCGCTGCGCTGGCTCGTGCCCGTGCTGCGGGCCAAGGGGTGCGAGGTGCACCTGGTGCTCGCGGCCGACGACCCCGACGCCCACCTGGACCTTTCGCCGCTGCGCCGGCAGGCCGCCTCGGTCGTGCTGACCACACCCGGTGACCTCCTCGGCGTCGTGGCGCAGGCGCTGGACCAGCACCCTGGGCTCGGTGTCGTTTTCGCCGCCGGACCCCGGGGCGCGGTCCGTCGGGTGGCGGAGGTGACGCGGACGCGGGGTCGGGCCTCGCGGGTCTGCGCGCTGGACCTCGACGAGACCCTGCTGTGCGGGACGGGGCTGTGCGGCCAGTGCGACGTCGCGGTGGTGGACCCGCGCGGCGCGCGCACGGCTCGGCCGTGCCTCGAGGGGCCCGTGGTCCCGGGGGAGTGGTTGGTCGATGCTGCGCGGTGAGCCGCTGCCGTCGGTGTGGATCGCGCCCGGAGCCGTCGACGACCCTCGCGGGCTCCTGCGCTTCGGTCGGCTCGAGGAGATCCTCGTGCCGGTGGGCCCGGTCGTCGCGGCGCCCCGGTGCTCCCGGAGCCGCGCTCATCCACGGCACCGGTCCGGGAGGGCTCGACCACGCGGGGTCGCCCGGGATCGGGCTCGTCGAGGCCGTGGGCCGGTTGCGGTGGTGCGCCACCCGTGGCCTGCGCTGCGTCGTGGCCGTCCGGGGCGGGTCGCCGGGGGAGCCGGCCACCCTCGCCGGTCGGCTCAGCCGCGGGCTGGAGGGCGACGCCGTCGCCGCGGTCGAGGTCGACCTGCGGGGCACCGACGACCAGCACTGCCTCAAGGTCATGGCGAGGGTGCGCGAGGAGACCCCCCGCGACCTGCTGATCCTGGCCCGGTTGTCGGCACTGCAGCCGGACCTCGTGGCGTCCGCCCGCGGCGCGGTGGCCGGGGGAGCCGGTGCGGTCGTGGTCTGCGGCTCGGTGCCCCTGGGCGCCGGACGCTGGTGGTCGGGCCCCTCCACCGCCGCGGTCTGCCGCGCGGGCGTCCGTGCCCTCGCGGAGGCCGCCGTCGACGGACGCTGGCCCCCCGTCCCCGTCGTCGCGGCCGGCGGGGTCCACGACGGGGACTCCGCCCGGGCCGCCCTGCGCGAGGGCGCCCGAGCCGTGCAGCTCGGGTCGGCGCTGTGGGCCGACCCGACCCGCCTGTGGGCCGTCCGGGAGGCCCTCGACGATCCTGGAAGCCCCGACCCGAGGAGGACTGCATGACCAGCACGGATGAGGCCGGCACGACCACGGCGGACGGCGGTGGCGAGCGGTTCGGGCTGCGCCTGCACCGCGCCATCGCCGCGCACGGACCGCTGTGCGTCGGGATCGACCCGCACCGCGAGCTCCTGGCGTCCTGGGGACTGCCGGACTCCCCGGACGGGCTGCGTGAGTTCTGTGCCGTCACGCTCGAGGCGGCAGCCGGGCGATGCGTCGCGGTGAAGCCTCAGTCGGCCTTCTTCGAGCGCCACGGGGCGGCCGGGGTCGCCGTGCTGGAGGACGTCCTGCGCCAGGCCCGGGAGCGTGGCCTGCTCACCGTCCTCGACGCCAAGCGCGGTGACATCGGCTCGACGATGATGGGGTATGCCCAGGCCTACCTCGACGAGGGGGCGCCGCTCGGTGCGGACGCGCTGACCGTGAGCCCCTATCTCGGCTACGCATCGCTGCGCCCGGCGCTGGAGCTCGCCCGGCAGGCCGGACGCGGCGCCTTCGTGCTGGTGCGCACGTCCAACCCGGAGGCGGTCCAGGTGCAGTCGGTCGGCTCGCCCAGCGTGGCTCACCGGGTGCTCGAGGAGGTGGGCCGCGACAACCTCGGACAGGAGCCGTGCGGCGACATCGGCGTGGTGGTCGGGGCGACCGTCGACCTCGCGACAGAGGACCTGGGACTCGCCGACTCGCTCGCACCGGTGCTCGCCCCAGGAGTGGGCGCCCAGGGGGCCGACGAGCACGACGTCGCGCGGTCCTTCGCCGCGGTGCGGGGACGCGTCCTCGTCCCGATCTCACGGGGTGTGCTGGGTGCCGGACCCACGCGGGTGCGCGGGGAGGTCGAGCGCTGGAGCGACCGGCTCGCCTCCGCGGTGGGTGCCGGCTGAGTCCTCGACCCGACCCCCTGGCATCCTGGACGCCGCCCCCGGGCAGGTCCGTCGTGACGCGCGGGTTGGCACCGGGGCGACAGGGTCGCTATGTTCGTCGGCACCAGGGTTCCCTGGGACCGGATGACAAGGAGTAGGACCGTGGCCCTTCCCGAGCTGACCCCGGAGCAGCGCGCCGACGCGCTGGCCAAGGCCGCCGCCGCCCGTCGTGAGCGTGCAGCCGTCAAGAACCGCCTGAAGAACTCGCAGGGGTCCCTCAAGGACGTCATCGCCGAGGGCAAGGAGAACGACGTCATCGGCAAGATGAAGGTCTCGGCCCTGCTCGAGTCGATGCCGGGGGTGGGGCGCGTGCGTGCGCGTCAGCTCATGGAGGAGATCGGCATCTCGGAGAGTCGGCGCGTGCGGGGGCTCGGCGCCAACCAGGTGCACCACCTGCTCGACCACTTCAGCGACCGCTGAGCACCGCGGCGACGCCGGGCGAGGGGGTCTCCCCGGACCGGCGACTGGTGGTCCTGGCCGGCCCGACCGCGGTGGGCAAGGGCACGGTGGCGAGCTACGTCAGGGAGCACTACCCGGACGTCTGGCTCTCGGTCTCGGCGACGACCCGTCCCCCTCGCCCGGGGGAGGAGGACGGCCGTCACTACTTCTTCGTCGACGAGCCGGAGTTCGACCGGCTCGAGCGGACCGGCCAGCTGCTGGAGTCGGCGACGGTCCACGGACGGGCGCGCTACGGCACCCCGCGGGGCCCGGTGGAGCAGGCGCTGCTCCAGGGACGACCGACGATGCTGGAGATCGATCTGCAGGGTGCTCGACAGGTGCGCCAGGCCATGCCCGAGGCGCTGTTCGTCTTCCTCGCGCCCCCGAGCTGGGAGGAGCTGGTGCAGCGGCTCGTGGGCCGCGGCACCGAGTCCGAGGCCGAGCGTGCGACCCGGCTGGAGACGGCGCGGACCGAGCTGGCGGCCGTCTCGGAGTTCGACGTGACCATCGTCAACGACGATGTCGCCCGCGCGGCCGAACACCTCGTATCATTGATGGTTGACCCCCGAGCTAAGGACTGAGACCAACGTGAGTGGAACCGGCACCATCGCCCACCCGGACGGCATCACCAACCCGCCGATCGACAGCCTGCTGCAGCGCGCGGACAGCAAGTACGCCCTGGTCATTTACGCCGCCAAGCGGGCCCGGCAGATCAACGCCTACTACTCCCAGCTGAGCGAGGGCCTGCTGGAGTATGTCGGCCCGCTCGTCGAGGCCGACGCCACCGACAAGCCGCTGTCGATCGCGCTCCACGAGATCGACCAGGGCAAGCTGCACACCAGCTCCCCCGAGAACTGACCGACCCGACGACGGACGGCAGCGGTATGCGCGTGGTCCTGGGCGTCGCCGGCGGCATCGCCGCCTACAAGGCGTGCTCGGTGCTCCGGTTGCTCACCGAGGCCGGCCATCAGGTCACCGTGGTGCCCACGGCCGCCGCGCTGCACTTCGTCGGGGCGGCGACGTGGGAGGCGCTCAGCGGCCGACCCGTCTCCAGCGAGGTCTGGGACGACGTCCCGGCGGTCCCGCACGTCCGGCTCGGCCAAGGGGCCGACCTGGTCCTCGTGGCGCCGGCCACCGCCGACCTGCTGGCCCAGGCCGCGCACGGCCTGGCCGGTGACCTGCTGACCAACACCCTGCTCACCGCCCGCTGCCCGGTCGTGCTCGCGCCGGCCATGCATACCGAGATGTGGACGCACCCGGCCACGGTCGACAACGTGGCGACCCTGCGCTCGCGCGGGGTCCACGTGATCGAGCCGGCCCCGGGGCGGCTCACCGGGGCGGACACCGGCCCGGGCCGCCTCCCGGAGCCCGACGACATCGTCGCCCAGGCCCTGCAGGTCCTCGCCGAGCAAGAGGCGTCCGACACCGCCGCTGGCGCCGCTACCGCCGCCGAGGGCGACCTCGCCGGTCGCCACGTGGTGGTCACCGCGGGAGGGACCCGCGAACCGCTGGACCCCGTCCGCTTCCTCGGCAACCGGTCCTCCGGCAAGCAGGGGTATGCCGTGGCCGCCGCGGCGCGTCGGCGCGGCGCGCAGGTGACGCTGGTGAGCGCCAACGTGAGCCTCAGCGCCCCCCAGGGCGTGGAGGTGCTGGAGGTGGGGACCGCCCGCGAGCTGGAGGAGCAGGTCCGGGGGCTCGTGGGCGCCGGGGGCGTCGACGTCGTCGTCATGGCTGCCGCCGTGGCCGACTTCCGCCCCGCGCACTACACCGACGCCAAGATCAAGAAGACCCACGGCGAGGGGGACGACAGCGCCCCGACGCTGGAGCTGGTCCGCAACCCGGACATCCTCGCGGGACTGGTGGCGACCCGCGGTGGCGCGAGCACGCCCTACCTCGTCGGCTTCGCCGCCGAGACGGGCGACGCCACCGGCGACGTGCTCTCCCTGGCATGGGCCAAGCTCGAGCGCAAGGGGTGCGACCTGCTCGTCGCCAACGAGGTGGGCGTGGACAAGACCTTCGGGCAGGACGACACCACCGTCCACCTGCTGCGACCCGGCACGAGCGAGGTCGTGTCCGTCGGCCCCGCCACCAAGGACCACGTCGCGGACGCGATCTGGGCCGTGGTCGCTCCCGCGCTGCCCTGACCGGCGGGTCTGTCGGGGCGCCACCGTAGACTCACCCGCGTCAGTCAGCAGCCGCTGCACCCGTTCGCGAAGGAGTCTCGATGACCCGCCTGTTCACCTCCGAGTCCGTCACCGAGGGCCACCCCGACAAGATCTGCGACCAGATCAGTGACGCGATCCTCGACGACCTGCTCGCGCAGGACCCGCAGTCCCGGGTCGCCGTGGAGACCATGGTCACCACGGGCCTAGTGCACGTGGCGGGGGAGGTGCGCACCCAGGGCTACTCCAACATCGCCCAGCTCGTGCGCCAGACGATCCTGGACATCGGCTACGACAACTCCTACAAGGGCTTCGACGGACGCACCTGCGGGGTGGAGATCTCTATCGGGGACCAGTCGATCGACATCGCGACGGGCGTGGACGACGCGGTGAGCAGCCGCGGGTCGGCCGACGTCGACCCCTTCGACCAGCAGGGCGCGGGTGACCAGGGGCTGATGTTCGGCTACGCCTGCGACGACACTCCCGAGCTCATGCCGCTCCCGGTCTTCCTGGCGCACCGGCTCGCCGAGCAGCTGGCCGCCGTGCGCAAGAGCGGGGAGCTGGACTACCTCCGCCCGGACGGCAAGACCCAGGTGACGATCGCCTACGACGGCGACACCGCGGTGCGCCTCGACACCGTCGTCCTCTCCACCCAGCACGCGACCGGGGTCGACCTGGAGGACCAGCTCACGCCTGACATCCGGGAGCGGGTGATCACCCCGGTGCTGGAGCAGGCCCACGAGGCCGGGGTGCAGCTCAAGACCGACGGCTACCGCATGCTCGTCAACCCGACCGGGGTGTTCACCATCGGCGGTCCGATGGGCGATGCCGGGCTCACGGGGCGCAAGGTCATCGTCGACACCTACGGTGGCATGGCGCGGCACGGCGGCGGGGCGTTCTCCGGCAAGGACCCGTCCAAGGTCGACCGCAGCGCCGCCTACGCCATGCGCTGGGTGGCCAAGAACGTCGTGGCCGCAGGCCTGGCGCGACGCTGCGAGATCCAGGTGGCCTACGCCATCGGCTACCCGCACCCGGTGGGGCTCTACGTCGAGACCTTCGGCACGGAGACGGTGCCGGTCGAGCGGATCCAGCGTGCGGTCGACGAGGTCTTCGACCTGCGGCCGGCGGCGCTGGTGCACCAGCTGGACCTCCTGCGCCCGATCTACCGGCCCACCGCCGCCTACGGCCACTTCGGCCGGACCGAGGCCCCCGGTCTGGTCGACGGGTTCACCTGGGAGCGTCTCGACCGCGTCGACGCGTTGCGCTCCGCCGTCTGAGGGGTCCGGGGTCGGCGACGTGAGCGAGCAGCTCGAGCTGGTCCCCGCTCCGGCGGTGCCCCGCCGCCGGTCCACGGCGCCCGCCGCGGACGTGCCGCTCGCCGAGCAGGACCCGGTGGCGACCGTCCTCGTCGACACGCCGCTGGCCCACCTGGACCGGCCGTTCGAGTATGCCGTCCCGGCAGACCTCGCCGACGCGGCGCAGCCGGGGGTCCGGGTCAAGGTGCGCTTCGCCGGGCGCGACCACGACGGCTACCTCCTGACCCGCACCTCCAGCGCCGAGCACACCGGGCGGCTGGCGCCGCTGCGCACCGTCGTCAGCCCCGAGCCGGTGCTCACGCCGCAGGTCCTCGCCCTGGTCCGGGAGGTGGCCGGGCACTACGGCGGCACGCTCGCCGACGCGGTGCGGCTCGCCGTGCCACCTCGTCACGCCCGTGCCGAGAAGTCGGTCCCACCGGCCGTCGCCGGAGGTGGCGCGAGCGGCGCAGATGCTCAGCCCGGCGGGGGAGCGGACGCTGCCGAGCAGGCCGGGCCGTCCGCTAGTGCCCCGTCTCTCGCTCCCGCCGCGCCCGGCGCCTCGCCGTGGGACGCCTACCCCGCCGGTGCGGCCCTGCTGCGCCGGCTGCGCGACGGTGAGGCGCCGGCGGGCCGCCTGGTTGGCCCTGCCGGGGCAGCCCCCGCAGCTGGACTGGCCGGAGGCCATCGCCTCGGCGGTCGCGGAGTGCGTCGCCGGGGGCGGGGCGCCGTGGTGGTCCTGCCGGACCGACGCGACGTCGAGCGGGTCGTGCCCGCGATCGCGCGTGCCGTTGGCGAGGACGACGTCGTGCGGCTGACGGCGGACCTCGGCCCGGAGGCGCGCTACTCCGCGTTCCTGCGGGTGCTCCGCGGGCACGCCCGCGTCGTGGTGGGCACCCGGGCCAGCGCCTTCGCGCCGGTGCGCGACCTCGGCCTCGTCGTGGCGTGGGACGAGGGCGATGACCTCCACCAGGAGCCGCGGGCCCCCTACCCCCACGTGCGGGAGGTGCTGCGCCGCCGTGCCCGCTCGGAGGGTGCCGGCCTGCTGGTCGGCGGCTTCACCCGCAGCGTCGAGGTGCAGCAGTGGGTGCAGGAGGGGCTGCTGGCCCCCGTCGTCGCCGACCGCACCACCCTGCGCCGGCTGGCACCGGGCGTCGTCGTCGCCGGGGAGGGATACCAGGAGGAGCGCGACGCGGCGGCGCGCACCGCACGGCTCCCCGGGGTGGCGCTCACGGCTCTGCGCTCCGGTCTCCAGCGCGGCCCGGTCCTGGTGCAGGTGCCACGGCAGGGCTACGTCCTCGGGCTGGCCTGCCAGGATTGCCGCTCGGCGCTGCGGTGCGCCGCCTGCCACGGCCCGGTGGGCGCAGGAGATCGCGTGTCGGTCGCGGCCTGCCGCTGGTGCGGCACCGCGTTCCCCTCCGACCGCCCGTGCGAGGCGTGTGGTTCGTTGCGTCGCCGCACGTCGGGGCTCGGTGAGCGCCGGACGGCCGAGGAGCTCGGGCGGGCCTTCCCCGGGACCCGCGTGGTCTCCTCCGGGGGGGAGCATGTCGTCGACGAGGTCGCGGCTGATCCCGCTCTCGTCGTCGCGACGCCCGGTGCCGAACCCTGGTGCGCCGACGGGTATGCCGCCGTCGTGCTGCTCGACGGGTGGCGGCTGCTCGAGCGCGCGGCCCTCGACGCGGCGCCGGAGACCCTGCGTCGCTGGTGCGCGGCCGCCGCGCTGGCCCGACCTGCCGCCCGCTCCGATGGTCGCCGCGGTCCGGAGGTCGTCGTGTGCGGGGTCCCGCCGCACGGGAGCGTCCCTGCTGTCGAGGCGCTGGTGCGCTGGGATCCGGCCTGGCTGGCGGCCAGGGAGCTGGAGGAGCGCGCCGAGCTCGGGCTGCCCCCGTCGCTGCGCCAGGTCGAGGTGACCGGGCCGGCTCCGGTGGTCGACCAGGTGGGCCGGGCCCTCGTGGAGGGCGGCCTGCGGGTCCTGGGCACCGTGCCGCTGGACGGCACGTCTTCACGTCAGGACGACGCCCGGGTCCGGGCCACCCTCCGCCAGGGCGAGGGCACGGTGCCAGCGGCGGTCCACACCGTGCGGGCCGAACGCAGCGCCCGCAAGGCGGAGGACGTCGTGCGCATCCGGATCGACGGAGACGGGACGTCCTGACCTGCGCCGGCGGCGCGTCGAACGCTTGACGTAGCGTCACTGCTACGGAAGTCTCAAAAGGGTAACGATCGCGTCACCGTGTGGGCACGGTGGTGGCGTCGGGCGCGGACCCATGCCTAAGTTGCATCTGCAACCCCCCCGGTGCGTCGCCAGAGCATGCGGTGGACCACGACGGTCCACCACCGCGAGACGCCCATTCACTAGGAGGAACATTGAAGATCAGGCGCGCGACCATGGCCGTCGTGGCGGCCGGTGCCCTGGCGCTGGCTGGCTGCACGTCCGGCGGCGGTTCGGAGGACAACGACACCGCGGCCGAGGGCGGCGGCAGCGAGGACTCGTCCGAGGAGAGCGGTGGGACCGAGGAGGACTCCGAGGGCTCTGAGGACATGGGTGGCGAGGAGGGCTCGACCGCGAAGGCCGACCTGGGCGACGTCACCACCAACACCGAGGAGACGGTCTCCTTCTCCAGTGGTGCCGAGGAGTACAACGCCTACAACGGCGACACCGCCTCCACCAACTCCACCTACAACGCGGTGGTCAACAACCAGCTCTTGAGCAGCTTCTGGTACTGGGGCACCGACGGCACGGTCTACCCCAACGAGTGGTTCGGCTCCTACGAGGTGACCTCCGAGGACCCGCTGACCGTCGAGTACACCATCTCCGACGACGCGGTCTGGTCCGACGGCACCCCGATCACCTCCAACGACTACCTGCTCGAGTGGGCCTCGTCCAACCCCGAGGCCCTCGGTGGCGTGGACGCCCTCGGGTTCGACCCGGTCTCCGACACCTTCGGCAAGTACGTCCCGGAGGCCCCGGAGACCGAGCCGGGCAGCAAGACCTTCACGGTCGTCTACCCCGAGCCCTACCCGGACTGGGAGCTCGTCGTCAATGACGCCTTCCCCTCGCACGTCGCGGCGGAGCAGGCGGGCATGGAGCCCGACGAGCTCGCGCAGGCGATCCTCGACGGCGAGGGCGAGATGGTGGCCGAGGTCTCGGAGTTCTGGAACACCGGCTGGCTGTTCCCGGACTACTCCGTCACCGACGAGGCGCTGGTCCCCTCCTCCGGCCCCTACACCCTCGAGGGTGCGGCCTGGGAGAGCGGCAACCAGCTCGCGCTGGTCCCCAACGAGAGCTTCTTCGGCCCCGCGCCGGCGACCGGCAACCTCGTCTACAAGTTCGCCGCTCCGGACACCCACGTCCAGGCGCTGCAGAACGGTGACATCAACGTCATCGAGCCGCAGGCGACCGTCGACACGCTGCAGCAGCTCGAGGGCATGGGCGACACGGTCGCCGTCGAGACGACGGCCGAGATGACCTGGGAGCACCTGGACTTCAACTTCGCGGAGTCCTCTGCCTTCAGCGATGACAACGGTGGGCTCGCCGCCCGCGAGGCGTTCGCCATGTGCGTCCCGCGGCAGAACATCATCGACAACCTCATCAAGCCGATCAACCCCGACGCGCAGGTCATGAACCTCCGCGAGAAGTTCCCCTTCCAGGAGGACTACCAGGAGGTCGTGGACGAGGCGTACAGCGGCCAGTACGACGAGGTCGACATCGAGGGTGCGCAGGCCAAGCTCGAGGAGGCCGGCCTGGAGTCGCCCGTCGAGGTGCGCATCGGCTACTCGGCGCCCAACCCGCGCCGGACCGAGCAGGTCGCCCAGATCAAGTCCTCGTGCGACGAGGCGGGCTTCAACATCGTCGACGCCGGCAACCCGGACTTCTTCGAGGCCGGTGGCACGCTGGAGTCGGGTGACTGGGAGGTCGCGCTGTTCGCCTGGGCCGGCTCGGGCCAGATCGCCTCGGGTCAGCCGATCTACTCCACCGGTGGTGGCCAGAACTTCGGTGGCTTCTCCAACGAGGAGGTCGACGCGGCCTGGAACACCCTGGCCTCGTCGAACGACCCCGAGGTCCACATGGAGCAGATCAAGGTGATCGAGAAGCTGCTGTGGGACAACCTGTACGGCATCCCGCTCTTCGCCCACCCGGGCGTGACGGGCTACGACAGCACCCTGGAGAACGTCCGGGCCACCTCGGTCCAGACCGGTGTCTCCTGGAACGCCGAGCAGTGGATGCGCGCCAGCTGACGCGCTCCTGGTCGACGGTGCGCCGCTGAGCGCACCACGACCGGCACGCTGACGGGGCGGGAGGGTCAACGCCCTCCCGCCCCGTCCGTGTGTCCGCACCGCTTCCCACTTCTCTGGTTGACACGCGGTGGCGGCCCCCGACACGCTTCCGGGGGTTCCGTGGTCCTGACCCCACGTGAGGGGTTAGAGTCTGCGGGCAGTCCCGTCACACCGCCGTGAACCCTCACCGCAAAGGTCCGAACCCGTGCTCCAATTCATCCTCCGCAGGATCGCGATCTCCACGCTGATCATGTTCCTGGGGTCCGTGCTGATGTACGTCCTCACGATCAACTCGGCCGACCCGCTTCAGGATCTGCGCGAGTCCCGCGCCGAGAACCGCGACCAGCTGATCCAGGCGCGGATCGACAACATGGGGCTGAACGACCCGTGGTGGGAGCGCTACCTCGGCTGGCTGACCGGCGTGAGCAAGTGCTTCGTGCTGCAGTGCGACCTCGGTGCCACGCGGGACGGGGCCAACGTCAACAACCTGCTCGTCGCCTCGGCGGGCGCGAGCCTGCGCCTGGTGACCCTGGCGACCTTCCTGGCGATCTTCATCGGTGTGGCCCTCGGTGTGCTCTCGGCGATCCGCCAGTACTCCGGCTTCGACTACGTCATCACCTTCGCCGCCTTCGTCTTCTTCTCCCTGCCCTCCTTCTGGGCCGCGGTGCTGCTCAAGGACTTCGGTGCCATCAAGTTCAACAACTGGATCGCCGACCCGGCGATCTCGACCACGGCGATCGCGGTGATCGCGGCCGTCTTCGCGGTCACGGTGGCCTCGGTGCTCGGGGGAGCGCTACGCCGACAGCTCCTCACCGCCCTGGTCGCCTTCGTCGTCGTCTTCGGCCTGGTCTTCTGGTTCGACCGCATCGACTGGTGGCTCCAGCCGGCCCTCGGCCTGCCGCTCATCCTGCTCGGCTCGCTGCTGGGTCTGGCCTTCATGCTCGTCATGACGGTCGGTCTCGCGCACCGCAAGGTGATGTATGCCGGCCTCGTCACGGTCGGCCTGGGGCTGGTCTCCTACTTCGTCACCGGGCCCATCCTCGAGGACCCGTCGTGGCTCATCATCATCGCGCTCACCGTCGTGACCGTCCTGGTCGCCCTCGCCGTCGGGTGGGTCATGGGCGGCTACGAGCGTCGCGTGGCGAGCATCGTCACCGTGGGCACCGCGCTGAGCATGGGCTTCCTCATCTTCATGGACAAGCTGCTGCGCGGCTGGGCCGGCTTCCTCGACATGGCACCCAGCGGCCGCCCGGTCGGCACCATCGGTCAGAACCGCATCATCCCCGAGCGCTTCGAGGGTGACTTCTGGGAGGGGATCTTCAACTGGGGGATCCAGCTCGTCCTGCCGACGATCGTGCTCACCCTGATCTCCATCGCGACCTACAGCCGCTACACCCGTGGCTCCATGCTGGAGACGATCAACCAGGACTACATCCGCACCGCCCGCTCCAAGGGGCTCTCGGACCGGGTGGTCTTCACCAAGCACGCGCTGCGCAACGCGCTCATCCCCATCACGACCATCGTGGCCTTCGACTTCGCCTCGCTGCTCGGCGGTGCGGTCATCACCGAGACGATCTTCGGGTGGCGCGGGCTGGGCGCGATGTTCCGCCTCGGCCTGGACACCGTCGACCCCAACCCGGTCATGGCCTACTACCTCGTGGCCGGAGGCGCGGCGGTGCTCATGAACATGTTCGCCGACATCGCCTACGCCTTCCTCGACCCGCGGATCAGGCGGTGAGCCCGGTGACCGTGCCTCACCCGCCCGCCGACCGCCTCACCGCCTCGACCCGAAGGACCCTGCGATGACCGACAACCACCGCCCGGACCGGCCGGAGCACACCCCGGCCGCGAGCACCGTCGAGGAAGCCTTCTCCGTCGAGAAGGAGATCGACCTCAGCCAGAAGTCCTACTCCCAGGGCCAGCTGGTCCGACGCCGCTTCTTCCGGCACCGCGGAGCGATGGCCTCCCTCATCCTGCTGCTCTTCATCGCCGGCATCGCCTTCACCTCGATCGGCTACGGCATCATCCCGGGATGGTGGGGCAAGACGTTCTACGACGCCGGCGCCGCCGTCGACGGAGGACGACCCACGATGCAGCTGTGGCCCTTCCAGATCGGGGAGCACCCGTTCGGGCAGGACACCATCGGCAAGGACTACTTCGCCCTGACGATGCGCGGCACCCAGCGCTCGCTCATCGTCGCCTTCACCGTGGGGCTGCTCTCCACCCTCGTCGGCACCCTCATCGGCGCGATCGCGGGCTTCTTCCGCGGCTGGGTCGAGGCCATCCTCATGCGGGTCACCGACCTGTTCATCATCATCCCGCTGCTGGTCCTGGCGGCCGTCCTCGGCAAGATGGCCGGCGGTGGCATCTGGTCGCTCGCGCTGGTGCTGAGCCTGGTCTCGTGGACCGGTCTGGCCCGCCTGGTGCGCGGCGAGGTCCTCTCGCTGCGCGAGCGGGAGTTCGTCACCGCGGCCGAGGCCATCGGCACGGGCTCGGGGCGCATCATCTTCAAGCACATCCTGCCCAACACCATCGGCACCATCATCGTCAGCGCGACCCTGACGATCGCGGCCACCATCCTGCTCGAGTCGGCACTGTCGTTCCTCGGCTACGGTGTCCGACCGCCGGACACCTCGCTCGGACTGCTCATCTCGCAGTACCAGAACGCCTTCCAGACCCGGCCCTGGCTGTTCTGGTGGCCCGGCCTCTTCATCCTCGGGATCGCGCTGTCCGTCAACTTCCTCGGCGACGGACTCCGTGACGCCTTCGACCCCCGTCAGAACAGGACCGCTGACTGATGACCACCACCACCCAGAGCAACTCCGGCGAGCCGGTCTTCACCGGGTCGGGCACGCCCACCAGTGACGAGGAGGTCGTCCTCGCCTTCGACGACGTCGACGTCCGCTTCAAGACCGAGTTCGGCAGCGTCCACGCGGTCAAGGGGGTCGACCTCAGGGTCCGTCCCGGCGAGGTCGTGGCCCTGGTCGGCGAGTCCGGCTCGGGCAAGTCCGTCACCTCGATGACGGCGATGCGGCTGCTGCCGCGCAACGCCACCATCGGGGGAGCGGTCAACGTCGCGGGCCGCGAGGTCGGCCGGCTCTCGGAGAACAACATGCGTCGCCTGCGCGGCAACGACGTCGCGATGGTCTTCCAGGAGCCGATGACGGCGCTCAACCCGGTGCTCAACATCGGCACCCAGCTCGTGGAGTCGATGGAGCTGCACGGCGTCGCCCGCGGCGCCGCCGCCTGGAGCCGCGCCATCGAGCTGCTCGGCATGGTCGGGATCCCCGAGCCCGCCCGGCAGATGAAGAAGTACCCGCACGAGCTCTCCGGCGGGCAGCGGCAGCGCGTGGTCATCGCCATCGCGATCAGCTGCGACCCCAAGGTCATCATCGCCGACGAGCCGACGACCGCGCTCGACGTGACCGTGCAGGCCGACATCCTCGACCTGCTCCGCTCGCTCAAGGACAAGCTCAACACCGGCATCCTGCTCATCACCCACAACATGGGTGTCGTGGCCGACATGGCCGACCGCGTCGCCGTGATGTTCAAGGGCGAGATCGTCGAGCGGGGCACCGTCGAGGAGGTGCTGCTGCACCCCAACCACGACTACACCAAGATGCTGCTCGGCTCGGTGCCCCGGATGGGTCATGGTCGCGGCCAGATGGGCATCAGCGTGAAGGAGGAGATCGACGCCGACGCCCCGCTGGCGATCGAGCTCAAGAACCTCGTCATCGAGTACCAGCGCCTCGGCAAGGCACCGTTCCGCGCGGTCGACGACGTCAGCTTCGACGTCCGCCGCGGCGAGATCGTGGGCCTGGTGGGCGAGTCCGGGTCGGGCAAGAGCACCATCGGCCGCTGCGCGCTCGGACTCATCCCCGCGGCGTCCGGGGAGTTCCGGCTGCTCGGGGAGAACATCACGGGCATGAAGCGCAAGGACCTCAAGCCGCTGCGCAAGCGGATCGGCGTGATCTTCCAGGACCCCGCCGCCTCCCTCAACCCGCGACTGCCGATCGGCGAGTGCATCGCCGAACCCCTGGTGGTGCACAAGGTGGGCAACCGCAAGTCGCGCGAGGAGAAGGTCTACGAGCTCCTCGAGGCCGTCCAGCTGCCCCGTGAGGTCTACAACCGCTACCCGCACGAGGTCTCCGGCGGGCAGCGGCAGCGCATCTCCGTGGCGCGTGCTCTCACGCTCGACCCCGAGCTGCTGGTGGCCGACGAGCCCACCTCGGCGCTGGACGTCTCCGTGCAGGCCCGGGTGCTCAAGATCTTCGCCGAGCTCCAGGAGCAGTTCGGCTTCGCCTGCCTCTTCATCAGCCACGACCTGGCCGTGATCGACCTGCTCGCCCACAAGGTGGTGGTCCTCCAGAACGGCAAGGTGGTCGAGGCCGGGCCGCGCGGGCAGATCATGGAGAACCCGCAGGAGGAGTACACCCAGCGGCTCATCGCGGCCGCGCCCGTCCCCGACCCGGTCGAGCAGGGTCGGCGTCGGCGGGAGCGGCACGAGCTGCTGCGGGAGCAGGGTGAGGAGATCGTCGAGCTCAAGGTCGACGGCGAGCAGTTCCACCAGTCCTCCGCGGAGGCCGAGGTCGTCGAGGTCGAGGAGCTCGACCGCGGCGACGACCAGCCGCGTCGCTGACCGCGGCGTGCGCGTCGTCTTCGCCGGGACCCCGGCGGCCGCCGTCCCGAGCCTGCGGGCCCTCCTGGACTCGCGGCACGAAGTCGTCGGCGTCCTCACCCGCCGGGACGCCCCGGCCGGCCGTGGCCGCACCCTGCGCCCCTCACCGGTGCGGCAGGTGGCCCAGGAGGCCGGCATACCGGTGCTCACGCCACGGTCGCTGCGTGAGCCCGAGGCTCTCGAGCGACTGCGCGAGTGGGCGCCCGAGGCGTGCCCCGTCGTCGCCTACGGGCTCCTCGTGCCCCCGGACCTGCTGACCGTGCCGGCCCACGGGTGGGTCAACCTGCATTTCTCGCTGCTTCCCGCCTGGCGCGGCGCCGCGCCCGTGCAGCACGCCCTCCGGGCGGGCGACGACGTGAGCGGCGCCGTGACCTTCCGTCTCGAGGAGGGTCTGGACACCGGCCCGGTGCTCGGCCGCCTGACCGAGACGATCCGCCCGACGGACACCGCGGGCGAGCTGCTCACCCGGTTGGCCGACGCCGGTGCCCAGCTGCTCGTCTCCACCCTCGACGCCCTCGAGGAGGGCACGGTGCACGCCGTCGCCCAGCCCGCGGACGGCGTGAGTCACGCACCCAAGCTCGAGGTCGACGACGCCCGGGTGCGGTGGGACCGCCCGGCCTTCGCGATCGACCGGCTGGTGCGCGCCTGCACCCCTGAGCCCGGTGCCTGGACGATGCTCGCGGGCGAACGCGTCAAGCTGGGCCCGGTCGCTCCGCTGCCGTCCGAGGCCGCGTCAACGACGGTGCTCGCGCCCGGGGAGATCGGGGTCGGCCGACGCGAGGTCCTCGTCGGCACCGGCACCGGCCCCGTGCGGCTCGGCGAGGTACAGGCGCCGGGCAAGCGAGCCATGCCCGCACCGGACTGGGCGCGCGGCGCCCGGCTGGGGACAGGAGTGCACTTCGATGGGTGAGACGCCACGTCGGCAGCCGGCACCGGACCGCGGGGGAGACCGCGCCCCGCGGCGAGGTCCCCGGCGACGATCGGCACAGACGCCGACCCAACGCGCCAGGGAGGCCGACCCGGCCCGCGCGGTCGCCTTCCGGGTCCTGCGCCAGGTCGACACGGACGAGGCCTTCGCCAACCTCGTGCTGCCCGGGGCCCTGCGCACGGCGGGCCTCCGGGGCCGCGATGCCGCGTTCGCGACCGAGCTGACCTACGGCACCCTGCGGCTGCGAGGTCTCTACGACGCCGTCATCGCCGAGGCCGCGAGCCGGCCCGTCACGGAGATCGACAGCCCGGTGCGCACCGTGCTGCGCCTCGGGGCGCACCAGCTGCTCGGTATGCGGGTCCCCGACCACGCCGCCGTCAGCGCGACCGTGGGCCTGGCCCGCCAGCAGGTGGGCCAGGGCGCCGGTGGGTTCGTCAACGCCGTGCTCCGCCGCATCAGCGAGCAGGATCGCGACACCTGGGTCGCCCAGCTCCTGGCGCCGATCACCGAGCCGTCCTCCCGCCTGGCGCTCGAGCACTCCCACCCCGAGTGGATCGTCCGCGCGCTGCGGGCCGCCCTCGTCTCCGCCCGTGGTGTCACGCAGGCGGACACCGAGCTGCCCCTGCTGCTCGCCGCCCACAACACCCCCGGCCCGTTGACCCTCGTGGCCCGTCCCGGCCTCGGCGCCGAGGACGAGCTGGCCCAGGCGGGTGCCCGCCCGTCGCCGCTCGCGCCGACCGCGTGGGAGCTGCCGCAGGGTGACCCCGGGGCGCTGGAGAGCATCCGGGACGGTCGGGCCGCGGTGCAGGACGTCGGGTCCCAGCTGCTCACCCTGGCCCTCGCCGCGGCGCCGATCGGGGGCCCCGACGAGCGCTGGCTCGACCTCTGCGCAGGCCCCGGCGGCAAGGCCGGGCTGCTCGCCGCCCTGGCCGCCGGGCGCGGAGCGCGGCTGCGCGCCAACGAGGTCAGTGAGCACCGGGCCGAGCTCGTGCGGCATACCCTCGTCGGTCCGGTGCACGGCGGTGCGCAGGTGGACGTCACGGTCGGTGACGGCCGCGACGTGGGCGCGGAGGAGCCGGAGACCTACGACCGCGTCCTCGTCGACGCACCGTGCACCGGGCTCGGCGCCCTGCGGCGGCGCCCCGAGGCGCGCTGGCGACGCAGCGCGCAGGACCTCACCACCCTGGGCCCCCTGCAGCGCGAGCTCCTCGACTCCGCGCTCCGCGCCACCCGGCCCGGCGGCGTCGTGGTCTACGCCACCTGCTCCCCGCACCTGGCCGAGACCGAGCTCGTCGTCAAGGACGTCGTCAAGCGGCATCCGGACGTCGAGGTGCTCGACGTCCGCCCCCTCCTGCAGGACCGCGCCGGGGAACCGATCCCCGACACCGGCCCCGGGCCGACGGCCCAGCTCTGGCCCCACCTGCACGGCACCGACGGGATGTTCGTGGCCCTCCTGCGTCGCTCGGAGCGGTCGTTAGGCTGAGCCCATGGCTGCGCCCGTGACCCCCCAGATCAGCCCCTCCATCCTCGCCTCCGACTTCGCCCACCTGGCCGCGGAGCTCCAGGCGATCGAGACCGCCGACTGGGCCCACGTCGACGTCATGGACAACCACTTCGTGCCCAACCTCACCCTCGGGCTGCCCGTGGTCGAGGCGCTGGCCCGGGTCACCCCCGTGCCGCTGGACTGCCACCTCATGATCGAGGACCCCGACCGGTGGGCCCCGGACTACGCCGAGGCCGGTGCCTCCTCGGTCACCGTCCACGTCGAGGCGGTCCGCGACCCGGTCGCCACCGCCCGGGCGATCCGCGCCGCGGGGGCCAGGGCCGCCCTCGCCTTCAAGCCGGGCACCCCCTTCGCGCCCTACGCCGACCTCCTCCCCGAGCTCGACATGGTCCTCGTCATGACCGTCGAGCCCGGCTTCGGCGGCCAGTCCTTCATGGACGACCAGCTGGCCAAGGTGCGCGAGGTGCGCCAGGCGGTCAGCCGCCACGGCGGCCAGGTCTGGGTGCAGGTCGACGGGGGAGTGGCCGCCGACACCATCGCCCGGTGCGCGGAGGCCGGCGCCGACGTCTTCGTCGCCGGCTCGGCGGTCTACGGCGCACATGACGTGCCCGCGGCGATCGCCGACCTGCGCCGGCTGGCGACCGAGGCGTCCTGAGGTGGACGTCTGGGGCGACCTGTTCAACGCCGAGCTCACCGTCCTCGGCCACACCATCGCGTGGCGGGAGGTCGTCGGCAACCTCTTCGGCTTCGCCTCGGCCATCCTCGGCATGCGGCGCACCGTGTGGGCGTGGCCGGTCGGGATCATCGGCAACCTGCTGCTGTTCACCGTCTTCATGGGGGTGTGGTTCACCAACCCGCAGGAGCACAGCCTCTTCGGCCAGGCCGCCCGGCAGGTCTTCTTCATCGCGACGAGCGTCTACGGCTGGTGGCGCTGGCAGCAGTCCCGCCGGACCCGCGCCAAGGGTGAGCCGGCCATCACCCCGCGCTGGGCCACCGCCGGTGAGCGGACGGCATACCTCGTGGTGGCGGTGGTGCTCATCGTCCTCGCGCAGTGGGTCTTCGCCCAGGTCGGGGCCGGCTGGCCGGCGCCGCGCTGGTACTACTGGACCGACGCCTGGATCTTCGTCGGGTCGATGCTCGCGACCTACGCCATGGCTCGCGGCTGGGTCGACTTCTGGCTCGTCTGGATCGCGGTGGACCTCGTGGGGGTGCCGCTGCTCTGGCACTCCGGCTACTACCCCTCCGCCGTGATGTATGCCGTCTACGGCGGCCTCGTGCTGTGGGGTTTCGTCGTGTGGCGGCGGGCCGCGCGGGACGAGGCGCCCCAGGGCGCGGTGACCGGTGGGGGCCCACCGCACGCCGGCGAGCGAGTGGTCTCGTGAGCGCGGGTTCGGCCGACCCCTACGCGCCGTTCCGGCCGGTGACGGGGGCGCGCGTCGCCCGGGTCACGGCGGTCGCCTCGGTCCTCGTCTTCGGTCTCATCGCGGTCCTCGGCCCCTCCTACGCCGGGTCCACCCTGGCCATGTCGCTGCTCAACCGCGTCTTCATCGCCGGTTTCGGCGTCGCCATGGCGGCCTTCCTCTGGAGGTATGCCCTCATCCGCGCGGTCCCGAGCCGCACCGGGCTGACCGTGGTCAACCTCGTGCAGCGCGAGGAGGTCGAGTGGGGCCAGATCGTGCACGTCGGCTTCTCCGGCGGTTCGCCGTGGGTGGTCCTGGAGCTCACCGACACCGAGGAGCTGGCCGTCATGGCGATCCAGCGCGCCGACGGGGTGCGGGCCCGGCGCGAGGCCGCCCGGTTGGCCGCGCTGGTGGAGCACCACCAGCGCTGACCCGTCGGGCTCAGCCCGCGGGGTCGATCTCGTCGCGGGTGGGCGGGACCCGGCGACGCGCCTCCTGCAGCGTCATGCCGGACAGCACGAGCAGGTCCACCACGGTCGAGCGCACCTGCGCCCGCAGGACCTCGGCCGACAGCCCCGGCCGCGAGTGCCCCCAGGTCGACTGCCGGGCCAGGTGCACGAGGTCCTCCTGGGCGGCGCCCAGCGGCTCGCGGCGGGTGAGCTGCTCCTGCAGCACCGCGGCCGCCTCGGCGAGCCCCTCGACCATGTCGGTGTAGGAGTCGGGCACGAACTCGTCGTTGCCGACGGCCGACTCCGCGCGGCGCGCGAGCACCCTGACGTTGCGGATCGCGAGGTCCAGGGGCTGGAGCAGCCGCTTGATCTCCAGCACGTCGGCGCGGTGCACGCCGGAGAGCAGGGGAGCCAGGCGGGCCGCGGCGGCCGCCTCGGCCGTCGTGTCCTGCAGCGCCTCCAGCTCCGCGGAGAGCCCGCGGGCGGTCTCCAGGGCGCGGGTGGCCCGGCCCTCGTCCCGGTTGCGCAGGCTCTGCGCCGTGTCGGTCAGCACCTCGGCCAGGTGGCCCACGAGGGCGATGATGCGCTCCCGGGGACGTTTCGTCGTGGACCGCATCGGCGCGACCATGGCGATGACCATGGCGACCGACCCGCCCACCGCGGCGTCCAGCCACCGGCTGAAGGCCTGCCCGTCATCGGCCACCAGGGTCGTGATGATGACGCCCTGGATGCCGGCCTGCATCATGAGCAGCTGCCCGGCGCCGGCCAGCACCGCCAGGCTCATCGCCACGACGCAGACGGCGAAGATCTGCCACAGCCCGGTGCCGAAGGCGTGCACGAAGAGGTCGCCGATGGCCACCCCGATCGCCACCCCGACGGTGAGCTCGGCGATCCGGCGGATGCGGTCGCCGTAGGTCAGGCCGAGGCAGACCATCGCGGTGATGGGGGCGAAGAAGGGGAGCGCGTGCCCCAGCAGGTCGTGGGCGATGAACCACGCGAGGACGGCGCCGGTGGCGGCCTGGAGGATGAGCCAGGCGCGAGCCCGCAGCCGCAGGACCCGGGTCCGGGCGGCGCTCGGGCGGATCTCCTCGCGCAACGGGTCGAGGACGACGTGGCGCGCGGCCCGGGCGTGCTCGCGGGCGCTGCTCATGGCACCAGTGTGACGGACCCGGCGGTGGCGTGCCGGGGCGGGCCGACCGTTCAGGCGCTCCGGCGGTGCGCCGCCAGGACCGCGAGGTCACGGTCGTCGCCCGCGGCCTCCACCCGGGCGACCTGCTCGCGACCGAAGGCGTGCAGCGCGAGCTCCAAGGGGTCCCCGGTGAGGACGACGCTGCCCCGGCCCTGCGGGGGCCGTCGCAGCGCGACCCGACCGTGCCCCGGCGCGACCGCCACGACCCCGCACGGTGCCGAGCGGTAGAGCATCCGGCCCGCCGTCCGCACGGTGCCCCAGATCTGGGCCTGCACGCCCTCGGGCAGGACCGTCGGCTCCCAGCCGGGCCGGGCCCGGGTCATGTCCTCGTGGTGGATGCTCAGCTCGGCGACGTTGACCGTGCGGTCCAGCGCCGGCACCTGGGTGGGCCAGAACCGCGCGGGGCCCCGGCGCACCTCCTCGACCAGCTGCGCGAAGGGTCGCGCGGCCACCCCCTCCTGCACCTTCTCGGTGTGCCGCTGCAGCGCCAGGACGGGCAGCCCGACCCCGGGCAGCGCGTCGACCCGGGACTCGCGCACGACGAGGTGGGCCAGCAGGTCGCGCACCGTCCACGGGGAGCACAGCGTGGGGGCGTCCGGGCCGAGGTCGGTGGCGGTGCGGGCGACGAGCCCGCGCAGGAGGTCGGGTGTGTGCGGCATACCGCTCATCGAAGCACGTGAGACCGTGTCGGGCGCGGGAAGGTCTGTCGGGGGCGCATGGTTGGATAGGAGGCGGTTCCCACCCCCACCACCTCGCCCTCCGGGAGGCCCTTTCTCCATGTCCGCTTCCGCCGCCAGCGCACCGGTGCCGCGTCCAGTTGCCGACCGAGCCGTGCTGCGGCGCGGGCTGCGGGTGATCTGGGGCGGCATGGTCGCCCAGAAGCGGCCGGTGCTGGTCGCGGTGCTGGGTGCGGTCCTGTGGGCGGCGGCGACCGTGGCGACCGCCGGGGCGATCGGGTGGCTGACGGGAGAGGTCGTCGAGCCCGCGGTCCGGGCCAGGCGGGTCGACGCGGCCGGCCTGTGGCTGATCTTCGGGGTGCTCGTCGCGGTGCTGGTCGTCAATGTCATCGGGGTGATCCTGCGCCGCGTCTACGCCACGATCGCCGGCTTCAACCTGCAGGCCGACTACCGCCAGCGGGTGAGCCGCCAGTACCTCCGGCTCCCGCTGTCGTGGCACCACGCCCACCCCTCCGGTCAGCTGCTGTCCAACGCGCACGCCGACGTGGAGGCGACCTGGCAGGTCTTCAACCCGTTGCCGATGGCGATCGGCGTCATCTTCATGCTGCTCATCGCGGGCACGATGATGGTGCTCGTCGACCCGTTGCTGGCCGTGCTCGGGCTGCTGGTCTTCCCCGGCCTCTTCGCCGCCAACCTCGTCTTCCAGCGGGTCATGTCGCCGCGCATCACCCGGGCGCAGCAGCTGCGCGCGGAGGTCGCCGAGGTCGCGCACGAGTCGTTCGAGGCCGGCCTGGTCGTCAAGGCCATGGGCCGGGAGGACCAGGAGACCGAGAGGTTCCGGGGCAAGACCTACGAGTTGCGTGATGCTCTCGTCCTCGTGGGCCGCACGCGCGGCGTCTTCGAGCCGGTCATCGAGGCCATCCCGACGCTGGGCACGCTCGCCGTCCTCGGGGTCGGGACCTGGCAGGTCTCCCGCGGCGCGCTCGAGGCCGCCGATGTCGTGCAGATGGCCTATCTCTTCTCCATCCTCGCCTTCCCGGTGCGCGCGCTGGGCTGGGTCCTGGCCGAGATTCCGCGCTCGGTGGTGGGTCATGACCGGGTCAAGCACGTGCTCGACGCCCAGGGAGGTATGCCGTACGGCCGGGAGTCCCTGACCCGTGAGGAGCCGGCGTCCTCGCGGATGGCGGGCGTGACCTACGCGCACGCCGGCGAGGAGCGCCCCACCATCCGCGGGGTGACCCTCGACGTGCCGTCGGGGAGCACGGTCGCCCTGGTCGGCCCGACGGGGTCGGGCAAGAGCACCCTGGCCAACCTCGCCCTGCGCCTCATCGACGCCGACAGCGGCTCGGTCCGCTTCGACGGCATCGAGGCCCGCGAGCTGGCCCGGGGAGAGCTCCCCGCCAGCGCCGCCCTCGTGGCCCAGCAGACCTTCATGTTCGACGACTCGGTCCGCGGCAACATCACGCTCGGCGAGGACTCCGACGACGAGGCGGTCTGGGAGGCGCTGCGCATCGCCCAGGCCGACGGCTTCGTCCGCTCGCTCCCCTCCGGTCTCGACACCGTCATCGGGGAGCGCGGGGGCACCCTCTCCGGCGGGCAGCGGCAGCGGATCGCCCTCGCCCGGGCGATCTGGCGCCGACCGCGACTGCTCGTGCTGGACGACGCCACGAGCGCCGTCGACCCCTCCGTGGAGCAGGCCATCCTCACCGGCCTGCGGGACGCGCGCGGCGGCATGACGGTGCTCGTGGTGGCCTACCGCATGGCGACGATCCTGCTCGCCGACGAGGTGGTCTACGTCGAGCACGGGGCCGTCGTCGACCAGGGGTCGCACGACGAGCTGCTGGGACGGTGCCGTGGCTACGCCGACCTGGTGCAGGCCTACTCCCGGGAGGCGGCCGAGCGGGCTGCCGTGACGCGACAGGAGGAGCCGTCGTGAGCACGGCCGAGCACAGCACGTCGAGCCGGATCGGAGGCCAGGGCCAGCTCGCCACGATGGCGACCCTGCGCCGGGGCCTGCAGCTGTCTCCCGAGCTGCGCGTCGGGCTGGGGCTGACGATCGCGCTGGCGGTCCTCGCGACCGTGGGCCGGGTCGTCATCCCCTTCGTGGTCCAGCAGGCGACCGACAACGGCATCGGCGCCGAGGGTGGGCCGGACGTCGGGTTCGTGCTGCGGGCGATCGGGCTGGCGGCGTTCGTCGTCCTGCTCACGTCGCTGGCGCAGTATGCCGTCAACGTGCGGCTGTTCACGGCCGCGGAGTCCGGGCTGGCGACCCTGCGGCTCAAGGCCTTCCGGCACATCCACGACCTGTCCGTGCTGACCCAGAGCACCGAGCGCCGGGGCGCCCTGGTGTCCCGGGTGACCAGCGATGTCGACACCATCTCGATGTTCGTGCAGTTCGGTGGCCTCATGCTGCTCGTCAGCTCGGCGCAGATCGTGCTGGCCACGATCCTCATGGTGGTCTACAGCCCGATCCTGGCCCTCGTGGTCTACCTCTGCCTGGTGCCGCTGGCGCTGCTGGTGCGCCGGTTCCAGCCGATCCTCGGGCGGGCCTACACCGCGGTGCGCGAGCGGGTCGGCGACCTGCTCGGCTCCATCAGCGAGTCGATCGTCGGGGCGACCACGATCCGCGCCTACGGTGTCGAGGACCGCACGGCGGCCCGCATCGACGAGGCGATCGAGGCGCACCGCACCTCGGCGGTGCGGGCCCAGGTCCGTTCGGTCATGGCCTTCGTCTCGGGGCAGACCTTCGCCGGCGTGACGACGGCCGTGGTGCTCGTCGTCGGCACGGTGCTCGCCTCGCGCGGCGAGCTCACGCTCGGGCAGCTCCTGGCCTTCCTCTTCCTCGTCAACCTCTTCACCCAGCCGGTGCTCATGGCCACCGAGATCCTCAACGAGATGCAGAACGCCGTCGCCGGCTGGCGCCGGGTCATCGGCGTCATCGACACCCCCGCGGACGTCTCCGACCCGGGCACCGACGGGGTGGTGCTCGACCGGGGGCCCATCACCGTGGACTTCGACGGCGTCTGGTTCTCCTACCCCGGCGGTGAGCCCGTGCTGCGCGACATCGACCTGCGCATCGAGCCGCATACCCGGGTCGCCGTCGTCGGCCAGACGGGGTCGGGCAAGACGACGCTGGCCAAGCTGCTCACCCGCCTCATGGACCCCAGCGAGGGCGCCGTGCGGCTCGACGGCACCGACCTGCGCGAGGTGCGCTTCTCGAGCCTGCGGCAGCGCGTCGTCCTCGTGCCGCAGGAGGGCTTCCTGTTCGACGCCGACCTGGCCGACAACATCCGTTTCGGACGTCCGGAGGCGACCGACGAGGAGCTGCACCTCGCGGTCACCGAGCTCGGCCTCGACGCCTGGGTCGAGGGGCTGCCGCAGGGGCTCAGCACCCAGGTCGGGCAGCGCGGCGAGTCGTTGTCCGCGGGGGAGCGCCAGCTCGTGGCGATCGCGCGGGCCTACCTCGCCGACCCCGACCTGCTCGTCCTCGACGAGGCGACCAGCGCCGTGGACCCGGCGACCGAGGTGCGGGTGCAGCGGGCCCTGGAGGGCCTCACGACGGGCCGGACCTCGGTCGCCATCGCGCACCGGCTCTCGACCGCGGAGGCAGCCGACCTCGTGGTCGTCGTCGACGCCGGACGGATCGTGGAGCTGGGTCACCACCGCGACCTCGTGACCGACGGCGGGGTGTATGCCCGCATGCACGGCTCGTGGGCGGCTCAGCAGAGCAGTGGCTGACCCTCGGCGACGGGCGCGAGCGCTAGCCCTGACCCTGGTCGGGGCGGGCGCGAGCCTGCTCGCGGTCGGGCAGCCGTGGTCCGTGCAGCAGGGCGTGGACCCGGCCGGGGTGGCGGTCCAGGAGTCGTGGACCGGGCAGGACCTCGCCCCCGGGGTCGCCGCCCTGGTCCTGCTCGTGGTCGTGACCTCCGTGGTCGGACTCGTGTGGCGGGGGACCGCCGGCCTGCTGGCGCGGTCCGCGGCGGTGGTGACGGCGCTCGTCGCGACGGTCATGGTGCTCGGCGTCCGTCCGGACGCGCCCACGGCCTGGTGGTGGATCGCGCTCGGCGGGGCCGTCCTGGCGGGCCTGGGTGCCGTGCTCGCCCTCCGTCCCCGGGCCGGGGGCGCCAGGGGTCACGGCGCCACGACCGGACCCGAGGTGCTCGCCGACCCGGTTCCCGCGCCGGCGGATCCGCACGAGCGCGCACGCCGGTCCCAGGACGCGGCCTGGTCGGCCTTGTCGGCCGGTGAGGACCCGACGCTGGGACCTCGTCCGGCGCCGGGCCCGGGGGCTGGCACAATGTCCGACGAGGGTCAGGTCGACCCCTCCGGTCGTTGAGTCAGGAGCACCACGCACATGCATGAGGACAGCCACGGTCACAGCGTCGCCGCCTGGGTGGGCGTCGGCATCATGCTCGTCGCCAGCGTCATCGGCAGCTGGGGTGTCGTCTTCTCCCCGGACTGGCTGCTCTACGTCGGGCTCGCGCTGGGCGTCGTCGGTGCGCTCGCGTGGTACCTCCTCGACCGCGCCGGCATGGGTGAGCTGCGGGAGCACGCGGGCGAGCACTGACCCCGGGGCGGTCCCGGAGCACCCTCGCGCGCCGACTACGCTGGAGGCGTGTCCACCGTGCTCGAGGAAATCGTCCAAGGGGTCCGCGAGGACCTCGCCGAGCGTCGCGCCACGACGCCCCTGGAAGACGTCCAGGAACGCGCCCGCCAGGCCCCTGGCTGCCGCGACGGTTGGGCGGCGCTGAGCCGCCCGGGTGGCACCCACGTCATCGCCGAGGTGAAGCGGAGCAGCCCCTCCAAGGGGGCCCTGGCGGCCATCGCCGAGCCGGCCTCGCTGGCCGCTGACTACGCCGCGGGTGGGGCGAGCGTCATCAGCGTGCTCACCGAGGGCCGACGCTTCGGCGGGTCGCTCGCCGACCTCGACGCCGTGCGGGCCGCCGTCGACATCCCCGTCCTGCGCAAGGACTTCATCGTCGACCCCTACCAGGTCTGGGAGGCCAGGGCGCACGGCGCCGACCTCGTCCTGCTCATCGTCGCGGCACTGCCGCAGGAGGTCCTCGTGGGGCTGTTGGAGCGGACCGAGGCGCTGGGGATGCACGCCCTCGTGGAGGTCCACGACGAGGCCGAGCTGGAGCGGGCCCTCGCGGCGGGGGCCCGCATCATCGGGGTCAACAACCGCAACCTCAAGACGCTGGAGGTCGACCGCGACACCTTCACCCGCATGGCGCCCGGCATACCCACCGACCGGGTGGCCGTCGCGGAGTCGGGCGTGCGCGGTCCCCTGGATGTCGTGCAGTTCGCCGAGGCGGGGGCGCAGGCCGTTCTCGTGGGTGAGGCGCTGGTGACGGTGGGGGCGCCCCGTGACGCCGTCGCGGAGATGGTCGCGGCCGGGTCGCACCCGGCCCTGCACGGCGCGGCGCACGCCCGGGCGGGAGGTGCACGATGACGACGGCGCAGGCCACCGACCGCTTCGGCGACTTCGGCGGGCGCTATGTCCCCGAGGCCCTCGTGGCGGCCCTCGAGGAGTTGGACGCCGCGCGGCTCGAGGCCCTGGCCGGCCCGGACTTCCGGGCCGAGCTCGACCGGCTCCAGCGCGACTACACCGGTCGGCCGAGTCCGCTCACGGAGGTGCCCCGGTTCGCCGAGCACGCCGGCGGCCCCCGGATCTTCCTCAAGCGGGAGGACCTCAACCACACCGGTTCGCACAAGATCAACAACGTCCTCGGGCAGGCGCTCCTGGCCGTCCGCATGGGCAAGCGCCGCGTCATCGCGGAGACCGGGGCGGGCCAGCACGGTGTCGCTACCGCCACCGCCGCCGCGCTCATGGGCCTGGAGTGCACGGTCTACATGGGTCGGGTGGACACCGAGCGCCAGGCGCTCAACGTCGCCCGCATGCGCCTGCTCGGGGCCGAGGTCGTGGCCGTCCACACCGGCAGCGCCACCCTCAAGGACGCCATCAACGAGGCGATGCGTGACTGGGTCACCAACGTCGGTCACACGCACTACCTCCTGGGCACCGTCACCGGGCCCCACCCCTTCCCGACCATGGTGCGCGACTTCCACGCCGTGATCGGGCAGGAGGCGCGCAAGCAGATGGACGACGTCGTGGGCGGCCTGCCGGACGCCGTCTGCGCGTGCGTCGGCGGCGGTTCCAACGCCATCGGCATCTTCCACGCCTTCCGCGACGACCCCTCCGTCGCGCTCTGGGGTTTCGAGGCCGGCGGCGACGGCGTCGACACCGGGCGTCACGCCGCCCGCTTCTCGGGCGGCCAGCCGGGCGTGCTGCACGGTGCCGCGACCTACGTCCTGCAGGACGAGGACGGCCAGACCCTGGAGACCCACTCGGTGTCGGCCGGGCTCGACTACCCCTCGGTCGGTCCCGAGCACGCCTTCCTGCACGACTCCGGCCGCGCCCGCTACGCGCCGGTGACCGACCAGGAGGCCATGGACGCCTTCTCGCTCCTGTGCCGCACCGAGGGGATCATCCCCGCCATCGAGAGCGCGCACGCCCTCGCAGGTGCGCTGAAGATCGGACCGGAGCTGGGCGAGGGCACGACGATCCTCATCAACCTCTCCGGTCGCGGTGACAAGGACGTCGACACGGCAGCGCGCTGGTTCGGCCTCGTCGACGGCGAGGGGGAGGCCCGCGTGGACGCCGAGACCGGGGACGCCGGGTCGCGGGAGAACGACGCATGAGCGCGCTCGACGCCGTCTTCCGCGACTGCCGTGCGGAGGGGCGAGCGGCCCTCGTCGCCTACCTCCCCGCGGGCTACCCCGACCTGCCGACCTCCCTGGAGGCCGTCCGCACGTTGGCCGCCCACGGCGCCGACATCATCGAGGTGGGCGTCCCCTACACCGACCCGCTCATCGACGGCCCGGTCGTCGAGCGGGCGGCGAGCACCGCGCTGGCGGCCGGCTTCCGGCTGCGCGACGTCTTCGAGGTCGTGGCCGCGGTCCGCGAGGCGGGCGCCGTGCCCGTCGTCATGACCTACTGGAACCCCGTCCTGCGGTATGGCGTGGACCGCTTCGCGGACTCTCTCGCCGACTCCGGTGGTGCCGGTCTCATCACCCCCGACCTCATCCCGGACGAGGCGAGCGGGTGGCGGGCGGCGGCCGACCGGCTGGACCTCGCGCCCGTCTTCCTCGTGGCGCCGAGCTCCACCGACGAGCGGTTGCGGATGACCACGCAGGCCTGCCGAGGCTTCGTCTACGTCGCCTCGACCATGGGTGTCACCGGGGTGCGATCCAGCGTCGGGTCCGACGCCCAGGGCCTCGTGGCGCGGACCCGCGAGGTCACCGAGCTGCCGTTGTGCGTCGGGCTCGGGGTGAGCACGGGGGAGCAGGCGGCCGAGGTCGCCCGCTTCGCCGACGGCGTCATCGTCGGGTCCGCCCTCGTGCGGTCCCTGGGAGAGGGCCACGACCTCGACCGGCTCGGGGCGCTCACCGACGAGCTGGCCGCGGGGGTGCGCGGGGCGTGACGCCCCCGGACCTGCAGCGGTCGCGCACGGCCCGGTCGCGCACCGGCGTCGCGGACCTCGTGGGTCTGGCGCTGCGGCTGGGGCTGGCCGGGGTCCTCGGCTACGCCGGATGGACCAAGGTCGTCGATCTCACCGGGTCGGTCCAGAACGTCCTGGCCTACGAGCTGTTCAGCTACGAGATCGCCCGCGCGGTCGGCGTGCTGCTCCCGGTGCTCGAGCTCGCGCTGGCCCTGCTGCTGCTCCTCGGGCTGCTGACCCGGGCCTCGGCGACGGTCACCGCGGTGCTCATGGTGGTCTTCGTCGCCGGCATCGCCTCGGCCTGGGCCCGCGGCCTCTCGATCGACTGCGGCTGCTTCGGCACCGGTGGGCCGGTCGCGCCGGAGGACACGACCTACCTCACCGAGATGCTCCGCGACCTCGGTTTCCTCGCGATGGCGCTCTGGCTCGCCGTCCGTCCCCGCAGCCTCTACTCCCTCGACTCCCGGCTCCAGAAAGGCTCCTGACATGCCCCGTCAGCCCGCCCCCGACATCAAGCCCGTCAGCTCCGGTGGCCCGTCCCTGCCGCTCATCGGCGGGGTGGTGGTCCTCGTGGTCGCCCTCATCGGTGGCCTGGTGCTCTGGGCCGTGTCCCGGGATTCCGGGCTCGGGGCGCAGGGCAGCGCCAGCGCGCTGCCCGAGGGCGGGGGTGTCCAGGTGGGCGCCGATCCCGCGGCCGACGTGCCGCAGGTCCACGTCTACGAGGATTTCCAGTGCCCGTTCTGCGGTGACCTGGAGGCCTCCGTCGGGGCGGAGCTGGAGGAGCTGGCCGAGGCGGGCGAGATCTCGCTGACCTACACCGTGATGTCCTTCCTCGACAGCACCCTCGGCAACGACTCCTCCCACCGCGCGGCCAACGCCGCGATGTGCGCGGACGACGCGGGCGCCTTCCTGCCCTACCACGCTGCCGTCTTCGCGGGTCAGCCCGCGCAGGAGGGCGCCGGCTGGACCGACGAGCAGCTGCTGGCCTTCGCGAGCACCGCCGGAATCTCCGAGGGCGACCTCGAGTCGTTCACCGCGTGCCTCGAGGGTGACGCCTACGGTGACTACGTCGAGGACATGCAGGAGCGCGCCAACCGCGACAACATCAGCGGGACCCCGAGACTGCTCATCGACGGCGAGCCGGTCTCCGACGAGCAGATGCTCTCCCTCATGGGGGGCAGCGGCACCGTCGAGGAGCTCCTCGGGTCGGGGTCCTGACGTAGCGGCAGGCGATGCGCGGATCGGCCCACGCGACCACTAGGGTGGAGGGTATGCGTCGCGCCAAGATCGTCTGCACCCTCGGCCCCGCCACCGCCTCCTACGAGCAGATCGAAGCGCTCGTCACAGCCGGTATGGACGTGGCCAGGCTCAACCTCTCCCACGGCTCCTACGACGAGCACTACGAGCGTTACCTCCGGGTCCGGCAGGCCAGTGACGCCACCGGTCACGCGGTCGCGGTGCTCGCCGACCTGCAGGGCCCGAAGATCCGCACCGGCACCTTCGCCGGCGGGCCGGTCACGCTCGCCGTGGGCGACACCTTCACGATCACCACCAGGACGGTTCCCGGCAGCCAGGAGGTCGTCGGCACCACGCACTCCGGCCTCGCCGCCGACGTGCATCCCGGCGACGACCTGCTCATCGACGACGGCAAGGTCCTGCTCCGCGCGACGACGGTCACCGACACCGATGTCATCTGCGAGGTCCTCGTCGGTGGCGTCGTCTCCAACAACAAGGGGATCAACCTTCCCGGTGCCGCGGTGAGCGTCCCCGCCATGTCCGACAAGGACGAGGAGGACCTGCGCTGGGCGATCCGCAGCGGCGTCGACTTCATCGCCCTGTCCTTCGTCCGGTCGGCCGTCGACGTCGAGGACGTCCACCGCATCATGGACGAGGAGGGCCGGCGGCTGCCGGTCATCGCCAAGATCGAGAAGCCGCAGGCGGTCGACAACCTGGGCGGCATCGTCGACGCCTTCGACGGCATCATGGTGGCCCGCGGCGACCTGGGCGTCGAGCTGCCCCTCGAGCAGGTGCCGCTCGTGCAGAAGGACGCCATCCAGCTGTGCCGGGAGAAGGCCAAGCCGGTCATCGTGGCGACGCAGGTGCTGGAGTCCATGGTGGACAACCCCCGTCCCACGCGGGCGGAGGCCAGCGACTGCGCCAACGCGGTGCTGGACGGCGCCGATGCGATCATGCTCTCCGGGGAGACCTCGGTCGGTGCATGGCCCATCCGCGCGGTGGAGACGATGGCCAGCATCATCTCCAGCACCGAGGAGCACGGGCTGCACCGCATCGCGCCGATCGTGCGGAAGCCGAAGACGCCGGGCGGTGCCGTCACCCGCGCGGCGATCAACCTCGCCGACGCCCTGGGCGACCAGGTGAAGTTCCTCGTGACCTTCACCCAGAGCGGTGACACCACCACCCGGATGGCCCGGGTGCGACCTGCCACCCCCATGCTCGCCTTCACCACCGAGCAGCACACCCGGTCCCGCCTGGCCCTCACCTGGGGTGTCGAGACCTTCCTCGTGCCGTTCGTGTGGCACACCGACCAGATGGTCAAGCAGGTGGAGGAGACGTTGCTGCGCGAGCAGCGGTGCCAGGAGGGTGACATCGTCGTCATCGTGGCGGGCTCACCTCCTGGGGTCTCCGGCACGACCAACGCCCTGCGGATGCACCGGGTGGGCGACGCGATCCTGGGCCAGGCTCCGGCCTACACCCACGACCCTGAGGTCTGAGGCCCGCGTGCCGGTATGCTGACACGGCCCTGACGCGGCCCGGTTCCGCGTCGGCACGCCCGCCGGGGTGGTGGAATGGCAGACACGGAGCACTCAAAATGCTCTGCCCGAAAGGGCGTGCGGGTTCGAGTCCCGCTCCCGGCACCAGGTCCGCGTCGGTGAGGTGCCGGCGGGGTGGATGTGACAGAGAGGCATGGGACCGTGAGCGAGACGACACCGCAGGATCCGCAGAGCGAGCAGACCGACGCGCAGGACGGACCCTCAGGGTCTGCGGAGGAGCGCGACGCCACCGCGGCCGCGGCCCCGGACCCGGGGTCGGACCCGTCGACCACAGGCCCCGAGACGGGGCTGCGCATCCTCCTCGCCGAGGACGAGGCGCTCATCCGCATGGACCTCGCGGAGATGCTGACCGACGCCGGACACACCATCGTGGGTCAGGCGGCCGACGGGGAGCAGGCCGTGGCGCTGGCGCAGGAGTCCACCCCCGACCTGGTGGTCATGGACATCAAGATGCCCGGGATGGACGGCATCAGCGCCGCCGAGCAGATCGGTCGCGAGGGTCTCGCGCCGGTCGTCATGCTCACCGCCTTCAGCGACAAGAACCTCGTCGAGCGGGCCCGCGACGCCGGCGTGATGTCCTACGTCGTCAAGCCCTTCAGCGCCGCCGACGTCCTGCCCGCCATCGACATCGCCCGGGCCCGCTGGGCCGAGCGCAAGGCGCTGGAGTCCGAGGTCGCGGACCTGGGCGAGCGGTTCGAGACCCGCAAGCAGGTCGACCGTGCCAAGGGTCTGCTCATGACCCAGCTCAAGCTCAGCGAGGCTGACGCCTTCCGGTGGATCCAGAAGGCCGCGATGGACCGCCGCCTGTCGATGCGCGAGGTCGCCGACGCCGTCATCTCCGGGATGCCCGCGAAGAAGGCCTGAGGCGCGGACCCCGCCTCGCGGGGGGAGCGGCCGGCTACGCCGTGGGGGGCCGGTCGCGGAGGGCACAGGTCAGCCGGGCCGTGCAGACGCGTCGCCCCTCGTCGTCGGAGATCGTGATGTCGTAGGTCGCGATCGAGCGGCCCCGCGAGAGAGGGGTGGCGACCGCGGTGACCTCGCCGGTGCGCACCGCCCGGTGATGCGTGGCGCTGAGGTCGACACCGACGGCGATCCGACCCTCCCCGGCGTGCAGCATGGCGGCGACCGACCCGACGGTCTCGGCGAGCGCGGCGGAGGCACCACCGTGCAGCAGCCCGTAGGGCTGGGTGTTGCCCTCGACCGGCATGACGGCCACGGTGCGTTCGACCGAGACCTCCACCAGGCGGATCCCCATCCGTTCGGCGAGGTCGCCGCGGGGCACGTCGTCGGGGGAGAGCGGGGCCGGGGGGCGCGGGGTGGCGTTGTCAGTCATGGGACATAGGCTGCCACCCGTGAGTCGCTTGCTGCTGCTGGACGGACATTCGTTGGCCTACCGCGCGTTCTTCGCGCTGCCCGTGGAGAACTTCTCCACCACGACGGGGCAGAGCACCAACGCGGTCTACGGCTTCACCTCGATGCTCATCAACGTCCTGCGTGATGAGGCGCCCACGCACCTCGCGGTGGCCTTCGACGTGTCCCGGCAGACCTTCCGCACCGAGGACTACCCCGACTACAAGGCCGGTCGTTCGGCGACGCCCGACGAGTTCCGCGGGCAGGTGGACCTCGTCAAGGAGGTCCTCGACGCCCTCCGGATCACCCACGTCGAGGTCGACGGCTACGAGGCGGACGACGTCATCGCCACCCTGACGACGAGGGCGCGCGAGGCGGGGATGGAGGTGCTCATCTGCTCGGGCGACCGTGACGCCATCCAGCTCATCGACGCCGGCACGACCCTGCTCTACCCCCGCAAGGGGGTGTCCGACCTGGCGCGGATGACCCCTGCCGCGGTGGAGGAGAAGTATGGCGTCCTCCCGGAGCGCTACAGCGACCTCGCCGCCCTCGTGGGCGAGTCCAGCGACAACCTCCCGGGCGTCCCGGGTGTGGGGCCCAAGACGGCTGCCAAGTGGCTGGGCCAGTTCGGTGACCTCGCGGGCATCGTCACGCACGCCGACCAGCTGACCGGCAAGGCCGGCCAGGCGACGCGCGACCACCTCGATCAGGTGCTGCGGAACCGCAGGCTCAACCAGCTCGTGGCCGACGTGCAGCTGCCGGTGGAGGTGGCCGACCTGGAGGCGCGCGGGTGGGACCGCGAGGAGGTGCACCGGGTCTTCGACGGCCTGGAGTTCCGCGTCCTGCGCGACCGGCTGTTCTCCACGCTGGAGTCGGCCGAGACCGAGGCCGAGGGCGGCATCGAGGTCCACGGGGCGGTCCTGGCCCCCGGCGAGCTCGACGCCTGGCTCCAGGAGCACGGCGGGCAGGGGCGGCTCGCCCTGGTCGTGGAGGCCGGTCCGCGCACGGCGGCGGGGCCGGGAGAGGCCCTGGGCGTGGCGCTGGCGGGGGCCGAGCACGCCGGTTACGTCCAGCTGGCGGAGATGGACCCGGCGGACGAGGCCGCGCTGAGCGCCTGGCTGGCCGACGCGTCCCGCCCCAAGGCCCTGCACGGAGGCAAGGAGCAGGTCGCCTCGCTGGAGGCGGTGGGGCTCGCCGTCGAAGGCGTGGTGAGCGACACGGCGCTGGCCGCCTACCTCGCGCGTCCCGACCAGCGCTCCTACGACCTGACCGACCTGTCCCTGCGCTACCTGCACCGAGAGCTGCGCCTCGACGGGGACGCCGCGGCGGCCACGAGCTCTCAGGGTCAACTCGACCTCGCCTTCGACACCGGTGAGGAGCAGGAGCGGTCGGCCGCGGCACGATCGGCGATGGTCCACGCCCGTGCCGTGCACGACCTGGCGGTCGCGCTCGATGAGGACCTGGAGGACGAGCAGGAGCAGCATCTCCTGCGCGACGTCGAGCTGCCCCTCGTCGGGGTGCTCCGCCGGATGGAGCGGGCCGGCATCGCCGTGGACGTCGGGGCGCTGGCGGCGCTGGAGAGTGAGTTCGCGGCCGGCGTCGCCCAGGCCCAGCAGGACGCCTGGACGGCCATCGACGACGACACCGTCAACCTCGGGTCGCCCAAGCAGCTGCAGACCGTGCTCTTCGAGACGCTCGAGCTGCCCAAGACCCGGCGGACCAAGACGGGCTACACCACCGACGCCGACGCGCTGGCGGGCCTCTACGCCCAGACCGAGCATCCCTTCCTCGAGGCGCTGCTGCGCCATCGCGACGCCACCCGGCTGAGGATGACGACCGAGGGGCTCATCGCCTCGGTCGCCGACGACGGCCGGATCCACACGACCTTCCAGCAGACCATCGCGGCCACCGGTCGGCTGAGCTCGACCGAGCCCAACCTCCAGAACATCCCCATCCGGACGGCCGCCGGGCGCCGCATCCGCGAGATGTTCGTCGTCGGCTCCGACCTGTCCTCCGGCACCCGCTACGCCTCGCTCATGTCCGCCGACTACAGCCAGATCGAGATGCGCATCATGGCGCACCTGTCCGGCGACGAAGGCCTCATCGAGGCCTTCCGGGGCGGGGAGGACCTGCACCGTTTCGTCGGGTCGCGGGTCTTCGGCGTCGACCAGTCCGAGGTGACCACGCAGATGCGCTCCAAGGTCAAGGCGATGAGCTACGGCCTGGCCTACGGGCTGTCCGCCTTCGGGCTCTCCAAGCAGCTGGGCATCTCCACCGCCGAGGCGAAGACCCTCATGGAGGAGTACTTCGAGCGCTTCGGCGGGGTGCGCGACTACCTGCGCGACGTCGTGTCGGAGGCGCGCAGGACGGGCTTCACGGAGACCATCCTGGGTCGCCGTCGACACCTGCACGACCTCACGAGCGACAACCGCCAGCGGCGGGAGATGGCCGAGCGGATGGCGCTCAACGCCCCCATCCAGGGATCGGCCGCAGACATCATCAAGGTCGCGATGCTGCGCACCGAGAGCGCGTTGCGGGACGCCGGGCTCGCCTCGCGCATACTGCTCCAGGTCCACGACGAGCTCGTGCTGGAGGTCGCTGCCGGGGAGGAGGCTCAGGTGGAGGAGCTGGTGCGTGCGCAGATGGGCGCGGCCGCCGACCTGTCCGTGCCGCTCGACGTCAGCGTCGGACTGGGGCACAGCTGGCACGAGGCCGCCCACTAGGTCTGCGGCGCACCCCCGGGCGACGGCCGCCGAGGCGGCGGCCACGGCGCGCAGGCGGCGTCCGCACGACCGCTGGCCCGACCGCTCGGCACCGACGCGAGGTGGTGCTGTGCAGGGGGGTCGACCTGTGGTTTACTCCCCGTGTCCGCATCGAAGGAGATCCCGTGACCCCCCGCCTGTGGGCAGCCTTGGCTGCCATCTTTCTCTGGATGCTGCTGGCCGCAGCCCCGGCAGGAGCCGTGCCCGTCCACGTGGCCCCGACGGCGGTGGTCGGCGCCGCGGAGGAGGCGGCGGAGATGGTCCAGGGGACCCTGCGTGACCCCGACCGCGAACCCCTGGAGGGGGTCACGATCACCGTCAGCCAGGACGGCTCCGAGGTGGGCACCGCGACGACCGACGCGGAGGGGAAGTGGGCGGTCCCGCTGCCCGGCCCCGGGTCCTACACCGTGACGCTCGACGTCTCCGGCCTTCCCGAGGGGGTGGCCCCCCGAGCAGAGGGGGGCGAGGTCCTCGACGGGGTGACGGTGCGGCCAGGAGCCTCGCAGGGGGTGATCTTCCAGCTCGGGACCGGCGAGGTGGAGGAGGCCGCTGGCGGCATCCCCGTGGGCCGGGTGCTGCAGCTCGTCGTCGACGGCGTGAAGTTCGGCGCGATCATCGCCATCACGGCCGTGGGCCTGTCCCTGGTGTTCGGGACGACGAAACTCATCAACTTCGCCCACGGCGAGTTCGTCACCATCGGCGCCGTCGCGGCCTACTTCCTCAGCACGGCACCGGGCAACCTGCCCATCGTCCTCGCCGCGGTCCTCGCCATGGCCGTCGGTGGTGCGGTCGCCGGAGGCTTCGAGGTCGGCCTGTGGCGTCCGCTGCGCCGACGGGGCGCCGGGCTGATCCAGATGTTCATCGTCGCGATCGGGCTCTCCCTGCTGCTCCGACACCTCGTCCTCATCGTCTTCGGGTCCCGCCGCCAGCAGTACGACGAGTACTCCCTGCAGACGGCCTGGACCCTCGGGCCGGTCAGGATCACCCCGCGCGACCTCATCATCACCGTGCTGGCCTTCGCCATCATGATCGCCGTCGCCGTCGTGCTGCAGCGCACGCGGATCGGTACCGCGATGCGTGCGGTCAACGACAACAAGGACCTCGCGGAAGCCTCCGGCATCGACGTGCAGCGCGTCATCCTCGTCGTCTGGGTGCTCGGCGGCGCGCTGGCCGCGATCGGCGGAGTGTTCTTCGGGCTGACCCAGGCGATCTACAGCGAGATGGGCTTCGAGCTGCTCCTGCTCATGTTCGCCGGTGTCATCCTCGGCGGGCTCGGCAGCGCGTACGGCGCGATGCTCGGCTCGCTCGTCATCGGCCTGGTCTCGCAGCTGTCCACCCTGTGGTTCCCGGCCTCGTTGTCCTACATGTGGGCGCTGCTCGTCATGATCATCGTGCTCCTCGTCCGGCCCCAGGGCATCCTGGGCCGACGCGAGCGGGTCGGCTGAGGAGAGGAACGATGGACTTCCTGGCAGTGCTCTCGGTCGCCGTCCGCGGCGCGCTCGGCCCCGAGGCCGCGATCTACGCGCTGGCCGCGATCGGGCTCAACATCCACTTCGGCTACACCGGTCTGCTCAACTTCGGCCAGGTCGGGTTCATGCTCGTCGGTGCCTACGGCACGGCCATCTCGGTGCTGTCGCTCGACCTGCCGCTCTGGGCGGGCGTGCTCGTCGGGATGGCGTGCGCCGTCGTGCTGGCGCTCATCCTCGGCATCCCCACCCTCCGGCTGCGGGGTGACTACCTCGCCATCGCGACGATCGCCGCCGCCGAGGTGCTGCGTTACGTCTTCCGGTCCTCCTTCGCCGAGCCGGTCACCGGTGGGGTCTTCGGCCTGGTCCAGTTCGCCGGAGGGTTCTACGCCGTCAACCCCTACACCGGCCCGCTCGAGCTGGGTCCGCTGAGCTTCAGCGACCGTGCCCTGTGGCTCATGACGGTGGCCTGGGGCGCGACGCTGCTCGCGGCGGCGCTCGTGTGGCTGCTCATCCACAGCCCCTGGGGTCGCGTCCTGAGGGCCGTCCGCGAGGACGAGGACGCCGCCCGCAGCCTGGGCAAGAACGTCTTCGCCTACAAGATGCAGGCCCTGGTCCTCGGGGGAGTGCTCGGTGCGCTGGCCGGTTCGCTGCTCGCCATCAACAGCCAGGCCATCACCCCGGACGCCTTCATCCCCATCATCACCTTCTACCTCTGGACGATCACGATCCTCGGGGGAGCCAGCCGCGTGGCGGGGCCGATCCTCGGGTCGATCGTCTTCTGGTTCCTCCTGACCTTCCTGGACGCCTTCCTCCGGAGTGCCATGTCGGCCGGGTGGATCCCCACGAGCATCCTCGCGCCCAGCGACATCGGCGCCGTCCGGTTCGCCGCGGTCGGGCTCGGTCTCATGATGCTCATGATGTTCCGACCGTCCGGGCTCATCGGCAACCACAAGGAGCTGCGTCTCGATGTCCGATGACACGCAAGAGGACCTGCTCGCCCAGCGCGAGGCGGTGCACGAGCGGGAGCAGGAGAAGACCCTCTCGGTCGGTGCCCGGCGCGCGGCCGCGGCGCTGGCCGGGGTGGCCAACGTCCCCGGCGTCGCCAAGCCCGACGCCATCCTCGTGGCCGACGACATGTCGCGGCACTTCGGTGGGGTTCGTGCAGTCGAGGTCGAGCACCTGGAGATCCAGCGGGGGACCATCACGGCGCTCATCGGGCCGAACGGCGCGGGCAAGTCGACCTTCTTCAACCTCATCACCGGCTTCGACAAGCCCGACAGCGGCCAGTGGTCGTTCGAGGGCAAGGACATCAGTGGTGCCCCGTCCTACCGCATCGCCCGGCAGGGCATGGTCCGGACCTTCCAGCTGACCAAGGCCCTGACCCGCCTGACCAGCCTGGAGAACCTCATGCTGGGCGCCACCGGCCAGCGCGGTGAACGCCTGCTCACCTCGCTGCTGCGCCCGTCGTGGGCCGGTCAGGAGGCCGGGATCCGCAGCCGGGCCGAGGAGCTGCTCGGCAGGTTCAACCTCACCCACATGCGCGACGAGTTCGCCGGCACCATGTCCGGCGGGCAGCGCAAGCTGCTGGAGATGGCCCGGGCCCTCATGGTCCAGCCGGCGATGATCCTGCTCGACGAGCCGATGGCCGGGGTCAACCCCGCCCTGACCCAGTCCCTGCTGGGGCATATCGAGGCCCTGCGGGACGACGGTATGACGATCGTCCTCGTCGAGCACGACATGGACGTCATCATGTCGATCAGCGACTGGGTCGTCTGCTTCGCGCAGGGCAAGGTCATCGCCGAGGGACGCCCTGATGACATCCGCAAGGATGCCGCGGTCATCGACGCCTACCTCGGCACCCACCGCTCACTCAAGGACGGGGAGCAGTCGTGAACGAGCACGCGAGCACCGGCGAGCGGGTCCTGTGGACCGAGGAGCTGGTGGCCGGCTACATCCCCGACGTCGACATCCTGCGCGGGTGCTCGGTCGAGGTGCGGACAGGGGAGCTGGTCGGCATCATCGGGCCCAACGGTGCCGGCAAGTCCACCCTCATCAAGGCGATGTTCGGGCTGGTCCCGGTCCGCTCCGGCAAGGTCATGCTGCAGGGCACCGACATCACCTCCCGCCCTGCCCACAAGCTGGTCACCGACGGGCTGGGCTACGTCCCGCAGAACAACAACGTCTTCCCCTCCCTCACGGTCGAGGAGAACCTCCAGATGGGGCTCTACCTCCGGCCCAAGGAGTATGCCGAGCGCTTCCGCGAGGTCAGCGACCTCTACCCCCTGCTCGCCGACCGCCGGGCCCAGCGCGCCGGGTCGCTGTCCGGTGGGGAGCGGCAGGTCGTCGCTATGGGACGCGCCCTGATGACCGGTCCGCACGTGCTCTTCCTCGACGAGCCGTCGGCCGGGCTGTCGCCCCTCATGCAGGACTCGGTCTTCGAGGCCGTGTCGAGGATCAACGAGGCAGGGGTGTCGGTGCTCATGGTCGAGCAGAACGCCCGCCAGTGCCTCGACATCTCCGACCGGGCCTACGTCCTCGACCAGGGCCAGGACGCCTACACCGGCACCGGCGCGGAGCTGGCCACCGACCCGAAGGTCATCGAGCTCTATCTCGGCACCCTGGCACGCATCCAGGAGTGAGGCCTGGTCCCCACCACCCCCCAGTACGTCGGACGGCCCTGCACCCTCGAAGGGTGCCGGGCCGTCCGACGTGGACGTGGTGACCGAGGCGGTGCCCCGGTCACCACGGGGGGTCATACCGACCTACTCCACAGGGTTGGCCTCGACCGTCTCCACCGACTGCAGGTCACCGGCGTCGTCGAACTCGTAGACCTCGATGGTGGCCGTCCCCGGCTCGCCCGCCTCGGTGAAGTCCAACGGACCGCTGGCGCCGTTGTAGTCGATGTCCTCGCCGTCCTCGATGAGGCCCTTGCACTCCTCGAAGGAGGTGCACTCGGTGCCCTCGCTGGTGACGCCGTTGACCTCGGCCTTGAAGTCGGCGGCGTTGACCGAGCCGGCGACCTCGGCGGCGAGCGCCATGGTGACGGCGCAGTCGTAGACCTGCGGCGCGAACTGCGTCTCCTCGAGGTCGGGCGCGAACTCCTCCAGCTTCGTGATGAAGTCGGGGTTGTCGGCCGAGGCCGGGGCGGTGCCCTTCATCCCGGCGATGACGCCCGGGTCGGACTCGTTGACGATGCTGCCGAGGTCGGCGGAGCGCAGACCGTCGGCGCCGTAGACACCCACCGCGTCAGGCGTGAGGCCGGCCTCGAACATCCCCTGGAGAATCTGCGCGCCCTCCTCGAAGGCGATGACGACCACGGCGTCCGGCTCGGCGGCCTCCACCGACGACACGACGGCGTTGAACTCGCGCGCCAGCGGGTCGTAGGTCTCGTTGAGGGACACGGTCGCCCCGGCGTTCTCCAGGGCGGTGGCCGTGGCCTCGGCCAGGCCCGAGCCGTAGTCGTCGGCACGGGCGACGATGGCGACATTGCTGTAGCCGTCGTTGACGATGGTGTTGGCGAGCACCGGTCCCTGCAGCGCGTCCGAGGGCGCCGTGCGGATGTAGAGCCCGTCGTCCTCGTAGTCGGTGAAGGTCGGCGCCGTGTTGGAGCCGGAGCACTGCATGACGTTGGCGCCGGTGACCCGGTCGACGATGGCCAGGGACATGCCGGAGGCCGCAGCGCCCACGATGGCGCTGGGCTGCTCGGAGAGGATGCGGTCGGCGGCCTGCTGGGCGGCGGCCTCCTGGCCGGCCTCGTCACCGGCGATCGGCGCGGGGACCTCGTTGCCGAGGACGCCGCCCGCGGCGTTGATGTCCTCGATGGCCAGGCCGAGGGCCTCGATCTGGGGCGGGCCGAGGAAGGCCAGCTGGCCGGTCTCCGGGAGCACGTAGCCGAAGGTGAAGGTCTCGGAGGTGTTCCCGTCACCGCCGGCCGCGGGCTCCTCGCTCTCCATGGTGTCGTCGGCGGACTCCGTCTCCTCTGCCTCGGCATCCTCGGCGGGGGTGTCCTCGGCGGAGGCCTCGCTGTCGGTCTGCGGCTCCTCGGCGTCGCCGCAGGCGGCCAGCAGGGCGAGCGCCGACAGTGCGGCTGCGCTCCTCAGGTGCGTCTTCACACGCATGTGTCACCTCTCTGATGTGTCGGTGGGCATCGTTGCCCGGTCCACGGGATCTCACCCTAGGCCGCAGGTGGCTGCGGGGTGGTCATCGTCACCAAACTGTGACCTACCCGGGACGATGGGCCACCAGGACGGCCGTACCGGGCAGCAGACGACCGCGGAGCGGACCCCACCCACCCCAGACGAGGTCGCGCGACTCCGGCCACTCCAGCTCCACGAGATCGGTGAGGACGAGCCCGGCCCGGTGCACGGCCCGGACGAGATCGCCGACGGTGCGGTGGTGCTCGGTGTAGGTGGCCACCCCTTCCTCGGTCTCCTCGACGTAGGCCGCGTCGTCGAAGTAGGGGTAGCGCGCCACGAGGCCCGACTCGTCGGCGGCGTCGGGGAAGACCCAGCGGAAGGGGTGGGGGAGGGAGAAGACCACGCGCCCTCCGGGGCGCAGCACCCGCGCCCACTCCGTCAGGGTCGCTGCGGCGTCGGGGACGAAGGCGAGCACGCCGTGCGCGGTGACGACGAGGTCGAAGGTCGCGTCGGGGAAGGGCAGCACGGCCCCGTCGCACTGGGCGTAGCCCGCCGGGGTGCTGCCCGCGTGCCGGGCGTCGATCCTCCGGGCGACCTGAAGCATCCCGCCGCTGACGTCGGTGCTGACGACGCGTGCGCCCTGCCCGGCGCACCAGCGCCCGCCCTGCGCGCCACCGGCCCCGACCTCGAGGAGGTCACGGCCGGTCAGGTCCCCGAGCAGACCCAGATCCCGCTCGGTCCATCCCTCCGGGCCCCAGGTCAGCTCCCCATCGCCCAGCTGGGCGCCGTGCTCGCGGTAGTAGGCGTCCGCCTCCGCGTCCCACCACGACCGTCCCGCCCGGACGGACTCCGCGTGCGTGGCCGGGCGCCGCAGGGCGCGGTCGGGGGTCGGGGCCGGGCCGGTGCCGCTCATACGACCCAGTGTGCCCGCTTTGACCTGCACCGCGCGCCTCGATAGGCTGTCATCGCGCGATCCGCGTGTTCGTGGTGCCCGAAATCCTCGGTGTCACCGGGAGTGACGGGGCCGCTCACCGCACACATCATCCATAAATCCTGTCCACAATCGGAGTCCCTACTACATGACTGCCACCACGGCCGATAAGGCCATCTCCCAGATCGCTGTCAACGACATCGGATCTGAGGAGGAACTGCTCGCGGCCATCGATGCCACGATCAAGAACTTCAACGACGGCGACATCGTCGAGGGAGTGATCGTCAAGGTCGACCGCGACGAGGTCCTGCTCGACATCGGCTACAAGACCGAGGGTGTCATCCCCTCCCGCGAGCTCGCCATCAAGCACGACGTCGACCCGTCCGAGGTCGTCACCGTCGGCGACGAGGTCGAGGCCCTGGTCCTCCAGAAGGAGGACAAGGAAGGCCGCCTGATCCTGTCCAAGAAGCGCGCGCAGTACGAGCGCGCCTGGGGCTCGATCGAGAAGATCAAGGAGGAGGACGGCGTCGTCACCGGCACCGTCATCGAGGTCGTCAAGGGTGGCCTCATCCTCGACATCGGTCTGCGCGGCTTCCTGCCGGCCTCCCTGGTCGAGATGCGCCGCGTGCGCGACCTCCAGCCCTATGTCGGCAAGGAGATCGAGGCCAAGATCATCGAGCTGGACAAGAACCGCAACAACGTGGTCCTGTCCCGCCGCGCCTGGCTCGAGCAGACCCAGTCGGAGGTGCGCACCACCTTCCTCAAGGAGCTCGCCAAGGGCCAGGTCCGCTCCGGTGTGGTCAGCAGCATCGTCAACTTCGGTGCCTTCGTGGACCTCGGCGGCGGTGTGGACGGCCTCGTGCACGTCTCCGAGCTCTCGTGGAAGCACATCGACCACCCGGGTGAGGTCGTCGAGGTCGGCGACGAGGTCACCGTCGAGGTGCTCGACGTCGACATGGACCGCGAGCGCGTGTCGCTCTCGCTCAAGGCGACCCTCGAGGACCCGTGGCAGACCTTCGCCCGGACCCACGCCATCGGTCAGGTCGTGCCCGGTAAGGTCACCAAGCTCGTCCCCTTCGGTGCGTTCGTGCGCGTCGAGGACGGCATCGAGGGCCTGGTCCACATCTCCGAGCTGGCCGAGCGTCACGTCGAGCTGCCCGAGCAGATCGTCACCGTGGGTGCCGAGGTCTTCGTCAAGGTCATCGACATCGACCTGGAGCGCCGCCGCATCTCGCTGTCGCTCAAGCAGGCCAACGACGCGGTCGCCAACGAGTTCGACCCGACGCTCTACGGCATGGCCGCGGAGTACGACGAGCAGGGCAACTACAAGTACCCCGAGGGCTTCGACCCGGAGACCAACGAGTGGCTCGAGGGCCACGAGGAGCAGCGGGAGAAGTGGGAGAAGGAGTACGCCGACGCCCACGCCCGCTGGGAGGCGCACAAGGCGCAGGTGGATGCCGCCTCGGAGGCCGACGCCGACAGTGGTGTCGAGGTCGCCCCGGCCTCCACGTCCTACTCCTCGGACGACTCCAGCTCCGACGACAGCACCGGCACGCTGGCCTCTGACGAGGCCCTGGCCGCGCTGCGGGAGAAGCTGACCGGCGCCTGATCCGGCCGGCGCGACCTCGTTCGCGCCCGTCGTCGACAGGGGGCCCGACCGTCACGGTCGGGCCCCCTTTCATCTTTTCCTGAACTTTTACTGTGTTAGCCTGCTGGCTGCCAGATTTCATGATGACGTGTTTATTTTTTTCCCGTATGCATTCACGAGAGAGAGGCGATCCGTGACCACCTCGACCGACTCCCCGACGCCCACCAGGGCGCGCCTGACCGAAGGGCTGGCGCCGCGTGTCTTCTGGCCCGCGGCCGTCTTCATCATCGGTTTCGTGCTCCTGGCGGTGTTCATGCCGGCGACGATGAACAGCGCGCTGTCGACGGCCAACGAATACGTCGTCAACACCATCGGGTGGTACTACGTCCTGCTCACCTTCGCCTTCGTGGTCTTCAGCATCTGGCTGGCGGTGAGCGACTACGGCGACATCAAGCTCGGTGACGACGAGGAGAAGCCCGAGTTCGGATACCTCTCGTGGTTCGCGATGCTCTTCAGCGCCGGCATGGGGATCGGGCTGATGTTCTGGGGCGTGGCCGAGCCGCTCAACCACTTCGCCGGACCGCCCCCCGGCACCGGCGGCGGCAGCGACGCGGACATGGCGAACGCGGCCCTCGGGCGGACGTTCCTGCACTGGGGTCTGCACGCCTGGGCGATCTACATCATCGTCGGCCTCGGCGTTGCCTACGCCGTGCACCGACGCAAGCTCCCGGTGTCCATCCGGTACGCCCTCAAGCCGATCCTCGGCGACCGCGCCGAGGGCTGGATCGGCGACCTCATCGACATCGTGGCCATCGTCGGGACCCTCTTCGGTGTCGCCACCTCGCTCGGCTTCGGCGTGGCCCAGGTGGCCGCGGGGCTGAACTTCGTCGGCCTCACCGACAGCACGAGCCCCTGGCTCCAGGTCCTGCTCATCGCCGTCATCACGGTGATCGCCACCGCGTCGGTCGTCTCCGGCATCGGCAAGGGCATCAAGTGGTTGTCCAACATCAACCTCACCCTGGCTGCCGGGCTGCTGATCTTCGTGCTCATCGCCGGTCCGACGCTGTTCCTGCTCAACGACATGGTCCAGTCGATCGGCTACTACCTCCAGAACTTCTTCTCGATGAGCTTCGCGACCTTCGCCTACCAGGAGGAGGGCCCCGCCTGGCTGGGCGGTTGGACGACCTACTACTGGGGCTGGTGGATCAGCTGGTCGCCCTTCGTCGGCATCTTCATCGCCCGTATCTCCCGCGGCCGGACGGTCCGCGAGTTCATCACGGGCGTGCTGCTCGTGCCCACCCTCCTCACGACGGCGTGGTTCGTCATCATGGGTGGCACGGCCCTGCACCGGGAGATCTTCGGCGAGGGCGGCCTGGTCGGCGAGGACGGCAGCGTGTCCACCAACGACGCGTTGTTCCAGATGCTCGACGGCCTGCCGGGCGGTCCGTTCCTCTCCGGCCTGGCCATCATCATGATCGTCATCTTCTTCGTCACCAGCTCGGACTCGGGTTCCTACGTGGTCGACATGATCGCCAACGGCGGCAACCCCGACCCGCCGGTGTGGAGCCGGGTGATGTGGGCCGTGCTCGAGGGCGCCATCGCCGCAGTGCTGATCCTCGCGGGTGCCGCGGCCGGGGTCGAGGGCGGCGGGCTCGCCTCCCTGCAGACGATGGCGATCATCACCGCCGTCCCGTTCACGATCGTCATGATCGGCATCTGCATCTCGCTGGTCAAGGCCTTCTCGGCCGAGGACAAGGAGCGTGACCGGATCGAGCGCAAGGTCATGGCGCGGGAGCTGGCGCTCGAGGCCCAGGAGATGGACGTGTGGCCCGACAGGGGCACGGCCCACGGGGCTGACACCCACGTGAGGCGCTGACCCGCGAGCGACGCACCTCGACCGTGGTGGCCCGGCCCTCGGCCGGGCCACCACTGTCAGTGGCGGGGGCTACCGTAGAAGCATGCGTCCGACCACCGACCTGCAACGCACGGTCAACCCCTTCCGCGTCGTCTCCGACTTCTCCCCGAGCGGCGACCAGCCGCGCGCCATCGCCGACCTCACCCGCCGCGTGGGAGCGGGGGAGGAGGACATCGTCCTGCTGGGGGCCACCGGCACCGGCAAGTCGGCGACGACCGCCTGGATGATCGAGCAGGTCCAGCGCCCCACGCTGGTCATGGCGCCCAACAAGACGCTCGCCGCCCAGCTGGCCAACGAGTTCAAGGAGCTGCTGCCCCACAACGCGGTGGAGTACTTCGTCAGCTACTACGACTACTACCAGCCCGAGGCCTACGTCCCGCAGACCGACACCTACATCGAGAAGGACTCGTCCATCAACGATGAGGTAGAGCGGCTGCGCCACTCGGCGACCAACTCGCTCCTCACCCGCCGCGACGTCGTCGTCGTCGCCTCGGTGTCGTGCATCTACGGTCTGGGTACCCCGCAGGAGTACGTCGACCGCATGGAACGGCTGCGGGTGGGCGACACCGTGGAGCGCGACGACCTGCTGCGGCGGTTCGTCACGATGCAGTACACCCGCAACGACATGGCCTTCTCCCGGGGGACCTTCCGGGTGCGCGGCGACACCGTCGAGATCATCCCCCAGTACGAAGAGCTCGCCGTGCGGATCGAATTCTTCGGTGACGAGATCGACCGGCTCTACACCCTCAACCCGCTGACCGGCGAGGTCGTGCGCGAGGAGCGGGAGATGTATGTCTTCCCGGCCTCGCACTACGTCGCGGGCCCCGAACGGATGGAGCGGGCGATCGGCAGCATCGAGAGCGAGCTCGCCGCCCAGCTCGAGACCTTCGAGAAGCAGGGCAAGCTCCTGGAGGCGCAGCGACTGCGGATGCGCACGACCTACGACATCGAGATGATGCGCCAGGTCGGGTCCTGCTCCGGCATCGAGAACTACTCCCGCCACATCGACGGGCGGAGCGCCGGCACGGCACCCAACTGCCTGCTCGACTACTTCCCCGAGGACTTCCTGCTCGTGCTCGACGAGTCGCACGTCACCGTGCCCCAGATCGGTGCGATGTACGAGGGCGACATGTCGCGCAAGCGGACGTTGGTCGACCACGGCTTCCGGCTGCCGAGCGCGATGGACAACCGGCCGTTGAAGTGGGAGGAGTTCCTCGAGCGGATCGGGCAGACGGTCTACCTCTCGGCCACGCCGGGGGACTACGAGATGGCCAAGAGCGACGGCTACGTCGAGCAGATCATCCGGCCCACCGGGCTGGTCGACCCCCAGGTCGTCCTCAAACCCACCAAGGGCCAGATCGATGACCTGCTGCACGAGATCGGGGAGCGCACCGCCAAGGACGAGCGGGTGCTCGTGACGACCCTCACCAAGAAGATGGCCGAGGACCTCACCGACTACCTCCTCGACAAGGGGGTGCGGGTGCGCTACCTCCACTCCGAGGTGGACACCCTGCGTCGCGTCGAGCTGCTGCGCGAGCTGCGGTTGGGGGAGTACGACGTGCTCGTCGGGATCAACCTGCTGCGCGAGGGTCTGGACCTGCCCGAGGTCTCCCTCGTGAGCATCCTCGACGCCGACAAGGAGGGCTTCCTGCGCTCCAGCCGCTCGCTCATCCAGACCATCGGTCGGGCGGCCCGCAACGTCTCGGGGCAGGTGCACATGTATGCCGACACCGTCACCCCGTCGATGGAGCAGGCGATCGATGAGACCAACCGTCGCCGGGACAAGCAGCTGGCCTACAACGCCGAGCACGGCATCGACCCGACGCCCCTGCGCAAGCGGATCGCCGACATCACCGACATGCTCGAGCGGGAGGACGCGGACACCGAGACGCTCATGGGCAGCGGGCGCAGCCAGTCCCGCGGCAAGGGCCGGGGCAGGGCCGCCGCCGCGGTCGTCGGGACCGGCGCGGTGGAGCGCCGCACCGGTGACCAGCTGCCGGCGACCGAGCTCGCCGACCTCATCCACGAGCTGACCGAGCAGATGCACCAGGCGGCGACGGACCTCCACTTCGAGCTCGCGGCCCGGCTCCGCGACGAGATCGGTGACCTCAAGAAGGAGCTGCGTCAGATGCGGGAAGCCACCGGCTGACGTGAGATCATGGAGGTGTTCATCGGAGGGGAGTATCCCCGCCCCGCGACCCCATCGTCACCACGGCCCCGTGCCCGGTGCGGTCGGCAGCGCGTCGTCCTGCCCGGGACGTCCCGCTGCGGGAGAGACCTCCGGTCCGGCTCGTTCGCCCTGATCGGAAGGTAGTACCCACGCATGGATGTCCCCGGCTGGGTGTGGACCGTCACGCTGGTCCTCATCACCCTCGTCTTCGCCTTCGACCTGCTCGTGCTCGGTCGACGCCCGCACGAGCCCTCCCGGCGGGAGGTCAGTGTCGCGCTGTCGATCTACATCGGACTGGCGCTGCTCTTCGGCCTCGGGGTGTTCTTCACCTCCGGCGGCCAGTTCGCCGCGGAGTTCTACGCCGGCTGGCTCATGGAGTACTCCCTCTCCATCGACAACCTCTTCATCTTCCTCATCATCATGGCCAAGTTCGGCGTGCCGAGGAAGTACCAGCAGTTCGCCCTCATGGTGGGGATCGTCATGGCCCTCGTCATGCGCGCGATCTTCATCCTCGTCGGCGCTGCCGCGATCGAGCGCTGGTCATGGGTCTTCTACCTCTTCGGTGCCTTCCTCATCTACACCGCCGTCAAGCTGGCCAAGGAGAACCTCGGTCACGACGACGAGGAGGACGACTACGAGGAGAACGCCCTGCTCCGCTGGGTGGAGAAGCGATTCCCCGTGACGCAGTCCTGGGACGGCGGCACCAAGCTGCGGATCGTCGAGAGCGGCAAGCGGGTGCTCACCCCGATGGCCATCGTCATCCTCGCGCTGGGCACCACGGACCTGCTCTTCGCCCTGGACTCGATCCCGGCCATCTTCGGGCTCACCCAGGAGCCCTACCTCGTCCTCATGGCCAATGTCTTCGCGCTCATGGGTCTGCGACAGCTCTACTTCCTGCTGGGCGACCTGCTCAAGAAGCTCGTCTACCTTGGCCTGGGCCTGTCGGTGCTGCTCGCCTTCATCGGCGTCAAGCTCATCCTGCACGCCATGCACGAGAACGAGCTCCCGTTTATCAACGGCGGTGAGCACCTCAACGTGCCGGAGGTGCCGATCTGGCTGTCCCTCCTGGCCATCATCGGCATCCTGGGCGTCACCGCGGTCGCGAGCCTGCTCAAGACTCGTCGGGACGCCGCCCGCGGCATCACCCGCGAGGGCGACGAGGCCCGGCTCGACATCAACGAGGTCGGACTCTTCGGCGACTCCCAGCACCATGGCCACCGCGACGCCGCCGAGGGCGACAGCGGAGCGCGTCGGGGCAGCCAGGACGGCGGCGCCAGGACCGACCGGCACCGCTGAGCGGGTCCGGTGGGCGCAGGACGCAGGCCCACCGGAGGCGGCGCCGTGCCCCGGGTGCTGCGCACCTGGGCGCGGGCGTCAGCCTGAGTGGGCGCGCCGCCGTGGTGGACGGCCCAGCACCGCGATGCTCGCCACGACGACGAGCACCATGCCGACCAGCTGGGTCGCCGTGAGCACCTGACCGAGGACGAGCAGCCCGGCCAGGGCCGCGGCGGCCGGCTCGAGGCTGAGGAGCACGCCGAAGGTGCCGGAGCGCAGGTGCCGCAGGGCCAGCAGCTCCAGGCTGTAGGGCACGGCGGAGGAGAGCAGGGCGATCCCCAGGCCCCGGAGCAGGGCCTCGGGGGCCCACAGGGCGCTGCCGGCCGTGAGCAGCCCCATCGGGAGGGTGACCACGGCGCCGAGGGCCATGCAGATGGCGATGCCGTCCAGCCCCTCGAAGCGGGCACCCGTGCGCCTGCTGAGCACGATGTAGGCCGCCCAGCAGGCTCCCGCGGTGGCGGCCAGGAGGATGCCGAGGAGGTCGAGCTCGGCCCAGGGGGTGGTGAGCGCCTCCGAGATGAGCACCACCCCGGCCAACGCCGCGAGCACGGCGACGGCGTCACGGAGCCGTCGGGACAGCACCGCTGCCAGCGCCAGCGGTCCCAGGAACTCGATGGTCACCGCGACACCGATGGGCAGCCGCGCGAGGGAGCCGTAGAACGCGAGGTTCATCGACGTCAGGGCCAGCGCGAAGAGCGCCACCACGCCCCAGTCGGCCGCGCTGCGCCCCCGCACCCGCGGCCGGACGAAGGCCCACAGCAGGGCCGTGGCGAGCGTGAGGCGCAGGGCGACCGAGCCGACCACCCCCACCATCGGCAGGAGCGTCGCCGCCAGGGCGCCACCGAACTGGACGGACACGACCGCCAGCAGGACGAGCGTGACCGGGTGGCGGGTCAGCGAGGAGCGGTCAGCGGTCACCACCCGCGGTCGCGCCACTGCGTGAGCGCGGGGCGCTCCGCGCCGAGAGTGGTGTTGTCGCCGTGACCCGGGAGCACCAGCGCGTCGTCGTCGAAGACGGCGAAGACCCGTGACTCCAGGTCATCCATGAGCAGGGTGAAGTCGGCCGGCGAGCCCGTCTTGCCGGGGCCGCCGGGGAAGAGGCTGTCGCCGGTGAAGAGCAGCGTCGTCGTGCGATCGGCCGCGGTGCTCAGCGCGAGTGCCACCGACCCGGGCGTGTGCCCCCGCAGGTGCACGACGTCGAGGACCAGGTGCCCCACCCGCAGGGTGTCAGCGTCCAGCAGGCGTGTCTGCACCGGGACCGGGAGGTCCTCGGCGTCCGCCGCACCTGCGAGCGTGCGTGCCCCGGTGCGCTCCACGAGGGCAGGCAGGGCCCGGTGGTGGTCCCAGTGGCGGTGCGTCGTGAGCACCTGTCCGAGTCGGCGGTCCCGCGGGCCGCCGTCCTCGTCCAGCAGCGCGAGGATGCGCTCGAGGTCGTCCGCGGCATCGACGAGGAGACGGTCGCCACTGGCCGTGCAGGTGATGAGGTAGACGTTGTTGTCCATCTCGCCCACGCTGCACTTGCGCACCACGACCGACCCGAGGTCGTAGGTCCAGCTCGCGCCCCCGGGCGTGACGTGGCCGGTCAGGTCGGAGGGATTCACCTGCCCGAGTCTAGGTGCCCCGCTCAGGCGGTCAGCGGGCGGTCGGTGGCCTTGATGGGGGAGGGCAGCGTCGTCGTGCCGGAGAGGTAGCGGTCGACGGTCGCGGCGCAGGCGCGCCCCTCGGCGATCGCCCAGACGATGAGGGACTGCCCTCGACCGCAGTCGCCGGCCGCGAAGACGCCCGGCACCGGCGTGGCGAAGGTCTCGTCCCGCTCGTAGGTGTTGCGGGGCGAGCGCGGGAGGACCTCGGGCGGAGCTGCCTGCTCGTCCGGCCCCACGAAGCCCATCGCCAGCAGCACCAGCTCGGCCGGGATCTCCCGCTCGCTGCCCTCGCGGGGCACGAACCGTCCGTCGGTGAACTCGCCGTCGACCATGACCAGGCCGCGCACGCGCCCGTCGTCGTCGCCGAGCACCTCGACGGTGGACACGCCGTAGCTGCGTTCGCCGCCCTCCTCGTGCGCCTCGCTGACCTTGTAGAGCATCGGGTAGGTCGGCCACGGCTGGTTCTCGGGACGTTCCCCGGGCGGGGTCGACATGATCTCCAGCTGGAGCACCGACGCGGCCCCGTGCCGGTGCGCCGTGCCGAGGCAGTCGGCACCGGTGTCACCGCCGCCGATGATGACGACATTCTTGCCCTGGGCGTCGATGCCCCGCTCGGCGCCCAGCGCCTCCTTGTTGGCCGGGACCAGGAAGTCCATCGCCGGGTGGACCCCGTCGAGGTCGGCACCCGGGACCTGCAGCAGTCGGGGCACCGTCGAGCCGGTCGCGAGGACCACGGCGTCGAAGCGCTCCCGCAGCTGCTCGAGGGACTCGTCGTCCGGCCCGTCGCCACCGATGGTGACGCCGGTGACGAAGCGGATGCCCTCGCCGCGCAGCTGCACGAGCCGGCGGTCCAGGACCGCCTTCTCCATCTTGAACTCCGGTATGCCGTAGCGCAGCAGGCCACCGACGGCGTCCGAGCGCTCGTAGACGACGACCGTGTGACCGGCGCGACCGAGCTGCTGCGCGGCCGCGAGGCCGGCCGGGCCCGAGCCGACCACGGCGACGGTCCGGCCGCTCAGCCACTCCGGCTCCTGCGGGGTGACCCGGCCGTTGGAGAACGCCCGGTCGATGATCGAGACCTCGATCTGCTTGATGGTCACCGGAGGCTGGTTGATGCCGAGCACGCAGGCGGTCTCGCACGGCGCGGGGCACAGCCGGCCGGTGAACTCCGGGAAGTTGTTGGTCGCGTGCAGGCGCTCGATGGCCTCGGCGAAGTTCGCCCGCCGGGTCTGGTCGTTCCACTCCGGGATGAGGTTGCCGAGCGGGCAGCCGGTGTGGCAGAAGGGGATCCCGCAGTCCATGCAGCGGCTGGCCTGCCGCTGCAGCACCGAGGTCTCCTGCTCGCCGTGCACCTCCTCCCAGTCCATGATCCGGACCGGGACCGGGCGCGAGGGCCGGTTCTCCCGCTCGCGGTGGGTCAGGAAGCCTTTGGGGTCAGCCATGGGAGTCCTCCAGGATGAGCTGCCAAGCGTGGGGGCCGTTGGGGTCGTCGCCGCGCTCCTGCGCCTCGCGACGGATACGCAGCACGCTGGCGTACTTGCGCGGGGTGATGACGGTAAGCCGCAACGCCCAGTCGGGGTCGTCGAGCAGCGCCCGCGCCACGGTGCTTCCCGTGAGCTCCAGGTGCTCCTCGACGAGCCGTCGGACGTCGTCGACGTGCTCGGTCTCGGCGAGCGGGGCGAGCAGGAGATCGTTGGTGGCCACGGCGAGCGGGTTGAGGGTCCCGCGGTCGAGGTCGAGGACCACGGCCGTGCCGCCCGACATACCGGCGCCAAGGTTGCGCCCGGTGCGTCCGAGGATGAGGGCGAGCCCACCGGTCATGTACTCCAGCGCATGGTCGCCGACGCCCTCGACGACGGCGGTGGCGCCGGAGTTGCGGACGCAGAAGCGCTCACCCACGAGGCCGCGCAGGTTGACCTGGCCGGACGTCGCGCCGTAGCAGATGACGTTCCCGGCGATGACCTGGTCGGTGGCCACGAAGGGCGAGCCCTCCTCCGGGCGCACGACGATCCGGCCACCGGAGAGGCCCTTGCCCACGAAGTCGTTGGCGTCTCCCACGAGGCGCAGGGTGATTCCGCGGGGGAGGAACGCCCCGAGGGACTGACCTGCCGACCCGGTGAGCGTGAGGTCGATGGTGCCGTCCGGTAGCCCGTCGGGTCCGGCCGCGACGGTCACGTGGTGGCCGAGCAGCGTCCCGACGGTGCGGTTGACGTTGGTGATCGGGAAGTCACCCGTGACCGGGGTCCCGTCCCGCAGGGCCGGCCCGGCGAGCTCGACGAGCTGGTTGTCGAGGGCCGCCTCCAGCCCGTGCTCCTGGGTGGTGATGCACCGGCGCGAGGCTCCCTCGGGGACCTCGGTGAGGTGCAGGACGGGGGAGAGGTCGAGCCCGTCGGCCTTCCAGTGCTCGACCGCCCGGGAGGTGTCGAGGAGGTCCGCACGGCCGATGACCTCATCGAGCGAGCGGTACCCCAGGCTCGCGAGGAGCTCGCGGACCTGCTGGGCGATGAACTCGAAGAAGGTCACGACGAACTCGGCCTTGCCGGTGTAGCGCTCGCGCAGCTCGGGGTTCTGCGTGGCGATGCCGACCGGGCACGTGTCGAGGTGGCAGACCCGCATCATGATGCAGCCGGAGACCACGAGGGGAGCGGTGGCGAAGCCATACTCCTCGGCCCCGAGCAGTGCGGCCACGAGCACGTCGCGGCCGGTCTTGAGCTGCCCGTCGCACTGCACCACGATGCGGTCCCGCAGACCGTTGAGCAGCAGGGTCTGCTGCGTCTCCGCCAGGCCGAGCTCCCACGGGGTGCCGGCGTGCTTGAGGGAGGTGAGCGGGCTGGCCCCGGTCCCGCCGTCATGACCCGAGATGAGCACGACGTCGGACTTGGCCTTGGAGACACCGGCCGCCACGGTGCCGACGCCGATCTGGCTCACCAGCTTGACGTGGATCCGGGCCCGGGGGTTGGCGTTCTTGAGGTCGTGGATGAGCTGCTTGATGTCCTCGATGGAGTAGATGTCGTGGTGCGGCGGCGGCGAGATGAGGCCGACGCCCGGCGTGGAGTGCCGGGTGCTGGCGACCCACGGGTAGACCTTGCCCGGCGGCAGCTGCCCGCCCTCACCCGGCTTGGCACCCTGGGCCATCTTGATCTGGATGTCGTCCGCGTGCACGAGGTAGGGGGAGGTCACCCCGAAGCGTCCGGAGGCCACCTGCTTGATCGCCGAGCGACGCTCGGGGTCGAGCAGCCGGTCGACGTCCTCGCCGCCCTCGCCGGTGTTGGACTTGCCGCCCAGCCGGTTCATGGCGATGGCGAGCGTCTCGTGGGCCTCCTGCGAGATCGAGCCGTAGCTCATCGCGCCGGTGGCGAAGCGCTTGACGATCTCGCTGACCGGCTCCACCTCCTCGACGTCCACCGGCTCACGGTCAGGGTTGAGGCCGAACAGCCCGCGCAGCGTCATGAGGCTCGCGGACTGCTCGTCCACGAGGTTGGTGTACTCGGTGAACACGTCGTACCGCCCCTGGCGGGTGGCGTGCTGCAGCCGGAAGACGGCCTCGGGGCTGAACAGGTGCGGCGGGCCCTCCCGACGCCACTGGTACTCGCCGCCGATGTCGAGAGCGCGGTGGTAGGGCGGGATGCCGGAGACGGGGTAGGCGACGGCGTGCCGGCGCTGGACCTCCTCGGCGATGACGGAGAGCCCGACGCCGTCGATCTGGGAGGTCGTGCCCGTGAACCACCGGGTGACGACGTCCTGGGACAGGCCGACGGCCTCGAAGGTCTGCGCGCCGCGGTAGGACGCGATGGTCGAGATGCCCATCTTCGACATGACCTTGAGGACGCCCTTGCCGAGCGCCTTGATGAGGTTCTTCAGGGCGACGTCCGGGTCCAGGCCGTCCAGCACCTGACCGGCCGAGCAGAGGTTCTCCACCGTCTCCATGGCGAGGTAGGGGTTGACCGCCGCGGCGCCGTAGGCCACGAGCAGGGCGACGTGGTGCACCTCGCGGACGTCGCCGGCCTCGACCAGCAGCCCGACCCGGGTGCGGGTGTTGTTGCGGACGAGGTGGTGGTGGACCGCGCTCGTGAGCAGCAGCGAGGGGATGGGTGCGCGCTCCCGGTCGGCGTGCCGGTCGGAGAGCACGACGAAGAAGGCGCCGCCGGCGATCGCCTCGTCGACCTCGGCGCAGATCTCCTCGAGCCGCTGCTCCAGCGCGTCCGCCCCGCCGTCGACGCGGTAGAGGCCACGGACGACGACAGCGCCGAGCTCGGGGTGCTCCCCGTCGGCGTTGATCCGGCGCAGCTTGGCGAGCTGGTCGTTGTCGATGACCGGGAAGGGCAGGACGACCTGCTTGGCGTGGTCGGGGGTCTCGTCGAGCAGGTTGGGCTCGGGGCCGGTCGAGCCCTCCAGCGAGGTGACGATCTCCTCTCGGATGGCGTCCAGCGGGGGATTGGTCACCTGGGCGAACGCCTCGACGAAGTAGTCGAAGAGCAGCCGCGGCCGGTCGGAGAGCACCGCGATCGGGGTGTCGGTGCCCATCGCGCCGAGCGGCTCGGCACCGGCCTGCGCCATGGGAGCCAGGATGATCCGCAGCTCCTCCTCGGTGTAGCCGAAGATCTGCTGACGCCGGGTGACCGAGGCGTGGGTATGCCGGACGTGCACCTGGGTGGGCAGGGACTCCATGTGCACGAGCTGCTCGTCGAGCCACTCCCGGTAGGGCTGGCGGGCGGCGAGGTCCCGCTTCACCTCGGTGTCGTCGAGGATCTCGCCGCGCTCCAGGTCGACGAGGAACATCCGGCCGGGGGCCACGCGGCCCTTGCGGACGACCCTCTCGGCGGGCAGCGGGAGGAGGCCGGACTCCGAGCCGAGGACGACGAGCCCGTCGTCGGTCACCCAGTAGCGCGAGGGCCGCAGCCCGTTGCGGTCCAGCACCGCGCCGATCTGCGTGCCGTCGGTGAAGACGAGGTTGGCCGGTCCGTCCCAGGGCTCCATGAGCATCGAGTGGTACTCGTAGAAGGCCCGGACCTGGGGGTCCATCGTGTCGTCGTTCTCCCACGACTCGGGGATCATCATGAGCACCGCGTGGGGCAGCGAGCGTCCGCCGAGGCTGAGCAGCTCGAGTACCTCGTCGAAGGTGGCCGAGTCGCTGGCGTCGGGGGTGCAGATCGGCAGGGCGTCCGCGAGGTCCCCGGGGAAGAGGTCGCTGCGCAGCTGGGACTGCCGAGCACGCATCCAGTTGCGGTTGCCCTTGACCGTGTTGATCTCCCCGTTGTGGGCGATGACGCGGTAGGGGTGGGCCAACGGCCACGAGGGGAAGGTGTTGGTCGAGAACCGCGAGTGCACGACCGCGAGGGCACTGGTGTAGCGCTCGTCGGTGAGGTCGGCGAAGTAGGCCGGGAGCTGGTCGGTGGTGAGCATCCCCTTGTAGGTGATCGTCCGGGTCGAGAGGGAGACCGGGTAGGCCGGCGTGCGGCGCTCGATCCGCTTGCGGGCCAGCCAGACCCGGCGCTCCAGCTCCAGTCCCGACTCCTGCGGTGCCTCGTCGCCGGCGGCCACGAGCAGCTGGCGCATCACCGGCATGACCGACAGGGCCGTCGGTCCGATCATGCTCGCGTCGACGGGCACCTCCCGCCACCCCAGCACGCTCAGTCCGGAGGTCTCGACGATCTCCTCGACCTGACCGGCGACCTCGTCCGCCTGGCCGTCGCCGGGCAGGAAGACGATGCCGACGGCATACCGACCGACCTCGGGCAGGTCGAAGGGCAGGATCGCGCGGAGGAAGGCGTCGGGCACCTGCGTGAGGATGCCGGCCCCGTCACCGGTGTTGGCCTCGCTGCCGACCGCACCACGGTGGTCGAGGTTGTGCAGGGCCGTCAGGGCCTGGGCGACGATGTCGTGCCGGGGCACACCGTCCAGCGTCGCCACGAAGGCGACGCCGCAGTTGTCGTGCTCATGGGCACCGTCGTAGAGGCCCTGGGGGGCGGCCCCCGGGACGGGACGCAGGGCAGAGGAGGTCGGGACGATCGACTCTGTCATGGGATCACCGGATTTCAGGACGGGGCACGCCACCACGGGGAGCGGGCCGGGAGACAACGATCGGGACGGCGACGGCCCGGCGAGGGTTTCATGCAGAGGTCAGCATACCTATGCAATTGCCCTGACGGAAAAGACCGTGAGGGAGAGGTGTGTCGGACTCTGGACCTACAGTGGAGACGTGCCATCTTCCTCCCCCGCTCCTGCCGTGACCCGCGCCCGGCACGACCGCCTCGTCGTGCAGGGCGCCCGCGAGCACAACCTGCGCGACGTCTCGGTCGACATCCCCCGCGACTCGTTGGTCGTCTTCACCGGACTGTCCGGCTCGGGCAAGTCCTCGCTCGCGTTCGACACCATCTTCGCCGAGGGCCAGCGACGCTACGTCGAGTCGCTGTCCGCCTACGCCCGGATGTTCCTCGGCCAGATGGACAAGCCCGACGTCGACTTCATCGAGGGCCTGTCGCCCGCGGTCTCGATCGACCAGAAGTCGACCAACCGCAACCCGCGCTCGACCGTAGGCACGATCACCGAGGTCTACGACTACCTCCGACTGCTCTACGCCCGCGTCGGGCGGCCCCACTGCCCCGTCTGCGGAGAGCCCGTGGAGCGCCAGACCCCTCAGCAGATCGTCGACCGTCTGCTCCAGCTGCCTCCCGGCGTCCGCTACCAGCTCCTGGCGCCGGTCGTGCGCGGCCGCAAGGGCGAGTTCGTCGACCTCTTCGCCGAGCTGCAGTCCAAGGGCTTCGCCCGGGCCCGCGTCGACGGCGAGCTCGTGACCCTGACCGACCCGCCCGTGCTGGAGAAGCAGAAGAAGCACAGCATCGACGTCGTCGTCGACCGTCTCGTCAGCAAGAGCGGCGAGCCTGCTGACGACGGCTCGGGGGCGGGTGCACCGGACCGTGCCTACGCGCGGCGGCTCACCGACTCCGTGGAGACGGCGCTGTCCCTCGCCGACGGCATCCTCGTCGCCGAGTTCGTCGACGTCCCCGAGGGCACCGACGAGGACACCGGTCGGCCGCTGCCGGCCGACGAGCACGGCGAGCCGCTGCCGCGGGAGCGCCGGTTCTCCGAGCGGATGGCCTGCCCCAACGACCACCCGTTGTCCATCGACGAGGTCGAGCCGCGCTCCTTCTCCTTCAACAGCCCGTTCGGTGCCTGCACGAAGTGCACCGGCATCGGCGTCGAGCTGGAGGTCGACCCCGAGCTGGTCGTCCGCGAGGACCTCAGCATCCTCGGCGGCGCCCTCGTGCCCTGGTCGACGGCCTCGGGGCTGAGCGATTACTTCCTCCGCGTGCTCGGCGGGCTGTCCGACGACCTCGGCTTCCGCATGGACGTCCCGTGGAAGCAGATCCCGGGGCGTGCCCGGGATGCCATCCTCGAGGGCTACAAGCACAAGGTGCACGTGCGCTACAAGAACCGCTTCGGGCGCGAGCGCAGCTACTCCACCGGCTTCGAGGGGGTGCTGCCCTACGTCAAGCGCAAGCACGCCGAGACCGAGTCCGAGAGCAGCCGCGAGCGCTACGAGGGCTACATGCGGGAGGTGCCGTGCCCGGCCTGCAGGGGCGCCCGGCTCAAGCCGGAGATCCTGGCGGTGCTCGTCGGGGGTCGCAGCATCTCCGAGGTCTGCGCCATGCCGATCGACCAGTGCGCGGATTTCCTCTCCTCGGTGGACTACACCCCCCGGGAGGCGGCGATCGCCGGGCAGGTGAGCCGCGAGATCGACGCCCGGCTGGGCTTCCTGCTCGACGTCGGCCTCGACTACCTCTCCCTCGACCGCCCCGCCGGCACGCTCAGCGGCGGTGAGGCGCAGCGCATCCGGTTGGCGACGCAGATCGGCTCGGGTCTCGTGGGCGTGCTCTACGTCCTGGACGAGCCGAGCATCGGGCTGCACCAGCGCGACAACCACCGCCTCATCGAGACCCTCACCCGGCTGCGCAACCTCGGCAATACCCTCATCGTCGTCGAGCACGACGAGGACACGATCGCCACCGCCGACTGGGTGGTGGACATCGGTCCTGGGGCGGGGGAGCACGGTGGCCACGTCGTGCACAGCGGGTCGGTCAAGGACCTCCTGACCCACCCGACCTCGTTGACCGGGCAGTACCTCTCCGGCCGCAAGGTCATCGAGACCCCTCGGGAGCGCCGCCCGCAGGACGGACGCCGCGTGGTCGTGCGGGGCGCGCGCGAGCACAACCTGCAGCAGGTCGACGTGGGCTTCCCGCTGGGCAACCTCGTCGCCGTGACGGGAGTGAGCGGATCGGGCAAGTCCACCCTCGTCAACGACATCCTCTACCGCGTCATGGCCAACCAGCTCAACGGAGCCCGGCACGTGCCCGGTCGGCACCGCAAGGTCGAGGGCCTGGACCAGCTGGACAAGGTGGTCCACGTGGACCAGAGCCCCATCGGCCGGACCCCCCGGAGCAACCCGGCCACCTACACCGGTCTGTTCGACCACATCCGCAAGCTCTTCGCCACGACGACCGAGGCCAAGGTGCGCGGCTACCAGCCGGGGCGCTTCTCCTTCAACGTCAAGGGCGGGCGCTGCGAGGCCTGCTCCGGTGACGGGACGCTGAAGATCGAGATGAACTTCTTGCCCGACGTCTACGTCCCCTGCGAGGTCTGCCACGGCCGCCGCTACAACCGGGAGACCCTCGAGGTGCACTTCAAGGGACGGACCATCGCCGACGTCCTCGAGATGCCGATCGAGGAGGCCGCGGAGTTCTTCTCGGCCGTGCCGGTCCTGTCACGGCACCTCACGACACTCGTGCAGGTCGGTCTGGGCTACGTCCGGCTGGGCCAGCCGGCGACGACCCTCTCGGGGGGCGAGGCGCAGCGGGTCAAGCTGGCCGCCGAGCTCCAGAAGCGGTCGACCGGTCGCACGATCTACGTCCTCGACGAGCCCACGACGGGTCTGCACTTCGAGGACATCCGGCGGTTGCTGGGCGTCCTGCAGGGACTCGTCGACAAGGGCAACACCGTGCTCGTCATCGAGCACAACCTCGATGTCATCAAGTCGGCCGACTGGGTCGTCGACCTCGGCCCGGAGGGCGGACGCGGGGGCGGCACGGTCGTCGCCGAGGGCACGCCCGAGGAGGTCGCGCTGGTGGACGCCAGCCATACCGGTCGCTTCCTGGCACCCGTCCTCGGTCTGGAGCGGAGGTCCACCGCATGAACTTCCACCCGCATCCCCGCGACCCGGTCCAGGGCTGCCCGGCGACGTGCCGCCCCGCGGTGGCGCGCCGCCAGGTGCTCCGAGGCGGTGGCGGCGCGGCCCTGGCCGCCACGGTCGCCGCGTGCGGCGGCGAGGCGCCGGACGGGTCCACGGACGCCGGGCCCGCCACCGGTGCCGACGGCGAGGTCCGGGTGCCGCTCAGCGACGTGCCCGTGGGTGGCAGCCGCTACCTCCAGGACGCCGAGGTCATCGTCGTGCAGCCCACCGAGGGCGAGGTCGTGGCCTACGACGCCACCTGCCCGCACAGCGGATGCATGGTCTCCGAGACCGGTGACGACGGCACACTGGTCTGCCCCTGTCACGGCAGCGCCTTCGCCGCCGCGGACGGTGCACTCGTCTCCGGGCCCGCGACCGAGGGCCTCAGCCCGCTGACGGCCCAGGTCGACGGCGCCGACGTCGTCATCGTCAGTGGCTGACCCGCGCAGCTACCGGCCGCGGCCGGGCGAGATCCCCACCGACCCCGGCGTCTACCGCTTCCGGGACCAGCACGGGCGGGTCATCTACGTCGGCAAGGCCCGCTCGCTGCGCCCTCGGCTCTCGTCCTACTTCCAGGACCTCGGTGCGCTCCACCCCCGCACCCGCCAGATGGTGACCTCGGGCGCGAGCGTGGAGTGGACCGTGGTGCGCAACGAGGTCGAGGCGCTGCAGCTGGAGTACTCCTGGATCAAGGAGTTCGACCCGCGCTTCAACGTGAAGTACCGCGACGACAAGTCCTACCCCTACCTCGCTGTGACCATGGGCGATGAGTACCCCCGGGCCCAGGTCATGCGCGGCCGCAAACGTCCGGGGACCCGCTACTTCGGTCCCTACACCCACGCCTGGGCCATCCGCGAGACGCTCGACACCCTGCTGCGGGTCTTCCCCGTCCGCACCTGCTCCGCTGGTGTCTTCCGTCGGGCCGAGCAGGTCGGGCGGCCGTGCCTCCTGGGCTACATCGACAAGTGCTCAGCGCCCTGCGTGGGCCGTGTCGACGCGCAGGAGCATCGCGAGATCGCCGAGGACTTCTGCGCCTTCATGGCCGGTGACAGCAACCGCTTCGTCCGGGACATCGAGGAGCGGATGCATCGGGCCTCGGCCGACCTCGACTTCGAGACGGCCGCCCGGTTGCGGGACGACGTCGGCGCCCTGCGCAAGGCCCTCGAACGCTCGGCCGTCGTCCTCCCCGATGCGACCGACGCCGACGTCTACGCCCTCGCCGAGGACGAGCTGGAGGTGGCGGTGCAGGTCTTCCACGTCCGTGGCGGGCGGATCCGCGGCCAGCGCGGGTGGGTGAGCGAGAAGGGGGCCGAGTCGACGCCGGACGTCGTCGAGCACCTGCTGCAGCAGGTCTACGGCGCGGAGCGGGGTGAGGACGTCCCCCGCGAGGTGCTCGTGCCCATCCTCCCGGCCGGTCACGAGGAGGTGCAGGAGTGGTTGAGCGGGCTGCGCGGGTCGCGGGTCAGCGTCCGGGTGCCCCGACGGGGCGACAAGCGGACCCTCCTGGAGACGGTGGAACGCAACGCGCAGCAGGCGCTGGCCCGGCACAAAGTCACGCGCGCCGGCGACCTGACCCTGCGGTCGCAGGCCCTGCAGGAGCTGCAGGAGGTCCTCGAGCTCGACGACGCGCCGCTGCGCATCGAGTCCTTCGACATCAGTCACGTCCAGGGAAGCGACGTCGTCGGGTCCATGGTCGTCTTCGAGGACGGGTTGGCCCGCAAGGGTGAGTACCGCCGCTTCATCGTGCGGACGGGGACGGGAGACGACACGGCGGCGATGCACGAGGTGCTCAGCCGCAGGTTCCGCCACCTCACGCAAGCCCCTGCCCCCGGCGCCGACGAGGAGGGACGACCGGCGAAGTTCGCCTATCCCCCCAACCTCGTCGTCGTCGACGGAGGGCGTCCGCAGGTGCGTGCCGCCCAGGCCGCCCTGAGCGCGGTGGGGGTGACCGACGTGGCGGTCGTCGGTCTCGCCAAGCGCCTGGAGGAGGTCTGGAGCGCCGACCAGGACTACCCGGTGGTGCTGCCGCGGACCAGCGAGGCGCTCTACCTCCTGCAACGGGTCCGCGACGAGGCGCACCGCTTCGCCAACACCTTCCACCGCCAGCGCCGGTCCCGCAGCATGACCACGAGCGCCCTGGACGGCATCCCGGGTCTCGGGCCGTCCCGGCAGCAGGCTCTGCTGCGTCACCTCGGGTCGGTCAAGGCGGTGCGGGCCGCGAGCGTCGAGCAGCTGCAGGAGGTGCCCGGGGTCGGCCCAGCGCTGGCCGCCGTCGTGCACGCGCGGCTCGCGGGCGAGAGCGTCACCCCTGCCGTTAACCTGAGCACGGGCGAGGTGCTCGAATGACCAGGCGACGTGCCGGTCGGCCAGCCCGGGACGAGCGACGGGAGGAGAGATCGTGACGTCACGCCGATCCGATCTGGGGGAGCAGGCGCCCACGCGCCCGGAGGCGACCGGGCGGGCCGACGTCGTCATCCTCACCGGGATGTCGGGCGCCGGCCGGACCACGGCCGGCGACGTCCTCGAGGACCGCGGATGGTACGTCGTGGACAACCTGCCTCCCGCGATGATCGTCCAGCTCATGGACACGACCGCCGACGACCCGCAGCGCCAGCGCGTGGCGGTGGTCGTCGACGTCCGCAGCCGCGACTTCACCAGTGAGCTGTCGGGGGCGCTGGCGACGCTCGCCGACCGGGGGTGGCGTCCGCGGGTGGTCTTCGTGGACTCCTCCGACGAGTCGCTCGTCCGACGTTTCGAGGCGGTGCGCCGCCCCCATCCGTTGCAGGGGGAGGGGCTGCTGCTCGACGGCATCCGCCGGGAGCGGCGGATGCTCGGGGACCTGCGCTCGGACGCCGACCTGGTGCTGGACACCTCCAGCTACAACGTCCACGAGCTGTCCGCCAAGATCGATGCGCTGCTCAACGTCGACGCCGACGTGAGGCTGCGCCTGGCCATCATGTCCTTCGGCTTCAAGTACGGCATACCGCTGGATGCGGACGTCGTCCTCGACCTGCGGTTCCTCCCCAACCCTTACTGGATCCCCGAGCTGCGGCCGCACACCGGCAGGGAGGCCCCCGTGCGCGACTTCGTCCTCGGGCACGAGCTCGCTCAGAAGTTCATCGAGCACGCCGAGCAGCTGCTGCGGACCAGCGTGCAGGGCTACCTCGCGGAGGGCCGTCGCTACGTCACGGTCGCCGTGGGGTGCACCGGCGGCAAGCACCGGTCGGTCGCCACGGCGGAGGAGCTCACCCGCCGGCTGTCGGACCTGCAGGAGGAGGGCGTCCAGCTGTCCACCTTCCACCGCGATCTGGGGCGCGAGTGAGCGGCCCGCGCGTGGTGGCGCTGGGCGGGGGGCACGGCCTCTCCGCGAGCCTGCGCGCGCTGCGTCACCTCACCGAGGCCATCACCGCCGTCGTCACGGTGGCCGACGACGGCGGGTCCAGCGGGCGCCTGCGCCAGGAGTACGACATCCTGCCGCCCGGTGACCTGCGGATGGCGTTGGCCGCGCTGTGCGAGGACACCGCCTGGGGGCACCAGTGGTCGGCGGTCCTCCAGCACCGGTTCCGTGGCGAGGGCGAGCTCTCGGGGCATGCCCTGGGCAACCTGCTCATCATGGCGTTGTGGGACCTCCGACCGCACGAGCAGGTCCGCGGCCTCGACCTCGTGGGCCGGCTGCTCAACACCCGCGGGCGGGTGCTGCCGATGGCCCTGGAGCCCCTGGAGATCGAGGCCGAGCTCGAGGCCGAGGGGGCCGACGGGACCTCGGTGCGCAGCACCGTGCGCGGCCAGTCCTCCGTAGCCCGCCACCCGGGCACCGTGCGCTCGGTCCGGCTCATCCCGGAGGCACCGCACGCCTGCCCGGAGGCGGTCGAGTCGATCACGCTCGCCGACCTCGTCGTCCTGGGTCCGGGCTCGTGGTTCACCTCGGTCATGCCCCACCTGCTCGTCCCTGAGCTGCGCCGGGCCCTGTGCGACACCCCCGCCCGCCGCATCCTCACCCTCAACGTCAGCCTCAGCGACGACGAGGCCAGCGGCTACAGCCTCGCGGAGCACGTCGGCGCGATCGCGGCGCACGCGCCGGACCTCACCTTCGACCACGTCATCGCCGACCCCCAGGTGGTGCGCACGGACGCGGAGCGCGCCGCCCTGGAGGCCGCGGTCGACCAGGTCGGCGCGAGCCTCGTGCTCACCACCGTGGGCAAGCCCGGACGCCCCGGTGTGCACGACACGCTGCGGCTCGCGGCGGCCTATCGCGACGTCATGTCGGAGCAGGGTCTGTGAGCGCCGCGCCCCTACCAGAGGGTAGCCTTCCGGGGTCGTCCGGGGACACCGCTCCGGGAACCACGACCGGCCGACCGAGGAGGATGACTGCTGTGGCGATGACCGCGAAGGTCAAGGACGAGCTCAGCCGGCTCCCCGTCACCAAGACCTGCTGCCGCAAGGCCGAGGTGTCGACCATGCTGCGCTTCGCCGGGGGACTGCACATCGTCGGGGGACGCATCGTCATCGAGGCCGAGCTCGACACCGCCCAGAGCGCCCGACGTCTGCGCACCTTCATGGCCGAGGTCTACGGCTCCAGCAGCGAGCTGGTCGTCATGAGCCCGGGCGGGCTGCGCAAGCAGACGCGGTATGTCGTCCGCGCCACCTCCGACGGGGAGTCCCTCGCCCGCCAGACCGGGCTCATCGACCACCGCGGGCGCCCTGTCCGTGGCCTTCCGCCGCGCGTCGTCGGAGCCTCGGTGTGCGACGCCGAGGCGGCGTGGCGTGGCGCCTTCATCGCCCATGGCTCGATCACCGAGCCCGGCCGTTCCTCGGCGCTGGAGGTGACGTGCCCGGGGCCCGAGGCAGCCCTGGCCCTGGTCGGCGCGGCCCGCCGCCTGGGGGTCCAGGCCAAGGCCCGCGAGGTGCGAGGGGTCGACCGGGTGGTGATCCGCGACGGCGACGCCATCGGGGCGATGCTCACCCGGCTGGGGGCGCACGACGCGGTCCTCGCGTGGGAGGAGCGGCGGATGCGCCGCGAGGTCCGCGCCACCGCCAACCGGCTGGCCAACTTCGACGACGCCAACCTCCGGCGCTCGGCCCGCGCCGCGGTGGCCGCCGGTGCCCGCGTGGAGCGTGCCATGGAGATCCTGGGGCCAGAGGTGCCCGAGCACCTGCGGGTGGCAGGGGAGCTCCGGCTCGAGCACAAGCAGGCCAGCCTCGAGGAGCTCGGCCAGCTGGCGGACCCGCCCATGACCAAGGACGCCGTCGCGGGGCGGATCCGACGACTGCTGGCCATGGCCGACAAGCGGGCCGAGGAGCTCGGCATCGACGGCACCGAGGCCAACCTCACGGCAGACATGCTGGAGGACTGACGCAGGGTCAGGCCGATGTGGTGCCGGGCACCCCGGGCCGATAGGTTGGGGTCAGGACGACGGCGTCTGACCGACAGGCAGCGGGAGCCATCCTGCCGCCGACCAACCATCGAAGAAGGGTGTCCTCCATGACCGTTCGCGTAGGGATCAACGGCTTCGGTCGCATCGGCCGCAACTTCACGCGGGCCGTGCTCGCCTCCGGGGCCGACATCGAGATCGTGGCGGTGAACGACCTCACCGACAACGCGACCCTGGCCCACCTGCTGAAGTACGACTCCATCCTGGGTCGCCTGGACGGCGAGGTGACGAGCACCGAGGACGAGATCAGTGTGGACGGCAAGGCCTTCAAGGCCTTCGCCGAGAAGGACCCGTCCGCCCTGCCCTGGGGCGACCTGGGCGCTGACATCGTCGTCGAGTCCACCGGCATCTTCACCGATGCCACCAAGGCCAAGGCGCACCTCGACGCCGGCGCCAAGAAGGTCATCATCTCCGCGCCCGCCAAGAACGAGGACATCACCATCGTCATGGGCGTCAACGAGAAGGACTACGACCCGCAGGCGCACACGATCATCTCCAACGCCTCGTGCACGACGAACTGCCTCGCGCCGATGGCCAAGGTCCTCAACGACGAGTTCGGGATCGTCAAGGGACTCATGACCACGATCCACGCCTACACCGCGGACCAGAACCTCCAGGACGGCCCGCACAGCGACCTGCGCCGTGCCCGCGCCGCCGCGCTCAACATCGTGCCCACCAAGACCGGCGCGGCCCAGGCCGTCGCCCTGGTGCTGCCCGAGCTCAAGGGCAAGTTCGACGGCTACGCCCTGCGCGTGCCGACCCCCACCGGCTCGGCCACCGACCTGACCTTCCAGGCGGGTCGTGAGGTCACCGTCGAGGAGGTCAACGCCGCGGTGAAGAAGGCTGCCGAGGGTGAGCTCAAGGGCATCCTGGTCTACACCGAGGACCCGATCGTCTCCAAGGACATCGAGACCGACCCGGCCTCCTGCATCTTCGACTCCGGCCTCACCAAGGTCATCGGGGACCAGGTCAAGGTCGTGGGCTGGTACGACAACGAGTGGGGCTACTCTAACCGGCTGGTGGACCTCGTGGCGCTGGTGGGCAGCAAGCTCTGATGCGGACCCTCGAGCAGCTGAGCGAAGAGCTCGGCGGGCTGTCCGGCCGGACGGTGCTGGTCCGCAGCGACCTCAACGTCCCCCTGGATGGCTCCACGATCACCGACGACGGCCGCGTGCGGGCCTCCGTGCCGACCATCACCGAGCTCTCCCAGGCCGGTGCGCGCGTCGTGGTGTGCGCCCACCTCGGTCGTCCCAAGGGTGCCCCGGAGGCGAAGTACTCCCTCGCCCCGGTGGCGGCCCGGCTGGACGAGCTCCTCGGTGAGGACGTCACGGTGAGCTTCGTCGAGGAGACCGTCGGGGAGCGGGCCAGCGCCGCGGTGGCGGCGATGGCCGACGGGGACGTCGTCGTGCTGGAGAACCTCCGGTTCAACCCCGGCGAGACGGCGAAGTCCGAGGCGGAGCGCGCCGAGTTCGCGACGGCCCTGGCCGGGCTCGCCGACGGCTTCGTCTCCGACGGCTTCGGCGTCGTGCACCGCGCCCAGGCCTCGGTGTACGACGTGGCGACCCTCCTGCCGCACGCGGCCGGTGGACTGGTGCGCTCCGAGGTCGAGGTCATGCGCCAGCTGCGCGAGGACCCGGCCCGCCCCTACGCCGTGATCCTCGGTGGCGCGAAGGTCAGCGACAAGCTGGGGGTCATCGAGTCCCTCATCGCGGTGGCCGACCGGTTGCTCATCGGCGGTGGCATGGTCTTCACCTTCCTCAAGGCCCAGGGCCACGAGGTCGGCACGAGCCTGCTCGAGGAGGACCAGGTCGACACCGTCCGCGGTTACCTCGAGACGGCTACCGAGCGGGGCGTGGAGATCGTCCTGCCCACCGACATCGTCGTCGCCGACGCGTTCTCCGCGGACGCGGCGCACGAGGTCGTCCCGGCCGACGAGATCCCCGCCGACCGGATGGGCCTGGACATCGGTCCCGACTCCGAGGCGCTCTTCGCCGAGAAGCTGGCCGATGCTCGCACCATCTTCTGGAACGGCCCGATGGGTGCCTTCGAAATGGAGCCGTTCGCCTCCGGGACGCGCGCCGTGGCGGCGACCCTGGTCGAGCGGACGGCGGCGGGTGCCATGACCGTGGTCGGCGGGGGCGACTCGGCCGCCGCGGTCCGTGAGTTCGGGCACGCTGATGACGACTTCGGGCACATCTCCACCGGTGGTGGGGCGAGCCTGGAGTACCTCGAGGGCAAGGAGCTCCCGGGCCTGCAGGTGTTGGAGGACTGATGGCTACGCAGCAGACGTCGACCCGTACCCCGCTCATGGCGGGCAACTGGAAGATGAACCTCGACCACCTGCAGGCGACGCACCTCGTCCAGAAGCTGGACTGGACCCTGCGGGACGGCAAGCACGACTACGCCGACGTCGAGGTGGTCGTCCTGCCACCCTTCACCGACCTCCGCTCGGTCCAGACGCTGGTGCAGGGTGACAAGCTCTCCCTGCGCTACGGCGGACAGGACCTCAGCCCGCACGACGACGGGGCCTTCACCGGTGACATCTCGGGCGCCTTCCTGGCCAAGCTCGGGTGCACCTACGTCGCCGTCGGCCACAGCGAGCGACGGGACGGCCACCAGGAGTCCGACGAGCTCGTCGCTGCCAAGGTCCGGGCCGCCCTGCGGCACGACCTGGCGCCCATCCTGTGCGTCGGGGAGCCCCTGGAGGTCCGACAGGCCGGCACCCACGTCGAGCACGTCGTCGCCCAGCTGCGCGCCGCGCTGGAGGGCCTGGACGCCGACCAGGTGTCCCGGGTCGTCGTGGCCTACGAGCCGGTCTGGGCGATCGGCACCGGCGAGGTGGCGACTCCGGACGACGCGCAGGAGGTCTGCGCCGCAGTCCGTTCGGCCGTCGGGGACCTCGTCGGTGGTGACGTCGCCGAGGGTCTGCGGGTGCTGTACGGCGGCTCGGTGAAGCCGGGCAATGTCGCCGAGCTCATGCAGCGACCCGACGTCGATGGCGCCCTCGTGGGCGGAGCCTCGCTGTCGGTGGAGGACTTCGCCTCCATCTGCCGCTTCCGCTCGCACGCCGGCGCCGCCGGCTGAGGCGCGGCGGTTCGTCGGCCCGACAGCTCGTCGGTTAGGCTGTCTGGTGCTCCGCGGATCGTCGTGTCCCGGAGCACCTGACCGCTGCCCGTTCGACGACAAGGTGTGCCCACGTGGAGTACGTCCGCTGGTTCCTGGACGCCCTGCTGGTGATCACCAGCCTCTTCCTGGTGCTGCTGATCCTCATGCACAAGGGGCGCGGCGGGGGCATGTCCGACATGTTCGGCGGCGGGATGAGCAGCAGCCTGGGGGGCAGCTCCGTCGCGGAGCGCAACCTCAACCGCATCACCGTGGCGATGGCCCTGGTGTGGGTCGCGGTCATCGTGGGCCTCGGCGTCCTCGTCCGCTTCAGCTGACCGGTCTGGTCCTCGCCGGACGACTCCCCGCACCGCCTCACCCCTGCGGGGGAGCCCGTCGGGCCGGGTGGGCGTAGGCTGACCTTGTCGTAGCGTCCGGCGAAACGAGGCACCATGGTCAACACGAATGCCATCCGCGGATCCCGCGTCGGGTCCGGCCCCATGGGGGAGACCGAGCGCGGCGACGCCGCCCCCCGGATCCGGGTGAGCTACTGGTGCGCCCACGACCACGAGACACGGCCCAGCTTCGCCGACGACGGCGAGGTCGAGATCCCCGAGGTCTGGGACTGCCCGCGCTGCGGGCTCCCGGCCGGACAGGACCGTGCCACGCCCCCTGAAGCGCCCCGCACCGAGCCTTACAAGACCCACCTCGCCTACGTCAAGGAGCGCCGTAGCGACTCCGACGGTGCGGCGCTCCTCGACGAGGCGCTCCAGCGGATGCGCCAGCGCGGCGTCGGAGGAGGGTCGTCCAGCTCGTCGTAGCCGCCCTGGCGGACACGACCGAGGACGACGGCGAGCCGGCGTCGTCCTCAGTCGTCGTCAGAGGTCTGTGCGAGCCCTTCCTGCACCGCCTCGTCGACCGCCCCCGACGCCGGGGAGTCCGACGGCTCGTCGGCCCGTTCGAGGGCACGACTTCCGACCGACGCCCGACCGGAGGCCTCGATGTCCGCCGGGCCGGAGGGGCTCATCCCGGCGCGCGCGGCCGCGGAGCGGGTGCCTCCCCGGCGCAGCGCGGGCAGCCCGGTGCACAGGGCGCGAGAGTAGACCTCGTCGGCGTCCAGCCGGCGCAGCTCCGCGGTGAGCGCCTCGGACGCCGTGGGGGAGTGCAGCGCGACCAGGCGCGGCTGGCTCGCCGGCACCGACAGCGTGGCGGTGTCTCCCTCGTCGTCGGTCCGGACCAGGTCGATGGGCCCGGAGGCCCGGCTGAGGCGGACGCTCTGGAGACCGGACCCGGCAGGGGTGCGGACCACCTCGACGGGGCACCGCAGCGCCGCCGCCAGCCAGCCCGCGAGCAGGTCGGCGCTGGGGGAGTCGGCCTCGGCGGCCACGGTGGCGCTCTCGACCGGCTCGAAGGGCTCGCTCTCCAGGGCGGCGGCCAGCAGGGCCCGCCACCGCGTGACGCGGGTCCAGGTGAGGTCGGTGTCCCCGGGCCGGTAGTGCTTGGCCCGGCGCCGCAGCTGGGTCGCGGCGGCGACGTCGGGCGAGTTCGCGGCGTCAGTGATCCGGCGGTGGGCCATCTGACCCAACGGGGAGCCGGCCACGTCGGTCTCGACCCGCCCCGGCCACCAGGCGACGACGGGGGAGTCCGGGAGCAGCAGCGGTGTCACCACCGAGCTGCCGTGCCGGGTGAGCTCTCCGTAGAGGCGCAGCACCACGATCTCCGAGGCACCCGCGTCACCTCCCACACGGATCTGTGCGTCGAGGCGTCCGCGTCCGCGGGCGTTGGCGGAGACGACCACGAGGATGCGGGCCGGGTGCTGGCGGGTGGCCCGGGTCGCGACCTCCACCGCCTGGTCCGCATCGTCCTCGTCGACGACCACGAGGAGGGTGAGGACACGGCCCATGGCCATCGCCCCCACGTCGTTGCGCAGTCGCACGAGGTTCTTGGCGACGTCTGCCGCGCTGCAGCTGGGAAGATCCACGATCATGGCAGCCTCCACTCCCGTCCGTCGCGTCGCATGAGGTCGTCGGCGGCCTCCGGTCCCCAGGTGCCCGCGGCGTAGTCCTGGGGTGCGGTGTCTTGCCGGTGCCAGTGCTCGATGACCGGGTCGAGGATCCGCCAGGACTGCTCGACCTCCTCGTGCCGGGGGAAGAGCGGGGGCTCGCCGAGCAGGACGTCCAGGATGAGGCGCTCGTAGGCCTCGGGGCTGGACTCGGTGAAGGAGGAGCCGTAGCCGAAGTCCATCGACACGTCGCGCACCTCCATCTGGCTCCCAGGCACCTTGGACCCGAAGCGCATCGTCATGCCCTCATCCGGCTGGACCCGGATGACGATGGCGTTGGAGCCCAGCTCCTCGGTCGCGGTGGAGCTGAAGGGCAGGTGAGGTGCGCGACGGAAGACGACCGCGATCTCGGTGACCCGCTTGCCCAGACGCTTGCCGGTGCGCAGGTAGAACGGCACCCCGGCCCAGCGTCGGGTGCGGACGTCCACCTTGAGCGCGGCATACGTCTCCGTGTGGTTGCCCTCCTGGACGCCGTCCTCGTCGAGGTAGCCCCGCACCTTCTCGGTGCCCTGCCACCCGGCGGCGTAGCGGCCCCGGGCGGTCGCGGCGTCGAGGTCCTCGGGGAGGCTCACCGCGGCGAGGACCTTCTCCTTCTCGGCCCGGACGGCGTCGGCGGTGAAGGCGACCGGCTCCTCCATCGCCGTCAGGGCGAGGAGCTGCAGGAGGTGGTTCTGGATGACGTCGCGGGCCGCGCCGACCTCGTCGTAGTAGCCCGCCCGGCCACCGATGCCGATGTCCTCGGCCATGGTGATCTGCACGTGGTCGACGTAGTTGGCGTTCCAGACCGGCTCGAAGAGCTGGTTGGCGAAGCGCAGCGCCAGGATGTTCTGGACCGTCTCCTTGCCCAGATAATGGTCGATCCGGAAGACCGAATCCGGCGGGAAGACGCCCTCGACGATCGCGTTGAGCTCCTGGGCGCTCTCGAGGTCGTGCCCGAAGGGCTTCTCGATGACCACCCGTCGCCAGGTGCCGGGGCTGGGGTCGGACAGCCCGGACTCCTGCAGCTGGGTGCAGACTGCCGCGAACCAGTCCGGGGGGATGGAGAGGTAGAACGCGTGGTTGCCGCCGGTGCCGCGTTCCTCGTCGAGCTCGCGCACCGTCCTGGCGAGGAGCTCGAAGGCGTCCGCGTCGTCGAAGGCACCCGGCACGAAACGGAAGCCCTCGGCCAGGGACCGCCAGACCTCCTCGCGGAACTCGGTGCGGGCATACCGGCGCACGGAGTCGTGGACGACCTTGGCGAAGTCCTGGTCGGCCCAGTCCCGACGGGCGAAACCGACGAGGGAGAAGCCCGGCGGGAGCAGCCCACGGTTGGCCAGGTCGTAGATCGCCGGCATGAGCTTCTTGCGCGCGAGGTCACCGGTGACACCGAACATCACCATGCTGCACGGCCCGGCGATGCGGGGGAGCCGCTTGTCGTCCGGGTCGCGCAGCGGGTTGTCGTCGGCGGTGACGGGCGCGGGGGAGGAGCCGCTCACCGGGCGAGCACGGAACGCAGCTGGGCCAGCCCCTGCTCCTGGTCGGTCAGGTGCAACCGCAGGATGGGACGACCGTGGTCGGCCAGCACCGCGGCGTCACCAGCGGCCTGCGCCGCGAGGAACTCGCCGAAGGTGAAGTCCTTGCCCGGCACCGAGAGGTCCTGGGCGGGAGCACCGGTGACCTGGAGGTAGACACCCTGGGCCGGGCCGCCCTTGTGGTACTGCCCGGTCGAGTGCAGGAACCGCGGGCCCCAGCCGAAGGTGACCGGTCGTCCGGTGCGCTGCACCAGGTCGGCCTGCACGTCGGCGAGACCGGCGTGCTCCACCCGGTCGAGGTAGACCATGACGGCGAGGTATCCCGTGCGGGGATCGAGCTGCTCCAGCAGCGCGGTGACCGCACCGTCGAGGGTGTCGACGTCCTGCGCCGGCCAGTCTCCACCACCGGTGCGGATCTCGACCGCGCCGTCGGTGACGGCCGCCGCATCGGCCGAGCCGGCTCCGTCCTCCATGATCTCGCGGGCAGCCTGCTTGGCGCTCTCGACATCGGGCTGGTCGAAGGGGTTGATCCCGAGGAGGCGACCGGCAACCGCCGTGGCGACCTCCCAGAGGAGCAGCTGCGCACCGAGCGACCCCGCGACCTCCACGACGGACTCCGCGCCCTCGACCGGGGTGGGCTCCTCCTGGTCCTCAGGCGCCAGCACCACGACGGTGCAGTCGTCGGTGGTGGTCAGCCCGGCGGTGGGGGAGGCCCCCGCCGGGGTGACGACCGGAAGGACCCCGGTGCCCTGCTTGCCCGTGGACTCGGCGATGAGCTGCTCGGCCCAGTCGGCCAGACCGGCGATCCCGGACCCGGCATCGGTGAAGAGCAGCTTGTCGCGCAGCGGCTGGGTGCCGGCGAGGGCGGCGCCCAGGCGCAGACCCGGGTTGGCCTCGTCGTCCTCCGCGAGGAGGTCGGCGACCTCCTCGGCGTCGTCGAGGAGCGCACCGAGGTCGACCCCGGCCAGCCCGGAGGGCACCAGCCCGAAGGCGGTCAGCGCGGAGTAGCGACCGCCGACGTCGGGGTCGGCGTTGACGACGCGGTAGCCGTCTGCGCGCGACTGCTCGTCGAGCGGGCTGCCCGGGTCGGTGACGACGACGACCCGCTCGGTCGGGTCGATACCCGCCTCGGTGAAGGCGTGGACGAACGCGCGACGCTGACTGTCGGTCTCCAGCGTGGAACCGGACTTGGAGGACACGACGACCGCCGTGCGCTCCAGCCCGTCCTCGAGCGCGGTCCTGACCATGTCGGGGTCGGAGCTGTCCAGCACCACGAGGTCCACGCCGGCGGTGCCGGTGATGACCTCAGGGGCCAGGGACGATCCGCCCATCCCGCAGAGCACGATGCGGCTGACGCCGCGCTCGCGCAGCTCCTCGCGCAGCGCCTCGATCTCGCCGACCAGGGGTCGTGAGCTGCGGTGCAGGCCGACCCAGGAGAGCCGCTTGGCAGCCTCGGACTCGGCGTCCTCGCCCCACAGGGTGGCGTCCCGATCGAACAACCGGGAGGCCACGCGGTCGCCCACGAGGGTCGGGAGATGGCGCTCGACGGCGGCGGCCACCGCGCCCAGTGCCTGGACGGTGAGGGTGCTCATCGGGAGTTCTCCTGACCGTCCTGGGACGTCGCCGCCTTGTCCAGCTCGTCCTGCACGGTGCCGAGCAGCTCGCTCCAGGAGGCCTCGAACTTGTCCACGCCCTCGGTCTCGAGCTGGTCGACGACCTCGGCGTAGGAGACGCCCACCCGCTCCAGGTCGTCCAGCACCTGCTGGGCCTGGGCGTAGGACCCGGTGACGGTGTCGCCCTCGAGCTCGGCGTGGTCGACCGTGGCCTCGAGCGTCTTGGCCGGCATCGTGTTGACCGTCTGCGGCGCGACGAGCCCGGTGACGTACATCGTGTCGGAGTAGTCGGGGTTCTTGACCCCGGTCGAGGCCCACAGCGGGCGCTGCAGCGTGGCCCCGTCGTCGGCGAGGTTCTGCCAGCGCGGTGTGCCGAAGACCTCCTCGAAGGCCTGGTAGGCGAGCCGTGCGTTGGCCAGCCCGGCCTGCCCGCGCAGGGCGAGGGCCTCCTCGGTGCCGATCTTCTCCAGCCGCGCGTCGATCTCGGCATCCACGCGGGAGACGAAGAAGCTCGCCACCGAGCGGATCGTCGAGAGGTCCACCCCGTGCTCACGGGCCTGCTCCAGGCCGGTGAGGTAGGCATTCATGACCCCGCGATAGCGGTCAAGCGAGAAGATGAGCGTGACGTTGACGCTGATCCCCTTGGCCAGGGTCTGCGAGATGGCTGGCAGTCCCTCGACGGTGGCGGGGATCTTGACCAGGAGGTTGGGCCGGTCGATCTCCGACCACAGGCGCTCGGCGATCTGCACGGTGCGCTCGGTGTCCTTGGCGGCCCCCGGGTCGACCTCGATCGAGACGCGACCGTCCTGACCGCCGGTCCGCTCGTAGACGGGCATGAGCACGTCGCAGGCGTTGCGGACGTCCTCGGTCGTGAGGGCGAACACGGCCTCGTCCACGTCGGCCCCAGCAGCCGCGAGGTCGCGGACCTGGTCGGTGTAGGCCTCTCCCTCGGCCAGCGCCGCGGCGAAGATGGTGGGGTTGGTGGTGACGCCCAGGACGCCTCGGTCGACGTAGGCCTGGAGCTCGCCGGAGGTGATCATCGGGCGGTTCAGGTCGTCGAGCCAGACGGAGACCCCGGCGTCGTCGAGGTCGTGCAGGGTGGTGCGGGCGTGGTCAGTCATCGCTCTCCTCGGGTGAGTGAGTAGGAAGGGGTCGCACAGCTGGGTCAGGCGCCCACGGTCTCGGAGCCGCCGTCGTCGGGGACCTCGGCGCCGCCCGGGACCGGGACACCGGAGGCGTCCTCGATCGAGTCGTGCGCGGCGGCGGCGACGGCCTCCGCGGTGATGCCGAACTCGGTGTAGAGGCGCTCGTAGTCGGCCGAGGCGCCGTAGTGGTCCAGGCTCACGATCCGACCCGCGTCGCCCACGATCTCGCGCCAGCCCTGGGCCACCGCGGCCTCGACGCTGACCCGGGCGCGCACGGACGGGGGCAGCACCTCCTCGCGGTAGGCGCGGTCCTGTGCGCTGAACCACTCGCGGCAGGGCATGGACACGACCCTCGCGTGCACCCCCTGGGCCTCGAGCTGCTCGCGCGCCTGCACCGCCAGCTGCACCTCGGAGCCGGTGCCGACGAGGATGACGTCGGGGGTTCCGCCCACGGCGTCGACCAGGACGTAGCCACCCCGGGCCGCACCCTCGGCCGGGTTCATGTCGCTCCGGGAGAAGGTCGGGACGTTCTGACGGGTGAGGATGAGCGCCGTCGGGTTGTCGGTGATCCCGAGGATGGCCCGCCAGGCCACGGAGGTCTCGTTGGCGTCGGCCGGTCGGACGACGTCGAGACCCGGGATGGTCCGCAGCGCGGCGAGGTGCTCGATCGGCTGGTGGGTCGGGCCGTCCTCGCCCAGCCCGATGCTGTCGTGCGTCCACACGTAGATCGGGTTGACCTGCTGGATCGCGGCCAGCCGGATCGAGGGGCGCATGTAGTCGGAGAAGGTGAGGAAGGTCCCGCCGTAGGGACGGGTGAGCCCCTCGAGGCAGATGCCGTTGAGCATCATGCCCATCGCGTGCTCGCGGATGCCGAAGTGCAGCGTGCGGCCGTACTCGTCGCCGGGGAACATCTCGGTCGACTTCGAGGACGGGACGAAGCTCGGCTGGCCCTTCATCGTCGTGTTGTTGGAGCCTGCCAGGTCGGCCGAGCCACCCCACAGCTCCGGCATGACGTCGGCCAGCGCGGTGAGCACCTCGCCGGACGCCTTGCGGGTGGCCATGCCCTTGGCATCGGCCGGGAAGGTGGGCAGCGCGGCGTCGAGGCCGGCCGGGAGCTCGTGGGCCCGCAGCCGGTCGAGCAGCGCGGCGCGCTCCGGCTGGGCCTCGCGCCAGGCCTGGTAGGTCTTCTCCCAGGCCGCGTGGGCCGCCTGACCGCGGTCGACGACACCGCGGGCGTGAGCGAGGACCTCCTCGTCGACTTCGAAGGTCTTGCGGGCGTCGAAACCGAGGAGCTTCTTGGTCGCCGAGATCTCCTCGGCGCCGAGCGCGGAGCCGTGGGCGGCGCCGGTGTCCTGGGCGTCCGGCGCGGGCCAGGCGATGATGGTCCGCAGCAGCACCAGCGTCGGGCGGTCGGTGCGCGCCTTGGCGGACTGGAGCGCGGCATACAGCGCGTCGATGTTCTCGGTGTAGGGCGCCTTGGCTCGCCAGTCGACCACCTCCGTCGCCCAGCCGTAGGCCTGGTAGCGCAGGGCGACGTCCTCGCTGAAGGAGATGTCGGTGTCGTCCTCGATGGAGATGAAGTTCTGGTCGTAGATGACCGTGAGGTTGGACAGCTCCTGGTGCCCGGCGAGCGAGCTGGCCTCGGAGGAGACCCCCTCCATGATGTCGCCGTCGGAGGCGATGACCCAGATCTGGTGGTCGAAGGGCGACTCACCGGGAGCGGCCTCGGGGTCGAACATGCCGCGCTGACGGCGCTGCGCCATGGCCATGCCGACCGCGGAGGCGAGCCCCGAGCCCAGGGGACCGGTGGTGATCTCCACCCCGTCCGTGTGGTGGACCTCCGGGTGGCCGGGGGTCTTGGAGCCCCAGGTGCGCAGGGCCTGGAGGTCCTCCAGCTCCAGGCCGTAGCCGGAGAGGTAGAGCTGGACGTACTGCGTCAGGCTCGAGTGGCCCGCGGAGAGCACGAACCGGTCGCGACCCAGCCAGTGCGGGTCGCTCGGGTCGTGCGTCATGACGTTCTGGAAGAGCAGGTAGGCCAGCGGGGCCAGGCTCATCGCGGTGCCCGGGTGGCCGCTGCCGCACTTCTCGACGGCGTCGGCCGCGAGGAGCCGGGCCGTGTCGACGGCACGGACATCGGCGTCGGTCCACCCGACCTGCGAGGAGACCGGCCGGGTCAGCGCGCTGTCGCGACCGGCGGTGTAGTTCTCGGTGGAGGTGGTCACTGGTTCATCTCCTGACGGTGCATGGGCACGTAACCCGGGACGACGTGAGGTGCCCCGGCATACCCCCGACCTTAGTCCCTCCGAGCCGGTGCGCGACCGGGGCGGGTCCGCACCCTGCCCCGGCGCCGGACGCTCGTCCGGGCGGCTACGATGGGAGGTGCGACGGCGGTGCTCGGCACCCCTCGCGCGACCTGCACCGCGACCCTCCGAAGGATGCCGTGACCACGCTCGACCCACGCCCTGCCCACCCCGGACGGGGACGGCCCGGGGCCTCGGGCCACGGCGGTCGGGGCTGGCGGCAGGTGCTCCGCGACTACGTCTCGCTCACCAAGCCCCGCATCATCGAGCTGCTGCTGGTGACGACCTTCCCCGTGATGTTCCTCGCCGAGCGGGGCGTCCCTCCCGTCTGGTTGATCGTCGCCACGCTGGTCGGTGGGACCCTCGCCGCCGCCTCGGCCAACGTCCTCAACTGCTACCTCGACCGCGACATCGACGCGCAGATGCACCGCACCTCCACCCGCCCGCTGGTCACCGGCGCCATCGCCCCCCGGGACGCCCTCGTCTTCGGTGGCGTCCTCGGGGTCGGTGCGGTCCTGTGGCTCGGCCTGGTCGTCAACTGGCTCTCGGCGTGGCTGGCGCTCGGGGCGATCGCGCTCTACGTCGTCTTCTACACGATCGTGCTCAAGCGCCGCACCAGCCAGAACATCGTCTGGGGCGGGGTGGCCGGGTGCATGCCGGTCCTCATCGGCTGGTCGGCCGTGACCGACGGCCTGTCGTGGTCGGCGCTCATCCTCTTCCTCGTCGTCTTCTTCTGGACGCCACCGCACTACTGGCCGCTGTCGATGAGGTTCAAGGAGGACTACGCCAACGCCGGGGTCCCCATGCTCCCGGTCGTCGCCGAGGACGTCGCCGTCGGTCGCCAGGTCGTCGCGTACGCCTGGGTCACCGTGCTCGTCTCGCTCGTGCTCGTGCCGGTCGCGCCCATGGGATGGATCTACACCGTGGTGGCCGTCGTGGCCGGCGCGGTGTTCGTCGCCGAGTCGCACCGGCTGCTCTCCCGCGCGCGGGCCGGCGTCACCGGGCCCGCCCTCGGGGCGATGCGGCTGTTCCACTTCTCCATCAGCTACCTCACCCTGCTCTTCCTCGGGGTGGCGGTCGACCCGCTGCTCTTCCTGCCGCTGCGATGACGACCTCCACGACCTCCGCGCGCGCGTCCGCCTCGCCCGGGGCATACCTCCTGGAGCGGTTGCTGCCCCGCTCGCCCGGCCGGTGGCTGCGGGTCACGGCCTGGGCCTCGCTGCTCGCCAACGCGCTGCTCGTCCTCACCGGCGGGCTGGTGCGTCTCACCGGGAGCGGGCTGGGGTGCCCGACCTGGCCCCGGTGCACCGACGCCTCGTGGACCAACACCCCGGAGATGGGGGTCCACGGCGTCATCGAGTTCGGCAACCGGCTGCTCACCTTCCTGCTGGCCGCGATCGCCGTCCTCACCTTCCTCGCCGTGCTGCGGCTGCGCCGTGAGCACCGTGACCTCTTCGTCATCGCGCTGCTCATGGGACTCGGCATCCCGCTGCAGGCGGTGCTCGGGGGGATCACCGTCATCACCGGCCTCAACCCCTGGGTGGTCGGCATCCACTTCGTGGTCTCCGCCGTCCTCATCGCCCTGGGCGGCGTCCTCGTCAACCGCGCGCGCCGCGCGAGCCTGCCGCAGGTCGCGCACGCCCACCGCGGCGGCCAGGTGAGGTCGGACCGCCGGGCCCTGCGCACCCTGGGCCTGGTCATCGCGGTCAGCGTCGCCTTGGCCGTCTACCTCGGCACCCTCGTCACCGGCACCGGTCCGCACTCCGGCGACTCCGGTGAGGTCGCCCGCCACACCTTCGACGCCTACCTCGTCACCAGGGCGCACGCCGTTCCGGTCTACGTGCTGGTGGCCGCGACCTTCGCGGCGCTCGTGGCGGCGATCGTCCGGGCGTGGCCCACCCCCGTGCGGCGCGGGCTGCTCGTGCTCGCGGTGGTGGTGCTCGCGCAGGGTGCGGTCGGCTACTACCAGTTCTTCTCCGGTCTGCCGATCGGTGCCGTCACGCTCCACCTCGTCGGGGCCGCGACGCTCGTCGCGGTGAGCGCCATGACCGTCGAGACGATGTATGCCGTGAGCGCCGCGGTCCGCCCGACGACGGTCCCGTCGTCGCCGCGGGTGGCGAGCCGGTGACGCAGGCCGGCGCCCACCCCTGGGCCGTCGAGCTGCGCGAGGTCTCCCGTCGCTTCGGCCGCACCGAGGCCCTGCGCGGTCTCACGCTGCGTGCCGCGCCGGCCGAGGTCACCTGCGTCCTCGGGCCCAACGGCGCGGGGAAGACGACCGCGGTCGAGATCGCCGTCGGGCTGCAGCGACCGGACGGGGGAGAGGTCCGGGTGCTCGGCCAGGACCCTCTCGCCGCTCCTGCGGCCCACCGTGACCGCGTCGGCGTCATGCTCCAGGACGGCGGGCTGCCGCAGGCGGTCACGGCCCGGGCCCTGCTGCGCCATCTCGCTCAGCTCTACGCCGCACCCGTCGACGTGGCGGGGCTCTCGGCGCGGCTCGGGATCACCGACTTCGACCGGACGACGGTCCGGCGGCTCTCCGGTGGGCAGAGGCAACGCGTAGCCCTCGCCGCGGCTCTCGTGGGGGACCCGGATGTCGCCTTCCTCGACGAGCCGACCGCGGGCCTCGACCCGCACGCCCGCCGGGAGGTGCACGCCCTCGTGCGTGAGGTCGCCACGGCCGGGACCGCCATGGTTGTGACGACGCATTCTTTCGAGGAGGCGCAGCGCCTGGCCGACCGGGTCGTGGTCGTGGTGGGGGGCCGCGTGGGTGCGGCGGGCACCGTCGAGCAGGTCTGCGCGGAGGTGGGGGAGCCGGGGCTCGAGGAGGCCTACTTCGCCCTCACCGACCGGGTGCTGCGATGAGTGCCGCACCGGCTGTCCCGCGCGCTGACACCGTCCCAGCAGCCCGTCGCGTGCTCGCCCAGGCTCGCTTCGAGGCCCTGGGGCTGCTCCGGCACGGGGAGCAGCTGCTCGTCTCGGTGGTGCTGCCCGTGCTCGCCCTCGTCGGCCTGAGCCTCGTGACCTTCCCCGAGCTCGCCGTCGGCCGTTGGGCCGGCGCGGCCCGGATCGACGCCCTCACCCCCGGGGTCTTGGCCCTCACCGTCCTGTCGACCGCCTTCACCGGGCAGGCCATCCTGCTCGGGTTCGAGCGGCGCTGGGGGGTCCTGCGGCTCCTCGGCACCACGCCCCTGGGCCGGGGCGGCCTGCTGCTGGCCAAGACCACCGCCGTGCTCGGCGCCCTGGCCCTCCAGCTGCTCCTCGTCGCGGTGGTGGCCCTGCTGCTCGGATGGCGCCCCGACCCCCTCGGGATCCTTCCTGCGGCGGTGGCCGTGGTCCTCGGGACCCTCGCGCTCGTCGCGCTCGCGGTCTGCGTCGGCGGGGCGCTGCGTGCAGAGGCGGTCCTGGCGCTGGCCAACCTCGTGTGGGTCCTGCTCGCCGGCGTGGGCGGCACCCTCGTGCCGGCGAGCACCCTGCCCGGCGGTGCGCTCCTCTCGCTGCTGCCCACCGCGGCCCTGGGGGACGCACTGCGGGACGCCTTCATCCTGGGGGGCTGGAACCTTCCTGCCCTGGTCGTGCTGCTGGTGTGGGGGGTCCTCGGGGGGCTGCTCGCGCGGGTGCTCCTGCGCTGGTCGGACTAGGCGCGGGTCCCGACCGGGGTGAGGGTGCCCTACCTTGGCGTGGGCCCTCGCAATACGTCACACTGGCATGGTGAATATGGCACAGGTGCCCGCAGCCATGGCGGAGGTGCACGACGAGTCCCGGACCCGGGACCGGGTGCGCCGCGCCGTCGGCGAGCAGGCGCCGGTGACCGCCAGCGTCCTGGCCAAGGACCTCGGCCTCACCCCTGCTGCCGTCCGGCGCCATCTCGACGCGCTGGACGAGGCCGGGCTCATCGCCGAGCACGACGGGCCGCTGCCGGGGCGTCGTGGTCGCGGCCGACCCGCCCGGGCCTACGTCCTCACCGCCCTGGGCCAGGAGCAGTTCCGCACCAGCTACGATGGCGTCGCCAACGCCGCCCTGCACTACCTCGCCGACCGCGTGGGGGTCCCGGCCGTCGAGTCCTTCGCCGAGGCCCAGATCGCCCAGCTCGAGCAGCGCCTGCGTGCCTCGGTCGATCGCACCCTGGCCGAGGCCGGTACCGACGACCTGCAGACCCGCACCACCGCGCTGGCGTTGGCGCTGTCGCAGGAGGGGTATGCCGCATCGGCGCGCCCCGTGGGGGAGGGCACCGGGCTCGCCGGCATCCAGCTGTGCCAGGGGCACTGCCCGGTGCGCGAGGTGGCCACCGAGTTCCCGCAGTTCTGCGAGGCCGAGACCAAGGCGATTGCCCGCATCCTCCACGTCCACGTCCAGCGGCTGGCGACGCTCGCGGGCGGGGAGCACGTCTGCACGACGTTCGTGCCGACCGGGGCCCTCGGAACTGCACCCCCGAGCCCGGAAGAAAGAGCGAGCGCCCCGCCGTTCGTCATACCGAGGACCCCTGCACCACCACAGACCCCACCGAACCACCCCGAGCACCGCACCGACGAGAGGACGTGAGATGAGCACCAACATCGAGGAGCTCAACCCAGGCCTGAAGGATCTGGGCAAGTACGAGTACGGCTGGGCCGACCGGGACGAGGCCGGAGCATCGGCCCGTCGTGGGCTGTCCGAGGACGTCGTGCGCGACATCTCGGGCCGGAAGGACGAGCCGGAGTGGATGCTGGAGCAGCGGCTCAAGGCGCTGCGCCTGTTCGGCAAGAAGCCGATGCCCCACTGGGGCGCCGACCTCTCCGACATCGACTTCGACAACATCAAGTACTTCGTGAAGTCCACCGAGAAGCAGGCCACCAGCTGGGAGGACCTGCCCGAGGACATCAAGAACACCTACGACCGGCTCGGCATCCCCGAGGCGGAGAAGCAGCGCCTCGTCGCCGGTGTCGCCGCGCAGTACGAGTCCGAGGTCGTCTACCACCAGATCCGTGAGGACCTGGAGGAGAAGGGTGTCCTCTTCCTGGACACCGACACCGCCCTGCGCGAGCACGGCGACCTCTTCCGGGAGTACTTCGGCTCGGTCATCCCCTCGGGCGACAACAAGTTCTCCGCGCTCAACACGGCCGTCTGGTCGGGCGGGTCGTTCATCTACGTCCCCAAGGGTGTCCACGTCGACATCCCGCTGCAGGCCTACTTCCGGATCAACACCGAGAACATGGGTCAGTTCGAGCGGACGCTCATCATCGCCGACGAGGGCTCCTCGGTGCACTACGTCGAGGGCTGCACGGCGCCGATCTACAAGACCGACAGCCTGCACAGCGCCGTCGTCGAGATCGTCGTGAAGAAGAACGCCAAGGTCCGCTACACCACGATCCAGAACTGGTCCAACAACGTCTACAACCTCGTCACCAAGCGGGCGACCTGCGACGAGGGCGCGACGATGGAGTGGATCGACGGCAACATCGGCTCCAAGGTGACGATGAAGTACCCGGCCGTCTTCCTCCTCGGCGAGTACTCCAAGGGCGAGACGCTGTCCGTCGCCTTCGCCGGTGAGGGCCAGCACCAGGACGCCGGTTCCAAGATGGTGCACGCCGCACCGCACACCTCCTCGACCATCGTCAGCAAGTCGGTGGCGCGTGGCGGTGGCCGGTCCTCCTACCGTGGCCTGGTCCAGATCAACGAGGGCGCCCACCACAGCCGCTCCTCCGTGGTCTGCGACGCGCTGCTGGTCGACCAGATCTCCCGGTCCGACACCTACCCCTACGTCGACGTCCGCGAGGACGACGTGCAGATGGGTCACGAGGCGACCGTCTCCAAGGTGTCCGAGGACCAGATGTTCTACCTCATGTCCCGAGGCATGTCCGAGACCGAGGCCATGGCGATGATCGTGCGCGGCTTCGTGGAGCCGATCGCCCGCGAGCTGCCCATGGAGTACGCCCTCGAGCTCAACCGCCTCATCGAGCTGCAGATGGAAGGAGCCGTCGGCTGATGTCGCTTCTGATCGACGACAGCACCACCCACACCGACCCGCAGGCCCAGATCGGCGGGGACCACCGGATCCCCGACCAGTCGCGGGCCGCGCGCACCCGGTCCTTCGACGTCGACGCCTTCGGCGTCCCCACCGGACGCGAGGAGGAGTGGCGCTTCACCCCGGTCGACCGCCTCGGCAACGTCTTCACCGACGCCGCGACGGACGAGCAGGGCGAGCAGCCAGCCGCGTCCTACGACGTCCAGGCGCCGGGCGACTACCTCGTCGGCACCCTGGCGCCGGGCCAGGCACCCCGCGGCACGGTCCTCGTCCCCGAGGACCGCGGCGCGGCCGTGGCGAGCAGCAACACCGCGGACGCGGCATACCTGCGGATCCCGGCTCAGGAGCAGGTGAGCGAGCCGATCCGGGTCAACGTCCACGGCAACGGCGCGGGTCGCCGGTCCAACGCCCACTACGTGGTGGAGTCGGGTGCCCACAGCAAGGCGCTGGTCATCCTCGACCACACCGGTGCCGCCGACCACACGGGCAACCTCGAGGTCACCGTCGGCGACGGCGCCCACCTCACCGTGGTGTCGCTGCAGCGCTGGGACGACGAGGCGCTGCACCTGGCCCAGCACGAGGCGCTCGTGGGCCGCGACGCGACCTACAAGCACATCGCGGTCTCGATCGGCGGAGGCATCGTCCGGATGAACTCCAACGTCCGGTATGCCGGCCCCGGCGGCGACGCGACCCTGCTCGGCGTCTACTTCGCCGACGCCGGTCAGCACCTGGAGCACCGCTCCTTCGTCGACCACAACGCCCCCCGGTGCACCTCGCTGGTGACCTACAAGGGCGCGCTGCAGGGCGACACCGCCCGGACGGTGTGGGTGGGCGACGTGCTCATCCGGGCCGAGGCCGAGGGCATCGACACCTACGAGCTCAACCGCAACCTCGTGCTCACCGACGGCGCCCGCGCCGACTCGGTCCCCAACCTGGAGATCGAGACCGGCGACATCGCCGGCGCCGGCCACGCGAGCTCGACCGGTCGCTTCGACGACGAGCAGCTGTTCTACCTCATGTCGCGCGGGATCACCGAGGACGAGGCGCGCCGCCTCGTCGTCCGGGGCTTCTTCGCCGACATCATCGCCAAGATCGGCGTGCCCGAGGTCGTCGAGACGCTCATGACCGCCATCGACGAAGAGCTCTCCCTCACCATGGGGAGCACCCCGGCCGCATGAGCACCGCCGTCCGCGTCTGCTCGGTCGAGGAGCTGCCCTCCGAGGTGGGGGCCGTCGTCGCCGAGATCGAGGGTCGCCGGGTCGCGATCGCCCGGGACTCCCAGGGCGCGCTCCACGCCTTCGACGACACCTGCAGCCACGCCAACGTCAGCCTCGCCGAGGGCGAGGTCGAGGGCCGGCTCATCGAGTGCTGGCTGCACGGCTCGCAGTTCGACATGAGCACCGGGCAGCCCGTCCAGCTCCCGGCGACCGTGCCGATCGCCGTCCACGAGGTCACCGTCGACGACCAAGGCAGCGTGCTCGTCACCCTCAGCACCACCGCGGGGCGCAGCTGAGCGACCCGGCCGCACCGCATACCCCAGACACACCGCGACAAGGAGAAGCATGACCACCCTGGAGATCAAGAACCTGCAGGTCAGCGTCGAGACCGAGGACTCCGCCAAGGAGATCCTCAAGGGCGTCGACCTCACCATCAACTCGGGCGAGACCCACGCCATCATGGGGCCGAACGGCTCCGGGAAGTCGACCCTGGCCTACGCCATCGCCGGCCACCCGAAGTACACCGTCACCGGCGGCGAGGTGCTGCTGGACGGCGAGGACGTCCTGGCGATGGGCGTCGACGAGCGTGCGCAGGCGGGGCTCTTCCTCGCGATGCAGTACCCCGTCGAGGTCCCCGGCGTGACCGTGTCCAACTTCCTGCGGACCGCCAAGACCTCCATCGACGGCGAGGCCCCCAAGCTGCGTCACTGGGTCAAGGACGTCAAGGTCGCCATGGAGGCGCTGCGGATGGACTCCTCCTTCGCCGAGCGCAACGTCAACGAGGGCTTCTCCGGTGGTGAGAAGAAGCGCCACGAGATCCTGCAGCTGGAGCTCATCGAGCCCAAGATCGCCATCCTCGACGAGACCGACTCCGGCCTCGACGTCGACGCGCTCAAGGTGGTCTCCGAGGGCGTCAACCGGGTCAAGGACAAGACCGGCCTGGGCGTCATGCTCATCACGCACTACACGCGCATCCTGCGCTACATCCAGCCCGACTACGTGCACGTGTTCGTCAACGGCCGCGTCGCCGAGTCCGGTGGCCGCGACCTGGCCGACCGGCTCGAGGAGGAGGGCTACGACCGCTTCCTCACCGCCGCCGGGGCCTGAGGGCCAGGACGAGCACACGGAGGAGACGAGAGGTATGCCGAACGGTCGACCGGTGGCGCAGCCGCTGAGCGGGGTGGAGATCGCCCGGATCCGGGCTGACTTCCCGCTGCTCGGGCGGACGGTGCGCGACGGTCGACCGCTCGTCTACCTCGACAGCGGCGCCACGTCGCAGAAGCCGCGCGTGGTCCTCGACGCCGAGCGCGAGTTCTACGAGCGGCACAACGCCGCCGTGCACCGCGGCGCCCACCAGCTCGCCGAGGAGGCGACCGACGCCTTCGAGGGGGCGCGCGCCAGGGTCGCGGGCTTCCTCGGCGCCGACGCCGGTGAGGTCGTCTTCACCAAGAACGGCACCGAGGGGCTCAACCTGCTCGCGTATGCCTTCTCCAACGCGTCGGCGCCCGGCGCGCTGGACGGTGCGGAGGAGGCGTGGGCGCAGCGGCTGCGGATCGGCCCGGGCGACGAGGTCGTGGTGACCGAGATGGAGCACCACGCCAACCTCGTGCCCTGGCAGGAGCTGTGCCGCCGCACCGGGGCGACCCTGCGCTGGATCGGGGTGAGCGACGACGGCGAGCTCGACGTCGACACCCTGGACGACGTCGTGGGGGAGCGCACCCGGGTGGTGGCCCTCACCCATGTCTCCAACGTGCTCGGCACGCTCAACGACATCGGTCCCGCCTCACCCGTCGTGCAGGCGGCGCGCGACGTCGGCGCGATCGTCGTCCTCGACGCCTGCCAGTCCGCGCCGCACCTGGACATCCGAGCACTGACCGCACCGGACTCCGGCGTCGACGCGCTCGTCTTCACCGGCCACAAGACCCTCGGCCCCAGTGGCGTCGGCGTCCTGTGGGCCCGGCGCGGGCTCCTCGAGGCGATGCCGCCCTTCCTCACCGGCGGGTCGATGATCGAGATCGTCCGGATGGAGGGGTCCACCTGGGCACCGCCCCCGGCGAAGTTCGAGGCGGGGGTGCCCATGGCGGCGCAGGCCGTCGGCCTCGCCGCCGGCCTCGACTACCTCACCGAGGTGGGGCTGGACCGCGTGCACGCCCACGACCAGCAGCTCATGCGGCATACCCTCGATGTGCTGGCCGACCGGCCCTGGGTCCGCGTCCTCGGGCCGGAGGACCCGGCGCGACGGGTCGGTGCGGTCGCCTTCGTCGTCGACGGCGTCCACCCCCACGACGTGGGGCAGGTGCTCGACGACTCCGGCATCGCCGTGCGCACCGGGCACCACTGCGCCTGGCCGCTGCACCGCCGCCTGCGCGTGCCCGCCTCGACCCGGGCGAGCTTCGCGGTCTACACCGGCCTGGAGGAGATCGACGCCTTCGCGCAGGCGCTGGACCGGGTGCCCGACGTCTTCGGACTGGCCGGATGAGAGGCAGGGACCGCTGATGGATCTGTATGGCGAGCTCATCCTCGACCACGCCAAGCGCCCGCAGCACGCCGGGTTGCGGGAGCCCTTCGACGTCGAGGTCAACCACGTCAACCCCACCTGCGGTGACGAGATCAGCCTCCGGGTTCACCTGGAGAGCGTGACCGGCGGCCCGCAGGACGGGGCGCAGGTGCTGCGCGACGTGTCCTACGACGCCCTCGGCTGCTCGATCTCGGTCGCCTCCGCCTCCGTGCTCGCCGAGGAGTGCCTGGGCCGCCCGGTCGCCGACACGCTGCAGACCTACCGCCACCTGCACGCCATGCTCACCAGCCGCGGGCAGGACCCCGGTGACGCCGAGCAGATCGGTGACGCCGTCGCGTTCGCCGGCGTCGCGAAGTACCCCGCCCGGGTGAAGTGCGCGCTGCTGCCCTGGACCGCCTACCTCGACGCCCTCGCGCGCGCCGGTGCGGACATCTCCGCCGCCAGCGAGCGACCCGAGGGCGCCTGACCCGACCACCGACCCTTCACCACCCTTGGAGGAACGCATGACCACCACCACCCCGCCCAATGTCGCCGATGTCGAAGAGGCCCTGCGCGACGTCGTGGACCCCGAGCTCGGCATCAACGTCGTCGACCTGGGTCTCGTCTACGGCGTCACGGTCGACGCGGCCAGCCACGCCGTCATCGACATGACCCTCACCTCCGCCGCGTGCCCCCTGACGGACGTCATCGAGGACCAGGTCGCGCAGAGCCTGGAGGGCCTGGTCACGAGCCACCGGATCAACTGGGTCTGGATGCCGCCGTGGGGCCCGGACAAGATCACCGAGGACGGCCGCGAGCAGCTGCGTGCCCTCGGCTTCAACGTCTGAGGCGCGAGAGCCTCACCGATGGTCTCGACCCACCTCGTCGACGTCGCTCCCGAGCGGCTCGCGGGGTGGGTCGAGCGGTTCGTGGCCTCGCACGGGCCGGTGAGCTGGTCGGTCGCCGAGGCTGAGGTCGAGGGGGCCGCGGGGTCTGTGCCGGGCTGGCGTGGTCTGGCGGCCGACGGCTCGTGGGCGGCCCTGCGCTCGTGGCGACCGGCCGAGGGGGCGGGGGAGCCCGGCCCGGTGCCGGGGTGGGAGGTGCCGCCCGGCCTGCTCGTGGTGCTCGTGCGTCGTGGGGGGTATGCCGTCGCTGTCGTCGCCGAGGACGGCTCGCTCGTGCGGCACAAGGTCGGCACCCGGCATGTGCAGTCACGCACCGCTGCCGGTGGCTGGAGCCAGCAGCGGTTCGCCCGCCGACGGGGCAACCAGGCCGACGCCCTGGTCGAGGCGGTCGCGGGGCATACCGCTCGGGTGCTGGGGGAGGCAGAGGAGATGACCACGGCGGCTTCCGTGGCGCTCGGGGGCCTCGTCGTCGGCGGCGACCGCACGCTGGCCGAGGCCGCCCTGCAGGAGCTGCCTGCCGCACGGTCGTCCGTCCGAGAGCTGCCCCGCCGTGAGCTGTGGGACCTGCCGGACCCGCGACGCACGGTTCTGGACGACGCCGTGCGCCGCGGGCGCGCAGTGCGGGTCGTGGTCCACAACGCCTGAGCAGGCGCAACCGTTCGCGTCACGAGGAACGTGGAGGATGCCTGCGCGTGGACGGATCCTCGTCGGCAGTGGGGCCGTGGTGGGGAGGATGCCTGCGCGTGGACGGATCCTCATCGGCAGAGGGGCCGGGGCTGGGGAGGATGCCTGCGCGTGTACGGATCCTCCCCGCTGGTCGTGACAGCAGCAGGGGCCGCCGGCTGCCGGTGCGGCAGCGGGCGGCCCCTGCTGGGGTGGGATCTCGTGCGTCAGGCGTGGGCCGGGACGCCCTCGACCTCACGCTCCTCCCGCCAGGGCAGGCCCTTGCGGTCGGCGTTGTAGACGTCCTCGTCGAGGATGCCCTCGCGCTTGGCCACGATGGTCGGGATGAGCGCCTGACCGGTGACGTTGGTCGCGGTGCGGCCCATGTCGAGGATCGGGTCGACGGCCAGCAGCAGACCCACGCCCTCCAGCGGCAGACCCAGGGTCGACAGCGTGAGGGTGAGCATGACGGTCGCGCCGGTGACGCCGGCGGTCGCGGCCGAGCCGATGACCGAGACGAAGGCGATGAGCAGGTAGTCGGTCACCCCGAGGGAGACGCCGAAGAACTGCGCCACGAAGATCGCCGCGATCGCGGGGTAGATGGCCGCGCAGCCGTCCATCTTGGTCGTCGCGCCCAGCGGCACGGCGAAGCTGGAGTAGGCACGGGGCACGCCGAGGTTGCGCTCGGTGACGGCCTGGGTGACCGGCAGGGTGCCGATCGAGGAACGCGACACGAAGGCCAGCTGCATGGCCGGCCAGGCGCCGGTGAAGAACTGCTTGATCGACAGGCCGTGCAGGCGCAGCAGCACCGGGTAGAGCACCGCGACGACGAGCAGCAGGCCGACGTAGACCGCCAGGGTGAAGCGGCCCAGCGACCCGATGGTCTCCCACCCGTAGGACACGATGGCGTTGCCGAGCAGGCCGACGGTCGCGATCGGGGCCAAGAGGATGACCCACCACAGGACCTTCTGGACGACTGAGAGCGCCGAGCGGGTGAAGGCCAGGAACGGGTCGGCCTCCTTGCCCACCTTCACCACGGCGATGCCGACGGCGATGGCCAGGACGAGGATCTGCAGAACGTTGAAGTTGAGGCTGATGCCGTCGTCGCCCTCGTTGGCGTAGATGCCCAGGCTGTTCGCCGGGATGAGCCCGGTGAGGAAGTCGAGCCAGCCGCCGGTGCTCGACGGGGCGACGGCGTCGGCCTCGGTCACACCGGCACCGCGGGCCGGGTCGATGACCCAGCCGAGGACCATACCGATGGACACCGAGATCAGCGCCGTGATGGCGAACCACAGGAGGGTCTGCCAGGCGAGGCGGGCGGCGTTGGTCACCTCTCGCAGGTTGGCGATCGAGGAGACGATCGCGAGGAAGACCAGCGGCGGCACGATGGTGCGCAGCAGGGTGACGAAGGAGGAGCCGATGATGGCGAGGGTCTCGGAGAGCCAGGTGGGGTTGTCGGCGCTGGCGCCGGTGGACCGGGCGACGAGGCCCAGCACGACACCGAGCACGAGGCCGATGAGCACCTGGGTGCCGAAGGACACCCGGCGAAGACGGGACAACACGAGCACGAACCTTCCGATGGGGATGAGATGACGCAACCGTCATCCCAACGGAGGGTTATGACCCGCTATTCCACCAGGCGGGCTGTGACCTCGCTCACCCCTGGAAGTCGTCGACGCTCTCGGCGTTGAGGGTGTCGCACTGGTTGGCGTCCTTCGACTCATACCCGCGCATGAACCACCCCATCCGCTGCTCGGAGCTGCCGTGGCTCCAGGTATGCGGTGCGACCTGGCCCTGGGTCTTCTCCTGGATGCTGTCGTCGCCGACGGCGGAGGCGGCGGACAGCGCGGACTCGATGTCCTCGCGGCTCAGCTCCTCCAGCAGGGCACCTCCCTCGGAGTCCTCGGTCTGGGTGGCGTTGCCCGCCCACGCTCCGGCGAAGCAGTCGGCCTGCAGCTCGACGCGCACGGCACCGGACTCCGGACCGCGCGGGTCCTGCTGGGAGTACTGCAGCGCGCCGGTGTAGTTCTGCACGTGATGGCCGTACTCGTGCGCCAGGACGTACATCTGGCTGAAGTTGCCGCCGTCGGCCCCGAGCTGGCTCTCGAGCTGGTTGAAGAAGCTCGTGTCGAGGTAGATCCGACTGTCCACCGGGCAGTAGAAGGGGCCGACCGCGCTGGTGGCCGACCCGCACTGGGTCTGGACGGAGCCGGAGAAGAGGATGGCGTTGGTGGGCTCGGCGTCGGGGAGGACCTCGGTCCAGTAGTCCTCCAGCGACACCATGGTCGCCTTCATCCGGCAGTCGACGTCGGTATTGGCATCCGCGCCCGTCTGGCACTCGGCGAGGTCGACATTCTCGGCCTGCGGGGCCTGGCCCTGCTGCCCACCCAGCACGTCGCCGGGGTTGCCGCCCAGCAGCATGACGACCAGGGCGAGCACCAGCGCGCCCAGCCCGCCGCCGACCGCGACACCACCACCGCCACCACCGCCGCGGCTGGCGCGCCCGCTGCCGATGTTGGCGTTCTCCCTGAAGGTCATCCCTGCTGCCTCTCGCCTGCGCCGGTCGGGCGACCAGTGCCTAGCGCGTAGACTAGTCACCCGGCCTTCCCGGTGCAGCCGCTGCACCCCCGGACCGCCGCCGGACCCCACCTCCCACGCAGTGCCCTCCTGGTGCTGCCCCGCGCACGAGAAGGAGCCCCACGTGATCAGCGCCTCCGGTGTCGAGATCCGCGTCGGCTCCCGCCTGCTCATGGAGGACGTCACCTTCCGGGTCGGGTCGGGTGACCGCGTGGGTCTGGTGGGCCGCAACGGGGCCGGCAAGACGACGCTCACCCGGATGCTGTCCGGTGAGGGCCAGCCGGCCGCGGGCACGATCACCCGGACCGGCCAGATCGGCTACCTGCCGCAGGACCCGCGCACCGGCGACCTCGAGGTCCTCGGCCGCGACCGGATCCTGTCGGCGCGGGGGCTGGACGAGATCATCCGCGGCCTGCGGAAGGCCGAGGAGACCATGGCCACGGCGGACGACGACGCGCGGGAGCGCGCCATGACGCGGTATACTCGGCTCGAGGCCGAGTTCACCAGCCGGGGCGGGTATGCCGCCGAGTCCGAGGCCGCCTCCATCGCGAGCAGCCTGGGACTGCCGGACCGGGTGCTGGGGCAGCCGCTGCGCACGCTCTCCGGCGGTCAGCGCCGACGGATCGAGCTCGCCCGCATCCTCTTCTCCGGCGCCGACACGCTGCTGCTCGACGAGCCGACCAACCACCTCGACGCCGACTCGGTGGTCTGGCTGCGCGAGCACCTCAAGGCGCACACCGGTGGACTCATGGTCATCTCGCACGACGTCGACCTCATCGAGACCGTCGTTACCAAGGTGTTCTACCTCGACGCCAACCGGCAGGTCCTCGACGTCTACAACATGGGGTGGAAGGCCTACCTCGCCCAGCGCGAGGCCGACGAGCGCCGGCGCCACCGTGAGCGGGCCAACACCGAGAAGAAGGCGTCCGCCCTGCTCGCCCAGGCCGACAAGATGCGGGCCAAGGCGACCAAGGCCGTGGCCGCGCAGAACATGGCCCGGCGCGCCGAGCGGATGATGGCGGGGCTGGAGGGGGAGCGGCAGACGGACAAGGTCGCCAAGCTGCGCTTCCCCACGCCCGCCTCCTGCGGCCGGACGCCGCTCACCGCGGAGGGCCTGTCCCGGTCCTACGGCAGCCTGGAGATCTTCACCGACGTCGACCTGGCGATCGACCGCGGCTCCCGGGTGGTCGTGCTGGGCCTCAACGGTGCCGGCAAGACGACCCTGCTGCGGTTGCTCGCCGGGATCGACGACCCCGACACGGGGGAGGTGCAGCCGGGGCACGGTCTCAAGCTGGGCTACTACGCGCAGGAGCACGAGACCCTCGACGTGAACCGCAGCGTGCTGGAGAACATGAAGTCCGCCGCGCCCGACCTCGACGAGACCGAGACCCGCAAGGTGCTCGGTTCCTTCCTCTTCTCCGGCGACGACGTGGACAAGCCGGCAGGTGTCCTCTCCGGCGGGGAGAAGACGCGCCTGGCCCTGGCGACGCTGGTCGTCTCGGCGGCCAACGTGCTGCTGCTCGACGAGCCCACCAACAACCTCGACCCGGCCTCGCGGGAAGAGGTGCTGGCCGCCCTGCGTTCGTACGAGGGTGCCGTCGTCCTGGTCAGCCACGACGAGGGTGCCGTGCAGGCGCTCGAGCCCGAGCGGGTCCTGCTGCTCCCGGACGGCGTCGAGGACCTCTGGGGACGCGACTACGAGGATCTCATCGCCCTGGCCTGAGGGGCGATCAGGAAGGTGGCCCGGTGACGGTCGGTATGCGTGGCGGGACGTTCCGCAGCTTCGCCAAGGACCGCGATGTCGCCGACCACAAGATCGGCCGGGAGACGGCCCTGCGGGTCGCCTCCTACGGCCTCCCCTTCGTCGCCAAGATCGCGGTCTACCTCGTCCTGACGGTGCTCGCCGGGGCCCTCGTCACCGCGATGCCGCTGCTGCTCGGACGCATCATCGACGACGGCGTCGACGTCGGGGACCGTGACCTCGTCATCCGGCTGTCGCTCGTCGTGGCCGCGCTGGCGGTGCTCGAGGCGGTCGTCACCGTCCTGAGCCGGTGGTTCGGCTCCCGCATCGGTGAAGGACTGATCTACAACCTGCGCCGCGAGGTCTTCAGCCACGTCCTGCGCCAGCCCATCGCCTTCTTCACCCGCGCCCAGACCGGTGCGCTGGTCTCCCGCCTCAACAGCGACGTCATCGGGGCGCAGACCGCCTTCACCTCGATCCTGTCCGGCTTCGTCAGCAGCCTCGTGCAGCTCGTGCTCATCCTCGTCGCACTCTTCTCGATGAGCTGGCAGATCACCCTGCTGGCGCTGCTCCTGGTGCCGTTGTTCATCGTGCCCGCCCGCTTCATGGGGGCCCGGCTCTCCACCCTGACGCGCCGCCAGATGGGTCTCAACGCCGACATGCAGGCGCGGATGACCGAGCGGTTCAACGTCGGCGGGGCCCTGCTGGTGCGCCTCTTCGGACGCCCGGCGACCGAGGACGCGGAGTATGCCGAGCGTGCGGCCGGGGTGCGCGACTCCGGAATCTCCATCGCGGTCAACCGGGTCTTCTTCACGGCGGCGCTCGGCCTCGTCGCGGCCCTCGCGACCGCGCTCGTCTACGGCATGGGTGGCGTGATGGTGGTGGCCGGCACGCTCACCACCGGCACCCTGGTCGCGATGTCGACCCTGCTGACCCGGATGTATGCACCGTTGACCGCGCTCTCCAACGTGCGGGTGGACATCATGACGGCCCTGGTGAGCTTCGAGCGGATCTTCGAGGTCCTGGACCTGCGACCCCTGGTCCGGGAGGCCGACGAGCCCCGCGACCTGCCCTCCGGGCCGGTGTCGGTGGAGCTGTCCGGAGTGAGCTTCTCCTACCCCGACGCCGACGAGGTGTCGATCGCGAGCCTGGAGCAGCGACCGGAGGCCGAGGTCACGGACGGCCACCGGGTGCTGGCCGACGTCAGCGCCGAGGTGCCCGCAGGGTCGATGGTGGCTCTGGTCGGCCCGTCGGGTGCGGGCAAGTCGACCTTGACGACGCTGGTGAGCCGGCTCTACGACCCGTCGGCCGGCACGGTCCGCATCGGGGGGGTGGACCTGCGGGAAGCCTCGCTCGACTCGCTGCGCGAGACCGTGGGCGTCGTGACCCAGGAGGCGCACATGTTCAACGACACCGTGCGCGCCAACCTGCTCTATGCCCGGCCCGAGGCGGACGACGCCCAGATCTGGCGGGCGCTGGAAGGGGCCAGGATCGCCGACCTCGTGCGTCGCCTGCCCGGCGGGCTGGACACCGTCGTCGGCGACCGGGGACACCGGCTCTCCGGCGGGGAGAAGCAGCGTCTGGCCATCGCCCGACTGCTGCTGAAGTCACCGGCGGTCGTCGTGCTCGACGAGGCCACCGCCCACCTCGACAGCGAGTCCGAGGCGGCCGTGCAGCGCGCTCTCGACGAGGCGCTCTCCGGCAGGACCTCCCTCGTCATCGCCCACCGGCTGTCGACGGTGCGCGACGCCGACCAGATCCTCGTGCTCGAGCGCGGCGAGATCGTCCAGCGAGGAACCCATCAGGAGCTGCTCGCCGAGGGTGGCCTCTACGCCGCGCTCTACCGCACGCAGTTCCGCGACTGAGGGCCGACGCGCCTCAGGCGCACGAGGATCAGCCGTCCTCCTCGTCCCAGATGCGCACCTTGCGAGGCTTGCGTGGACCGGGCGGCCGACCGGGTCTCCCGGTGGGCGCGTCCGGGGTGGACGCCAGTCCCTCGTCCTGCGCCTCGCGACGCGCCATGACGAGCACCAGGACCAGACCGACGGGCACGGTGAGCCACCACTGCAACGCGTAGGCGAGGTGCGAGCCGAGGCCCGTGTCGGGCGCAGCCAGCGGGGTGGGCCGCGTCGGCGGCGCGGGCGCCTCCGACTGGAGCACGAGATAGCCCGCGCGTAGGTCGAGCGAGGTGGCGCGGGTCAGGTCCTCGATGCTGATCGAGGCGAGCTGGCCCTCCACCGGCTCCCGGCCCAGGGAGGGCTCCGAGGGCTGCACCCACCCGGTCACCGTGACCTCACCCGTCGGCGCGTCGGGCACCTCGGGCAGCTGCTCGGCCGTCGGGGCGTTGCGCACCCAGCCCCGGTCGACCGCGACGGCGGTGCCGTCCGCCAGCTCCAGCGGCACCACGACCTCGTAGCCATAGACCCCTGCGTACGGGCGGTTGCGGACGAGGTGCTGCTCCTCGGGGAGATAGCGGCCGGTCACCTCGACGCGGCTCCACCGCTCGCCCTCCTGCGGCGGGGTGTCCGTCCCCAGCACCCCGTCGATCGGCACCGGCGCCCCGCCGTAGTTGGCCTCGACGACCGCCCGTCGCTCCACCCTGTCCTCGTGCCGGTTCCACTGCCACAGACCGAGGCCGGCCGTGGTCACCGCGAAGACGACGGCGAGCGCGAGATAGCCGAGCCATCGCGGCCGGCGCAGGACCTGCCACACCTCAGCCGTCCGCCTCGGTGAGCTCCTCGACAGCGATGACCTCGAGGAGGAACCCCCGCAGCTGGACGAAGTCGCGCAGGTGGTCGCGGTGGTCTGCGCAGGCCAGCCAGACCTTGCGCCGGTCTGCGGTGTGCAGGGTCGGGTTGCGCCAGATGACGGCACTCTCCGCCTGCCGACGGCACGCCTTGGCGCTGCAGATCAGCTCGGCAGGAGCGGGGGTCACGACGCGTCGGGGCCGTTCGGGGTATGCCGGTCGCTCACCACGGTGCCGGAGATGACCGCGCCGCTGCGCGAGCCGTCGGTGGGCGTGGACGTCGCGGGGCCGGTCCCCAGGCCCCGCGTGGGCGCCTGGGGAGTGGTGGCGGGGCCCCGGCGCTGGTCCACGGCGTTGGCGACCATGACCGCGAAGGCGGGGATCACGACGGCGAGGGCGACGGCGACCCAGGCGATGGCATACCGCTGCGTGGTGAACGCCCAGACCGCGATCGGGAACGAGGCGGTGCGGATCCCCATGGCCGTGAGGTACTGCCACATCCGACGGCGACGGTCCTCCTCGACCGAGCGGCGCGCGCTCGTCACCGCCTGCGCGGGGCGACGCGCTCCGGCACGGGGGGCGGAGGAGGTGGGCACGTTTCCACGATACGGCTACGGTGGCCCCGTGACGAATCCCAGCACCCCTTCCGCTCCTGCACCCTCGGCCGCCGTGCTCGTGACCGGCGGCAACCGCGGCATCGGCCTGGCCATCGCCCGCGCCTTCGCCGACGCCGGCGACGACGTCGTCATCACCCATCGCAGCGGCGAGCCGCCCGAGGGGCTGCGCGGCGTGCGCTGCGACGTGACCGACTCGGCCAGCGTGGACGCCGCCTTCACCGAGGCGGAGCAGATCCTCGGCCGCCCGGTGGAGGTGCTCGTCGCCAACGCCGGGATCACCAAGGACACCCTGCTCATGCGGATGACCGACGAGGAGTTCGACGCCGTCCTCGACACGAACCTCACCGGCGCCTTCCGCTGCGCGCGGCGGGCCTCCAAGGGCATGATCCGCGCCCGGGCCGGGCGGATCATCCTCATCTCCTCGGTGGTGGGGCTCTACGGCTCGCCAGGGCAGACCAACTACGCCGCGTCCAAGGCGGCGCTCGTCGGGCTGGCCCGGTCGATCACCCGCGAGCTCGGCGGTCGTGGCATCACCGCCAACGTCGTCGCTCCCGGCTTCATCGAGACCGAGATGACCGAGCAGCTGCCGCAGGACCGCCGCACCGCCTACCTCGCGGGCATCCCCTCGGGTCGCTTCGCCCGGCCCGAGGAGGTCGCCGGGGTCGTGCGCTTCCTCGCCGGCCCCGACGCGGGCTACATCAGCGGCGCGGTGATCCCCGTCGACGGTGGCCTCGGGATGGGCCACTGAGCGACACGACCGCGCAGCGGCCTCACCCCGGCGGGGGAACGCATTAGAGTTCCCCCATGCTCCTCGAGGGAAAGAAACTTCTGATCACGGGTGTCCTCATGGACAGTTCCATCGCCTTCCACGTGGCCCGGCTGGCCCAGGAGCAGGGTGCCGAGGTGGTGCTGACCTCCTTCGGGCGGACGATGAGGATCACCCAGACGATCGCGCGGCGGCTGCCGAAGCCGGCGCCCGTCCTCGAGCTGGACGTGCAGAACACCGAGCACCTCGACTCCCTCGCGGAGCGCGTGGGCGAGCACGTCGACCACCTCGACGGGGTGCTGCACTCGATCGGCTTCGCCCCCCAGGGCGCCTTCAACTTCCTCGGGGCGCAGTGGGAGGACGTCGCGACGGCGATGCAGGTGAGCGCCTTCTCGCTCAAGTCCCTGGCCGTGGCCGCGCTGCCGCGGATGAGGGAGGGGGGAGCCGTCGTCGGGCTCACCTTCGACGCGCAGTACGCGTGGCCGGTCTACGACTGGATGGGTGTCTCCAAGGCGGCCTTCGAGGCCACCAGCCGCTACCTCGCCCGCGATCTCGGGCCCAAGGGCATCCGGTCCAACCTCGTGTCGGCGGGCCCCATCTCGACGACGGCGGCCAAGTCGATCCCGGAGTTCGAGCAGTTCGCCCGGTGGAGCGAGCACTCGCCGCTGGGCTGGGACGTCAAGGACCCGGTGCCCGCGGCGCAGGCCTGCGTGGCGCTGCTCTCCGACTGGTTCCCGGCGACCACGGGCGAGATCGTCCACGTGGACGGCGGCTTCCACGCCACCGGCTTCTGAGCCGGTCACCCGCCGCCGACGTGCTGGCCGGCAGCGGCGGCATCCTCACTCGGTGATGACCGTGCCCTTGCCGACGACGACGATGCCAGAGTCGGTGACGGTGAAGCCGCGGGCGCGGTCGTGGTCGTGGTCGACGCCGATGTGGACCCCCGAGGGCACCTGGACGCCCTTGTCGATGATCGCCCGGTGCACCTGGCAGGACCGCCCGATGTCCACGCCGTCCATGAGGACCGAGCCGGTGACGTGGCTGAAGCTGTGCACCATCACCCTCGGGGAGAGCACCGAGTCGGTCACGGTTGCGCCGGAGATGACGCATCCCGGTGAGACCGCGGAGTTGACGGCGTGCCCGACACGGTCACCCGATCCGTGCACGAACTTCGCCGGGGGTTGCGGTCCGTAGTTGGTGTAGATCGGCCAGGCGCCGTTGTAGAGGTTGAACACCGGGTGGACCGAGATGAGGTCCATCTGGGCGTCGTAGTAGGAGTCGAGGGTGCCGACGTCGCGCCAGTAGCCGCGGTCCCGGTCGGTCGCCCCGGCGATCTCGTTGTCCTTGAAGTCGTAGACCCAGGCGTCGTCCTTGTCGACGAAGGCGGGGACGATGTCGCCACCCATGTCGTGCTTGGACCCCTCGTTCTGCGCGTCCATCCGGACGGCCGCCTCGAGCGCGTCGGCGGTGAAGACGTAGTTGCCCATGGAGGCCAGCACCTCCTCGGGGGAGTCGGGCAGGCCCTGGGGGTCGCTCGGCTTCTCGAGGAACTCGCGGATGCGCCGGGGGTCCTGCGGCTGGACGTCGATGACCCCGAACTGGTCGGCGAGGCTGATCGGCTGACGGATCGCGGCGACGGTGCAGGCGGCGCCGGTCTCGACGTGCTGCTCCACCATCTGGGCGAAGTCCATGCGGTAGACGTGGTCGGCCCCCACGACGACGACGATGTCGGGACGCTCGTCGTGCACGAGGTTGAGGCTCTGGTAGATCGCGTCCGCCGACCCCGAGAACCAGCTCTTGCCCAGACGCTGCTGGGCCGGGACCGGAGCGACGTAGTTGCCGAGCAGGGTCGACATACGCCAGGTCTTGGTGATGTGGGCGTCCAGGCTGTGGGACTTGTACTGCGTGAGGACGACGATCTTGAGATAGCCGGAGTTGACGATGTTGGACAGGGCGAAGTCGATGAGCCGGTAGATCCCGCCGAAGGGGACGGCCGGCTTGGCGCGGTCGGCCGTCAGCGGCATGAGTCGCTTCCCCTCCCCACCAGCCAGGACGATCGCCAGAACCTTCAGCCGAGTGCCTCGTTGCGCTGCCATGGGACCAACCTAGACGCAACGTCAACCCATGGCGAGGGGAGGGGCCAGGGGCTACGTTAAGAGGGTGCGCATCGACATCCTGACCCGCGAGTACCCACCCAACATCTACGGGGGAGCGGGCGTCCACGTCGCCGAGCTCACCCGGGCGCTGCGAGCGATCGAGGAGATGGAGGTGCAGGTCCGCGCCTTCGACGAGCCGGAGGACGAGCCGGGCACGACCGGGTATGCCGTCCCCGAGGATCTCGCCGACGCCAACGGTGCTCTGCGCACCCTCGGGGTCGATCTGCTCATGGCGCGCGACGTCGCCGACGGCGGCGCCGACCTGGTGCACAGCCATACGTGGTACGCCAACCTCGGCGGGCACCTCGGGGGCGCGCTGGCGCAGATCCCGCACGTGGTCAGCGCCCACAGCCTGGAGCCGTTGCGCCCGTGGAAGGCCGAGCAGCTCGGGGGAGGGTATGCCGTCTCCTCCATGGCGGAGAAGGTCTCCTACGAGGGCGCGGCCGGGATCATCGCGGTCTCCGCCGGGATGCGCCGGGACATCCTCGCGGCCTACCCGACCGTCGACCCGGATCGGGTCCACATCGTGCACAACGGCATCGACGCCGACCTGTGGCAGCGGGACACCTCGGCGGAGGCTGCGGAGTTCGTCCGGTCCCAGGGGCTGGACCCGCAGGCGCGCACGGTGGTCTTCCTGGGCCGCATCACCCGGCAGAAGGGGCTGCCCTTCCTCCTCAAAGCGCTGCGCGCGCTCGACGACGACGTGCAGGTCGTGCTCCTGGCGGGCGCGCCCGACACCGAGGAGATCAAGGCCGAGGTCATCGGTCTCGTCGACCAGCTGCGCGAGGACCGCGGTGAGCAGGCGGCACCCGTGGTGTGGATCGATGAGATGCTGCCGCGCGCCAAGGTCATCGCCGTCCTCTCCCACGCCACCGTCTTCATGTGCCCGTCGGTCTACGAGCCCCTGGGCATCGTCAACCTCGAGGCGATGGCCTGCGGTGCCGCGGTCGTCGCGACGGCGACCGGAGGCATACCCGAGGTCGTCGTGGACGGCGAGACGGGCTGGCTCGTGCCGATCGAGCAGGTCCAGGACGGCACCGGCACCCCGGTCGACGAGGACGCCTTCGTCGCCGACCTGGGCCGCGCGCTGGTCGAGGCGTGCTCGGACCCGCAGGAGGCCCGGCGTCGCGGTGAGGCGGGCCGGGTGCGTGCGGTCGAGCAGTTCAGCTGGACGACCGTGGCGCAGCGGACGGTCGAGGTCTACCGCGCGGTGCTCGAGGGCCGGGCACCCGACCTGCCGGAGCCGCGCTGAGCCGTCCCACGGCTTCGGGTCGCGGGGCCGCGCGCGGGGTCCTACGGTGCCAGGATGACCGACATCCTCAGAATGCACCCCGACCGCGACACCTTCGACCTCGCCCAGCTGCGGGCCGCCATCGACGCGGCGTCCGCCTGCGCCAGCACGTGCGCGTCCTGCGCGGACGCCTGCCTGCGGGGTGACCACCCGGGCGAGATGGTGCGCTGCATCGACCTGTGCAACCAGTGCGCCGCGATCTGCCGCACCACCGCCGACATCCTCTCCCGCCCGGGCCCCAACGGGGACAGCTGGGAGGAGATCGTGCGCGCCTGCATCGCGGTGTGCCGCGAGTGCGCCGACGAGTGCGGCGGGCACGACATGGACCACTGCCAGGCGTGCGCGCAGGCCTGCCGCGAGTGCGCGGAGGCCTGCGAGGCCCTGCTGTCCGTCGTGGACTGAGGCGCTCGACCTCAGCGCCAGCCCGCGAGGTGCAAGACCGCGGTGTTGGTGGCGTCCGCGAGGGCCGTGGAGGCCACGGCCTGCAGCCAGCGCAGCGTCTGGCTGCGGGCGCTGGTGGTCGCCAGGTCCACGGACTCCAGGGCCGGGTCGAGGCCGGCGTCGGCCAGGGTCAGCACCGTCGCGGCCAGGGCGATGAGCCGCTCAGCCCGCCCCGGCAGCCCCGTTGGCAGCCCCCACGGCTGGGCCTGCGAGGCCGAGCGGAGCCCGGCCAACCGCCCGTCGGCAGCCGCGCCGAAAGGGGCGCCACCGGCCGCGACCAGGGCCTCGGTGTGCGTCGCGAGCTCGGTGCGCAGGCCCAGCTCCACCTGCCCCAGGTCCAGCGCCTCCACGCGGTGGGTGGGGAAGGGATCGGCCTGGTGCAGCGTCCACCGTGCCGACCAGCCGCGGTCGCCCTCGGGCCCGAACTCCTCCAGGCTGGGCACCAGCGCGCCCCCCAGGCCCGGGATGAAGACGCACTCGGCGGCCTCGCTCGCCTCCGCGCGCAGCTCGGCCGAGCCCTGCGGCATACCGGTGAGGTCCCCGGGCCGGGGGAGGGCGACGAGGACGGCGCGCTCACCCAGGCTCTGCCACATCGCCAACGGCTCGATGAGCCCCTCCACGTGGTCGACGTCCGGCAGCGCGCGGGCGGCGACCGTGGCGACGTCCGCGCGGCCCGCGAAGGCCGCCGTCGCCCACAGCGCCACGCGCACGCTCGCCGGGAGCTCGTGATCAGGCATGGGGGCGATGGTAGACACCGACGTCCCGACTAGAGTGGCCCGCCATGAGCGATGTCCTCGAATTCGCCGGTGTCGGTGTGCGGCGCGGCACGACCGACCTGCTCAGCGGCGTCGACTGGTCGGTCGAGGAGGGTGAGCGCTGGGTCGTCATCGGCCCCAACGGCGCGGGCAAGACCACCCTCCTGCAGCTGGCGTCCGGGCGCATGCACCCCACGACGGGTGTCGCCGGCGTCCTGGGTGAGGTGCTGGGTGCCGTCGACGTCTTCGAGCTGCGCCCGCGCATCGGGGTGTCCAGCGCCGCGGTCGCCGACCGGATCCCCGACGAGGAGCGCGTCAGTGACGTCGTCGTGACGGCGGCCTACGGCGTCGTCGGCCGGTGGCGCGAGGAGTATGACGCGACCGACGACGAGCGCGCCGCCGACCTGCTGGAGGCGCTGGGGGTCGCGCACCTCGCCACGCGACGCTTCGGCACGCTGTCGGAGGGTGAGCGCAAGCGCGTGCAGATCGCCCGCGCCCTCATGACCGACCCCGAGCTCATGCTGCTCGACGAACCGGCCGCCGGGCTGGACCTGAGGGGCCGCGAGGACCTCGTGGGGCGCCTCAGCGTGCTCGCCCAGGACCTCGACGCACCGGCGCTGGTGCTCGTCACGCACCACGTCGAGGAGATCCCGCCCGGCTTCACCGACATCCTCATGCTGCGCGAGGGGCGCGTCGTCGCCGCCGGACCCCTCGAGCTCACGCTGACGGCGGAGAACCTCTCGGAGACCTTCGGCATACCCCTGGTCGTCGATCGCCACGGCGAGCGCTGGGCCGCCCGCGCCGCCGACCCGCGCGCCCCGGCCACGCCCGCGTGAGCGCCCTCGAGGTCGTCGCCATCATCCTGGCCGGCCTGGCCGCCGGCACGATCAACACCATCGTGGGGTCCGGGACGCTCGTCACCTTCCCCACACTGCTGCTCTTCGGGTATGCCCCCGTCTCGGCCAACGTGTCCAACTCCCTGGGCCTCGTGCCGGGGGGTCTCACCGGTACCTGGGGCTACCGGCACGAGCTGAGGTCCCTCGGGCCGATGCTGCGGCGACTGGGCCCGGCCAGCCTGGTCGGGTCCGTCATCGGGGCGCTGCTGCTGCTCGTGCTCCCGCCGGCGGCCTTCGAGACCATCGTGCCGGTGCTCATCCTCGTCGCGCTGCTGCTCGTGATCTTCGGGCCCCGGCTGCAGCGGTGGGCGGCCAGCCAGCACGCCGACCGCATCACGCCCGGTCGCTGGGTCGCGCTCATCGTCGGGATCCTGCTGGCCGGGGTCTACGGCGGCTACTTCGGGGCCGCGCAGGGGGTGCTGCTGCTCGGCATCATGAGCATCCTGCTGCCGTTGGGCCTGCAGCAGATCAACGGCATCAAGAATGTCCTCGCCACCATCGCCAACCTCGTCGCCGCCATCGTCTTCCTCGTCGTCGCGCCGGAGCTCGTCGACTGGATGGTCGTGCTGCTCATCAGCATCGGCTCGCTCGTCGGCGGGGTCGTCGGCGCCAGGGTGGGGCGCCGGCTGCCGCCGGTGGTGCTGCGCGGCGTCATCGTCGTCATCGGCACCATCGCCATCGTCAACCTGCTCCTCACGTGAGTGCCGGGACGACCGGGGCCCCTGAGGGGCTGCCCGACGGGGTGCAGTGGATCGAGGACCCGCGCGATGAGCGGGTGCGCGACTACTTCCAGCTCACCGATGTGGCGCTGCGCCGGGTGCTGGAGCCCGCTGAGGGGCTCTACCTCGCCGAGTCCGACAAGGTCATCCGCCGGGCCCTCGCCGCGGGCCACCGGATGCGCTCGCTGCTGCTCACCCCGCGCTGGGCGAGCGAGCTCACCGGCCTCGTCGCGCCGGCGCTGGCGGACGGCATACCGGTGTATGTCGGCAGCGCGGGCGTCATCGAGGAGATGACCGGCTTCCACCTGCACCGGGGCGCCATCGCCGCCATGCACCGCCCGACGATGCCCTCCGTCGAGTCGGTCGTGGCCGGCGCGCGTCGGGTGGCGGTGCTCGAGGACATCGTCGACCACACCAACGTCGGGGCCGCCTTCCGGTCCGCAGCGGCTCTGGGGGTGGACGCCGTGCTCGTCACGCCGCGGTGCGCGGACCCGCTCTACCGCCGCAGCGTGCGCGTGTCGATGGGCACGGTCTTCCAGGTGCCGTGGACGCGGATCGACCCCTGGCCCCACGGGGTGGAGATGTTGCGTGGCCTCGGCTTCACCGTCGCCGCCCTCGCGCTGAGCGATGACGCGGTGAGCCTGGAGGAGCTGGAGCGTCGTGCACCGGAGCGCCTGGCGCTCGTCCTGGGCACCGAAGGAGACGGGCTCTCGCGGCAGACCGTCGACGCCGCCGACCTGGTCGTCCGCATCCCGATGGGCGGGGGAGTGGACAGCCTCAACGTCGCCGCCGCCTCCGCCGTGGCGTTCTGGGCCGTGCGAGCGCGCTGAGCGCCGGGAGCGATGCGGGACGGTAGCGTCGGTCTCGTGCCAGACGCCGACCGTCCCACCGTCAGAGGCCTTCGCCGAGGGCGGTGCGGACTACGACCGGCTGCGTCCCGGCTACCCGCCGGAGGCCGTGTCGGTGCTCGCGCCGGGGTCGGGCAGCGACGTCGTGGACGTCGGGGCGGGCACGGGCAAGCTCACCAGGGCGTTGCTGGCGCGCGGTCATCGCGTCGTCGCCGTCGAGCCGTCCGCGGACATGCGCGCGAGCCTCACGCGATCCGTGCCGGGTCTGCGGGTGGTCGCCGGGACCGGGGAGGACACCGGCCTCGCTGCGGCTTGTGCCGACGCGGTGACGTATGCCCAGGCCTGGCACTGGACCGACGCGGAGGCCGCGGGACGGGAGGCCGCGCGTCTGCTGCGTGCAGGGGGCACGTTGGGGATGGTGTGGAACATGTTCGACACCGAGACAGCGTGGATGACCGACCTCGAGCGGGCCATGCACGCGAGTCTGCGTGCGTGGCGCCCCGAGCCTGCCGGTGGGGTCGCCGCGCTGGAGCCTGGCGGACCCTTCGGGCCGCGCCACCGGGAGGTCGTGCGGTGGACCGACATCGTGCCGCTCGTAGACCTGCGCCTGCAGGTGCGGACCCGGTCCTACTACCTCGAGGGCACGCCGCAGGAGCGCGCAGATCGACGACGCCGTGGCACAGGCGATCTCGGTGCACTTCCCCGGCGCCGCCCAGGACACCGACGTCGAGGTGACCTACGTCACCACCGTGGACCGTTACGAACGGGCTTGAGCCGTCCGCGCGTCGCGGCGGCGGAAGAAGCCGGCGAGCACGGCACCGGAGAGGTTGTGCCAGACGGAGAAGACTGCGCCGGGCAGGGCCGCGACAGGTGTGAAGAAGGCGGCGGCGAGCCCAGAGGCCAGGCCGGAGTTCTGCATCCCCACCTCGATCGCCATCGTGCGGGCCGACCGCTCGCCGACGCCGGTGACCCGACCGATGGCATACCCGAGGGACAGGCCCAGCAGGTTGTGCAGGATCACCGCTGCGGTGACGAGCAGACCCGCCTCGAGGAGCTGGTCGGCCGAGAGGGAGACCACGAGCGCGACGACGACGCAGATGACGAGCACCGAGAACCACGGCATGACGGGAAGCACCCGGCGGACGAGCCCGGGCAGCAGCAGCCGGACCAGGAGCCCGAGGATGACCGGTACGAGCACGATGACGACGATCGTGCGGGCCATGCCCCAACCGTCGACCGGCAGCCGCTCACCGACCAGCCACAGCGTGAGCAGCGGCGTGAGCAGCGGGGACAGCAGGGTCGAGACGGAGGTCATCGTCACCGACAGGGCGGTGTCGGCGCGGGCGAGGTAGGCCACGACGTTGCTCGCCGTGCCGCCAGGCACGCAGCCGACGAGGATGACCCCGGCGGCGATCTCGGCGGGCAGGCGCAGCACGGTGACGACGAGCAGCCCGACGAGGGGCATGACGGCATACTGCGCGGCCACCCCCAGCAGGACGGGCCCAGGTCGCTTGGCGACCAGCGCGAAGTCGGGCAGGGTGAGGGTGAGCCCCATCCCGAACATGATGACCCCGAGCAGCGGGGTGATGAGGCCCGCACCGCCCGAGATCGGCCCGGCGAAGGCATACCCGAGGCCCCCGGCGAGCAGCACGAGTAGCGGGAAGATCGTCACCGCGCGGTAGGCGCTGCGGTCCTCGGCCTGAGAGGTCGGTGTCGTGTCGTCGATGAGGCTCACGGGGCCAGGGTGGCGCATAGCGCCTCGCCGTGCGGCGAGGCGCGCGGGGAAGTCGCGGGCCGGGGGCGGTTGGGGGAGCGTCCCGTGAAGGTCGGGGTATCTGCCGACTCCTACGGGACGCTCCCGTCCGCTCAGCCAGTGGTCTCGCGTGCCAGGGCCTCGACGACCTCGACGGAAGGCAGGTCGGCCGCCATGACCCCCGGCAGCCGGAGCTTGCTGCGGCGCAGCCCCGACCCGATGACGATCTCCTCGCGCTCCAGCACGCGGGAGTCGACGAGCACGGGCCAGTCCTGCGGCAGCCCGAGCGGCGTGATGCCGCCATACTCCATGCCGGTGCGCGCGACAGCGTCCTCCATCGACATGAAGGAGCACTTGCGCACGTCCAGCCGCTTGCGGATCACCGTGTTGACGTCGGCGCGGGTATGCCCGAGCACCAGCGCCGCGCACACGCGCTCCTCACCGGCGCGGGAGCCGGAGATGACGATGCAGTTGGCCATGTCGCGCAGGTCCCACGACATCGACTCCACGAGCACCGCGGTGTCGGCCTGGTCGGGGTCGATCTCGGCCACCTCGATGCGGGTGACGTCGACACCGCTCCCGGCCATCAACTCCAGGGCACGACGGACGGGCTCGGCGAGCAGGTCGGAGCGGTCCAGTGCCGGGGACCAGTCGAGGGTCACAGCTGGTAGGTGCCGGTGATCGAGCCGCGGGCCAGCACGTTGCCCAGGGTGGTGAACTGCGCCTTGGCGATGGAGCTGGACGCATCGATCCCGGTGTTGTCGGTGTCCAGCGCCCAGAGGGTGAAGACGTAGCGGTGCGGCACGTCGCCGTCCGGCGGGGCGCAGCCGCCCCAGTCACGGGTGCCGAAGTCGTTGGCCAGCGTGATGGCGCCGTCTCCGTGCTGCTCGCCGTACTCCCCGGCACCGGCGGCCAGCGAGGTGACGTCGGCGGGCAGGCCGACGATCGCCCAGTGCGAGAAGCCACCGACGACCGGGGCGTCCGGGTCGTGGCAGACGAGGAGGAAGGACTTCGTGCCCTCCGGGGCCCCCGACCACGACAGCTGCGGCGAGGTGTTGCCCTGGCCGTAGCCGGCCGACTCCGGCAGCGGAGCACCGTCGGTGAAGTCCTCGCTGGTCACGGTCAGCTCGGCCGGTGCCGCCGGGAGGATGTCGATCGGGTGGGGTGCGGGGGTGCGCGCGAGACTCATGGCTCGAACCTAACCCGAGCACGGTCGGCCACGCACGCGGTGGCGTCGGCTGTCGGTGCCGCGTGGCACAGTGGGCGCCATGGCGAGCGAGGAGCGTCGGTGCATCATGCACCTCGACCTCGACGCGTTCTTCGCCGCGGTGGAGCAGCGCGACAAGCCCTCGCTGCGGGGGCGGCCGGTCATCGTCGGTGGCCTCGGGGGCCGTGGCGTCGTCGCCACCGCGTCCTACGAGGCGCGCCGCTTCGGTGCCCGCTCGGCGATGCCGACCATCGAGGCCCGGCGCCGGTGCCCGGCCGGGACGGCCTTCCTGTCCGGGCGGTATGCCGCCTACCGCGCGTCCTCGGAGGTCGTCATGGGGCTCCTGCGCGAGCGCTCGCCCCTCGTGGAGCAGGTCTCGGTGGACGAGGCGTATGTCGACCTCACGCCGCCGGCGGGCCCCCTCGGGTGGGACGACGGTGATCTCGAGAGGTGGTGCGGCGGGCTGCTGACCGAGATCACCGAGGCGACCGGTGGGCTCACCGCGTCGATCGGTCTCGCCCCGAGCAAGATGATGGCCAAGCTGGCCAGCGAGATGAACAAGCCCGCCGGCGTCACCGTGGTGCGCCCCGGGCACGAGCTGGCGGTCCTCCACGCGCTGTCGGTGCGGGCGATCCCCGGCATCGGCCCGGCCACGGGCGCCCGGCTGCACAGCTTCGGCGTCGATACCGTCGCCGACCTCGCCCGCATGTCCGAGGCCGACCTCGTCTCGATCTTCGGCACCGCCCAGGGCGCCGCCCTGCACCGGTTGGCGCGCGCCGAGGACGACCGGCCGGTCGTCGTGGAGCGGGAGGCCAAGTCGATCTCGGTCGAGGAGACCTTCGAGAGCGATGTCGTCGACCGGGGCGAGCTGGAGACCGAGCTGGGGCGGATGTCGCAGGGCTTGGCGCGACGGCTCGAGAAGGCCGGGGTCTTCGCCCGCACCATCACCGTCAAGGCGCGCCAGCACGACTTCACGACCCAGACGAGGTCGGGCACGCTGCCCTTCGCCACCGGCGACCCCGGCGTCATCCTGCGCGAGGGCCGTCGGCTGCTCCGCTCGGTCGACGTCACGTCCGGGCTGCGCCTGCTCGGGCTGGGCGTCGCGGGGTTGACCGCCCACGCGCAGGAGGAGCTGACCCTGGACACGGCATACCCCCTCCTGGGCCAGATCGAGCTGCCGGACGCCGTGGGGCTCCCGGAGATCGACGACGACCTGCAGGGCGCAGGGAGCGGCGACGAGCCGGGGAGCATCGATGCGACCGAGGTCGGTGAGGAGCCCCGGGCCGTCGCCGGGCGCCTCCTGCCGGGCTGGCGCACCGGTCAGGACGTGCTGCACGACGAGCACGGCGCGGGCTGGGTGTGGGGGAGCGGTCGCGGCGTGGTGACGGTGAGGTTCGAGGGGCCCAGGACCGCTGCGGGGCCGGTCCGCACCTTCGCGCACGACGATCCAGCGCTGCATCCGGCCGACCCCCCGGAGTGGCGTGATCCACCCTCCTGAGCGTGCTAATGTTGTCGGTCGTTGCGCACTTCCCACAAGTGCTCGCAACATCACCTGTCCGGGTGGCGGAATGGCAGACGCGCTAGCTTGAGGTGCTAGTGCCCTTAACGGGCGTGGGGGTTCAAGTCCCCCTCCGGACACAGCGTCCTCGACGCAGGACAGGACGAAACCCCCGGGCCCTCGGCCCGGGGGTTTCGTCATCTCGTCAGCGCGGCGTGGGCCGGCTGTCAGCCGTCCGTCCGGAGCATCTCCTGCATCTGCGTGATCTCGGCCTGCTGGGCCTCGGCGATGTCCTCGGCGAGCCCGATGGCGTCGGCGTTCTGCCCGTCGGCCACCTGATCCTCCGACATGGCGATCGCGCCCTCGTGGTGCTCGATCATCATCTCCAACCACAGGGTGTCGAACTCGCCACCCTCGGCGGACTCCAGATCCTCCATCTGCTCGGGGGTCATCATGCCGTCCATGCCCGAGTGGTCCATGCCGTCCATCTCCATGTGGTCCATGTCCTCGGGCACCTCTTCGCCCCAGGACTCGAGCCACCCGGTCATGGTCTCGATCTCCGGGCCCTGAGCCGCCTGGATCTCCTCGGCCAGGGTCTCGACCTCGGGCCCGCCCTGCTCCAGGGCCAGGTCCGCCATCGTGACCGCCTGCTCATGGTGCGGGATCATCCCGGTCGCGAACTCCACGTCCGCGTCGTTGTGGTCGGCCTCGCCACCGCAGGCCGTCACCGACAGGAGTGCGGCCAGGGCCAGTCCGGGCATGCCGAAGGCAGGGGTGAAACGCGTCATCAGATCTCGTCTTTCGTGTGTGGGGGTAGGGAGACGTGCGTCGGTCGGGGCGTGTTCCCCGACCATCGCGTCTCCTACGTCCGCATCACGCACAGCTGGTGGAGATCGGGCTGGTCACGGGGTCGGGAGGTCCGGGCGAGGGCGGGTATGCCGCGGTGCTGGGGACGCCGGGCCCGTCGCCTGCGGTCGCCCCGGAAGCGCTGGACGGCGAGGGCTGCGAGGGCGACCACGGTGAGGACGGCCACGCACATCTGGGCCCAGTCGTGGTGCCCGGAGTCATCCCGGTGATCTCCGGACGGCGACCGAGGGTGGGCCGGGGACTCGTGCGGTGACGGTGCCGGCTGGTGCGTCGCGTGCGCGGCCGCCGGTGCGGACGCGACGTGGGTCAGCCCCGACGTGCCGTGGCCCAGCCCGAGCCCATGCATCAGCACCAGGCCGATGACCAGGGCGGCAAGGACCATCACCCGCCGCCACACGCCCCACGGAGCCGGGCGCGTGGCCGGTGGCCAGCTCCTCACACCGGTTCGGGGGGCCGTTCTCACGCCCCCCAGCATACGAAGGGTGTCATGACTCAGTCTCGCGTGGTGACCTCGAAGGTCGTGGTGGTGCCCGATACCTCGGCGCCCAGGTCCCCGGCAGCGGCGACGGCGGCGTCGACGTCGTGGACCTTGACACCGCCGATGCGCTCCAGCCCGATGGCGTGAACAGCACGGGTCCATCAGAGGGGTGGTCTCACCCAGGGGTGGCGAGCGCGGCGAGCATGAGGAAGGTCACGAAGAGGGACAGCAACCCGCAGGCCGCACCGAGCACGAACCGCCACGAGCTGCCGACGAGATCCTGGCGCAGGAAGCCCCGCAGCCCCAGCACCACGGCCGCGATACCGGCAGGGACGGCGACGAGGTCGCCGACGACCGGGACGACGCAGAAGAAGAGTGAGACAAGACCCCAGAAGAGCGCGCCCTCGCCGCGGCTCGGTGCTGGGGGAGCATCACGGTGCGGGACCACCCGGCCTCCTGGGGCGCGCGACTCTGGCGAGGACGGCGAGAGCCTATCGCCCGGGCGCGGGGCTCAGCGGCGCGCGGCGTAGATCCGGCGGACGACGTCCTCGACGTCGGGCTCCTCGATCGCCAGGTCGCGCACCTCACTCCGCCGCGACACGGCGGCGAGCACCGCCGCCGCCGTGGTCTGCTCGGGGTCGAAGGCCAGGCGCTGCTGCAGGCCTTGCGCCTCGCTACCGAGGTGTTGCGTCGCGGGTATGCCGGTGAGCGGCTCGGTCGGTCGCTCCAGGTCGACGACGAGCACCCGTCGGGCGCCGACGGTGCGGGAGAGCCCGGCCAGCGACCCGTCGTAGGCGAGCCGTCCGTCGTCGATGACGAGCACCCGCCCGCAGAGCCGCTCGACGTCGCCCATGTCGTGCGTGGTGAGCATGAGGGTCGTCCCGTGCTCCCGGCGCTGCTCGATGAGGAACTCCCGCAGCCGCTGCTTGGAGAGCACGTCCAACCCAATGGTGGGCTCGTCGAGGATGACGAGCGCGGGGGAGTGGAGCAGGGCGGCGGCGACCTCGGCCCGCATCCGTTGACCGAGGGAGAGCTGGCGCACCGGCGTGTCGAGGTAGGACCCCATCTCGAGCCGCTCGACGAGCTCGGCGGTGCGCGCCCGCTCGGTCGGCCGGTCCAGGTGGTGGACGGCCGCGAGGATCCGGAACGACTCGGCGACCGGCAGGTCCCACCACAGCTGGGAGCGCTGGCCGAAGACGACACCGATGCGCCGGGCCAGCGCCCGGCGGTCCTGGACCGGCCGCAGCCCGCACGTGCGGACCTCACCCTGGCTCGGCACGAGGATCCCGGCGAGCATCTTGATCGTCGTGGACTTGCCGGCGCCGTTGGCGCCGATGTAGCCCACCGCCTCACCGGGGCGGATGGTGAAGTCGAGGTCGTCGACGGCGCGGACGCGGCGACCGCGCAGCCGGTGCCCGCGCGAGCGCACGACGAAGTCACGGGTCAGGCCCTCGACGGCCACGACGGGCTGCTCGTTCATCCGCCTGCTCCTTGGTAGTGCCGGGTGCCCATCCGCCAGCAGCCGAGCGCGAGCCCCCACGTCCACACCGCGGCGACCGGTGTCAGCCACGCCACCCACGACGGCGCCCCGAAGGGCACGGGCAGGTCCAGCAGCGCCAGGGCGGGGAGGTAGCCGGTGAAGACGACGGGGAAGACCAGACCGAAGACGAGCACCAGCGACCGGGGCCAGACCGCGGCGGGCTGGCTCGCGGCATACCGTCCGCCGTAGACGAAGGCGTTGGTCGTCTCCGCGCCGTTGATGAGGAAGAACTGCAGCCCCGCCGCCGCGATGAACATCCCCGCGTAGATCGCCGTGGCGGCAGGGATGGTGATCGCCAGGAGCAGCACCTTCTCCGGCGTCCAGGACACGCCGCTCACCAGCAGCCCGACGACGAGGATGGCGACGCCACCGAGCACCCGGGCCAGCCGTCGCAGGTCGAGGTCGCTGGTCATGAGCTGCAGGAGCACCGGCTGGGGGCGCAGGTAGAAGACGTCGAGGGTGCCCGCCCGGACGTAGGTCGGCATCCGGTCGCAGTGCCCCACGAGGAGGTCGGCGAGGCTGAAGGAGATCTCGGCCAGGCCGAAGACGAGCATGACCGAGGCGAGGGTCAGGCCCCCGATGGCGTCGACCTGGTGGAAGATCACCCACACCTCGGCGAACTCGATGAGCGTGATGAGCCCGGCACCGGCGAGGTCGAGCCGGAAGGACGTGGAGTAGGACCGCTGGGCCCGGATGCGGGAGGCCAGGACGGCGCGGTATGCCGGCAGGTCGGCCCGGAGCGTGCTCGCCTCAGCCACCCTGCACCTCCAGGTGGCGTCGCCCGGCCCGGGTGAGCACGTGGCCGAGGAGGCCGACCGCCACGACCCAGCCGACCTGCATCCCGACGAGGCGCAGGGCGTCGGGGCCGGCCGCATACCCGGAGAGGACGTCGATCGGGGTCATGAGCATCGAGGGGAAGGGGGTGAGACGGGCGACCGCCTCCAACCAGCCCGGGAAGATGCCCACCGGGATGTAGAGGCCGCAGAAGAAGCTGGCGACGATCATGTAGCTCACCTGGAGACCCCGGATGTCGACGAGCCACAGCGCGCTCATGCTCAGGGCGTAGACCGCGAGGTAGGACAGGCTCATCGCCAGCAGCACGCTGACGGCACCGAGGAGGTAGGGCGTGGCCCCCGCGGGCAGGGCGAGGCCGGTCGTCAGCAGCCCGACCGTCAGGGTGGGCAGGCCGCGGGGGAGCAGGGTGAACAACCGGCTCCCGAGGTAGGTCGACAGGCCGGCGAGCTGCAGGTCCAGCGGCCGGAGGAAGTCGATCGCGATGTCGCCGCTCTTGATGCGCTCGGCGAGGACGTCGCGCCCGTAGACGTTGACGAGGCCGAGCATCGCCTGGCTCAGCCAGACGTAGGCGAGCATCTGGCCGGCGTCGTAGCCGGCCAGGGTGCCACCGGCTGCCGCCAGGGTGGCGAGCAGGATCGAGGCCTTGAGGAAGCCGAAGGTGACATTGGCGACGAGTCCTCCGACGGCGGCGGCGAGGTAGGCGCTCTGCTGCCGGAATCCCGCCGCGAAGAGGCGCGCATAGGCCCGCGCCGGGGCAGGCGCGAGCAGCGGTGGGTGGGCCAGGGTCACAAACGCACGACCTTACACCCGACGCAAGGGTTCAGGCCGGGCCTGGTGAGGCTGGGCCGGGCCTCAGGAGGGCAGCGGCAGCCAGGCGAGGACGTCCTGGATGACGTCGTCCCAGTAGTCCCAGGTGTGGCCTCCAGGCGCGTAGCGCTCGGTGACCTCGGCGCCGCGGGAGCGGGCGGCCTCGGCGAAGCGGTGGGAGTGACCCACGAGGACGTCCTCGGTGCCGGAGGCGACGAAGAGCGGGGGGAGCGCGTCGACGTCCGCCTCGGCGAGGAGGTGGAACAGGTCGCTGCGGCTGCCCCGGACCGGCTCGTCACCGAGCACCAGGCGCATCGTCTCCTCCCGCTGGCCCTGCTCGGTGAAGCTCACGAGGTCGAGCGCGCCGGACAGCGACGCCGCGGCGGCGAAGCGCTCCGGCTGCCGCAGCGCCAGCTGCAGCGCGCCGTAGCCGCCCATCGACAGGCCGGCCACGAAGGTGCGCTCCCGCTCGGTCGAGACGCGGAAGAGCTGCGCGACGACCTTCGGAAGCTCCTCGGAGACGAAGGTCCAGTAACGCCCGCCGTGGCGCATGTCGGTGTAGAAGCTGCGGTGCACCGCCGGCATGACGACCGCGAGCCCGAGCCGCTCGGCATGCCGCTCGATCGAGGTGCGCCGCGACCAGATCGTGTCGTCGTCGCTCAACCCGTGCAGGAGGTAGAGCACCGGCGGTGGCGCGTCGGTGGCGGGCGGCTCGTCGATGCCGATCCGGCTCTCGACCCGTTGCGGCAGGATCACCGTCATCGAGGTCGACAGCTCGAGGGCGTCGGAGAAGAAGTCGCACCGGATGAGGGCCATGGGTCTCGCTCCTGTCGTCAGGGGTGTCGTGGATGAGGTATGCCGTGTCGTCAGGTCTCGACGAGCGCACCGAGCGACTCGGCGACCGCGAGGGCGCCGGCCAGGTCGAGCCGCGCACCACGCAGGGCGGCGTCGGTGAGGTCGGCCCCCACGAGACCGGCCTCGCGCAGGTCGGCCCCCTCGGCGCGGGCCGAGCGCAGGACCGCGCCGGACAGGTCGGCGCCGCGCAGCGAGGTCTTGCGCAGGTCGGCGTCGCTGAGGTCGGCCTCGGTGAGCCGCAGCCCGGCGAGGTCCTGGTCGCGCAGGTCGGCCCCGCGCAAGGACACGCCCCACCACGACCCGCCCGAGACGGTGAGCGGGCGCAGGTCGCAGCCGGAGAAGCTGCTGCCGTCCAGCCGGCACCCCTCCAGGGTGGCGTCGAAGAGCGAGGTGTCGGTGAAGGTGCACGCGGTGAAGGAGGTCTGCCGGTGGGTCGAGGCGTTGAGCCGGCACCGATCGAAGGTGCAGTCCACGAAGCGACAGCCCGAGGTCAGCGCCTCGGTGAGGTCGACCTCGCGGAAGACGCAGCCGCGCCAGGCCTGGCCGGTGAGCTCGACGGCATACCAGTCCTCGTCAAGGAACGTCCGGCCCACCTCCTCGGCGACAGCACCGCTCACGACAGCGGCTGACAGTCGTTGCCGCACCCGGTGGCCGACGGCGGCGAGTCCGCGCGGGGGCGCCGGTGCAGCACCGCGTGGGTCGGCGTCACGTGCAGCTCCCCGTCGACCAGGGCGGCTTGGCCGTCGACGATGAGGCTGTAGCCCTCCGCCTCGCCCGGCGGCAGCAGCAGGGTCACGGCCGGGCGCTCCGGCGCCACCCGCTGGGCGGTGCGCCCTGGTGTCGAGACCACGACCACGCCGTCGCGCAGCGTGACCTCGACCTCGCCCACGTGCGGCCGCTCGTCGGCGGACAGCAGGAGGTAGGCCGTCGGGTGCCGGGCCAGGGCCTGCCCCAGGTCGGCGAGATCCACCACGATGCTCATGCCCCCATCATGGACCGGCACACTGACATCCATGGCGACACCCTCGGCACGCATCACCGGTCTCCTGCTCGCCGCCGGGGCGGGGCGGCGCTTCGGCGGGCCCAAGGCACTGGCACGGACCGATGAGGTGCCGTGGGTCGTGCGGTCCACCCAGGTGCTGCTGGACGGCGGCTGCGGCGACGTGCTGGTGGTCACCGGTGCGGAGGCGGACCAGGTCGAGCAGCGGCTCGCCGACGCCTTCCCCGGTGATGGGCCGGTGTCCACGACCTTCTGCGGCACCTGGGAGCAGGGGATGGGGCACTCCCTCGCGGCCGGCCTGATGCAGCTGGTCGCCCGGGGACGGACCGTCCCGCTGGCCGCCGTCGTCCACCTCGTCGACCTGCCCGACATCGGCCCCGACGTCCTGGTCCGGCTGCTGCAGGACGGTGCACGACCCTCCAGCCTGGCGCGAGCGGCCTACGACGGCGTGCCCGGTCACCCGGTGCTGCTCGGCCAGGACCACTGGCAGGGGGTGCTGGCCGACTCCCGCGGCGACCACGGCGCCCGGTCCTACCTCCGGCGGGCGCGGCCCACCCTCGTCGAGTGCGGCGACCTCGCGACCGGCGTGGACGTCGACACCCGCTGAACCGAGGTCACCGGAGCCTCACCAGCTGCGGCGCAGCAGCCCGATGGCCTGGGCGAGGTCGAGGCCGTCGGCACGGGATGCGCGCGCGAAGTCCTCGGCGGCGCCGCGGCTCGGCAGCGAGGGGGCGAGCTCGCCGCGCACGAGGGTGCCGCCCCGGCCCCGCGTCTCGACGTGCCCCTCCTCCTCGAGCTGGCGGTAGGCCTTGGCCACGGTGTTCGGCGCGACCCCGAGGTCGGTGGCGAGCTGCCGCACGGACGGCAGCTTCTCGCCCGGCACGAGGTGCCCGTCGCGGATGGCAGCGACGACCTGCTCCACGATCTGCTCGAAGACAGGGGTGGGGGAGTCGGCACTGACCTCGAGGCTGGCGCTCACACGCCGCAGACTACGACGCCCCCGCACCCCGCCGTGGACAACGCCCGGCGCGTCCGCGATGCTGCCGGTATGCCGCACCCCGCCCTGGCCAGCCCGGACACCCTGCGCGACGCCCTGGCCCAGACGGCCTACCTCGCCGACGACGGGCTGGCGACGGTCACCTGGCTGGCCCACGCGCTGCAGCGGCCGCTCCTGCTCGAGGGGGAGCCGGGGACCGGCAAGACAGCGCTGGCCGAGGCGATGGCCCAGCTGATGGGGGTGCCGCTCATCCGACTGCAGTGCTACGAGGGGATCGAGGCCAGCCAGGCGCTCTACGACTGGGACTTCCCCCGGCAGATCCTGCACCTGCGCGCGGTCGAGGCGCTCGCCGGCGAGGCCCGGGAGGGGCAGGTCGCCGAGCTGGAGGCCGAGCTCTTCGACGAGCGTTTCCTCCAGGCCCGCCCGGTGCTCCAGGCGCTGCGCGAGGCTCCCTGCGTGCTGCTCATCGACGAGATCGACCGGGCGGACGACGAGTTCGAGGCCTTCCTGCTGGAGGTCCTGTCGACGTGGTCGGTGAGCATCCCCGAGCTCGGTCTGGTCGCGGCGAGCACGCCGCCCTTCGTCGTGCTCACCTCCAACCGCACGCGGGAGCTGCACGACGCGCTCAAACGGCGCTGCCTCTATCACTGGATCGAGCACCCGGGTCTGGACCGCGAGCTGGAGATCGTGCACGCGCGGCTGCCCGAGGTGCAGGAGGAGCTGGCCCGCGAGGTCGTCACCCTCGTCCAGCAGCTGCGCGCCGACGAGACGATGGTCAAGCCGCCCGGGGTGGCCGAGACCCTGGACTGGGCGCGGGCGCTGACCGCGCTCGGCCAGAGCCGACTCGACCCCGAGGTCGCCGCCGCGACGATGGGGGCCGCGGTGAAGTACCGCGAGGACGCCGAACGCGTGCGCGTCGCGCTCGACCGGATGCTCACCCGCTAGCGGAGGTATGCCGTGACGCAGGTCGAGGGATGGAGCCCCGGTCAGGCGCTGGGCGGGTTCGCGCGGGCCTGCCGCGCCGCCGGCCTGCCGGTGAGCGCCGACCGGGAGCGGACCTTCCTGCAGGCCTGTGCCGCAACGGGTCTCGGCGACCGGGCGCGCGTCTACTGGGCGGGGCGTGCCACCCTCACCGCGGGACCTGCCGACCTCGAGCCCTACGACCGGGTCTTCACCGGGTGGTTCGGGGGCCGGCCCATGCAGGCGGTGAGCCGGGACGAGCCGCCCGCCCCCACGGCGGTGCAGGCCTCCCTGGACGAGCCGTCGGGGGAGGGCGAGCCGGGCTCCGAGGATGACCTCGTGCGGGTCGCCGCCTCGGCGCAGGAGGTGCTGCGCCATCGCGACATCGCCGGTCTGGCGCCCGCGGACCGGGCCGCTCTCCGCCGGCAGTTCGGCACGCTCCGGTTGCGCCACCCCACCCGGCCCGCGCGACGGCATACCCGGTCACGGCGGGGGGAGGTGGACGGGCGGGCGACGGTCCGCGCGCACCTGCGGAACCTCGGTGAGCCCACCCGGATCCGGTTGCGCGACAAGACGATCCGTCGCCGTCGGGTCATCCTCCTGGTCGACGTGTCGGGCTCGATGGGGTCCTACGCCGACAGTCTGCTCCGGCTGGCGCACACCGTGGTCCAGGAGAGCCCGCACACCACCGAGGTCTTTAGCATCGGCACCCGGCTGACCCACCTCACGCGAGCCCTGCGCGAGCGCGATCCGGACCGGGCCCTGCTCGCGGCCGGTGAGACGGTGCCGGACTGGTCCGGCGGGACGCGACTGGGCGAGGCGATCGACGTCTTCCTGCGGCGGTGGGGCCGGCGCGGGATGGCCCGCGGCGCGGTCGTCGTCGTGCTCAGCGACGGGTGGGAGCGGCAGTCGCCGGAGCTGCTGGGGGAGCAGCTGCGACGACTGCGCTCGTTGGCGCACCGGGTGATCTGGGCCAACCCGCACCGCGGCAAGGAGGGGTATGCCCCCGTGCAGGCCGGGATCGTCGCAGTCCTGCCGCACGTGGACGACTTCGTCGCCGGTCACTCGCTGGCGGCCTTCCAGGAGATCCTCGACCGCGTCGCCTCAGCCTGAGGTTCACGAGGACGTTCGTCGACGTCCCGTGGATCTGGGGCATATGCACCACTCCCACGGGACGCTCCAGACCGGCGCCGGATCAGGTCGAGAGGGTCACCGCGGCGGCCACGACCAGCGCCACCAGGGCGGACGACGAGCGCCAGCACCGCAAAGGTCAGCCCGACCTTGGCGGGCGTGTTCATCCGCTTCTCCAGGCCCAGCTCCGCAGCCTCCCTCTCGACCAGCTTGCGCCCCCGGGCCGAGTCGAAGACGTGGTCCAGAACGGTCTCCGGACGCCCGTCCGCACCCACCTGCGTCCGGTAGGAGCGCCGCACCTGCCGGAACGTCCCGAGCGACCGGCTCATCGAGGCCCGCGGGACGAACTTCGGCCCGGCCGCCCCCGCCTCCCACGTCGCGGCCCGAAGGTCGTCGGTGACGGTATAGGTGCCGTTCACCTCGTCCACGGCGACGTGGTGGATGGTCAGCTCGCGGATGCCGGCGCGGTAGGCGGCGCCGACCCAACGGTGGTCCTGCACGTCGGCCTGCACGTCGAAGCCGGTGGCGGTGCGCTCGACGAGGAACTCCCCACCCCCGGCCGCGACAGCCTGCGCCACCCGGTCGTACAGCGTCTCTGTGGTCCCCATGACGGCTGATCGTCGGCGTCCGTCACGGTCTCCGTCGTGCCGATGCTGCACCTGCGTGCCATCCTGACGCCATGCGCGATGTCCTGGACAGGCTCCTCACGTGGTGGCAGGACGACCAGCAGGTGGCCCTCGCGACCGTCGTCGGCACCTGGAAGTCGGCCCCCCGCCAGCCGGGTGCGGCCATGCTCGTCGGCGTCGACGGCGAGGCGGTCGGCTCGGTCTCCGGGGGGTGTGTCGAGGGCGCGGTCTACGAGCTCGGCCAGGAGGTGATCGACAGCGGCGCCCCGGTGCTGCAGCGGTATGGCGTCTCCGACGACGAGGCGATGGGTGTAGGCCTGACGTGCGGCGGGATCCTCGACATCTACGTCGAACGCGTCTCCCGCACGGACTTCCCGGAGCTGGGGGAGATCGCCGCCGACATCGACGCGGGTCGACCGGTCGCCGTGGTCACCGTGGTCGCCCACCCCGAGGAGGCCCACCTCGGGCGGCGGCTCGTGGTCCGCCCGGAGCCGGCGTCGGTCGTCGGCACGCTCGGCAGCGACCGGGCCGACGCCGCCGTCACCGACGACGCGCGCGGCATGCTCGCGCAGGGTCGGACCGCCACGCTGGAGTACGGCCCGGACGGTGAGCGGCGCGGCGAGGGCATGCGCGTCTTCGTCGCCTCCTACGCCCCCCGCCCGCGGATGCTCGTCTTCGGCGCGATCGACTTCGCCTCCGCGGTGGCCCGGATGGGCAGCTTCCTCGGCTACCGCGTGACGGTCTGCGACGCCCGCCCGGTCTTCGCGACGCGCAGCCGCTTCCCGGACGCCGACGAGGTCGTCGTCTCCTGGCCGCACCGGTATGTCGAGTCCCAGGTCGAGCAGGACGCGCTCGACGCGCGCACGGTCGCCTGCGTCCTCACCCACGACCCGAAGTTCGACGTGCCCCTGCTCGAGGTGCTGCTCGGCCCGGACGCCCCCGACCTGGCCTACGTCGGCGCGATGGGCTCGCGCCGCACCCACGAGGACCGCCTGGCCCGGCTGCGCGATGTCGGCCTGACCGAGGACCAGCTCTCCCGCCTGCGCAGCCCGATCGGTCTCGACCTCGGTGCCCGGACGCCGGAGGAGACGGCGGTGAGCATCGCCAGCGAGATCATCGCGCTGCGCTGGGGCGGCGGCGGGGAGCCGCTGCGCGAGACCGCGGGCGCGATCCACCGGCATATCGTCTGACCCCGCTCCTATCTGTTGCGCGTGACCCACCGTCACGGCAGGATCGGGGAGGACAACGAAGTCCCCTCATCTTCCGGACGGGAGAGCCGTATGAAGATCACCGTGACCGTGGACGGCACGACGTACACCGACGAGGTCGAACCCCGAACCCTCCTCGTCTTCCACCTCCGCGAGACGCTCGGCAAGACCGGCACCGTCGTGGGCTGCGACACGAGCAACTGCGGCGCCTGCACCGTGCTCCTCGACGGGCGCAGCGTGAAGTCGTGCAACGTGCTCGCCGTCCAGGCCGACGGGCACGAGGTGACGACGATCGAGGGCCTGGCCGACGGCGAGACCCTCACCCCGGTGCAGGAGGCCTTCCGCGACTGCCACGCCCTCCAGTGCGGCTTCTGCACCCCCGGCATGATCATGCAGGCCACCGACCTGCTCAACACCAACCCGAGTCCCACCGAGGACGAGGTCCGGCACGGCATGGAGGGCAACCTCTGCCGCTGCACGGGCTACCACAACATCGTCAAGGCGGTCCTGCAGGCCTCCGGCCAGTCCGCCGCGAGCGGAGGTGAGCAGTCGTGACCGCCGTCGACGACCGGCCACAGACCACGAGTCTCGAGGTCGGCCGCGACCGACGTCGCAAGGAGGACCAGCGGCTCATCACCGGCCGCACCAAGTGGACCGACAACCTGCAGCTGCAGGGCATGCTCCACCTGGCGATGGTCCGCAGCCCGGTCGCGCACGCGAGCATCACCGGCATCGACGCCAGCGCCGCCAAGGAGGCTCCGGGCGTCATCGCCGTGCTGACCGGCGAGGACGTCAAGGACCTCCAGGGCAGCCTGCCGTGCGCCTGGCCGATCACCGAGGACCAGATGGCCCCGCCGCACCCGGCGATCGCCGTCGACCGGGTCGCCTTCTCCGGCGAGGTCGTGGCCGTCGTCGCCGCGCGCACCGCTGCGGCAGCGCGGGACGCCGCCGAGCTCGTCGACGTCGACTACGCCGAGCTGCCCGCCGCCCTCGACCTCAAGAAGGCCGCCGCCGACGAAGAGCTCGCCCACCCCGACCTCGGCACCAACCGCTCGGCCACCTGGGTCTTCGACTCGGCCGAGGCCGGCACCGGCTCGAGCGTCGAGGACGCCATCCGCGACGCCGACGTCGTCGTCGAGCGCGAGTTCCGCCAGCAGCGACTCATCCCCGCGTTCATGGAGCCGCGCTCCACCGTGGTGGACCCCACCGGCGAGCAGTTCGTCATGTGGTCGGCCACCCAGGTGCCGCACATCCTGCGCCTCATGCTCGCCATGACGCTCGGCGTCGACGAGGGCAAGGTCCGCGTCATCGCCCCCGACGTCGGCGGCGGCTTCGGCGGCAAGCTGCAGGTCACCCCGGAGGAGATCATCACCTTCCTCGTGGCGCGGCATACCGGCCGCCCGTGCAAGTGGACCGAGACCCGCAGCGAGAGCCTGCTCTCGGCCCACCACGGTCGCGACCAGTGGCAGAAGCTCACGCTGGCCGCGAAGTCCGACGGCACCGTCACCGGCCTCAAGGTGGAGCTGCTCGCCGACATGGGCGCCTACCTCGGCCTCGTGACGCCGGGCGTGCCGATCCTCGGCGCGTTCATGTTCAACTCCATCTACAAGTTCGGTGCCTACCACTTCTCCTGCACCAACGTCTTCACCAACAAGACGTGGACCGACGCCTACCGCGGCGCCGGGCGGCCCGAGGCGACCTTCGCGATCGAGCGGATCATGGACGAGCTCGCCCTCGAGCTCGGCCGCGACCCGATGGAGGTCCGCGAGCAGAACTGGATCACCCCACGAGGAGTTCCCGTTCACGACCGTCTGCGGGCTGGAGTACGACTCCGGCAACTACGAGGCGGCCACCGAGCGGGCCAAGGAGCTCTTCGGGTATGACGAGCTGCGGGCCGAGCAGCGACGTCGCCGGGAGAGCGGCGACCGCGTGCAGCTGGGCCTGGGCATCTCGACCTTCACCGAGATGTGCGGCCTCGCCCCCTCGCGGGTGCTCGGCTCGCTCAACTACGGTGCCGGCGGCTGGGAGCACGCGTCGGTCCGGATGCTGCCGACCGGCAAGGTCGAGGTCATCACCGGCTCCTCGGCGCACGGCCAGGGCCACGAGACGGCCTGGAGCCAGATCGTGGCCGACCCAGCTGGGCGTCCCCTTCGACGACGTCACGGTCCTGCACGGTGACACCCAGATCAGCCACAAGGGCCTGGACACCTACGGGTCCCGGTCGCTCGTCGTCGGCGGTCAGGCGGTCATCAACGCCGCCAAGAAGGTCGTCGAGAAGGCCAGGCCGCTGGCCGCGCACATGCTCGAGGCCAATGTCGACGACCTGGAGTTCACCGACGGGAAGTTCACCGTCAAGGGCGCCGGGTCCGACCAGGAGGGACTCGGCCTCGCCGGCCTGGCGCTCGCCGTCTTCGCGGCGCACGACCTGCCGGACGGCATGGAGCCGAGCCTGGACGCCGATGCGACCTTCGACCCGGTCAACTTCTCCTTCCCGCACGGCACGCACCTGTGCGCGATGGAGATCGACACCGAGACCGGTGCCTCACGGATGCGCTCCTACGTCTGCGTCGATGACATCGGCAACGTCGTCAACCCGCTCATCGTCGAGGGTCAGGTGCACGGCGGCCTCGTCCAGGGCATCGCGCAGGCGCTCTGGGAGGAGGCGGTGTATGACGACCAGGGCACCCTGGTCTCCGGCTCCTTCGTCGACTACACGCTGCCGACCACGGCCGACACGATCAACTTCGTCACCGACCGCACGACCTCACCGGCCACGTCCAACGACCTCGGCGTCAAGGGCGTCGGGGAGGCCGGCTGCATCGCCTCGACCCCGGCGGTCGTCAACGCCGTGCTCGACGCCATCCGGCAGTTCGGTGTCACGGACATCCTCATGCCGTGCACGCCGGAGCGCGTGTGGCGGGCCATCCAGGACGGCACGGCGGGGGCGATGACCGACACGGCCGAGTCCGCCGCCGGGCACTTCGCCGAGGGCGAGCCCAACCAGGATCCACCAGGAACTGCGGCGAGCTCCGCCGGCAGCACGACGCAGGAAGGCGGTCAGGCATGATCCCCCCGGAGTTCGACTACGCCGCTCCGGCCTCGGTGGCCGAGGCGCTCGACCTGCTCGCCGAGCACGGCGACGAGGCCAAGGTGATGTCCGGCGGCCAGTCGCTGCTACCGGTGCTGCGGATGCGCCTCAACGCGCCCGGCATCATCGTCGACATCTCCCGGATCGAGGAGATCAAGGGCATCACCGAGGTGGGCGACGCGATCCGGATCGGTGCGGGCGCGACCTACCAGGACGTCCTGGACTCCCCGCTCGTCGAGGAGCACCTGGCCCTGCTGCATACCGCGCTCGCCGAGGTCGCCGACTCCCAGATCCGGCACCGCGGCACGGTCTGCGGTGCGCTGGCGCACGCCGACCCCGCCGGTGACGTCGGGGCGCCGGTGCTGGCGCTGGACGGCCGCATGGTCATCCAGGGGCCGGACGGCGAGCGCACGGTGGAGGGGGCCGACTTCTTCGTCGACCTCTTCGAGACCGCCGTGGGCGAGGGTGAGCTGCTCACCGCTGTCGAGATCCCCAAGCACACGGGGTGGGGTGCGCACTACGAGAAGTTCGTGCGGGTCTCCCACCAGTGGGCGATCATCGGTGTCGCCGCGGCCGTGCGGACCGAGGGCGGCACCATCGCCGAGGCCAAGGTGGGGCTGACCAACATGGGCAACACCCCGCTGCGGGCCCGTGCCGTGGAGGAGGCGCTCGTGGGCAAGGAGGCCACCGAGGACGCCGTCGCCGAGGCGTGCGCCCAGGTCGCCGATGGCACCGACCCGCCGTCGGACCTCAACGGCCAGGCCGACTACCGCAAGCACGTCGCCGGCGTCCTGACCCGGCGCGCGGTCCTCGCGGCGGCAGGGGCCTGACGCCATGGCGATGGAGCTGCACCACACCTTCACCGTCGATGCCCCGCCGGAGGACACCTGGGCCCTGCTCACCGACCTCGAGCAGGTCGGGGGCTGCTTCCCCGGGGCCACCGTCACCTCGGCCACCGAGGAGGAGTTCACCGGCAACGTCAAGGTCAAGCTCGGCCCGATCGGGGTGACCTACCAGGGCGAGGGCCGCTTCGTGGAGCGGGACGACGAGACGCACCGGGCCGTGATCGAAGGGCTCGGCAAGGGGTTGCGCGGTCTCGGCAACGCCTCGGCCAATGTCATCCTGCAGCTCGCGCCCGACGGCACCGGCACCACGGCCGATGTCACCACCTCGCTCAACATCACCGGCAAGCCGGCGCAGTTCGGCCGGGGCGTGATGCAGAGCGTGTCGGACAAGCTGCTCGGCCAGTTCGTCGAGTGCATCGAGGGCAAGCTCACCGCCGGATGACGGGGACGCCTCTCCCACCTCCGGAGCCCGAAAGCGGTGGGGGCGACCCGATGATCCGGCTCGGCGCCGACGGCCCGGACCTCTGGCAGCGGGCGCGGAGTCGCTGCACGGCGTGCGGGAGCGAGGGTCTGCAGGACGAAGGGCACCTCACGGTGGGCGGAGACGGCGTGCTCGGGCACGTCGACTGGGTCGGAGAGCCGCCGGCGACGCACATCTTCGGATTCACCGCGCTCGACGAGGCCGCCCGCCACCGCGTCCGAGCCCTCCGGTGCCGCGAGTGCCGCCACCTCGAGCTGTTCGCCGAGGACCCCGAGTAGGCGCACGGATTCTCCCCGCCACAGGCCCGCAGACCGGAGAGGATCGGTGCACCTGCACGGATCCTCCCCGGCACAGGCCCGCATACCGGAGAGGATCGGTGCACCTGCATAGATCCTCCCCGCTGGCGGCCACGGCGCGCCTGGTTAGGGTGGCGGGATGACGTCCATGACAGACGACCTCGGCCCCTCCAGCACAGCAGAGGAGGAGGCGGTCCGGATCTGCAAGGAGCTCATCCGGATCGACACCAGCAACTACGGCGACGGCAGCGGCCCGGGGGAACGGGCTGCGGCGGAGTATGTCGTGGAGCTGCTGCGCGAGGTGGGTCTGGACCCGCAGGTGACGGCTCCGGCGGACCACCCGGAGCGCACGAGCGTGGTCGTGCGGACCCCGGGCCGGGACAGCTCGCGTCCCGGTCTCGTGCTCCACGGTCACCTCGACGTCGTCCCCGCGGAGGCCTCCGACTGGTCGGTCGACCCGTTCGGGGCCGAGGAGAAGGACGGCATGATCTGGGGTCGTGGTGCGGTCGACATGAAGGACATGGACGCCATGCTCCTCGCGACCCTGCGCCAGCTGGCTCGCTCGGGGGAGAAGCCGCCGCGCGACATCGTGTGGGCGTTCTTCGCCGACGAGGAGGCCGGGGGTGTCCAGGGGGCCGGCCACGTCGTCGCCGAGCACCCGGAGTGGTTCGAGGGCTGCACCGAGGCGATCAGCGAGGTCGGGGGCTTCTCCATCACGCTGCCGGACAAGGCGACGGGCGCGCCGACGCGGGCCTACCTGCTGCAGACCGCGGAGAAGGGCATCGCGTGGCTGCGGCTGCACGCGACGGGCCGCGCGGGACACGGCTCGGTCCCCAACGAGGAGAACGCCATCGTGCGCCTCGCCGAGGCGATCGCCCGGATCGACGCCCACCCGTGGCCGCGGACCTACATCGCCTCGGTCCGCGAGCTCTTCGACGGTGTGGCCCAGGTCACGGGGGAGTCGTGGAACGAGGAGGGGGTCGAGGACATGCTCGCCCGCCTCGGCGGCGCCCGACGGTTCGTCGAGGGCACCTTGCAGGACACCTCCAACTTCTCCATGCTCGACTCCGGCTACAAGATGAACGTCATCCCGCAGAGCGCCTCGGCCTCTCTGGACTGCCGCTTCCTGCCCGGGCACGAGGACGAGCTGCTCGACACCATCCGCCGGCTGGCGGGGGAGCACGTCGAGGTCGAGATCGAGCACAAGGATGTCGCCCTCGAGGCGCCCAGCAGCGGCGAGCTCGTCGACTCGATGAAGCGGGCCCTGCTCAAGGAGGACCCCGGGGCGCACGTGCTGCCCTACTGCCTCTCCGGCGGCACCGACAACAAGCACCTGTCCCGGCTCGGGATCACCGGCTACGGCTTCGCCCCGCTGCGGCTGCCCCAGGAGCTCGACTTCGTCGGGATGTTCCACGGGGTCGACGAGCGCGTGCCGGTCGATGCGATCAGGTTCGGCACCCGCGTCCTCGGCCAGCTCGTCGCCGACTGCTGAGGGGAACGAGGTCAGGCGGTGCGCCGCACCCGGATGATCTTGCGACGCAGGAGCACGCGACGCATACCCCCGAGGTAGACGCGCACCCGCGCCAGCTCCCAGGAGCCGTACTCCGCGTGCTCGGTCAACGCCTGCCGCACCTCGCCGCGACCCTGGTCGCGGTGGAAGGTGATCTCTCGGTACTCGTACTCGACCATCGCGCACCAGCATAGGCACGTCCCCGCGGGAGCGGAGGTATCCCCGCCCGTCAGGGCCGATTTCGCGCTACCGTCACACCATGACCGCAGACCCGCGCGCCGCCCTGACCGCCCTCGTCGCCGCCCTCGAGACCCACCTGGAAACCGCGGCGGTCAGTCGTGGTGACGACGACCCGTCCGTGGTCGAGGCCTACGAGCGGATCGCGGAGGCGTTCACGGCCTACGACGACGCCCTCATGGACGCCTTCGGCGAGGTGACGCCGCTGGAGGTCTACGACGAGGACCTCGCCGGGGACGAGGACGAGGACGACGACGACTTCGAGGACGATCTCGACAGCGACGACGACGATGACGATGACGACCTCGAGGAGCTCGAGGACGACGAGGAGTTCGCCGCGACCGGTCGGGAGGCCGACGACGACGACGAGTACTCCGGTCTCGAGGACGAGGAGTACGACGTCGACGAGACGCCGCGGGGCTGAGGGGTGCGCCTCGGACTGAGCTGCGGGTTCTGGGGGCAGGGCCGCGACGAGGACAACCTCGCGCTGGTCCAGCGTGCCGACGAGCTCGGGCTGGACGTCGCGTGGGTCGCGGAGGCCTACGGTCCGGACGCCGTGAGCATCCTGTCCTTCCTCGCGGCGCGCACCTCCCGGATCGGGCTGGGCGCCGGGGTGATGCAGATCCCGGCCCGTACCCCGGCGGCGACCGGGATGGCCGCGGTCAGCCTGGACAGCCTCTCGGGCGGACGCTTCCGGCTCGGGCTGGGCGTGAGCGGCCCCCAGGTCTCCGAGGGGTGGCACGGGGTGCGCTTCGCCAAGCCGTTGACCCGGACCCGGGAGTATGTCGACATCGTGCGCTCGGTGCTGGCGCGCCGACCGGTGACCCACGACGGCGAGTTCTTCACCCTTCCCCTGCCCGACGGGCCCGGCAAGGCCCTGCGCCTCACCCACGTGCACCGCTCCAGCATCCCGGTCTACCTCGCCGCGGTCGGACCCAAGAACCTCGAGCTCGCGGGGGAGATCGCCGACGGGTGGCTCGGCGTCTTCGTCGCCCCCGACTTCTTCGCCGATCAGCTGGCCCACCTCGAGGCGGGCCTGGCCCGGCGCACCACCCCGCCGAGCAGGCCGTTCGAGACCGACGCCACGGTCGCGCTCGCCGTGGGGGACGACCTCGAGGCGTGCGCACGCACGGTCAGCCCCTACCCGGCGCTCTACGTCGGCGGTATGGGCAGCAAGGAGCACAACTTCTACAACCAGCTGGCCGGGCGCATGGGCTATGAGGCCGAGGCGGCCCGGGTCCAGGAGCTCTACCTCGCGCGCCGCTACGGCGAGGCGGCGCAGGCCCTGCCCGCGCAGTTCGTCGACGACACGAGCCTGCTCGGCGATGTAGGTCGGATCACCGAGCGCATGCGAAAGTACGCGCAGGCGGGCATCACGACCCTCACCATCGCCCCCTGGGGCGCCGACCTCGCGACCCGCATGGACGCGTTGGAGGCCGCGGTCGAGGCCCACGCCCGGCTCGAGGAGGACCACTGATGGCCATCTGCATCCTGCTGCGCCACGGCCGCACCCGCGCCAACGCCGAGGGCATCCTCGCCGGCTGGACCCCCGGCCTCGGGCTCGACGACACCGGCGCGGGTCAGGCGCGCACGGCCGGTGAACGCCTCGCCGCGACGCCCTTGGCCGCGGTGGTCGCCAGCCCGCTGCAGCGGTGCCAGGAGACCGCGGCCGCCGTGCTCGCCGCGCAGCCCGCGGACCGACCGGTGGCGCGGCATACCGAGGACCGCCTGGGGGAGGCGAGGTATGGCGCGTGGACGGGCCGACCGCTGACCGAGCTCGCCACAGAGCCTCTCTGGCGGGACGTGCAGGACCGCCCCTCGACGGTCACCTTCCCGGCCGACGAGGCTTTCGCGCACGAGTCGATGGCGCAGATGGCGGCCAGGGCGGTCGAGGCCGTCACCGAGTGGGACACGCGGGTCGAGACCGAGCACGGACCGGGGGCGGTCTGGGTGGCGGTGAGCCACGGTGACGTCATCAAGGCGATCCTCGCCGACGCGCTCGCCACGGGCCTCGACGACTTCCAGCGGATCGTCGTCGACCCCGCCTCGCTCAGCCTCGTGCACCGGACGGCGACGCGCCCCTTCGTGCTGCGCACCAACGACACCGGGAGTGATCCGGTGGACCTCTCCGGCCTCGTGGCGCGGCTCGCCGCCGACGGCGCCTCCGGCGATGCCGAGGTGGGTGGGGGCGCCGGCAGCAAGGACGTAGGCTGACCCCCATGGCTGAGCACGTCTTCGACCCGCCCGAGCGGTGCGTCGCCGGAAGCGTGGGCCCCCCCGGTGGGCGCACCTTCTTCCTCCAGGCCACCGACGGCCAGCGGGTCATGACCGTCTCGCTCGAGAAGGAACAGGTCCGCCTGCTCGGGGAGTCGCTCGCCGAGATGCTCGACGACGTCGCGGGGCCCGACGGCACCGAGGCGGCCGGTCAGGCGTTCGTCGACAACGCCCCGCTCGACACCCCCATCGAGGACGACTTCCGCGTCCAGCGGCTCTCGGTGGCCTGGGAGGCCGGGCAGCGTCGCGTGGTGCTCGAGGCCTTCGACCGGCCGGAGGCCGAGGACGTCGCCGCGCTCGAGGAGGACGGCGAGGAGACCGCCGAGCTCCCCTGGGCCGGGTTGCCGCCGCAGTCGATCAAGGTCGTCCTGGAGCCCGGCCGGGCCCGCGCCTTCGCGATGCGATGCACCGCCTCGATCGAGGGGGGACGCCCCTCCTGCCCCTTCTGCGGGCAGCCGCTCGACCCGACCGGGCACATCTGTCCCCGCGCCAACGGCTACCGCCGCTGACGTGCACGACGACGCGGCGCTGGAGCTGCTGCGCACCCTGACCATCGAGCCGGTCGGCGTGCTCACCCAGGCGTCCAACCTCACGCTCCTCGTCGACCTCACCGACAGCCGGCACGACGGCCAGCCCACCGGCCACCGCGCCGTCTACAAGCCGACCAAGGGTGAGCGCCCGCTGCACGACTTCCCGCCCGAGACGCTGGCCGCCCGCGAGGTCGCGGCCTACCTCATCTCCCGCGCCGGAGACTTCGACGTCGTCCCACCGACCGTGCTGCGCGACGGACCGCTCGGGCCGGGCTCGCTGCAGTGGTGGGTCGAGCAGGACCCCGAGCGGCTGGCCGACCCCACCGCCGGTCTCGTCGACGTCATGGCTCCCGAGGACCTCCCCGAGGGCTGGTGCCCTGTCGTCCAGGCCGAGGACGAGCAAGGCCAGGCGCTGGTCGTCGCCCACGCCGACGACCCCGGGCTGCGCACCGTGGCCGCGCTCGACGTCGTCCTCAACAACGCCGACCGCAAGGCCGCGCACCTCACCCGCGACACCCGTTCCCGGCTGCGGGGGTTCGACCACGGGGTGAGCCTGCACGAGGAGGGCAAGCTGCGCACGGTGCTGTGGGGCTTCGCCGGCGCCCCCCTCGCCCCGGCCGACGACGCCCGGCTCGCGCGCCTGCAGGAGTCGCTGGCCGACGACGGCTCCCGCCTGCGCGAGGACCTGTCCGAGCTGCTGTCGACGGGGGAGATCGCGGCGCTGCGGGCACGGGTGGGGGACCTGCGGACCGCGGGTCTCTACCCCGACCCGCCGGCCGAGCGCTACCCGCTGCCCTGGCCGCTCTGGTGACGCCCCGCCCCGGGTGGGCGGATGCGGGGCGGCGCGGGGTCGACGGTTAGGCTCCCGACGTGAAGACCTGGTCGACCACCGCTGTGCCCCGGCTGCCGATCGAGCACGACGACAGCCCCGTGCGTGTCCACGACACCGCGAGCGGAGGGGTCGTCCCCGTCGCCGGTCAGGACGGCACCGCCCGCCTCTACGTCTGCGGCATCACCCCCTACGACGCCACCCACCTCGGCCACGCCGCGACCTACGTCACCTTCGACGTCCTGCAGCGCGCCTGGCGCGACGCCGGCCTCGCCGTGACCCACGTCCAGAACGTCACCGACGTGGACGAGCCGCTCCTGGAGCGTGCGGAGCGTGACGGGATCGCGTGGGAGGACCTCGCCGCCCGGGAGATCGACCTCTTCTTCGCCGACATGGAGGCCCTGCGGGTCCTCCCGCCGGACCACTACGTCGGAGCGGTCGAGGGCATCCCCGACGATGTGCGTGCGGTGGAGCAGCTGCTGGCGGCGGGCACGGCATACCTCGTCCCGGTGCCGGAGGACGAGGCGCTCGCCGACGGGGCCAGCGGCCAGGACGTCTACCTCGACCTGTCCACCCAACCCAGCTTCGGCGCGGTCTCCGGGTGGACCCGGGAGCAGATGCTCGACGTCTTCGCCGACCGCGGCGGCGACCCCGACCGGGCCGGCAAGCGGGACCCCCTCGACCCGCTCCTGTGGCGTGCCGGGCGTGCCGGGGAGCCGCACTGGGCGGGCGCCGGCCTCGGGCAGGGACGACCCGGCTGGCACATCGAGTGCTCGACGATCGCCCAGCGCTACCTGGGCCGGGCCTTCGACGTGCAGGGCGGCGGGACCGACCTCGTCTTCCCGCACCACGAGATGAGCGCGGTGCAGGCCGCCGCCCTGTGCGGTGACGACTGCTTCGCCCAGGCCTACGTCCACCAGGCGATGGTCGGCCTCGACGGCGAGAAGATGAGCAAGAGCAAGGGCAACCTCGTCCTCGTCTCCCGGCTGCGCGCCGCCGGCGTCGACCCGATGGCCATCCGGCTCGCCCTCCTGGCCCAGCACTACCGGACCGACTGGGAGTGGACCGAGGACATCCTGCGCGAGGCGGGGGAGCGGCTGGACCTCTGGCGGCGCGCGGCCGACATGGCGGCGCACGAGTCGGTCACCGAGCTCGGGAGCACGACCCTGCAGCGGATGCGCGAGCGCCTCGCCGACGACCTCGACACCCCCGGCGCCCTGGACGCCGTCGACGACTGGGCCACCACGGTGGCCGCCGGCGAGCCCGCCTCAGGACTCGTCGTCGACGCCGTCGACGCGCTGCTCGGGGTGCAGCTCTGAGCTGAGCGAGCGCACCACCTGCGCCAGGTCGGCGGGCTCCAGACCCGCCAGGCTGCCCACCTGCATCGTCCCCGGGATGCTCGGCACGGCGACGGTATGAGGCACCACCAGCGTCGGCACCCCCGCGGCGGTCGACGACGTGGCACCGGTCGGGGAGTCCTCGATCGCGACGGCGCGGGCCGGGTCGACCCCCAGGCGCCGTGCCGCCTCGAGGTAGGCCTCCGGGTCGGGCTTGCCGCGGCTCACCTGGTCGCCGGTGACGACGGTGTCGAAGGTCCCGGGCGGCAGCTGCTCCACGAGCACGTCCGCGAGCTCGTTCCACGACATCGTCACCAGCGCGCACGGCACCCCGTGGGCCCGCAGCGAGGCGAGCAGCTCGCGGGCACCGGGCCGCCAGGGCACGTGCGCCCGGGTGCGGGCCACGACGCCCTCCAGCAGGCGGCGCACCACCTGCTCCGGGTCGCCCTGCACGGGGGTGCGCTCGAGGATCATCCCGGCCGAGGTGAGCAGGTCCTGACCCACGAGGTCGTGGGCGTCCTCCTGCGACCACCTCCCGCCGGCCTCCTCGACGAGGAGGTACTCCTCGGCGATCCAGGACGGCTCGGTGTCCACGATCGTGCCGTCCATGTCCCAGAGGACAGCGGCGGGCAGGTCGAGGTCATCGGTCCGGGGCTCGGGGTGGCGCGTCACCTGCCCCACGCTAGAGGAGGCCGACTAGGCTGGACCAACGGCGTGGCTGTCGAGTGGAGAGGTGAGGCCCGTGATCGAGCTGCAGGACACCGGGGAGCTGCGCGACCCGATCGTCATCGCCGCCTTCGAGGGCTGGAACGACGCCGGGGAGTCCGCCTCCAGCGTGGTGGAGCACCTCGCCACCGTCTGGGAGGCGGAGGTGGTCGCCGCCATCGACCCCGAGGACTACTACGACTTCCAGGTCAACCGCCCGCAGGTCCTCACCGTGGACGGCCGTCGGATGATCCGCTGGCCCACGACGCGGGTCATGCTCGCCCGCGGCACGCCGCTGGGCCGGGACGTCCTGCTCGTGCTGGGCATCGAGCCCTCGGTGCGGTGGCGGACCTTCGCCAGCGACCTGCTGGACTACCTCCTGGCTCGCGACGCGCAGCTGCTCGTCGTCCTCGGCGGGCTGCTCGCCGACGTGCCGCACACGCGACCCATCCCGATCAGCGTGAGCTCGGACGACACCGAGCTGCTCGCCGGCAGCGAGGACATCGAGCGCAGCACCTACGAAGGCCCCACGGGGATCGTCGGGGTCCTCACCGACGAGGGACGCCAGCACGACCTGCCCACGCTCTCGTGCTGGGCGGCGGTGCCGCACTACGCCGGGGGCCCGCCCTCGCCCAAGGCCTCGCTCGCGCTGCTGGGGCAGCTCGAGGAGCTGCTCGACTGCGTCATCGACGACACCGCGCTCGCCGAGGCCGCGCGGGCCTGGGAGCGTGGGGTGGACGACCTGGCCGCCACCGACGACGAGGTGGCCGACTACGTCCGTCAGCTCGAGGAGGCCCAGGACACCGCCGACCTGCCGGAGGCCTCGGGCGACGCGATCGCCAAGGAGTTCGAGCGCTACCTCCGCCGCCGGGACGACGGGTCACCCCGCGGCTGACCGCGGGTCGAGCGCGAGCGCCGTCGCACCCTCCGGCAACGGCGGGGGCGTGCCGCCCCAGGCGGGACAGACGTGCTGGTGGGCGCACCAGGTGCATGGTCGGCCCCGGCGCGGGCGCCAGTCGCCGCTCGTCGCGACCTGCTCGATGGCGGCCCACAGCGCCTGGATCTTGCGCTCGGTGGCCAGCAGCTCGGCCTCGGTCGGGTCGATCCACAGCATGGTCCGGTCGCGCAGGTAGACCAGCTGCAACCGGGTCGGCAGCACGCCGCGGCTGCGCCACAGGGCGAGGGCGTAGAACTTCAGCTGGAAGAGCGCGCGGCCCTCGAAGGTCTCCGACGGCGCGCGGCCGGTCTTGTAGTCCACGACCCGCAGCCGTCCGTCCGGGGCCTCGTCGAGCCGGTCGACATACCCCCGGATGACCAGGCCGTCGAGGTCGGCCTCGACGTAGAGCTCGCGCTCGGCCGGCTGCAACCGGGTCGGGTCCTCGAGGGAGAACCAGCTCTTCAGCAGCTCGTCCGCCCCGCCGCAGGTCTCCTCCAGCGCGAGCTCGGCCAGCTCGGGCTCAGCCTGCACGAGGCGGTCCCACTCGCCGGGCACCAGACCGGCCGCCGCCTGCAGCGTGCGTCGCTCGGCCGGGAGGTCGAAGACCCGGTCGAGCACGGCGTGCACGAGGGTGCCGCGGGCTGCGGCCGCGCTGGGCGGCTCGGGGAGCCGGTCCACCACCCGGAAGCGGTAGAGCAGCGGGCACTGCATGAAGTCGGCCGCCCGCGAGGGGGAGAGGGCCCGGGTGTAGTGCTCCGTGACCGCCTCCATGCGCGGCACTCTACGCTCGGGCCATGGATCGATCACCCGGGTGGCGCATCGGCACCCTGTCCGGCATCCCGATCTACCTCGGCCGGAGCTGGGTGCTCGTCGCGGCCCTCATGGTCGGGCTCTTCGGACCGACGGTGGACCGCATCCTGCCCGAGCTCGGGCCGTGGAGCTATGTCGTCGCCCTCGCCTTCGTCGTGCTGCTCCTCGCGTCGGTCCTGGCGCACGAGGCGGCGCACGCGCTCGTCGCCCAACGGGTCGGCTTCGGTGTCTCCCGGATCGTCGCGGACTTCTGGGGCGGGCACACCGCGCACGACGGGGCCGGCGGCACCCCGGGCCGCAGCGCGGCGGTCGCCGTCGTCGGCCCGCTCGCCAACGGCGTGCTGGCCCTGCTCGGGTGGTGGCTCATGGGCGCGCTCGACACGACGGGGGTCCCGCTGCTGCTCGCGTATGCCTTCACCTGGGCCAACTCGTTCGTGGCCGTCTTCAACCTCATCCCTGGCCTGCCGCTGGACGGCGGCTTCCTCCTGGAGTCCCTCGTCTGGAAGGTCAGCGGCAACCGGCACCTCGGCACGATGGTCGCGGGCTGGACCGGCCGACTCGTCGTCGTGCTCGTCGCCATCGCGGTGCTGCTGCCGCCGGTGCTGCAGGGGGAGCGGGTGCCCTGGACCCGGGCGGTCTGGGTCGTGCTCATCGGCGCCTTCCTCTGGCAGGGCGCGAGCCAGGCGATCCGCTCCGGTCGGACGGGGGCGCGTGCCTCCCGACGGACGCTCGCCGACACCGCGCACCGCCCCGGCGTCGTCGCCTCCGACGCGAGACTGCATACCGTGCCCTGGGCCGAGCACCCGCTGTGGGTGGTGATCGGCCCCGACGGGTCTCCGGACGGCCTCGTCGACCCGCCGGCGCTGCAGGAGGTGCCGCGGGAGGCGTGGGCCAGCACCCCGGTCGCCGCCGTGGCCGTCCGGCTGCCTCCCGGGTGGGCGGTGCCGATGTCGCCCCAGGCTCGTCTCGACGCCGTCATCGAGGTGATGCGCAGCTCGGGCTCCGGCGTCGTCGCCCTCCTCGACGAGCAGGGTCGACCGTGGGGCGTGGTGAGCACCCGCGACCTCGCCGAGCCCCGCTCGTAGACTGACCCGGTGAGCAGGCCGACGGGCGCCGACATGCGGCGCGGACCCTTCCAGGCGGGCGACCGCGTGCAGCTGACCGACCCCAAGGGCCGGATGCACACCATCACCCTCGAGGACGGCAAGGAGTTCCACACCCACCGCGGTCACCTCAAGCACGACGACCTCATCGGGGCAGCCGACGGCTCGGTGATCCGGCACTCCTCGGGCGCCGACTACCTCGCGCTGCGCCCGCTGCTCTCCGACTTCGTCCTGTCGATGCCGCGTGGTGCGCAGGTCGTCTACCCCAAGGATGCCGGGCAGATCGTCACGTATGCCGACATCTTCCCGGGCGCGACCGTGGTCGAGGCGGGGGTCGGCTCCGGGGCGCTGTCGTTGTCGCTGCTGCGCGCCGTGGGGGAGCGCGGGCGGCTGCTGAGCTTCGAGCGGCGCGAGGACTTCGCCGACATCGCCCGCGCCAACGCCCGCGCCTTCTTCGGCGAGGACCACCCCGCGTGGACCGTCACCGTCGGCGACCTCGTGGACGCGCTGCCGCAGGCCGTGGAGCCCGGCTCCGTGGACCGCGTCGTGCTCGACATGCTCGCCCCGTGGGACTGCCTGGAGGTGGTCGCCGAGGCGCTCGCCCCTGGCGGAGTGCTCATCTGCTACGTCGCGACGACGACCCAGCTGTCCCGGGTGGCGGAGGCGGCCCGCGCCGCCGGCGGCTGGACCGAGCCCACGGCGTGGGAGTCGATGAACCGCGGCTGGCACCTCGAGGGTCTGGCGGTGCGCCCCGAGCACCGGATGCACGGGCATACCGGCTTCCTCATCGTCCTGCGCCGCCTCGCGCCGGCCACCGAGGCCCACCTGCGCAAGAAGCGCCCCGCACCGGGCGCCCACGGCGAGGACTACGTCGCGGCGACCGGGGAGTGGAGCGCCGCCGACCTCGGTGAGCGGCCGGTGTCGGACAAGAAGCTGCGCCGCACCCGGCGGGACGCCACGGCGACCGCCGATCGGGTGACCGGCGAGCAGCCGGGGGAGGACGCATGAGCGAGGCCACCTCACGGGAGCGCCACCTCGAGCAGCAGGTGCAGTCGCTCAGCGGGCGGGTCAGCGACCTCAAGGGGCAGAACGACGCCCTGACGACGACGCTCAAGAGCGCCAAGGCCCAGATCGTGGGGCTGCGCGAGGACCTCGACGCGCTCGCCTCGCCGCCGCTCACCATGGGCCTCGTGCTGCGCCTCGTCGGCGACGGCACCGCGGACGTCTCGCTGTCCGGGCGGCGGATCCGCACCCAGATCTCCTCTGAGGTCGACACCGGTGACCTGCGGCCCGGGCGCGAGGTGCTGCTCAACGACGCCCAGGCGATCGTCGGGGTCGCCGACTACGAGCGCGCCGGTGACGTCGTCACCTGCAAGGAGGTGCTCGACGACGGTCGCCTCACGGTGCTCGTGCGCGGTGAGGACGAGCGGATCGCGCGGCGTGCCGGGTCGCTCGCCGACGCGCCGGTGCGGGTCGGGGACGCCCTGCTGCTGGACTCCCGCAGCGGCTTCGTCACCGAGCGGATCGAGCGCCCGGAGGTCACCGAGCTCATGCTCGAGGAGGTGCCCGACATCTCCTATGCCGACATCGGTGGGCTGACCGGGCAGATCGAGCAGATCCGGGACGCCGTCGAGCTGCCCTTCCTGCACGCCGAGCTCTACGAGACCCACGACCTGCGCCCGCCCAAGGGCGTGCTGCTCTACGGCCCTCCCGGCTGCGGCAAGACTCTCATCGCCAAGGCGGTCGCCGCCTCGCTTGCCCGGCAGGCGGCCGAGCAGAAGGGGCAGACCGCGGGCGGCGCACGCAGCTACTTCCTCAACATCAAGGGCCCCGAGCTGCTCAACAAGTACGTCGGGGAGACCGAGCGGCACATCCGGATGATCTTCCAGCGGGCGCGGGAGAAGTCGGCCGAGGGCGACCCGGTGGTCGTCTTCTTCGACGAGATGGAGTCGCTCTTCCGCACCCGGGGCTCGGGGGTGTCCTCCGACGTGGAGACCACGATCGTGCCGCAGCTGCTCGCCGAGATCGACGGGGTCGAGCGGCTCGACAACGTCATCGTCATCGGCGCCTCCAACCGGGAGGACATGATCGACCCGGCGATCCTGCGCCCCGGCCGCCTCGACGTGAAGATCAAGATCGAGCGCCCCGACGCCGACGGCGCCCGCGACATCTTCTCCAAGTACCTCACCTCCGGCATACCCCTGCACCCCAGCGCGCTCGCCGCGCACGGGCAGGACCGCGAGGCGACCGTCGCCGCGCTCATCGACGGCGTCGTGCAGCGGATGTATGCCGTGTCGCCGGCCAACGCCTTCCTCGAGGTGACCTACGCCGGGGGTGACAAGGAGGTGCTCTACTTCCGCGACTTCGCCTCCGGGGCGATGGTGCACAACATCGTGGACCGCGCCAAGAAGCTGGCGATCAAGGACCTGCTCACCCACGGCGAGGAGGGGCTGCGCGAGCGGCACCTCGAGCAGGCCTACCTCGATGAGTTCAAGGAGAACGAGGACCTGCCCAACACCACCAACCCGGACGACTGGGCGCGGGTGTCGGGCAAGAAGGGGGAGCGGATCACCTACATCCGCACCCTCGTCGGCGACGCGTCCGGCACCCAGCCGGGCCGCTCGGTCGATCTCGGGGAGCGCTGAGCCGCCACCCTCCGCCGCCGCGAGGGCGCAGGCGTAGGGTTTGCCGCATGGCAGTTGCTGCGGGCGAGAAGACCACACCGGCGTCCGCACCCACCACCCCGACCACGGCGATCATCATCGTCCTGTCGCTGTGCGGCACGCTCGTCTCGCTCCAGCAGACGCTCGTCCTGCCGCTGCTCCCGGACTTCCCGGAGATCCTCGACACCACCAGCGACAACGCCTCGTGGCTCGTCACGGTGACGCTGCTCACCGCCGCCGTCGGCACCCCGATCGTCTCCCGCCTCGCCGACATGTTCGGCAAGCGGCTGCTGCTCATCGTGTGCATGTGGGCCGTCATCGCCGGGTCGATCGTCTCCGCGCTGAGCAGCGAGCTGGCGCTGGTCCTGCTCGGGCGCGGCCTCAGCGGGCTGGGGGCCTGCCTGGTGCCGGTCGGGATCAGCATCATGCGCGACCACCTCCCCGCCGACCGGGTCGGCTCCGGCGTGGCCCTCATGTCGGCCACCCTGGGCATCGGCGGCGCCATCGGTATGCCGCTCGCCGGCGTGATCTACGACAACCTCGACTGGCACGCGCTGTTCTACGTCTCCGGTGGCTTCGCGGTCGTCATGCTCGTGGCCGTCTACCTCGTCGTGCCCGAGTCGACGGTCAAGACCCGGGGCCGCTTCGACTACCTCGGCGCCGCCCTGCTCTCGCTCGCGCTCACCGGCTTCCTGCTCGCCGTGAGCAAGGCCGGCACGTGGGGCTGGTCCTCGCCGCTGACGCTCAGCCTGCTCGTCGGTGCCGGGCTCGTGCTCGCCGCGTGGGTGCCGTGGGAGCTGCGGACCGGCCAGCCGCTCGTCGACATCCGCACCTCCATGCGGCGCACCGTGCTGCTCACCAACGCGGCCTCGGTGCTCATCGGCTTCGCGATGTTCGCCAACTTCCTCACCTCGGCGCAGCAGGTGCAGATGCCGGCTACGGCTTCGGCCTGTCCGTGGTCGCGACGGGGCTCGTGCTGCTGCCCAGCGGCCTGCTCATGGTCGCGATGTCCCCGGTCTCGGCGGGGATGATCCGGCGCTACGGCGCCCGGGCGGTGCTCATCGCCGGGGCGATCACCATCGCCGTCGGCTTCGTCGGCCGCTCCCTGCTGCACCGCAGCGTGCTCGAGGTCGTCATCACCTCCAGCATCGCCTCGCTCGGCACGGCGCTCGCCTTCGCCGCGATGCCCACGCTCATCATGCGGGCCGTGCCCATCACCGAGACCGCGTCGGCCAACGGCCTCAACACGCTGCTGCGCTCGCTCGGCACCTCCTCGGCGTCCGCGCTCGTCGCAGCCGTCTTCGCCGCCTCGATGACCGCCACCGCCAGCGGCGAGCTGGCGCCCAGCTTCGAGGCATACCAGCTCATCTTCTGGGCCGGCGCCGCGGCGTCACTGGGTGGCGGGCTCATCGCCGCCTTCATCCGTCGGCCGCAGCGGGCGCAGGTCGAGGAGCCAGGCGTCGCGTCGGGGCCGGCCGGGGAGCGCACCGAGGTCAAGCACGGGATGGGCGACCTGCCCGAGCTGCTCGTCCGCGGCCGCGTGGTCGGACCGCGGGGCGGACCGCTGCGCCAGGCGGTGACGACCGTGCTGCGCCCCGACGGCACCCACATCGACTGGGGCCGCACCGACAACGACGGCCGCTACACCCTCGCGCTGCCCGAGCCCGGGGCCTACCTCCTCGTCGTGTCGGCCGACGGCTGGGCGCCGCAGTCCTGCCTCGTCGACCTCTCGGTCGGGCACGAGGAGGACGTGACGATGACGCGGCGGCTGCTGCTGTCCGGGCACGTCTTCGACGAGGGCGCGCCGCTGGGGGAGGTGCTCGTCTCGCTCATCAAGCACTCCGGGGAGTTCGTCGCGACCGCGCACACCGACGCCGAGGGCTACTACGAGGTCGGGCTGCCGCCGCCGGGGCGCTACGTCCTCACCGCGGTCGACCACGGTTCGGGCCGCACCCGCTCGCGGGCGCTGACCGTCCTCGCGACCTCGACCACCCTCGACCTCGACATCGTCACCGGGGTGCCGCGGCCCCGGGTCGACGCGTGAGGAGCGTGCAGGGCGTGGGCGTGGGCCGGGTCATGGGCATCGAGACCGAGCTGGGGATCACGAGCACCCAGCGCGACGCGGTCGGCCAGCCGGTGACGCCGATGGTCCTCTCCGGGCAGGTGGTGCGGGCCTATGCCGCGGGCGCCGCGCCCGGGGACGCCCTGCCCTCCGGCGCGGGCTGGGACTACGCCGACGAAACCCCGCTGCGGGACGCGCGCGGCTTCGAGATGGCCCGGGCCCTGGCGCACCGCTCGCAGCTCACCGATGTGGACGACCCGACGATCGCCACCTCGGTGCTCTCCAACGGGGCCCGTTTCTACGTCGACCACGCCCACCCGGAGTACTCCAGCCCGGAGGTCACCGGGCCGCTGGCCGCGGTCCGCTACGACCGGGCGGGGGAGGAGGTGGCGCTCGCGGCGGTCCGCACGCTGGCCGAGCAGGGGCTGGACGTGCGGCTCTACAAGAACAACGTCGACGGCAAGGGCGCCTCCTACGGCACCCACGAGAACTACCTCGTCCCGCGGTCGGTGCCCTTCGCCCGGTTGGCGACGCTGCTCATCCCCTTCCTCGTGGCGCGGCCGGTCATCGCCGGCGCGGGGCGGGTCGGCCTGGGTCAGGCCAGCGAGCGCCCCGGCTTCCAGCTCTCCCAGCGAGCCGACTACCTCGAGGCCGAGGTGGGCCTGGAGACGACGCTGCGCCGGCCGATCGTCAACACCCGTGACGAGCCGCACGCCACCCCCCACCTGCACCGCCGCCTGCACGTCATCGTCGGCGACGCGACCATGGCCGACGTCACGACCTACCTCGCCCTGGGGACGCTGTCGGCGGTCCTGCGCGTCATCGAGACCCACCCCGACCTGCTCGACGGTCTGACCCTGGCCCATCCCGTCGCGGCCGCGCAGAGGATCAGCCACGACCCGACGCTCACGACCGCGGTCGACCTCGCCGACGGTCGCCGGCTCACCGGCCTCGACCTGCTCGAGGCCCACCTCGACGCGGTGGAGCGGGCCGCGGCCTCCGGGCACGAAGCCTGGCAGGAGCCGGAGCACGCCCCTCAGACCGGCGACGTGCTCCACCGCTGGCGCGCGGTGCTCGACACCCTGCGGAGTGACCCGGCGACGGCGGCCGGCCAGGTCGAGTGGGTGGCCAAGCACCAGCTCCTGCAACGCTTCGCGGCGCGCGCCGGGGTCGGCTGGGACGACCCCAGGCTGGCCGCCATGGACATCCAGTGGCACGACCTCGACCCCGCGCGGGGTCTGGCCCGCAAGCTGCGCGCCTCCGGCCAGCTCGAGCGGCTGGTGGGGCCGGAGGAGATCGCGCACGCCGTGACCCACCCGCCCGAGGACACCCGCGCATGGTTCCGCGGGGAGGCCGTACGCCGCTACGGGCCCGGCGGGGGAGTGCGGGCGGCGTCCTGGGACTCGGTCGTCCTCGTCGACGCCAGCGGCTCACCGCGCCGCGTGCGCATGGACGAGCCGACCGGGGGACGGCGCGAGCGCGTCGAGTCGCTGCTGGACCGGCATACCGACGCCGCGAGCCTGCTCTCCGAGCTCGCCAGCGACGACGTCTGACTAGGATCGGTCCATGTCACAGCAGCAGTTCGACCGTCGACGGGACGAGGACGCCGGGGACACCGGGCCGGACCCGGACGCCACCCCGCCGCCGAGCGCCCCGACCGCGCAGAGCGCCGAGCGCGACGCCGCGCTCGACTCCCTCCTCGACGAGATCGACGGGGTGCTGGAGACCAACGCCACCGAGTTCGTCCACGGCTTCGTCCAGAAGGGCGGTCAGTGATCGTGGCGCCGTGCTGAGCCGCATCATGGGCGTCGAGACAGAGTTCGGCGTCAACGCGACCTTCGCGGGTGGCTCGCGACTCTCCCCGGAGGAGGTCTCGCGCTACCTCTTCCGCAAGGTGGTCGCGTGGGGCCGCTCGTCCAACGTCTTCCTCGGCAACGGTTCTCGGCTCTACCTCGACGTCGGCTCCCATCCCGAGTACGCCACGGCCGAGTGCACCGACCTGCTCGACCTCGTCGCGCACGACCGGGCGGGCGAGCTCATCGTGCAGGACCTCGCCCACGACGCCGAGCAACGGCTCGCGGCCGAAGGCTTCGACGCCACGGTCTACGTGCTCAAGAACAACGTCGACTCGCGAGGCAACTCCTACGGCTCGCACGAGAACTACCTCATCGAGCGGCGCACCCGGATGGAGCGGGTCACCGACACCCTCGTGCCCTTCCTCGTCACCCGGCAGCTCGTGACCGGGGCGGGGCGCCTGCACGTCACCGAGCAGCGGGCGACCTACCTCGTCTCGCAGCGCGCCGATCACATGTGGGAGGACCTCTCCTCGGCCACCACCCGGTCGCGGCCCATCATCAACACCCGCGACGAGCCGCACGCCGACCCCGAGCAGCACCGCCGGCTGCACGTCATCGTCGGCGACTCCACGATGAGCCAGACCACGACGATGCTCCGGCTGGGCACCACCGACCTCGTGCTCAAGATGCTCGAGGCAGGCACGGCCGTCCCCGACCTCGTCCTCGCCAACCCCATGCAGGCGATCCGTGACGTCAGCCGGGACCGCACCGGGCGGACCCCGCTCGCGCTGCGCAGGGGCGGGACGATCACGGCGCTGGAGCTGCAGTCGCGACTGCTCGAGCTGACCAAGGGGTATGCCGAGGGCGCCGGACTGGCGGACCAGGCGGCATACCGTGACGTGCTGGAGCTGTGGGAGCGCGGACTGCACGCCATCGACACCGACCAGCTGCACCTCGTCGACACCGAGATCGAGTGGGTGATGAAGAAGAAGCTGCTCGACTCCTACGCCCAGCGGCACGGGCTCGAGCCGTGGGACGCCCGGTTGCAGCAGCTCGACCTCGCCTGGCACGACATCCACCCGACCCGGGGCCTGGCCCGCATCCTGGAGCGCTCCGGTGCGGCCCGAACGGTGATCGACGAGGCCCGGGTGCAGGCCGCGACGACCGACCCGCCGCAGACGCGGGCACGGTTGCGCGGTGACTTCGTGCGCACGGCCGCCGAGCACCGGCGCGACTTCACCGTCGACTGGGTGCACCTCAAGCTCAACGACGCCGCGCAGCGCACCGTGATCTGCAAAGATCCCTTCGCCGCGCAGGATGCACGGGTGGATGCACTGATCGAGCACATCCGGGCCACGAGCGGTGCTCCCACGAAAGGTCCAGGGTCGCCGGGTTAGGCTGGTCCGGACTCCTCACCCCCGATCTGCAAAGGACGCACCCGTGCGCTCTTCCCGACTGCGCTATCTCGCGGCTGCCGCCGCGCCCCTCATCGTCCTGGCCGGCTGCAGCCCCGAGTCGAACGACGAGGGCTCGAGCAGCGACGACGCCGCGATGAGCAGCGCACCTGGCGACGACGCTGCCGCCACCTCGGCCGCGCCCAACGGCGACCTCGCCGACGTCGAGGTCGACACCGAGGGTGATGCTCCCGCGCTGACCTGGGAGGGTGAGCCCTTCGCCGAGGGTGACCTGCCCTTCGTCGCCGGCGGGACCGAGAGCCGCACCCTCACCGAGGGCGACGGCGAGGAGGTCGCCGAGAGCCACGAGGTCCGGGTGAAGTACCTCACCGTCAACGGCTCCAACGGTGAGCAGCTCGTCTCGACCTTCGAGAACGACGAGGCCGTCACGCTGGACCTCACCGACGAGACGCTCTTCCCCGCCTTCCGCGACCAGCTGCCGGGCACCAGCGTGGGCGACGAGCTGCTCATGTCCATCCCGGCCAGCGAGGCTTTCGGCGAGGCCGGCAACCCCCAGCTCGGGGTCGGCCCGACCGACACCATGCTCTTCTACATGGTCGTCGAGGGCACCGGCGAGCCGCTGACCGAGGCGCAGGGCGAGGAGGTCGAGCCCGAGGAGGGTCTGCCCGCCGTCACCATGGGCGACGCCGGCCCGGAGATCGACGTCGAGGGCGTCGAGGCTCCCGAGCAGCTCATCACCCAGCCGCTCATCAAGGGCGAGGGCCCCGAGGTCGTCGCGGGTCAGACGATCAGGGTGCACTACACCGGGGTGAAGCTCTCCGACGGCGAGCAGTTCGACAGCTCCTGGGAGCGCGGCGAGCCCACCGAGTTCCCCATCGGCGTCGGGAGCGTCATCACTGGCTGGGACGAGGGCCTGGTCGGCCAGACCGTCGGCTCCCGGGTGCTCATGGTCATCCCGGCCGAGGAGGCCTACGGCCCCGCGCCGGAGGACACCGAGGGCGAGACTGCCGCGCCGGCCCACGAGCTCGCCGGTGAGGACCTCGTCTTCGTCGTCGACATCCTCGGCGCCTCCTGATCCCTCCCACCGAGCGCCGCAGATGGTCGCCCCTGACCCGACCGAGCGTCGCAGATGGTTGCCTGAGGGCCCACCGAGCGTCGCAGATGGCTCCACCGCACGACATACCCGACATCACCACGACAAGGAGAACCCCATGACCGACTCTCCCTTCGGCCAGGTCCAGAAGGCCAAGCCCGAGATCGACTTCCCCGGCGACGAGCCGCCCACCGAGCTCGTCGTCGAGGACCTGGAGGTCGGCAAGGGCGCGGAGGCCACCGCCGGCTCCACCATCTCCGCGCACTACGTCGGCGTGTCATGGTCCACCGGCGAGGAGTTCGACGCCTCGTGGAACCGCGGCCAGCCGCTCACCTTCACCGCTGGTGTCGGTCAGGTCATCCAGGGATGGGACCAGGGGCTGCTCGGCATGAAGGTCGGCGGTCGCCGCAAGATCATCATCCCGCCGCACCTGGGGTATGGCGACCGCGGCGCCGGTGCCGCCATCAAGGGGGGCGAGACCCTCATCTTCGTCGTCGACCTCATGGACGTGCGCTGAGGGAACCATCTGCGACGCCCGGTGGGGCCCAGAGGAACCATCTGCGACGCCCGGTCGGGCCCAGGGCAACCATCTGCGACGCCCGGTGGGTCAGGGAGAGGCGGTCAGCCTCTCCCTGTCCCGTTCCAGGCGGGCCATGACCGGGGTGACGAGGACTCCGTGCAGCACCACCGAGAACACGATGGTGAACAGGCACGTGGCCCACAGCCAGCGTTCGCCGGTCCAGGTCGCCTCGGAGAGGGCATACGCCAGGTAGTAGAGGGTGCCCACGCCGCGGATGCCGAAGAACGCGGTGATGAGCTGCTCGCGGCGCGCCAGTGGGCGGTGCGCCGGGTCGGCCATCCGCCAGCGCCCGGGTCGCAGCGCGATCCAGCCCGCCAGCGGGCGGATGACGAGCACGAGCGAGACCCCGACGAGCACCCCGCGCCAGTCGAGGTGCTCCAGGGCACCGTCGGTGAGAGAGATCCCGACGAAGAGCAGCACGATGAGGGTGAGCAGACGCTCCAGCCGCTCGACGACCCCGTGCATGTGCTCGTGGAACTCGTGCCGCCTGGCCCGGGACCTCATCGTCATGGCGCAGACGAAGACGGCGAGGAAGCCATACCCCTGCGCGACCTCGGCGACGCCGTAGGCGAGGAGCATCGCTGCCAGCGCGAGCAACGACTCGCCCTGCTCGGCGAGCCGCAGCGCCTGCTGGCGTGAGCGGAAGGCGAGGTAGGCCATGGCCCAGCCTACGGCGATCCCGATCAGCAGGCCCACCACGATCTTGCCGACGAGCTCCCAGGCCAGCCAGTGCAGCCCCCACTCGCCGATCGGGCCGAGGGTCATGAGGAAGATCGCGGCGTAGACGAACGGGAAGGCCAGCGCGTCGTTGAGCCCGGCCTCGGAGGTCAGGGCGAAGCGGACCTCGTCGTCGTCGGTGATCTCCTCGTCCTGCAGCTGCTCGGTGAGGGTGTCCTCGGAGGTGTCCTCCAGGTCCTTCTCCGAGATCTCCGGGCCTCCCACCTGAACGTCACCGGCGAGCACGGGATCGGTCGGGGCGAGGACGGCACCCAGCAGCAGGGCGGGAGCAAGGCCCAGCCCGAGGCCCCACCAACCCAGCAGGAACACGCCGAGGATGGTGAGGGGCATGGCGATGCCGAGCAGCTTCCAGGTGGCCGACCAGGTGCGAAAGCTCGCCCGGTGGCGCCAGGACAGCGGGCGGTCGAGCGCGAGGCCGACGCCCATGAGGGCCAGCAGGACGGTGAACTCGGTGACGTGCTCGATCGTGTCGCGCTGGTCGGTCGGGTCGAAGGAGAAGCCGGCGCCGAACGGCAGCAGACCGACGAGGGCGCCCACGAGGATGAGGACGACCGGCGCGGACAGCCAGGCACGGTTGAGCAGACTGGGCAGGGCCACTGCGAGCAGCAGCACCCCGCCGCCCAGCAGGAAGATCAGGTCGGAGGACATACGGCGGCTCTCAGTCGTTCGGGCGCGGGGCGCGCATGAGGTGCAGGTCGAGGTCCGGGCTCAGCCGCTCGAGGACGAGGATGCCGCGCACCGGGTTGCCGTGGGCGTCGAGCCTCGGCGAGTACGTCGCCACTCCACAACGGCGCGGCACCGCGCCGAGGATGCCGCCGCTGATGCCGCTCTTGGCGGGGATCCCGACGGTCGACACCCAGTCGCCGGCTGAGTCGTACATCCCGCAGGTCAGCATGACCGACATCACCTGCCGGCACGTGTCCTCCCGCAGGACGCGCTCGCGCGTCCCCGGCAGCACACCTCCACCGGCCAGGGTTGCGCCGATCCGGGCCAGCTCGATGGTGCTGACCTCGAGCGCGCACTGGCGGGTGTAACCGTCGACGACGTCGTGCGGATCGTCCGGCAGCTCGCTGAGCGCCTGCACCATGTGCGCGATGCCGAGGTTGCGGTGCGCCCCGCCGATCTCCTGGGAGTAGCAGTCCTCGTTGATCTCCAGCCGTCGCCCCGCCATGGTCGAGAGCAGGTCTCGGATGCGCTCGAAGCGCTGCGGCGCGTCGGGTCCGGGCACGAGCGAGTGGGCGGTGATGGCGCCCGCGTTGATCATCGGGTTGGCCGGCCGGTTGGAGCCGTCGTCCAGGCTGATCCGGTTGAAGGCGTCGCCGGAGGGCTCGACGTCGATGTGCCGGTGGACCTCCTCGACCCCCAACGACTCGATCGCCAGGCCGTAGACCAGTGCCTTGCTCATCGACTGGATCGGGAAGCCGTGGTCGGCGTCGCCAGCGGCATGCACGGTGCCGTCGAGGTCGACGAGAGCCACGGCGGTGCGTGAGGTGTCGGCCTGGGCGTGCACGGGCAGCTCGTGCGGTTCGCCCTCCTCGACATCCCGGACCGAGGCCAGGACGTCCTCGAGGTATGACCTGAGGCCAGGGGAGCTCATGGCGCTCACCCTAGGTGACCAGCGCGGCTGGGGTGTCATCACCTGATTCGCCCGCTGCCGGGAACCACGGAGTGCTCAGAAGGGCGGGGACCCGGGCGACGTCGAGCCCCAGGGCCGGTCGTCGTGGGGCCCCTCGTCGTCGGGTCCTTCGTCGTCGGGTCCTTCGTCGTGGAGTGCCGTGTCGTGGGTTCCCTCGTTGTCGAGTTCCTCCTGGGGTGCGTCGAGGGAGGTGGTGTCGGCGGGGACGAGGATCTCCTCCACACTGGGGCCGGTGTCCGCCGGAGCACGTGATGGGCGCACGGTCGCCCAGCTCGTGAGCGGGCTGCCGTCGTCGGCCTCGTCGTCGAGGTCGGACAGGAACGCATCGGGGCCACGATGATGGAGTGCGGCCAGCAGAGCACGGCAGGCGAGGTCTCGACGTGCGGCGAAGTCGTCGCGTTCGGCCGGATGCTGGTCGGCCAGGTCGGGGTCGAGGGGCGCCAGACGGTCCAGGTAGGCACGGTAGTCGTGCACCCGCGTCGTCATGGCCTGCCCGAGGAGGGTGTGCCAGCGGACGTCACGGCGGTGGTTGATCGCTGCCGACCATGCCCGCGCGGTCTTGAACTGGTGGGAGCGGACATCGAGGGCCTGCAGGTTGAGCTCGCCCGTCACCCCGCCAGGGGCACCGAACGGGATCACGTGGTCGAGCTCGCCGGCGCCGGCGGGGACACGCGACCCGGGCGCCCGCGAGTGCACGTCCGCCGCGATCACCTGTCGTCTCATGTCGGCATCGGGGCGGTAGCGCGTGATGGTCCGCTCGACGAGCCGCCCGTCCGCGGGGTCGACCAGCAGTCGGGTCAGGGTGGTGCCCGGCACCAGGCGAGCTCGCGGGCGTGACCGGGGCTGATGAAGGCAGGGTGGTGCCCCAGCACCTGACCCACGCACCCGCGGGCGGCAGCATCGTGACCGCCGGGACCGCCCGGGTCGCCGCGGGCGCCCGGGTCGCTGGGTGCGCCTGGGGCGCCGTGACCCATCGTCGGGCGCTTCATCGAGGCTCGGCCCGCCACCGCGTCCCAGGGCACGACGACCTGCAGGTTCACAGGTGGGGAGGCCGAGACGATCCGGGCGATCGACTCCAGGTCGGCGACCGTCAGGGCCTCCTCGCCAACGCCCACGTCCGTGGTGGGGGCCTCGGTGGGCCCGGCATCACCGAGAACGTCGGTGATCACGCGGGCCGCAGACCCAGGCGCAGGCGCGGCGTGGGGGAGCGGGAGGTGGCCGTAGAGCAGGAGGGCCGAGGGCACGTCCGAGCGCAACTGGTCCAGGGTGCGCGGATCGCCGGCCTTGCGCAAGGCCCGGACCGCGTGCTCGACCCGCGCGTGGATCCCGGCCATGGTGGTGAGCGGTCCGGTGACCGACAGCGTCGCGGTGCCGTCGTCGTGCACCGACAGCCACGAGCGGCGCGCGCGGTAGGCAGCGCGGCGACGCTCCCGCTCGGCCTGGACGTCCTGGCCCTCGACGCGGACCGCCTCACGCTCCAGCGCCGCCCAGTAGTCGGCGTGCTGCCACGGGGCGTCACCCAACCCTCCGTCGGCATCGAGGCGTTCCGGGGCCGCCGTCTCTGGCTCATCCCCGAAGAGGGACTCGGCGACCAGCCCGACCCGGTCGGCCGGCAGCCGACCACATCTCTCCCAGAAGCCGCGCACCAGACCCCACGACACCTCCGCCCGCCCCAGGGCTCCGAGCACGTGGTCGCGGACGTCCGCCGGTGCACACGACACCCCGATCAGGGCGCGCGCCTCTCGTTCACCGAGCCCGAGCCGCACCCGCACCTCGGCCACGCACAGCCGTTTCGCCTCCGTCCGCCAGCGTCGGCGCTCGGTGGTCGACAGCTCCTCCACACTGCTGAAGCCCTTGTGCCCGAGGAGGGCTGCCCCGGTCACCGCGAGGAGCTCACGAGCGACGACCAGCAGCCCGCGTTCCACGCGGGACCGCTCGGCCGACGTCGTCTCGAGATCGGCCAGGACGTCCGCGGCGTCACGCGACCTCATCACGTCACCGTGGTCGCCACTCGCCGGCCCACCCCCGGTCGGGTCCGGCCACGTGTCTTCCTGCCCCATGTCGTCCTGCCTGGACGCCCCTGCGTCGTGGTTCACGATCGCCACCCCCTTCCCTGCGGTCACACCCGCGGTCGCACCTCCTGTGCGACCTGCATCCCCCTGCTTTCGAACAAGTGTATGAGGTGCCTCTGACAGACCTCGCTCCCACGCCGGAGTGTCGCGAGACGCGAGCCGCCTGAAGCCGCGTGGAGTGCCCTAGGTCAGGAAAGGAGGCGCGCGGCGTGACGGCCTGCTGCGGCCGCGGCCAGGAAGGCGGCAGGGTCGTCCTCGAGACCGCGGCCCATCGTCGTCAGGCGGACCGGCACGTCCTCCAGCGCCTCCGGAAGACCCTCGGTCGCGACCTCCACGAGCGTCAGGTGCGGCGCACGTGCGACGAGCTCACGCGCCTGCTCCTGCACCTGCTCCAGGCAGGCGAGGAGTGACGTCCCGTCCCACAGGGACGCGGTCTGCGGGGGGTGCGGAGGAGTGGAGGGTGCGCGAGAGGTCATCGCGGAGTCGGTCGGCGCGCCCACCGCAGTGAACCCCTCCGCAATCCCCACGGTCGACGGCACGGGGAGGTCCGCCGCCCGGGTGAGGACCCGCCCGAAGGCGGTCGCGCTGTGGTGTGACAGGCCGCGGTGCCGTGCCCGCGCGTCGGCCTGCGACACCCGTACCCCGGCGACCGGTCGACCCCCGAGCACGCTGGCCGCGTTGAGCGCCTCGCCCGCGGCCACGCCGGAGAACCCCCACCGCGTGTCGGTCCCGAGGTTGCCCGGGCCCTGGATCACCACCGCCACGTCGGCGCCCACGACGTGGCGAGCGGCCAGCAGCGCGGTGTGCACCGTGACGGCCTCCAGGTCGCCGCCGAAGGTCTGCCCGGCGGTGATCGTGCTCGCCAGCCAGCCCGCGTCACGCAGCCCGGCGACCGTCCTCGACCAGGCCAGTGGCAGGGCCGCGCCGTCCGTCATGACGTAGGCCACCCGCGCGTCCGGGTGCCCGGCGCGGATCCCGGCCAGCACGGCGGGCAGAGCGGAGTGCAGGTCGGTGGCGAGCACCGGCATACCCTCCAGGTCGTCGGCCTCCTGCAGCGCCGCGTGGTGCTCACCCTCGGGGTCGTCGACGCCCAGCACCATCGGCTGCAGCGGGGTGTAGCGCGCCTTGACCAGGTGCCCCGGTGGCCGGGCGCACCCCTCGGTCGCGTCCCCACCGGTCACGTCCCCACCGTTCGAGTCCCCCTCAGCTGCCCCCGGCCAGGCCGCCGCGCGGTCGGGGATGGCGACGACGAGGGCAGACCCACCGGTGCCGAGCCCCCGCTCCAGCGCGGTGACGTTGAGCAGCACCCGATCACCCACGGCAGCGGTGCCGACGACGTCCGGGTAGGCCAGGGCCAGGACCGGATCGCCCCCGACGTCGACCCGGAGCACCTGCACCCCGGTCCAGCCGGGGAGCAGGTCGCGCACCTCGCCCTCGCGCCACGTGATCACGACAGGTCAGCCTATAGATCACCGGATCCGGGGCGCCCGGACGGTAGCCTGCGAGGCATGGCGAAGAGCACGAGCACCGCCCCGAGCCCGGCCGCGGCGAAGACCGAGCGGCTGCTCAACCTCGTCATCGCCCTGCTGCACACCCGTCAGCCGCTGTCCCGCGCCAAGCTGCGCCAGGCGGTGCCGGACTACGCGCGGAGCAGCCCGGAGGCCTTCGAGCGGATGTTCGAGCGCGACAAGGACGAGCTGCGCGCGCTGGGGATCCCGCTGCGCACCGAGCCGATCGACGCCTTCTTCGACGACGAGCCGGGCTACCGCATCGACCAGCGGGAGTACGCCCTGCCCGAGATCGACTTCGCCCCGGACGAGCTCGCGGTCCTCGGGCTCGCGGCCCGCGCGTGGAGCCAGGCGAGTCTCGCCGGCCCCGCGGCGATGGCGCTGCGCAAGCTCGACGCCGCCGGGGTGGTCCGCGACGAGTCCTCGGTCGCGGGGATCGAGCCGCTGCTGCACACGCCGGACCCCGCCTTCGAGCCGGTGCGCGACGCCGTGCTCGAGCGGTGCCCGATCACCTTCGACTACCGCGGTGGCACGGGCGACCTCGCGCGCCGCCGGGTCCAGCCGTGGGGGCTGACCAGCTGGCACGGCCGGTGGTACCTCACCGCCCACGACCTCGACCGCGACGCACCACGGGTCTTCCGTCTGGACCGCGTCGTGGGCACCCCGACGCGGTCCGGCAGGCCGGGGGAGTATGCCGTGCCCGACGACCTCGACGCGCTCGCCATGATCCGGCGCAGCGCCGGGGAGGACGGCGAGCGCACGGTGACCGCCAGACTGCAGGTGCGCGACGGGGCCGCCGCCTCGCTGCGTCGTCGGGGGCGGCCGGTCGCCGGCACCACCGACCTCCCCGAGGGGTGGTCGCGGGTGGAGCTCGACGTCGCCTCGCTGCCGCCGCTGGCCCGCGAGATCTGCGCCGCCGGGCCGGACGTGCGGGTCGAGGAGCCGCCGGAGCTCGCCACCCAGGTGGCCGAACGGCTGGGCGCCGTGCTGGCCGCGCACGGAGGAGGACAGGGCTGATGCCGACCTACGAGAGCGCGACCTCCCGCGTGTCCCGGATGCTGACGATGGTGCCCTGGCTGCTGCACCGGCAGGGCATCGACCTGGCGACGGCCGCCGCCGAGCTCGGTGTGAGCGAGACGCAGGTCGTGGACGACCTGCAGGTCCTCTTCCTCTGCGGCCTACCGGGCCACTACCCCGACGACCTCATCGAGGCCTCCTGGGAGGGTGGGCGCGTCTTCGTCGGCAACGCCGACACCATCGCCCGGCCGCTGCGCCTGGGGCGTGACGAGGCGCTCGCGCTCATCGTGGCGCTGCGGGCCCTGGCCGACACGCCGGGCCTGGCCGAGCGCGACGCCATCGACCGGGCCCTGGGCAAGCTGGAGGGAGCCGCGGGGGAGACCGCTGCCGCCGCCGCCGCGGTGCGGGTCGACCTCGAGCAGCCCGCCGACGACGCGGTCGCGGCCAGCGTCCGCCGGAGCCTGACCGAGCGCCGTCGCCTCCACCTGCGCTACACCTCGGCCAGCCGTGACGAGACGACCGAGCGCGACGTCGACCCGCTGCGGGTGCTCTCGGTCGACGGCCGGTGGTACCTCGAGGGCTGGTGCCACCGAGCGCAGGGGCTGCGCCTCTTCCGGCTCGACCGGATCGAGGCCGCCGACGTCCTCGAGCAGCCGGCCACCCCGCCGGAGGACCTGCCTGATCGCCCGGTCGGCACCGGCGTCTACCGCCCCGACCCGCAGGACCAGTCCGTCACCCTCGACCTCGACCCCGGCTCGGCCTGGGTGGCCGAGCAGATCCCGGCCGAGGAGGTCACCCCGCGGGAGGACGGCTCGGTGCGGATGGTGCTGCGCGTCGCGGACCCGCGATGGCTCCTGCGGCTGGTGCTGCGCGAGGGCGGGGGAGTGCGTGTCGTCGAGCCCGCTTCCCTCGTCGCCGCCGTGCGTGAGGGGGCGCGCGAGGCCCTCGCCGGGAACCCCTCGTCACCACCGGCCCGTTAGACTGACCACGCACCCGGTGCGCCGCAGCAGCGGTGACACCCCGACCGAGAGCGAGTGTGCACCTCTATGCGACTCCAGGCCTGGCACGTCGTCATCCTCATCGTCGCCTTCGTCGTCCTCTTCGGGTGGAAGAACCTGCCCAACATGGCCCGCTCCATGGGGGAGTCGATGCGGGTGTTCAAGTCCGAGGTCGACCAGATGAAGGACGAGGGTGAGGCCCGCAAGACCGAGAAGGACGCCGAGCGTCCCGCCCTCGACGACCGCCGCGCGAGTGCCGACGGCGACACCGCCCGCGCCGAGTACGACGCCATGAAGCGGCGCGAGGGCGACGGCTCCACGGGCACGACCGGCACCTCGGGCACCCCCGGCACCGGCGTCTGAGCCGACTTCCACGACGACGTCCGACGCGGCATACCCACCGGTGACCCGGCCCACCCGCGCCCGCCGCGCCAAGGACCCCGAGGGGAGGATGTCCCTCGGGGAGCACTTCCGTGAGCTGCGCAACCGGCTGACGATCAGCGTGATCGCCGTGCTCGCGGGCGCCGTGGTCGGGTGGATCTTCTACGAGCCGGTCATCGACTTCATCTCCGCCCCCGTGGAGGCGGTGCGCGACAGCGAGGGCGACCGCATCGTCAGCCTCAACTTCGCCGGCGTGACCGACGCCTTCGGGATGCAGGTCAAGGTGGCGTTCTTCGTGGGGATCGCGCTGGCCAGCCCGGTCTGGCTGTGGCAGGTCTGGGCGTTCCTGCTGCCCGGCCTGACGCGGCCGGAGCGGCGGATCGCGCTGTCCTACTTCTGCGTCTCGATCCCACTCTTCTTCGCCGGCGCCAGCCTGGCCGGGTTCACCTTCCCCCGCCTCTACGCCATCCTCCTGGAGTTCGCCCCCGACGGCTTCAGCAACATCCAGAACGCCAGCGCCTACCTCACCCTCGTCCTCTACTTCTGCCTGGCCTTCGGCCTCGCCTTCCTCCTGCCGGTCGTCCTCATCGCGCTCAACCAGATCGGCATCCTGCCCGCCCCGCTCATGCTCAAGGGCTGGCGGGTCACGCTCTTCGGCATCCTCGTCTTCTCGGCGTTCATGACCCCCGACCCCAACGCGGTGAGCATGCTGCTCATGGCAGCGCCGGTCTTCGCGCTCTACTGGTGCGCGGTCGCCTTCGCCTTCGTCCTCGACCGACGCCGCGCCAAGAAGAACCCCGGCCGGTATGCCGGGCTGTCCCCGGACGAGGCGACCCCGCTGACATGAGGTATGCGCTCGTGCACGGTCGGCGTTCCGGCCGTGGCGGCGCGGCAGGGGTGGGGGAGCGGGCGACTGCCACGCTGCGTGACGCCGGGCACGACGTGGTGCAGGTGAGCGCGGGGACCCTGGAGGAGGCCCGCGCCGCGTGCACCGCCCTGGTGGCCGACGGCGTCGAGGTGCTGGCGGTCGCCGGTGGCGACGGGCTCGTCAGCCTCGGCGCGGACGTCTGCGCCGGCACCCCCACGGCCCTGGGCATCCTCCCGGCGGGCACCGGCAACGACAACGCCCGCAGCCTGGGCCTGCCGAGCGGGCCCGCAGCCTGCGTCGACGTCCTCCTCGCGGGCCACACCCGCACGGTCGACACGCTGCTCCTGCCCGAGCTGGGCCGGCACGTCCTGGGCTCGGTCTGCGGCGCGCTCGACGCCCGGATCAACGCCCGGGCCAACCGGCTGCCGAGGCGGCTGGGCGCGGCGTCCTACACCGTGTCCGCCCTCGTCGAGATCGCCCTCCTGCGCCGTCAGCCGCCCCTGCACTACCGGCTCACGCTCGACGGGCGCAGCCGCGAGCTGGACGCCCTGGTCGTCGTCGCGGCCTCCATGCCCTCCATCGGCGGCGGGCTCCCCATCGCCCCTGCTGCCGACCCTGCCGACGGCGAGCTCGACGTCGTCCTCATCCACCCCGTGACGCCGGCCCAGGCCCTGGGGCTGCTGCGCGCCGTCCGGGCGGGGCGGCATACCGGACATCCGGCGGTCGAGATCCTGCGCGCCCGCGAGGTGCGCGTGGAGGGACCACCGGATGTCGTCGCCCACGGCGACGGCGAGGCGCTCGGTCCGCTGCCGCTGACCGTGCGGGTGGACCCCGCGAGCCTGCAGGTGGTCGTGCCCCGCTGACGTAGCCTGGAGGCATGCCCAGCCCCGCCGAACGCTACGCCGCCTCGCGCGCCCGGGCCGCGAAGCAGGCCACCCCTGCCGGGCGGTTCACCGAGTCCCTCGGCCTGGAGCTCGACGACTTCCAGAGCGAGGCGATCGAGGCGGTCCAGGAGGGTGCGGGCGTGCTCGTCGCGGCACCGACCGGGGCCGGCAAGACGGTCGTGGGCGAGTTCGCGGTGGCGCTGGCGCTCGAGACCGGCCGCAAGGCGTTCTACACCACGCCGATCAAGGCGCTGTCCAACCAGAAGTACCACGACCTCGTCGCCCGCCACGGCGCCGCCAACGTCGGGCTACTCACCGGGGACGCCTCGATCAACGGCGAGGCCCCCGTGGTCGTCATGACTACCGAGGTCCTGCGCAACATGATGTATGCCGCGTCCCCGACCCTGCGCGGCCTCGGTTTCGTCATCATGGACGAGGTGCACTACCTCGCCGACCGGTGGCGCGGCGCGGTGTGGGAGGAGGTCATCATCCACCTCCCCGAGGCGGTGCAGGTCATCTCTCTGTCGGCCACGGTGAGCAATGCCGAGGAGTTCGGCGACTGGCTGCGCCAGGTGCGCGGCCGGGGCAACCCCGAGTCGCTGCGGGTCATCGTCTCCGAGCACCGCCCGGTGCCCCTCTGGCAGCACATGATGGTCGGCCAGCGGCTCTACGACCTCTTCGTCACCGACGGGCTGCGCGCCGCACCCGGCGTGGACGGCACCACCCGCGTCAATCCCGAGCTGCTGGAGGCGATCTCGGCGGCCGAGCGGTCGGCCCGGGCCGACAGCGGGTGGCGACGCGACGACCCCGGCGGACCGCGAGGACGCCGTGGGGAGCCCCGCGGGCGGGGCCGGTCGGGGCAGGCGCGTGGTCACTCCCGGCGCTACGACGACGCGCGGGGGAGCGGCGGCGGTGACGCGGGCTTCTCGCGGGGGTCGCTCCCCGGTGGCGTGGCGAGCCGGGCCCAGGTCATCGACCGGCTCGACCGCGACGCGCTGCTGCCCGCGATCACCTTCATCTTCAGCCGCGCCGGGTGCGACGCCGCCGTGCAGCAGCTCCTCGGGCGCGGCACCCGGCTCATCCCCGAGGACCAGGGACAGACGATCCGCGCGCTCGTGGCCGAGCGGGTCGCCGAGGTCGACCCCGCCGACCTGGGCGTCCTGGGCTACCACGACTTCGTCGAGGGTCTCTCCCGCGGCTATGCCGCGCACCACGCCGGCATGCTCCCGCTCTTCCGGGAGATCGTCGAGGAGCTCTTCACCGCCGGTCGGGTGCGCTCGGTCTTCGCGACCGAGACCCTGGCGCTGGGCATCAACATGCCCGCGCGCACCGTCGTGCTGGAGAAGCTCGTGAAGTTCAACGGCGAGGAGCACGCGCCGGTGACCCCGGCGGAGTACACCCAGCTCACCGGGCGGGCCGGGCGGCGCGGCATCGACATCGAGGGCCACGCCGTCGTCCTGTGGCGGCGCGGGGTGGACCCGATGGACGTCGCCGGGCTCGCCTCGACCCGTACCTACCCCCTGCGCAGCTCCTTCCGGCCCAGCTCCAACATGGCGGTCAACCTCGTCGCGCAGTACGGCCGGGACCGCGCCCACGAGCTGCTGCAGGCCAGCTTCGCGCAGTTCCAGGCGGACCGGTCGGTCGTGGGGCTCACCACCCAGATCCGGCACAACACCGAGGCGCTGGAGGGGTATGCCGCGTCCATGGTCTGCGACCGCGGCGACTTCCGGGAGTACGGCCGCATGCGGCACCAGCTGTCCGAGGTGGAGAAGAAGGCCGCCCGCACCCGGCAGGCCCAGCGGCGCAGCGACATCGGGCAGGCCCTGGAGTCGCTGGAGCCCGGTCAGGTCATCCAGCTCGACGGGGGGCGGCACGGCACGATGGCGGTCGTCATCAAGGGTGCGCGCGGTCGCTCCGCCGGACCGGAGCCCACGGTCGTCACCTCCAACGGCCGGGTCCAGCGACTGAGCATCCCCGGCTTCCGCGACGTCCCGGAGATCATCGGCACCCTGCGCGTGCCCTCCCACTTCAACGAGCGTAGCCCGAAGGCCCGCAAGGACCTCGCCGCCGCCCTGCGCTCCACCGTCCGCGAGCCGGTGCCCGGGCGGGGCGGCCGTGGGCGCCGGGGTGACGGCATACCTGAGGGGACGCAGGCGCAGGTCGAGGAGCTGCGGGCGGCACTCGCCGCGCACCCGTGCCACAGCTGCCCGGAACGGGAGGACCACGCGCGGTGGTCGGCCCGCTGGTGGACGCTGCGCAAGGAGACCGACGACCTGCAGCGCCGGGTCACCCACCGCACCAACACGCTCGCCGCGACCTTCGAGCGGATCTGCGACCTGCTCGGCGCCATGGGCTACCTCAGCGAGGACGGCCGGGAGGTCACCGACCAGGGGCAGCGGCTGCGGCGGATCTACACCGAGCTCGACCTCGTCGCCGCCGAGTCGCTGCGGCGCGGGACCTGGCGGCGGCTGACCCCGGCGGACCTCGCGGCCGTGGTCTCCACCCTGGTCCACGAGGCCCGCGGTGACGAGCCCGGCGACCCGCCCACCCCGAGCGTGGAGGTGGCCGAGGCCCTGGGCGAGATGGGCTCGATCTGGACCGAGGTGCAGGCCGGCAAGCTGGCGCACAACCTCACCGGCGACCGCGAGCTCGACCCGGGCATCTCCTGGATGGTGCACCGGTGGGCCTCCGGCCGCGGCCTCGAGGAGGTGCTGCGCTCGGGCGACCTGTCGGCGGGCGACTTCGTGCGGCGGGCCAAGCAGGTCGTCGACCTGCTCGGTCAGATCGCGCATGCCGCCGACGACGACGTGGCCGCCACGGCGCGCCGGGCCTCCGCGGCGATGCTGCGCGGCGTCGTCGCGGCCGACCGCCTCGACTGACGCCCCGCGAGGGCCGGTGCGTAGGCTGACCACATGCCCGAGATCGTCATCTGCTCGCCCCTGCGGACGCCCGTCGGGGGCTTCCTCGGCAGCCTCGCCACCTTGTCCGCCGCCGACCTGGGGACCCAGCTGCTCACCGAGCTCCTGGCCCGCACCGGGCTGCAGGACGGCGACGTCGACGACGTCGTCGTGGGCAATGCCAACCCCTCCGGCGAGATCCCCGCACTCGGCCGGATCCTCGCCCTCAACACCGGCCTCGACTCGGCGCCGGGGATGCAGCTGGACCGCCGCTGCGGCTCGGGCCTCCAGGCGCTCCTCACCGCCGCCGCCCAGGTCGCGAGCGGGGGGAGCCGGCTGGTCGTCGCCGGTGGGGCCGAGTCGATGAGCCAGGTCGAGCACTACGCCCTGCTGCGCCAGGGCGTGCGCGCCGGGGTCGAGCTGGCGGACCGGCTCGCGCGGGCCCGGTCCACGGCCGGGGGAGAGCACCACCCCATCCCCGGCGGGATGATCGAGACCGCGGAGAACCTCCGCCGGGACTACGGCATCACCCGCGAGGCCCAGGACGCGCTGGCCCACCGCTCGCACCAGGTGGCCGCCGCGGCCCAGCGGGAAGGACGCTTCGCCGACGAGGTGGTGCCCGTGGAGGTGCCGGGCCGCAAGGGCAGCACCGTCGTCGAGGCGGACGAGCACATCCGCCCCGACACGACGACCGAGAGCCTGGCCGGGCTGCGCCCGATCCTCGGTCGCCAGGACCCCGACGCGACCGTCACCGCCGGCAACGCCAGCGGGCAGAACGACGCCGCCGCCCTCTGCGTCGTCACCACGCGCGAGCGCGCCGAGGAGCTGGGCCTCCATCCGATGCTGGCGCTGCGCTCGTGGGCCGTGGCCGGCGTGGCACCGGAGACGATGGGCATCGGCCCGGTGCCCGCGACCGCCGCGGCGCTGGAGCGCGCCGGTCTCACCCTCGCCGACCTCGACCTCATCGAGCTCAACGAGGCCTTCGCCGCACAGGCCCTCGCCGTGCTCACCGAGTGGGGGATGGCCGACCCGGCCTCGTGGGACCGGCTCAACGTCAACGGCTCGGGCATCTCGCTGGGCCACCCGGTCGGGGCGACCGGCGCCCGCATCCTCGCGACGCTCGCCCACGAGCTGGGCCGCCGAGAGGGCCGGTATGCGCTGGAGACGATGTGCATCGGTGGCGGTCAGGGACTCGCCGCGCTCTTCGAGCGGGTCAGCTGAGCGGGCGGCCGCGCACGAGCAGGCCGAGGCCGCCAGCGCCGACCGCCAGCATGACCGAGGCCAGGACGTCGCTGGGCCGGTGGTAGCCGAGCAGCACCACCGCCAGGCCCATGTAGGCCGTGAGCGCGGTGCCGACCACCGCGGCGGCGGGCACGAGGCGCGCGGGGCTCACGAGGAGCAGGGCGAGCGCCAGGGCGGCCGCCGCGCCGGTGTGACCGCTGGGTAGGGAGTTGGACATCACCCACGGGTCGGCGAGCGTCGGGCGCGGCAGGAGGGGCTTGAGCACCTGGGTGGACACCACGAGCAGCGGCACAGCGACGAGCACCGCCAGCCCCGTCCGGGTCCGGCGCAGCAGCGCGAGCAGCCCGATCACCAGCGCGCCCCCCAGCAGCAGGTAGGGGTTCGGCAGGGCCGCGGCCACCGCGTCGTGGCGGCTGCCCGACAGTGTGACCGCGTCCATGAGACCGCTGTCGACGCTCTGCCCGCGGGTGCTGAGCACCGCCATGACGTAGGTGGCGACGAAGCCCAGGGCACCGATGAACATCAGCGCGAAGGGCAGCGTGACGGGGCGCGGCTCGTCGGCCGGCCTCGTGTCCTGCGGTGCTGCGGTGGTCGTCATCACCCTCCAGGTTAGGGCGCGTGCCTGAGTAGGCCCTGTGGCGATCTGCTGCTCAGGGCCTGACCTTGAGGGCCGCCATGAGCCGCCCGACAGGGTTGCCGAGGTCGTAGGTCTCGATGAGCTGCTGCAGGGTCCCGGGGTCGGCCAGCTCGCGGGGGAGGGTGAGCGGGATGTCCTCGACAGGGGCGTCCTCGGCCACCAGCACCACGCGCGGAGCCACGTCGAGGTAGGCGGCGCCCGCCTCCAGGTTGGTGCGCCTGGCCCCCTTGATGGCCGGGTCACCGGAGTCGACCGCCGCGCGCAGGGCCGCGAGGGTGCCGTACTGCTCGATGAGGGCGGCCGCGGTCTTCTCCCCGATGCCCTTGACACCGGGAAGTCCGTCGGAGGTGTCCCCGCGCAGCATCGACATCTCGGCGTACGCGCGACCGGTCGGCACGGCATACCGTGACCGCAGGCCGGCCTGGTGGATCTCCTCGGCGTCCCGGACCCCCTGCTTGGCGGTGTAGATCACCGTCACCCCGGCCACGTCGTCGACGAGCTGGAAGAGGTCGCGGTCACCGGTGACGACCCCGACGGGCAGCCGCCCGCGGTGCCGGGCGGTGAGGGTGCCGATGACGTCGTCGGCCTCGTAACCGTCGGCCCCGAGCACGGGGATCCCCACGGCCTCCAGGACCCGGCGCAGGATCGGCACCTGGACCTCCAGCTCAGGTGGAGCCTCCTCCTTCTCCTCCGAACCCTCGACCAGACGGTGAGACTTGTAGGAGGGGATGGCCTGGACCCGGAAGTCCGGCCGCCAGTCGTTGTCCCAGCAGCAGGCCAGGTGGGTGGGGGAGAAACGCCCGACGAGCGTGGCGATCATGTCGAGCAGCCCGCGGATCGCGTTGGTGGGCGTGCCGTCCGGTGCCTCCCGCAGGTCCTTCACCCCGAAGTAGGCGCGGAAGTAGAGCGAGGCGGTGTCGAGCAGGAGCAGCTGCGGCGGCGCCACGGCCACCTCGGTGTCGGCGGCGGGGGAGGTCGTCATGGGGCCTCACCCTAGTGGGGTGGGTTAGCGTGAGGTATGCCTCGACAGCGCGCCCTCGCCCTCGCGCTGCTCGGCGGCGGGCTCCTCGTGGCCGCGGCCCTGCTCTTCGGGCCGTGGTGGGACACCGCCCACGGGGAGAACCCGCTCACCCGGCCGTCCGGGCCCGACTACGCCGCCGTCCTGCGGCTCAGCCTGCCGACGCTGGGAGTCGCGGTCCTCGTCGGTCTCGTCGTCGTCGCGTCGCGCAGGGATCGGGGCACGCCGCACTAGCCTCGGTCTTTCATGCGGTCGGTCTGGAAGGGCCTTGCTGGCCGCTCGGGAGCGGGTCGGCCCGTATGTCGGTGTCGGGGCGTGAGTAGTGCCCGGCTGTCGCGCCGGGTGGGCGATTTTCCAAGGTCCTTGGTCGTCGGGACGGGGGTCTGCGTTCAGGTGAACGAGGTGCGGATCCGTTCCCAGCCGGTGGCGATCGTGGTGGCCCAGGCCCAGGTCTTGTCGATGCGCAGGCGGACCTGTCGGGCGCCGTGGGTGATCCGCGCGGCGACGTGCAGGACGCGGTAGCGGAACGCGGCGATCTCGCACCTGGCCAGGGTCGGGTTGTCGGCGAAGGCGATGAGCTTGGTCCAGGCGATCAGGTCGGTGGCCATCAGGACCACTTCGAGCCAGGCCGCGTTCTCGTTCCACGCCCTGCAGGGCAGGTTGCGCAGGCCGGTGGCCTTGGCCTGGCGGATGCGGTCCTCGACCCGGGCGTGCTGGCGGTGGCGTAGTTCCAGCCCAGCGATCTGCCCGGGAACTACCCCGGGGCCGGTGTCGGTCAGGAACGCAGTGACTCGCATCCCGTCGGCGTCGGTGAAAGTCAGTTGCGCACCGGGGTGGGGACGTTCCTTGCGCAGGATCAGCCGGGAACCCGCCGGCCAGGCCGACAGGTCCACGTTGCCGGTGACCTCGGCCACCCAGGCCCCGTCCCGCAGGTCGCCGTCGGTCTGGATCGCTGGGTGCCAACAGTCCTCGGGGATGGCATCGACGATGTCCTGGACGCGGAAGTCGACGGGAAACCCGAAGGAGAACCCGACCCCAGCCTTGCGGCACGCGGCGGCGAAAGCGTGCGTGGCACCGGCGGAGTCCGACCGGGCCAGCACCCGCGGGCCCTCCGGGTCACCCGGACGGGGTCGGGCGTGCTCGGGCAGCGCGGCCAACGCCTGCTTCAGCACGGTGACGTGGTCCGTGGCGGTGTTGGACCCGGCGTTGCCCTTGCGCAGCAACCCGGCCAGCGCCTCCCCGCCGGCGATCTCCGGACGGTCCAGGAACGCCAGCAGCGGATGGAACCCAAACGTGCGTTTCCAGGTCGCGGCCGCGTTCTCCTTCTCACTGTGGGCGATGGTGATCGTGGCATCGAAGTCGATCGCCAGCTCCTGCGATAGGTCAGGGCCCGCCCCCGCGGCCCATGCCTTGGCCCGCGCCGCGGCCCGCGCGGCACGCACCGCGCCCAAGTGGTCGGCATCGACCCGGTCCAGGACCCGCCACGCGGTAGGCATCGAGGCCACCGGCCCGAAGACCCCTTCCCGGTCGCCCAGCACCTCGATCCCGGTGATCGCGTCGGCGCCATCGCCAACCGCAACGGCGACATCGGTCAGCACCCGGCCCGGGGCGTGGACCCACGGCCCGCGGTAGGTGTCGGCCAGCACCTCGTCCAAAGCGTTGACCAGGCCGGTGTACTCGGCCATCTCCCGCAACATCCCCAACCCCGCGTGGGACACCACGCCCTCGCCATCAGCGCTGACCTTCACCCGACGAACTGACCCGTTACGCTTCACCTTGGAAGTGCTCCTCGAACTGCGATGACGTGGACTCTCGACAAGTCACATCGTCCCAGTTCAGGAGCACTTTCCATGTCATCTCAAGGCCCGCGTCGCCCCACCGCGTGAAACGCCGAGGCTAGGGTTGCCCCCATGGAGCCCCTGGATCGCCACATCGTCACCGTCCTGGCCCAGGACGGACGCATCAGCTTCGCCGACCTGGGGCGACAGGTGGGCCTCTCGACCTCGGCGGTGCACCAGCGGGTGCGGCGCCTGGAGGAGCGGGGCATCATCACCGGTTACCGCGCCGTCGTCGACTACGCCTCGGTCGGGCTGCCGCTCACCGCGCTCATGTCCGTCACGCCCTTCGACCCCTCCGACGACGACGACATCCCCGAGCGCCTCGCGCACATCGAGGAGATCGTCGCCTGCTGGTCGGTCGCCGGCGACGAGAACTACGTCTTGCTCATCCGCGTCCCCCGACCGCAGGACCTCGAGGAGCTCCTCGGCCGGATCCGCCAGGTCGGCTCGTGCTCGACCAACACGACGATCGTCCTGTCGACGCCGTGGGAGGACCGCCTGGGCGCCCTGCCGCTGGAGTCCCCGGATCCGCCCACGACCTGAGCAGGGCGACCATCTGCGGCGCTCGGTCGGGTGTGGGGCGACCATCTGCGGCGCTCGGTCGGGTGTGGGACGACCATCTGCGGCGCTCGGTCGGGTGTAGGGCGACCATCTGCGGCGCTCGGTCGGGGGTGGGGCGACCATCTGCGGCGCTCGGTGGGGTGTGGGGCGACCATCTGCGGCGCTCGGTCGGGTGTGGGGCGACCATGTGCGGCGCTCGGTCGGGTTCAGCGGCGGGCGATCGGAGCCGTGGTCCCGCGGGTCGCCGTCAGGAGGTCCTGCGGGGCCAGCTCGAGGTCCAGCCCACGCTTGCCGCCGCTCACCAGGACGGTGTCGAAGCCGAGAGCTGAGTCGTCCAGCACCGTGGGGAGCGCCTTGCGCTGGCCGATCGGGCTGATCCCGCCCACGACATACCCCGTGCTGCGCTCAGCGAGGGCCGGGTCGGCCATCGCGACCTTCTTCATGCCCATGGCGGCAGCGATCGCCTTGAGGTCCAGCAGCGCGTCGACGGGCACGATCCCGACGGCCAGCCCGTCCTCGGCCTGGACCAGCAGTGTCTTGAAGACCCGCTCGGGATCCACGCCCAGGGCGCTCGCCGCCTCCAGCCCGTAGGACTGCGCCGCCGGGTCGTGCTCGTAGGACCGCACGGCATACCGGACCCCGGCGCGGTCGAGCGCGACCGTCGCCGGGGTGCCCCCGGACTGCTTCTTCTTCGCCACGACGTCAGGGTATGCCTCCACTCACCACCGAGCGCCGCAGATGGTTGCTCTACGACCCACCGAGCGTCGCAGATGGTCGCCCAGCGACCCACCGAGCGTCGCAGATGGTTGCTGGCTCCTCAGGCGAGCTGGTCGACCGAGGCCTGTCGGGAGGCGGCGGCCGCCGCCACGGCCTTCTCCTGCTGGCCGGCCTCGTCGGTGCCGTGCACGTCCTCGGCCTGCTGACGCCACCACTCCTGGCCGCTGGACGGGAGGGTGTCGATCGGGTCGTAGTAGACGTACTCGGCGCTGGTGACGTCGACGTCCTCCGCCTCGATCGAGGTGCGGTAGTTCTTGCGCCAGTAGGAGATGCCGCGCTCGGTGTCGTAGGTGTCGACCTGGTGCACCCACCGCTTGCCGACGAAGGGCACGTCGCAGACGATCCGCGGGGTGGCGAAGCCGGGCAGGTAGCCCAGAATGGAGTGCTGGAGGTGCTGGGCGTGCGCCAGCGAGACCCGCCAGTGCTCGCTGAACGGGATCATGTCGCACATGTAGAAGTAGTAGGGCGTGATCATCGCCTCGTCGGCCATGGCGAAGCACAGGTCGAGCAGCTGCGCCGAGGTGTCGTTGACCCCGCGCATGAGGACGCCCTGGTTGCGGACGTCGCGGATCCCGGCCTCCAGCATGACCTTGCTCGCCTCGGCGACCAGCGGGGTCACCGACTGGGCGGCGTTAGTGTGGGTGTGGATGGCCAGGCCGACCCCGCGCTCGCGGGCCTTGCGCGCGACCCGGGTGACGCCCTCGACGGTGTCCGGCGCGAGCCAGTGCTGAGGCATACCCATGAGCGCCTTGGTCGCCAGCCGCACGTCGCGGATGTTGTCGATGTCGAGCAGCTGGTCCAGCCAGGACTCGAGGTTCTTCCACGGCATGTTGGCCACGTCACCGCCGGAGACGACGACGTCGCGCACGCCCGGCGTGGCCCGCAGGTAGTCGAGGATCGCGGTATGCCGGTCCACCGGCTTGCCGGCGAGCTTGAGCTTGGTGACCGTCGGGGTGGAGTTGCCGACGAGATCCATGCGGGTGCAGTGGCCGCAGTACTGCGGGCAGGTCGGCAGCATCTCGGCCAGCACCTTGGTCGGGTAGCGGTGGGTCAGCCCCTCAGCGACCCACATGTCGTGCTCGTGCAGGCTGTCGCGCGTGGCGTAGGGGTGGCTGGACCAGTCGGTGCGGCGGTCGGAGAAGACCGGGAGCATGTAGCGCCGCACCGGGTCGGCGTAGAACGCGGCGGTGAAGTCGGCCCCGGCGGCGGGCATACGCCCGTCGGCCCAGGTGGGCTCGCTGACGATGGTGTTGAGCATCTGCGGGGGGAGCAGCATCGACATCGTCGCCCGCTCGGTCTGGTCCCGCTCCAGGTCGGTGTAGAACTCCTCGGTCAGCAGGTCACCCATGACGGTGCGCAGCTGACGGATGTTCTTGACGCAGTTGACCCGCTGCCACTGGACGTCGGCCCACTGCTGGGCGGTGATGTCCTTCCAGCCGGGCAGGCGGGTCCAGTCGGGCTCGACCAGCTCGCGACGTCGGTACGCGTAGGGCTGCTCCATCTGTGCGCTCATACCCACATGCTACGGAAATCGTACGGTGAAGGCGAGCATCTGCCGGAGGATTTCTTGCAAGATGCGGATTCGGCAGGATGATTGAGCGTCTACAGTCCTTCTGGCGCAGAGAATGCTGTCCCCACGGCCAGTATCAAGCCCGACGGCGTGTCCGCATCCGACACGCCGAGCAGGGTGGGAAGTTCCGCGCGAGGGGCTGCGTCGACCTGCCCCACTGACCAGCAGATTTGCGCATCGTCGCAGGTCAGGGCAATGTTGACAGGGTGGCACACGGCCACCTACCTTCGAACCTGTCCCTCGGGCGTGATGCGCCCGTCTGGGGAGCCAGGACCCCGAGCACCGAGTAGACAACGAGTTCGCGCGAGCCGCCAGCCACGCACGACTCGGCCCCAAAGGTGCCGGGGTCCGGCCATGTCCGGACCCAGTCCGGGCACGTACCCTGCTCTCATGCTCCTGCCTCTGCGTCTGCTGCTCGCGACCCTCGGCGGAGTGTCGTTGTGGCTGGCCTTCCCGGGCTTCGACCTGTGGTTCCTCGCGCCGGTGGGGTGCGCCGCCCTCGCAGCGGCCACCGCGGGCGCCTCGATCCGTACCGGCCTGGCCGCCGGGATGCTGCTCGGTCTCATCTGGTTCGGCCCGATGTTCACCTGGGCCAGCACCTACGCCGGGATCGCGCCGTGGCTGGGCATGGTCATCGCCTCCGCGCTCTACCCCGCCGCGCTCGGGGGCCTGCTGGCGTTCCTGCAGCGCGGGGGAGCGGTGCGACCCGTCGTCGGCGCCGCGGCCTGGGTGCTCATGGAGTATGCCCGGTCCACCACCCCCTTCGGCGGCTTCCCGTGGGCCCGGCTCGGCTTCAGCCAGGCCGACAGCCCGCTCCTCGGGGTGGCCGGCGTGGTCGCCGTCACCGGGCTGGGGTTCGTCGTCGCCCTCGTCGGAGGGTTGCTCGCCCGGGCCGGCCAGCTGCTGCTTAGCGGACCCCGCGGGTCTCGCCGCCCCTGGCCCGCCCTGGGGATGGCCTCGCTGGCGGTGGCGGTGACCATCGCCCCGCTGCTCCTGCCTCGTCCGCAGGACGGAGAGCCGCTCCAGGTCGCCGCCGTGCAGGGCGACATCCCTCCCGGCTTCACCCGCACGCTCACCGCCGAGCCCGGCGCCATGCTGGAGCGCTACACGACCATGACCGACGACCTGGCGACCCGGGTGGAGGCCGGGGACGCGGCATACCCCGACGTGGTGCTCTGGCCCGAGGGCGCCAGTGACCTGGACCCGCTGCGCCCGGTCTCGGGGGAGCGGGCGACGGCACAGATCATGCGTTCGGTGGACGCGATCGACGCCCCGGTCCTGCTGGGCACGACCTCCTACGGAGAGGGGGACGCACCCCGCAACCTCATGCTCGAGATGGTGCCGGGGGAGGGCGTCGACGAGATCTACCAGAAGGTCTACCTCGCTCCCTTCGGCGAGCGGATGCCGTTGCGCGGGCTGCTGCGCCACCTCTCACCATGGGTGGATCGGATCACCGACTTCGAGGCCGGCACCGAGCCGGGGGTCCTCGACGTCGACCTGCGCGACGGCAGGACGGTGCCCTTGGGCCTGGCCATCTGCTTCGAGGTCGTCGTCGACCCGGCCATGCGCGACCTGGTCGTGGGTGGTGCCGAGCTCATCGTGGTGCCGACCAGCAACATCTGGTTCGGTGAGGGTGACCAGTCCGTGCAGCACCTCGCCTCCTCCCGGGTGCGCGCGGTGGAGTACGGCCGGTCGGTGGTCCACATCAGCAATGTCGGCGTCTCGGCGCTCATCACCCCTGACGGCGCGGCGCACGAGCGCACGGGGTTGTTCACCCAGGCCCTGCTCGAGGGTGAGGTCCCGCTACGCAGCGAGCAGACCCTGGCCGTGCACACCGGACCGTGGGTGGTCCCGGCGGCGCTGCTCGTGGTGCTCGTGGGTCTGCTGCGCCGTCGTACTCGTTAGGCTGCGCCGATGACCTCCCGTGATCCGTTGCGCCGCGTCTGCGTGTGCATCCCGACCTACCAGGAGCGTGCCTCCCTCCCCGGGGTGCTGCAGCGGCTGCGGCAGGCCGTGCCCGAGGCCGACGTCCTGGTCATCGACGACGCCAGCCCGGACGGCACGGGCGCGCTCGCGGACGGCATCGCGGCCCACGACGACCGCGTCCACGTCCTCCACCGGCCCGGCAAGGAGGGCCTCGGCCCCGCCTACCTGGCCGGGTTCGCGTGGGCGGCCGAGCGCGGCTACGACGCCGTCGTGGAGATGGACGCCGACGGCTCGCACCAGCCCGAGCAGCTGCCCGCGCTGCTCGCGGCGGCCGACAGCGGCGGGGGTGCGGACGTCGTCATCGGGTCGCGGTGGATCCCCGGCGGATCGGTGCACCGGTGGCCCCAGCACCGCAAGGCCCTGTCGGTGGGCGCCAACACGTATACCCGCCTGGCCCTGGGCCTGCCCGTCCACGACGCGACCGCCGGGTTCCGCGTCTACCGGCTGCCGCAGCTGACCCGGCTCGTGTCAGGCCCGGTCGCCTCCCAGGGCTACTGCTTCCAGGTCGACCTCACGCTGCGGGCGGTCGAGCAGGGGCTGCGCGTCGTCGAGGTCCCCATCGCCTTCGTGGAGCGCGTCGAGGGCACCTCCAAGATGACGGGAGACATCGTGCGCGAGGCGATGGTCCGCGTCGGGGTATGGGCCGTGATGCGCCGGTCACGACAGGTGCGGGAACACCTGACCCGCCGGAGCCGTTCTCGTTGGCACCACCCGGAGGAGGCCATGTGAGTACCACCGACCACCCCGGCAGGACCCGGCGGAGACCGGTCCTGCGCTGGATCCTGCTGGCCATCGTGCTGCTGCCGATCGTGGAGATCGCGGTGCTCATCATGGTCGGCCAGAGCATCGGGCTGTGGTGGACCCTCGCGCTCATCGTCGCGGTGGCCGTCCTCGGCACCTGGCTCGCCCGGCGCGAGAGCGGCCGGACCTATCGCGCCCTCCAGCAGGCGGTGAACTCGGGCCGGATGCCCGCCGATGAGGTCACCGACGCGATCCTGCTCATGGTCGGGGGGTTCCTGCTCCTGCTGCCCGGCTTCGTCAGCGACGTGCTGGCGCTGATCCTCGTGCTGCCCTTCACCCGCCCGATGGCGCGTCGTCTGCTCCAGGCGGTGGTCGCGAGCCGGGCGCTGGTCGTCGTCAGTGGGTCTCCAGGTGCCGCCGGGCGCCGCCCGGGGCGGGCTCCCGGGTCCGGCACGGTCATCGACGGCGAGATCGTCGACGAGCAGCCTCCCCCGTGGGATGGCGGGACGCGGCCACCGCTGTCGCGTTGACGCGTCAACTGGTCAGCGGTGCGCCTCCGGCGCTATACTTATACGTCACCCCCACGGAGACCTCTGCGTCCGGCCTGCCCGGAACCGCTGTCGCCCGGGGAACACGGGGCAGTCAGTCAGCGTTGACACCGGAAGAATTGCGCCGCCGGTCCACGTCGACGGTGCCCCGACCACGAGACATCGATCGATCACACGTGTCCGAGGACACGATGGGAGTGGAAGACTTATGGCAGAGAGGTCCCTACGCGGCACCAACCTCAGCTGGCTCTCCTTCGAGAGCGACGAGGGCGTCACCTTCAGCGACCGCGAGATCAGCCGCTACGTCTGCCCCGAGGGGCACGTCAGCGAGCTGCCCTTCTCGGTCGAGGCGGAGATCCCGCCGCTCTGGGAGTGCCGTTGCGGGCTCGACGCCAAGCTCGAGAACGGCCCGGAGCCGGAGGTCAAGGCGACCAAGCCGCAGCGCACCCACTGGGACATGCTGCTGGAGCGCCGCTCCATCCCCGAGCTCGAGGAGCTGCTCGAGGAGCGCCTGGCCCTCCTGCGCGAGATGCGCGGGGAGAAGCCGCGCCGCAAGCGCAGCGCCTGAGGCATACCCAGCACGCATCACCCACAGGGGCGGGGCACCAGCGATGGTGCCCCGCCCCTGTGCGTGCTTGCCCGGACGGGCGTGGACCTCACACCTTGCGCGGCTGCTCGTTGCCGGCCATCTCGATGCCCCGCCGCATGTCCACGCGGGTGAGGATGAGGCCACCGACGACGAAGAACGCGATCGTCACGAGGATCGCGGGCCGGTAGGACCCGGTGAGCTGGTAGGTCAGGCCGAAGGCGAGTGTCCCGAACCAGCTCGTTCCGCGCTCCATCGCCTGGTAGAAGCTGAAGTACTCCGACTCACGGCCCGTCGGCACGAGCTGGGAGTAGAGCGAGCGCGACAGGGCCTGGGTGCCACCCATCACCGTGCCGATGAAGACCGCGCAGACCAGCCAGATGGTGAAGGCCCCGGTCGGGACGAAATAGGCGAAGGCGACGACGAGGGTCCACATGACGAGGCCGCCGAGCACCGTGCGCTTGGCCCCGACGCGGCTCGCGATCCACCCGAAGACGAGCGCTCCGCCGAAGGCGACGAACTGCACGAGCAGGATCGTGATGATGAGCTGGCTGGTGTCGAAGCCCAGGGCCTCGCTGCCGTAGAGGCTGGCCGAGGAGATGACCGTCTGGATGCCGTCGTTGAAGAAGAGGTAGGCCAGCAGGAAGAGCAGGGTGTGCGGGTAGCCGCGCAGGTCGCCGAAGGTGTCCCGCAGCTGGGTGGCGGTGCCCCGCAGCACGCCGGCGGAGCGTTCGACCGGGGGAGCGGTGGTGCCTCTGATCCGGCGCAGGCCGATGACGGGGATGAGGGTGAACAGCCCCCACCAGAGGCCGGCGGACAGCAGGTTGAGCCGCACCGCCATGGTGTAGGAGATCCCGAGCGCCTCGTGGGCCTGCATGAGACCGAGGTTGAGCGCCAGGAGCAGGCCACCACCGAGGTAGCCCAGGGCCCACGCGCGTGAGGACACGCGGTCGCGGTCGTCGGGTGAGGCCACCCGGACCAGGAGGGCGTCGTAGACCACCGTGGAGGCGCCGAGGCACAGGTTGGCCACGACGATGAGCAGCACCCCCAGCTCCCAGTTGCTGCCCTGCAGGAAGAACATCGAGGCGGCCGCTGCCGCACCGACCCAGGCCAGCCCGCCGAGGAGCCAGGTGGGCCGCGGGTGGCGGTCGGCGATGGCTCCCACGAAGAGCAGCACGATCGCCGACACCAGGGTGGCGACGGTGATGGTGTAGGGCGCGACGGCGCCGACGGCGACAGGGATGCCGAGCACCGACAGCATCTGGTCGCAGGATTGCCCCTCGGCGAGGTCGGGGCAGGCGTCCGCCCGGGCCAGCGCGGTGAGGTAGGGGGCGATGAGGACGGTGCCCGTCGTGGTGACGTAGGCCGAGTTGGCCCAGTCGTACCACCCGAAGGCGCGTTGGTGGGACCGGGTGCGTTCGGCGGCGGGGTCGGCCCGCGTCGCCGGGGGAGTGGTCATGGCGTCATCGTAGGGAACGTGTCACCGGCAGCGCGCAGGCGCGACGACGACCTTTCGGGTTGCGCGAGCCAGCCACCGGGGTGAGGCTGGGGGTGTTTCCCGACGAAAGGAGCCGGACATGGGTCTCGGAGACAAGATCTCGAACAAGGCTGAAGAGCTGATGGGCAAGGCCAAGGAGGGCTACGGCGACGCCACCGACAACGAGCGCGTCGAGGCCGAGGGCCAGGCCGACCAGGCGAGCGCCAACACCAAGCAGGCCGGCGAGCACGTCAAGGACGCCTGGAAGGACGCCACCAAGTAAGTCCTTGGTCGGTCCGTCAGGACCTCTCAGCGACGACACCCCCGGGCGCATCGGCCGGGGGTGTCGTGCGTCGGCAGTCAGTGGGGGTCCGGACGACCCTAGGACCGCGTGGCGTCGGTGTCCTCGAGGTCGTCGCGGTCCCGACGCCGGATGGGGGAGAGCAGCCGGTCGCGCAGCGAGGCGGCGATCTCGGTGGTCCGGCCCAGCATGGCGACCCTGGCCGCGCCCTGCTCGTCCTGGGCCTGGAGGTAGGCCTGGCGGGCCCGCAGCTGGAAGAGCGGCGCCTCGCTCTCGGCCCGGGCGGCCGCCTCGCGACCCTCGGCCGTGACGTTGCGCAGGTCGTCGACGTGCAGCTCCCCGGTGCGCAGGTCGAGGTGCTCGCTGCCGAAACGCATGAGGGTGAGCGCGGAGGCCAGCACCGGCACCGCGAGGAAGGCACCGAGCACCCCCCAGAGGGTGCCTCCGGCGGCGACGCCGAGCAGGACGATGACCGGGTGCATCGCCATGACCCGGCTGTGCATGAGCGGGGCGACGAAGGTGCTCTCCAGCTGCTGGACGAGCAGGACGATGGCCAGCACCCACAGCGCGGCGCCCCAGCCCAGCGACACCAGGGCCACGAGCACCGCGAGCCCACCGGCGACGAAGGCGCCGACGATGGGGATGAAGGACAGGAAGAACGTGATCACGGCCAGGGCGAAGGCCAGGGGCACCTGCAGGATCACCAGGCCGAGACCGATGAAGAGCGAGTCGACGGCGGCGACCACGGCCTGGGCCCGCAGGAACCCGCCGAGGGTCACCCAGATCCGCGCCAACGCCTCGGTGAGGTAGAGGCCGGCCGTGCGACCGACGGACTTGCGGACCCAGGGCAGGAAGCGATGGCCGTCCTTGAGGAAGAAGAAGGTGAGGACGAGCACGAGCACCGTGGTGACGAGGATCGACCCGACCGCCGTGATGGTCGAGAGAGCACCCTCGGCGACGATGCTGGCCCGTGACTCGAGCCACTGCGTGGCGCGCGTCACGTAGTCGTCCAGCTGCTCGCTCTGCAGGTTGACGGGAGGCCCGGAGAGCCAGTCCAGCACGATGTCCGCCCCGGCAGCGGCGTTGTCGGCCACCTGCCGCAGCTGTCCACCGACGCCGGGGGCGATCGCGGCGATGATGCCGCCGAACACCCCGAGCGCGCCCAGCAGCACGGTGGCGGCCGCGAGACCGCCTGGCCACCGGTGGGCCCGCAGCCAGCGGACGGTGGGCCACAGCACCGAGCTGACGATGAGCGCGAGGATGATCGGCAGGACCCCGACCCAGATGCGGCCGACGATGTAGAGGATGACGACGGCCGCGGCGACGACGAGCAGGAAGCGCCAGGACCACGCCGCGGCGCTGCGCAGGCCCTGGAGGATGAGCGCCCCGCGGTCGACCTCGGGTGTCCTCGGCGCCTCCTCGACCACGCCCTCCTGGTCGCCCTCCGAGGGGAGGTCGGTGTCGAGGGTGGGGGCGTCCTCGACCTGGTCCGTGTCGTCCCTGGCGCTCGTCGTCCCCTCCGGCCTCATGCCTGCACCTCGACGGTGATCGTGCACTCCACGGTATGCGTGGCGCCGGGCGCGATCTCGAGCCTGCGGTCACCGGTGGCGGCGGTCTCGACGCAGAGGAAGCGACGCCACTCCTGCGCGCCGAGGTCACCGATCGTGGCGGCCTTCTCCTCCCCGGGGTTCCACACCACCGTCTGCGTCGACCCCTGCGTGGTGAGCACAAGGCGCCGCCGGCCGTCGTGGACCTCGACACACGGGTCACCGGGGGAGTCCAGGACGCTGTCGGTCTCGCCCTCGATCCGCATCAGCCCCTCCTGCCGGTCGCGTCGGCCGGTGACCTTGTCGAGGTAGTCCGCACCGTCCAGGCCGGTGACCGTGACCCGCTCCACGTCGCCGATGCCGAGGTAGGTGTGCAGGGCGGCCTCGACCGCAAGGACCGCGGTGCCCGGGTTGGTGATCGCCAGGCTCAGCCGCAGGCCGGGGTGCGGGTCCTCCTCGAGCAGGGTGACGGCATACCTCAGCCGGAAGGGGCCCGGGACGTGCTCCGCCCCAGGGGCGTCGGCGACGTCGGCGTCGGTGAGCGTCCACGCCCACACCTCCTCGCCCTGCGCCGGGTCGGTGCTCCACCTCGTCGTCCGGACCGGTCCGTGGCTGGGGGAGAGGTCGCCCTGCGGCCCCGCGGCGAACCACGGGAAGCAGAGGGGCACCCCGCCCCGGATCGGTCTGCTGCCGTCCAGCACGGCCCGTTCGCTGCACCAGATCACGGGCTCGCCGTCGACGTCCCAGGTCGCGAGGTGCGCCCCGACGTCGTAGGCGACGAGGCGGGATCGGCCCCGCTGTGCGGTGAGGGGGGTCATGGAGGTGGCGGAAGGCATACCGCACAGGCTACGGCGACCCACCGACGAAGTGCCGTCCGATCCGCCCGGATCAGCGTCCTCGATGAGAGGGTGGGGCCATGCCGGGCACGGAGTGGATCAGCTGGCTGCGGTGCGTCGCGGTCTACGGCGTGGTCCTCATCCACACGGTCGGGGCGACGGCCACCGCTGGCGCCGACGGCGCCGTCGGCCCGGTCGACGGCTGGGTGGCGCGTGCCCTCGACCTCCCGTTCGTCTGGGTCGTCCCCGTCTTCGTCATGGTCTCCGGGGCGTTGACCCTGGATCCGGCACGTTTCCGGGGGACGGGGGAGTTCGTGCGCAAACGGGTGTGGCGACTCGTCCCGGCGCTCGTGGTCTGGAACCTCGTCTACCTCACCTACCTCGGTCTCACCCGCCCCGGTTGGCTGGCCGGCCCGGCGGACGCGCTACAGCGGGTCCTCGTCGGCCAGGTCGCCCCGCACCTCTACTTCTTCTGGATCGTCCTCGGCCTGTCGCTGCTCACCCCTGTGCTGGTGCCGTGGATCGATCGCACCGGACGCAGGGAGTGGGTCCTCGCCGGTGTGGTGGCGTATGCCGTGCCCATCCTGTCCCTCTGGCCGCTCGGCCCTGGCGGGGAACCGGTCGGGGTGACGCACGCGGCGTGGACCTGGTGGCTGCCCTACCTCGGGGCCTACCTCCTCGGCTGGGGCCTGCGTGGCGTGCGTCTGCCGACCCGGTGGGTCCCGGTGCTCCTCGCGCTGGTCCTGGCTCTGGCCGTGCTCCTGACGTGGCAGTGGAAGAATCCGGGCGCCCCGGCATGGCTGCAGGACTGGGCAGGGGCGCACTACTACTCACCGACCGTGGCGCTGCTCTCGGTCAGCGTCTATCTGCTGGCGCAGACGCTGGTCCGGTCCGGAGGCGCTCTGGCGGTCCTCACCTCCTCGCGGGTCATGGCGCTGGTCGACCCGGTCGGGCGGGCGACCCTGGGGATCTTCGCCGTGCACTTCCTCGTGCTGCTCGTCGTCACCGACACCGGCGTGCTGGGCGAGCCGGTCTCCTCGTGGCCGCTGCTCGTCCTGCGCTTCCTCGTGGTGGCGGCGATGACGACGGGGCTGGTGCTGCTGCTGCGCCGGGTGCCGGTGGTGCGCGCGGTGCTGTAGGTCATGGCTCCGTGAGCGACACCTTGCGCAGCGACGTCGCCTCGACGTCGTAGCGGGAGGCCGCGCCGGACCCCGTCCGGAAGAAGCGGCGCCGCAACGCACCCGTGACCTCCACCCCGACGCCGTCGTCGAGTCGGAGCGCGGCGGCCCGGGCCCGTGCGCTCCAGCAGCTCACGTCGATGGTGTCGACCCGTTGCGTCGACCCCGAGGAGCCGGCGCGTGAACGGGTCGTCGGTCGGGGGATGACCACCCTGAGCTGGACGAGGACGTCGCCGCTGGGGAGGTCGCGTTGCTCAGGGGCGCCGCTGACGCGGCCCCGCAGGTGCACCTCGTTGGCCGGTGCCGCCGCCGTTGTCGTCATGGGGACCACCCTGCGGGGTCCCGGACGTGCAGGGGAGGGGCCGTCCCCGATCTGTGGACGACTGGGCCCCGCCGCACCCGGTTGTGGACGACCCGAGGTCGCCCGGACCTCACATCTCCTCGTGGGTCTCCGGGTCGCCGTCGAAGAGCCGCCCGTCCTCGCGGCCCAGCGCGCTGATCGCGGCCACCTCCTGCTCGGTGAGCTCGACGCCGAGCACGTCGAGGTTGTCGCGCTGCCGCTGCGGCGTGCCGGACTTCGGCAACGGCATGATCCCGCGCTGCAGGTGCCAGCGCAGGATGACCTGGGCGGGGGAGACCCCGAGCCGCTGGGCGGGGGCGAGGACCGGTGCGGCGTCATACTGCGCCTGGCGCTTGCCCAGCGGGCTCCACGCCTGGGTGAGGATCCCCAGCTCCTCGTGGACCGGGAGGAGGTCGGCCTGGGGGAAGAGCGGGTGGCACTCGACCTGGTTGAGCACCGGGGCCTCACCGGTGGCCGCGACGACCTCGCGCAGGTGCGCCGGGGTGTAGTTGCTCGTGCCGACCCAGCGCACCAGCCCGCGCTCGCGGCACTCGATGAGCGCCTCCACGGCCTCGACGTAGCGGCCCTTCGACGGGTTCGGCCAGTGCACGAGGACGAGGTCGAGCCGGTCCAGCCCGAGCCGCTCCAGCGACTGCTCGACGGAGGCGATGGCCGACGCCCGCTCGTGCGCCCGACCCGGGAGCTTCGTGGCGACGAGCACCTCCTCGCGCGGCAGTCCGCTGCGCCGCAGCGCCTCGCCGACCTCCCGCTCGTTGTCGTAGTTCACCGCGGTGTCGAGGTAGCGGTAGCCCACCTCGAGCGCCGAGGTGATCGCCGTGACGCCCTCCTCGCCGCGCAACGGGTAGGTGCCGAAGCCGACGTGGGGGAGCGGGGTGCCGTCGCGGAGGGTATGCATACCCCCACCGTAGGTGCCGAGGCTTCGGGACGCCCGGGCACCGGTGGTCAGTCCGCGGACGCGGTGGTGCCGCGACTCTCGCCGTGCGGGATGAGGGTGCCGGTGACCTCGTGGTGGGGCCAGGCGAGAGTATGCGGCGCGGTCTGGGTGACGTAGTTGGGCGTCTCACGGGCATGCACCTCGGTCGGGACGACCGGCAGGTTGGTGTGCGGGGGGTTGGCGGTCCAGGCGGCGGTGAACATCACCCAGCGCAACCCCAGGTTGATCCAGACGATGAGGGTCGCCAGCACGGCGAAGGAGGCGAAGAGGGGGTTGTCCCAGGCCCCGATGACCTGCGTGCCCGCCAGCCGGAGCACACCCCAGCCCGCAGCCCCCAGCAACGCGCCCTTCCACCAGTCTGGGGAGGGCATACGCACCTTGGCCGTCACCCGGAACAAGAGGTAGAAGACGACGGCGTCCACGACGAAGGCGGCCAGCACGGCCGCGAGCCGGATGAAGAAGCCGCTCGTCCCGGTGCTGACCTCGAGCTCGCCCAGGACCGCCCGGGCCATGACGGCGGACCCGCTGAGCAGGGCGGAGGAGAGGAGCACCGCGAGGCTCAGCAGCACGATCCCCACGACGTCCCACCCCTTGCCCCGGAAAGGTCTCAACGGGGCACCAGTGAGGCCGAACATCGAGCGGATGCTGTTGCGCAGCCCGGTCATGACGTTGGTGGCGGTCCACAGCAGGACGGGGATCGAGATGAGGGTGGCCAGCGTCAGCGAGCGCTCCAGGACGAGCCGTTCGGGGTCGATGATCCCGCCGTTGGAGCCGTCGTTGATGAGACCGGGAAAGGCGGTGTTGATCGCCTGGATCACCCGGTCGAAGAGTTCGGGCTGACGGCCCAGCGTCGCTCGGAAGCCGTTGGTGAGGATCGTCACGGCGGCGGTCAGGGACACCAGCGCGGAGATGGTGACGCCTCCGGCCGACAGGTTGCCCCGCACCAGCAGGTAGCGCACGAAGGCCCGCACCACCCGGGAGGTGTCGACCCGGTGCACGGCGCGCCAGAACAGGTTGCGTTGCACCCCGTCGTCCTGTCCCTCTGCCACGCACCCTCCTCGCGCTCGTCCTGCTGAGGAGGTCACGGTATACCGCGTCCCTGCGGCATCCTGCACTCGCGCCGCCGGGGGGGATCCCGCCGACGGGAGCGGCGGTGGACAGACCGCTCGTCACGGGGTCGAATGGGGCTATGGACGAGCGAGCCGCGGTGCCGTGCCGCCGGATCCCCGACGGTGCGTTGGAGCCGGCCGACCCGACGCCGGGCATGAGCCGACAGATGGCCGAGCACTCCGAGGGGATGTGGACCGGGACCGTCGACACCGAGCCGGGCGCGGTCACCGGGTGGCACCACCACGGCGATCACGAGACCACGCTCTACATCGTGTCCGGGACGTTCCGGCTGGAGTCCGGGCCCGGCGGCGCCGAGGTGGTCGAGGCCAGGCCGGGCGACTTCGTCCGGGTGCCTGCCGGTGCGGTGCACCGCGAGTCCAACCCGGGGCGCCAGCCGTCGCGGGCGGTCATCGTGCGCTGCGGCTCCGGTGCACCCACGGTCAACGTCGACGGACCCGCGGTGGACAGGGCCTGAGAAACTGCGCGAGTGCAGGGGTTGTGTCGCCAGAAGTGCCGCTGCGCCGACATACCCGGTGCAGTCGCGGCTCTCACGGCAGAACCGACTACCCACATCGCCGATAAGTCACATTATGTCAAGTAAACGGTGTTCGAGGAGGGCGGCCCACTCCTCCGGACCCTCCGGCACCGACCGGGAGCGCCTCGACTGCTGCGGGTCAGCGCCCGCGCCGTTGCCGGTCGACGAGGACCGCGGCATCGACCGGCGCCATGCCGCGCACGAGATCCACCGCCTCGTCCTCGGCCCAGGGCTCGCGGCCAGGCTGGCTCTGGTCGGACGCCCGCAGGTGGCTGTCACCGAGGTCGCGGAAGAGGACCCAGTGCTCGCCGCCCGCCTGCCGGTAGACGCTGAGCCCGTCGCCGAGGTCGGTGCACGGCTGCAGCCCGCTGGCCGTGCAGCCTCCTCCCCCGCGCCGCAGGGTGACGTCGAGGTATGCCGCGTCGGGTGACTCTCCGCGTGCCAGGGTGTATCGGACGAGGTCGTCGGACGCGGTGAGGGTGGTCACCCGGAGGTCTGCGGGGTTCTCCGGCGCGATGAGCGGCACGTCCACCGCCTCGATCTCGGCGATCTCGCTCGCTCGCTCGCGGCGATCCAGCATCCACCACGACCCCGCGAACAGCACAGCGGCAGCGGTCAGCGTCGCGACGCCCCGGACCCACCGGCGAGGCCGGCCCTCGGCCTGGTGCCGGCTGTCCGTCCCCTGCTCGCGCACCGCCGTGAGCGCGGCGATCACCGGCGCCAGCGCGCACAGGACGATCCCGAGCCCCTGTGCCAGGTGACCGAGCAGCGCACCCACGCCGACGAGGATGAGGGTCGTCGGGAGCCACCACCAGTGCAGCACCCGTGCCGCGAGCAGCGCCGCGGCCAGGGCTCCGAGCAGAGCACCGACGAGCGCGCCGCCGAACGGGTAGGTGAGGCACTCCAGGCCTCGCTCGCACGGGACGAGCGCGCCGAGCCAGAAGCCGACCGCTCCGAGGGCGAGGGCCAGGGCGTACCAGGCGACCAGCGCCTGGAGGATGGTGCGCGGGCGCCCTATACCGGGCACGGAGCCCCTTCGCAGCAGGGCCGGATCCAGCCGCAGCCGTCACAGCGCTCGTGCGAGGTCTCCCACCGCATGAGGGTGCCGCAGCTCGGGCAGGGTTCGGTCAGGTCTGCCATGGGCCCAGTGTGTCAACCACCCCACCGGGCCCACGGCAGCCACGCCGCCATCGGTCAGGAGGTGGCAGCGGCCGCGAAGTCGTCGGCGAAGGTCACGAGGACGTCCAGCAGATCACCGTTGGCCGTCATCGTGATGACCCCGCCCTCGATCTGCTGGTAGCAGACGGCCGAGGTGCCGCCGGAGTTCAGTCCGCAGCTCCCGGTGCCCGCCTCGGTGTTGTCGGTCTCGATCTCGGCGAGGAGGTCCTCGTAGGGCGAGGCGAGCACATTGGTGTCGACCGTGACGTACTCCCCCGTCTCCATGTCGTAGATCATCGCGGGACCGCTGTCGTCGCTGAGGGTGAACTCCCCCACCGTCTCCGGCGGCGCGTCGATGACGCCCGCGGGCAGGGTGTCGACCGCTGCCGCGTCACCCGAGTCCTCGGACTCCGCCGCCGTGGTCTCCGCGGCCGTGTCCTCGGTGGTCTCCTCCTCGGTGGTCTCCTCCTCCGTGGGCTCCTGCGCCGCCTCGGCGGAGGGCGACTCCTCCATCGCCGCGTCGTCCGAGGCCGAGTCATCACCCCCGCACGCAGACAGCGTCAACGCCAGAGCGGCGGCGACCGCGACACCAGATCCGTACCTACGCATAGCCATGAACCGAAATCCTCCCCAGTCGGAAAACATCCTGTGGCCACTGCAGCCACACCGTCACTCTAGACACATCTGCGCGTGCCAGCCATACGGAAGTGCACGTCACATACCCGGTGGGGGCATCAGTCGGCCGCCACCCCCGCGAGGAGCGAGGCAAGCTCCTCGGGCCGGGACCACATGGGCCAATGCCCCGTCGGCAGGTCGACGTAGGTCAGGGCGCGGTAGTCCGGCAGCGCCTTGAGGAAGCCCACGCCCTGCTCGGCGTAGGACCGGAACTCAGCGGAGGGGAAGGTGGTGCACACCACGGTCGAAGGCACGTCGTGCCGGGCGTCGTCGGTGAGCGAGACCGGTGTGCTCACCACCGGGCCGGGCTCGGGCACCGCACGCTCGCGGAAGGTCGCGAGCTGCTCGTCGGTGAGGTCGCGCATCGAGCCCTCGGCGAGCTCGTCGTCGTAGCGGTCCTCCAGGCGCAGCACCTCGGACGAGAAGTCAGGGTCCATCGCGGAACCATCCGCGGAGGGCGCGGTGTCGACCCAGACGACGTGGTCGACGAGCTCGGGGCGCTGGTCGATGACGAGCGTGCCCGGGATGGCCGCGCCGCTGTGGACGGCCAGCACCCGCCGGTGCGCCGACGGGTCGAGGGCCGCGATGATCGCGTCGGCCTGGTCCTGCGGCGTCACGACCGCGCGGTTCGGGTCGTCGTGACCCCGGCCGGGCAGGGTCAGTGCACTCACGGCATACCCCTGTCCGGAGAGGGACCGGGCGACCTCCTCCCAGGCCCACTCCCCCAACCAGAACCCGGGCACCAGCACGATCTGTGTCTTCTCAGCTGTCATGAGGACATCGTGTCATCGGAGGCGGACACATACCGTCCGGTATGCCGCTGCCGTCGCGCGTCCGCCCCTCGCCGCGCGCAGGCTGGCTACCCTGGGCAGATGCCGAGCATCTTCAGCAGGATCATCGAGGGCGACATCCCCGGCCACGTGGTGTGGAGCGACGAGGTCTGCGCGGCATTCCTCGACATCGAGCCCCTCACGCCCGGGCACGCCCTCGTCGTGCCCCGCGCGGAGGTCGACCACTGGCTCGACCTCGACGCGGACACCGTGGCGCACCTCATGACCGTCGCGGCAACCATCGGTCGCGCCCAGCAGCAGGTCTTCGGCTCCGAGCGCGTCGGTCTCATCGTCCAGGGGTTCGAGGTCCCGCACGCCCACGTGCACGTCTTCCCCACCTCGGACCCGGGCGACTTCGACCTCACCCGCAAGGGTCCCCGCGCCCAGGACGACCTGGCAGCGGACGCGGCCGCCCTGCGCGGGGCCCTCGCCGAGGGATGACGTCCCCCGAGCACGACGACGCCTCCGACTACCACCGCGAGGTCGATGATCGCTGGGACGACGGGTATGCCCTCACCGGACCACTCGAGGCGCACGGACGGGGCCTGGACTTCGGTCTGCTCCTCCTGCGACTGTCCGTCCTCCCCCTGGTCGCTCACGGGGTCAGGGCCGCCACCGACATGCCCGCGTTCACCGCGCAGGTGTCCGACACCTTCCTGGGCGCGCAGGCGCCGGACGTCGTCGCCTGGGCCGTGATGATCGCCCTGGTGGGGCTCCCGGTGCTCGTCGTGGTGGGGTTGTTCACCCGCCCCGCCGGCTTCCTGCTGGCCGCCCTCATGGCCACCATCTGGACCACGGCGATCTACCTTCGGCAGGACTTCCAGCTCGTGGGCGCCGACGGCGGGCTCACCGGCGAGAACGCCCTGCTCTACCTCGGCCTCAGCCTCCCGCTCGCCTTCACCGGCGCCGGTCGCCTGTCGGTCGACAGCCTGCGCACCGCCGGACGACCGTGACGGCGCCGCCGCTCCCCTAGGCTGGCGCGGTGCAGTGCGACTACTTCGACGCCGGGGTCTGCCGCTCCTGCCGGCTCATGGGCCAGGACTACGCCGAGCAGCTGCGCCGCAAGCAGACCACCGTCGCCCAGGTGCTCGCGCCGTGGGTGGAGGCCCCGCAGTGGGCGCCAGCGGTGGCGAGCCGTGAGTCGGGCTTCCGCAACAAGGCCAAGCTCGTCGTCGGAGGACGCAAGGGCGCACCGACCGTCGGCATCCTCGACACCGAGGCCAGGGGCGTAGACCTGCGCCACTGCGGCCTCTACGAACCCGGTCTGCACCGGGCCGTGCTCGACCTCGCCGACCGGTTGCCCACCTCCGGCCTCACGCCCTACGACGTCCCGACCCGGCAGGGCGAGCTCAAGCACGTGCTGCTCACCCACTCCCCGGACGGCGACCTCATGGCCCGGTTCGTGCTGCGCTCCCCTGGACAGCGTCGCCGTGTGGAGGACCTCCTCACCACCCTGTGCGACAGCGCCGACACCCCACGCCTCACCGTCGCGAGCCTCAACCTCCACCCCGAGCACACCGCCCGGCTCGAGGGGTCGCAGGAGGAGCTGCTCACCGAGGAGTCCACGCTGTCCATGGCGGTGGGGACGCTGCGTCTGCACCTGGGCCGACGCAGCTTCTTCCAGACCAACACGCCGGTGGCGACCGAGCTCTACCGCCAGGTCACCGAGTGGGTGCGGGAGATCGGGCCGACCGCCGTCTGGGACCTCTACTGCGGTGTCGGGGGCTTCGCCCTGCACCTGGCCGCCCCCGGACGGGCGGTGACCGGCGTGGAGGTGTCCGACGAGGCGATCCGCAGCGCGCTGCGCACCCGGGCCGAGCTACCGGTCGAGCACGCGGCGGGTCTGTCCTTCGTCGCCGCGGACGCCACCCGGTATGCCCTGACGAGCGATCCGCGGGCCCGACCCGATCTCGCGGTGGTGAACCCGCCGCGGCGCGGCATCGGTGAGGAACTCGCCGGCTGGCTGGACACCTCGGGCATCAGCCACGTCGTCTACTCCAGCTGCTCCGCCGCGAGCCTGGCCCGAGACCTCGCCCGGATGCCCGCCTACCAGGTGGTCGCCGCCCGGCTCTTCGACATGTTCCCGCAGACGGACCACCACGAGGTGGCGGTGCTCCTCCGCCGCCGCTGAGCGGGATGCGGGGCGCGGCCCTGCGGGTCGCCGGGGTCAGGAAGGGGCACCTCTGCCATGATGGAGGCTCCGCGACATCCCCGACGACGAGGAAGTGCCAGAGCCATGCCCAACACCTTCGAGGCCGTGTCCCACTCAGGCCACGAGCGCAGCACGGCCTTCCTCCCGGTCGAGCAGCCGAACGACCGGCTCGAGGACTACATGGAGCGCTCGCAGCTGCACCGCGGCTCCCTGCGCGAGCAGGACGGCTACACCGTCCCGTTCCGCGACGGCGGACAGGTCCGGATCACCGTGCGTGAGGGCGACGCAGAACCCGCCGGCCTGCTCTTCGAGGTCGACGCACCCACCACGGAGCGGCGCGACTACATCGAGGGCGAGGTCGCCAGCGAGCTCGGCGACGGCGCCGACAGCCTCACCTGGGAGCGCGGCTGACGCTCAGCCGTCAGGCGTTCTGACCTCGCGAGGACAGACCTGCCAGGGCACTCTCCAGCTGTCGACGACCACCTCGGTTCCACGGCATCCGCATCAGCCCTGCGCCCATCGCGCAGGTGTTGCTCACCGCGGCGAAGGTCAGCCCGCCGCCGATCCCGGCAGCCACCCACTTGGCCTGCGGCACGAGCGTGCTGGTCAGCACCGAGCCCAGGACGATGCTGCCGGCGACGAGCCGCACCTGACGCTCGAGATCCCACGGGCCGGAAGTCTCCCGCACCTCCCCTCCGGAGGCGGTCCAGGACTGCATCCCGCCGGTGAGCACGTGCATACCCTCGGTGCCGGTGCGGGCCAGCGCCTGCCCGGCGGCGCTGGCCCGGGCGCCGGACCGGCAGATGAGGACGACGGCGTCGTGGTCGTCGAGGTGGTCGGCGACGGACCGCGCGTGCTCGGTGAGCGTCGCGAGCGGGATGTTGTAGGAGCCCGGAACGTGCCCGGCGGCGAACTCGCCGGGCGTGCGCACGTCGAGGACGCGCGGGGCCGAGTCACCGGCGAGCCACTCCTGCAGCTCGGCGGCGCTGACCTCGACGGGGTGGGTGGTGCGCAGGGGCGCACTGGTCATGGGGATTCGCTCCTCGTGAGGGAAAGGGTGGTCGACGACGGACGTGGTCGACCTCAGGACGGGGTGACCGGGAGACCGGACTCGCGGGCGTGGTCGAAGCTGTCGTCGACGGCGACCGTCGTCCGGCCCTGAGCGGCCACGACCGAGGCCGCCACCGACGCACGGTAGCCGCCGGCGCAGTGGACCCACACCTCGCCCCCCGGCACCTCGCCGATCCGCCCGACCAGCTGGCCCAGCGGGATGTTGAGCGCACCCTCTATGTGGCCCGCCGCGAACTCCTTGGGGTTGCGGACGTCGAGGATCGACACCTGGCGGTGATGGCGGACCTGGGCGAGGTCGCCGAAGGTCGCCTGCTCGAGGGTGGCGAGCTCGCCGTCGGTCCAGCCGGCGGGCTCACCGGTGTTGTGCCCGGCCAGCTCATCGATGCCGATCCGGACGAGCTCGCGCTGGGCCTGGCTGATCTGCTCCGGGCTCTCGCCGAGCAGGGTGAGCGGTGTCCCCCAGGGGATCACCCAGCCCAGCCAGGTCGAGAACTGCCCGTCGAGACCGATGTTGACCGTCCCCGGGACGTGCCCGGCGGAGTAGGCCTGACGCGTCCGCAGGTCGACGACCCACTCCCCCGCCTGCAGCCGTCGCCGGAGCACCTCCTGGTCCGCCTTCTCCGGCAGCTCCAGGCTGATCTCCTCCGGCCCCTTGGCGTTGGCCGGACCCATGTGCGCGTAGTAGGCGGGGTAGAGGTCGAGGGCGTCGAGGGTCTCCCGGACGTAGTCCTCGACGTACTGCCGGAGCACCGGGTTCTGGGCCTTCTCCGTGCCGATCGTGGAGCCATCGCCCTCCGCCTGGGTGGCCGAGCAGAACGAGCCGAAGCCGTGGGTAGGCATGACCTGCGTCGCCTCGGGCAGCTCCTCGGCCAGGCGGTGCGCGGAGGCGTGCTGGTGCCGGGCGAGCGTCTCGGCGTGGTCCTGCCCGAGAAGGTCCGGCCGGCCGGTGGAGCCGAAGAGGAGGGAGCCACCGGTGAAGACGTAGGGGTGCTCACCCTCCAGCGCGTAGGACAGATGGGTGAACGTGTGCCCCGGCGTGTGGATCGCCCGCAGTCTCAGCGCGTCGGAGATCTCGACCACGTCGCCGTCGCTGACGGCCGCGCGCTCGAAGCCCACCTCGTCGTCGGCGTTGACGTGATAGGCCGCCCCCGTCTGCCGGGCGAGCTGGTAGCCACCGGTGACGTAGTCGTTGTGCAGGTGCGTCTCGAAGACATGGGTGATCCGGACACCTTCCTGCGCGGCCAGGGCCAGGACCCGGTCGATGTCGCGCTGCGGGTCGACGACGAAAGCGACCTCACCGTCGTGGACGAGGTAGCTGCGGTCGCCGAGGGAGGTGGTCTCGATCGGCAGAACCGTGGGGGCGTTCATCGCTGCTCCTTCATCGTGGGATGCGCTCGTGCGGCACTTCTTGGATACCCCCTAGGGTATACCACGTGACCGCGCCATGCCCCCAGGGGTATCCTGGAAAGGTGGAACTCGCCCCGGAGACCGTCAAGCCCTCCATCACCCGCCTGCGCCGCGCCCACGGGCAGCTCGCCGCGGTGATCCGCATGCTCGAGGAGGGTCGTGACTGCGAGGACGTCGTCACCCAGCTCGCGGCGGTGAGCAAGGCCCTGGATCGCGCCGGCTACAGCATCATCGCCACCGGCCTGCGGCAGTGCCTCGTCGAGGAGGACGGCGACGTCGACCTCGCCAAGATGGAGAAGCTCTTCCTCTCCCTCGCCTGAGCGACCTGCCACGGTGCGTCACTGGAAGGGCGCGGGGTCTCCCGATCCGACGCGCAGGACCTCGGCATACCCCTCCGACAGGTCCACCACGGTGGTCGGCTCGCAGCCGGTCTGGTCCCCGTCGACGACGACGTCGACCTGGTGGTCCAGCCGCTCCTTGACCTCCCAGCCGTAGCCGAGCGGCTCCTCTTCACCCGGCATGAGCAGGGTGCTGGTAAGCAGCGGCTCCCCCATCTCCGAGAGCAGCGCACGACAGATCGGGTCGGCCGGTATGCGCACCCCGACGGTCTTCTTCTTCGGGTGCAGCAGGCGCCGTGGCACCTCCCTGGTGGCGGGGAGGATGAAGGTGTAGCACCCGGGGATCGCGGCCTTGACCGCTCGGAACACCGCGTTGTCCAGCTGCACGAACTGCCCGAGCTGGGCGAAATCGGCGCACATGAGGGTGAAGTGGTGCCGCTCGTCGACCTGGCGGATGGCCACGATCCGGGCCTTGGCGTCCGGGTCGTCGAGGTGGGCGCCCAGGCTGTAGCAGGCGTCGGTCGGGAAGGCCGCCAGCCCTCCCTCGCGCAGCACCTGCGCCACCTGCTGGATCAGCCGCGGCTGCGGGTCGACGGGGTGGATGTCGAGAAAACGTGCCATGCCCGACCATAACCACCGAGCGCCGCAGATGGTCACCCACGGGCCCACCGAGCGCCGCAGATGGTCGCCCCCGGGGCCACCGAGCGCCGCAGATGGTCGCCCTCAGCCCCACCGAGCGCCGCAGATGGTCAGCGGGCGCGCAGGAAGTGCCGCAATGTGGCGGTGAAGGCCGCCGGTTGCTCGGAGTGCACCCAGTGGCCGGCCCCCTTGATGGTCACCTGCACCGTGCGCGGGAAGAGCTCGCGCATCGGCCCCTCGTGAGCGGTGGTGACGTAGGGCGACTCGCTGCCGGCGATCCACAGCACCGGCCCGTCGAAGGTGCGTCCCTCGTGCGGGACGTCCCCGGTGATCGTGCCGAGGTCGCGCAGCAGCACCTCGAGGTGGGGCTGCCACCCGAAGGCGTGGGTCTGCGGATCGCGACGGAGGTTCTGCAGCAGGAAACCTCGCAACATCCGTGAGTCCACCGCAGCGGCCAGCTCGGCGTCCGCCTGCCCGTGCGAGGTGATGGCGTCGAGGTCGATCGCCAGCAACGAGGAGATGAGGTGCTCGAACTCCCCCACCTCCCCTGCCCCGGTCGGGCTGATGTCCACCACGACGAGCCGGTCGACGAGTGCAGGCGTCTCCAGGGCGGCCGTCATCGCGGTCTTGCCGCCCATCGAGTGCCCGACCAGGTGCACGGGCCCGTCGGTCGCGAGGGTCTCCAACTGCTGGACGAGCAGGGCTGACGCGCTGGCGTAGTCGATGCGCTCGGTCCACGGCGAGGCGCCGTGGTCGGGCATGTCTAGCAGCACGCAGCGGAAGTCCGGCTGCAGCGCCTTGGCGATCCCGGTGAAGTTGCGCCCCCGGCCCAGCAGGCCGTGGCAGAAGACGACGGTCGGCCCGCTGTCGCCGATGACGGTCTGGGCCAGTGGCCCCAGGCTTCCCGACGCTGCAGACGTGTCGCTCACCGCCCGAGACTAACCTCCGGCTCGCGCACCCGTCCGGCTACCCCGCGTCCGGCGCCGGCTCGGGACCAGAACCGGGCACCGGGCGGCGCATCGCCGCCGTGGTGTGCTTGAGCCGGAAGCCCAACCGGTCGTAGAGCCGGGTGGCGCCGGTGAGGCTCTCGGAGTCGACGTCGAGCTCGATGACGTCGAAGTCTCCGGTCGCGGCCACGACCGCGATGGTGCGGGCGAGGGCGGCTGCCGCGAGGCCGCGCCCGCGAGCGCTCGGGACCGTCCCGACGATGTTGACGTAGGACTCCCGCTCGACCCACTGACCGACGAGGATGTAGGCCAGCACCTGGCCGTCCTCCTCCCCGCCGACCCCGCGGGCGAGGGTCGACAACGCCGGCCGCGAGCTGCGGGAGACCCAGTGCTCGTGCCAGCGCTCGGGATCGATCTGCCCCGAGCCCCAGTGGTCGCGGAAGGCTGCGTTGTGCGCGATCCGCACCGCCTCCTCGTCCTCGGGCCTCGGCGTCACGAGCTCGATCCCCTCGATCTCGGGCGCCTCCGGGACGTCGTCCAGACCACGGGTGAGGAAGTTGTAGTAGCGGACGATGGCATAGCCGCGATCGTGGAGCAGGTCGCGCACCGGCGCCCCTGGCAGCTCCCCGCCCGCCGCGAGGTAGGCGGACACGCCCGGGTGGCGCTCACGCAGCAGCTCGACCCCGCGCGCCTCGGCAGCGTCGAACAGCGCCGTGCCGAGCCCGCGGCGGCGGTGCTCGGCGTGCACCCCGCCCCCGAGGTAGGCGCGGGCCTGCCCCTCGTTGTCCGGCGTGGTCGGCACGACGACGGTGGCGACGGCGATCAGCCGCTCACCGGCCCAGACCGCCCAGGTGTCCCGCTCCGGGTCGTGCCCGGGGCTGGCGAGCTCCTCGGCGAGGTCCTCGGCGCTGACGAACTCCTCGGTGCGGTCGACGACGGCGAGGTGGTTGACCAACTCCGCCCACGCGTCGAGGTCCGCCGGGGTCAGCGTCGCCCAGCGGTATGCCGTCGTCTCGGTGGTGCTCATGGGTCCAGCCTGCCGCACGGCACCGACGGACCACCACTGGTTTGTCGGGTGCCGTCTGCCACCATGTCTGCCATGCGCGACCTGTGGCACTACATCGGAATCACCCCCGCCGGGGCGATCGCCGTCGTGCTCAGCACCGTGACGATCTACTTCGTCTTCGGCGCGGTCCTGCGGCTGTGGGGCCAACGCCTCTACTCCAGCCCCCGCAGCCTCGACCTGGCCATCGTGACCGTCCTCGGCGCCATCGTCGGCCGCTCCACGATGGGGCACGTGCCGACGCTCAGCGGGGGTCTCATCGCGCTCGGCACCCTGGCCACGCTGGAGGTGCTCTTCCGCAACCTGCGCCGGCTGCCGCTGCCCCAGCTGGACGGCCAGTCCCGAGCCCGCGCCGTGGTCCTCGTGGTGGCCGGCAAGGTGCAGAACGACACCATGCGCAGCTACGGCCTCACCACCACCATGCTCTGGAGCTCGTTGCGCCAGGCCGGGGTCAGCCACCTCACCCAGGTCGCCCTCGTCGTCCTCGAGCCCAACGGGCGCATCTCCGTGGTCCGCGCCGGGCAGGCCATCCACCCTCGCGCACTGCTCGGGGTCAAGGGCGCCCACCGGGTGCAGGAGCAGCTGCGGGACGCCGGCCACCTGCACACCGGGCCGGCCGAGCAGCCGCGCCCCGCCCACCCCTCGAAGCCGCCGCCGTGACCACACCGGCGCGGGGCATACCGAGGGCCGGGCTCAGCTGATCTCGAAGTCGACCGGGGTGGGCAGCGCGACCGTGCGGGACACCGTGCACAGTCGGTCGCGGGACTTCGCGACCGCCTCGGGCAGCCGCTCGCGGGCCGCGTCACCCTCCGCACCGTCGGGGAAGTTCACCTGCACGGTCACCGTCACGGGCCCGAGGTGGTTGCCCTCCTCGTCGCGCACCTTCTCCGCGCCCGCGCCGATCTCGAAGGACGTCGGCTCCGCCTTGCGGGAGGTCAGCAGGTCGATGTCGATCCCGGAGCACCCGGCGACCGCCACGAGCAGCAGCTCGACCGGGGAGAAGGCCCCGCCGTCGTCACCGGCACCCATGCCGACCGGGATCGTGCCGCCCCGGGCGTTGCGTGCCTCGAAGTGACCGGGGCCGGTGCGGGTCAGGGACACGGAGCGGTATGCGTCGTCAGCCATGCCGGTAGTGTGCCAGGGATGAGTGACGCGACGAGCCAGACCGAGATCCCCGGCCCTGCGATCCCGCCCCACCGGCTCGTCCTCATCCGGCACGGCGAGACCGAGTGGTCCCGGTCGGGTCAGCACACCGGTCTGACCGACCTGCCCCTGCTGCCCGAGGGAGAGCGTGCGGCCGCCGGGCTCACCGACGTGCTGGCCGGGCGTTCCTTCTCCCACGTGCGGTGCTCACCGATGCAGCGCGCCCGCGACACGGCGCGACTCGCCGGGCTCCGCGTCGACGAGATCGACGAGGACCTCCGCGAGTGGGACTACGGCGGCTACGAGGGCCGCAGCACACCGGAGATCCGGCGCGAGCTGGGCTACCGGTGGAATGTCTTCCACCACGGGGTCGTGCCCGGCGACACCCCGGGCGAGACCGTGGAGCAGGTGGCCGGGCGGGCCAGCGTCGTGCTGGAGCGCGTGTGGCCCCACCTCTTCGAGGGTGACGTCGCCCTCGTGGGGCACGGCCACGCGTTGCGGATCCTCACCAGCGTCTACCTCCGTCAGGCCCCGAGGTTCGGTCAGCACCTGACCTTCGAGGTGGGTGCCGTCGCGATCCTGGGCCACCACCGCGAGCAGCCCACGATCGAGGCCTGGAACCACCGCTAGGCCGAGCGCTCCTCCGCCACGGGGGGCTGACCGGTCCTCGCCTCGACCGTGGGGACGTCCCAGGTATGCACCGGGATGTTCTCCTCGGAGTGGTCGAGGTAGTGGCCGAACATCGCGCGCAGCGCCTCGTGCCGGGAGTAGCCCGCGGCCTCGTAGGCCTCGGTCACCGCGACCTGCCAGCTCGCACCGTTGGTGGCCGCACGGCAGCGCCCCTCGATGATCGACAGGTAGTGGCTGCGGACCTCGCGGCGCAGCCCCAGCGCGGCCAGGCCGTCGTCGGCGACCGACAACAGGTGGTCGGCGATGAGGTCGACCGCCGGCAGGGTGCCGAGCCCCGGCCACGCCTGGGTCGCCTCGATGCCGTGCTTGGCCGCCTCCCGGAAGTTGCGGTCGGCGTCGGCGAAGGTCATCTTCGTCCAGATCGGGCGTCCGCTCGTGGTGAAGGACTCCAGCAGCCCGTAGTAGAAGCACGCGTTGGCGACCGTGTCGACGGCCGTCGGCCCGGCCGGCAGCACGCGGTTCTCCACCCGCAGGTGCGGCACGCCCTGGGTCATGTCGTAGATCGGCCGGTTCCAGCGCCATACCGTGCCGTTGTGCAGCTTGAGGTCGGACAGCTTCGGCACCCCGCCCGAGGCGAGCACCGCCTTGGCATCCTCGTCCGAGGTCTCCGGCAGCAACGCCGGGAAGGACCGGACGTTCTCCTCGAAGAGGTCGAAGATCGAGGTGATCCAGGTGCGGCCGAAGTAGGCCCGGGGACGCACTCCCTGGTGCTTGAGCTCGATGGAGCGGGTGTCGGTCATCTGGGTGAACAGCGGGATCCGGGTCTCGGCCCACAGCCGCTTGCCGAACAGGTAGGGCGAGTTGGCGCCGACCGCGATCTGCAGGCTCGAGATCACGGTGGCGGCGTTCCAGTAGACCGGGAAGTCCAGCGGGGTCACCTGCTGGTGCAGCTGCACCGAGGTGCACCCGGACAGCGGCCCGATGGTGTCGTGGTAGCTCTGGACCCGCTCACCCGTCGCGCCCTCGATGTCCAGCTCGAAGCCCTCCCCGCGCTCCCGGATCAGGGAGTCGTTGAGGGCGGTGTAGCGCACGCCGTCGGACAGCCACGGCTGGTCGAAGAGCTCGGCCTCCAGCGTCGGGACGATGCCGACCGAGGCGACGCGGCACTGGTGACCGCGGGCCGCATCGCCCGCCCGGCGCATCGACTGTGCCAGCCACCGCTCCAGACGCACCGCCTGGTCACCGGCCATCGGCCGCGGCGGCACGTTGAGCTCGATGTTGTAGCGGCCGACCTCGGTCTGGAAGTCGACCTCACCGATGTCGGCCAGCACCTCGCGGTTGCGCAGCGCCGGGTCCAGGGACTCCTCGTCGACGAGGTTGAGCTCGATCTCCAGGCCCATCTGCGGCCGGGTGAAGTCGAACCTGCTGCCCTCGAGCATCTGCTCGAAGCAGTCCAGGTCGTCGCGGACCTTGGCACGGAACGCCAGCCGCTGCTCACGCGTGAACTCGCTGTGACTCACCTCTTGGCCCATGCGCTGAATCCTCACACAATGTGGGCCGCTCCACCACTACCGGAGCCCTGCGGGGCGCAGACCCCGTGGCTCAGTCCTCGAAGGCCTCCGGCGGCGGGCAGGAGCAGACGAGGTTGCGGTCGCCGTAGACCCCGTCGATGCGGCGCACCGGCGGCCAGTACTTCCGGTCCGGGTCGACGCCCTCGGGGTAGGCCGCACGCATCCGGTCGTAGGAGGCCTCCCACTCCCCCGCGAGCGACAGCGCGGTATGCGGGGCGCCGCGCAGGGCGCTCGCCTCGACACCACCCTCGCTCGCGGCCGCCTCGTCCATCTCCCGGCGGATGGCGATCATGGCGTCGATGAAGCGGTCGATCTCCCCGAGGTCCTCCGACTCGGTCGGCTCCACCATGAGGGTGCCCGCGACGGGGAAGGACATCGTCGGGGCGTGGAAGCCGTAGTCGATGAGCCGCTTGGCGACGTCGTCGACGCTCACGCCGGTGGTCTTGGTCAGACCTCGCAGGTCGAGGATGCACTCGTGCGCGACGAGACCCTCATCACCGGTGTAGAGGACCGGGAAGTGCTCGTGCAGCCGCCGGGCGACGTAGTTGGCCGACAGCACCGCGACCTGGCCGGACCGGGTCAGCCCCTCGCCGCCCATGAGCCGGATGTAGGCCCACGGGATCTGCAGGATCCCGGCGGATCCGAAGGGCGCGGCGGAGATGGGGCCGGGACCGGTCTCGGGTCCGGCCTGCGGGTCCAGCGGGTGGTTCGGCAGGTAGGGGGCCAGGTGCTCGCGGACCCCGACGGGCCCGACACCCGGGCCACCCCCGCCGTGCGGGATGGTGAAGGTCTTGTGCAGGTTGAGGTGGCTGACGTCGCCGCCGAACTCCCCCGGCTTGGCGATGCCGAGCAGGGCGTTGAGGTTGGCGCCGTCGACGTAGACCTGACCGCCGGCCTCGTGGACGAGCTCGCACAGCTCGGTGATGGTGTCCTCGTAGACGCCGTGCGTGGAGGGATAGGTCACCATGATCGCCGCGAGCTGGTCGCGATGGGTGTCGATCTTGGCGCGCAGGTCCTCGAGGTCGATCTCACCGGTGCCGGTGCTCTTGACGACGACCACCTTGAGCCCGGCCATCACCGCGCTCGCGGCGTTGGTGCCGTGCGCGCTGGCCGGGATGAGGCAGACGGTGCGCTCCGCGTCGCCGTTGGCCAGGTGATAGCGGCGGATCGCGAGCAGGCCCGCGAACTCCCCCTGGGCACCGGCGTTGGGCTGCAGCGAGACGGTGTCGTAGCCGGTGATCTCCTCCAGCCAGCCGCAGAGCTGGGCGATGAGCTCGCGGTAGCCCTCGCTCTGGTCGGCCGGGGCGAAGGGGTGCAGCGACCCGAACTCCGGCCAGGTGACCGACTCCATGGTCGTGGTGGGGTTGAGCTTCATCGTGCAGGACCCGAGCGGGATCATGCCGCGGTCCAGCGCGTAGTCCCTGTCGGCGAGGGAGCGCAGGTAGCGCAGCAGGGCGGTCTCGCTGCGGTGGCTGGAGAACACCGGGTGGGTGAGGTATGCCTCGTCCCCGGCGCGCGCGAGGTCGCCGGCGTCGGCGTCGGCGCGGTCCTCGGCGGACTCCGCGAGCCCGTCGAGGGTCATCGTGTCCGGGTCGGCGCCGAAGGACTCGGCCACCGCCCGCAGGTCCGCGGTGGTGGTGAGCTCGTCGACGGACAGCAGGACGGTGTCGTCGTCGACCCGCCACAGGTTGATGCCGCGCTCGAGCGCCGCGGCGAGCACCTGCCCGGCCCGCCCGGGCACCCGCACGCTCAGGGTGTCGAAGAACCGGTCACCCGCGAGCTCGAGACCGGCGCCGGTCAGCGCCTCGGCCAGGGCGGCGGCCTGGGCGTGGACACGTGCCGCGATCCGCCGCAGCCCGTCCGGGCCGTGCCACACGGCATACATCGAAGCCATGACGGCGAGCAGCACCTGGGCGGTGCAGATGTTGGACGTCGCCTTCTCCCGGCGGATGTGCTGCTCCCGGGTCTGCAGCGCGAGGCGGTAGGCCTGCTTGCCGTCGACGTCCTTGGACACGCCCACCAGTCGTCCGGGCAGGGTGCGCTCCAGGCCCTCGCGCACGGCGAGGTAGCCCGCGTGCGGTCCGCCGAAGCCGAGCGGCACGCCGAAGCGCTGCGTCGTGCCGACTGCGACGTCCGCGCCCCACCGGCTCGGCGGGGCGATGAGGGTGAGGGCGAGGAGGTCGGCCGCGGCCGTCACGAGGGCGCCCGCCTCGTGGGCGGCGTCGGTGAGGGCGGCGAAGTCGCGGATGAGGCCGTCGGCGCCGGGGTACTGCACCAGCACGCCGAAGACGTCGCGGTCACCGGCGGCGGCCCGGAGGCTGTCGACGTCGGTGACCGCGGTGACGTCGGCGGTGACGACCTCCCAGCCGACCGCCTCCGCCCGGGCGCGCACGACGGCCTCGGACTGCGGCAGGAGGTGCTCGTCCACCAGGAGCACGGCGTCCTGCGCCACCTTGCTGCTGCGCCGCATGAGGGCCATGGCCTCGGCGGCCGCGGTGCCCTCGTCGAGCATGGACGCACCGGCGACGGCCAGACCGGTGAGGTCGGTGACCACGGTCTGGAAGTTGAGCAGCGCCTCCAGCCGGCCCTGGGAGATCTCGGGCTGGTACGGTGTGTAGGCGGTGTACCAGGCGGGGTTCTCCAGGATGTTGCGCAGCACCACCGGCGGCGTCTGGGTGCCGTAGTAGCCCAGGCCGATCATCGGGGTGACGACGGTGTTGCGGGCGGCCAGGGCGCGCAGCTCGGCGATGACCGCCTGCTCGCTGTCGGCCGCCTCGATCGCGAGCGGTGCCGCACCGCGGATCCCCTCCGGGGTGGCGGCCTCGACGAGGGCCTCCAGGCTGTCGTAGCCGACCACCTCGAGCATCCGGTCGACGTCCTCCTGGCGGGGACCGACATGGCGGGCGACGAATTCTGGCGTGGGGTGGCTCATGGACGTACGGCTCCTTCGGGCTCGGGCCTGCGCTGGCACCTCCCCCTTTGCCGGTCCCGAGCAACGGGACGTTCCAGAGTTGCCTGTTCCGCGTGGTCCCGGGCGCCTGAGAGCTTGGTGGGGAGTATGCCCCTTCGGCGCCTCACCGCAGTGCGAGGAGGACTCTCCCACGCGACGTCATCGGCAGCCCACAATCTAGCAGGACCGTACCGCCGCGCCGACCGGGAGCGGTGCCCCCTCAGGAGGTCTTGCGGGCGCGTCGCCGCGCGGACAGCTCGTCGCCGGGGTGCTCACCCACGGGCTCGTCGGCCCGCTCGCTCGGCAACTGCGCCAACTGGCCCTCGACCTCGCGCCAGACGCTGCCGACGGCGATGGCGAAGACGCCCTGCCCGCCGCGGACCAGATCGATGACCTCGTCGTCGCTCGTGCACTCGTAGACGCTGGCCCCGTCGCTCATGAGGGTGATGTGGGCGAGGTCCTGGACGCCTCGCTCGCGGAGCGCGTTGACGGCGACCCGGATCTGCTGCAGCGAGATGCCGGTGTCCAGCAGCCGCTTGATGATCTTGAGGACGAGGATGTCGCGGAAGCTGTAGAGCCGCTGGGTGCCGGACCCGGAGGGGTTGCGCACGGAGGGCTCGAGCAGGCCGGTGCGGGCCCAGTAGTCGAGCTGGCGGTAGGTGACGCCGGCCGCGCCGCAGACCGTGGGGCCGCGGTAGCCGATGCCGTCGTCCAGCGCTGCGGTGTCGTCGGTGAACAGCAGACCCTGGGACCCGACCGGCTGCTGTGCCGGCCCGCGTCCCGTTCCGCCTGGCGCGTCTGCTCCAGCGTTCACCGGTCCTCCTCGCAGTTGTGACTCGTGTGACTGACGTGCCTCATGTGCACAGGTCGACGGTATGCGGAGGGGGACCCGGGGTCAACGGCGCCACGCCGGGACATCAGGGGCGGTCCTCGTCCGGCCCGGGCCCCCCCGGCGACTCGAAGTCCTCCGCGGACACCTCGTCGAGGAACTCGCGGAACTTCTCCACCTCGTCCTCCTCCTCGACCGCCATCGTCACCCCGACGTCGTCCAGCAGCTCCTCGGTGGTGAGGATCGGCGTGGCCGAGCGCAGGGCGAGGGCGATGGCGTCCGAGGGCCGTGCCGAGAGCACGGTGCCGGCGTCGAAGTGCAGCTCGGCGTGGAAGATGCCGTCCTGCAGCTCGGTGATCCGCACCTGCTCCAGCGTGCGACCGAGGGCCTCGATCATCGTCACCATGAGGTCGTGGGTGAGGGGACGCGGCGGCTCCACCCCCTGCTGCGCGTAGGCGATCGCCGTCGCCTCCGGTGCGCCGATCCAGATGGGCACGTAGCGGTGCCCGTCCCGCTCGCGCAGCAGGACGATCGGGCTGTTGTTGGGCATCTCCACCCGGACACCGAGCACGTCGAGCTCTCTCACCCCGTTACGATACCGCTCCCGACCCGGGAGCGCCGGTCAGGTCCCCCGCGGCGGTGCTTCTCAGCGCTGCTGGTTGAGCCCCGAGCGGACCAGCGCCACGTGCAGCGACAGCGTGTGCGCGAGGAGCTCGGCCTCACGGTCGGCGGGGTCGGGCCCCGTGCCGCCGCGGGCGCGGCGACGACGCAGCGGCTCGAGCAGCTGCTGGGTCAGCCCGATCTCGCGGTCGGCGACGACCCGGAACAACCGCAGGTGCCGTGCCTCCAGGCCGTAGCGCGACAGCGCCACCGCGGACTCGGCCACGTCGACGTCGTCGGCATGGTGCTTGCCGCCGGAGTCGGTGCGCAGCAGCCCGAAGGCCTTGAGCTGGGTGTAGGCGGCGGGGTCCAGGCCGGTGCGCTCGCGCAGCTCCAGCGGCGAGAGCCGGACACCGCGCCGACGACGCAGAGCGCTCGCGCTGAGGTCGGTGACCGGCGCCGCGCCACGCTCCTCGGCCGGCGGGGCCGGGGCCGGGGAGGTCGGGCCGGGCTCCGGCGAGGGCGTGGTCAGGCCGGGCACGTCCAGCCCGCGGTCGAGCCGGTCGAGCGCGTCCTTGATGACCTTGTGCGGCCAGAAGCGGTCCCGCTGGGCGGTGAGGATGAACCGCAACCGCGCGATGTCGGCCTCGGTGAAGAGGCGGTAGCCGGAGGCGCGCCGCTCGGGGCTGACGAGCCCCTCCTGCTCGAGGTAGCGGATCTTGGACTGGGTGAGGTCGGGGAAATCGGTCTGCAGCTCGCGCAGGACCGCCCCGATGGACACTCCCCCGGCCGGTGCGGCCGGAACCTCGTCGTGGGCGGGTGAGCTCACGACCGACCGCGGTAGTAGACCAGCCGGAACTTGCCGATCTGCACCTCGTCGCCCTGGTTGAGCGGCATCTCCTCGATCCGCTGCCGGTTGACGTAGGTGCCGTTGAGCGAGCCCACGTCGCGCACGGCATAGCCGTCCTGCTCCTTGACGAACTGCGCGTGGCGCCGGGACACCGTGACGTCGTCGAGGAAGATGTCGCTGTGCGGGTGGCGCCCGGAGGTCACCTCGTCGGCGTCCAGCAGGAAGCGGGCGCCAGAGTTGGGGCCACGCAGCACGATGAGCAGCGCGGTCCCCGGACGCAGGGCGTCGACGGTCCGCTGGTCGTCGGCCGACAGGCGCGGGGCCTCGTCGTCGAAGGTGTACTCGGCCGCGGGAAGGTCCGTCCCGCCAGGGATCCGCGCCGTCGTGGGGTCGGCTCCCACGTCGTGGTGCTCGCGGTCACGATCGTTGCCACTCATGGTGCGGACCTCCTCGTCGATCGGTGGGATGTGCGGCCATCGACCCAGGTCGACGGTGGTGGAGCCAACTCTACGTCAGAGCACCGACACCTCAGTCGAGCTGGGCCTCGTAGGTCTGCGCGTCCATGAGACCGTCCAGCACCGAGGTGTCGGTGAGTGTGAGCTCATACATCCACCCCTCGCCGTAGCTGTCGGTGTTGACCAGCTCGGGCGTGGCGTCCAGCAGCTCGTTGGCGGCGGTCACCTGACCGGCCAGCGGTGCGTAGATGTCGCTCACCGACTTGGTCGACTCGACCTCACCGCACGAGTCGCCGGGGGCGACCTGGTCGCCCACGGAGGGCAGCGAGACGTAGACGACGTCACCGAGGGCGTCCTGCGCGTAGCTGGTGATCCCGACCCGCACCACCCCGTCACCGAGGTCGCGGACCCACTCGTGGTCGGTGGTGTAGCGCAGGTCATCGGGGTACTGCAGGGTGCTCATCGCTCTCCTCGGACGGACGTACCGGGTGCCGAGCCCGTGTCGGACGGCAGTGGCCAGCCGCGACCTAGGGGTCCTGGGTCGACGGCACAGGCTGAGCGTAACGAGGCTCGCTCGGCTCGTGCAACGCGTCGATGAGGACCGTGGCGCCCTCGACCACCGTCACCGTCGCTCCGGCGGACCGCAACGAGTCGGAGAACCCGCCGGGGATCGCCATCGCACCGGCGAGGGTATGCGCGTCGCCGACGGCGGTGATGGTGTAGGGCGTGCTCAGCGGCTCGCCGTCGAGCAGGACCTCGCCCTCCGGTCCGGTCCTCACGAAGGAGGAGGCCACCACCCGCACCGGGCCCACCTGGATCGCCTCCGCCCCGGCGTCGCGCAGCTCCTGGATGCCGTCCAGCAGCATCGTCTGCGTGATGATGCCCCCGTCGTCGTCGACGAGCACGGTGATGCCGGGACCCTCCACCGGCACCGTGCCGGCGAGGATCTGGTAGGACTCCAGCCGCTCCCGGGCGGCCTCCGCGGCGGCCTCGTCCCCCTCGGCACCCAGGAGTCGCGACCGGTCGTCCTCGAGCTCGGCGACCTCGGCGCTCAGGGCCTCCGCGCGGCTCGTCACGTCGTCGAGCAGCGCGACGAGCTCGGTCTGCCGCAGCTGCTGCAGGCCGGCCTCCTCGGTGACCCGGGCCTGGGCCACGAGGGCCACCCCCAGCAGGGTGGTGAGCAGGGCGGCGACGAGCTGTCCTCGCGTGGGGTGGAAGCGCCCGAAGGCGCGCAGCCGGCGCCGCGCCTCCTCGCGGCTGGGCGCCGGGCGCCGCCGGAAGCGTGCCCGGCGGGCGGTGGGGCGCTCGCTGGGGCCGGGGGGCGGTGCGGGGCCGTGGTCCTCCATGGCTCAGGCTCCCAGCAGGTGTCGGCGGATGGCCGCGACGTTGGAGAAGATCCGCAGCCCGAGCACGACCACGACACCGGTCGACAGCTGGGCCCCGACGCCCAGCTGGTTTCCGAGGAAGACGATGAGCGCGGCGACGACGACGTTGGAGAGGAAGGAGATGACGAAGACCCGGTCGTTGAAGATGCCCTCCAACGAGGCCCGGGCCGCGCCGAAGACGGCATCGAGGGCGGCGATGACGGCGATCGGCAGGTAGGGCTGGAGCCAGGAGGGCACCTCTGGGCTGACGACCAGCCCGAGGACGATGCCGACCATCAGGCCGAGGACGGGGATCATCGTGGCTCCTCACGGGTGGGGTCCGAGGCGGGACCGAGGTCCGGCCCGGGGGTCTGCGGCGCCAGCTCGGTGGGGATGCGGCCTTCCCGGGTGGTCAGCCGGGCGCCGGGCGCGAGGGTGATCTCGCCCGGGTCGAGCACCTCGGAGTCGAGGCCGAACTGCCGCTCCAGCTCCAGGAGGTAGGCGCCGGTCATGCCCGAGGTCAGCTCGTCCTGCAGCGCCGCGGGGTCGCCGATGGCCCGGACGACGTAGGGCGGGGTCAGCCCACGGAAGTCCACGATGATGGCCTGCCCGGCGAAGCGGATCGCCGAGGTGCTGGTCATCCGGTGGTCGTTGATCGAGATGGCCTCGGCGCCCGCGCTCCACAGGCCGTTGACCACGAGCTGGAGGTCGCGCGAGGTGACCCGCTCGGGCTCGCTCTCGTCGCCGGGCGAGGCATCGGTGGGGCGCTCCGCGTCGTGCAACGTGAGCTCGACGCCGGGGCCGCGCAGGGCCACCCCGCCGGCCTGGCGCTCGGCCACCGCGAGGCGCGCGCCGGAGCCGGTGCCGCTGCCCTGGAGGGCCTGCTGCTCGATCTCACGGATGTCGGCCCGCAGGTCGGACACCTGCGTGCTGCGCTCGTCGCCGAGCGTCTGCGCCGTCTCGATCCGCTCGATGAGCTGCTGGCGACCGGCCGCCTCGGCGGGGTCGGGGGTGCGCAGGGTCACGGCCGTCACCGTGAAGAGGAGCCCGAGGCCCACCGCGGTGCCGAACATCAGCCAGGTGCGGGTGCCCGACGAGGGCGGCAGACCGCGGTCGCTACGGTCCTGGGCAGCAGAGTGGTAGCCAGGCCCCACCGGCGGATCGAGGACCTCCTCGAGGAGGGCCATCGACGCCGCGGGGTTGGGGTCGGGGTCGGACTGCCCGTGCCGCAGCCGCATCAGCGCGCCGCTCCGGCCCGGCGACGCTGGCGCACCATGACGGCCACCTGCCAGCCGTAGACGAGACCGGTCACCCAGTAGAGGACGGTCCCCCACCAGACGAGCGCCCAGCCGGTGGCCAGGCAGGCCACGCTCCACCACCCGGGGACGTGCCCGAGCAGCACGAGGGGGAACCCACCCAGGAGGTTGAAGGTGGCGGCCTTGCCGATGAAGGTGACCTCGGGGATCGGCAGCCGGTGCGCCCGCACGACGGGGTACATCAGGACGATGAAGGTCTCGCGGGCGAAGAGGACGGCCACCAGCCACCACGGGATGACGCCGACGGCGGCCAGACCCAGGACGGTGGCGGCGATGTAGAGGCGGTCCGCGATCGGGTCGAGGACCTGACCCAGCCGGCTCGTCAGGCCGTAGCGTCGGGCGATCTTGCCGTCGGCGAAGTCGGACGCGCCCGCCACGACGAGCACCAGTGCGGCCCACCCGAGCTCACGCTCGACCAGGGCCCAGACGAAGACGGGCACGAGCGCCAGGCGCAGCATGGACAGGAGGTTGGGCACCGTCCACAGCCGGTCCGTCACCGGCAGCACCCGCTGCTGGTCCGCCGGACCGGAGCTGTCCCCCTGGACGTCCGTCATGGGGGCGAGTCTAGGCGGTGCGGACCCCCGGACCCCCGCCGCGACCCGCCCGCCGGCGCCGTTGTGAGGAGTCTGACACCACCCCGGCGATGAGTCCGCGGCGCGCGGGTGGTCATACCCTCACCAGCACCCACCGCGGTCGACGCGGTCCAGACGAGAGGACCTCATGATGATCCACCTCGGGCACTGCCTGTGGTTCGACGACCAGGCGCAGGAGGCGGCCGAGTTCTACTGCTCGATCGTCCCGAACTCGCGCGTCCTGCAGGTGAGCAGGTATGCCGCGGACACCCCCTCGGACAAGCCGCTCGGCTCGGTCCTCACGGTCGAGTTCGAGCTCGACGGCGTGCGCTGGACCGCGCTCAACGGCGGTCCGCACTTCCGCCCCGACGAGGCCTTCTCCTTCGTCGTCCGGACCGACACCCAGGAGGAGAGCGACCACTACTGGGACGCCCTGCGTGAGGGCGGCGGCGAGGAGAGCATGTGCGGGTGGCTCAAGGACCGCTTCGGCGTCTCCTGGCAGGTCTACCCCACCGAGCTCGACGAGCTCACCACCCACGCGGACCCGGAGGTCGCGCGTCGGGCCACCGAGGTCATGCTCACCCAGCGCAAGATCGAGATGGCGCCGATCCGCGAGGCCGCGCTGGGTGGGTGACCTATCCCTCGGCGCGGGCCAGGGTGAGGGTCTCCCCCCTCGCCCCGCCCATCCAGACGTCCTGACAGGCCGCCGCCATCTCCGGCAGCCCCTCGACGATCTCGCCGAAGACGTTGCCCGGCACCCAGCCCTGGTCGCCGTTGATGAGCAGGTTGTTGCGGCCGTAGAACACCGCCAGGTCGATAATGCCGCCCTCACCCGCGGCCCGGTGCTCGCCCTCGGTCTCGTAACCGTAGGCCGGGTTGCCCAGGTCTGCCCCGTCGAAGGTGAACCAGCAGACGTCGCCCGGGATGGGGGTGATCGTCGTGTTCTCCTTGCCGGGGTCCTCCCCGAAGCGTGGCAGCAGGGTGTAGATCTCGTTGCGCGCGTACTTGCCGTGGAAGACCGGCGCGGTGAGCGGCAGCGCCGACCACACCGCGGCGCACGTGCGCGGCGCTTCCTCCTCCAGCAACCGCACCCGGCACGTCACCCCGCGGGTGTCGAGGGTGATGGTGATGAACCTGCTCATGTGCTCCTCCTGTGGTCGGCGCTCAGCCCCGCAGCAGCGGGGGGACGACGTCGGTCCGGTCGCTGCCTGACTCCAGCGCGCGCCCCACCCGCAGCACGAGGGCGTCGGTATGCCGCGCGCCGACGAGCTGGACGCCGACAGGCAGGCCGTCCGCGGTCAGCCCGAGGGGCACCGACAGGGCCGGCTGCTGGGTCATGTTGAAGGGGTAGGTGTAGGGCGTCCACGAGGTCCACAGGTCGGCGCCCTCCCCGCCATCACCCTCGCCGTCGTCGCTCTCGTGGGACGGTCCCTGGCGGGCCAGGTCGAAGGCCGGCATCGGCATGGTCGGGGTGAGCAGCACGTCGTGGCGCTCGTGGAACAGCCCCATCCGCCGACCGAGCTCCATCCGCACCGCGGTGGCGTCGAGGTAGTCGCCCGCGGTGGCGCCGTGGGCATACCGCTGGATCGCGCCCCGCAGCCCGGGGTCGATCCGCTCCAGGGCGCCCTCGCCGTAGGCCTGCACGACCTTGTCGGCTCCGGTGAACCAGAGCGTGTGGAAGGCCCCGAGGACGTCGAGGTCGGTGAGCTCGGGATCGACCTCCTCGACCCGCGCACCCGCGGCAGCCAGGACCTGCGCTGCCTCGGCCACGGCGCGGTCGACCGCCGGGTGGTTGTCCACGGCGAGGCCGAGCCGGGGCGACACCGCGACCCGCACCCCCTCGACCCCGTCGTCCAGCCCGTCGAGGAAGGTGCGGGGCGGTGCCGGCAGGGCGGACCAGTCGCGCGCGTCGGGCATTCCGATGAGGTCGAGCAGGAACGCGGCGTCAGCGACCGTGGTGGTCATCGGCCCGGCGTGCGCGAGGGTGCCGTACGGGCTGGCCGGGTAGAGCGGCACCCTGCCGTAGGTCGGCTTGAGGGCCACCGTGCCGGTGAAGGCTGCCGGGATCCGCACCGAACCACCGCCGTCGGTGCCGACCGACCACGCGCCCATGCCCAGGCCCACCGCGCTCGCCGCTCCCCCGCTCGACCCACCCGCGGTGAGCCGCGGGTCGAAGGGGTTGCCGGTCGGCCCGTGCCGCAGCGAGTCGGTCACCCCCTTCCACGCGAACTCGGGGGTCGCGTTCTTGCCGAGCAGGACGCACCCCGCCTCGCGCAGGCGGGCCACGGCCGGGGCGTCCTCGGGCCACTGCCGGGCCCAGTCGTCCGGCGCGTGCTCGGGGATGAGCCGGCTTCCCCGCAGAGTGGGCCAGCCACGGGTGAGCAGGATGTCCTTGATCGTCGTCGGTATGCCGTCGGCCGGCCCCCGCTGCCGACCCTGCCGCCAGCGCTCGGTGGACTCGTGCGCGGCCCGGCGGGCCCCGTCGGCGTCGAGGAGCACCATCGCGTGCACGAGCGGGTCGTGCCGCTCGATCGCCGCCAGCGCCGCCTCGGTCGCCTCCACCGGGGTCGTGCTGCCGACGGCGTAGGCCTCGGACAGCTCCAGGGCGGTCGGCCGCGCCGCGTGCCGCGGGGTGAAGGCGCTCATGCCCTCTCCTGTCCGGTGCTGCGGGGCACGTAGCCCAGCTCCTTGTCGACGACGCCGGTCAGCGCCTCTCCCGCCAGCCACCGTCGCGCGTTGGCGACGAACTGCTCGGCGAGGGTGTCGCGCCAGCCGACGACATCGCCGGACAGGTGCGCCGAGACGACGAGGCCCGGGGCGTCCCACAGCGCGGAGTCCGCTGGGAGCGGTTCCTCCTCGACGACGTCGATCGAGGCCCCGCCGAGGTGACCGGAGCGCAGCGCCGCCAGCAGGTCCTCCTCGACGAGGCTGGCGCCGCGGCCGACATTGACGACGTGCGCGCCAGGTCTCATCGCGGCGAAGACCGTGCCGTCGAGCAGCCTGCGCGTCTGCGGGGTGAGCGGTGCGGCGTTGACGACGTGGTCGGCCCACCCGACGTGCTCGACGAGGGCGTCGCTGCGCACCACCGTGCCGAGGTCGGGGTCGTCGGCCACCTCGCGGCGGCCCGCGCCCCGGACCTCGCAGCCGACGGCTCGCAGCAACCGGCCGATCTCCCGGCCGATGCCGCCGGTCCCGACGACGAGCACCCGCTGGCCCTGCAGCGACGTGGTCTCCCGGTGCTCCCAGCGGTGCTGCCGCTGCAGCGACATGCTCTCGTGCAGGCGCTTGCCGTGGGCGAGCACGGAGGCCAGCACGAACTCCGCGATCGGCCGGTCGAAGACACCCTGGGCGTTGGTCACCGTGACCGGCGAGCGCTGCAGGTCGGGGAAGAGCAGGCTGTCGACCCCGGCGGCGGCCACGTGGATCCACTCCAGCGTGTCCGCCTGGCCCCAGGCGTCCTGGACCGCGGAGGAGAAGAAGTCCCACAGGAGGAGCACCTGCGCCCCGGGAAGCGCGTCGGCCAGCCCCGCCGCGTGCACCACCTCGACATCGAGGTCCTCCGAGAGTGCGTCGAGCGCTGCAGGTGGTGCCAGCCCGGGTGCGGTGAGCACCACCGCGCGGGGCCGAGGTCGACGTGCGATCACATCGTGACCGTAGAAAGGCCGTGTCGGATTGTCAACAATCCTCGGTGTCGGGCATCGTGGGGTCGTGCGCGTGACGACGACCGTGGCCGGCCGGCTGCCGAGCGATGCGTCCGCCTCCCCCGGGGGGACGGCCTCCCTCGAGCGCGGGATCGGCGTCATCGTGCCCTACGACTTCGCCCTCGACCGTGAGCTGTGGCGCTGGTGCCCCGACGTCGCCACCCTGCACCTCACGCGGACCCCCCACGTGCCGCTGCCCGTCGGCCTCCCCCAGGCCCGGGCGGTGCGCGCGCCCGGAGCGGTGGTGCAGGCGACCCACGACCTGTCCACGCCTCGGCCCGAGGTGGTGGCGTATGCCTGCACCTCCGGCAGCTTCGTCGCCGGGGTGGACGGCGAGGCGGCGCTGAGGGAGGCCCTCACCGAGGCGGGCGCCCCGGCGGCGGTGACGACGAGTGGGGCGGCGGTCAGCGCCCTGCAGACCCTCGGGACGAGCCGGGTGGCCGTGGTGACGCCCTACGACGAGACGGTGACCAACAGCCTGTCCCGCTTCCTCACCGAGGCCGGGCTCGACGTCGTGGCCAGCGGCCATCTGGGGCTGGCGGGCGAGATCTGGACGGTGCCGGAGCGGGTGACCGCGGACCTCGTGCGCCGCACCGTCGCGCCGGACGCGGAGGCGGTCTTCGTGTCGTGCACCAACCTGCGCACCTACGACCTCCTCGCGCCGCTCGAGGCCGAGCTGGGCATACCCGTCCTCAGCGCCAACCAAGTGACCCTGTGGGCCGCGATGGCCGCCCTGGGTCTCGACGCGCGCGGCGAGGGCCAGTCCCTGCTCGTCCGCGGACGCCCCGGCCCGGGGACCCCACGTGCCGCCACCCCGGTGGAGACCCCGTGAGCCAGTCCGCCGAGATCACCAGCGCCGCGCAGACGGCCGACCCGCACGCCCTGCGGATCGAGCACGAGCAGCGGATGGCCCGTGCCCAGGCCGTCCTGCGCGAGCGCGGCCACGACGCGCTCGTGGTCACCGACCCGGCCAACCTCTACTACCTCACGGGCTACAACGCCTGGTCCTTCTACATGCCCCAGGCGCTGCTGGTGCCGGCCGAGGGCCCCGCGCACCTGGTGCTGCGGGCCATGGACGCCAAGGGCGGGCACCACACCGCGACCCTGCCCCGTGAGCAGATCCACGGCTATCCCGAGCACTACGTCCACCGCCACGACATCCACCCCTGGGAGTGGATCGCAGAGCGTGGACGCGAGGTGGGGGCGCTGCCCGCGGGGCCGTGCACCATCGCGATGGAGCTGGACGCGCACTACTTCTCACCACGTGCCTACCTCGCGTTCGGCGCGACCCTGCCCGACGCCCGGCTCGTCGACAGCCGCGAGCTGGTCAACTGGCTGCGGGTGGTGAAGTCCGACACCGAGATCGCCCTCATGCGGGCCGCCGGTGAGGTGACCGTGCGCGCCATGCGGGTGGCGGTGGACGCGTTGCGCGAGGGCCGCCGCCAGTGCGACGTCGTCGCCGAGATCCAGCAGGCCCAGGCCCACGGGACCGAGGCGCTGGGTGGCGACTACCCGGCGATCGTGCCGATGCTGCCCTCCGGGGAGACGGCCGGCACGCCGCACCTCACCTGGGTGGAGGAGCCCCTGCGGGGTGGTGAGGCGACGACGATCGAGCTCGCCGGCGTGCACCGGCGCTACCACGTCCCCCTCGCCCGCACGGTGAGCCTCGGCACTCCCCCACGGCGCCTGGCGCAGACCGCCGAGGCCACCGGGCGCGGTCTGGAGCAGGCGCTCGCCGCGCTGCGCCCGGGAGCGAGCACCGCCGACGTCCACGCCGCCTTCACCCGGGAGATCGCGCGGCACGGCCTCACCAAGGACTCGCGGATCGGCTACTCCATCGGCATCGGCTATCCCCCCGACTGGGGCGAGCGCACCGTCAGCCTGCGCGCCGAGGACGACACCGTGCTGGCCCCCGGCATGTGCTTCCACCTCATCCTCGGGATGTGGATGGACCGCTGGGGCTACGAGACCTCCGAGTCGGTGCTCGTCACCGATGACGCCCCCGAACTGCTCGCCCCCCTCGACCAAGGACTGGTGATCCATCCATGAGCACGACCGACAGCCCGACCCTCCCCCTCGCCTCGCGCGCCGACCTGCTCGTGGGGTCGGTGATCGACTCGAGCACCTCGCTGCTGGCCCGGCAGACCCACGACGTCGTCCGCTTCGCCATGGGCAGTCCTGCCGCGGAGGCGATCCCCACGCAGGCGCTGGGCGAGGCCGCCCGGGGCGAGCTCGGGACGCCGGACGCCTTCGACTACGCCGCGACCGAGGGCGACCCGGCCCTGCGCTCGGCCCTGCTGGAGATGCTGGCCGGCACCACCGACGAGACGACCGACGAGCGGCTCACCATCACCGCCGGCGGCATGCAGGGCCTGGACCTCGCGGCCAAGCTCTTCATCGACCCCGGCGACCTAGTCGCCGTGGAGTCGCCGACCTACACCAACGGCAGCGCGACCGCCCTGGCCTACCAGGCCGAGCTCGCCGAGATCGAGGTCGACGAGCACGGTATGTCGATCGAGGCGCTGCGTGCGGCCGTGGACCGGGCCGGGCGCACGCCCAAGGTCATCTACACGATCCCCACCTTCCAGAACCCCTCCGGCACCTCGATGTCGCTGCCGCGTCGGCGCGAGCTGCTCGAGCTGGCGCGGTCCTGGGGCAGCGTCATCCTCGACGACGACCCGTACGGCATGCTCCGCTTCGCCGATGACCCGGTGCCCAGCCTGCACGAGCTGGCCGACGGTGACCCGCTGGTCTTCTCGGTCCGGACATTCTCCAAGATCGTCGCGCCCGGGCTGCGGGTCGGGTGGGTGGACGCCGATCCCTCGCTCGCCCAGCTGCTCATCCACGCCAAGCAGTCGATGGACACCTGCGCCAACCTGCCGGCCCAGCGTTTGGTCGCCCACTTCCTGCGCTCCGGCGGGCTGGAGGAGCACCTCGAGACCCAGCGGGCGGAGTACCGCCGGCGCAAGGAGGCCATGCAGCAGGCGCTCGCCGAGCACTTCGGGGGCCGCGCCACCTGGACCGACCCCGAGGGCGGCTTCTTCCTCTGGGTCTCCTTCGGCGAGTCGGTCGACACCGAGGCGCTCTTCCCCGCCGCCCTGGCCGAGGGGGTCGCCTACATCCCGGGCAACGCCTTCTCCCCCGGGCGCCGCTTCCCCCACGACCTGCGGCTGTGCTTCGCCTCCACCCCGCCGGAGCGGATCCGCGAGGGGGTGGCCCGGCTGGCCCGCGCGGTCGATGCCACGGCGGCCGGATGATCCCCGCCGAGCAGGCGGTGCTCTCGAGGATCACGGCCGAGCGGGTCACCGCCCTGACCCAGGCCCTCGTGCGGGCCCGGGGCGCCAACCCGCCCGGTGAGGAGGCCGCCACCGCCGCCGAGCTCACCCGGCTGGCGAGGGAGCTGCACCTGCAGGTGGAGTCCGAGGAGGTCGAGCCGGGGCGCCCCAACGTCCGGGTCACGCTCGCCGGCGGCGAGGGGCCCGGGTTGCTCTTCCTCGGGCATACCGACGTCGTCCCGCCCGGCGAGGCGGCCGACTGGAGCACCGCCCCGTATGCCGCCACCCTCGCCGAGGGGCGCATCACCGGCCGGGGCAGCGCCGACATGAAGGGCGGGCTGGCCGCCGTGCTGCTGGCGATGGCCGCGGTGCGGGAGACCGCCGTGGTCCCCTCGGGCCCGGTGCGGCTGGACGCGCTCTGCGACGAGGAGCAGAACGGCCTGGGGATCCGCCGCCTCGTCGAGCAGCCCGCCCCCGACCTGCTGGGCTGCGTGGTGGCCGAGCCGACCGACCTGACGACGGTCGTCGCGGCTCGTGGCGCGAGCTATCTGCACGTGGAGGTGCGTGGCGTCGCCGCCCACGCCGGCCGGCCGCAGGACGGGCGCAACGCGATCAGCGGGGCCGCCCTCGTCGTCGCGGACCTGGACCGCTGGCATACCGAGCTGGCCACCCGGGCGCACCCGCTCGTGGGACCGCCGACGGTCAACGTCGGGGTGATCGCGGGCGGGACGTCCGGCTCCGCGGTCCCCGATCTGTGCCGGGTCGAGGTCGACCGGCGGCTGCTGCCGGGCGAGGCGATGGCGGACGTCGTCGAGGCGGTCCGGCGTCGGTTGTCGGCCCTCGACCTGGGCTCCCGCGGGCTCACGTGGTCGCTGACCTCCCCCATGGACATGCCGGGCTTCGAGACCGCCCCGGACGAGGAGTTCGTCGTCGTCGCCGATGCCGCCATGGGCGAGTCCGGTCGCGGCCGGAGGGACCTGCAGGGGTGGACCGCGGCGTGCGACGGCGGCTTCGTCGCCGACGCGTGGGGGATCCCGGTGATCGTCCAGGGCCCGGGGTCGGTGGCCGAGCAGGCCCACCGCCCGGACGAGTCGGTCGCGGTCGAGGAGCTGCTCGTGGCCGCCCGCGGCTACGCCCGCACGATCCTGCGCCTGCTCACGCCCTCCGGTCCGCAGGTGCGCTGAGGCCCTCGGCCAGGAGCTCGGCGAGGTGACGCCCCCGGCGCTCGGTCAGGTCGGCGATCTGCGTGCGGCAGGAGAAACCGTCCGCGAGCACCGCGGTCGAGGGGGCGGCGCCGCGGACGGCCGGGGCCAGGACGCGCTCGCCGATCTGTCGGCTGAGGCCCTCGTGCCCGGCTTCGAAGCCGAAGTTGCCCGCCAGCCCGCAGCACCCGGAGTCGGGGACCTCGGCCCGGACCCCGGCCCGCTCCATGAGGGCGCGGTCGGCGTCGAAGCCCAGGACGGCGTGCTGGTGGCAGTGCACCTGCACCACGGCCTCCTGGTCCAGCTGCGGGGGCTCCCAGCCCGGCGCGTGCTCGGCGAGCGTCTCCGCGAGGGTCCGGACCTGGGCCTTGGCCAGGATCGCGCGCTCGTCACCCGGCAGCAGCTCGACCGCCTCGTGACGGAAGAGGGCCGTGCAGCTGGGCTCGAGCCCGACCACCGTGGCCCCGGCGCGCAGGGCGGGCTCGATCGACGTCAATGACCGGCGCAGCACCCGCTGCGCGACCCCGAGCTGGCCGGTCGAGACCCAGGTCAGCCCGCAGCACACGGGGCCTCGGGGCAGGTGCACCTCCATCCCGGCATCCTCCAGGACCGCCACCGCGGCCCGGCCCACCTCCGGCGCGAGGTGGGTGGTGAAGGTGTCCGGCCACAGCAGCACCGGGGTGCGCCCCTCCCCCCGGGCCGGGGTGTGCTCCCGGGAGAACCACGAGGTGAAGGTCCGCGGGGCGAAGGCCGGCACCTCCCGGTCGGCGGCGATCCCGCCGGCCCGCTTCAGCGCGCCGGCGAGCCTGGACCTCATGAGCGCGTTCGTCGTGCCCGGGGCGAGTGCCGCGCCCTTCGCGAGCGCGGGCAGCCACCCCATCGACCAGTGCGAGCGGGGCCGCGCCCACGGGCGGCCGCGGTAGTGCTGGTGGGTGAACTCGGCCTTGTAGGTCGCCATGTCGACATTGACCGGGCAGTCCCCCACGCAGCCCTTGCAGGACAGGCACAGGTCGAGGGCGTCGCGGACCTCCTCGGCCCGCCACCCCTCGGTGATGACGTCACCCTCCATCATCTCGAAGAGGACCCGGGCCCGCCCGCGGGTGGAGTGCGTCTCGTCCCTGGTCACCTGGTAGCTCGGGCACATGACCCCGCCGGAGGTCTGGATGCACTTGCCGACCCCGACGCAGCGACGCTGTGCCTGGGCGAAGCTGCCGGCGTCCTGGGAGAAGGCCAGCGTGGTGCGCTCCGGGAACCCCTGTGCGTGACCGTGCTGGCGCAGGGCCACGTCGACCGCCGGGGGGTCGACGATCACCCGGGGGTTGAGCAGGCCCTGCGGATCCCAGGCCCGCTTCACCTCCGCGAAGAGGGCGGTGGCGTCGGCGCCGTACATCCGCTCCAGCAGCCCGCCCCGGGCCCGGCCGTCACCGTGCTCCCCCGACACCGACCCGCCGAGCGAGACGACGAGGTCGGTCGCCTGCTCGACGAAGGACCGGTAGTCGCGCACGCCCTGGTCGGTGACGAGGTCGAAGTCGATCCGCAGGTGCATGCATCCCTCGCCGAAGTGGCCGTAGGACGCGCCGGAGTAGTCGTAGCGCGCCATGAGCTCCTCCAGGGCGCGGAGGTAGTCGCCGAGCCGCTCCGGTGGCACCGCGGCGTCCTCCCAGCCGGCCCAGGCCTCGGCGCCGTCGGCGCGGCGGGTCGCCAGACCGGTGCCGTCCCGGCGGCACCGCCACAGCACCGCCTGCGCGGCGGGATCGGTGACGACCGCCGCGGTCGTCCCGGGTATGCCGTCACGCACCGCCTCGGCCACCTCGGCGGCGCGGGTGCGCGCCTCCTGCGCGTCCTCCCCGCCGATCTCGACGAGCAGCCACATCCGTCCCTCGGGCAGCCCGGCCGCCTCCGCAGCCCGGCGGGTGTCGTCCGGCAGCCGCTCGACCAGCGTGGCGTTGATCGACTCCATGGTGAGCGGGGCGTGGGGCAGGACCGTCGGCACGCTGCGGGCGGCGCTCACCGCGTCCGGGAAACCGAGGGTGAGCAGCACCACGGCCGGGGGCAGCGGGGCCAGCGCCACGGTCGCCTCGAGGGTGGTGGCCAGGGTCCCCTCGCTGCCGCACAGGAGCCGCGCGAGGTCGACCCCGCGGTCGGGGAGCAGGTGCTGGAGCGCATACCCCGAGATCTGCCGGGAGAAGGTGCCGAACCGGCGGCCGATGAGCGTCGCGTGCTCGCGCCCCAGCCGCTCCATGGCCGCGTGGATCTCGGCGAGGGCCGGCTCCGGGTCCGCCGACGCACCACCTGCGGCGAGGTGGTCACGGGCGTCCAGCCGCGCCTCACCGCCCGCCGCGGTGAGCACCCGCAGGCTGCGGACGTTGTCGGCGGTGGTGCCCCAGGCCACCGAGTGAGCCCCGCAGGCATTGTTGGCGATCATGCCGCCGAGGGTGCAGCGGCTCGCGGAGGAGGGGTCGGCGCCGAAGGTCAACCCGTGCGCCTTCGCCGCGGAGACGAGGTGGCCGAGCACGACGCCGGGTTGCACGGTGGCGGTGCGGGCGACCGGGTCGATCTCCAGGATCCGGTCCAGGTGCCGGGAGACGTCCACCACGACCCCACCCAGCGCGTTGCCGGCCATCGAGGTGCCGGCTCCGCGCAGCGCGACGGGCGCGCCGGCGTCGCGGGCCAGGGCCAGGGTGGCCACGAGGTCGGCCTCGTCCCGGGGCAGGACGACGACGTCGGGCACGACGCGGTAGTTGGACGCGTCGGTCGCGTAGAGCGCCCGGCCGAGGGAGTCGGCCCGCACCTCACCGCGCAGCTCACCCGTCAGCCGACGGGCCAGTGCGTCCACGTCGTAGCTCATCGGGACCCTCTCTCCGGCGCGATTGTCTACAATCTAAGCATCCGTCCGCCGTGACGACGCGGACGGCCGACGACAGGGGCGCATGACCATGAGCACGATCGGCATCCTCTACCCCGGGCACAGTGCGGAGGACGACTACCCCTGGCTCGAGGAGAGGCTACGCGGCGAGGGGTATGCCGTCCGCCTGCCCCTCGTGCACACCTCGGTCGGCGAGGACGCCCACCGGGTCGACGCACTGCTCGACCTCGGGGGGCCCGACCGGCTGGCCCACGGTGCCGACCAGCTCCTGCGCGGCGCACGTCCCGACGCGGTCGTCTGGGCGTGCACGTCCGGCAGCTTCGTCTTCGGCTGGGAGGGCGCCCACGCGCAGGTGGCCGAGCTGGCGGCCCGCACCGGGGTGCCGACGACCTCCACCTCCCTGGCCTTCGTCCAGGCCTGTCGGCGTCTTGGGCTCACCCGGGTGGCGGTGGCGGCGTCCTACCCGCAGGACGTCGCGCAGGCCTTCGTCGACTTCCTGGGCCGCGCCGGCATCGAGGTGACCGCGACGGGCAGCCACGACATCATCACCGCCGCCGAGGTCGGGACCCTCGGCCGCGACGCGGTGCTGGCCCTCGCGGGCAGCGTCGATGCCACCGGCGCCGAGGCGGTGCTCGTGCCGGACACGGCTCTGCATACGCTGGCCTGGCTGGAGGACCTCGAGGAGGCCACCGGGCGGGTGGTGCTCACCGCCAACCAGGTGTCCGTCCACGAGGGGCTGGCCCTCGCCGGCGAGGTGCCCGCCGTCCCCGGCCTGGGGACGCTCTTCGCGACCGCGCGGCCCGCCGCGCGATCGGCGCAGCCGGGCACGCCGACAGGAGACACGAGATGACCACGCAGATCCCACCCGCCACCACCCCCTCCGCGATCCGACCGGTGCAGCGGGAGTCCACGCCCAGCATCGTCGCCGCGCAGATCCGCGAGGCCATCGCCAGCGGCGAGGTCGCCCCGGGGAGCCAGCTCGGCGAGGTGGAGTACGCCCACCGCCTGGGGGTCAGCCGGGGCCCGCTGCGCGAGGGCCTGCAACGCCTGACCCAGGAGGGGCTGCTCGTCTCGCACCGCAACCGCGGGCTCTTCGTCATCGAGATGACCGATGACCGGGTGCGCGACCTCTACCTCGCCCGCTCGGCCGTCGAGCGCGCGGCCGGGGACCGCATCCACGAGACCCGCCCGCAGAAGGCGACCGAGGCGCTCCTGCGGGTCGTCGAGGACATGGCTGCTGCGGCGTCCGAGGGCGACGTCCGCGCGGTGAGCACCGCCGACATCCACTTCCACCAGGTGCTCGTCGACCACGCCGACAGCCCGCAGCTCTCGCGCTTCCACGCGACGCTGCTCACCGAGACCCGGATGTGCATCCACCTGCTCGAGCCGACGTATGCCGTCGACGAGGCGCGCGTCGGGGAGCACCGGGAGATCGCGCGGTCCTTCGCCGCGGGCGACGCCCGGCAGACCGACGCGCTGCTGCTGCACCACATGCGCGACGCCGTGCAGCGGCTGACCGGTTCCAGCCGGGGCAGCCTCGGGCCAGAGCCCGGCGCTCAGCCGTCCTGAGCGGGGCGGGGCCCGGCGATCCCGACATACTTCACCTCGAGGAACTCCTCGATGCCGACCGCGCCACCCTCGCGACCCAGGCCCGACTCCTTGATGCCGCCGAAGGGCGCGGCCGGGTTGGAGACGACACCCTGGTTGAGGCCGACCATCCCCGACTCCAGCGCCTCGGCCATCCGCAGCGCCCGGTCCAGGTCGCGGGTGTAGACGTAGGAGACCAGGCCGAAGGGGGTGTCGTTGGCGAGCGCGACCACCTCGGCCTCGGTGGTGAAGGGGGTGAGGGGGGCGACCGGGCCGAAGATCTCCTCGCTGGCCATCCGCGCATCGCGCGCCACCCCGGTGAGCACCGTGGGCGGGTAGAAGTAGCCCTCGCCGTCAGGGACGTCTCCCCCGGTGAGGACCTGCGCCCCGCCGTCGACGGCGTCGGCGACGAGGTCGCGCACCTTGTCCTGCGCCGCCCGGTCGATGAGCGGGCCGACGTCGACCCCCTCCTGCGTGCCGGGACCGACGGTGCGGGCGGACATCTCCTGCGCGAGCCGCGCGCCGAAGTCGTCGGCGATCGAGGCGTGGACGTAGATCCGGTTGGCCGCGGTGCACGCCTCGCCCATGTTGCGCATCTTGGCGGCCATGGCCCCGGCCACGGCGTCGTCGAGGTCGGCGTCGTCGAAGACGATGAAGGGGGCGTTGCCCCCGAGCTCCATCGAGGTCCGCAGGACCTTCTCGGCGCACTGCTCCAGCAGGATCTTGCCCACCTTGGTGGACCCGGTGAAGGAGAGCTTGCGGGCCAGACCCGAGCGGATCATCGGCTCCATGAGCTCACCGGCCCGGCTGGTGGTGACGGCGTTGACGGCTCCCGAGGGAACGCCGACCTCCGCGAGGATGTCGACCAGCGCCAGCATCGACAGCGGCGTCTGGTGGGCCGGCTTGATGACGCTCGTGCACCCGGCGGAGAGGGCCGGGCCGATCTTGCGGGTGCCCATCGCCATCGGGAAGTTCCACGGGGTGATGAGCAGCGAGGGCCCCACCGGCTGGCGCATGACGAGAAAGCGCGCGTCGCCGGCCGGGGCCTGCTGATAGGAGCCGCTGATCCGCAGCGCCTCCCCAGCGAAGTGCCGTAGGAACTCCGCGGCGTAGGTGATCTCCCCCTTGGCCTCGGCCAGCGGCTTGCCCATCTCGAGGGTCATGACGAGGGCGAGCTCGTCGGCGCGGTCCATGACCGCGTGGTAGGCGGCGGTCAACCAGTCCGCCCGCTGGCGCGGGGAGCTGGCCGCCAGCTCGGCCTGGGCGCCTGCCGCCGCCTGGAGCGCGCGCAACCCGTCCTCGGGGCCTGCGTCCGCGACCGAGGCGATCGGGCGGCCGGTCGCGGGGTCGTCGACGTCGAAGCGCGCGCCCGACCCCGCGGGCACCCACTCTCCTCCGATGAACAGGTCGGTGGGGACGTGCTGGAGCGTCGGGCCCGTCGACCGTCCGCCGTCCTGCTCTCGCTGTGCCGGCTGTGCTGCGTCGCCGCTCACGGGCGCCTCCTTCATACGGTACGTTCAGATTGTCAACAATCTACCAATCGCAGGAGTCGATCGTGGCGCACCTCAGCCCGCTGCTCAAGCAAGCCACCCCCGTCGTCGCCGCCCGTGGTGAGGGCGCCCTGATCTTCGACGAGCAGGACCGCAGATATCTCGACTTCACCGCGGGCATCGGAGTCACGAGCACCGGCCACGCCCACCCGGACGTCGTCGCCGCCGCCCAGGAGCAGGTCGCCAAGATCGTCCACGCGCAGTACACCACGGTGATGCACCGTCCGCTGCTCGACCTCGTGGACCGGATGTCGGACGTGCTCCCGGCGGGGCTGGACTCGATGTTCTTCGTCAACAGCGGCTCCGAGGCCGTCGAGGCTGCCCTGCGGCTGGCCCGGCAGGCCACCGGGCGTCCCAACGTCGTCGCCTTCCACGGCGGGTTCCACGGCCGCACCGTCGCCGCCGCCTCGCTGACCACCTCCGGCACGAAGTTCCGCTCCGGCTTCGCGCCGCTCATGCCCGGGGTAGCGGTCGCCCCCTTCCCCAGCCCGACGCACTACGGCTGGAGCCAGGAGGAGGCCACGGCCTTCGCGCTGCGTGAGCTCGACTACCTCCTACAGACCGTCACCTCCCCGCAGGACACCGCGGCCTTCCTCATCGAGCCGGTCCTCGGCGAGGGTGGCTACGTGCCCGCCTCGCAGGAGTTCCTCGCCGGGCTCCGGGAGCGCGCCGACCGGCACGGGATCCTCCTCGTCCTGGACGAGGTGCAGACCGGCTGGGGCCGCACCGGGAAGTTCTGGGGGCATGACCACTTCGGCGTCTCCCCCGACGTCCTCATCACCGCCAAGGGCATCGCCTCGGGCTTCCCGCTCTCGGCGATCGCCGCCTCCGAGGAGCTCATGGGTCGGGCCTGGCCCGGCTCCCAGGGCGGCACCTACGGCGCCAACGCGGTGGCGTGCGCCGCTGCCCTCGCGACCTTGGACGTCATCCGGCGCGAGGACCTCGTCGGCAACGCCGCAGCCCGCGGCGCCCAGCTCCGGTCGCGGCTCGAGGCGGCGGCGCAGCGGCATACCGCCATCACGGACGTGCGAGGCCTCGGCCTCATGCTGGGGGCGGAGTTCCGCACCCCCGACGGTGAGCCCGACGGCGCCACCGCAGCCCGGGCCCAGCAGGCCGCCGTCGACCACGGTCTGCTGCTCCTCACCTGTGGCGCGTGGTCGCAGGTGGTGCGCTTCATCCCCGCCCTGGTCGTGACGCAGGAGCAGGTGGACGAGGCCGCCGATGCCTGGGAGGCCGCGCTCGCCGACGTCCTCTGAGCCGACGAGGTATGCCGAAGGGCCCGGGCCCGCCACGTGGCGGCCCGGGCCCTTCGTCGGGCGCAGCGTCCTCAGCCGGAGCGCTCCTTCTCCTTCGGGACGCCGTTCTCCGCCTCCTCGCGCCGGCGCTCGGCCTCGGCGCGATCCCGCGCGTCCTCCTCCTGCTGCAGCTTGATGTGCTCCAGCGGAGTGACGCTGTGGTCGCCTCTCTCCACCCTCTTCTTCTCGCTCCGGAGCCCCACGAAGAGGGCCGGGATCATGGCGAAGACGAGGATGAAGATCGGTAGCCCGACGACCGTGATGACCTCTTGCAGGGCCGGCAGGGCGTCGTCACCGCCGAGGACGATGAGCAGGGCGGCCAGTGCGCCCAGGCAGATCGACCAGAACGCGCGCTGCGCGACCGGGCCCTCCTCGTTGTCACCGCTGCACAGCATGTCGATGACGAGGGCGGCCGAGTCGGCCGAGGTGGCGAAGAAGAGGGCGACGATCACCACGACCAGGCCCTGCATCACCGTCGTCAGGGGGAAGTTTTCGAAGAAGGTGAACATCGCCAGCGGCACGCTCTCGGCGACCGCGGCCGACACCGTCCCACCGTTGCCCCCGATGCCGTCGATCTCCATGGCGGACCAGCCGAAGATGACGAACCACACGAGGGTGAAGAGCGAGGGGGCCACGAGGACGCCGCCGACGAACTCCCGCACCGTGCGGCCACGGGAGATCCGGGCGAGGAAGACACCCATGAACGGCGCCCAGGTGACGGTCCAGGCCCAGTAGAAGACGGTCCAGCCTGCCTGCCAGCCCCAGCCCTCCTCCTGGGTGGCGTTGGCGAGCGCGTCGTTCCAGAAGGACAGCGAGGGGAGGGCGGCGAGGTAGTTGCCGGCGCTCTCCACCAACGAGCGCAGCAGGAAGACGGTCGCCCCACCGGTGAAGAGGACGAAGAGCATCATGCCGACGGCCATCCCGATGTTGAGGTTGGACAGCCGCTTGATGCCCTTGTCCAGGCCCACGGCGACCGAGACGGTCGCGATGGCGGTGAGGACCGTGATGACGATGACGCGGATGAAGACCGAGTCCTCGACCCCGATCAGCTCGGACAGCCCGGTGCTGATCTGCGAGGTTCCCAGGCCCAGACTCACGGCGAGGCCGAAGAGCGTGCCCACCACGGCGAAGACGTCGATGGCCTTGCCGATCGGTCCGTGGATCCGCTCCTTGAGGAAGGGGTAGAAGACCGAGCTCACCCGCATCGGCAGGTCGTAGCGGTAGATGAAGAAGCCGAACGCCAGACCGGGCAGCGTGAAGATCGCCCAGGTATGCAGGCCCAGGTGGTAGAGCGCGATGTTCATCGCGTCCTCCGCAGCCTCGGCGCTGTAGGGCTCGACGTCCGGGAACGGTGGTGTGGCGAAGTGCGAGATGGGCTCCGCGACCCCCCAGAACATGAGGATCGTGCCGATGCCGCCGGCGAAGAGCATCGTGAACCACGAGGTCCGGGTGTAGGCCGGGACCTCATCGCCCTTGCCCAGCTTGAGGTCGCCGTACTTGCTGCTGGCGATCCAGATGAGGAAGACCAACCAGAAGGTCACCCCAAAGATGAAGAACCACCCGAGGTTGGTGGTCACCCAGGTCCGGGCGGCCGCGAAGCCGTCCCCGATGCTGCTGGGGAAGATGAGCAGCAGGGCCAGGATGATCACCATCAGCCCGGCCGAGGTGAAGAAGATCTGGGGGTTGGTCTTCAGACCCAACCGGCGTGCGAGGTCGTCCACGGTCGTCTCCTTGGGGTCGCGCACGGGACAGCGCAGAATGTTGATTGTCTAGTTGTCGACAATGCGAACCTTAGCGAGAAGGCCCCCGCGTGGCTAGCGACTCCGGGCGGAGGCCGGCAACGAATGCGCAACGATGCGTCGGACGGTTTGTCCTACCGGGCCGACTCACCCCTGGCCGTCGGCCAGCTTGGCGTAGCGGAACGCCGCCCAGAAGTCGCCGCGCACATAGCGCTCCTGCTCCTGGACGGTCAGGTCCCAGGGGCGGGTGCGCCCCTGAAGGAGGGCGTGCGCGACGACCGAGCGCCGGCGCTGGCTCGCGAGCACCTCGACCTCCAGTGCCTCCAGGTCGTAGCGTGCCTCGATCTCGGCCCGCATGGCCGCCACGACGTCGGCATACCGCGGCTCCTGCGCGACGTTGCGCAGCTCGTCCGGGTCGGCCCCGAGGTCGAAGAGCTGGTCGGGGTCACCTGGGCAGCGCACCAGCTTGAGCGGGCCGCGGACGAGGGTCACCTGGGGGTGGTGGGTCCCCTCGGCGAGGTACTCCACGACGACCTCGCGCTCCTGCGGCGACACGCCGGAGACCTCGCGCCGCGCGCTCTCGAGCAGCGAGACCCCGGCCCCGTCGGTGGACGGCGGCTCCGCCCCCGCGAGCTCGACCAGGGTCGGGAGCAGGTCGAGCAGGCTCACCGGGTTGGCGAAGCGCCCGGCCGGGACCAGCTCGCGCGGGCCGCGCAAGATGAGCGGCACCCGGCTCGACCGCTCGTAGGGCGACATCTTGTACCAGAGCCCCTTCTCACCCAGCATGTCGCCGTGGTCGCTGGTGAGCACCACCACGGTGCTCTCCGTCATGCAGATCGTCGCGCCATCGCGTAGGCACTATCGACCGTGAACGGCCACCACGCCGCCGCCACCAAAGCCCGCATCGGCGCCTGGACCGCGCTCGGTGCCGCGGTGCTCGCTGGTGGAGGAGTCGCGTGGTTGAACTGGCTGATGACCTCGGCCAGCAACTCTAAATGCCTCCATGCCTCTCGGTTGAGAGACAGCCGTGGATGGTCAGGCGTTGAGGTCGATGGCTCCCGTGGCGAGGAAGTAGGGCGAGGGCACCGGCAAGCGCCGCGCCTGGGCGAGTCGGAACCGTGCGGCCTGGCCCCAGGAGGCGGCTTGGTGGGTGCCTGTGAGGAGTATCAATCGTCGGCCATCGCGAAGCGGCACGTTCGAGGGGCCGCAGACCCCACGCCTCATCCACGGCGGAGTCCCGGGAGCGTCGGTGTCGAGCACCCGCTCCGGTGGTGACCAGTCCGCCCGATCCGGCGACGGCGACGCGGCCTGGATAACCCACGGCCCCTGACCGGGGTAGGGCGTCGTGCCGTGCAGATTGGTGCCGCGAGCCAGCAGCATCTCCCAGCCCTGCACCGTCGGGTAGACCGCATTGTCGAAGAATCCCTCGGCGGTGGTGGCGAACCGGCGCGGCGGCTGCCAATCGATGCCGTCGGCGCTGTCGGTGACGTGCAGCTCGAAGTCGGGCTGCTCACCGGGGCCGACCTCGTGCGGGGTGGCGAGGAACCACATCCGGTAACCGCCCTCGACGGCGATCACCAGCGGTTCCAGCACGCTCGCCCGACCCGGCCAGCCCCGCAACACCGGAACCTCGTGCCGCTGCCACCCGCCGTGGTCGTCGAGGGTGAGGACTCCGATCGCGTAGGCGCTGCCCTTGCCGTAGTGGCGCGTGGAGGCTCGGCCTGCGTAGTAGAGGCGCGCCGGGTAGCCGTGGTGAGCAGGGACGTAGCTCGGGGTGTGCATCCCGCCGGTATCCCACGCACGCTTGGGCGGGTCGGTGACGATCGGCTCTCGGTCGAGCACCCAACCGCCCTGGTCCGGCTCGGCCCCGGCGGGCAGCCGGGCACGGTAGAGGCGGTTGCGGAAGCTGGTGGAGAACCCGCCGATGAACATCACCCAACGGTCCTCGATCAGATGAACGTCCGGATCGCTCAGGCCGAGCACCCCAGGAGGCATTCGGGGGCCGAGCATGTCCCAGATCGGCCCGACGGCGATCGGCTCGTATGGGTGCGGCATAGCGACCTCCCGTCGGGTGCGCGCGCGCAGGCGCGGACTCCCCTGAGTGCCAGGTATGTCAACACCAGCGTAACGAACCACCGGGCGGTCTGTATCGCGGGCCTTTCGAGCCGCAGCCTGTCGCGGGCCAGCTCGCGGTAACGGGCCGGCGTCACGCCCACGGCCTGTCGGAACAACCGCGCGGCATGGCCGCGGCTGTTCCAGGCGACCTCGTGCATCGATGCCTCGATCAGCAGGTCGGTCTCCGCACCAGGAAGGGAGCACCACGCCACGACGGACCCCACCTGTGACGTCCTGCACCAACCCGCTCCGACCGCTCCACGGCGGCTGCAGCACCCGCCAGGACCTCGCAGGTCCGGCTCGCACGGGCACCGGAAATCGACCCCGGACACGACGAAGCCCTGGTGGGGAAGGACTCCCACCAGGGCTCATACGTCGGGCTGACAGGATTTGAACCTGCGACCCCTTGACCCCCAGTCAAGTGCGCTACCAAACTGCGCCACAGCCCGTGGCGTCACCGCCGAGGCGGCAACCTGCGGAATATTACCCCACGCCTCGGGTCAGATCCGAACCGGCCGGGGCACTCCGGAGGCCCTCAGCGACGGCGCTTCTCGCGCACCCGCACCGAGATCTCGATCGGGGTGCCGGCGAAGCCGAACTGCTCGCGCAGACGGCGCTCCAGGAAGCGCCGGTAGCCGGCCTCGATGAAGCCTGAGGCGAAGATGACGAACTTCGGCGGACGCGTGTCGGCCTGGGTCGCGAAGAGGACCCGCGGCTGCTTGCCGCTGCGCACCGGGTGCGGGTGGGCCGCCACGACCTCCCCGAAGAAGGCGGTTGAGCTTGGCCGTGGGGATGCGCCGGTCCCAGGACGCCAGTGCGGTGTCGAGGGCGGGCACGAGCTTGGCGACGTTGCGCCCGGTCGCCGCCGAGATGTTGACCCGCGGCGCCCAGGTGATCTGCACGAGCTCGCGCTCGATCTCCCGCTCGAGGTAGTAGCGCCGCTCCTCGTCCAGGGTGTCCCACTTGTTGTAGGCCACGACGAGGGCACGCCCAGCATCGACGACCTGCTGGATCACCCGGATGTCCTGCTCGGCGATCGGCTCGGAGACGTCCACGAGCACGACGGCCACCTCGGCCTTCTCCAGCGCCGCCTGGGTGCGCAGCGAGGCGTAGAAGTCGGCGCCCTTGGTCTGGTGCACCCGGCGGCGGATGCCCGCGGTGTCGACGAACCGCCATACCCGGCCGTCGTCGCCGAGCTCGATGAGCTCGTCCACCGGGTCGCGGGTGGTGCCGGCCACGTCGTCCACGACGACACGGTCGGTGCCGGCGAGCTTGTTGAGCAGCGAGGACTTGCCGACGTTGGGCCGCCCCAGCAGGGCGACCCGGCGCGGACCGCCGCGAGGGTATGCCCCCGCCACCGCCGAGGTCTCCGGCAGCACGTCGAGCAGGGCGTCGAGCGCGTCGCCCGACCCGCGACCGTGGAGCGCCGAGACGGGCCAGGGCTGCCCGAGGCCGAGGCTCCACAGCATCGCGGCGTCGGCCTCGAAGCGCTGGTCGTCGACCTTGTTGGCGACGAGGACCACCGGCTTGCCGCTGCGCCGCAGCAGGCGCACGACCTGCTCGTCGGTGTCGGTGGCGCCGACGGTGGAGTCGACGACGAACATCACCGCGTCGGCAAGCTCGACGGCGACCTCGGCCTGCTCGGCGACCCGCAGGTGGATCCCCGTGGCGTCGACCTCCCAGCCACCGGTGTCGACGAGGGTGAAGCGTCGGCCCGACCACTCGGCGTCGTAGGCGACCCGGTCGCGGGTGACGCCCGGCACGTCCTCGACGACCGCCTCACGGCGGCCCAGGATGCGGTTGACCAGGCTGGACTTGCCGACGTTGGGTCGCCCGACGACCGCGACGACCGGGCGGCCGGCGAGGTCGTCCTCGAGCCCCTCGGGCAGTTCACCGCGCTCGACGAGCGCCTGGTCCTCCTCGGAGAGCTCGAAGTCGACGAGCCCGGCCCGCAGGGCCTGCTCCAGCGCCTCGTCCTGCTCCGTGGGCTCCAGGTCGGGCAGCGCGTCGGGGTCGCCGCCGGTCCACTCGACCTCGACGTCCTCCCCCGGCTCCTGGGGTATGCCGTCGGTGCCGGTCTCGGGTCTGCTCATGCGCTCTCCTGCTCAGCGGTGCGGGCGTCGTCGCGCAGCCGCACCTGTCGTTTGATCCGGCCGAGCATGCCGACCATGCCCCGCATCCGCAGCGGCGACACGGCCTCGGCGAGCCCGAAGCGGTAGGGGGCGTCGTCGGGCACGGCCAGCACCTGCTGGGCGGGCAGACCATCCAGGCCCTCGTGCAGGATGCCGGCGAAGCCACGGGTGGTCGGTGCCTCGGCGGGTGCGTCGAAGAACAGGCTCACGGTCCGGTCGGGGTCGTCACCGACCTCGACGGCCAGGAACAGCGGCGACTGGCACTCATCGACCCGCTCCATCTTGTCCAGCTGCCCGTCGTAGCGCTCGGGGAGCCCGGGCAGCTCACGGGACAGCTCGAGCAGCAGCTGGAGGCGTTCGGGCTGGCTGACGGCGTGGAAGTCCTCGGCCAGCTCGGCCATCGCCGGGGGGAGCTCGGTGACGCCGTTGCGGTCGTCCTGGACCGGCATACCTCAGCGCTCCACCGGCACGCCGACCGAGTTGCCCCACTCGGTCCAGCTGCCGTCGTAGTTGCGGACGTTGTCGAAGCCCAGCAGGTGGGTGAGGACGAACCACGTGTGGCTGGAGCGCTCCCCGATGCGGCAGTAGGCGACGACGTCGTCCCCGCTGGTCAGGCCCTGCTCCTGCAGGTAGATCGCCTCGAGCTCCTCGCGGGACTTGAAGGTGCCGTCCTCGTTGGCCGCGCGGGCCCACGGCACCGACCTCGCGCCGGGGATGTGCCCGCCGCGCATCGCGCCCTCCTGCGGGTAGTCGGGCATGTGCAGCAGCTCACCGGAGTACTCCCCGGGGGAGCGCACGTCGACCATCGGCCGGCCCAGGTGCTCCAGGACGTCGGTCTTGAACGCGCGGACCCCGCTGTCGTCGCGCTCGACGACCGGGTAGTCCACCGGTGCCACCTGCGGCACGTCGGTCGTCATCTCCCGACCCTGCGCGACCCACGCGGCGCGGCCGCCGTCGAGCAGCCGGACGTCCTCGTGGCCGAAGAGGGTCATCACCCACAGGGCGTAGGCGGCCCACCAGTTGGACTTGTCGCCGTAGATGACGACGGTCGTGTCGCGGCCGATGCCGCGTGCGCCCATGACCTCGGCGAAGCGGGCGCCGTCGACGTAGTCGCGGGTCAGCGGGTCGTTGAGGTCGAGGTGCCAGTCCAGCTTCTGGGCGCCGGGGATGTGCCCGGTGTCGTAGAGCAGGACGTCCTCGTCGGACTCCAGGACGACCACGGAGTCGTCGTCCAGGTGCTCGGCCAGCCAGTCCGTGGTGACCAGGCGCTCGGGGTGGGCGTAGGCCTCGATCTTCTCGCTCATGTCCGGTTCTCCTCAGGGGGCGTCGATGTCAGGGGTATGCGGTGCGTCCGCCTCGTGGCGTGGCGTGACCTCGCCCTGCACCAGGGCGAGCACGGCCGCGACGACCTCCTCGAACGTGAGGTCCGAGGTGTCCAACGTCACGACCCCGTCGGCGGCTTCCATGAAGGCGCTGACGGTGGAGTCCTGCTGGTCGCGGCGCACGACCTGGTCGCGGGTCGCCGCGACCTGCTGGGCGTCGGCCCCGCCGTGCAGCTCGGTGCTGCGGCGGGCCAGCCGGGCCTCCTCGGAGGCCGTGATGAGGATGCGGTGCTCGGCGTCGGGGGCCACGACGGTGGTGATGTCGCGGCCCTCGGCGACGATGCCGCCGCTCGCCTCGCGCTGGGCGCCGATGATCTCCCGCTGCCGCCGGCGCAGCTCGGCCCGCACGTCGAGGTTGGTGGCGACGGCGGAGACCTGCTCGGTCACCCGCGGCTCACGGATGGCCGAGGTGATGTCGGTGCCGCCGACGGCCAGGCTCTGGTCGTCGGGGTCGGTCGGCATCTCCAGCGGCAGGTCGCGCGCCGCCTCGGCGACCGCGTCCTGGTCGGTGAGGTCGAGCCCCGCCTCCAGGCAGTGCCAGGCCAGCGCGCGGTACATCGCGCCGGTGTCGAGGTAGCCCACGCCGAGCTCTCGGGCCACGGCCTTGGACACGGAGGACTTGCCGGACCCGGAGGGCCCGTCGATGGCGACGGTGAGGGGGCTGGACTGCACCGACCCAGCCTAACGTGGTCGGGCCCGCTCCCCCGCCGCTTCACCGCTGAGCCCGGGGCGGTCAGCACGCGAGCGTCCCGTAGGAGTCGGCATATCTGCCCACTCCCACGGGACGCTGATGGCGATGCGGGGCTGGGCCGAGCTCACTCCCCCGCGGAGCGGTAGAGCTGGGCGACCTCCTCGGCCGAGAGGGCGCGGTACTTGCCCGGGCGCAGCTCCGCGAGCTTGATCGGGCCGATCTGGACGCGGGAGAGGGCCTCGACGGGGTAGCCGACCTCCTCCATCATCCGGCGCACGATGTGCTTGCGGCCCTCGTGGAGCACGACCTCGATGATCGAGTGACCGGGGATGTTGTCGACCAGCCGGAAGCTGTCGGCCTTGGCCAGGCCGTCCTCCAGCTGGATACCGTCGCGCAGCTGCTTGCCGATCCCCGGGCCCATCACGCCGTGGACCTGGGCGACATACGTCTTGGGCACGCCGTAGGCCGGGTGCTGGAGCTTGTGCGCGAGGTCGCCGTCGTTGGTGAGCAGCAGGAGGCCCTCGGTGTCCACGTCGAGGCGACCGACGTGGAAGAGCCGCTGCGAGAGGTGGCCGACGTAGTCGGTCAGGCACGGGCGGCCCTCCTCGTCCTCCATCGTGGAGACGACACCGGCGGGCTTGTTGAAGGCGAGGTAGACCTTGTCGGCGTCGACGACGACGCGGTCGCCGTCGACGTGCACGGTCTGGCTGGAGGGGTCCACGCGGACGCCCAGCTCGACGACGACCTGGCCGTCGACCTGGACGCGGCCGTCCTCGATGAGCTTCTCGCAGGCGCGGCGGCTGCCGAAGCCGGCCCCGGCGAGCAGCTTCTGCAGGCGCACGCCCTCCGGGCTGTGGACGTCGCGCGAGGCGGGGTCCGCCGGGGTGCTGGGTCGGCGTCGCCGCGGGGGCTTGCTGCCACCCGCGCGTCGTGGGCCGGCGCCACCGCCCTGGGAGGGCACGCGCGGCCCCGAGCCTCGAGCGCCACCACGTAGCTTCCCCTGGCCGGCGCCACCGCCTGATCCACGACCTCGTCCCTGCTGCTTGCCGTTGCTCATGCGAGTCCTTCCGATGCGAGCTCCTCGAGCACTTCGGCCGAGGGAAGATAAGGGGCCAGCGCGGGCAGGTCGTCCAGGCTGTCCAGGCCCATGCGCTGCAGGAACAGGTCAGTGGTGCCGTAGAGCACCGCGCCGCCGGTCGGGTCCTGACCGGTCTCGGTCACCATGCCGCGGGCCAGGAGGGTCCGCACGACACCGTCCACGTTGACCCCGCGGATGGCGCCGATCCGGGCCCTGCTGATGGGTTGACGGTAGGCGATGACCGCCAGCGTCTCCAGGGCGGCCTGGGTGAGCCTGGCCTGCTGGCCACCCAGGAGGAACCGCTCGACCACCGGTGCGTATTCCGGGCGGCTGTAGATCCGCCACCCGCCGCCCAGCCGGCGCAGCATGAAACCGCGCTGCTCGTGGGCATACTCCTGGGCAAGCTCGTCGAGAGCCACCCCGACGTCCTCGATCGGCAGCTCCAGAGCGCTGGCCAGTGCCTCCTCGGTCACCGGCTCGTCGACGACCATGAGGACAGCCTCGATCGCCGAGCGCGCGCCGCCGGGGAAGTCGTTGATGTCGAAGGCCACCTGCTCCTCGCTGGCGGCCACCTCGGGCTCTGGCGACCCGGTCGGGTCCACGTCATCCTGCTGGCTCATCGGCCACCTCCTCGTCGAACTCGGCGCCCACCTGGGCCACGTCACCTGTGTCCGGCCCCGTCCAGCGCACGGTGAGCTCCCCGAGCGCCTCGTCCTGGTCCAGTGCGATCACCGTGTCGCGGAAGAGCTCCAGCAGCGCCAGGAAGCGCGCGACGATGACCAGCGTGGTGTCGGCGTCGGCCACGAGCTCGCGGAAGCTCGCGTGACCCCGCTCCCGCAGCCGGGACACCACGATCGAGGCCTGCTCCCGCACCGACACCTGGGCCGCGTGGAGGTGGTCCACCCCGACGGCCGGGGGCGGCTTGGGGATCATCGCGTGCCCGGCGATCATCGCCAGCTGCTCGGGGGTGATGGTGAGGATCAGCTCGGGCAGGAGGGAGGCGAAGCGCTCCTCGACGCCGACGTCGCGGGCGAAGATCCGCCCCTTGCCCTCCATCTGCAGGCGCAGCTCGTCGGCGACCTGCTTGAACGCGCGGTACTGCAGGAGCCGGGCGAAGAGGAGGTCGCGGGCCTCGATGAGCGCGAGGTCCTCCTCGTCGTCCTCCCGCGCACTGGGCAGCAGCCGGGCCGCCTTGAGGTCGAGCAGGGTCGCGGCGATGAGCACGAACTCGCTCGCCTGCGACAGGTCCCACTCCCCGCCGTCCTCCTGCGCGGTGCGCAGGTAGGCCACGAACTCGTCGGTGACCGTGGCCAGCGCGATCTCGGTGACGTCGAGCTTGTGCTTGGCGATGAGGCCGAGCAGCAGCTCGAAGGGTCCGGAGAAGACGTCGAGGTGGACCTCGAAGCCCGCCCGCCCGGCCACGAGCACCCCGCCCGGGGTGCCGGGGACCGGCGCGTCGCCCCCCGTGACCTCGGCCCGCGGGGCGTCCGCCTCCGGGGCCGGGGCGGAGGGCATACCCACCTCGCTCAGGGTGCGCCGCCGCGCGAGACGAGCTCGCGGGCCAGCTGACGGTAGGCCTCCGCGCCCGAGTGGGTGCTGGCGTAGCTCGTGATCGGCTCGGCCGCCAGCGTCGCGTCGGGGAACTTCACGGTGCGGCTGATGACCGTGTGGAAGACGGTGTCGCCGAAGTGGTCGACGACACTGCGGACGACCTCGCGCGAGTGCAGGGTGCGCCCGTCGTACATCGTCGCGAGGATGCCGTCGATCTCCAGGCGGGGGTTGAGGCGGTCGGTGATCTTCTCGATGGTCTCGATGAGCAGGGCCACGCCGCGCATGGCGAAGAACTCCGTCTCCAGCGGGATGACCACCCCGTGCGCCGCGGTGAGGGCGTTGACGGTGAGCAGCCCGAGGGAGGGCTGGCAGTCGATGAAGACGACGTCGTAGTCGTCGAGCACCGGGCGCAGCACCCGGGCCAGCACCTGCTCGCGGGCGACCTCACCGACGAGCTGCACCTCGGCGGCGGACAGGTCGATGTTGGCCGGCAGGATGTCGATGCCCGGCACGCGGGTGGGCTGGATGACGTCGCGCACGTCGTGGTCGCGCTCGACGAGCAGGTTGTAGACGGTGACGTCCAGGTCGTGGGTGCGGACCCCGAAGCCCACGGACAGCGCCCCCTGGGGGTCGAAGTCGACCATGAGGACCTTGCGGCCGTACTCCGCGAGGGCCGCGCCGAGGTTAATCGTCGACGTCGTCTTGCCGACGCCGCCCTTCTGGTTGCACATCGCGATGATGCGGGCCGGTCCGTGGCTCGCGAGCGGGGCGGGTACGGCGAAGTCGGGCAGCGGGCGGCCGGTGGGGCCTTCCTGCCCCACGCCCGAGGTCTCGGTGCCGGGCAGCCGGTCGTGGGTCACGTGGTGTCTCCAGGTCCGTTCGGAGGTCGTGGTCGGCGTCCCGCCGATCGGTCCGACCTTAATCCACCGGTGGAGGTCAGGACCATCGGCCTGCACCTCGACCTGAGGTTGAGACCTGGCCCGTGCGAGGGTCTCAGGCGCGGGCGGAGCGGGCGCGCGGGTGGGCCTGGGCGTAGACCTCGCGCAGGTGCTGGGTCGACACATGGGTGTAGATCTGGGTGGTCGCCACCGAGGCGTGGCCGAGCAGCTCCTGGACGACCCGCACATCGGCGCCCCCGTCGAGCAGGTGGGTCGCGAAGGAGTGACGGAGGGTATGCGGTGAGATCTCGCCGCGCAGGTCGGCCCGCTGCGCCGCCGCCTTGATCGCCGTCCACGCCGACTGGCGCGACAGGCGTCCACCGCGGGCGTTGACGAAGACCGCCGGCGTGCCCGCGCCACGGCTCGCCAGCTCAGGCCTGCCCCGGACCAGCCAGGTGTCGAGGGCGTCCCGGGCATACCGGCCCATCGGCACGATCCGCTCCTTGCGCCCCTTGCCGAAGAGCCGGACCACTCCCCCCGTGCCATCGCCGGCCCGACCGAGCTCGAGGTCGTCGACGTCCAGCGCGATGGCCTCGCTCACCCGGGCCCCGCAGCCGTAGAGCACCTCGAGGAGCGCGCGGTCCCGCAGCGCCGCCGGGGTGTCGCCGACCGCGGCCGCCTGGAGCAGCCGCTCCACGTCGGTCACGGTGAGCGCTTTGGGCAGGCGGCGCGGCGGGGTCGGTGGCGTCACCTCGCGGGCCGGGTCGTCGCTCACCTCGCCCTCGACGGCGAGGAAGGTGTGCAGCCCGCGCACCGCGACGACCGCTCGCGCTGCCGACGTCGCCGCCAGCGGCTGATGTTCCTCGTCGCCGGCCCTCAGGTGGGCCAGGAAGTCGGTGACGTGCTGCTCGCGCACCTCCTCCGGCGCGCCGACACCCTGCCCGGCGAGGAAGCGCAGGTAGCGGTCGAGGTCACGGCGGTAGGCCCGCAGCGTGTGCTCGGACCGTCCGCGCTCGACCCGCAGGTGGTCCAGCCAGTCGCCGGCCGCGCGCGCCAGCGGCGAGCGGGGCGCGGGCTTCGGCGCGGGCGTGGTCACGCGACCGATCATCCCAGGTCACGGCATACCGGTGACGGAGCGGGCGCGCCCGGGCGGGGTGAGGGAGACTGCGCTCCATGCGCTGGTATGCCGATGCTCCCGCCCGTCGCTCCCGCCAGGTCACCGCCGACCTGCTCGTCCTGGGCTGGGTGGTCGCCTGGGTGCTCGTCGGGCGGTGGGTCTTCGGTCTGGTCATGACGCTCGCCGCCCCGGCCGACCCCTTGCGTTCGGCCGGCACCGGCCTCGAGTCCCGGATGACCGAGGTCGCGGGCCGGGTGATCGAGATCCCGCTGGTCGGTGACCAGCTGGACGCGCCCTTCACCGGCGCCGCCGGCGTGGGGACGGACCTGGTCAGCGCCGGTGACCGCCTGGAGAGCGGGGTCCGGACAGTCGCCTGGCTGGTGAGCCTGCTGTCGGCCGGCACCCCCATCCTGCTCGTGCTCCTCGTCTGGGCCGCGCTGCGGGTGGCCTGGGTGCGGCGGGCTCGTGCCCTGGGCCGCGAGGTCGCCGATCCGCACTCGCAGCAGCTGCTGGCGCTGCGAGCACTGGTGCACCAGGACCCGGGTCGACTGCAGAGCCTCCACCCTGATCCCGTGGGGGCGTGGCGTTCCGGAGACCCCGAGGCGGTCCGGGCGCTTGCCGACCTCGAGCTGTCCAAGGTCGGCCTGCGCAGCCGCTGAGGCTCACTCCCCTGTCGCGGGCGACGCGTCGCACAGCAGGCCGAGCTGGTAGAGCGCGTTGCGGTTGGCGATCGCCAGGCCGGCAGCGACCGCCGGTCGCAGCGGGGCGGCGAGCAGGCTGCGCCGCTGGTCAGGCTGACGCACCACCCCGGAGACGAGCTCCACGCGGGTGCCCCGGACCTCGGGGACCAGCCGGACGTGGTGGAACGTCCCCGGACCCGACCGTCGGCGTCCCCAGACGCGCAGGTCCCACGAGGACTGCCACAGCGCGATGCCAGCGGCCCCGTCCGACGGCTCGTGGACGAAGACGCGCTCGCGGGTCAGGGTGCCCGGGCCCCGCCACGGCATGACCCGCGAGCGGGAGAGGCTGTCGGTGATCGTCGTCTCCGAGCGGGCGGTGGCGCTCGGCGACAGGCTCAGCCAGGGCTTCGTCCCCGCGGCCGTGCCGACGCGTGGCCACAGCGACCGCAGGTCGCCGGGGAGCAGCCTGCTGGCCCGCCGGGCCAGGACCGGTATGCCGTCCAGCTCACCGATCCCCGGCAGGGTGCTGACGTCGAGACCCGGGTCGGGCGCGTCGCCATGGTTTTCGAGGTCGGCGGCGACCTGGTCGGGGTCGGCGCCCTGGTGCAGCAGGAGCCCCCGGACGGTGCCGCTGGGCTCCCCGACGAGCCGGGCCGCGAGGCCGGCGACCGAGGTGGTGACCCGCATCAGCTCACGGGCGCGCGGCGTGACCGGCAGGGTGCCCACGGCACCGTGGTGCAGGTCCTGCGGGGCGCGACGCGGGGGCGAGGTCAGCGCGGCCGTCTCGACGCCGAGAGCGTCCACCTGGGCCCGGAGCACCTCGCCCACCGCCGCCCGCGTCCCCTCGGCGTCGACGCCGTGGGGCAGCAGGACCCTCGACACCCCCTCGTCCTGCAGCGTCGCGAGGAAGACGTGCTCGACGTCGATCTCCCGGTGGCCGAGGTGCGCGCACTCCTGCCAGGACGTCTGTGCGAGCCAGAGGGTGGAGCGCCATGCGGTCATCGAGATCGACTCCCCTTCACCAGGTCCGGGCGCACCCGCGACCGGAAGCGTTTGTGCGCCGCCTGGCGCGTGACGCCCAGGCAGTCGGCGATCTGGGCCCACGACAGGCCGGCCTCGAGGGCCGCCTCCACCTGCCGGAGCTCGACCGCCTCGGTCAGCTGACGCAGCCGGGCCGCGGCGCGCAGCGCTGCGGCCGGCTCACCGGTCTCGGAGGCAGCGCGGGCCGCCTGCCCGAGATCGAGGAGCGGAAACGTCATACCGTCAACGTAGGTTGACAGCGGTCGAGTGTCAACCCTGGTTGACGATAAGCTCAGCCGTGACGCTCGCGCAGCACCCGCTCGACGTCGCCGAGGCCGAGGTCGCGGGAGCGGAGGAGCACGAGGAGGTGGTAGACGAGGTCGGCCGACTCCCCCAGCAGCGCCTCGTCGTCCTGGGCGACAGCAGCCAGTGCCGTCTCGACGCCCTCCTCACCGACCTTCTGGGCGATGCGCCGCACGCCGCCCTCGAAGAGGCTGGTGGTGTAGGACCCCTCCGGCCGCTCCTGCGCCCGGGTCTCCACGACCTCGTCGAGCTCGTGCACGAAGGACCCCGGCTGCGCACCGGGATCGAAGCAGGTCGGCTCACCGGTGTGGCACGTCGGGCCGGTCGGTATGGCGTGCAGCAGCAAGGTGTCGCGGTCGCAGTCCAGCTCGACCCGCTCGACGGCGAGCACGTTGCCGCTCGTCTCCCCCTTGGTCCACTGCGCACCCCGGCTGCGGCTCCAGAAGGTGGCCAGGCCGGTCTCGAGCGTCGTGCGCAGGGCCTGCTCGTCGAGGAACCCGACCATGAGGACCTGTCGGGTGCGGGCGTGCTGCACGACGCCGGGGACGAGACCAGGCTCGCCGAGCTTGCTGAAGTCGACGTCCTCGACGGCGAAGTCGACCATCTGCGGCGCTCGGTGGGGATCAGGAGCAACCATCTGCGACGCCCGGTCGGGGTCAGGAGCAACCATCTGCGACGCCCGGTCGGGGTCAGGAGCAACCATCTGCGACGCTCGGTCGGGGGACGGGGGCGGGGTGGTGGTCATGCGCGCACCTCGATCCCGGCGGCGGCCAGGCTCTGCTTGAGGGAGGGGATGGGGATGGAGCCGTCGTGGAAGACCGTGGCGGCCAGGGCCCCGTCGACGTCCGCCTCGGCGAAGACGTCGATGAAGTGCTGGGTGGCGCCGGCGCCGCCGCTGGCCACCAGCGGCACCGGGCACACCTCGCGGACGGCGGCCAGCTGTTCCAGGTCGTAGCCCTCCCGCACGCCGTCGGAGCCCATGCAGTTGAGCACGACCTCGCCCGCGCCGAGGTCGACGACGCGGCGCACCCAGTCCAGCGTGGTCACCTCCAGGGCGCGGGTGGCGTCCGGGTTACCGGTGAACTGACGGATCCGCCAGTGGCCGTCCTCGTCGCGCAGGCTGTCGACCCCGACGACGACGCACTGCACTCCGAAGGCCTCCGCGAGCTCGCCGACGAGCTCCGGGCGCTGCGTGGCGGGAGTGTTGACCGACACCTTGTCCGCCCCGGCGTGCAGGACGGCCCGGGCGGTCTCCACCGAGCGGATGCCACCGGCGACGCAGAAGGGGATGTCGATGGCCCGGGCCACCCGCTCCACCCAGCCGACGTCGACGCCGCGCCCCTCGGGGCTCGCGGTGATGTCGTAGAACACGAGCTCGTCGGCGCCGGAGGCGGCATACCGCTGCGCGAGCTCGACGATGTCGCCCATGTCCCGGTGGTCGCGGAAGCGGGTGCCCTTGACGACCCGACCCTCGCGCACGTCCAGGCACGGGATGATCCGGCGGGCGAGCGTCATACCTGCTCCTCCAGCATCGCGTCGGCGACGGTGAGGCGGCCCTCGAGGAGCGCCTTGCCGAGGATGATCCCCGCGCACCCCTGCCGCTTGGCGGCGCGGACGTCGTCGACCGACCGGGCCCCGCCCGAGGCCTGGATCTGCAGGGCCGGGTTGGAGCGGGTGAGCATGGTGTAGAGGTGGAAGTTGGGGCCGGACAGCGTGCCGTCCCGGCCGATGTCGGTGCACAGCACGTGCCGCAGACCGGAGCCGTGGTAGTCGTGGAGCGTGGTCGTGAGGTCCTGCTCCCCCACCGAGGTCCAGCCCGAGGTGGGCAGCACCCACCGCCCGTCCTCGCCGATGCGGGTGTCGAGCGCCACGGTGATGCGGTCGGGCCCGAAGCGGTCCAGCCAGCCGCGGACCGTCTGCGGCTCGCGGACCGCGAGCGACCCGACGACGACCCGCTCCGCGCCGGCGTCGAGCAGCTGCTGCACGTCGTCGCTGCTGCGCACGCCGCCCCCGGTCTGCACCCGCAGACCGGTGGTCTCGACGACCGTGGTGAGCGTGTCGATGAGGGTGTAGCCGCCGGCGCGGGCCGCGTCGAGGTCGACGAGGTGCAGCCAGGCGGCGCCGGAGCGGGCGTAGTTCTCGGCGACCGCCACCGGGTTGTCGGTGTAGCGGGTCTCCTGGTCGTAGTCGCCCTTGTGCAGGCGCACGACGGCGCCGCCACGCACGTCGATGGCGGGATAGACGGTGAACGGGCCGCTCTGGGTCACGGGGATCTCTCCGGTGTCGGTGCGAAGGTCAGGCGTCATCGATCGACCTCCACGAGAAAGTTTCGCAGAAGCCGCGCGCCGAGCGACGAGGACCTCTCCGGGTGGAACTGCGCACCCCACCGCAGACCGGAGCGCACCACGGCGCTCCAGCTGCCGCCGTGGTCGGTCGAGGCGAGGGTGTGCGGCCCGGTGGGCGCGGCGTAGGAGTGCACGAAGTAGGCCCGCTCGCCCTCCTTGATCCCGGTGAGCAACGGGTCGTCGACGAGGCCGGTGAGGGAGTTCCACCCCATGTGCGGCACCCGCACCCCCGCCGAGGCCGGTATGCCGACCACCTCGCCCGGGACGAGGCCCAGGGTCGCCACCCCGCCGTCCTCCGCGGAGCGCTCGAAGAGCAGCTGCATCCCGAGGCATACCCCGAGCAGCGGCGCCTGCACCTGGGCGAGCACGTCGACGAGCCCGAGCTCGCGCAGCCGGCGCATGCCCGCCCCGGCCGCGCCGACCCCGGGCAGGATGACGCGGTCGGCGGCGAGGATGTCGGCGGGGTCGGCGGTGAGCCGGCTGGTCGCGCCGAGGCGCTCCAGGGCATAGCTCACCGAACCGATGTTGGTGCCGCCCCCGTCGACGAGCGCGACCCTCACAGGACGCCCTTCGTCGAGGGCAGCTCGGCGGAGTCCCCCTGCCGGGAGATCCCCATCCGCAGCGCCCGCGCGACCGCCTTGAAGCCGACCTCGATCATGTGGTGGGTGTTGCTGCCGGTCACCGACAGGTGCAGGGTGCACCGCATGGCGTCGGCGAAGGAGCGCCAGAAGTGCTCGACCATCTCGGTGGAGAAGTCGCCGACGCTCTCCCGCTCGAAGGTGCCGTCGTAGGCGAAGTAGGGCCGCCCGGACAGGTCGAGCGCCGCGGTGGCCTGCGCCTCGTCCATGGGCAGGGTGAAGCCGTAGCGGCCGATGCCGCGCTTGTCGCCGAGGGCGGTGCGGATCGCCTCGCCGACCGCGAGGGCGACGTCCTCGACGGTGTGGTGGTCGTCGATGTGCAGGTCGCCCTGGCAGTCGACGCGCATGCGGAAGCCGCCGTGCTTGGCGAGCTGGTCGAGCATGTGGTCGTAGAAGCCGATGCCGGTGGAGATCTCGCTGCCGCCGGTCGCGTCGAGGTCGACCTCGACGACGATGCTCGTCTCGGAGGTGGCGCGCTCGACCCGGGCGGTGCGCGGGGCGTCGGCGAGCTCGTGCGCTATCTGGTCCCAGTCATCGCCCGGCAGGAGGTAGGTGCGCACGCCCAGGCGCTCGCCGAACTCCCGGTCCGTCGGCCGGTCCCCCACCATGACGCTGCGGTCCCAGTCGACGCCGCGGTCCTTGAGCAGGTGGGCGACCATCCCGATGCCCGGCTTGCGGGTCCAGGGCGCGTCCGGGCCCGCGTGGTGGGGGTCGATGAAGACGTCCTTGAAGCGCACGCCCTGGCTGGTCAGCACCTGCATGACCAGACCGTGCGCGGCGTCGAAGTCGGCCTGCGGGAAGGCGTCGGTGCCCAGGCCGTCCTGGTTGCTCACCAGGACGAGGTCGTAGCCGGCGCCCTGGATGCGCAGCAGCGCGGGGATGACGCCGTCGACGAAGGCCACCTTGTCGAGCGCGTCCACCTGGTGGTCGTGCGGCTCGGTGATGATCGTGCCGTCGCGGTCGACGAAACAGATCGGGCGGGGGCTCATGCGGGGCTCTCCTCGGTCGGGGTCGGTCGGGGTGGGGCTGGGGTGCTCGCGGCGGAGGTCGTGGCAGCCGCGTCGCCGTCGCGGTCGAGCGCCGAGCGCAGCTCGGCCATCTCCGGGCCGGTGCCGATGGTGATGCGCAGGGCGTCGTCGAGTCCGGGCAGGTGACGCATGTCGCGGACCACGATGCCGGCGGCGCCCAGGGTATGCAGCAGCGCCTCCGGGTCGTCGCACCGGATGAGGAAGAAGTTGGCCTCGCTGGCGTAGACGGTGCGCACCCCGGGCAGGTCGCGCAGCCAGCGGCCGACCTGGTCACGCAGCCGCAGCACGGCGCCGACGTGCTCGCCGGTGGCCTCCAGGGCGGCCGGGGCCAGCGCCCGCAGCGCCAGCTCGGTCACCGGCTCCGGCAGCGGGTAAGGCGCCTGGACGCGGCGCAGGACGGCGGTGAGGTCCGGGTGGGCCAGGGCGATCCCCACCCTGGCCCCGGCGAGGGCGTGCGCCTTGGACAGCGTGCGCAGCACGACCAGCGTCGGGTGCTCCTCGAGGAGGGTCACCGCCGAGCGCTGGGCCGCGAACTCGCCGTAGGCCTCGTCGACGACGACGACAGCCTGGTCGGCGAGCGCCTCGGTGAGGCGGGCGATCTCGCGCAGCGGCACGACGGAGCCGGTGGGGTTGCCGGGCGAGGCGAGGAAGACGATGCGGGCGCCACCCTCGCGGGCCGCGCGGGCGACCGCCTCGGTGTCGACCCCCCAGCGCGGCTCGTCGTCGACCTGGGGAACGTCGATGACCGGGACCCCGTGCAGGCGGGCGGACACGGCATACATCCCGAAGGTCGGTGAGGTGACTACGACGGCGTCGCCGCCGGGCCGGCACAGGCTGCGCACGAGCAGCTCGATGGCCTCATCGCTCCCGCGTCCGACCACGACCCGGTCGGGGGTGGTCGCCCACAGGTCGGCGAAGGCCTCGACGAGGGCGGGCGGCTGGGGCTCGGGGTAGCGACGCGACGCGCCGTCCGCGTCGGCGGGGTTGGGGACGCCCGACTCGTTGGCGTTGAGCCACACGCGGGCCGGCGTGCCGGTCGGGGCGCTGGTGCGGGCCGAGGAGTAGCCGGTGAAGTCACGCAGGTCGGGCCGGATCAGCTCGACGGGGAAGGCGAGCTCCGGGCGCTCCAGGCTCATGTCGCCGCCTCCGTGCCCAGACGGGCCAGGCGACGGGTGACCGCTCGCTGGTGGGCGTGCAGCGCCTCGGCCTCCGAGAGGGTGACCGCGCAGGGACCGACCGTGGCCAGGCCCTGCGGCGTGGCCTGCTGGACGGTCATGGCGATCTGGAAGGCCGCGACGTTGACCCCACCGGTGAAGCGCGCCGCCCCGGCGGTCGGCAGGACGTGGTTGGTGCCGGAGCAGTAGTCGCCCAGCGTCTCCGGGGTGTGGTCGCCGAGGAAGACCGAGCCGGCCCGGTCGATCCGGCCCACCCAGTCGGCGGCGTCGCGCAGGGCCAGGATGAGGTGCTCGGGGGCGTAGTCGTTGGAGACCTCGACCGCCTCGTCCAGGTCGGCGGTGACGACGAGCCGGGAGGAGGCCAGGGCCTTGCGCGCGATGTCGGCACGGGGCAGCGACTCCACCTGCTCGGCGACCTGGTCGGCCACGGCCGACGCCAGCTCCGGGCTGTCGGTGAGGAGCACGACCTGGCTGTCGGGGCCGTGCTCGGCCTGGCTGAGCAGGTCCGCGGCGACGAACTCGGGGTCGGCGCCGGCATCGGCGATGACGAGCACCTCCGAGGGGCCGGCCGGCATGTCGATGCCGGGCCCGCCCTCGGCGGTGCTCACCTGCCGCTTGGCCTCGGTGACCCAGGCGTTGCCGGGGCCGAAGATCTTGTCGCACCGCGGGACCGACGCGGTGCCGTAGGCCATCGCCGCGACCGCCTGGGCGCCGCCCACGACGACGACCTGGTCGATCCCGCACTCCGCGGCCGCCGCGAGCACCGCCGGGTCGGCGGTGCCGTCCGGGCGCGGGGGCGTGCAGAGCACGACCTCGGGGCACCCGGCGAGCTGCGCGGGGACCCCGAGCATGAGGGCCGTGCTCGGCAGCGGCGCGGAGCCCGCGGGGACGTAGAGCCCCACCCGCCGGATCGGGCGCACCACCCGCTGGCACACCACCCCCGGGGCGGTCTCCACGGCATACCCCTGCTGCATCCCGGCCTCGTGGAAGGTCCGGATGCGTCCGGCGGCCTCCACGATCGCGGCCCGCAGCTCGGGGTCCAGGCCCGCGACCGCGGCGTCGCGGTCGGCGACCGGCACCCGCAGGTCGGTGAGCTCGGCGCCGTCGAGGCGCCTCGTGAGGTCGACGAGGGCGGCATCGCCGCGCTCGCGGACCTCCTCCAGGATCCGGGCGACCCCGGCCGTGACCTCCGGCCCGGCGGCCGCGGTGCCGCGGCGCAGGGCCTCGACCCGCTGGGCGTCGTCGAGCTCGCTCCAGGTGAGGACCTTCATGCCAGCATCCCCTCGACGGGCAGGACCATGAGGTTGTGCGCGCCGGCGCGCTTGAGGTCCTCGAGCCGGGCCCAGGACACCGAGCCGTGGACGAGCATCTGGAGCGCGACCTCGTCGCGGTCCTCGACCGACATGAGGGTGGGCTCGTGGCCGCCGGGCAGCAGCGGCAGGACCGCCGGCAGCGTGTCGCGGGCGACCCGCAGCATGAGCAGACGCGACTCCTTGAGCTGCACCGCGCCGTCGATGCGCCGGATGAGCAGGTCGGCGATCTCCTGGCGCCCGTCATCGAGCTGCTGACGGGGGCCGGCGATGACGGCCTCGCTGTGCAGGATCGTCGTCACCGGCTTGAGCTGGTTGGCCCGCAGGGTGCCGCCGGTGGAGACCAGGTCGCAGACGACCTCCGCCTGCCCCAGGCGTGGGGCGATCTCGACCGACCCCGACAGGACGACCGGCTCGGCGCGCACGCCGTGCTCGTCGAGCCAGCGCGAGAGGGTCTGGGGGTAGGACGTGGCGATGCGCATCCCGGCCAGCTGCTCGGGGCCGGTCCACTCCTGCTCCTCATCGATCGCGATGTCGAGCCGGCAGGTGCCCCAGCCCAGCTGGCGCCACTCGGTGAGCTCCATACCGCGGCCCTGGGCCTGGTGGGCCAGGCCGTGCTCCACGAGCACGTTGCGCCCGACGATCCCGAGGTCGCAGACGCCGTCGGCGATGAGACCGGGGATGTCGTCGTCGCGGACGAGCAGCAGGTCGACCGGCAGGCTCTCGCCGTAGCAGAAGAGCTTGTCGCGGCTCTCGCGCCAGGTCAGCCCGCAGGACGCGAGCAGCTCACGGGCCGGGTCGCCGAGGCGGCCGGACTTCTGGATCGCCACACGCAGGCGTTCGCGCGGCTGGGCAGGCGGGGTCATGGGGGCCTTCCGTGGACGTGGGCGCCGCACCGGGTGCGGCGGGCAGGCAGATCGTGGGGCGTCGGGGGCGGCGCACGCCGTCGGGCGCCTCAGGCGGAGGTCGTCGCCGCCGGATGCTCGCGGCGATGGGCCAGCGCGGCGCGGTAGCCGCCGGCGCCGCCCTCGACGCACCGGGCGATCCGCCCGACCGTCGTCACGCTCACGCCGGTGACGTCGTGGATCTGGCGGTACGACATACCGTCGGCGAGCAGGGGCACCACGGACCAGCGGTCGGCCATCGCCTCGATCTCGGCCGGCGTGCACAGGTCGTCGAGGAAGGCGTCCACGGCGTCGGGGTCCGGGAGCGCAGCCAGCACCGCGACGAGGTCGGCGCGGGCGCGCTGCTGGGCGCCGGTGCCACCTCCGTCACGCTGCTTCATCCGCGCTCCCTCTCGGTCTGGTCTTGGCCCTGCTCGTGGCCCTGCTCTTGGGTCTGGCCTTGCCCTGCTCTCTGGCCTTGCCCTGCTCTTCGGTCTGGTCGTCGCCGTGTTCGCGGGGCCCTGCTCTGTCATAACGCGCTAACACGCTAACACATCCCCACCGAGCGTCGGAAATGGTCGCCCCACGCCCCACCGAGCGTCGCAGATGGTCGCCCCACGCCCCACCGAGCGTCGCAGATGGTTGGCCCGGCCACGGATGACAGACTGTCCGGCGTGCGCCTCCGACCTGCCCTCCCCCTCGCCGCTGCCCTGCTCACACTGACCGCCTGCGGCGGTCAGGCGACCTACTCTGGCTCCGGGGGCGAGGAGTCCGCCGGCTCCTCCCCGGCAGCGCTGGACTGCGACGAGGCGCCCGCCCCGCCGGAGGACGTCGCGACCTACTCTCCCGAGGACCTCCCCGAGCCGCTCGGCGGTGACCCGGCGACGCTGGACGCCACGCTGGAGACGACGTGCGGCGACATCGAGCTGGAACTGTATGCCGCGGACGCCCCGCAGACCGTGGCCTCCTTCGCCTTCCTCGCCGAGGAGGGCTACTGGGAGGACAGCCCCTGCCACCGCCTCACCACGGCCGGCATCTTCGTGCTGCAGTGCGGCGACCCGACCGGCTCCGGCCAGGGCAACCCTGGCTACGGCTACGGCATCGAGAACGCCCCCGAGATGGGGATGTACCCGCCCGGCACGCTCGCCATGGCGCGCACCCAGGACCCGGAGAGCAACGGTGGCCAGTTCTTCATCGTGTATGCCGAGACCCAGCTCCCCGTGGACGGCGGCGGATACAGCATCTTCGGTCGGGTGACCGAGGGGCTGGAGATCGTCGAGGCGCTGGCCGCCGAGGGCACCTCCACCGGCGGCAACGACGGCACCCCCGCCCAGCCGATCAGCCTGGAGTCGGTCTCGGTCGACGACTGAGGGGCTCCGCAGAGGGCTGTCACCCACTGGCCGGCACCTATGTCTGGCATCGGCGGTGCCCCGACCCTGTCGGTGCAGGACACAGGTGCAGGACACACGTGCCAGACGGCGGCCCGGCGGCCCTCAGACCAGCGGCTGGGCCAGCTCCACCCGCAGGGCGCTGACGACCTCGTCCCGCGGGACGGTGAACTGGTCCTGACGGCGCAGGTCCTTGAGCGTGACCGTGCCGTCGGCGACCTCCTGCGGCCCCAGGATGGCGACGAAGCGGATGCCGGCCCGGTCGGCATACTTCAGCTGCTTGCCGAGCTTGCCGCCGTCGAGCACCGCCTCGGTGTTGATGCCGCCGTGGCGCAGGTGCGAGGCCAGCGCGAGCTGGTCGTCGAGCAGCTCGGGGTCCACCTGCGGCACGAGCACCTGCACGGTCGACTCCGCGGCGGAGGCGTCGATCAGACCGGCCTCGCGCAGCTGCCAGAACAGCCGGGACAGCCCGATCGAGATGCCGACCCCGGGCAGCCGCGACTTGGTGTACTGCCCGGCGAGGTCGTCATACCGGCCCCCGGAGCAGATCGAGCCGAGCTCGGGGTGCTCATCGAGGGTCGTCTCGTAGACCGTGCCGGTGTAGTAGTCGAGCCCGCGGGCGATGGAGAAGTTGAGGCAGTAGTTGCTCTCAGGGACGCCGAGCGCCCGCACGAGGGACAGCACCTCGCGCAGCTCGGCGACACCCTCGGCGAGGGCGGCGCTGCCGGCCGAGCCCGCCTCGACCGCGTCGAGGCGGGCCAGCGCGTCCTCGTGACCCACGGAGCGCACCTGCACGAACGCCAGGATCTGCTCGACGACCTCCGCGGCGAGCCCGAAGCCCTCACCGGTGAGCGTGGTCCGCAGGTAGTCGGCGCCGCGCTTGTCGAGCTTGTCGACCTCGCGCAGGACGGCCGCCTGGGTGTCGGCGTCGGTGATCCCGAGGTCCTCGTAGAACCCGCGCAGCAGCTTGCGGTTGTTGACCTGGATCGTGAACGTCCCGATCGCGAGGTCGGTGAAGATGGCGTTGATGATCGCCGGCGCCTCGGCGTCGTGCCGCACGGACAGCGCGTCCTTGCCGATGATGTCGACGTCACACTGGTAGAACTCCCGGAAGCGGCCACGCTGGGGCCGCTCGCCGCGGTAGACGCGCTGCATCTGGTAGCGCCGGAACGGGAAGGTCAGCTGGTGCTCGTGCTCGGCGACGTAGCGCGCCAGCGGCACCGTGAGGTCGAAGCGCAGCGCCATCTCCGGCAGCGCGTCGGGGGTCTCGTCGCCCCGGGCCTTCTCCAGCGCGCCGGTGGACTGCACGAAGTAGACCTGGCGCTCGGTCTCCCCGCCCGTCTTGGTGAGCAGGACGTCGGAGCGCTCGAAGACCGGGGTCTCGATCGGCAGGAAGCCGAAGCGCTCGTAGCCGGAGCGGATGGCCTCCAGCATCCTCTGGAAGGCCACCTGCTCGGGCGGCAACAGCTCGAGGACACCGGACGGCGTGCGCGGGGAGATCACCCGGTGAGTCTATCGAGCGGTATGCCGTGCCCTACCAGGCCGTGCACACGAACGCGCGGCATAGTGGGGGCCATGAGCACCGCCGACGCTGCCGAACCGCCCTCCCTCGCCCTGGCCACGTCCGGCGGCATCACCCCCGCCCAGCTGCGGGAGGTCGGGGAGCAGCTGCAGCGCTTCCTGCTGGAGTACGAGTTCGGGCTGCGCGAGGTGGAGACCAAGATCGAGATCCTGCGCGATGAGTTCGCGCACATGCACGACTACAACCCGATCGAGCACGTCTCCAGCAGGGTGAAGTCGCCGGACAGCCTGCGCGAGAAGGTCCTCAAGCGCGGGCTGACCCTCGACCTGGAGACCATCCGGCGGGAGATCACCGACGTCGCCGGGATCCGGGTGACGTGCAGCTTCGTCACCGACGCCTACCGGATCTTCGACCTGCTCACCCAGCAGGACGACCTCACGATCCGGCGCGTGTCGGACTACATCGCCGAGCCCAAGTCCAACGGCTACAAGAGCCTGCACGCCATCGTCGAGGTGCCGGTCTACCTCTCCAGCGGTCGCGTGGACGTGCCGGTCGAGGTCCAGCTACGCACCATCGCGATGGACTTCTGGGCCAGCACCGAGCACAAGATCCACTACAAGTACGACGGCAACGTCCCGGACACCCTGCTGTCGGAGCTCAAGGACGCCGCGACCAGCGCCTCCGAGCTGGACGCCCGGATGCAGCGGCTGCACCGCGAGCTGCACGGCGCCGCCGGTGGCCGGGGCTAGCGCCAATGCCGCGCAGTTAGTGGTGTGGCTGGTGTTGCAAGTGTGACTGCTGGTCGGCGTGTCGGGCGCAGAGCAACGGAGCTCCCCCGGTAGTGAAGGGATGTCCTGCAAGACGTCCCGCTACCGATGGAGCTCCGTTGTCGTCCCAGTCTGTCATCTCTGCGCGGGTGCTCGCGCCGGTGGACCCCTTCGCCGCAGGTCATCTGGGCGAGCTGACCCGGATCGTCTCCGTCGATCTGGTCGACGCGGCGATCGAGACCGCGGGGGCGGCCCAGAAACGGGTGCGGCGCCTGCCCACGAGGGTGGTCGTCTACCTCCTGCTGGCCGCGGTGCTGTTCGCCGACGTCGGCTACCAGCAGGTGCTGCGACGCTTGGTCTGCGGTGCGGGCCTGAGCGTGAAGCCGCCGGGAAGCTCGGCGCTGTCCCAGGCCTTTCGGCGCATCGGGGTCGCCCCGTTGCGCGAGCTGTTCGACCTGGTTCGTGGGCCGGCGGCCGGGTCCCCGCGCTGGCACGGCCTGTTGGTGTGCGCGATCGACGGGACCACGATGGCGGTCCCGGACAGCGCCGCCAACGCGGCGGGCTTCGGCCGGCAGACCGCCCGTCCGGGCTCCCCGGCCGGGTATCCGATGCTGAGGCTGGTCAGCATCATCGCGTGCGGCTCACGCACCGTCCTGGACGCTGTCTTCGGGTCCTACCTGGTCGGTGAGACCACCTACGCCCCCCGCCTGGCCGGCTGCCTGCGACCCGGCATGATCCTGCTCGGTGACCGCAACTTCGCCGCCACGGCACTGCTGGAGCAGTTCGCCGCCACCGGCGCCGACCTGCTCATCCGGTGCAAGAACGACCGCCGCTTCCAGGTCCTGTCCCACCTGGGCGACGGCACCCGGATCGTGGCCCTCGGCCAGCTGCGGGTGCGTGTCATCGACGCCCGGATCACCGTGGACCTGGGTTCGGGCGGTGAGCAGCGCACCGGCCGGTACCGCCTGGTCACGACCCTGACCGACCCCCTCCTGCACCCGGCAATGGAGATCGTGGAGCTCTACCACCAACGGTGGGAGATCGAGACCAGCTACCGAGAGGCCAAGGCGAGGATCCTGGATGGGCGGGTCCTGCGCGCACGCACCCCCGCCGGCATCGCCCAGGAGGTCTACGCCGTCCTGATCGTCCACCAGGCACTACGAACCGCGATCGCCGACACCGCCCTGAGCACCGCCGGCGGCGTCGCGCCCGACCGGCTCAGCCTCACCATCGCCCTGACCGCCGCCCGCGACAGCATCCACAACGCGGCGAGCATCCTCACCCAGAGCGGCACCGACCTGACCGGGCGCATCGGGGCAGCGGTCCTGGACGGCCTCATGCCCGCCCGCCGATCACGCTCAAGCCCCAGAGTCACCAAACGCGCCATCTCAAAGCACCGCGCCAAAGGGACCGTCGACCGGAACAACTACCAGACCACGATCACGACACACCTGCTCACCGTCCTTGACACCAACCACGACGGCTAACTGCGCGGCATTGGGGCTAGCGCTCGCCGTCCGCCGACAGACCGGTGAGATAGGGGTTGGTCACCCGCTCGCGGGCCATCGTCGTCGCCGGGCCATGGCCGGGCAGGACGAGCGAGGAATCCGCGAGCGGCAGCACGACGTCCCGCAGGCTGCGCTGCATCGCCCGGGAGTCGCCTCCGGGCAGGTCCGTGCGCCCGATCGAGCCGGCGAAGAGCACGTCGCCGGAGATGACGGTGCGGTCCAGCTCCTCGGCCGGGATGCCGTCGGGCACGCCCTGGGTGGTGAACAGCACCGAGCCCTCGGTGTGGCCCGGTGCATGGGCCACACCGATCCGCAGCCCCGCGATCTGGAGGTCCTGCGCGTCGGAGAGCTCGACGACGTCCTCCGGCTCGGTCCACGTCGAGCGGCGGCCGAACTGCTGCTCCATCGCCAGCACCAGCTCGGGGCTCAGCGACGACAACGGGTCGCGGAGGCGGTAGCGGTCGTCGGTGTGGATGTAGGGGCTCACCGCGGTCGTGCCCGCGCACACCGGCGTCACGGCATACACGTGGTCGAGGTGACCGTGGGTGAGGAGCACCGCGGCGGGGCGCAGGCGGTGCTCGGCGAGGAGGTCCTGGACGCGGTTCTCGACGCCGATGCCGGGGTCGACGACGATGCACTCCTCCCCCTCGGCGGGGGCCACGATGTAACAGTTCGTGGCGAAGGCGTCGGCGACGATGCTGCGGACGAACATGCTGGTGACCCTACGCACCCGGGCGCCTCGGACCTCGCCCGGGCCAGGCGACGCCGCGTTGGGTAGGGTCGTGGCGTCAACGCCATGTCGAGGCGGCCCCGATGGTCGTGCTCGCGGTCCCTATCCGAGAGGCCACCACCATGTCCGAGCAGACGCCCTCCCCGACCGAGCCCGACGACCAGGGCGCCGAGCCCCAGGTCGCCGCCACGCAGGACGTGGAGCCCCAGAGCGCGCCGGACGCCCCGACGGGGGCGCAGGCCCAGCCGCCCGCCGAGGAGCCGCGGGGGACCTCCGAGCCCGCACCTGAGGCGCCTGAGGCTCCCGCCGAGGAGCCCGAGCCCGAGCCCGCCGAGGATTCCGAGGCAACTGAGCCGACCAAGGTCGAAGCCCCCGCGGAGGAGCCGCACGAGGCATCCGAGGTCTCCCAGGCGACCGAGCCCGAAGCCGCCCAGGCCGAGACCGTGACGCAGACGCCCGACGCGGCTCCCGTCGAGGACACCCCGGCCGAGCCCGAGGCCCCGACGGCCCCGGCGGCTCCGCGACCCGCTGCGCCCTCCCCCGCGATGTTCGCCGCCCGCAAGCCCGCAGCGCCGCAGCCGGCCGCGGGCGCCGTGGCCGCCGCGCCCGAGCACCACCCCGACCCCAGCGAGTCGATGAAGCACGGCCGCGTCGCCGAGGACGGGACGGTCTTCGTCGTCGCCGCCGACGGCTCCGAGCGCGAGGTCGGTTCCTACCCCGGCGCGACGCCGGAGGAGGCGCTGGCCTACTTCGCCCGCAAGTATGACGAGATGCTCGCCTCGGCGGACCTGCTCAAGGCCCGCCTGGCCGGCACCGAGGTGTCCGCGCACGACGCACGCCAGTCCCTGGCGCACCTCAAGGAGCAGATCGGCGAGGCGCACGTCGTCGGCGACCTGGCCGCCCTCGAGTCGGTGGTCAAGGAGCTGGAGGCCGAGGTCAAGACCCGCTCCCGCACCGAGCAGGAGGAGCGGGTCAAGGCCAAGGCGCAGGCCGTGCAGGAGCGCGAGAAGCTCGTCGCCGAGGCGGAGGAGCTGGCTGGCACCGACCCGGGCAAGATCCAGTGGAAGCAGAGCAGCACCCGCATCCGGGAGCTGCTCGAGGAGTGGAAGGCCCACCAGCGCTCCGGTCCGCGCCTGGACAAGGACGCCGAGAACGCCCTGTGGCAGCGCTTCAGCCACGCCCGCTCCGCCTTCGACAGGATGCGCAAGACGTGGTTCGCCCAGCTCGACGAGGAGCACGGGCACGCCAAGGCCACTAAGGAGCGACTGGTCCGCGAGGCCGAGACCCTGGCCGCCAGCAAGGACTGGGGCGCCACGGCCGGTGCCTTCAAGCGCCTCATGCAGGACTGGAAGCGCGCCGGTCGCGCCTCCCGCGCCGACGACGACGCGCTGTGGGCCCGCTTCAAGGCCGCGCAGGACTCCTTCTTCGACGCCAAGGACGAGGTCGTGGCGGCCGAGGAGGCGGAGTTCTCCGAGAACCTCAAGGTCAAGGAGGCGCTGCTCGTCGAGGCCGAGGCGGTCACGGTCGACGAAAAGCACCTCGACCAGGCCAAGGCCCAGCTGCGCAGCATCCAGGACCGGTGGGACGCCGCGGGCAAGGTGCCCCGCGGCGACATCAAGCGGGTCGAGAACCGCCTGCGCGCCGTGGAGCAGAAGGTCCGCGACATCGAGGACTCGCAGTGGAAGCGCTCGGACCCCGAGCTCAACGCGCGCGCCCGGTCGATGGTCGACCAGCTCGAGCGCGCCGTCCAGGGGCTGGAGTCCGACCTCGAGGCCGCGCGAGCGGCCGGCGAGGACCGTAAGGTCACCGACCTCGAGGCCGAGCTGGCCACCAAGAAGCTCTGGCTGGACTCGGCGCGCGGGGGTCTCGGCCGGTGAGCTCCCTGACCCGCCTCGCCACCCAGGTCGGCGAGGTCGCCGACGGCCTGTGCGCCTACCTCGACGCCTCCCCCTCGCCGTTCCACGCGGTGCGCTCGGCGGCCGACCTCCTGGTCCGGGCCGGCTTCACCGAGATCGACGAGGTCGACCCGACCCCCACCGAGCCGGGTCACTACGTCGTGCTGCGGGGCGGGTCGCTCCTGGCGTGGTCCACGGCCCACCTGCCGACGGACCGGCCTGCGCACACGGCATACCGCGTGGTCGGTGCCCACACCGACTCCCCCAACCTGCGCATCAAGCCGCAGCCGGACTGGAGCCGTTCCGGGTGGCAGATGCTGGGTGTCGAGGTCTACGGCGGCGCGCTGACCAACTCCTGGCTGGACCGTGACCTCGGGCTGTCGGGGCGGGTCGCCGTCCGCAACACCGATGCCCCGGGCGGGATCTCCCGCCGCCTCTGGCGCTGCGACGACCCGCTGCTGCGGGTCTCCCAGCTCGCGATCCACCTCGACCGCACGGTGCGCACCGACGGCCTCAAGCTCAACGACCAGCAGCACCTCGCGCCGCACTGGAGCCCTGGTGGCGACGCGCCGCGCACGTTCCGGGAGTGGCTGGCCGCTCAGGTCGGGACCGCGCCGGAGGACCTGCTCGGCTTCGACGCGATGACCCACGACCTCACCCCGGCCCGTCGCATCGGCGGCGAGGGTGAGCTCGTCGCCTCCGGGCGCCTGGACAACCTCGCCACGTCGTATGCCGCGGTGCGGGCCCTGCTCCAGGCGGTCGCCGAGCCCGGTGGTGCCTCCACGGTGCCCGTCATCGTGCTCTTCGACCACGAAGAGGTCGGCAGCAGCTCCGAGCGCGGCGCCCAGTCGACCTTCCTCCCCGCCTGGCTGGAGCGGATCGTCCTGGCGGCCGGCGGCGGTCGGGAGGGACTACTGGCGCGCCCTGGCCGGCTCGGTCATCGCCTCCGGCGACATGGCCCACGCCACGCACCCCAACTACCCCGACCGGGCCGAGCCCGAGCACCCGATCCTCATGAACGGCGGGCCGGTGCTCAAGGTCAACACCAACCTGCGCTACGCGACCGACTCCGTCGGGGCGGCGGCCTTCTCGCTGGCGTGCGAGCAGGCGGGCGTGCCCATGCAGACCTTCGTCACCCGCTCGGACCTGCCCTGCGGCTCCACGGTCGGGCCGGTCACCTCCGCCCTCACCGGCGCGACCACGGTCGACTTCGGCGCACCGGTGCTGTCGATGCACTCCACGCGGGAGATCTGCGGCACCCTCGACCAGGCCGGGTATGCCGCGGCCCTGGCCGCCTTCCTCGCCCCTGCCTGACCCTCAGGGCTGGGTGCGTCGGTGCGGGTCGGTGCTCGTCGTGCCGGTGACGCGGTAGGCGTCGAGGACGGCCGGGATCCGGCGCACCGCGCGCAGGACCGACTCCAGGTGTGACGGGTCGGCCATCTCGAAGGTGAACTTGGACAGCGCCACCCGGTCGCGGCTCGTCTGCACCGAGGCGGACAGGATGTTGACGTGCTGCTCGGAGAGCACCCGGGTGATGTCGGAGAGCAGCGCCGAGCGGTCCAGCGCCTCGACCTGCATGTTGACCATGAAGAGACTGCTCGAGGTCGGGGCCCACGCCACGCGGATGATCCGCTCGGGTGACTTGGCCTGCAGCTCCGCGGCGTTGGTGCAGTCGGTGCGGTGCACCGAGACGCCCTTGCCGTGCGTGACGAAGCCGAGGATCGGGTCGCCCGGCACCGGGGTGCAGCACTTGGCGATCTTGACCCAGACGTCGTCGGCGCCGACGACGGTGACCCCGGGGTCGGACTGGGTGACCCGTCCGCGCCGCGGACGCACCGCCTCGGCGAGGTCCTCCTCGGTGCCGTCCTCGCCCCCGAGCGTCGCGGTGAGCTGCTTGACGACGTGCTGCGCCGAGACATGGCCCTCCCCCACGGCGGCGAAGAGTCCGTCGATGTCCCGGTAGTTGAGCCCCTGCGCCACGGCGGTCAGCGTGTCGTGGCTCATGAGTCGCTGCAGCGGGGCCTTCTGCTTGCGCAGCACCTTGGCGATCTCGTCCTTGCCGGAGTCGACCATCTCCTCGCGCCGCTCGCGGGTGAACCGCTGGCGGATCTTGTTGCGGGCGCGGGCGCTCTTGACGAAGCTCAACCAGTCACGGCTGGGGCCGGCGTCCTGCGCCTTGCTCGTGATGATCTCGCAGACGTCGCCGTTGGTGAGCTCGGAGTCCAGCGGAACGAGCTTGCCGTTGACCCGCCCCCCGACGCAACGGTGCCCGACCTCGGTGTGGACGGCATACGCGAAGTCGACGGGCGTGGCTCCCGCGGGCAACGCCATGACGTCACCGTCCGGGGTGAAGACGTAGACCTCGGCCGCGCCCATCTCGAAGCGCAGCGAGTCGAGGAACTCCAGTGGGTCGGAGGTCTCCTGCTGCCAGTCGATGAGCTGGCGCAACCACTGCATCCCCTCGAGCGCTCCGGGGCCTCCGTCGACGCCGGCGGCGGCGCGGGCGCCGTCCGGCCCCTGCTCCTTGTACTTCCAGTGCGCCGCGACGCCGTACTCCGCGCGACGGTGCATCTGGAAGGTGCGGATCTGGATCTCGACCGGCTTGCCCCCGGGCCCGATGACCGTCGTGTGCAGCGACTGGTACATGTTGAACTTCGGCATCGCGATGTAGTCCTTGAACCGCCCGGGCACCGGGTTCCACCGGTTGTGCAGGGCGCCGAGCACCGCGTAGCAGTCCTGGATCGAGTCGACGAGCACGCGCACGCCGACCAGGTCGTAGATCTTCTCGAAGTCGTGCCCCCGCACGATCATCTTCTGGTAGACCGAGTAGTAGTGCTTGGGGCGACCGGTGACGGTGGCCCGGATCTTGGTCGACTTCAGCTCCTCGGAGATCTCCCCGCGGATCCGCGAGAGCATCTCCTCCCGCGCCGGCGCCCGGTCGGCGACCATGCGCACGATCTCGTCGTAGACCTTGGGGTAGAGCTGGGCGAAGGAGAGGTCCTCCAGCTCCCACTTGATGGTGTTCATCCCCAGGCGGTGGGCGAGCGGGGCGTAGATCTCCAGGGTCTCCGACGCCTTGCGGGCGGCGCTCTCCGCGGAGACGTAACGCCAGGTCCGGGCGTTGTGCAGCCGGTCGGCCAGCTTGATAACGAGCACCCGGATGTCGCGCGCCATCGCGACGACCATCTTGCGGACGGTCTCGGCCTGCGCCGCGTCGCCGTAGGTCATCTTGTCGAGCTTGGTGACCCCGTCGACCATCATCGCGATCTCGTCGCCGAAGTCGCGGCGCAGCTGCGCCAGGGAGTATGGCGTGTCCTCGACCGTGTCGTGCAGCAGCGCCGCGGCGATGGTCGAGGGCGTCATACCGAGCTCGGCGAGGATCGTCGCGACCGCGAGCGGGTGGGTGATGTAGGCGTCACCGCTCTTGCGCAGCTGGCCCTTGTGCATCTCGTCGGCGACGGCGTACGCGCGTTCCACGAGCGGGAGGTCAGCCTTGGGGTGGGTCGCCTTGACCGAGCGGAGCAGCGGCTCCAGCGCCGGGTTGCTCGAGGCGCGCGTGCCACCGAGGCGGGCCCAGCGCGGCCGCAGGCCACCCCCCACCCTCGCGGGCGGTGTCGTGGGTGCCGGCTCGCTCATGCACAGATCATAGGTGCTGGCGGGGGGCGGTCGGCACGCCGGTGACGGCACCGGCGGGCGGGCTCAGACGCTGGTGAGGCAGTGCAGGTCGTAGGCCGCGAGCCTGTCGCGACCGGACAGCGCCTCGATCTCCAGGACCAGCTCGATGGCGGCGACGCTCGCGCCGCAGCGCTCGATGAGCTCGCAGGTCGCCGAGAGCGTGCCGCCGGTGGCCAGCACGTCGTCGACGACGAGCACCCGCTCCTGGTGGGAGACGGCGTCCTGGTGGATCTCCAGGGTGGCCGTGCCGTACTCCAGGGTGTAGGTCTGGCGGTGCACGGCGGCGGGCAGCCTGCCCGCCTTGCGCACCGGCACGAAGCCCACGCCGAGCGCGTGGGCGATCATCGAGCCGAGGATGAAGCCGCGCGCCTCGATGCCGGCCACGACGTCGACCTGGCCGCGACGGCGCTGCACGGTGTCCTGCACGATCCGGTCACGCAGTGACGTGTCGAGCAGGACGGGGGTGAAGTCCTTGAAGACCACGCCCTCCTCGGGGAAGTCCGGGATATCCCGCATCCCCGCGAGGACGTCGGCGGCGAGCTGGGCGTCTGGGGTCGCCATGGTGTCCTGCCTCGTCCTCAGCGTCCGCGGCGCTTGCGCTTGGGCTGGTTGCGGGGACCCCGCTGGGCGTAGGGGTGCAGCTGGCGACCGGGGGCCGCCTCGGCCCGCGCGGCCGTGCCCTGGCCCGCACCACCGTCGGCACGGGCCGCGGTGTCCTGCGCGCCGGCGCCGACGAGAGCCCCGTCACCGGTCTCGGACGCGGACTCGGCCGGGTCCAGCAGCGCGTCGTCGTGCCCCGCGCTGGAGGATCGCGCGTCGTGGCGCGCACGACGCTTGGTGACCTGCGCGTCGTGCTTGCGCACGGTCAGCTCCCCCTCGCGCAGCTGCACGAGCAGCGGGGTCGCGATGAAGATCGAGGAGAAGGTGCCGACCGCGATGCCGATGACCAGGGCCCAGGCCAGGTCGACCAGGGTGCCCGGCCCGATGAGCGTGATCCCGACGACGAGGATGACCGCGACCGGCAGCAGTGCCACGACCGAGGTGTTGATGGAGCGCACCAGGGTCTGGTTGACGGCATGGTTGGCCGCCTCGCCGTAGGTCTCCCGCTTGGTGTCGAAGGCGTGGTCGGTGTTCTCTCGCACCTTGTCGAAGACGACGATGGTGTCGTAGATCGAGTAGCCGAGGATGGTGAGGAACCCGATGACCGACGCCGGTGAGACCTCGATGCCGAGCAGGGCGTAGATGCCGATGGTGAAGAGCACGTCGTGGATGAGCGCGACGAGGGCCGCCACCGCCATCTTCCAGGTGTGGAAGTAGAACGTGAGCACGAGCGTGACGAGGGCCAGGAAGACCACCAGGGCGATGAGGGCCCGCTGGGTGACGGTCTCGCCCCACGACGGGCCGACGAAGGAGCTCGTGACATCGGCGGTCTCCACCCCGAAGGTCTCCGCGAGGTTGGCCCGGGCCGTCTCAGCGTCGTCGCTGCTGAGCTCGCCGGTCTGGACGCGCACGGTGTCGTCGCCGATCCGGGTGATCGTCGTCGTGCCGCCAGGGTCGACCGGCTCGAGCGCGCTCTCGGCGTCCTGCTCGTAGCCCTCGATCTCCTGGCTGCTGATGCCACTGACCCGCAGCTCGGAGCCCCCGCTGAACTCGATGCCGAAGTTGAGCCCACGACCGAAGAGGCCGAACAGCGAGACGGCGATGAGCACCGCCGACACGAGGTACCAGACGGTGCGGCGTCCGACGATGTTGTAGGAGCGTGCGCCGGAGTAGAGGTCGTTGCCGAGGCGGGAGAAGCGCGACATCAGACCACACCGCCTTCCAGTTCTTCGCGGGTATGCCGCCGGCGCCCGGGGGCGATGACGTCGGGCTCGCGGGTCTGACCCCGGCCGAGGTAGGCCGAGCGCTTGGCGCCCAGCCGCTCGGGCTCCATCCCCGACCACTTCTTGCCCTCGCCGAAGAAGCGCGTGTTGGCCAGGATGCTCACCAGCGGGTGGGTGAACATGAAGACGACGAGCAGGTCGATGACCGTCGTGAGGCCCAGCGCGAAGGCGAAGGCCTTGACGCCCGACTCCGAGAGGAGGTAGAGCACCGCTGCGGCCAGGAGGTTGACCAGGTCGGAGATGATGAGGGTCCGCTTGGCGCGGTCCCAGCCGGTGTCGACGGCGAACCGCAGGGGTCGCCCGGCCCGCACCTCGTCACGGATGCGCTCGAAGTAGACGATGAAGCTGTCGGCCGTGATACCGATGGCGACGATGAGGCCGGTGACCCCGGCCATGGTGAGCCGGAAGTTGTTGGCCCAGCCGAGCAGGGTCACCGAGCCGTAGGTCAGCAGCGCGGCCACGATGAGCGAGCCGATCGCGACCAGGCCGAGCGCGTGGTACTGCACGAGCATGAAGGCGAAGACCAGGAGCAGGCCGATGACGCCGGCGATGACGCCGTAGCGCAGCTGCTCACCGCCCAGGGTCGGGCTGATCTGCTCGGAGGTCTGGACCTCGAAGCTCAGCGGCAGGGCACCGAACTTCAGCTGGTTGGCCAGCCCCTGGGACTCCTCGGGGGTGAAGTCGCCGGAGATGGTGGCGGTGCCGCCGGAGATGACCCCGTTGACGGTCGGGGCGGTGATGACCTGACCGTCGAGGACGGTCGCGAAGCGGTTCTGCGCCTCCCCCTGCGGGTAGCCGAAGAGGCGGGAGGTGATGTCGGCGAAGGTCTGTCCGCCCTCGCCGTCGAAGGTGAGGATGACCTGCCAGCGGCCGGTGACGGCGCCACCCTGGACGGTCTCGGGCCCGGCGCTGGCGTCGGTGACGCTGCTGCCGGTCAGCTCGACCGGGCCGAGGATGAACTTCTCGTCCCCCTCGGCGGAGCAGGCGACGGTCGGCTCGTCGGCCGGGGCGGCCGCGACCTCCTGGGCGACGCCCTCCGCCGCGCAGTCCAGGGAGGAGAACTGCTCGGACAGCTCGGGGGTGATCTGCGCCAGGCTGGAGGGGTCGGCGGGCGGTGCCGTCTCCTCCTGCGGCGGCGCGGTGGTGTCGGCGCCGTCCTCGGCGGGCACCCCCGGTGCCTCGGTGGCAGCGGCGTCGCTGTCGCTGGCGCTGAGCCGGGTGCCGCCGCGGTTGCCCTCGGTCTGCTCGGACTCATCGGTTGAGCCCTGGTCGGGCGCGCCCTCGTCGACGCTGTCGCCCTCGGTCTCACCCTCGGCGGGCGGCTGGGACTGCTCGAGCTCCTCGAGCTGTTCCTGGATGAGGCTGGGCGGCAGCGGCAGGGTCCGCTGCGGCGGCGCCTCGGCCTGCGGGCCGGTCGGCTGCGCCACGAGCACCGGGCGGAAGCGCAGCTGGGAGGAACGGCTGAGCGCCTCGACCTGGGCTGCGGTGGGGTTGCCGGGGATGGCGACCGAGACGTTCTGGCCCATCCGGGTGACCTCGGCCTCGGTCACGCCGCCGCCGTCGACACGGCGACGGATGATGTCGATGGCCTGGTCGAGCTGCTCGGAGGAGACGGCGTCGCCCTCCTCGGTGAGGGGCGCCATGACGATCTGGCGGCCGCCGGCGAGGTCGAGACCCAGCTGCGGGGTGAGCGAGGCGGCGGGCTCGGCCCAGAGGCGGGCCGCGCCGATGCCGCCGAAGAGGAGGAGGGTCACGACGAGCAGGCTGAGCAGCGTGCGCAGCGGGCCACGGAGCCGCGCGTTGCGGCGGCGCGGCGGCCGCCCGCCTCGACCGGCACGCTGGCGGCGACCGCCGCGCTCCCCCGCGCCGGGCAGGTCCTCGTCCCGGCGCGGCGCCGGGGTGGACGTCGTCATCGCTGGGGCTCCTCGTCGCCGTCGGTGGTGCCGGTGCGGCCCTCGGCGTCCGGGGAGGAGGTGGGCGCGGAGCTGCCGCCGACCATGGTCAGCGGCAGGATCGCGCGGCGCTGGAAGCGGAAGGTCGCCCCGCCCGCCTCGAGGTGGATGATGTCGCCCTCGACGGCCCGCACGACGCCATACATGCCCGAGGTCGTCATGACCTCCTGCCCCGGCTGGAACTGCGCCTGGGCGTCGGTGACGGCCTTGGCCCTCCGTCGCTGGCTGAACATGAGGAACAGCAGGAAGAGGATCGGCAGTGCCAGGATGAGCATCGTGAGGCCGGAGCCTCCCGCGCCCGCAGCGGCGCCGGTCGCCAGTGTCATGGAGTGACCCTTCGAAGGTGCGTGTCTCGTGGGGCGCCGGTGCGACGCCGTCGTCCCGCCCTCACGCTGACGCGCGCGGCAGGCACCCGGGGCAGTCTAGGTGAGTCCGCCGGGGCGGCCAAAGAGGCGGGTATGCCGTGTCCACCTCATTCGCCCAGCGGCAGGGTCGCGGGGTCGGTGTCGTCGCGGCGGAAGCGGCCCGGGGTGCCCGACCCCGGCACCTCCTGACCGGACCCGGCGGGCGGGGTCAGCCCGAGATGGCTCCACGCGGCCGGGCTGGCGGCGCGCCCGCGGGGGGTGCGGATCATGAAGCCCTCGCGGACGAGGTAGGGCTCGGCGACCGTCTCGACGGTGTCCGGCTCCTCCCCGACCGCCACGGCGAGCGTGGAGAGCCCGACCGGGCCGCCCCGGAAGCGCGTGCACAGCGCCTCGAGCACGGCGCGGTCCAGGCGGTCCAGGCCCAGCGCGTCGACGTCGAAGAGCGCCAGCGCCTCCATCGCCGCCGGCTCGTCGACGATGTGCTGGCCGTGCACCTGCGCCCAGTCGCGGACCCGGCGCAGCAGCCGGTTGGCGATGCGGGGCGTGCCGCGGGAGCGGGAGGCGATCTGGGTGATCCCGGGCTCGTCGGCCTCGATCTCCAGCAGCGCGGCGTTGCGGTGCAGGATCGTCACGAGGTCGGCGGTGGCGTAGTAGTCGAGGTGGCCGGTGAACCCGAAGCGGTCGCGCAGCGGCGCGGGCAGCAGCCCGGCGCGCGTGGTGGCGCCGACCACGGTGAACGGCGGCAGCTCCAGCGGGATGGCGGTCGCACCCGGCCCCTTGCCGACGATGACGTCGACCCGGAAGTCCTCCATGGCGAGGTAGAGCATCTCCTCGGCCGGCCGGGACATGCGGTGGATCTCGTCGAGGAAGAGCACCTCCCCCTCGACGAGCGAGGACAGCACCGCGGCGAGGTCTCCGGCGTGCTGGATGGCCGGGCCGCTGGTGATCCGGATGGGCTGCTCCAGCTCACCGGCGATGATCATGGCCAGCGTCGTCTTGCCGAGCCCGGGCGGCCCGGAGAGCAGCACGTGGTCGGGCGGGCTCCCGCGCCGCCGCGCGGCCTCGAGCACGAGGCCGAGCTGGTCGCGGACCCGTTGCTGGCCGGGGAACTCCGAGAGCCGGCGGGGCCGCAGAGCGGCCTCGATCCGACGCTCCTCATCGGTGCCCGACGGATCGACCACGCGCTCCGTCCCGGCGAGCGACTCCTCGGGCACCTCGACCTCGTAGGACCCGTCGGCGGCGGCCCCGCCCGCGCCGCTCACCGGCCGAGCTCCCGCAGGGTGGCACGCAGCAGCGCGGCCACGTCGGTGGGCGCCTCAGCACCCTTGGCGACCGTGTCGAGCGCACCCTCGGCCTGCTTGGCCGTCCAGCCCAGGCCCTGCAGCGCCTCGCGCACCTGGGTCTGCACGGCGTCCTCACCGCCGGCCGCCGCGACCGCTCCCCCACCGGCCAGCCCCGGCTCGACGCCGAGGGCCAGGATCTTGTCCCTGAGCTCGAGCACGAGCCGCTCGGCCGACTTCTTGCCGATGCCCGGCACCTTGGTCAGGGCGACGAGGTCGCCCTGGGCCAGCGCGGTCCGCACGGCCCCGGGTGAGTGCACCGACAGCATGGCCAGCGCCAGCCGCGGGCCGACCCCGCTCACGGTCTGCACCTGCTCGAAGAGCGCCTTGGCGTCGGCGCCGTCGAAGCCGTAGAGGGTGAGCGACTCCTCGCGGACGACGAGGGTCGTCTCCAGGGTGAGCTCCTGACCGGTGCGGCAGCCCGCCGCGGTCTCCGGGGTGGTGTGCACGAGCAGGCCGACACCACCGACCTCCACGACGACATGGTCGAGGCCGACGTGACGGATGGGTCCGCGGACCGAGGCGATCACCGGGGGTTCCTCCTGCTGGTGACGGTGGTGGGGCGGCCCGCCGCCCGCGCCGAGGCGCGGGAGGCCGCCGAACGGGCCGCGGTGCGGTGCTCGGCGTGCAGCTGGGCGAGCCGGTTAGGGGCGGAGCGGGAGGCCTCGAGCTCGGCGTCCTGGAGCCGGTTGCGCGACGGTGTGCCGTCATCCACCCGGGCCAGCGCCGCACCACGCCACAGGTGGCAGATGGCCAGGGCCAGCGCGTCGGCGGCATCGGCCGGCCGCGGCGCCTGCTCCAGGGTGAGGATGCGGATGACCATGTGCGTCACCTGGGCCTTGTCGGCCCGACCGTTGCCGGTGACGGCGGCCTTGACCTCCGAGGGGGTGTGCAGCGCGAGCGGGAGCCCCAGCCGGGCTGCAGCGAGCATGGGCACGGCCGAGGCCTGGGCCACGCCCATGATGCTGCTGTTGCGGGTGCTGGCGAAGACCCGCTCGACGGCGATGGCGTCCGGCGTCGTGCGGGCCAGCCACTCGTCGAGCTCGGTCTGCAGGGTGAGCAGGCGCTCGGCTGGCTCATCGGTCGGCGGGGTGCGGATCACACCCACCTCGACCAGTCGCAGGGACCGGCCCGGCAGCCCCTCCACGACCCCGAGGCCGCACCGGGTCAGACCGGGATCGACGCCGAGCACACGCATACCGCTCCCGTCGATCGTGTGGACAGATGTTCGGACCCACGCTACAAGCCCACGCTGACGCACCCGGCGCACGACACGCCCCGCGACCTGGCGCTCAGTCCTCGGCGTCGAGCTCGGCGAGGACCTCGTCGGAGATGTCGGCGTTGGAGTAGACGTTCTGCACGTCGTCGCAGTCCTCGAGCGCGTCGATGACGCGGATGACCTTCTTGGCGCCGTCGGCGTCCAACGGCACCTGCATGCTCGGCACGAAGGTCACCTCGGCCGAGTCGTAGTCCATCCCGGCGTCCTGCAGCGCGGTGCGCACGGCCACGACGTCGCCCGCCTCGGAGATGACCTCGAAGGACTCGCCGGCGTCCTCGACCTCCTCCGCGCCGGACTCCAGCACGATCTCGAGCAGCGAGTCCTCGCTGGCCGCACCGCCCTCCTGGTCCTTGGGCACCACGACCTGGCCCTTGCGCTCGAAGAGGTAGGCGACCGAGCCGCTGTCGGCCATCGACCCGCCGTTGCGGGTCAGCGCGGTGCGGACCTCCATGACGGCACGGTTCTTATTGTCCGTCAGGCACTCGATGTAGAGCGCGACGCCACCGGGCGCGTAGCCCTCGTAGACCAGCGCCTCATAGCTCGCCCCGCCCGCCTCGGCGCCCGACCCCCGCTTGACGGCTCGGTCGATGTTGTCGTTGGGCACCGAGCTCTTCTTGGCCTTTTGGATGGCGTCGTAGAGCGTCGGGTTGCCGGTCGGGTCTCCCCCACCCATGCGGGCCGCAACCTCGATGTTCTTGATGAGCTTGGCGAAGAGCTTGCCGCGCTTGGCATCGATCGCGGCCTTCTTGTGCTTGGTCGTCGCCCACTTGGAGTGACCACTCATCGTTTGCTCCTCGAGTCCTTCGGTCTGCGTACGGGGTCGGACGTGCGGGCGCCGAGCGCGCGCCGCACCGGCCACCCAGGTTACCTGCCACCCCGCCCGCGGCCCGCGTCGCGGGGCGCACGAGATCATCCGCCACTCTTGCCCCAGGCATACCTCGTGTCGCATAGTGGTGCCCCGCCCGGGTATGTCCCTGCCCAGGCGCCTACCCACCTCTGGAGTCATCGTGCGACGACCATCCATCGTGGGGCTCACCCTCGCGCTCGTCCTGTCCCTGGTCACGGGCGCACCCACCCTGGCGAACCCGCAGGAGCCCGAGTCCCCCGACGCCCTGCCCTACGCGCAGCGCGCGGAGTCCGTCACCGAGCCCCAGACGCCCGAGGAGCTCGGGGAGACCACCGTGGTCACGGACAGCCCAGTGCTGCCCGCCCCGGTGCCGGGCTCGGAGGTCTACCCCGTGCCCGCCGACGGCAGCTATGACATCACCGGCGGCGGCTACGGCCACCGCATCGGCATGTCGCAGTGGGGTGCCCACGGAGCGGGGCTCCAGGGCGTCAGCCACGACAAGATCCTGGCGTTCTACTACGCCGGCACCCGGTTGGAGACCTGGGCGTCCTCGGACATCTCCGTGGGCCTTACCGTCGACCACGACGGCGTGACCCAGGTCGCCCACCGTCCCGGGCAACGGGTGGGCGCCTCCGCCGGGGGCACCACGTGGGCCCTGCCCGCGGGCCGGACCCACTGGCGGGTCCGCGCGACCGGCACCTCCGCGACGTCCTGCGTGCTGCAGGGGTATGACGGTTCCTCCTGGTCGGCGTGGTGGCCCTCGGGCATGTCCCGCCGTTGCCCGGTGACCTTCAGCTCGCCGTCGGAGGGCACGGTCGACGTCGTCCTGCCCGGCGCCGGGACCCGCATCTACCGCGGAGCCGTGACCGCCACCCATCACGGCAGCACCGCGCTCGCCACCGTCAACCACCTCCCGCTGGAGCACTACCTGCGCTCCGTCGTCGCCGCCGAGATGGGCCCGTCGTTCCACCAGCAGGCGCTGCGGGCCCAGTCCGTCGCCGCCCGCACCTACGCCAGGCGCAGCGCGAGCACGGGCTACTACGACATCTGCGACTCCACGGCCTGCCAGGCCTACCGCGGCCGCGGCGTCCGCCACTCCGACGGCACGATGAGCAGCTACGAGTTCTCCGCCAACACGACGGCGGTCGACGCCACCTCCGGGCAGGTCCTGACCTTCGCCTTCCCCAACGGGCGCCGGCTCGCCACGACGATGTACTCCGCCTCGACGGGCGGGCAGACCATCGCCTCCGGCAACGGCCACGACTACCTGCGCGCCCAGCGCGACCCCTACGACGCGGTCGCGGCCAACCCCCGGCACCGGTGGACCGCCTCGCTGCCGCGGACCTCGCTGCAGCAGCGCTACGGCATACACCGGGTGGAGCGGGTGCAGGTCCTCACCCGCGACGGCGTGGGGGCCTGGGGCGGCCGGGTCCTCACCGCGCGGGTCGAGGGCTTCACCGCGGGCGGCGCATACACCTACGCCCACGCGACCGGCAGCGGCCTCATGCTCGCCCGCTACTGGCCGACCTACTCCGACGGCCTGTCCTCCGACTACTTCACCTTCGCCGCCCCGGCCCCGACGCCGACCGAGCCGGTGCGGCTCGGGGGCGCCGACCGGTTCGCGACCGCGGCGACCGTCGCGGAGCAGTGGTCACCGGGGCTCGAGGTCGTCTACGTCGTGTCGGGCCGCGACTACCCCGACGCGCTCGCGGCCGCCGCGCGGGCCGGGGTCTACGATGCGCCCATCCTGCTCACCCGCCCGGGCGACGTGCCCGCCGCGACGCAGCGCGCGCTGAACCGGCTGCGGCCGGACCGCCTCGTGGTGCTGGGGGGCACGGGTGCGGTGAGCGGCGCCGTCCTCACCGAGCTGCGCGACTACGCCCGCACCGGGAGGGTGGACCGGGTCGCAGGGGAGGACCGCTACGGCACCGCCGCCGCGCTCGCCGCCTACTACCCCGCCGGGGTCGACCGGGTGCTGCTGGCCAGCGGCCAGGCCTTCCCCGACGCGCTCTCCGGCGCCGCGGTCGCCAACGGCCAACAGGTTCCGCTGCTGCTGACCCGCCCCGGCGAGCTGCACCCGAGCACCGCCAAGGCGCTGGCGCGGCTGCGACCGCGCGAGGTGGTCGTGCTCGGGGGCGAGGGCGCGGTCTCCCGGGCGGTGATGCGGGCCGCCGGGCGGTACGCCTCCGACGGCGCCGTGCGCTGGTCCGGCTCGGACCGCTACCGCACCGCGGCGGCGATCGCCCGGACCTTCCCGCCGGGGACCGACCCGTCCTTCGTCGCGCTCGGCACCGACTACCCGGACGCCCTAGTGGCCGCCGCGCTCGCGGGACGGCACGACGCCCCCCTGGTGCTGACGAGCGGTGACCGGGTCGTGCGCGGTGCCGACCTCGCGCTCACGCACCTGCGGCCCTCGTCGATGTACGTCCTCGGTGGCACCTCCGGCATCACCGACGACACGCTGCGGGCGTTGGACCGCTACCTGCGCTGAGGGTCGGGCCGTCCGACCCTAGGCTGCGTGCCGTGCCCTCCTCCCCCGACGACGTCCGGATCCGCCCGCGCGAGGACGGCGACGTCCCGGAGCTGGCGCGGCTGTTGCTCGCGCAGCAGCCCACGACGGGCTACCCGATGCGCAACCCGCTGCCCATGCCGGCCGAGCAGTTCGTCGCGCGCGGACGCGACCTGGCCGCCTGGGTCGTCGAGGTGGGGGGCACGCTCGCCGGGCATGTCGCGGTCGACCGCGTGGACGACGGGGAGCTCGGCCGGGCCTTCGCCGCCGCCACCGGTAAGCCGCTCCACCGCCTCGGCTCCGTCTCCACCCTCTTCGTCGGGCCGGGTCGGGCGGGCCTCGGCCTGGGCGGCCGGCTCCTGGGGACCGCCATCGACTGGGCGCGCGCACAGGCGCTGCTGCCGGTCCTGGACGTCTTCCCCGACCACGCGGACGCGCGTCGGCTCTACCTGCGGCGCGGCTGGCGCGACGTCACCACGGTGCGGCCCGACTGGGTGCCGGACCACGCGGACGACCTCGTCCTCATGGTGCTGCCGGACTCAGCCTGAGCAGGCCTTGACGAAGAGCTCGTGGACCCGGTGGTCGCCGGTCACCTCGGGGTGGAAGCTCGTGGCGAGCAGGGGGCCCTGCCGGACCGCGACGGGGTGGCCGTCGACCGCGGCGAGGACCTCGACGTCCTCCCCGAGCCGCTCCACCCAGGGCGCCCGGATGAAGACGGCGACGAAGGGCCGCTCGGGGTCGCTCAGCCCGGTGATCTCCAGGTCGACCTCGAAGCTGTCGACCTGACGGCCGAAGGCGTTGCGGCGCACGGTCATGTCGATGCCGCCGAAGCTCTGCTGCTCGGCGTGGCCGTCGAGGATCTCCTCGGCCAGCTGGATCATCCCGGCGCACGACCCGTAGACCGGCAGCCCGCCCGCGATGAGCCGACGGATCGGCTCGTGCAGCCCGAAGATCCGGCAGAGCCGGTCGATGGTGGTCGACTCCCCTCCGGGGATCACGAGCCCGTCGAGGCCGTCCAGCTCGGCCGGACGGCGCACCAGGCGCGTCGCCGCTCCGGCGGCGCCGAGCGCCGCGACGTGCTCGCGCACGTCGCCCTGGACGGCGAGGACGCCGATGGTCAAGTCAGGCGAGGGATCGGGCACGGGCCTACCCTGCCACGTGGCGAGCCGACTGACGATCTTCGCGGTACGTGTTCGGTGGTCGAGGTCCGTGAGGGAACGATCCGACCCTGCGGGGAGACTAGAGGCCGTGGACGCACCCGGCGAGACGCGCTCGAGGGACGCGGCGAGGAGTCCGGCACCACCGGCCGAGTCGCTGCGCCAGTCCTTGGTGCGCCTCGGCGCGGCGGTGACGGGCGACCTGGAGACCGGGCACGACCTGGCGCAGGAGGCACTGCTCGCCCTCTCGCAGCGCGACGACGTGCGAGATGCGCCTGCATGGCTGCGTCGCGTCGTGGTCAACCGAGGGAGGTCCTGGCTGCGACGACGGGCCCGGCACCAGGCATACCTGAACCACTGGGAACGCTGGCGTCGCGGTCGGGCCGACCAGCTCACCGAGACCGATCTTGCAGACCAGCTGGCCGTGCGGGAGGCGCTGGGGCGGCTCTCGCCGGAGCACCGGGCCGTGCTGGTGCTGCGTTTCTACGACGACCTGAGCGTGCCGCAGATCGCGGCGACGCTGAAGGTGGCGGAAGGCACGGTGAAGTCGCGCCTACACCGTGGTCTGGCGCGGATGAAGGAGGCCGTCGATGTCGAGGACTAACCCGCAGCAGAGCGAGCGCGCGGTCCGGGCGCTGCAGGGACTCCTGCACGATCTGCCCGACGTGCCGCTGCCCGTGCGGCGACGAGGCCGTCCACCGGTCGGTCCGCTCCTCGTGGCGGCGGCCGTGACACTGGTGCTGCTGCTCCTTCCGTTGCACGTCGCCGAGCGCGACCGCTCACCCGCCGCCACGGGGACGCACGCCGTGCTGCCGGACCCGTTCCCGGCCTACGCACATGTGCCGGCCACCGTCGAGCGGCTCCCAGCCGGCCCGGCGTCGATGGTCTTCACCCACGGCTCAGGGGTCGAGTTCCTGGATCACCCGCAGGCCATCGCCCTGGGCGCCGACGGGACGTCCTACCGGCGCCTCGACACCGCCGACGACGCGAGCGTGCCCAGCGACCAGGGTGACCCAGGGCCGATCCTGTTGTCGCCAGACGGACGCACCGTCGCCGTCGGTGGACGTGGGGGCGAGGGTGACCTCTTCACGGTGTCGCTCGAGGACGGGTCGGTCCGTACCTGGCCGTTACCCGAGGGACGTTCGAGCGTGCCGCTGGGATGGTCGGCGGACAGCCAGTCGGTCTTCGTCGGGCTGGTCGAGGGCGTCTACGACAGGTATGCCGGGCTCTCCAGCGCGTCTCAGCTCGCCGTCGACGACGTGCGACGAGCCGACCTGAGCGCCGCCGAGGGCACCGGCCCCACGCCGCTGCCCGACGTCTCCAGCGTCACCGGCGTCGCACCGCTCCCATACGGCGAGGGAGTGCTCGTGGCCGGGACTGCGGGGACCGAGCTGCGCAGCCCCGACGGTATGCGGGTCGTCGCGAAGGACCTCGATCTGGGGCCCGACCTCGGGCCGGCCGCCGTCAGCCCAGACGGACGGTCTGTGGTCACCGGGAGCAGGGGTGAGCTGAGAGTCAACACGCTCGCGGACGGGACCGTCACATCGACCTACTACCTGGACCTGAGGGCGACAGAGGGGTCGAACGAGGTGGCCCTGACGGCCGAACCGCTCGGGTGGCTCGGCGAGGACCGGATCCTGGTGTCGGCCTACCAGGAGGCGGGGTCCACCAACCGTCTGCACCTGTGGTCGGTCGACGCGGGCACCGGCTCGACCACGGAGCTGCTGGTCGCAGAGCCCGGCTGGACGGGCGCATCGATCGTCGAGGTGTCCATCGCCGCCGACCTGCTGGACGGGGCGGAGGTGAGCGACCCCGGGCCGATCGATCGCGGACGGGCAGGCCTCGCGCTACGCGCGGCGCTCCTTCTGGCGCTGGTCGTGCTCACGGTGCGGGCGGCGATGCAGCTGCGCTCGGTCCGGCGGGACAGGTGAGGGATGCCCGGCTCACCAGCCGCGCTCGGCGAGCCGGTGCGGCTGCGGGATGTCGTCGACGTTGATGCCGTGGTCCATTCTTGACGAACTTCGGGCGTCGGACCAAGGTGCTGCTACGCGTATGGGCATACCGACGAGATTAGTCCAGTGCTCAGGCACCGTCCCGATTGTCCGCCTGCATAGGTGGGGTCTTCGCGCGTGCGCTCCGTACCTTGGAAGAGCGCGCGCAATTTCCATCGACCGTGGACCGACTACCCCGGGCCGAGCGTGTCCCTCGTGCGGGTGCGTGTGCGGTTACCAGAGCGGCCTCGCGCCGAACAATATGGCGACCACCGAGGCTGAAGCTTGGGCGACGTTCTGGACGAAGATGGCGGCCATCTGGGTTCGCTGCCACCGGCGGTGCAGCAGGAGTGTCTCAACGACGCGCGCGGACACCGGGTCGCAGCCGCAGCAAGACTGAGGCCGGGCTCTGAGTGAGTACCAACGTTAGGCCCTGCACAGGGCGTGGATGAACGTGATCGCCGACTCGACACGCATCCGAATGGCGATCAAATGCGTGACCGTGAAGCGCCCCGCATGGCCATGCGTGCCGTCGTTGAAATCCCGGAACAACGCGAGCACGTTGTTCATGTCTTCGTCCACGAGATCCTCCAGGGCCTTGTCGTCGATACCTTTCCGCCCAAGCAGGTACCGGACCTTCGCGCGCCGAGTCGGCGGGCCCTTGTCGGTCTTGTCGCAATCAGGAAGCTCCGCGGGACGGCCGCATCTGGTGCTTCCTGGTCGAGCATCGCGATCAGAACCTCGCGAGCGCTCGTGCAGAAGTGCCGCGCGGCATCGGGCTTCGTGGGCTGAGAGAGAACAGCGCGCCAGTCCATCGGTCCACGGGATCCTGACCGAAGGCCGCGAGTTCTGACTGGATACTCGGGCCGCGAAGCTCCTCCTCGGTGGGGTCGTCCTCGGCAGCGCCATCGCCATCCATGGCGTTCAGCAGGTAGACGCTGTTGCCGGCCTCTTCGCTGCCGCGGTTGACGAGTTCGCGTCCAGCGTTCGTCAGGTGTCCACTCGCAAGACGTGTCTCGGCCGCCATGTATGTCTGTGTCAGGGTCGTGACCGACGTCCTGTAGGTGACGAACGTCGTCGGGGTCCGGCGGGACTGGAGTCGCCGGATCTCCTGATTGAGCCGCTGTCGCTGGTTCTCGACTCTGGAGTTGTGTGCCCGCGCCTTGGCGTTATAGGCACGTACCTCGCGGTTGAAGTCGTTGACAGCCTTGTTCACCGCGCCGCTGTGCAGGCGCACCTCGCGGTTGTACTTGTCAATCGCCTGCTTCTGCTGCGCAGACCGAATCGCTGCTCGCGCCAGCGCGGGCGTCATCCTCCGTGGCATGAGGTCAGAGTGACCGTGGGCACTGACATTCCTGGGCCGTCATCGAGCCGGCGGCATAGGATCGTGCCTATGGAGCACGCGAGCAACACCATGTTCTTTCCCTGGATGCTCGCACTGCCACCGGATGATCGGAAGGCTTGCGAGCGGGACCTCGCCGAAGACGCGCGTACAGATCAGCCGCTGGCGGCGGCCGCCGAGCTGACATCCTGGGAGGAGACGGCGGCGTCGTAGCTGCGGGTCTAGGAGACGTCGACTTGAGTGGCTCGACGAGGCCGAGGCTGTCGAGCGCCCGTAGCAGCGACTTCAGCGCCTCACTATGCTGGCACTGAGTCACCCCACACGTGGTCTTCGGGCAGGCCCACGCCCACGTCAGCGGCGAACTCGCGGTCTGCCAGGGGCAAGAGCACTGGCGCATCCGGCTCATCGATGTGCAGCAAGTCCCACCGATCCTCATATCGTTCGAGGATCGGCAGAAGCACCCGAGCCTGATCGACCGGAGCGTTGCGCTCCCCGGCCGACACACCTGGCTCGGTCAGCCAATACATGTGACTGATCCACGCCGCAGCGGCCACATGCGAACGCGGCACAATGAAGGTCCTTAAGGAAGTCGCTCGTCGTCGGGCACGGCAACCAGGACGAAGTACTCACGGTCGTGCGCGCTGCGCACCTGCGTCGTCGCACCGAGAGCCGAACTGAGGCGGTCCATCCGACTACCTCTCGCGGTCTCTACTTGGGCCTCGACCTGCGGCCGTTCGTCCCCGTCCACAGCGAGAATGTCCGTCCGCCCTAGCACGTCGCGAGTGAGTGCCGGAGCCCATCCGCGCCGTGCCAGTTCCGACGCGACGTGACGCTCGCCGACAGTCTTCGTCTGCTTGGTGTCGAACCCCACAAGGGTACCTGCCCCCTCGTGCGCTCCTTCTGGACCGCACGATGGCTGACCGCCAACCGTTTGACATCGGAACGTGACTACGAAGCCGATTCTGTCGGAGGGTAGTGGCACGATCCAGTGCCCGCACGAGGTCAGCTTCTCCGCTGCGAACGCCAGTGCGGCGTGCCGCGCCCCCTAGTCATGTTCGTGCCCGCCCAGAACGGCTACGCTCGAGGAAGAGAGAGGTGAGGCCATTGGCCACCAACAGCGGGATCGAATGGACTGAGGTCACCTGGAACCCCGTCACCGGCTGCGACCGCGTAGCCGCCGGGTGCGACAACTGCTACGCGCTCGCGCTGGCCAAACGGCTCAAGGCGATGGGGGCTGAGAAGTACCAGAACGACGGCGATCCGCGAACCTCGGGCCCCGGCTTCGGCGTCACGATCCATCCGAAGTCGTTGTCGCAGCCCTATCGATGGCGGACGCCGAAGATCGTGTTCGTCAACTCCATGAGCGACCTCTTCCACGCCAGGGTGCCTCTGGCCTTCATCCGCGATGTCTTCGACGTGATCCGCGAGACTCCACAGCACACGTATCAGGTACTCACTAAGCGCGCGCACCGCACGGCACGCATCGCGGAGAAGCTCGAGTGGCCTGACAACCTTTGGATAGGCGTCTCGGTCGAGTCGTTCGACGTCGTCGATCGGATCGACCATCTCCGTGCTGTTCCCGCGGCGACGCGCTTTCTGTCGTGCGAGCCTTTGCTGACCGCGCTGCCCGATCTCGACCTCGAGAGGATCGACTGGGTGATCGCGGGCGGCGAGTCCGGTCCGAGGGCCCGGCCGATGGACGCGGCCTGGGTAGTGGACATCCGCGACCAGTGCGTCCGGGCGGAGGTCGCCTTCTTCTTCAAGCAGTGGGGCGGACGGACGCCGAAAGCCAACGGCCGCGAGCTCGACGGCCGCACCTGGGACAACATGCCAGTCCTGGCTGCCGCACTGTAACGAGAGTGGCTCTCAGCTACTCGGGGCCGAACGTGATCCAGGTGCCGTGGGGGAAGGTGTTCTTCCGCTTCTGATTCGGCGAGGAGATGCGTCCCGCCTCCTGCATGGGCTTGAGAGTCATCTTCTTGACCTGGCCGCTGTGGAACGGCGTCTTCGTGACGACGTAGTCAGCGACGTCCTCGATCAGCACAGTGCGGCCCGCGAAGTGCTGCGCCAGCACGTCCTGGAGAGGGCCGGTATTGGCCTCGTCTTCGAAGAGGACAGGACGCCCGGCGAGGCGGTCGTCGAACCTGTAGCCCCCGCCAGGAGCGAGCTTCCACATCGCTTCCTTCATCTTGTCGTAGGCCTGGTCGTCCCGGGTGCAGAAGAAGAGGTAGCTGCCCGTGTGCCCGCTCTGGTTGATCATCTCGAAGCTGCAGATGTGGGCGAAGCGGCATTCCTGCCGCAGCTGCCGCTCATACAGGTCGTGGATGTACTGGCCGCGTCCGTTGTCCGAGGCGGGAGCGTTCTTGTAGTCATCACATCCGAAGAGCGCCGTGAAGTGCGGATCGACGATGCCGGCGTTCGCGAACCGATTGACGCTGTTGAAGTCGAAGTAGATGAAGAGCTCGCACGACAAGTGGCTGACCAGATCGCGGATCAGCGCCATCGGCACGTCCTTGTAGCCGAATGGGTCGACGAACGCGAACGTGGGGGCTAGCTTCTTGCCAGCAGGGATGGAGTCCAGCAGCTCACGGGCCAGTGCCTGAAAGTTCAGGTTGCGCTCGATGACCTTCACGTTCTGCGGCCATGCCGCGCGGCCCGTCTTCATGTCGGCGAGAACGCCCTGCAGAGTTGCGAACCTCTCGGCGTTCCACTCGTTGAAGACGAAGTTGAACGTGGTGTCACCGAAGGAAGGGAACGACCGGTGATCCAGCAGCGTGTTGAGAGTAAGCACCGGCGACCCTGGCTCGTTGTCGTCGTAGCGGCCGGGGCCCGCGAAACCGTCCAGCACGTTGACCCGCTGGTGGTATCTGCTCAGCCCGAAGATGCCGAACCACGCGCCGAGGTACCGCGTGAGGATGTCGTGCTTGGCCTTAGTGTGCGGGGGCCGTTCCCACACGGTCGGCAGCTTGTCGCCCTTCGGCATTGTCGCCCCCTCACCCCGATGACGGGAGTTACTTGTTGCCCTTAGCGCGGTTGTGCGTCTGGCACAGCATCGTCAGGTTGGACAGGTCCGTCGCCCCGCCCTTGGACCAGGCCGTCACATGGTCCGCGTCCATCTCGGTCTGGTTGTAGATCCGCGCCTTGTTGCTGTCCCCGGCGATCGTGCACAGCGGGCAGTTGGACTGGCCGGCGGCCTTGGCCTTCGTTGTCTGCTGCTCGTAGGCGATGCGCTTGTCCTTGGGCTCGAACAGGCGGATGTCGAGCAGCTGGGGCTTCGTCTCGCCACCGAGCAGGTACTCGTAGATGCCCTTGCTGCTGTTCACCGCGGGGTCGCCCCGCAGGTCGTTCACCCGTTCCTCGAGCTTGGCCGCGTTGTAGGAGGTTCCGTGGTGCTGCTCGTAGAGGCGGCCCCACTCGAGACCCCGCATCTCCGTGTCCGGGGGGCGCGTGAAGACGCTCCCGACCCAGTCGATGACGGACGTAAAGTAGGACCTCAGCTGGACGATGTCCTGGTCCTGCCGGTGCTGCGCGAGGTACGCGTCGATCGTCATGCCCTGCGAGGAGGCGACCCAGTCGAGGGCCTCCTCGAGGATCTGCTGCCTCTTGGGGTCTCCGTTGACGTACGAACGCCACTTCTGCATGTTCGCGTTGTTCGAGTTGCTGTACTCGGCCTTCGCCTTCGTGATGAAGGGTCCAGAGTAGATCGCGTTGAGCAGCTCCTGCTTGTTCAACGGAATGCCGGAGATGTTGATTGTTTGGAACCAGGCCTTGATTTCGTCCTCGGTGCCGTCGCACTCGTAGATGTCGAGCCGCGTGTTCAGGATTCGGCTCTGAAGATCCTTGGGCAGCGACGAGAACGTCTGCTCCCTTCCACTGACCTTGATGGCGAACTTGCCAGTCACGAAGCGACCGATGCTCGTGATGCGCTGCTGTCCGTCGAGCACCTCGAGCGTCTGCCCCTCGACGTTGAAGTAGATGAGCCCGAGCGGATACTCTTTGAGCAGCGAGTCGATGACCGCGACGTCGCGCTTGCCGTCGTTGTAGATGTAGTTGCGCTGATACTCCGGCTGGATCACCAGCTTGCCACCCAGCCCGAATAGGCCCTTGCCCTCGAGCTCGTTGTACACGAAGCCCTCGAGTACCTCCTCGACGGAGTAGTGCTTCATCTCGGTTTTCACGAGGCGGCCTTCCTGTGACGGATAAAGATTCGCTTGTACATCCTCTTGACGGGGTAACCCACGTCGAAGAAGGTACCCGACCCGAACGACTCGGCGCGGATGTAACCACCGCCAGACCCGGTGTTCGACTTGACCGGGCTGCCGTTCACGACCTTGCGCTTGGACTTGTAGGTCTTCGTCGGCTCGTAATCGGTCTCGTCGGTGCCGAGGATCTCGAACTGGTCGGGGTTGTACTTGGCGAGCCATGTGATCGGAACGCCCATCACACCGTCGTAATCGGAGGGGATCGCGTCCGTGTACGGGACCTCGATCGCATCGAAGTTGTCGTAGCGCTGGTACTCGGTGCCACCGTCGAGAGTCGAGACCAATTTCTTGTTGTACCTGAGGTTGTCCTCCATTGACATGAGCTGCAACGGCTCGTGACGCCGACCGTGTTCGATGTTGGTGAACCAGCAGGAGTTCCCCAGACGCGTGTACTCGTGCTCGCCGTCCGAGGGGTAGCCCAGCTTCTCGGCCTTGAGCCGGTCCGCCTCCTTCACCACCGTGCCCTTGGGCACAGCGAACACCATGTCGGTGCTGTTCGCCGTCGCGCCCTTCCAGATCTTGTTGTCCTTGATCAGCCGGAAGACGTTCTTGTAGGCGATGGCATTCTCATTGCCGATGATCGAGAACTGCTTCCCGCCCTCTTGTATCCACGTCAAAAACTCGCGGAAAAGACTGAAAGGAGGGTTGGTGATGATGATGTCGGCTTCGTCGCGAAGAGCGGTCACCTCTGCGCTGCGGAAGTCGCCGTCGCCCTCGAGGTACTCCCAATGGAGATCATCGATGTTGATGACGTCGTCCCCGTTGAGGTCCTTCGGCTCGAGGATGAACTTCTTGCCGTTGGCTCGCGACTTCGTGGGGTCGAACTTCGGGTCGTCCAGCTCAAAGAGCGTCGGCTCATAGGAGAAGGTCGCCGGGTTGCTGTCCGGTGCGTAGGACGCCGAGATGAGCTTCTTTAGACCGAGGTTCACGAAGTGCAGGGCGAAGAACTTCGCGAAGTTGCTCCACTCCGGGTCGTCGCACGGGAGCAGCACGACCTTGTCCCGGAACACGTCGGGGTCGAACTCCAGGTAGGCGTTGACCTCGCGCTCGATGTCGGCCCACTGCGTGTAGAACTCGTCGTTCTTCGCCGCCTTCGCTGCGTTGAGACTGGACGTGCGGTTCGCAACGGTCGACATGCTCTCCCCTGTTGACCCGGGTGCACCGCCGGGTTGGGGGCACTTCATCCGTAGGGTCATGGTAAACGCGGGGACCGACATCCCTTGGGAGACGGGGCCGAGGGACCTGGTTTGTCCGAGCGACTGACCCAACGAACGCCCGGCCCCCAAGTTGGCTGCTGCCCGGTCAGGGGCGCAGCGACCACATCACTGCGTGATTCCCTAGGCACCACCCGGATGCTGGAACCCAGTTTGGACCACGGCATGGGTCACGCTGCTGAGCGCATGAGGCTGGCTGGACCCACACCACCAAACGCCGGCGGTGTGGGCCGAATCGCCTCGTAATCAGCTACTACCAGCCGCGCTCGGCGAGCCGGTGCGGCTGCGGGATGTCGTCGACGTTGATGCCGACCATGGCCTCGCCCAGGCCGCGCGAGACCTCCGCGATGGTGTCCGGGTCGTCGTGGAAGGTCGTGGCCTTGACGATCGCGGCGGCGCGCTGCTCGGGGTTGCCCGACTTGAAGATGCCGGAGCCGACGAAGACGCCCTCGGCACCGAGCTGCATCATCATCGCCGCGTCGGCCGGGGTGGCGATGCCGCCAGCGGTGAAGAGCACGACCGGGAGCTTGCCGGAGCCGGCGACCTCCTTGACGAGCTCGTAGGGGGCCTGCAGCTCCTTGGCCGCGACGTAGAGCTCGTCCTGCGCCAGCGAGGTGAGCCGGTTGATCTCGCCGCGGATCGCGCGCATGTGGGTGGTGGCGTTGGAGACGTCGCCGGTGCCGGCCTCGCCCTTGGAACGGATCATCGCCGCGCCCTCGGTGATCCGGCGCAGCGCCTCACCGAGGTTGGTCGCGCCGCAGACGAAGGGCACGGTGAAGGCCCACTTGTCGATGTGGTTGGCGTAGTCGGCCGGGGTCAGCACCTCGGACTCGTCGATGTAGTCGACGCCGAGGCTCTGCAGCACCTGCGCCTCGACGAAGTGGCCGATGCGGGCCTTGGCCATGACGGGGATCGAGACGGCCTCGATGATGCTGTCGATCATGTCCGGGTCGCTCATCCGCGAGACGCCGCCCTGGGCCCGGATGTCCGCGGGGACCCGCTCGAGCGCCATGACGGCGACGGCGCCCGCGTCCTCGGCGATCTTGGCCTGCTCGGCGGTGACGACGTCCATGATGACGCCGCCCTTGAGCATGTCGGCCATGCCGCGCTTGACGCGGGTGGTGCCGGTGGTGGGCTGGGTGGGCTCGGACATGCCAGGGGGGCCTCTCGTGCGGTGCGGATGTGCCGTGGGGCGAGGCTGCGCGTGCCTCACCGGCGAGGGCTCCCAGTCTACGGCCGTACGGGGGTGCTCCCGGACCGCGCGGGGGCGTGCACGGGCCTACCTCTCAGCGGGGCCAGTGCTCGGCGAGCTGGGCCCGGACGTCCGCCAGCAGCTGCGGCAGGGCCTTGGTCTGCCCGACGATCGGCAGGAAGTTGGCGTCGCCCATCCAGCGGGGCACGACGTGCTGGTGCAGGTGCGCCGCGACCCCCGCCCCCGCGACCTCGCCCTGGTTCATCCCGAGGTTGAAGCCGGCCGGGTTGCTCGCCGCCTGGATCGCCCGGACCGCGGCCTTGGTCAGCGCGCTGAACTCGCTCGTCTCCTCCTCGGTGAGGTCGACGTAGAGCGGGACGTGGCGGTAGGGGCAGACGAGGAGGTGGCCCGGGTTGTAGGGGAAGAGGTTGAGGATGACGTAGCAGTGCACGCCCCGGTGCACGATGAGGCTCTCCTCGTCGTCCCGCTCGGGGGCGACGCAGAACGGGCAGCCGTCACCGGCGTCGGCGCTGGGCCGCTCACCCCGGACGTAGGCCATCCGGTGTGGGGTCCACAGCCGCTCGAAGCCGTCGCGCGAGCCGGCGAAGGTGTCGGCGGCCTCGGGGCTCGGGTGCTCCGTCATGGTCGGCAGTCTAGGGGCGCTCTCATCGGCGCCTCACCTGCGTCGGTGATGCTGGGTCGACCGTCGTCGAGGAGGACGCATGGCCCGCATCCCCGGGGCGCCCGAGCGCCCGCTCGCGCTCTTCGTGCTCGGCAAGGCGCCGTCCTCTTCGAGCATCTTCCCCGAGGTGTTCGGCCTGCTGGGGCGTCACGGCGTGGACGTGGAGGTATGCCGGCCGCACGACGGTGACGAGCCGCCCGACGCCTCGCGGGTCGCCTTGGTGGTGCACCGCGGCCTCCGCTATGAGGCCCTGCCGGTCGTCGACACCCTCGTCCACGCCGGGGCCGACTGCCTCAACCCGCTGCCGGGGGTGCGGCTGCTGCGGCGCCACCAACGACTCGAGCAGCGCCTGGCCGCCGCAGGGCTCCCGGTGCCGCCCTCGACCCCGGTCGTCGACTGGTCCGGGTGCTGGCTCAGGCCGCCGGTGCGATGCGGGTGGTCAAGCGACGTCACCGCGGTCGGGGCCGGGGTGCCGAGGTCCTCGCCGGTCGTGCCGACGACCTCCCGGCGGCTCCTCCCTTCCCCGGGCCCTACGTCACCCAGCCCTTCGTGCCCAACGACGGGCTGGACCGCAAGCTCTACGTCATCGGGTCGACGGTCGTCGGGCTGCTCAAGCCGTCGCCGCTCCTGGGCGCCCATGCCACGACCGGTGAGCCGTTCGAGGTGTCCGCGGAGCTGCACCGTCTCGCGCTGACGGCGGCCCGCGCCTGTCGACTCGACCTCGCCGGTGTCGACGTCGTCCTCGGGCCGGACGGGCCGGTGCTCGTCGACGTCAATGCCTTCCCCGGCTACCGCGGTGTCCCCGGGGCCGCGGCCGCGATCGCCGGTCTCGTGGCCGCCCGGGCCCACCGGGAACAGTCGAGGGTCGATCCGAGTTGCCCCAGCATGGACGACAACCAGCCCCAGCACGACCTGCGCGACGCCGCGATCGGTGACCCCACGGCATACCTGCCGGAGAAGAGCGAGTGGGTGGAGAAGCAGCTGCGCGACATCGACGCCGCCGGCACCACGGACGCCGCCACGATCCAGGACCGCCCCGTCATGGTCGTGACGATGCGCGGGGCGCGCAGCGGGATGCTGCGCCGGGTCCCGCTCATGCGGGTCGAGCACGACGGGGCCTACCTCGCGGTGGCCAGCAAGGGCGGCGCACCCGAGCACCCGGCGTGGTACCACAACATCGTCAAGAACCGCGACGTGCTCGTGCAGGACGGCACCAGCCAGCAGGCCCTGCGTGCGCGGGAGCTCGCCGACGGCCCGGAGCGCGACGCGTGGTGGCAGCGCGCCGTGGCGGCCTTCCCCAGCTACGCCGACTACCAGGAGAAGACCGACCGGCTCATCCCGGTCTTCGTGCTCGAGCCGCTGGGTCGCTAGGGGCGGGTCGGCACCGTGACCGCGCGGGCCTGCTGCACGCCCGCGCGCACGGCGTCGAGGACGACCGGCGGCAGGTCCACTCGCTCGCCGAGCGTGACCGAGGTGTGCCCTGCCTCCCGCGCCCACGCGACGACCGCGCGGGCCAGGGCGAGGCATACCCCCTCGTCACCGGCTCCCTCGCCCACCGGAGTGAGGACGAGCAGCTGGGGCACCCGGTCGAGGTCCGGCAGCACCGGTCGGCGCACGAGCGCCACCCCGACGTGCTGGCCGCCGCGCTCGGCGACGAAGGCGGGGTAGTCGGCATACCGGCGGTGCCAGGCCTGGGCGAAGAGCCGCACATGGGTGCGGTCGTCCGCACCCTCCCCGACGAGCAGCCGCGCCTGCTGGTGCAGGGCGCCGAGCAGCAGCGCCTCGTCGTCGTTGATCTCGCGCACGCGGACGGCTCGGGCGGACTCCCCCGGTGTCGTCATGGCGCGCTCCTGATCCCTCGGCTGGCCCGATCCTAGGACACGGGTATGCCGCCGCGCCGGTCTCCCGGGCGACCTCGCGCGCGCTGGGTCAGATCTGCACCCGGTCGCGGACCGCGGTGACGATCCGCTCGACGGCCTCGTCCACCGGCACGGAGTTCTCCTGGCTCCCGTCGCGGAAGCGGAAGGACACCGCGGCGGCGTCGCGGTCCTCGCCGCCGGCGATGAGGATGAACGGCGCCTTGGACCTGCTCGCGTTGCGGATCTTCTTGGGGAAGCGGTCATCACCCTTGTCGACCTCGACGCGGATGCCGTGGGCCAGGAGCCGCGCCGCGACCTCGTCGAGGTAGTCGTAGAAGTCCTCGGCGACGGGCACCCCGACGACCTGGACCGGCGCCAGCCACGGAGGGAACTGCCCGGCGTAGTGCTCGACCAGGACACCGATGAAGCGCTCGATCGAGCCGAACTTGGCCGAGTGGATCATCACCGGGCGCTGACGGGAGCCGTCGGCCGCCTGGTACTCCAGCTCGAAGCGCTCGGGCTGGTTGAAGTCGTACTGGATGGTCGACATCTGCCAGGTGCGGCCGATCGCGTCGCGGGCCTGGACCGAGATCTTCGGGCCGTAGAACGCCGCGCCACCGGGGTCGGCGACGAGCTCCAGCCCGGACTCGTCGGCGACCTCCTGCAGGATCGCGGTCGCCTCCGCCCAGTCCTCGTCGGACCCGATGAACTTGTCCTCGTTGCCGTCGTCGCGGGTCGAGAGCTCGAGGTAGTAGTCGGTCAGCCCGAAGTCGTCCAGCAGCGAGAGGACGAACCTCAGCAGGTGGCGGATCTCGGCCGGCGCGTCCTCCTTGGTGACGTAGGAGTGGCTGTCGTCCTGGGTGATCATCCGCACCCGGGTGAGACCCGAGAGCACTCCCGACTTCTCGTCGCGGTAGACGGTGCCGAACTCGAAGAAGCGCAGCGGCAGGTCGCGGTACGACCGGCCGCGCGAGCGGTAGATGAGGTTGTGGATCGGGCAGTTCATCGCCTTGAGGCGATAGTTCTGCCCGTCGACGTCCATCGGGGGAAACATGCCCTGGCTGTAGTACGGCAGGTGGCCGGAGGTGTAGAAGAGCTCCTCACGGGAGATGTGCGGGCTGCCGACGTAGGAGAAGCCCTCCTCGATGTGCCGGGCCCGGACGTAGTCCTCCATCTCGCGCTTGATGACGCCGCCGCGGGGGTGGAAGACGGGCAGGCCCGCGCCCAGCACCTCGGGGAAGGAGTAGAGGTCCATCTCGGCGCCGAGCTTGCGGTGGTCGCGCTTCTCGGCCTCGGCCAGCCGGTCGAGGTAGGCCTTGAGGTCCTCCTTGGAGGGCCACGCGGTGCCGTAGATGCGCTGGAGCTGCGGGTTCTTCTCGCTGCCGCGCCAGTAGGCCGCGGCGCTGCGCATCAGCTTGAAGGCGTTGCCGATGATCTTGGTGCTCGGCAGGTGAGGGCCGCGGCACAGGTCGCCCCAGACGACCTGACCGGTACGATCGACATTGTCGTAGATGGTCAGCTGAGCGCCGCCCACCTCGACGTTCGCCCCTTCGGCTACCTCGCCGGCCGCGCCGCCTTTCAAGCCGATGAGCTCCAGCTTGTAGGGCTCCCCCGCCAGCTCGGCGCGAGCGGCGTCGTCGTCGATCTCGCGGCGGGCGAAGGTCTGGCCGGTGTTGATGATCTTCTGCATCGCCTTCTCGAGGCGCTTGAGGTCATCGGGGGTGAACGGTTCCTCGACGTCGAAGTCGTAGTAGAAACCGTCGCGCACGGGCGGGCCGATGCCGAGCCTGGCGTCCGGGAAGGTCTCCTGCACGGCCTGGGCGAGGACGTGCGCGCAGGAGTGGCGCAGGACGTCGAGGCCGTCGGGCTCGTCGACCAGCACGGGCTCGATGACGTCGCCGTCGAGCAGGACGTGGTGGAGGTCGCGCAGCTCGCCGCCGATGCGCGCGACGACCACCTGCTTGTCGTCGGCGAAGAGGTCAGCCGCGGTCGTGCCCTGATCGACCGCTCGCTCGCTGCCTGCGACGTTCACGGTGATCTGGCTGGACACGGTGGTGCTCCTCGGGGTCTGGGGTATGCCGCGCGCGTCACGCGGGCGGCGGTCGTCCAACCCTACCGGTCACCGGGGCCGCTCCGGCACCAGAATTGCGCTGCAGGCCCGCCGGTCGGGGGGCTCGCGCTCAGCACCTAGGGTGCTGGCCATGGGCGCAGTCGAGGACCGGGAGCCGCCGGACGGGATCAGCAAGCACTTCACCGTCGCGGTCTTCGTGGTGCACGAGGGGCACGTGCTGCTGCACCCTCACCCCAAGGTGGGCCTCTGGCTGCCGCCGGGTGGGCACATCGAGCCGCACGAGCTGCCCGACGATGCGGCGCGCCGCGAGACCCAGGAGGAGACGGGCCTGGCCGTGGACCTCGTCGGCTCCCCCGGCATACCTCACGACGCACCTGGCTCGCCCCGGCAGCTCGTGCGGCCGGAGGGCATCCAGGTCGAGGACATCACCCCGGGGCACCAGCACATCGACCTCATCTACTTCGCCGTGCCGGCCGGTGGGTGGCGGGCGGGGGCCGACGGCCTGCCCGAGGTGGACCGGCGGGAGGGGATGGTGTGGCTCGACCGTGCCGGAGTGTGTGCCGCACCGGTCACCGCCGAGGTGCTGGCGTGGGTGGACCTCGCCCTCGCCGAGGTGCCGAGACGCTCGGGCGGGGCATACCGGAGCTGAGCGGACCTGGCGTTGCCGCTGCTGGGCGTGCCAGCACGCAGCCGCGCGGCACCGCCCGCGACGCCCCGCTGACCACACTGGTCACCAGGTGCCAGGACACCGGTGTGTGCGCGGGTTCCTGCCCCGCGCACAGGCGCATCTCCTGGCAGGTTGGGACGCACGTGACCCGAGTGACCAGCCAGGGCACGACGTACACGCCTGGACGATCACGGTGACCCCGCGACACCGTCAAGCGGAACGGAACTCGGGCTGCGGGGCCGTCGGTGTCATGCCTCACCTGCTGACGGGACGGTGAACGGGCAAGATGAGAATCATGGGACGTGCTCGGGGCAACGATGAGCGGCTGCGGATACTGACGTACTGGTGGATGTTGGAGTTGTTCAGCCCGCAGCAGGTGCCGGCGCTGACACGTCGGGCGACTCGCCCATCGGACCGTCAGGTGATCGCGTGGCGGAGGGGAGATCCTCTCCCCTGGGAGACATTGGCTTCGCCCGAGCCGTTCAATGGGGCCCGGAGGGTCTGGCGGCACACCGTGTATCTGGGTGTCTACAAGCTGGAGGCCACCTACGAGGCGTTGGGGCGGGTGTTCGGCGAGGATCCTGATGCCTATGACAAGCGGCCCGAAGGCGAGAGTGCGTGTGCCGGGCTCCTGGTCGATCACGACGGTCGCCTGGTCACCGCCTCGGCGGTTCTGTCATCAGCGCTGTGGGCTGCAGGTCGGACACGAGACCCAGGACCGAGCAACCCGGGCTGGATGGTCGGGTTCGACGAGGCCGCGGAAGAGTTCGTCGACTCGATCGACGCCTGTGAAGGCGCCCGCCGTGATGTCGATGGCCGCGAGCAGCCTCCGCCTCAGGACTCGGACTCCTTGACCGAGTTGCTGAAGCTGTCCCATCTCGCTGCCGGAGTCGTTGGCTTCGACGACCTCGCGAACGATCGCGTCGTCATCGACAGCATGGCGGTATCGGCACGACGAGCCGGGGACGGCACGGACACCGACTTCTTGAACAGCTTTTACCTCGACGACCTCGCGGCCGTGCGCGACCATGTGGCACGCGGAGATCTCGGCGCTGGTCTCACCACATACCTCACCGGCGACCAGTCACTCCCCGTGTCCGACCGGATCGATGTCGTCACACACCCGGGCACGGTCGACGCGGGCACCACGATCGAGCGCCTGCCTCAGGGTCGGTGGCCGGCTGACCCAGCCCACTCCCTGGCTCTGAGCCAGCAGTTCGCCGTCAACCGAGCGCTGAACGACCTCGGGCGCAGCACTGGTCTGATGGGCGTGAACGGCCCGCCGGGCACGGGCAAGACGACCATGCTGCGCGACATCCTCGCCGGCAACGTCGTCGAGCGAGCCCGACGACTCGCGGCGCTGTCTCGGCCATCGCATGCGTTCACCACGCTCACCCACACCTGGTCCGACGGCGAAGGCCACGATCGCATCGTTCGCCAGCTCAAGCCCGAACTAACGGGATTCGAGATGGTCGTCGCGTCGGCTAACAACGCGGCCGTCGAGAACGTCACCATCGAGATTCCCGACGAGAACGCCATCGATGCGCCGTGGCGCGGCCAGATCGACTACTTCGGTGACATCGCGACCGAGATCCTGCGTGACGTGGCCGCCAGCAACGCGAAGCCACCCACAGCCTGGGGGCTCGTCGCCGCCCGACTCGGCAAAAAGAAGAATCGTTCGGCCTTCCACTCAGCGTTCTGGTTCGACGAGACTGACCCGAAGACCACCAAGCCTGTCGAGAACGGCGTCCCAAGGATGCAGACCCGGCTGAGGCAGTGGCGCGACGGCACGGTTCCCTACACGCCCTGGGCACAAGCACGCGAAGCCTTCCACTCTGCCGAACAGCGCGTCGACGCACTCATGCGACACCGTGCGCAGGCCGAGGACCGGCTCCGGGAACTCCCCAGACTGGCTGAGCGCGAACGTCGTCTGGAAGAGGCGATGGAACAGGAACGTCAACGCCTCCACCAGAGCCAACACGACCTGTCCCAGCATCAGCCCGTTCAGCAGCAGGCCGACTCAGCCCGCGCACAAGCTGCTGACAGCCACGATCGACACCTTGCTGCGCAGCCCGGCGTACTGGAGACGCTCCTCTCCTTCGGACGAGCCGTACGAGAGTGGACAGCACGCCTGAACGACCTGGCGCGGACGTTGGACGACGTCCAGCAACACCACCAAGAAGTGCACGATCGTGGGCAGCGGCTCCGCGACGCCGTGCAGCAAGCCCAGGCACGGCTGTCCTCGTGCCACCATGACGTGAATCGCCTTCGAAATCAACGGGCCCGACTCCAGGCCCAGTGCGCACAGGACGAGGAACGCTTCGGTCTGGCCTATCCCGGCTCGGCATGGCAGGGCGACCAGCGAGAACTACACGCCCCGTGGCTCGACGAGGAGCTTGACACCGCCCGCTCTGAGCTGTTCGTCGCGGCACTGCAACTACACCAAGCCTTCCTCGCCAACGCCGCACGCGACATGCTGAATGGGCTGCGCGCCGCCGGTGAGGTCGTCGCCGGGAACTACCCACGCGACCTGGAACCCGAGAAGATCCGGGCCGCCTGGCAACTGTTCTTCCTCGTCGTCCCGTTGATCTCCACGACCTTCGCCTCGGCCAGCCGAATGTTCAGCGGCGTCGGCTCCGAGACGATCGGCTGGCTCCTCATCGACGAAGCCGGACAAGCCTCACCCCAGTACGCCGCCGGCGCGATCTGGCGCGCGCAACGCATCGTCGCCGTGGGCGACCCGCTCCAGCTCGAGCCCGTTGTCACACTCCCCGAGAAGGCACGACGCAACATCGCCAGCAACTACGGCCTCAGCTCGACATGGATCCCGCCCCGCGCCTCCGTCCAGACCCTGGCCGACCGCGTCACCCAGTTCGGCACCCTGCTCGATCAGGGCGAGGACAAAGTATGGGTCAGCGCGCCGCTGCGGGTACACCGACGTTGCGACGACCCGATGTTCACCCTGTGCAACCAGATCGCCTACAACAACCTCATGGTCAACGGTGTCCAGCGCGATCTGGACGACCCCGAAGAGCGCTTCGGCAGCCCGACCGCCCCACTCATCGCCCCCAGCTACTGGGCCGATGAGCCAGCCAGAAGCCCGGGCAGCCATCTTCAACCGAGCCAGATCGAGCGGCTGGAGAAGGCCCTCGCCTACTTGGCGAACCAGGGCGTTCCTCCGTCGAAGGTCATCGCGATCTCCCCGTTCCGGACCGTCGCCGATCGACTCCGCAGCCTGGTCCCGAAATACGAGGGCCTCCAAGCGGGCACCATACACACAGCGCAAGGACGCGAAGCCGACGTCGTGATCCTCGTCCTGGGTGGTGACCCCAGCAAGCCGGGAGCACCCGCCAACTGGGCACGCACCCCGAACCTCGTCAATGTCGCCGCCAGCCGCGCGAAACGCCGTCTCTATGTCATCGGCGATCGCTCATTCTGGGCAGGGCACAACTACTTCACAGACCTCTCCAACGCACTCCGCCACTCGGCGTCGTTCGCCAGTTCCGACCCGGATCGCGCAGTTGGATCGCCCCGGGTCTGAGATCCGGTTGTCGTGCCCGTGTCCAGACGGGTCACCTGGCACGTCGGGGCTGCTGTGACGAGGGTGAGCTCACCACTCGCGCTACCCCGGTCCTGGCTCGTCCCGGGAGAAGCCGGTGCGGCGTGCCCAGTCCGCCGGTGGCTCGTAGTCCTCGTCCCAGGGCATCGGCGCATAGGCGCGGCAGGTGGGTTGGCGCGGCCCCGGCCACGCCTTCCGGCCCGAACGAGCGGCGGCACGGGCATACCTGTGGGGTGTTCGGGTTGGCGAGGACGCGGAAGCGTGGCGGCTTGCTCTGTGGGGTGTAGTCGAGACGGGCCCCCCGGAGGAGGTCGAGGGCGTCGTCGTCCACGTGCAGCCAGGCCCCTGCACAGCCGAACCGGGTCACCCCCGGGGCGCGCTCATCCGCGACCTGCGTGAACACGTAGGTGGTCCCGCAACACCTACCGGCGGCCAGCGAGAGCCGGACCGCCCCCAGGGCGGTGATCTGGTCGACCGCCGCCGTCGTGACCTCGAACGGCGGCCTGGTCGTCGAGGTTCCGAAGGTGTCCATGGACTCTTACTAGCGCACCCCGCCGACACCCCTCCTGGAGTCGCCGGTGGGGGGACAGGTGGAGACCACCACGCACGGGGCCGTGCGCGACGTCTGCGAGAGGCGGGAGAAGCAGATCACGACCTGCCCCAGGTGTCTGCACTGGTCAGGTCGTGATCGGTGGTGTGGACGTGAAGGGACTCGAACCCCTGACCTCTCGCGTGTGAAGCGAACGCTCTAACCAACTGAGCTACACGTCCGGACGTGCCCTCGGGCACGAGGAGGAAGTCTAGCCTCCTCGTGCCCGAGCGACGAAATCACCTCAGCTGTTGGCGGCGGTGGTGTAGACCTGCCGCTCGACGTCACCGAAGTAGGGGCCGTACATGACGTCCTTCTCACCGCGGTAGCCGAAGGAGTTCACTGAGTTGAGGGTGCCACCGGTGATCCAGCCGCCACCGCTGGAGCCGCCCGTCATCGAGCAGGGCAGACGGTGGTCGTTGGTGCCACGGGTGTCGCGACCGGCGACCCCCGAGCAACGCCACAGCTCCTGACCGTCGTAGGGCGTCGCGGCCGGGTAGCCGTAGGCGTTGAAGGTCAGCCCGTAGCCCAGGTTGAAGCCGATCGGGTAGTCACCGGTGACGTCGGTGAGGCTCTGACCGTTCTGCTCGGCCATCACGGCGAAGCCCACGTCGTGGTTGAAGTCACCGCTGTTGACCCAGGAGGTCGGGGCGTAGAGCGACTCGGCGACCCACGTGCCGTAGGGGCGCGCACCGTTGTCGTAGGCCGGCACGAAGGCGAAGTTGGTGGCGTAGGCGCCGGGACCCTCGTTGAGGCAGTGGCCGGCGGTCGTCACGACATCGCCGTTGACGCTGTCCGTCGCGGTGCCCGAGCAGACGTAGTTGGCGCCCCCGAGTGTGAAGAACACCTTGCCGAACTCCGCCTGCGGCGGCACCTGAACCGCCTTGGCGGAGGCGCCGCCGGCGCCGGGCTTGCCCTTGACGCCGTCGGGGCGGGCCTTCTCGCGCGGGATCGCCGAGGCCATCCGCTCGGGGTCAGTAGGCGCGGACCGAGGCCTGGTCCGCCTTCGTCGTCGCCGCGGCGTGCTTGGCCACCGCCTGGTCCTGACCCTTGCCCTCCCCGTTGCCGGGGGCCGCGCCGGCGCCGCTCGCGCCGACCATGGACAGCGCCATGACTCCAGATCCGACCAGGGCCAGGGCTCGCATTCCAGCAGGAGGCATACGTCACTCTCCTTCGAAGCGGGACAGGCGCCGACGGTGGCGCCCCGCTCGAAGATACCCACCGGTAGCACCAGAGGTAAGGGCGTACAGGTATGGGTTTGGCAAAGGATGGTCCGGTATGCGGACGGTTCCGGTCGTGCTGCTCGGTCGCGACCTCAGGGGTCCTGGCGCCCGCGGGAGCGCGCGGCGAACACCTCGCGGGCCCGACGGGCGACCGGCCCCGGCCCCTCCCCCAGGTCCCGGTCGGAGATCCCCTGCACCTCCACCTGCCGGCCGTTGGTGAGTCCGACCGGGCCCATGACGTCCAGCCTGTGCAGCGCCGTGATATCCCTGATGCTGCTCGTGAGCCAGATCTCGTCGGCCTCGGCGAGCACCGTGAGCGGCAGCGGCTCCTCGACGACCTCGAGGCCGTCCTCGCGCAACCACTCGATGACGAGCCCGCGCGTCACCCCGGCCAGCGGCCCGGACGCGAGGCCGGGGGTGCGGACCACCCCGTCGGTGACGACGAAGACGTTGGTGCCCGTGCCCTCGCACAGCTGACCGGCGGTGTTGGCCAGGATGGCCTCCGAGTGCCCGGCGGACTTCGCGGCGGCCAGCGCCACGACGTTCTCGGCGTAGGACGTGGACTTCACCCCGGTGAGCGCGCCCCGCTCGTTGCGGGTCCAGGGCACGACCAGCGCCGAGGTCGTGGGACCCAGCGGCTCCTGGTCGACGGCCGTGACGACATACGTCGCCGCCCCCTCGACCCGGTCGCTGCCCAGCGGACCCAGCCCGGCGGTGACGGTGTAGCGCAGCCGGCCAAACGGCATACTTCCCTCGGCGAGCACGGCCCGGATGCCCTCCCCGATCCGGTCGCGGTCCAGCGGCTCGAGGCCCAGCGCCGCGAGCGAGCGGTCCATGCGGTCATGGTGACGGGTGAGCGCGAAGACCTCGCCGTCGACGACCTTGCAGGTCTCGAAGACCCCGTCGCCGACGGTGATGCCGTGGTCCAGCGCCCGCACCGTGCCACCGGGCCCGACGAGCGCGCCGTCCACCCACACCCGCACCGCGGAGAGTCCACCTGCTGCCGTCAGAGAGCTCGACGTGTCCATGGACGCAGCGTAAGGCGTGGATAGAGTGGAGCGTGACCACCTCGCTGTATGTCGCGTCCGCCGAGCCACGCTCGGGCAAGTCGGCCGTCTCGGTCGGGCTCCTGGCCCAGCTGTGCGCCCTCGGCGGCCGGGTCGGTGTCTTCCGCCCCGTCGTCCAGGACCGCGATCACGACGCCCTGCTCGCCCTGCTGCACCCGCTGTCGACGTCCGCCTCGGACGCCCAGGACGCGGTCGGGGTGACCTACGACGACCTCCACCACCGACCGGACGCCGCGATCGGGGAGATCGTCGAGCGCTTCCACCGGTATGCCGCGCAGCACGAGCGGGTGCTCGTGGTGGGCTCGGACTACACGGGGGTGACGGCGCCCACCGAGTTCTCCACGAACGCCAGCATCGCCGCCCACCTCGGCGCGCCCATGCTGCTCATCATCCCGGGCGCCGGGCGCAGCGCGCAGGACACGGCGACCTCCGCCGCGGTCGCCGTCCAAGAGGCCCGCAGCCGGCACGCCCGGGTGGCGGGAGTGCTCGCCAACCGGGTCGACGGGGACGTCGAGGAGGTGCGCGCCGCGGTGGCGGCGGAGGTCGGGGACGACGAGGCAGCGCCGGCGGTCTTCGGCATGGCGGGCGACCCGCTGCTCGCCGCCCCGACGGTGAGCGACCTCATGGTCGCGACCGAGGGCACGCTGCGCGCCGGCGACGAGGCGCTGCTGGAGCGGGAGGTCAGCGGGCTCCTCGTGGCCGGCATGACCATGCCCAACGTGCTCGACCGCCTGCGCGAGGGCAACGTGCTCATCTGCCCCGGTGACCGCGAGGACGTCCTGCTCGGCGCGATCCTCGCCCACCGTTCCTCGACCTTCCCCCAGCTCGCCGCGATCGTGCTCAACGGCGGCCTGCGCCCCAGCGAGCAGGTGTCACGGCTGGTCCAGGGTCTGGCGGTGGAGCTGCCGATCATCGGGTGCGAGGGCGGCACCATGCGGACCGCCATGACGATGCACGACGTCGTCGGCCGGATCACGCCACGCTCCCTGCGCAAGATCGAGCAGGCCCGCGCCCTCGTGCAGGAGCACCTGGACCTCGGGCTCCTGCTGCCGGTGGGTGAGCAGGACGCCGGTGGGTCGAGCGTGGTGACCCCGCTGATGTTCGAGCACCAGATCATGGCCCGGGCGCGGGAGTCCGGCGCGCACGTCGTGCTCCCCGAGGGCGGCGAGGACCGCATCCTGCGCGCCGCCGACACCGTCCTCTCCCGCGGCGTCGCCCGGCTCACCCTGCTCGGCGACGAGACGCAGGTCCGCGAGCGGGCGGCCGCGCTCGGGCTGCGGCTGGACGCCGCCGACGTGGTCGACCCCCTGACCAGCGCGTGGCGCGAGGACTTCGCCGCGACGTATGCCGAGCTGCGCGCGCACAAGGGCGTCACCCTGGAGCAGGCGCACGACATCGTCACGGACCCGGCATACTTCGGCACCCTCATGGTCAAGACGGGGCGCGCCGACGGGATGGTGTCCGGGTCGATCACGACGACCGCCCACACCATCCGCCCGGCGCTGGAGGTCATCCGCACCTCCCCCGGGGTCTCGGTCGTCAGCTCGGTCTTCTTCATGTGCCTGGCCGACAAGGTGCTCGTCTACGGCGACTGCGCGATCAACCCCGACCCCGATGCCGCGCAGCTCGCCGACATCGCGATCTCCTCGGCCGCGACGGCCGCGCAGTTCGGGGTCGAGCCGCGGGTGGCGATGCTGTCCTACAGCACCGGTGGCTCAGGGACCGGCGCCGACGTCGACAAGGTGCGGACGGCCACCGGGATCGTGCGCGAGCGGGAGCCGTCACTGCTTGTCGAGGGGCCGATCCAGTACGACGCTGCCGTCGACCCGGCCGTCGCGGCCACCAAGCTCGAGGGCTCCCCCGTCGCCGGGCGGGCCACCGTCCTCGTCTTCCCCGACCTCAACACCGGCAACAACACCTACAAGGCGGTGCAGCGCAGCGCCTCGGCGGTCGCCGTCGGGCCGGTGCTGCAGGGGCTCAACGCCCCGGTCAACGACCTGTCGCGGGGCGCGACCGTCCGCGACATCATCAACACCGTCGCCATCACGGCGATCCAGGCCGGGGGGAAGCGATGAGCAGCGGGGTCGGGGAGCCGGGCGGCGGGGTCGTGCTCGTCGTCAACGCCGGGTCCTCGTCGGTGAAGTACGAGCTGCTCGACCCCGTCCCCGGCGTGTCGCACGCCAAGGGCCTCATCGAGCGGATCGGGCTGGCCGACGGCGCCGTCCACCACACCGTCGACGGGGTGACCCACGACGAGGTGCTGGACGTGCCCGACCACGAGACGGCGCTGCGGCTCGCGACCCGGGCCTTCGAGCAGCACGGGCCGTCGCTGGACACCGTGAACCTGCTGGCCGTCGGTCACCGGGTGGTCCACGGCGGTGCCGACTTCGCCGACCCGACGCTCATCACCCCCGAGGTCGTCGCGGCGGTCGAGCGGTTGGTGCCGCTGGCCCCGCTGCACAACCCCGGCAACCTCGCCGGCATCGCCGCGACGCAGGCCGCCTTCCCGGACGTCCCGCAGGTCGCCGTCTTCGACACCGCCTTCCACCAGGGCATGCCCGAGGCGGCGGCGACCTACGCCGTGCCCCGCTCGTGGCGACAGGAGCACCTCGTGCGGCGCTACGGCTTCCACGGCACCTCTCACGCCTACGTCTCCCGCCGGGCCGCCGACCTGCTGGGTCGGCCGCTGGAGGAGGTGCGCAGCATCGTGCTGCACCTCGGCAACGGCGCCAGCGCGACCGCGGTCGACGGTGGGCGCAGCATCGACACCTCCATGGGGATGACCCCGCTCGAAGGCCTCGTCATGGGCACCCGGCCCGGCGACCTTGACCCGGGCGTCGCCGGGCACCTGGCCCGCGTGGCCGGGCTGTCGATGACGGACCTGGAGCTGGCGCTGTCCAAGGAGTCCGGGCTCCTGGGGCTGACCGGCTCGGCCGACTTCCGGCAGGTCATGCAGCGGCGGGCGGAGGGCGATGAGGCGGCGAGGCTGGCCTTCGACGTCGTCGTGCACCGGCTGCTGCACTACGTCGGGGCGTATGCCGCCGTGCTCGGTCGCCTCGACGCGCTCGTCTTCACCGCAGGGGTCGGGGAGAACAACGCCGACCTCCGCGCGAGCGTGCTGGACCGACTGGCCGGGTTCGGCGTCCGCCTCGACGCATCAGCCAACGACGCCGCGAACGGCGAGACCCTCATCACCACCGCGGAGAGCGCCGTCGCGGGTTACGTCATACCCACGGCGGAGGAGCTCGAGATCGCGCGCCAGGCGGCCGCCCTCGTCACCCGCCCCTGACCCACCGAGCGTCGCAGATGGTTCACGGACGTGGGCCGATGCGACCATCTACGACGCTCGGTCAGGTTAGAGGGAACCATCTCCGACGCTCGGTGAGGCCAGGAACAACCATCTGCGACGCCCGGTGGGTCTGAAGCCCGGCGGGTATGACGTCAGGAGACGCGGTGGGCGGGGGCGCTGGGGGTGGCGTGCAGGAAGTGGGGTGCCTCCAGGCCCGCATCGACGAAGGCCGCGTGCACGGCCTGAGCGACCTCGTCGACCGCGTCCCGCGCCACCAGAGCGATCGCCGAGCCTCCGAAGCCACCGCCGGTCATCCGGGCACCCGTGGCGCCCGCGGCGAGCGCCGCGTCCACCGCCAGATCGAGCTCGCGGCAGGAGACCTCGTAGTCGTCGCGCAGGGAGACGTGCGAGGCGACCATGAGTCGGCCGACCTCGTCGGCCTCCCGCTCGGCCAGCGCGCCGACGAGGTCCAGGACCCGGGTGTTCTCGGTGAGCACGTGACGCACGCGGCGCACCGCCTCGCCGTCACCCGAGAGGGCTGCCAGGACGTCCTCCACCTCGCGCCCGTGCACCTCGCGCAGGCTCCCGACCCCGAGCGTCCGGCAGGCCCGCTCGCACGCGCTGCGGCGAGCGGCATACTGCCCGTCGGCGAGGCTGTGGTGGGCCCTCGTGTCGATGACGAGCACCTCGTGCTCGGGCAGGGTCCAGGCCACGGGGGTGAGGGAGAAGTCGCGGCAGTCGATGAGCAGGGCGTGCTCGTCGACGGCGCGCAGCGAGACGCTCTGGTCCATGCCACCCGTGGCGGCTCCGGCATAGTCGTTCTCCGCCCGCACGCACGCCTCGGCGAGTGCGGCCCGGTCCACCCCGGCGAGCTCCGGCACGAGGTCGTGCAGCGCCAGCGCGCTGGAGCAGGACAGCGCGGCCGAGGAGGAGAGCCCGGCACCGAGCGGGACGTGCCCGTCGACGAGGATGTCGGCACCGAGGGCCTCGGGTCCGACCCGTTCGCCCAGCACCGCAGCGACCCCGGCGACGTAGGCTACCCAGCCCCCCGGCGCCCCGGCCGTGATCTCCCCCACCTCCCCCTCCCAGGTATGCCCGGGCGCCTGGCGCGAGGCGACGCGCAGGCGCCCGTCCTCCCGGGGTCGGGCGGCGCAGTAGGTGCGGTGGGCGAGCGCGAAGGGCAGGCACCACCCGCCGTTGTAGTCCGTGTGCTCGCCGATGAGGTTGACCCGGCCGGGCGCGGCCCATACCCCGTCGGGCTCCCCGCCGAACTCCTGGGCGAAGGCCGTCGTGAGCGCCGACCCGACCTCGGCGTCGGTCGCCGCGGGCGACCACGTGAGCTCGCCCGTCACAGCCCGACCCGGTCGAGGAAGTCGTTGCGCAGCGCGCCACGGGGGTCCAGCCGGGAGCTCAGGTCGCGCATCCGGTCGCGGAGCGGGTAGAGCGTGTCGACCCGCTCCGCGAGCGCGGCCTCGTCGAAGACCTTGCCCCAGTGCGGTCGGGCGCCGAGCGGGTTCAGGCCCTCCTCGATCCGAGGGACGAGCGCCTCGACCGCCTCCGGCTGCTGGTGCCAGGTGAAGTGGAAGGCGACGCAGTCCTCCTGCGCGAGGTTGAGCCACTGCTGGCCTCCGGAGACGGTGCGCATCTCGCTGGCCTGGGTCAGCGGCGCCAGCTCGTCGGCCATCCCCCTCAGCCAGTCGAGGGCTGCCGGGGCATCCTGCCGCGGCAGCAGCCACTCGGACTGCAGCTCGGCGCCGTTGGACGGGGTGAACTCCATCCGGAAGTGCGGCAACCGGTGCAGCCACGGGCCCGGCACCCCACCCTGCTCGGTGCAGTGCTCGGCGGGCCCACCCCGCATCATGTGCCGTGGGCCGTCCGCCGGACGCAACCCGAGGGCGGCCGGGTCGCCGGGGTCGGTGTTGTCGACCCGGTCCTTGACCCAGACCTGCGTCGGACGGTCCGGGTCGCGCCAGTCCGTGAAGACCGAGACGCTCGTGCCCAGCCCCGTGACGGCGTCGAGGTCGGCCGCGACCTGGTCCCACCGCAGCCCCTCGTAGACCGTCTGGGCGACGTCGTAGCCCACCTCGACGTCCATCTCGAGGGTGAGGACCGCCCCGAGCATCCCCAGCGACACGACGGCGCCACCGAAGTCGCGCTCGCCCCGCTCCAGCCGCACGTGCTCGCCCTCGGTCGTCACGAGCTCCACGGCGCTCACCCCGTCGGCCAGGGAGCCGATGCCGTCGCCGGAGCCGTGGGTGTCGGTGGAGATCGCCCCGCCGACGGTGATGTGCGGCAGCGAGGCCATGGTGTGCAGCGCCCAGCCCTGGTCCTGGACCCGCGCGCCGAGCTCGCCGTAGGTCAGCCCGGCGCTGGCTCGGACGGTATGGCGGTCGCTGTCGACCTCCACCTCGGCCGGGAGCCTGCCCAGGTTGACCAGGGTGCCGGTGGTGTCGGCGATGCGGTTGAAGGAGTGCCGCGACCCGAGCAGGCGCACCAGCTCGGACCGAGCCATGACCTCCGACACCTCCTCGATGCTGCGCGGCTCGACGAGCTCTGCTGCCGAATACGTGAAGGTCCCCGCCCAGGTGCGTCCCGGTGTTCGTGCCATCGGCCCAGCCTACGCCTGCACGACCCGCCAGATCTGGCTGTGCTCGGGATTCATCGGCTGCATCGGCAGCCCCGCCTCGGCCAGCGCCCGGCCGGTCAACGTGATGCCGTCCACCGCCCACGGCACGACCCCCCGACCGTGGGTCAGCGGCTGCGCGCCGGGCTGCTCGAGGGTGACGCGGTAGCGACGGTCGGGGTCTAACCCCGGCAGCCGGACCCGGTGCGGACCGGTGGTCGCCGACCGGGTCAGCGCCGCGATCTGGAAGAGCGCCTCGGAGGAGTCCTGCGCCACCGTGCCGTGGACCCAGGTGGCGTCGTCGTGGTGGTCGGCGTTGACCCTCCGACCGGTATGCAGCAGCTCCCGGTGCGCGGTATGGAAGGCCACCCAGGCCGCGAGCTCGGTGAGCTCCTCCTCGGTGCAGGTGGCGAGGTCCCACTCGATGCCGAGGTGCCCCCAGAGCGCGGTGCCTGCACGGAAGCCCAGGCCGTGCCGTCGCCCGGTGGTGTGCGACTCCCCCGAGGCGATGTGCGTGCCGACCAGCTCCGGCGGCACGAGCAGCAGGGTGCCCCGCTGGATCTGCTGGCGCTCCAGCGGGTCGATGCAGTCCGAGGCCCAGACCCGCACGGTGCGCTCGAGCACGCCGAGGTCGACCCGGCCTCCCCCGGCCGAGCACGACTCGATCTCCAACCCCGGATGGGCGGCGAGCAGCTCGTCCATGAGCCGGTAGACCGCCAGCGTGTGCGCCCGCACCCCCGGCTCGCCGCCCGGGGTGTGCCCGGCGTCGTTGAGGTAACGGTTGTGGTCCCACTTGAGGTAGGCGATGTCGTAGCGGTCCAGGAGCGCCATCAGCTGGTCACGGACGTGCGCGTAGGCGCCGTCGTGACCGAGGTCGAGCACGTGCTGCTGGCGCGACTCGAGCCCGCGGCGTCCCCCGGCGGAGAAGATCCACTCCGGATGGGCGCGCGCGAGATCGGAGTCCAGGCTGACCATCTCCGGCTCGACCCACAGCCCGAACTCCATCCCGGCGGCGTGGACGTGCTCGATGAGCGGCTCCAGACCGTCCGGCCACACCTCGTCAGAGACGACCCAGTCGCCCAGGCTCGTGGTGTCGTCGCGCCGCCCGCCGAACCACCCGTCGTCCAGCACGAACCGCTCGGCCCCGACGCGGGCGCCCCGGTCGACGAGGTCGGTCAGCCGCCCGAGGTCGTGGTCGAAGTAGGTCGCCTCCCAGTTGTTGATCGTCACCGGGCGCGGTCGCTTCGGATGGTGCGGCCGGCTGCGCAGCCAGGCGTGGAAGCGTGCGGCCACCTCGTCGAGCCCGGTGCCGTGCGCGGCATACAGCCACGGGGTGGTGACCTCCTCCCCCGCACCGAGGCGGACCTCCCCGGCCTCGAGACGCTCACCCGCGCCGAGCACCCGCGAGCCGTTGAAGAGCCGCTCGGCATAGGTGCTCTGGTTGCCGCTCCAGCCCAGGTGCACCGCCCACACCTGCCCGTGGCCGAAGCCGAAGCCTGGCTCGCCGGCGCACAGCAGGTGCACCGCGTCCAGCCCGGTGCGGCCCGTGCGCACCTCGCGGCTGTGCACGCCGATGTCGAACGGCTGGCGCTGCGGCACCCGCTCCATCGTGTGCCGCCCGGCGAAGTCGAGCAGCTCGGTGGCCCGCTCTGGCACCGGCAGGGTGGTCCGGAGCGCGGCGAGCTCGTAGGTCTCCTCGCCGGTGTTGGTGAGGGTGGTCCGGGTCCGCAGCAGCCCGCCCGGGTGCAGCTCCAGCTCCAGGACGACCGCGAGGTATGCCGTCGCGTCCGTCGCGCGGACGAGCACCCGTCGGGTTCCGTCGGGGTCGGTGGTCGCCTCGGCGGGGGTCTCGGTCCGGAAGGCCGGGGACCAGTCCCTGCCCTGGCGCGAGCCCTCGACGCCGGGACGACCCAGCCAGGCGCCCGCGTGCTCGGGAAGGATGCTCACCTGGTCGGCGATGTCGAAGGGGCTGTCTCCGCGCGCGACGCGACCGGCGCACACGAGGGCCTCCAGGTCGGCGTCGTCCAGCTCGCCCAGGTCGGCGCCCCAGTGGCGGACCACCGGCAGCAGATCGTCGGAGAGGTCGAGCAGGAGGGAGGTGCCCGCGGCGCGCAGGTGCAGGAGTGAGCTCACGGGGTCCACCCCACTGCACCGGCGGCGCCCGTGTCCAGTCAGCCGGTCGGTCCAGAGTTCACGTGACGTCCACCCGCCCGCCACGTGACCTCGTTAGCGTCGCTCCGGTGGCCAAGGAGCTGGACTTCATCAAGGGCGTCGACAAGCTGCACGCGTTCTACACCGAGCACGTGCGGATGCTCGCCCACGCCTACGACCTGAGCGACGAGGACGCCGCACGCATCCTCGACCGCTTCGATTTCAAGAATGTCTCCCGCTCGATCCTCGCCCCCTCCCGGGTCGACCTGTTCGAGGCGCCTCCGGAGCTCTAGCCGAGCAGCAGCTCGATCCTGGCCGCGCCCGGCACGGCGACGACGACGCGGGCCGACGCGCCTTCTCCGTGGGCGGCGACGACATACTCCCCTTCCTGCGGCACGTCGAGCCAGAAGGTGCCGTCATCGCCCGTGAGCAGCGCGACGTCGGGCAGCGGGACGGGCCCCGCCTCCAGCGCCACGCGGGCGCCGGGGACGGGGCCACCTGCGGCATCGAGCACGATGCCGCTGATGCGTCCGGTCATGGGTGCTGATCAGCCCTTCCAGAGCTTGAGGTTGCCGAACACCGGGGTGTTGATCCGGGTGCCGCTGTTGCTGCCGGACCCACCGTAGGCGTGGATCGCGACGGCATACCTGCTGCCGTCCTGGATGACGTAGACCCCGCTGCCGCTCTGGCCACCTGCGGTGTCCAGCGTGTAGTAGACCTTGCGGGGGCTGAGGGCCGCCGCTGCGCTCCAGTGGTACCACTGGGTGCCGCTCGGCTTGTCGCCCGGGTAGCCGGACAGGTTGAGGGTCCTGCCCTGCAACGTCGCGTCGGGCCAGGCGGCGAAACCGAGCCAACCGGTCTGGTCGCCCTTGGGCTCGGTGAGCAGCATCGCGCCGTAGTCGAACTCGTGGTTCGGGCTGCTCGTCCATCCGTGCACGCTGCGCAGCTGGGCGCGGGGCACGACGAAGGAGCCGAAGGGCAGGCTCGCACCGTTGCGCCCGGGCATGACCTGGATGCTGCGGACCCAGCCGTGGCGCGGGGTGTCCGGCGCGTGGATGAAGACGCAGTGCCCGGCGGTGATGATGCTCCTCGGCCCGTTGAACCAGCCGGTGCCGATCCACCTCGTGCCGTCGTTGGCGGTGATGATCAGCGAGCAGTGGACCCGCCAGGGGTAGCTGCCCGTCGTGGTGATCTGGACCCGGTTGTCCGGGCCCTGGACCGTCTCGGTCTCGACGGGCGGGCCGTAGGTCGCCTCCCCGATCGGGCGGAGCCCGGTGGTGTCGGGAGCCTGCTCGCCGGCGCCGAAGGCCTCGGCCATGGCCGTCGCGACGGGCTCCATGTCGAGTCCGTCGGCGACGCGCTCCTCGGTGCCCTCGCCCGACGCGGGCCCCTCCGACAGCTCGTCGGTGCCCACCTCGTCGGCGGGCTCGGTCTCCGGGGCGACCGGCTCGTGCGGGTTGATGGTGTCGTGAGACATGGGTTCTTCTCCTCGTGATGCGCACCGGCCCCTGCGCCGGTGCGTCGGTGGAGAAGAGGGGCAGGGCGGTCCTCAGATACGTCGGCTGCGCTCCTCGCGGACCAGCTCCCAGGTGCGCACGATCCGGGGCGCGGTCATGATGACCAGGCCGCCGACCATGTTGAGCAGCGTGACCCACCAGAACCACCCCAGCCACTGGCCGACCGAGATCTCGGCACCGGCCTGCATGGCGCCGAAGATGAGCACCGACGCCAGCGCCCCGTGGTGCATCTGCAGACCGACCACGAGCAGCCCGCCGATGAGGGAGATGATCGCGGTCATCACGTCCGAGCTGGCGCCCTGGTTCATCCGGGTCATGAGGGTGATGGTGCTGCCCGCCAGGAGCGCCAGGGCGACCGTCTCCAGGGTGAACCCGGCGCTGACGTAGCCGACGGCGGCGGTGGTCAGGTCATCGTGGAACTGCGGGAAGGCATACACCACCAGCAACATGAACAACCAGCCGCCGGCCAGGTTCATCACCAGGGTGACCGACCACAGCCGGAACAGCTGGGCCACCGTGCCATGGCCCGCCAGGACCGCATTCACCGGGATCATGAAATCCTCGGTGAATAGCTCGGAGTGCGCCAGCCGGAGGGCGAGCAGCCCGATGCCGAAGGCGAGACCGGAGAGCAGCGTGCTGCCGGTGGCGTGCATCACCGCGAGCATCGCCATGATGCCGAGCCCGACGTCGATCCCGCCGAAGAGGCCGGTGACGACGAGACCGCGGCGGGTCCGTTTCAGCCGTTCCTCCCCCTCGGAGACGGTCGCGTTGAACTCCTCGTGCAGCTCTTCCTCCAGACGCCGCTCGACCCCGTCGACCTCGACGGTCTCGGCCTGGTCGTCCTGACCGCCCGCCTCGGGCTCGGTGGCCTGCTCGGGGTCACCGTCCTGGACGCTCATCGGGTGCGGAGGGGGGTTGGAGAGACGGTCACCCCACCATCATCCACGTTCGGCGCTCACTCGGACCCACCCCGCAGACGTGGCAGGCCGGGGCGACAACCTCGGGGTCGTGCGATTCCATGGAGGTATGACGCACGAGAGCACCCGCAGCCCCGCCGTCCAGCAGAAGGCCGAGTCCCTGGTCAACGACCAGGGCGGTTTCCCGGCCCAGGAGCAGCAGCCTCCCGGCCTCACCGCGACGATGGACCCGCTGCCCGACCACGGCGAGGAGAGCTACGTCGGCCACGACCGGCTGGAGGGCATGCGCGCCCTCATCACCGGAGGTGACTCCGGCATCGGGCGTGCCGTCGCCATCGCCTACGCGCGGGAGGGGGCGGACATCGCCCTCAGCTTCCTCCCCGAGGAGGCCGACGACGCCGAGGAGACCGCCGAGTGGGTCCGCAAGGCTGGCCGCACGGTCGTCCTGCTGCCCGGTGACCTGCGCGAGCAGAGCACCTGCCAGCAGGTCGCCGAGGACGCCGTCGCCGGTCTCGGTGGCCTGGACATCCTGGTCAACAACGCCGGTTTCCAGATGGCTCGCACCGAGAAGCTGGAGGACATGCGGGCCGAGGACATGGACCGGGTCTTCAAGACCAACCTGTATGCCCTCTTCTGGCTGACCCAGGCCGTCGTGCCGCACCTGGGCAAGGGGTCGAGCGTCATCAACGTCAGCTCGATCCAGGCCTACGAGCCGTCGCAGACGCTCCTGGACTACGCCTCCACCAAGGCGGCCATCAACAACGTCACCGTCAACCTCGCCGCCCAGCTCGGCGAGCGCGGCATCCGCGTCAACGCCGTCGCGCCGGGCCCGATCTGGACGCCGTTGCAGCCCGCGACGCAGGACGGGGAACGCCTGGAGACCTTCGGCGGGGACACCCCGCTGGGCCGGGCCGGACAGCCCGCCGAGTGTGCCGGCGCGTTCGTCTTCCTGGCCTCCCCGAGCGACGCGAGCTACGTCTCCGCGACCGTCCTCGGCGTCACTGGCGGGAAGCCGGTCTTCTGAGCGAGAGCCATACCCCCGCGTCCGGAGACGTAGGGTGCGCGAGCATGGACACTGCCCGGCGGATCGTGGAGCGGGCCCGCGCCGTCCTCGTCGACTTCGACGGGCCGCTGGCCCGGCTGTTCCCCGGGGGTGGGTGGCTCGAGGTCACCGACCGGGTGAAGGCCGAGGCCGTCGCGGCCGGGGGACCTGCCCTGGGCGAGCTGCTCGCCGCCGAGCGTGACCATGTGCAGTGCCTTCGCATCGTCGGTGAGCACGCCCCGGAGCTGCTGGACCGGCTCGAGGCCTTCACCAGCCACCTGGAGCGGGACTCGGCCACAGAGGTGTCGCCCCGACCCGGGGCGCTGGACCTGGTGGACCGCACCCTGGAGCGGGGCGCCGTCCTCGCGGTGGTGACGAACAACACCCCGGAGATCGTGGCCACCGTGCTGGACCGTGCCCGGCCCGGCGCAAGCGATCGCCTGCAGGTGGTCGGGCGCTCCCGCGGGCGCGTGGACGACCTCAAACCACAGCCCGACCTGCTCGGTCGAGCGCTGGGCCTCCTGGGGGCCCGCGCGGAGGAGGCCGTCTTCCTCGGCGACTCGGTGACCGACGTCCAGGCCGGTGCCGCAGCGGGTATGCCGGTCGTGGGGGTGGCCGAGGATTCCGCCCGCCGACGTGAGCTGCGGTCCGCCGGGGCAGCCGCCGTCGTCGAGGGTGTCGCGGACCTTCTCCCCCCTCCCCAGGAGAAAACCGCTGGCGACAGCCATACTGTGGAGGATGGCTGAGCAGGCGAGGACTACACCGCACCGGGTCGAGCGCGTGGCCGACACGCGTCTGCCGACCGATCACGGCACCTTCCGGATGACGGCATACCGTGACGACACCGGGATGGACCATGTGGTCCTCAGCCTGGGGGTGAACGACGACGACCGCGACGACCTCGACCCGCCGCTCGTGCGGGTGCACTCGGAGTGCCTCACCGGGGACGCCCTGGGCTCGCACCGGTGCGACTGCGGCGAGCAGCTCCAGCACGCGCTGGCCCTGGTGGCCCGCACCGGGCGAGGTGCGGTGGTCTACGCGCGGGGGCACGAGGGGCGCGCGATCGGCCTGGGCGAGAAGCTGCGGGCCTACGCCCCTGCAGGACCAGGGGGCGGACACGGTCGACGCCAACCTCGCCCTGGGCCATCCTGCGGACGCCCGGACCTACGACCACTGCGCGGCGATGCTGCTCGACCTCGGCGTCGACCAGCTGCGGCTGCTCTCCTCCAACCCGGCGAAGGAGGCGGGCCCTGCGCGATCTCGGGATCAGCATCGTGGAGCGGGTGCCGCTCGTCATGCCCGACCGCGAGGAGAACGCCTTCTACCTCGCGACCAAGCGCCGGCGTATGGGTCACGACCAGTCGGCCCCGGACGACTGGTCACAGCTGCTCGCCGGACGGGTGCCGACCTCGGGCGTGCTGGCCCAGCGCTACGGGGACCTGGCCCGCGACACCGGCCCGCTCGTCGTCGCCCAGCTCGGTCAGAGCCTGGACGGCTTCATCGCCACGCGGACCGGGGACGCCAACTTCGTCACCGGCGAGCTGGACCGTGAGCACCTGCACCGACTCCGCGCGCTCGTCGACGCCGTCGTCGTCGGCGCGGCCACCGTCGCCTGCGACGACTCGCGCCTCACCGTGCGGGCCGTGCCCGGGCCCCATCCCACGCGCGTCGTGCTGGACCCTCGTGGGGTGCTCCCTGCACAGGCCAGCGTGCTCACCGATGGCGCGGCACGGACCCTCTGGGTCGTGGGTCCCGAGGTCGACACCCCGGCGGTCCGTGACCACGTCGAGGTGGTCCGCTGGCCGTCGGCCGGCGCCATGGAGCCCCGCGAGGTGCTCGACCTGCTCGCCTCCCGTGGCCTCCACCGCGTGCTCGTCGAGGGAGGTGGCCGGTTGGTCTCGGCCTTCGTCCGCGCGGGTGCCGTGGACCGGCTCTTCCTCACCACGGCGCCGGTGCTCATCGGGGACGGGGTGCCCGGCCTGCGGGTCGAGGGTCAGGACCGCCTGACCGATGCCTTGCGTCCGCCGGTGCGACGCTACGTCCTCGGGGAGGATGTCGTGACCGAGCTGGAGCTGAGTCGCAGGGACACCGCCTCCGGGGGGTTGCCCGCCGATGTCCCGGACGCGAGCTGATGTCGGCGCAGGTGCCCACGGCCCGGCTCCGCGGTGCCGGAGTCCTCGAGTGGGCCGTGGTCCTGCTCCCCCTGGCCCTCTGCGTGGGGCTGGTCACCCGGGTCTCCCCGGGCGTCGGCGTCGGCGTGCTCGCCGTGGCCGCCGGGCTGGTGGTGCCGGTCGTGGCCACCGCGGCCCTGCTGCGACGTCGTCCCGCGGCCGTGAGCCCACCGGACGTGGTCACCCTCGCCCGGGTCGCGCTGACGGGTGTCGTCGCCACCGCGGCGGTCCTCGTCCTCGCCGGGCAGCTGCCCGCTCGCACCTGGCCCGTGGCCGTGGTGGTCGGCGCCGCGTTGCTGCTGGACGCGGTCGACGGGTGGCTGGCCCGCGCGACCGGGACCGCCAGCCCCGCCGGGGCGAGGTTGGACATGGAGTCCGACGCCGCCCTCCTCCTCGTGCTGTCGGTCCTGGTGAGCGTCACGCTGGGCTGGTGGGTCGTCGCGATCGGTGCCATGCGGTACGTCTTCGTGGCTGCCTCCTGGGTGCGCCCGGCCCTGCGTGGCGAGTTGACGCCGAGCCTGGCACGCCGGACGGTCGCGGCGCTCCAGGGGATCGCGCTGCTGCTCGCCCTGGTGCCGGCCATACCTCCCCCGTGGGCTGCGGTCGGCGTCGTCCTCGCCCTCCTGGCGCTCCTCGCCTCGTTCGTGCGCGACGTGGTCGACCTGGAGGTGCGCGGGTGAGCGCCGCAGACGGAACGGCCCAGGCCTACTGGGCCACCGCGCCGGGCCAGGGTGAGCTGCGCCGGGAGCCGCTGCCGGAGCCCGGACCGGGCGAGGCCCTCGTGAGCGCGTCGTTCAGCGGCATCAGCCGGGGCACCGAGATGCTGGTGCGCCGGGGCGGAGTGCCGGACTCGCAGGTCGATCGGATGCGCGCTCCCTTCCAGAAGGGCGGCTTCCCCTTCCCGGTGAAGTACGGCTACCTGTCCGTCGGGGTGGTCCAGCGCGGCCCGCAAGAGTGGGTCGGGTCGCGGGTGTTCTGCCTGCACCCGCACCAGGACCGGTATGTCGTACCCGTGGGCTCCCTCTCCCGCGTCCCCGGCGAGGTGCCCTCCCCCCGTGCTGTGCTGGCCGGTCCGACCGAGACGGCGCTCAACGCGCTCTGGGACGCCCCGCCGTGCGCGGGCGACCGGGTCGCGGTGGTGGGCGGCGGACTCATCGGCGGGGCGCTCGCCCTGCTCCTGCGCCGTTTCCCGCTGGAGCGTCTGCAGGTGCTGGAGACCGATCCCGTCCGGCGTCGACGGCTGCGCGACGTGGGCCTGGGCGCGGTGCCGCCCGACGAGGCGCTGCCTGACTGCGACCTCGTCTTCCACGCCTCGACCAGCGAGCCGGGGCTCGCGCTGGCGCTCTCACTGGCCGGGGACGACGCCGACGTCGTCGAGCTCTCATGGTTCGGCTCGCCGGCCCCGCAGGTACCGCTCGGCGAGGACTTCCACTCTCGCCGGCTGCGGCTGGTGGCCAGCCAGGTCTCCCGGGTCGGGGCGGCCCGCCGCCACCGACGGGACCCGGCAGCCCGTCTCGGGTCGGCCCTCGAGCTGCTGTCCGACCCCGCGTTCGACGTCCTCCTGGGTGGGGTCCGCGCCTTCGGGGACATCACCACCGCGTTCGATGAGCTCGAGCACCACGGGGACGCCGGCGGGTGCGTCGTGCTGTCCTACCCCGACGCGGACGACGCCGAGCCCGACGCCACCGCCCGACACCCCTGACCCACGAGGAGCACGATGTTCGGACTCACTGTCACCGACCACGTCATGATCGCCCACAGCCTGCCCGACCCGTTCTTCGGGCCGGCCCAGGGCCTCCACGGCGCCACCCTGGTCGTCGAGGCCACCTGGCGCCGCCGCGAGCTGGACGAGCACGGGGGTGGTGGTGGACATCGGCGAGGCGGGAGGCCACCTCGCCGCGGTGCTCGACCCGTTGCGATACCAGAACCTCGACGAGCACCCCGACTTCGCCGGCCGGCTCAGCACGACCGAGTCCGTGGCCGCCCACGTCGCGCACGCGCTGGCCGACCACGCCGACCCCGCCGTCGACGGCATCGGCGTCGTCGTGCGCGAGCATCCGCAGGCCTGGGTGACGTATGACCTCGACCTCCGCGCGTGAGGGCGGCCCGTCGCGCGCAATGATCGTGCCCGGCGACCTCGCGGGACCCAGCGGAGGCAACCACTACAACGCCCGGCTCGCCTCCGAGCTCGTCGCGGGCGGCGTCGCGGTGACCGTCGAGCCCGTCCCCGGGCCGTGGCCACGGCCGACCCGGCACGACCGGTCGGCGCTGCGCTCGGCCCTGCGACGTCATACCGACGTGGTTGTCGACGGCATCGTCGGGTCGGCGGCACCCGACGAGCTCGCGTGGGCTCGAGAGCAGGGCGTGCGGATCGGGGTGCTGGTACATCTCCCCCTGCCTGCGGAGCGTGGCATGACAGCGCGAGAGCGAGAGCGGCTGGAGGGCTCGGAGAGGGCCGCGCTGCAGGCCGCGGACACGGTGGTCGCGACCAGCGCCTGGGCCCGGGAGGACCTGTTCCGCCGCTACGGCCTCGCCGAGGTGCGACCCGTGCCCCCCGGCGCAGACGTGGCGCTGCCGGCGGTCGGGAGCAGTCCCCCGCACCTGCTCTTCCTCGGCTCGATCAGTCCGCGGAAGAACCCGCTCGTCCTCCTCGATGCACTTCGGACCGTTCTCGACCGCCCCTGGACCGCGTCCCTCGTCGGGCCCACCGGCCCGGATGAGGACTACGCCGAGGCGGTGCGCGTCCGCGCGGACGCCCTCGACGGACGCGTCCAGATGCTCGGGTCGTGCCGCGGCGAGGTCCTCGAGGCGGTCTGGCACGCCACCGACCTCCTCGTCCTGCCATCCTCCGCCGAGACCTACGGGATGGTGGTGACCGAGGCTCTGGCCCACGGCATACCGGCCCTGGTCCCGGCGCGGACGGGGGCCGTGGAGGCACTGCAGGGATCCGGCGAGCGGGACGGTATGCCCTGCGCAGGCGCCGTCGTCGACGTCGCCGACCCGCATGCCTGGTCCGAGGCTCTGGCCCGGTGGCTGGACGATGGCGACCTCAGGCGCGCGTGGCGGGCGGCCGCCCTGGCACACCGGGATAGACTCCGCGGGTGGGCCACGACCGCGACGGACTTCACCCAGGCTCTTCGGTGGTAGCCCGTCCCGTTCCAGCCGACTGGCTGGCGCTGCGACGACGCGCCGACCACCGTGCCCGCGAGGACGCCCGCGACCTGCTGCGGCTGCTGACCGACCACCTGAGGGCCCCGGCCCGCCGGCGACCTCGTGGTGGTCGACGTGGGGGCCGACGTGGGGGCCGGCACCGGCTCCAACCAGGCCTGGCTCGCGCCGCGTTTGCCCGGACGCCAGCGCTGGGTCCTCGTCGACCATGACGCCGACCTCCTCGGCTCGGAGGGGGCCGCGGGTGCCGACGACCGGGTCACGACGCACCGCGAGGTCGCGACCGTGGACGACTTGCCCTCCCTCGTCCCGCAGCATGGTGAGGTTGTGCTCACGTGCGCGGCCCTGCTGGACCTGCTGTCGACGGAGGAGCTCGAGACGCTCGCCGACGTGGTCGCGCCAACCGATCGGCCCGGCATCGCGGCCTTGTTCAGCCTCAGCGTCACGGGGATGGTCACGCTCACACCCGCCCATCCCGCCGACGCGGCCGTCACGGCCGCTTTCGACGCGCATCAGCGGCGCGAGGGACGGCCCGGTCCGGACGGAGCCGCGGCCATGACCCGTGCCCTGCGCCGTCGTGGCGCCCAGGTGGAGACCCGGGCGACGGACTGGGATCTGGGCGCCGAGGACGGCCCGCTCCTGGGCCGCTACCTCGACGACCGTGCCTCGGTGGCCGTCGAGCACGATCCCGACCTGGCGGATCTGGTGCGGGAGTGGCGGGACGAGCGCGAGCACCAGCTCCGAGCCGGCACGTTGAGCGCGCGCGTCGGCCACCTCGACCTGCTCAGCCTGCCGTCCACGAGCCTCGACGAGGGTGTCGGCGCGGCGCCAGGGCACCGGTGAGCGACAGCCTGATCGCCAGCCGGCCACGGTCCCACCACGGGCGCCTCGTGGTCGTCGCGACGCTGCAGGTATGCCTGACTCTGGGCCTGCTCGGCCTCGTCGTCGCGCGGTGGGGGCTGAGCCCTTTCACCAGCGCAGCCGGTGCCCTGCCCTGGTGGGCGGTCGCTGTCGGCCTCGGCCTCGGAGCAGCAGGAGTGGTGCTCCAGGCGCTGCGCTGGCGCCTGGTCGCGCGGCACCACCACATCTTTCTCCCCGTGGGCCCGGCCATCGCCCGCTGCTGGCAGGCCGCCTTCCTCAACAGCATCCTGCCCGGAGGGATCGCCGGCGACGCACTGCGCGCGGCGGACGACAGCAGCGATGCCCAGGCGCCGGACGGTCGGCGCGCGCTCGCGAGCGGCTTCGCGGCCGTGGCCGCAGAGCGTCTGGCCGGGACCACGGTGGTGCTCATCGCCACGGCGGTGGTTCTGCTGGCCCCGGCCCCGCTGGCCGGGGTCGCGTGCCTGGCCGGAGCAGTGGTCACCGCAACCATTGCCTGGCGCTGGCTCCGCGTCCTCCCGGTCCGGGACCTGGTCACGGTCGTGCTCCTGTCGGTCGCCGGCTGGGCGGCCTTCGTCACCATGTTCGTCCTGGCCGTGGTCGTCGTGGCACCCGAGGTGGACGTGTCTCTCGCACCGGGGCTCGCCACGGTCTCCGTCGGCGCGATGTCCCTGCCCGTCACGGTGGGCGGGTGGGGGACGCGCGAGGCCGCCGCCGGATGGATCTTCATGCTGCGTGGGCTCGACGCGGGTACCGGGGTCACCGTCTCGATCGGCTACGGCATCCTCGCGCTGCTGTCCACGCTCCCCGGCGCCGCGGTCCTGGCAGTGCGCACCGCACCGCGGTTGCGAGAGGTCGGTCGGGCCCGCACCAGCCGCCGGTCACGGTGAGGTCCTCCGCGTCGACGTCCCGCTCGCTCGAGAATCGAAGCCGATGACTCACCCTCATGAGCAACCTCAGGGCGAATCCACGACAATGTCCCCATTGTTCTTTGCGGGCACCGTTTTTCGGGCGCCCAGCGATCATGAAACTGCGCAACGCAGGTATCGATCGCAAAACGACTTCCTCCCGTCCCGCATTGCGGATGCGCCAGAGCAGTTCCCGTGATGTGATGACTGCGCCATGGAAGCGATGGTGCATGTCGGGGTTCCTCCGGCGTGCACAGGTCCGCCACACGCGTCACAGATCACCACAGCACGTACGGCGGCGTCGACATGGATGAGTCTCACTGTCCCCGTGAGACCGAAACCGTCCCACGGTTCGCCTTCTTGTACGACGGCTCCCCCCGGCCCGGCGAGCCCGGCCCGGCCGTCGTCCTCGGCCACGTCAGCGGCGCCGCCGGTCCCTCCGTCTTCTTCGACCTCGCCCTCCTGCAGGTCGGTGACACCGTCGAGGTCGACCGTGCCGACGGCACCACCGCGACCTTCGAGATCTACGACCTCCAGCAGTTCCCCAAGGACACCTTCCCCACCCTGGCCGTCTACGGCAACACCCCCGGCCCCGAGCTGCGCCTCATCACCTGCGCCGGCACCTTCGACGACGACACCGGCCACAACGACGACAACATCATCGTCTACGCCCGCGAGGCCTGAGCCCGGCGGAGCTCACCGGACCGCTTCGACCAGCGGCTGCTCGACGTGCTGCACGGCACCGTTGGTCGTTCAATGGACGCCGTGCGTAGCACCGCGATCCTCCTGTCGGCCGTCGGGTTGTCCCTCTGCGGCTGCGGCCTGTCGATCCCCTCGGACCCGGACGGCACCCTCCAACGGGTCACGGGCGGCGAGCTGAGGGTCGGGGTCTCCCCCAACCCGCCGTGGACCGTCCTTCCCCCGAGCGAGGGGGAGCCGCCGACGGGCCGCGAGGTCGACCTGGTGCACCAGGTGGCGGAAGAGCTCGACGCGCAGGTGCGGTGGACCGTGGGCGGAGAAGAGGCCCTCATGGGCAGCCTCGAGCAGGACGAGCTGGATCTGGTGATCGGCGGTCTGACGGAGAAGTCGCCCTGGACCACTCACGCCGCCCTGACCGTGCCGCACTCGACGAGCATGGGACCCGAGGGCGACCCCGTCGGCCGGGTCCTTGCCGTCCCCATGGGGGAGAACGCCTTCATGGTGACCGTCGAGAAGGTGCTGGTGGAACGCGGTGGGCGTGGTGGGTGAGGCACCCAGCTTCGGGCATACCGAGCTTCCCGCCGAGCAGCAGGACGCCTTGCGCCGCGCGGTGCGGGTGGCGTGGCTGACCATCGCGTTCCTGACGACCGCGGTCGTCCTCATGTATGTCGTCATGGGCAGTTCCCAGGCGATGAAGGCCGCGTGGGCAGAGGACCTGCTCTCCTTCATCCCGCCCGTCTCCTTCCTCATCGCCGCCCGCGTGGCACGGCGCGCACCCACGGCCCGGCACCCCTACGGCTACCACCGCTCGGTCGGCATCGGTCACCTGGTGGCGGCGACCACGCTCCTGACGATGGGGGTCTTCCTCGTGGTCGACTCCGGGAGCGGCCTGGTCAGTCGGGAGCACCCACCCGTGGGCGTCATGGTCGTGGCCGGGCACCCGGTGTGGTCCGGCTGGTTGATGTGCGCGGCGCTGGCCTACACCGCGGTCCCGCCGGTGCTCCTCGGCACGGCCAAGATGCCCCTGGCGCGGACACTGCACGACCGGGTGCTGCATGCCGACGCCAAGATGAACAAGGCCGACTGGATGACGGCGGTGGCCGGGATCGTCGGGGTGGTTGGCATCGGCGTCGGGGTGTGGTGGGCCGACGCCGTGGCCGCCCTCGTCATCGCCGTGAGCATCCTGCGAGACGGGTGGTCCAACCTGTTGGTCGCGGTCGACGCGCTCGCCGATGCCCGGGCGGCGACGGTGGACGGGCACGACCCGGATCCTCTGGTCGCTCGCGTCGACGGCGTCCTGGCCGACCTGCCCTGGGCCGCCACCGCCGGCAGCCGGATCCGGGACCAGGGCCACGTCTTCCACGTCGAGGGCTTCGTGGTCCCCCACGACGCCACGGTCGTCGGCCTCGACGACCTCGAGCGGGCCCGCGTCGCGATCGGGCAGCTGGACTGGCGTCTGCAGGACGTCGTCATCACCCTGGTGCGCGAGCTGCCCGACGAGTTCCACCCCCAGCACCAAGGGAGCGACGACGCGGGGCAGGTCGGAGAGTCCGGCAAGCGGTCCTGAGGCCAGCGCAGCGCCGTTCCCGCTCGCGCGGCCGCGCCCCGGTGCCTACCGTCGAGGCATGGACACCCCCCACCGCCCCGTCGCGCTCGTCGCCGGCGCCTCCCGCGGGCTCGGCCTGCTCATCGCCACCGAGCTCGCCGCCCGCGGACATGACGTCGCGATCTGCGCGCGCGACCTCGAGGAGACCCAGCAGGGCGCCGAGCTGGCCCGAGAGCGGGCCCACGCCAGCTCCGGGGACCGGGCCGGCACCGTGCTGGCGTTCCGTTGCGATGTCGCCGACCGGGACGCTGTCGCGGACATGGTCGCGACGGTCGAGCGGGACCTGGGCCCGATCGAGGTGATGCTGCACGTCGCCGGCATCATCCAGGTCGGACCCGCCGAGGCCATGACGTTCGACCACTTCGACGAGGCCGTCGGCACCATGCTCACCGGCGCGGTCAACACGGTCTGGTCGGTGCTGCCGGGCATGCGCGCGCGTGACCGTGGCCGGATCGGCGTCGTCACCAGCATCGGTGGGGTCGTCGCGCCGCCGCACCTGCTCCCCTACGCCACGGCGAAGTTCGGCGCCGTCGGCTTCACCCAAGGTCTGGCCGCCGAGCTCGCCGGCACCGGGGTGAGCGCCACCTGCATCGTTCCCGGCCTCATGCGCACCGGCTCCCACGAGAACGCCCTCTTCACCGGCGACCGCGCTGCGGAGTATGCGTGGTTCGCGTCGGCCGCGTCCCTGCCGCTGCTGTCCATGGACGCCCGGCGCGCGGCCAGGCGGATGGTCGACGGCGTCCTGGCGGGCCGGCCGATGGTCACCCTCACCCCCTTGGCCGCCGTCGGCTCACGGGTGCACGGACTCATGCCGGCGACCACGATCCGGGTGATGGGCCTCACCTCGCGGCTGCTGCCCAGCGCGCCTGCCACCGGAGACACCACCACCCCCGTGCGGGGCAGTGCCGCAGCCGCCCGGCTCGGCTCCACGGCCTCCGCCGTCGTCGACCGGCTCACCGTGCTGGGAAGCCGGGCCGCCGCCCGGCTCAACCAGCGCGACCCCGGCGCGACGCTCTTCTGAGCACCGGCCGAGGCCACGAGAGGGACGTGCTCGTCCTCAGGGAGTCAAGACCACCTTGAGGCAGCCGTCGGCCTTATCGTTGAAGGTCTGGTACATCTCCGGTGCCTCCTCAAGCGACACCCGGTGGGTGGCCAGGCCCTCGAGGTCCAGCACGTCGGCCTCCTGGGAGACGAGGGCGTTGAGCTCGTCGGTCCAGCGGCGCACGTGACACTGGCCCATCCGCAGCTGGATGCCCTTGTCGAAGAGCTCCATCATCGGCATCGGATCGGCCATCCCGCCGTAGACACCGCTGATCGAGACGGTGCCACCACGGCGCACCGCGTCGATCGAGCCGTGCAGGGCCGCGAGCCGGTCGACGCCGGCGGTCTCGATGGCCTTGCGGGCGATCGGGCCGGGCAGCCGCTTCGCGACGGAGACCGCGGCCCCCAGCACCGGGCTGCCGTGGGCCTCCATACCGACCGCGTCCAGCACGCCGTCCGCGCCACGGCCCTCGGTGAGGTCTCGCACGGCCTGCCCGACCTCCTCGACCTCGGTGAGGTCGACGATCTCGGCACCGTGGTTGCGGGCTGCCTCGAGCCGCTCCGGCACCAGGTCGACCCCGATGACGCGTAGACCCTTGAGCTTCGCCGCCCGCACCGCGAGCTGACCGACCGGGCCCAGACCCATCACGGCGAGCGTCCCGCCCTCGGGCACGTCGGCATACTCCACGCCCTGCCAGGCGGTGGGCAGGATGTCGGAGAGGTAGAGCACCCGCTCGTCGGCGAGGCCGTGGTCCACCTTGACCGGGCCGAAGTCGGCGTGCGGGACGCGCACCATCTCGGCCTGGCCGCCGGGGACGGCGCCGTAGAGGCTGCTGAACCCGAACAGGCTCGCCCCCGTGCCCTGGTCCACGTTCTGGGTGGTCTCGCACTGGGCGAAGAGGCCGCGGCTGCACATCCAGCAGTGCCCGCAGCTGATGTTGAAGGGGACGACGACCCGGTCGCCGACGGCGAGGTTCTGCACGCCGCTGCCGACCTGCTCGACGATGCCCATGAACTCGTGGCCGAGGACGTCGCCCTGGGTCATGTACGCCCCGAGGACGTTGTAGAGGTGGAGGTCGGAGCCGCAGATGGCGGTCGAGGTGACCCGCACGATCGCGTCGGTGGGGTCCTGCAGGACGGGGTCGGGGACCTCTGTCACACGGACGTCGGTCAGGCCTTGCCAGGTGAGTGCACGCATCCCTCCATTCTAAGGAGCACGCATGCAGTCTGCAGGGTGAGTCGTCGCCCGGTCCCCGCATCGGCCTCAGCCGCCGGGGCGCTCCCCGCCGAGAAGATCGCTCTGCTGGAGGACCATGAGGCACTCGCGGATCGTCACGGCCAGGGCGCCGAAGAGGACGTGGTCGAGACCCGCGTCCCCGGGCGTGGAGCGCACTTGCTCCAGCAAGTGATCGATCTCCCTGACCGAGCGGTCCATGCTGTCGTGGTGCTGGCCGGGTCGGAGCGCGCCCTCGAACGTCTCGGCCGCCTGCTCGAGCACCGCTGCCGCCTGCCGCCGCAGGCGCGCGCCTGACTGTCCACGCGCAGCAGCTGACTCGGCCACGACGACCGAGACCGCTTCGAGCGCCGCAGCGCACCGGCTCACCGCCCCTGCGCGGGCCAGCGAACGCGCACCCGGGTGAGGAGGAAGCCGCGTCCGCAGATTGCCGCGCCGTGCCCGCCGCGCCTGCTCCACCGCGAGGCGCAGCCGGCCCCGGGACTCCGCGAGGGCCGGTGAGGGCCCGGTGCTGGAGGGCAGCAGCGCCTCCCCCTCCGAGGCTGCGACCAGTCGCCCGGCCTCGCGCCGCATCTCCTCGGGCAGGATCGTCAGGACGTGGTTGGTCGCGCGGTCCAGCTCATGGAGGCCCAACGGGGCCAGGAGCAGGATGTTGACCAGGATCCCGACGCCGGCTCCCAGTGGCACCTGCACGACATAGGCCAGCGCCATCGGTTCGGGCTGGGGTCCTCCGGCGGCGAGGACGAACAGCGCCGCCACGGGAGCCCACGTCCGTTGTCGGCCCAGGAGGGGCAGAGCGCTCAGGAGGATGCAGACGAGGACCGTCAGGCCGACGCTCCACGCACTGGACCAGGATGCGGCCTGCACCGCTACCGCGACGCTGACGCCGATCGCCACCGACCCGAGCACCTGGAGCGACTCTGTCGCAGACTGGACGACGAAGAGCCCGACGACGGTGAACGCGCCGAGGGCGGCGTAGTAGCTGTAGTCGCCCAGCGGGAGCGGGAGGAGCGAGCCGAGGAAGTAGGCCAACCCCGTGGCTACCCCAGCTTTGATCGCCGGGACCACGATGTCCTGCAGCCGCGTCAACAGACGACCGTGGCCCACCACGTCACTCCGTCCGCCCCTGAGTCAACCGCGCGACCTCATCCGTCTCGAGCTTCCGCGTCCACCGTAGCGGACCCGACCTGTCCGCCCTGGCGCCAGAAGGAAGCGCTGCTGCCCCCGGACCTCCCGCCCGAGGGCACGGCAGCCAGACACGAGGCGACCTCATCATCGCGGCCGGCGTGTCGAGGTTGGGGTGCCCGCTGCGGAAGCATCGGCAGTCACCGAGCCGACCGGCTCACCATAGACTCGAACCGCCTTTGCAGCTCCACGCTGCACGTCCGGCCCTCGGTGGGTGGGTTCGCCTCAGCGGTGGTGACAGACCGGATCCGCCGATGAGCGCGCACCTAGCCCGGAACAGTTGTCGCGACACGCACGCGGTTGCCATCGGGGTCACTAATTTCGCAGTCCCGCGCCCATGGCATGTCCTCGACGGCTGCGCCGAACTCGGCTGCAACTGCGTCGACATCGCTGACCCACAGATAGATCAGGCCTGGCCCCGACGCATCACCTTGGTGCTCCGAGAGGTAGATCTGGCACCCGTCCCGCTCGATCCCGACGAATCGGGGGAAGTCAGTCTCAAACTGGTGCCGGAAGCTCTCGACGAACCCCAGGCGCCGCCACCACGACAAAGCGTTGTCCGCGTCAGCTACAGGCAATATCGGTACGACGGTGGTCATGAGAGCAACGCTATCGAGCGACCCGTCTCCTGGCACTCATTTCGCCGCCCTGACGGCAAGGCGCGCAAGACCGCTCATGCCGCAAGGCGGGTGACCGCGCGGGAGCCGGAAGTGTTCCGCGCGCTCACTCCGGCGCACATCGTTACGTCGCCGCCTGGTCGTTGCCTGCGGGAGCGGCCCTCAGGCACGAGTGGCGAGCAGTTGCGCGCCTTCCCCCGTGAGCTCGTCAGAACCGGTCGGTCGACCGGACACGGCCAGTAGCAACACGATCGCGTGGCCACACACCTCGGGGCCTTCACCGATGGCTCGGCCGTGGGGTAGCGGGGTGAGTCGGATGCCGCGGACACGCTCCTTGCCTCCGCCGAACCCAGCACCGGTACGCACCATGTACTCCAGTGCCGTCATCACGTGTTCGCTCGGATAGTCGCTGTGGATGCCCAGCGGACGACGAATGTCCTCACCGTGCACATACGCCTCCACCAGACGGGTCGCCAACGGTCCAGGCGGGGTGTCCGTACGGTCTGTCACCGCACGGAACGCGTTCAACGTCTCGTAGGGGTCGATGGCCTTGTGCTTCTCCACACCATGGTCGTTCGCGCGGTCGAAGTCGAAGCGAGCGGTGACCATCTGGCGCACGAATCCGAGTCGGGTCGTGACCGCTGAGTCGATGAGATGGGCTACGACGTCGTGCACCGACCATCCGGGGCACAACGACGGTGTCTGCCACTGCTCCAGAGTCAGGCCCTCCAGATCTGAGACCAGTCGGCGTCGCTCCTCATGCACGGCCTGCCAGATAGCGGATCGATCACTCACGCAACTCTCCTTCACCAATATGCGACGGCTGTCCGTCACGACTTCCAGAATGAAGACTGCACGAGCGGTCGCGTCTCATCGCGGCCAGACCACGCACCGATGGAGGAGCAGACTCGCAGAACGCGCGCTCCTGCCGCCGTGGCGATGGTCATTGTGCAGGCGCCCGACTGATGTCACGCTGCCGATCATAAATCGAAAGAAACTCGGATGCTGGGTGCGACTCGGACACTCCTGGAGAGTTCTGGACCACGCCGACGCTGACCGACTTCTCGAGTGCCGCCGATGCGTGGATCTGAAGACGCCGACTCTCCCTGGCCCGCCGTCGGCTCGGACAGACGAGCGCGCCTAAAGGAGCCCCGCACCAGTAGATTGTCCTGTACGCCTGCTACACAGTTGCTGCCGCGGTGGGGGATCGAGCAATGATCAGAACCTGTGGATGGCTCTCGGCGGGGTGACGTGAAAGTGGCGTACCTCCCGAGCAAGATCTGAAGCCCATACAAGTTCTGATCAGGGTCGGCGTTGGAGCGCCGGCTCGGGAAGGTACGCCCATGCTCAAGGTAGTCCAGGAGAACACCGAGTCCAACGTCGACGCGACCGTGCACGGTGGGTCGTTGCTCGATGAGATCGTGCGTGACGGCGCCCGGCAGATGCTCGCGGCCGCGCTGCAGGCCGAGGTCGCGGCTTACGTCGAGCGGTTCGCCGGGGAGGTCGACGAGCACGGTCACCGGCTGGTGGTCCGCAACGGGTACCACGCACCCCGAGAGGTGACCACGGCCGCCGGCGCGGTCCCGGTGCGCCAACCGCGGGTCGACGACCGCCGGATCGATGAGGCCACCGGTGAGCGGAAGCGGTTCGGCTCGGCGATCCTGCCGGCGTGGGCCGTAAGTCACGCAGATGGCCGAGGTGCTGCCGCTGCTCTACCTGCACGGTCTGTCCTCCAGCGACTTCGGACCGGCGCTGACCCAGTTCCTCGGCACCTCGGCCGGACTGTCGGCCAAGACGATCACCCGGCTCACCGAGCAGTGGCAGGCCGAGGCCCTCGCCTTCAACCAGCGCTCCCTGGCCGGGACCGACTACGTCTACGTGTGGGTCGACGGGATCCACCTCAAGGTCCGCCTCACCCAGGACAAGGTCTGCCTGCTCGTCATGGTCGGGGTCCGCGCCGACGGCACCAAGGAACTGATCGCCCTGGACGACGGGCACCGGGAGTCCACCGAGTCCTGGGCCGACCTGCTGCGCTCGTGCAAGCGCCGGGGCATGGCCGCTCCGGTCCTGGCCGTCGGCGACGGCGCCCTAGGGTTCTGGGCCGCGCTGCGCGAAGTCTTCCCCACCACCCGCGAGCAACGGTGCTGGTTCCACCGGATCGCAAACGTGCTCAACGCCCTGCCCAAGTCCGCCCAGCCCGGCGCCAAGGCCGCGCTGGCCGAGATCTGGAACGCCGAGGACCGCGAGCACGCCGAGGCCGCCGCCAGGGCGTTCGCCGCCGACTACGGCACGAAGTGGCCCAAGGCGGCCGCGAAGATCACCGACGACCTGGACGTGCTGCTGGAGTTCTACGACTACCCGGCCGAGCACTGGGTGCATCTGCGTACGACCAACCCGATCGAGTCGACCTTCGCCACTGTCCGCCTCCGTCAGCGCGTCACCAAGGGTCCTGGCTCGCGCGCCGCGGGCATCGCGATGGCGTTCAAGCTCATCGAGTCCGCGCAACGACGCTGGCGCGCGGTCAACGCCCCGCACCTCGTGGCCCTCGTCCGCGCCGGCGCCACCTTCGAGCGCGGCAAGCTCGTCGAACGACCCGAGGAATCAGGACGCCAGCAAAACGTCGCATGACACGCCGATCCACAGGTCTTGACAATTACTCTGGGGGATCTGGCAAGGCCGACTAGCTAGTAGGGCTCTTCACGATCCAGGGTTCATTCGGATCTGGGATCCCCAGGTCTTGATGAGTGCTCGGGTGAGGTTGGGGACGCCGCGGGTCGCGCTGCGGGTGCTCGAACCGTCTTCTTTGGCTCCGATGGGCCCCACCTGCCGAGGTGTGGGCTCGACCCTAGGAGCATCGAGGCGCTCAATGAGATCCACACGAACGCACGCATCTGCTTGTTATGCACGTGATCTTCCGGGAGATTTCGACCAGCCGGTGTGGCTGATGGTCGAGGGACCGGGAGGTCGTGACATGTCGGGTCTGGATCCGTGTCTGGTCAGGTCGCGAGGGCCCTCGGGTGAGGTGCTGCTGCGGGTCGGGGTCGCCTGCGCGGACGACTACCTGGACTTCCTGTCCGGGCGGTGCCGGCCGAACACGGTCCTGGCCGCGGCGTACGACCTGAGGATCTTCCTGGGCGTGCTCGGCAAGGACCCGACCGAGGCGGTCCCGGCCGACGTGCTCGCCTTCATCACCGCCCAGCGCACCGGCCGGCCCGCCGGCGTCGTCCAGGGCCTGCCCCGGCACGGTGGTGGCGGGGTCGGGCCGGCCACGATCGCCCGGCGGGTCTCCACGATCTCCGGGTTCTACGCCTTCTTGCAGGTCCGCGGGGACGTGGTCACCAACCCGGTTCCCCGGGGGCTGCCGACCCGCCGGGAGAGATCCCGGCCCTCCCAGGGCGTGCCGTTGACCAGGCGGGTCCGGTCCCTGCCGCAGATCCTGGCCCCAGCCGAGGTCGACGCCCTCACCGGCGCCCTGCGCACCCACCGGGACCGGGCCATGGTCGCGGCGATGGTGCTCGGCGGGCTGCGCCGCTGCGAGGTCCTGGGCCTGCGCCTGGAAGACCTGCGCCTCGCCGAACGGCGGGTGTTCATCGCCGAGGGCAAGGGCGGACGGCAACGCATCGTGCCCGTCTCGGCCAGGTTCTTCACCGCGGTCGCCGACTACCTGACCACCGAACGTCCCGCCGACGCCGCGACCGACCGGTTGTTCGTCGTGCTCAAGGGTCCCACCCGCGGGCAACCGCTGACCGTGCGCGGCATCGACCAGGTCCTGACCGGTGCCCGGGCCCGCGCGGGCCTGTCCCACGGCACCTGCCACGAGCTGCGGCACACCTGCCTGACCCGGCTGCGGGAGGCCGGGATGGCCCTGGAGGCCGTCCAGGCACAGGCCGGGCACGCCTCGATCGAGTCCACCCGGATCTACCTGCACCTGGCCGACGACTGGTTGGCCTCCCAGTACCGCAGGGCCGCCGAGGTCATCGACGCCCAGGTCTTCGCCGGCACCCCCGGCGCCCTCCCGACCCTCACACCGCCCGCCGGTGAGCGACCGGCGCTGCCGGGGTTCCGGAGGCTGCGATGAGCACCACCGCTCTGCCGGTCCGGTTCGACCCCGGGCAGGACCAGCGCGGCGGCGCCGCACCGGTCGCGACCTGGGACCAGATCGCCGCCGAGCTGCCCATGGTCGCGGCCACCATGCAGGCCTACCTGACCCAGATCGCCTGCGTGCTGCGCCCGGGCAGCGTCAACGGCGCCGACCAGTCGCTGCGCTGCTTCGCCACCTACCTGCTCACCCACACCCCGGCCCTGGCCTGCGTGGCCGACATCGACCGGTCCACCATCGAGGCCTACAAGCCGTGGCTGGCCGCACGCCCCGGCCGCGGCGGCGCCCCGCTGGGCCTGGCCACCATCGCCGGCCGGCTCGGCACGCTGCGGATGTTCTTCATCCGGATCGCCGAGTGGGACTGGGACGACGCCCCGGCCCGGGTGCCGATGTTCTCCGGGGACCTGCCCCGCCAGGACCGGCCCCTGCCCAAAGCACTGGACGACCCGAGCGCCGCCCGGCTGCTGCGCGCCGCCCAGGCCCAGCCCCGGATGCTGCTGCGCGTGACCGTGGAGGTGCTGCTGCGCACCGGTCTGCGGGTCAGCGAGTACACCGCGCTGCCCGCCGACGCGCTCGTGCACATCGGCGCCGGACCCTGGCTGCACGTCCCGGTCGGCAAGCTGCACCAGGACCGCTACCTGCCCCTGCACCCGCACGTGGTGACTCTGATCCAGGACTACCGGGCCACCCACGTCGACCCCACCCACCCGCTGCTGCTGCCCAGGGAGAACGGCCGGGCGCTGGACCGGCACACCGTCACCCGGATGATCAACAAGGCCGGCGCCGCCGCCGGGCTGGGCCACATCCACCCCCACCAGCTGCGCCACACCCTGGCCACCCAGGCCATCAACCGCGGCATGTCCCTGGAAGCCATCGCCGCGATGCTAGGCCACTCCTCGATGGACATGACCCTGCGCTACGCCCGCATCGCCAACCGCACCGTCGCGGAGGAGTACTTCGCCGTCACCGACAAGGTCGACGCCCTCTACAACGACCCCGCCCAGCTGCCCGCCGACGCCCTCGGACCCAACATGGCCCGCCTCCGTCGCGAGCACTCCCGAATGCTCGGCAACGGCTACTGCACCAGGCCCCCCGAGCTCGACTGCGCCTTCGAGTCGATCTGCGAGACCTGCACCTTCTTCCAGACCACCATCGCCTTTCGCCCCACTCTCCAGGCCCAGCAGGACGACGCCCACGCCAAGGGCCAGACCCACCGAGCCCAGCTCTTCACCCAGCTCCTGAACAACCTCGAGAACGGCGAAGCATCATGAACCACCCCCACCCCCATCACGTGCATAATGCCGCTCTTCGTGTGGTCAGTCTCGGCCGAAGCGCTGGTAAGCGGCCTGGCGGTGGTGTCGAGCGCGGCGCCGATCATGGTCCAGGAGTCACCCGCCTCGCGTGCGTCCTTGACCGCGTCTCGCAACTCCTGCTCCGCATCCGCCATGGACTTGCGGGCAGCAAGGATCCGGCGGAAGTGCACCGCGTCGCGAGCCGGGTGCGTGTCAACCTCAACCTGGCCCAGCCCGGTCGAGTCATCGTGCTTCGTGACAGTCATCGCTTCTCCTCACCTCAGGTAGTCATAGAACTTCGGTCTCAGCCGATCTGCGTGGATGATCCGGGTCGGCTCACCTGCGGGCACTGCCACGAGCTCAAGCAGGTGGCCATGCTGGTCTGCTCCGATCACCAGCAGCCGGTCCTCACCGGCGTACTCGTATTCGACCACTCTCATCGCGTTCAGCCACGCGTGCTCGATCTCCTCGTCCACGATCCCGCGCTTACGCGCCGAATCTCGGATCTCCACGCGTCCGAGTTCAGCTGATGGGCGTCTCGCGTGTGGCGTTGACCCACTCGATGACTCTTGCGGCGGACTCCGCCGGCGATACGCCAACCGTGTCCAGAACTAAGTGTGGGTGCTGAGCGAGGAGCTCGCTGGCCACGCCGTGACCATCGACAGAGGTCATCTGCCAGTCGGTCTCCATCTGCCTCACGTTGTCGTCCGACCATTCGACATCTCTTTTCGATGCCTTGTGCAGGAGTCGCTCGTCCGTACAGTTACGCCGCAACCGCGTGTTCAGATCTGCCCGCAGCTCTACGAAGGCAACGTTCTCGAAGATGCTGATGTACGAGGCGATCTCCGCTAGATCGTCCTGGGAGTCGGGCGCCCAGACGATGGAGAAGATCAGATCGATGTCATGCTGGGCGGCTTCCTCTAACACGCGGCGTCGGAACTCGGTATTGAGAATGTTGAAGGGCGGGGTCCCGTAGCCGAAGGTCTCGAGGAGCGGTTCGATCGTCATGTGGTTGTGGAACAAGCGGAACTAACTGTTCGCAGCGACTGAACGGCCTACCGTCATCTTTCCGACAGCGGGAGGCCCGAACAGCAGCACAAGCATCGCCCCAGTATGACACCCGCCCAGCAGACCGCCTGGGGGGTGGGCCTCGCTCGCATAGTCCGGCTCTCGGCAGCCCCATGCCACCTCCACCGAGGATAAACGCGCCATCTGCCGCTGCGAGTGTGGCCCATCAGTCCGGCGAGGGGTCGAAGGTTTCATCCCGGACCCGTCGAGACTCCTCCCTGCTCAGCCATACGACGTGGTACTCGACGCCTACGTACTGGAAACATCCGCTGAGCCAGTCATCGGCGAACAACATGTAGCCTTGAACTCAGCGATGTCCTGCTCTAGTTCAGGCCGAAGAACGTCTCCGCCTCCAGGTAGACACGTGCGTACTCCACTCCGCCATCTTCGAGCACGAGCCCTGCGCGATCACGGAACGGGTCAAGACGCGCATCACATGCCTCTGCGGGCGGTGGCTTCCAAGGCATGCTCGATTCTTTCAGACCGCCCCCCGGAAATCGAGTGACGGCTGAACTTGTTCCGCGTACGTTGCGCCCATGAGGACCATCACCACCGCCCGGCTGATCCTGCGACCGTGGGAGCCCGATGATGTCGACTTCCTGCTCAACCTCGAAGGGCGTTGGGACGTCGTGCGTTACCTGGGGGCTGACCCGTCCACGCTCGACTCACGAGACGACGCGCTGGCATCTATCGGTCGCCGACGACGCATCAGCGATCACCCGATCCACGGCATCTGGATCATCACTGACACACTTGCCCGGGGGCAGCGCCGCATCATCGCCGTCACTCACCCCGACAATGCCGCCTCACGGGCCGTTTGCCGCCGGGTCGGCATGCGCCACCTCGGCCAGACCACGAGATACATGGACACCGACTGCGAGCTCTTCGAGATCAAACCGGCAACAATCTGACATGCCGCGCAGCGTGTCGAGGGCGCCCCAGATCGAGACCTGGAGGGCCATAGCGGTGTCGACTATAGTCGACACATGGTCGACGTCTTCACTACCCGACGACTTCGACCGGTGGTTGCGCAAGCTGAAGGACAGACAGGGACGCCTGCGGATCCTGACCAGGATCGACCGCCTCGCCCACGGCAGCGGCGGCGACGTCAAGACGGTCGGTCAGGGCGTCCTGGAACTTCGGCTGACCTAGGGACCCGGTTCCAGGGTCTACTACGCACAACGCGGCAACCGTGTGCTGCTCCTGCTCTGCGGAGGCGACAAGTCGACGCAGCAGAGCGACATCACCAAGGCGCACCAGCTCGCTGCCGAGTGGCACGCGACGGAGGACGATCATGACCACTGAGAAATACACCCGCTTCGAGCCCGCCGACTACCTCGCCGACATCGACGACGTCGCGGCCTACCTGCAGATCGCTCTGGAAGATTCGGCTGAGGACCCCAGTGCAGTGCCCCGCGCCCTCGGAGTCATCGCCCGCTCGGGCAACATGAGCGAACTGGCCCGCCGAGTCGGGATGAGCCGCGACGGGCTCTACAAGGCCCTGTCTGACCAGGGCAATCCCACCTGGTCCACCGTGCTGAGGGTCTCAGAGGCACTAGGCCTCAAGCTCACCTTCCACGCCGTCGCATAAGCCTCGGGCCACTCACCGCAGGCCGCTCCTTTGACGAACACTTACCCGGCCGCGGACATCCGCAGATGGCTCACTTCGATCGACTGGCTCGCAACGCCCTCACCATGGGCGGTACGCGCGGATTCGGACGAAAGTTCCGCCGAGGAGCTCGCTTCTGCCGCTGTGCCAGAATGCGGCATGGCGCGGGTGGTGCGGTTCATGTTCGACTACGGGCACGCGTGGCCGCTGTGGGAGAACGGAACCGACAAGTACGCCATGGAACCCAGCGACTACGAGTTGTCGCCAGACCTCACGGAGCGACTGCAGTCCTGTTACGAGTACTGGGAGGCTCACTGCGACCTCGAGGGTCAATGGGACGCGCCGGACAGTCGTGACCGCTGGCTCGCGAATACCGACCAGGCCATCGCCATCCTGCGGTGGGAGGTCTCGAGCTTCGCAGACGTCAGAGACGAACGGGACTGAGGCGTTCGCCCACGACAAAGCCCCTGACCGGCATATGTGCTGGTCAGGGGCTTGTTGTACTGGTGGACGATACTGGGATCGAACCAGTGACCTCTTCCGTGTCAAGGAAGCGCGCTACCGCTGCGCCAATCGTCCCTACGCGGTGGGGACCGCGTGTGCGAGGTGGAGACGGGATTCGAACCCGTGTATACGGCTTTGCAGGCCGCTGCCTCGCCACTCGGCCACTCCACCGTGAGGCATATGGTGGTGCTGCCTCAGAGCGGATGACCGGGCTCGAACCGGCGACCTCAACCTTGGCAAGGTTGCGCTCTACCAACTGAGCTACATCCGCCTGCTCCGCTGTCACCAGCGGCGCGAGAAGAAACATTAGCCGACGTCTCGCGCGGTTCCAAATCTCCCCCGCCGTCCGTGTCATCGCGGGCCCGGGATGCCGTCCATGGCCGCGATCCGACGCTCCTCCTCCTCATCCGTCGGGGCGTCAGCCGCGAGCTCCGCCCGCCGCGAGGCCCGTCGGGCGTCCCGCGTCGCCCGCCGCTCCTCCCACCACTCGTTGACCCGCGCCTTGGGCCCGCGGTACTCCGGCGGCGGCCAGAGGCGGCGGATCGCCGCGTTGAGCGAGGCGCCGACGAGCACCGCGAAGGAGAGGAAGTAGAGGTAGACCATGAGGATGATCGGGGCGGTGAGCGGCCCGAAGACGGAGAAGCCGCCGGCCGCCATCTCGGCCCACCGCCGGATGAGGATCGAGCTGATGACCCAGAAGACGATCGTCAGCAGCGCTCCGGGCAGGTCACGCCAGAACGGCGAGCGCACCGGGGTCGAGACGTGGAAGAGCCCCGTGAGGCTGACGATGCCGAGCACGCCCACGAGGGGCCAGTAGAGCTCGACGAGCAGGTCGAGCTCGGTCGGCAGCCAGCGCAGCAGGTAGCCCGGTCCGATGAGCAGCAGCGGCAGCGTGAGGCCCATGACCACGATCGAGGCGAGGTATGCCGTGAGCGAGAGCACGCGGGCCCCCACCGGTCCGCGGGCGCCCCCTTGTCCATACATGATCGAGATCGCGTCGAGGAAGATGTGCAGCGCCCGGGACCCCGACCACAGGGCGATGAGGAAGCCGACGGAGAGGTAGTCACCGCGGCGCGCAGTGAGAGTCTGCTCGAAGGTCGGCATGATGACCTGCTCGACCGCCTCGGGAGTGAGGAAGGTCAGCGACCACTGCTCCAGGGCGCTGCTCATCCGCAGCAGCGTCTGCGGGCCGAGCCACTCCGAGGCGAAGCCGGCGCCCGCCACGAGAGCCACGAGCAGCGGTGGGAGCGACAGGAGGGTGAAGAAGGCCGCCTCGGCGGCGAGCCCGGTGGCGCGGTAACGGAAGGCGACGACCGCGGTCTCCGCCGAGAGCCGCACGAAGGGCACCGCGCCGGGGACGGGGGCGATCACCCGGCGCAGACGCCGCCGGAACGTCGCGTCCACCACAGTCACAGCGATCACGCTAGCCCCAGGCTGCGCAGAACTCCGGGAGGCGTGCCGGGCCGGCCTCCCCGCCGGGACGGGGCCGAGCCCTACACTGGAGTGCTGGTGACAACGCGGTCAGCCCTCCCCCGTGACACCTGCAACAGAAAGGCCCGACCACCCGATGGAACTCTGGCCCGGCTCGGCATACCCGCTGGGCGCGACCTTCGACGGCCGCGGCACCAACTTCGCCCTCTTCTCCGAGCACGCGACCGGCGTCGACCTCTGCCTCGTCAACGACCGCGCGATCGAGACCACGATCCCCCTGACCGAGGTCGACGCGCACGTCTGGCACGGCTACGTCCCCAACTGCCAGCCCGGGCAGCGCTACGGCTACCGCGTGCACGGCCCCTACGAGCCCTCTGCGGGTCACCGGTTCAACCCGCACAAGCTGCTGCTCGACCCCTACGCCAAGGCGATCGCGGGGCAGATCCGCGGCCACCAGGGCCTGTTCGCCTACGACTTCGGCGACCCCTCCTCCTACAACACCGACGACTCGGCGCTGCACACGATGACCTCGGTCGTCATCAACCCGTTCTTCGACTGGGGTCATGACCGACCGCCCAAGCACGCCTACCACGACAGCGTCATCTACGAGGCGCACGTCAAGGGCCTGACGATGAACCACCCCGAGGTGCCGGAGGAGATCCGCGGCACCTACGCCGGCGTGGCACACCCGGCCGTCATCGAGCACCTCACCAGCCTCGGCGTGACCGCGCTGGAGCTGCTGCCCGTGCACCAGTTCGTCAACGACCCGCACCTGCAGGACAAGGGCCTGAGCAACTACTGGGGCTACAACACCATCGGCTTCCTCGCCCCGCACAACGCCTACTCCGCCTACGGCCACCGCGGCCAGCAGGTCACCGAGTTCAAGTCGATGGTCAAGACGCTGCACGAGGCGGGCATCGAGGTCATCCTCGACGTCGTCTACAACCACACCGCCGAGGGCAACCACCTCGGCCCCACGCTGTCCTTCCGCGGCATCGACAACGCCAGCTACTACCGGCTCGTCGACTTCGACAAGGCGCACTACTACGACACCACGGGCACCGGCAACAGCCTGCTCATGCGCTCGCCGCACGTGCTGCAGCTCATCATGGACAGCCTGCGCTACTGGGTGACCGAGATGCACGTCGACGGCTTCCGCTTCGACCTGGCCGCCACCCTGGCCCGGCAGTTCCACGAGGTCGACAAGCTGTCCGCGTTCTTCGACATCGTGCAGCAGGACCCGGTGATCTCCCAGGTCAAGCTCATCGCCGAGCCGTGGGACCTCGGCGACGGCGGCTACCAGGTCGGCAACTTCCCCCCGCTGTGGACCGAGTGGAACGGCCAGTACCGCGACACGGTCCGCGACTACTGGCGCGGCGCGCCGGCCACGATGGGCGAGTTCGCCTCCCGGATCACCGGCTCCAGCGACCTCTACGAGCACAGCGGACGACGCCCGTATGCCTCGATCAACTTCGTCGTCGCGCACGACGGGTTCACCCTCGCCGATCTCGTGTCCTACAACGACAAGCACAACGACGCCAACGGCGAGGGTGGCGCCGACGGCGAGAGCCACAACCGGTCGTGGAACTGCGGCGTCGAGGGCCCGACCGACGACCCGCAGGTGCGCGCGCTGCGGCTGCGGCAGCAGAAGAACTTCCTGGCCACCCTCATGCTCAGCCAGGGCGTCCCCATGCTGGCCCACGGCGATGAGATGGGCCGCACCCAGCACGGCAACAACAACGTCTACGCCCAGGACAACGAGCTGGCCTGGATGGACTGGGAGCTCGACCCCGACCAGACCGAGCTGCTCGACTTCACCTCCCGGCTCATCGAGCTGCGCCGCGAGCACCCGGCCTTCCGGCGGCGCCGCTTCTACCTCGGCGACGCCGAGCACGGCGGGCAGAGCGACCTCGGCGACATCCAGTGGTACTCCCCCGCCGGCGCGGTGATGACCGAGGAGCGCTGGCACAGCCACGAGCAGGCCGTCATGGTCTTCCTCAACGGCGAGGCCATCAGCGAGCGCGACGACCGTGGCCGCCCGGTCACCGACGACCACTTCCTGCTGCTCTTCAACGGCCACCACGAGGCCGTCGACTTCACCGTGCCCGACGGGATGAACACCCCGACCTGGCAGGTGGTCGTCGACACCAGTGGTGACGACCTCGACGACGACATCCCCTGGGAGACCGGCGGCACCCACGAGGTCCCGGCCCGCGCGGTCGTCGTGCTCCAGGCGACGCCGCAGCCCGAGCTCAACGCCGACTGAGGCTCACACCTCGGAGGCGGCGAGCCTCTCGGTCTGCTCGGCGACGTCGAAGTCGGCCTCCGGCCACGCGAGGTCCAGCCCGCGCAGGTGCTCCAGGAGCAGCTGCTGGACGGCGAGCCGGGCATACCACTTGCGGTCGGCGGGCACGACGAACCACGGGGCGTGCTCGGTGCTGCACCGTTCGAGCAGCGCCTGGTATGCCTCCTGGTAGTCGGGCCAGAACTCGCGCTCGTCGAGGTCACCGGGGTTGAACTTCCAGTGCTTGTCGGGCCGCTCCAGCCGCTCGGCGAGGCGCGCCTTCTGCTCCTGCGGGCTGATGTGCAGCATGACCTTGATGATCGTCACGCCGTCGGCCGCGAGCTTCTCCTCGAAGGCGTTGATCGTGGCGTAGCGACGCCGCCACTGGCCGGGCGGCACGAGGTCGTGGACCCGCACGATGAGGACGTCCTCGTAGTGGGAGCGGTCGAAGACCCCGATCATCCCCGGGCCCGGCAGCGCCTGCCGGATCCGCCAGAGGAAGGGATGCTTCTTCTCCTGCGCGGTCGGTGCCTTGAAGGCCGTGAGCTCCACCCCCTGCGGGTCGACGGCACCGACGACGTGGCGCATGATGCCGCCCTTGCCGGAGGTGTCCATCCCCTGGACGACGAGCAGCACCCGCTTGCGGCCACCGGCCCTGGACTCGGCGTAGAGCTGCTCCTGGAGGGTGTCGAGCTCGGCGTCGGCGGCGGCCAACGCCTCCTTGCCCGCCTGCTTGTCGCCGTCGAAGGCGGGAGTGGAGCGCGGGTCGAGGTCCGCCAGGACGACCCCATCCCCCACCCGCAGCGCCTCGGTGTATGACGTCCCGCCTGCCGGCGCGGCCTTCGCTGCCACCTCGTTCTTCGGCGTCGCGTTCTTCGGCGTCGCGTTCTTCGACTCCGTGCTCTTCGACGCCTTCCCCTGGGCCTTGCCACTGCCCTTGCCCTTCGGCGCCTTGCCCGTGACGGGGGCGGGCGCCTCGACGGTGCCCTTGACGCCCTTCGACGTGGTCTTCGCCTTCGACTTCTTCGACTTCTTGGCCATCAGCGCAGTCTGGCAGAAGCCAGGGCGCCCGTCAGCGCAGACGCGTCCTCAGCAGCAGGTCGCCATCCCACTCGAGCAGGTGCGTCAGCTCACCGGCTGGAGCCTCCAACGAGGTGCTGGGCGGGGTCAGCAGCGGCCCGTCACCACCTGCCAGGACGGGGCGCACCGTCACGCACAGCTCGTCGACCGCGCCGTCGGTCACCCACGCACCGAAGAGCTCAGGACCGCCCTCCAGCACGACCCGGCTCCAGCCGTGCTCGAGGCAGACCTCCCGCACCCGGTCGGGGGTGACATGCTGGCCCTCGCCCGAGAGGACGAGGACCTCCGGGTGATCGGAGAGCGACTCGGGCACGTCACCACCGCGGGTCACCACGAGAAGGGTGGGGCCCTCGAGGGGGCCGTAGCCCTCCGTGCGCGCGGTCCCGGCCCCGACCACCACGACCTGCGCCCAGCGCCGCAGCGTCCCGAAGGCCGCATGGTCGCCCTCCGACCCCTCGTTGAGGCTGCCGCTGCTGCCGTCGGGACCGGTCGCCCGGCCGTCGAGGGTCGTGATGAAGCCGCCGCGCACCCACACGTCGCCCTCGCGCATGGGTGGCACGGCATACCACTCGTCGAGCTGCTCCTCGCTCAGCGGCCCGCGGCCCGAGCGCACCTGCGCGCCGCTCATCCGCAGCCTCCCCGCCCGGCCGTCATCGCACGAAGGAGGCCACGAGGTCCTCCCACAACGAGGGGTTGGTGTTCCACTCCTGGCAGTGCCGCGCCTGCGGCCAGACGAAGGTCTGCACGAGGCCGGGACGACGACGAGCGAGGTCCTGCGACGGGCCGAAGGGCACCGTCTCATCGGTCGCCGAGTGGATGATGAACATCCGGTGCGTGACCTCCTCGGCCCGGTCGACCCAGTTGGTGGCCGCCACGTCCACCGGCTCAGCCACGCGCAGCAGGTGCCGGGAGGCCTTGCTGCGCAGCAGACCTCGGGCCAGCTGCTCGACCGGCCGCGGGATGAAGTGCAGGTCGGCCTGGTGCGCCAGCACCGATCCCCAGTCGATGACCGGGCCGTTGAGCAGCACCCGCTGCACGCGGTGGGCCACGTCGGAGCGGTTGAGCGCCTGGAGCACGATCGCGCCGCCCATCGACCAGCCGATGAGGACGATCCGTCGGGCGCCGTGGGCGAGGGCATACCTCATCGCCGCGTCGATGTCGCGCCACTCCGAGAGGCCGAGGCTGTAGCGACCGTCAGAGGACGGCGGGGCCCCGATGTCGTTGCGGTACATCGGGATCAGACAGGTGTAGCCCAGCCGGTGCAGCACCGGCACGGCCCGCAGGGTCTCCCCGCGCTGGGCGCTGCGCCCGTGGACGAGGATCGCCCAGTCGTCCTGGTGCACCCCGGCCGTCCGGGCCCCCGGCACCCTCCACGTCGGCAGGTCCCCGACGTCGGAGGTGACGACGACGTCCTCGTGCTCCAGCCCGAGGGCCGAGCCGGGGTCGCCGCAGTAGAAGTACTTGTTCCACCGGGCCGGGCCGGGGGCAGGCTCCCCGAGGTCGACCCCCAGCAGCTCGCGGGTGACCACGGTGTGGCGACGGCCCGACCTGCCGCCCTCCTCCTCGTGGGCGGGCTCGAGGACCTCCCCGATCCGGGCGTGCCCGACCCCGCCGTCCAGCCAGAGACCGTAGCGGCCCTGCGAGGTGGTCTGGGGGTCGGCACGCAGGGTGATGGTCCCGGCCTGCCGGTCGGTCGAGACGACGGTGACGTCGTCCTTCTTCTCGTGCTCGGGGGTGATGACGCGGTGGGCGAAGTAGGTCGCCGTGCCCATCGAGACCGCACCTCCGAGCGCGGCCCCGCCGGCCACCGCGGTGCCGACCGCGGCGGCCCGACCGGCGGTCGTCGTCATCCGCCCCGTCACCGCGGCCCCTCGCCCAGGTCGGCAGCTGCGGTCACCGGCGCACCGAGCACGTCGGTCAGCGGGAAGTCGACCGGCTGGTCGAGCTGGTCGTAGGTGCAGCTCTCGGGCTCGCGGTCCTCGCGCCAGCGCAGGAAGTGCGCGGTGTGCCGGAACCGGTCACCCTCGAGGTAGTCGTACTTCACCTCCACCACCCGCTCCGGGCGCAGCGGGGTGAAGGAGAGGTCCTTGCCCGCGGCCCAGCGCGACCCCTCGCTCTTGCGGGGGGTGTCGGCCTGCGCGTGCGCGGCCCAGTCCCACGGGTGGCCCTCGAACCCGGTGACCAGGGGCTGCAGCTCGGTGAAGAGCTCGCGGCGGCGCGCCATCGTGAACGAGGACGACACCCCGACGTGGGCCAGCCGCCCCTGCGGGGTGAAGATGCCGAGCAGCAGCGAGCCGATCGCCTCCTCACTGGACTTGTGGGTGCGGTAGCCGGCGACCACGCAGTCGGCCGTCCGGGTGTGCTTGAGCTTGGTGAGGACGCGCTTGTTGGGCTGGTAGGTCTCCTCGGGGTCCTTGCCGATGATGCCGTCGAGCCCGGCCCCCTCGAAGTCGACGAACCACCGCATCGCGAGGTCGAGGTCGTCGGTGAGCGGCGACAGGTGCACCGAGCCCGCGCTGACCGCGGGCAGGATCGACTCGAGCCGGGCGCGGCGCTCGCGGAACGGCATACCGGTGAGGTCCTCCTCGCCCAGGGCGAGCAGGTCGAAGGCCACGAAGGCCGCCGGCGTCGCCTCGCTGAGCATCCGCACGCGCGAGTCGGCCGGGTGGATGCGCTGACCGAGGGCCTCGAAGTCGAGGCGGTCCCCGCCGGGTGAGGACACGACGATCTCCCCGTCGAGGACGCACCGCTGCGGCACTTCGGCCCGGATCGCCTCGACGAGCTCGGGGAAGTAGCGGGTCATGGGCTTCTCGTTGCGCGACCCCAGCTCGACCTCCTCACCGTCGCGGAAGACGATCGAGCGGAAGCCGTCCCACTTCGGGTCGTAGAGCCAGCCCTGCGGCAGCGCCGCCGCGGGCTTGGCGAGCATCGGCTTGACCGGGGGCATGACGGGCAGGTCCACGGGGCCAGTGTGCCCGATGGTGCCGACAGACGTCGGGTATGCCGTCGTCCCCGCGCACGGTGTCGGTGCGCCTCAGTAGGGTGGAGCGATGAGCAGCACGGTCCGGATCGACGGCGCCGTCATGGACTACGCCTGGGGGCGGACGGGCGGGATCACCACGGCCCGCGGGCAGGTCCCCGGCACCGGCCCCGAGGCGGAGCTGTGGTTGGGCGCACACCCCTCCTCCCCCAGCGCGGTGACCTCGGCGGACATGCCGTGGGCGGACCTGTCTGCCTGGGAGACCGCCACCGGCACCTCGCTGCCCTTCCTCATGAAGCTCCTCGCCGCCGGGGCCCCGCTGTCGCTGCAGGCGCACCCCGACCCCGAGCAGGCCAGGGCCGGGTTCGCCCGCGAGGAGGCGGACGGCGTGGCCCGGGACGCGCCCGAGCGGAACTATCGCGACCCGCACGCCAAGCCGGAGGTCCTGCTGGCGGTCGAGGACGGCTTCAACGCGCTGTGCGGCTTCCGCCCCCTCCAGGAGACCGTCGACCTCCTTGATCGGCTCGACGCAGGGCGGCCCTCCGCCGGGCTGGCCCACTGGCGCTCGCTCCTGGTCGGCGCCCCGGACCCCGCGGCCGCGTGCCGGGACGCCCTCGCGTGGCTGCTCTCGGGCGAGGAGCTCGTCGATGAGCTGGTGGCGGAGGTCACGGCCGCCGCGCCGACGGGCATGGGGACGGCCGAGGGCGAGCTGGTGCAGCTGCTCGCGACCCACCACCCGGGAGACCCCGGGATCCTCGTGGCGCTCATGCTCAACCGCGTCACGTTGGCGGGTGGTGAGGCCGTGTGGCTGGCCGCAGGCACGATCCACGCCTACCTCTCCGGCCTCGGGGTCGAGGTCATGGGCCCCAGCGACAACGTGCTCCGGGGCGGGCTCACCGGCAAGCACGTCGACACCGTCGAGCTGCTGGGCATCCTCGACACCACCCCGGGCCCTACCCCGCGCCTGGCCCCTACGCCGGTCGGACCGGGCGTCACGGCATACCGTCCGCCGCACCGACCCGGCGGCGACGACGTCGCCTTCCAGGTGCTGCGGGCCGCGGCCCCCGCCACCGTGAGCACCGCCGGCCCCTCCGTCGGGCTCGCCCTAGACGCTGAGGTACGGCTGCGGAGCGAGGGCCTCGACCTGACCCTGCTCCGCGGCGAGGCCTGCTTCACCGACGGCGCGCGCACGCTCACCGTGGAGGGCGACGGCGTGCTCTACCTCGCGACGACCTCCGCCTAGCGGCCGTCCCCGCGGCTGGGTGTGACCGTGGGTCAGCCCTCGATGCGGTTGCCGTGCTCGTCCCAGTGCCCGGCCACCTTCTTGGATGGCTGCACCCGCGGCGGCTCGCCGGGCATCTTGGGGTGGTCGGGTGGGAAGTTCAGCTCCCCGAGCCCCCGCTCGAGGTCGGCCTCCCACAGGGCGTAGGCCCCGTCGATCGTCCCGGGCTCCTCGTGCATCCCCGCCCAGGCGTCTCCGTGCTCGGCGAGGAAGTCGGGGACCGTGTGCAGCGTGAGGGCGGTCGGGTCCACCTCCCCCAGCTGCTCCCAGGTGACCGGCACGGAGACCGGTGCGCCGGGCAGGATCCGGGTGCTCCACGCGGCGGCGAGGGTGCGGTCACGGGTCGCCTGGTTGAAGTCGACGAAGATCCGGCTGCCCCGCTCCTCCTTCCACCACGCCGTCGTGACCAGGTCGGGGCTGCGCCGCTCGAGCTCACGGGCCAGCCCGATGACCGCGTGCCTTACCTCGAGGAACTCCAGCCGCGGCTCGATCGCCGCGAAGACGTGCACCCCCCGGTTGCCCGTCGTCTTGACGAACGGCGTGAGGCCCGCCTGGGTCATCACCTCACGCAGACCGCGGGCCGCCTCGACGACGTCGCCGAACGCCCGGCCGGGTTGGGGGTCGAGGTCGATGCGCAGCTCGTCCGGGTGGTCGTTGTCACCGGAGCGCACCGGCCACGGGTGCCAGGTCACGGTGCCCATCTGGGCCGTCCAGAGCAGGGTCGCGAGGTCGCCGTCGTCGATGACCAGCTGCGGGTGGCTGCGCCCGGAGGGGTAGGTGCAGATCGTCGTCCGCGACCACTCGGGGACCCCCTTGGGCGGGTTCTTGGAGTAGAACTCCTCCCCCTCGATCCCGCCACGCACCCGCTGCAGCGTCACCGGACGATCGCCCAGCGCGCGCAGCATCGGCTCGGCGACGGCCTCCAGGTATGCCGCGAGGTCGGCCTTGGTGATCGCCGCACCGTGGTCGGTGGCCGGCCAGACCACCTTGTCGGGGCTGGAGAGCCGGACCTCCCGCTCCTTCCCGTCCGGGCCGGGGGCGGTCACCATCGTCGCTGCGGCAGGCATACCGTGCAATCTAGCGCCCGCCCCGCCCCGACCTGGCGTTCTGGACAGACGTTCGTGGGCGAGGGTCGAGAAACCTCCGTCTCGGACGGAAGCAATCCGGCGACTCGTTCGTTGACGCAGACATGGCCCATCACCACAGCACCCCCGCGACCGACGCGACCCAGAACGACGCCAAGTCCTACCAGGCGGCGAAGTCCGAGCAGGAGTGGCGCGAGCAGCTCAGCCCGGCGGAGTATGCCGTGCTTCGCGAGGCGGGCACCGAGCGCCCGTTCGTCGGGGAGTACACCAACACCACCACCGAGGGCGTCTACGCCTGTCGCGCCTGCGGGGTCGAGCTCTTCCGCAGCGAGACGAAGTTCGAGAGCCACTGCGGCTGGCCCAGCTTCTACGCCCCGCTGGCCGAGGACCGTGTGGAGTACCTCCAGGACGACTCGCTCGGCCGGACCCGGACCGAGGTCCGCTGCGCCTCCTGCGGCTCCCACCTCGGTCACGTCTTCGAGGGCGAGGGCTACGACACCCCGACCGACCAGCGTTTCTGCATGAACAGCATCGCGATGACGCTGGAGCCCAAGCAGGGCTGAGCCTGCCCGCCGCTCACGGCGAGCCGTTGCCGCCCGCCTCGGCCCACCGGCCGGAGGTCTGGCGCCGGAAGACCTCGTCGAGGGCGGCGCGGGTCTGCCCCGGCACCGCTGACTGGCGCAGGAGGGTGGCGAGCTGGTCGTTGCCGCCTCCCACCGGCGCGTGCTCGCGCACCAGCTCGGCGAAGTCGGGCGCCGACGCCTCGCCCAGCGGCCCCAGGGCCGCCGAGATGTTCTGCGCGACAAGGGTTCTGGCACCGTCCGACGGCAGGCCGTGGTCGACGAGGAAGGCCTCGATCGTCGCGAGGTAGTCGAAGAGCGGCGCGATGGTGCCCAGCCCGGTGTAGATGGCGTCGAACTGCTTGTCGGTCTCGACCGGAAGTACTCCTCCCGTGCGCTCGAAGACGGCCGCCGCACCGGGCAGCGCGGGCCGCAGCGGCGTCGCCCACGTCCGCGTCGCGACCGCCATGATCGGGACCGCACGGGCCACCTGCGCCGCGGGCGCGACCACCCGGGCCAGCTCCTCGTGCCCCAGCCCCGCGACGGCGCTGACCACCGTCTGCTCCGCGCGCCAGGTCAGCCCGTCCAGCACCCCCAGGTCACCCTGGCGCAGGCACAGCAGCACCGTCCCGCTCTCGTCCACGACCTCCTGGTTGTCGGCGGCCACCCGCACCTGGGCGAACTCCGCCGCGAGCCGGGCGCTCGTGCTCGCCCCGCGGGGCGAGAGGACGATCTCCGGCGGGTCGGTGACGTCGCGGGAGAGTCCGGTGACGATCGCCGCCGCCAGTGAACCGGTGCCGAGGATGCCGATACGCGCAGACGTCATACCCTCACCCTCGCACGCCGCGCAGCGGGCACCCCGGGGACAGGTCAGGGCAGGGAGGCCACGAGGTCGGCCACCTCGACGCGGGGGCCGGTGAAGAAGGGGATCTCCTCACGCACGTGCAGCCGCGCCTCGGTGTTGCGCAGCTCGCGCATGAGGTCGACGATCCGGTGCAGCTCGTCGGCCTCGAAGGCGAGCAGGAACTCGTAGTCGCCGAGGGCGAAGCTCGCGAGGGTGTTGGCCAGGACGTCCTTGTAGTCCCGGGCGGCCTCCCCGTGCTCGCGCAGCATGCGGGAGCGGTCCGCGGCATCCATGACGTACCAGTCGTAGGACCGGACGAAGGGGTAGACGCAGAGGTAGCCCTTGGGGCCGGACCCGGAGAGGAAGGCCGGGACGTGGCCGCGGTTGAACTCGGCGGGCCGGTGGATGGCGACATTGCTCCAGACCGGGTCGAGGTGCTGGCCGAGGCGGGTCTGCCGCAGCCGCTGGTAGGCGCGCTGCACGGTCTCCACCCGCTCCGCGTGCCACCAGATCAGCAGGTCGGCGTCGGCGCGCAGGGCGGAGACGTCGTAGACGCCGCGCACGATGAGCCCTTCCGTCTCCAGCGCGGCGAAGAGGTCCTCGACCTCGGTCGCCAGCGCGGCCCGCTCCTCGCCGCGGGGCAGCGGCGTGGTGGCGCGGAAGACGGAGTAGGCGGCGTAGCGGATCGAGGCGTTGATCTCCTCGGCCTGCTCGGAACTCGGGTGGGAGTAGTCGGCCATGCCCTCATTGTCCCTGGCGGACCTGGGCGACGGCACGGCGGGCCGAGGCGATGCACGCCGGGATGCCCACCCCGTCGTAGGCCGCCCCGCAGACGGCGAGACCAGGCACGCCCTCGACCTGGGCGCGCACGGCGTCGACGAGGTCGAGGTGGCCGACGGCATACTGCGGCAACGCCCCTCCCCAGCGCTGGACGTGGGCGTCCACGGGCTCTGGCAGCGGCCGACCGAGAGCCTCGCCGAGGTCGGCGGCGGCCGCGGCGAGTAGCTCCTGATCCGGCCGCTGCAGCGTCGATTCCTCGCGGTGCCGCCCGATCGAGGCACGCAGCAGGGTGAGGTCCCGTCCGTCCGGCCCCGCACCCCGGCCCAGCTCGCGCACCCACTCCCACTTGGTGGCGCTGAAGGTCGCGGCCTTGATGGTGCGCCCGTCGGCGGGCGGCACGAGGATCCCGGACCCGCTCAGCTCGCCCAGCGCGGCCGTGTCGAACGCCCAGGTGAGCACGGCCATCGACGCCGTCTCGACCTGCGCGAGCAGGCGTGCCGCGCCGGGCGCGAGGGTGCCGAACAGGCGCGCGGTCGGCGCCGGCGGCAGCGCGAGCACGACCCGGTCGGCGAGGTATGCCGTGGGGCTCGGCCGCGGCCCTGTCACCACCTCGAAGCCTCCCCCGGGGAGCGCACGCAGCTCACGCGCGACCACCCCTGTCTCGATGCGGACCCCGGCCAACAGGAGGGTCTGCGCCAGCGCCTCGGGCAGTCGGTGCAGACCGCCGCTGACCCCGGCGAAGACGGGGGACGCACCAGCCGACTGCGTGCCGTCGGTGGGGGCAGGGAGCAGGCGCCCCGCGGCGTCCTGCAGACGCTCGCCGTCCGCCGCCGCCCGCAGCAGCGCGGGGAGCGCAGCGCGCGCCGACAGCAAGCCGGCGTGCCCGGCATAGACCCCACCGAGAAGCGGCTCCACGAGTCGCTCGACCACGGCCGGTCCGAGCCGGTCACCCACCAGGTCACCGACGGAGACGTCCTCGCCGTCCAGCGGCACCGGGACCTCCGCGAGGGCGCGCGCGACCTCACCGTCGGTGAGGAGCCCACCCAGCGCCGAGGGGTCCGCGGGCACGCCCATGAGGGTGCGGGGCGGGAGCAGGTGTACCGCGCCACGGCTCCACACCTGGGCCCGGGCCGCCGTGGGGTGGGCGAGGTCGTCCGCGAGCCCGGCGCGTCCGACGAGATCGATGCCCTCGGGCCGGCGGGCGAGCATGGCCTCGGCCCCGACGTCGACCCGGAGGCCGGCGATCTCTTCCCCGCGCAGCTTGCCCCCGACGCGGTCGCTCCCTTCCAGGAGCACGACCTCCTCGCCCGCCGCCCGTCCCCCGCCCGCGTCGAACAGCGCGAGCGCCGCTGCGAGACCGCTGATCCCGCCGCCGATGACCAGGGTGGACGTCATACGTCCAGCGTCTCACCCCCGTCGGACGAGGACCCAGGGGGATCGTGACCCGATCGTGACCGCGACAGCGGGAACGACCTCGGTCGGCAGCTCCGTCACACCCGTATCGACCGGCAGGCGCTCGGCCTGCGGCGACACGAGAGGGAGAGGTCTCATGACGCGGATCATCGCGGTGGCCCTGGCGGTTCTGCTCCTGCTGGCCGGGTGCTCGTCGGCCGACACCAGCACCAGCGGCGAGGATGCCGGGAGCGAGGCTGCTGCGGACTACGCCCAGGACGACTCCGCCGGTGGCGGCGAGGACGCGGCCCCCGAGGAGGCCGGAGGCAGCGAGGCGGCCGATGCGGCCGCGGCGATCGACGAGGGGTCGGTCTCGGCGGACGGCGAGGCGCCGCTCATGGTGCACCGGGTGGAGCTGGACGTGCTCGTGGAGGACGTCCCCGCCGCGGTGACCCGGGCCCGGGCGGTCGCCACCGGCGCCGGGGGCTACCTCTCCTCCGAGGACGTCCGACCCGGTACGCCGGAGCAGGCGGGCTACGGCTCCCTGGTCATCCGGGTCCCGGCCGCCGAGCTGGACCCGGTCATGACCAGCCTCGGCGAGCTCGGCCAGGTGCAGGGCAGCCGGAGCAGCGCCGATGACGTGACCACGGAGTACCGCGACGTCGAGGCGCGCATCGCCACCCTCGAGGCCGGCGCAGACCGTCTCCGGGACCTCATCGAGGAGGCGCCGGACGTCGCCTCGATCGCCAGCCTGGAGCGCGAGCTGTCCACCCGCGAGTCCGAGCTGGACGCGCTGAAGGCCCGGATGCAGGTGCTCTCCGACGACGTGGCCCGCTCGACCATCACGCTGCACCTCGCCGAGGAGTCCGACGCGCTGGCCGACACCGGCCCACAGACCGGCTTCGTCGCGGGGCTCCAGCAGGGCTGGGACGCCTTCACCTCCTCGGTGACGGTGGTGCTCACGCTCGCCGGCGCACTGCTGCCCTTCCTCCTCCTCGCGGCCGCGCTCGCCGTCCCCGCCCTGTGGTGGGCCCGTCGCCGCCGGCGCCGGGTGAGCGCGCCGCAGCGTGACACACTTGAGGAGTGACCTCCCCCGCCTCCCCGACGCTCGACCACGCCGCCGACCTCGCCGCGAGCCCCCTCCTGCGCGCCGCGCGCCAGCAGGAGGTGCCGCATACCCCGGTGTGGTTCATGCGGCAGGCCGGTCGCTCGCTGCCGGAGTACCGCGAGGTGCGCAAGGACGTGCCGATGCTCCAGTCGTGCCGGACCCCTGAGCTCGTCACCGAGATCACCCTGCAGCCGGTCCGCCGCCACGGCGTGGACGCCGCGATCTTCTTCAGCGACATCGTCGTGCCGCTCCAGGCGGTCGGCGTCGACGTGGACATCGTGGCGGGCACCGGGCCGGTCATCGCCGAGCCCATCCGTACCCGCGCCGACCTCGACCGCCTGCCCGCCCTCACCCCCGAGCACGTGCCCGACATCACCGAGTCCGTCCGGCTGCTCGTCGCCGAGCTCGGGGCCACCCCGCTCATCGGCTTCGCGGGCGCGCCGTTCACCCTCGCGTCATACCTCGTCGAGGGCGGGCCGAGCAAGAACCACGAGCGCACCAAGGCGCTCATGCACGGCGACCCGCAGCTGTGGAGCGACCTGTGCGCGCGTCTGGCGCAGATCTCCGGCGCCTTCCTGCGGGTCCAGGCCGAGGCCGGCGCCAGCGCGGTGCAGCTCTTCGACTCCTGGGCGGGGCACCTGTCGCGGGCGGACTACCTGCGCCACGTCGAGCCGCACAGCCGCCGGGTCCTCGAGGGTGTCGCCGACCTCGGGGTGCCGCGCATCCACTTCGGCGTCGGCACCGGGGAGCTGCTGCCCGCCATGGCGGAGGCCGGCGCCGACGTCATCGGCGTCGACTACCGCGTCAGCCTCACCGACGCGATCGAGCGCACCGGCGGACGGTATGCCGTGCAGGGCAACCTCGACCCCGCCCTCCTCTTCGCCCAGTGGGAGGCGTTGGAGGCCAGGGTGCGCGAGATCGTCGAGGAGGGGCGGCAGGCGCCGGGCCACGTCTTCAACCTCGGTCACGGGGTCCTTCCGGACACCGACCCCACCGTGCTCACCCGCGTCGTCGAGCTGGTGCACGAGATCTCGGCCCGCTGAGAGCGACCATCTGCGGCGCCCGGTCAGGGTGAGAGCAACCATCTGCGACGCTCGGTGAGGGCCAGAGCGACCATCTGCGACGCCCGGTGAGCGTGAGCGCGACCATCTGCGACGCCCGGTGAAGGTGAGAGCGACCATCTGCGGCGCTCGGTGGGGTGTCAGGAGGGTTGGGTCGTCAGGGCGTGCACGAGGATCGGCACGACCAGCTCGCGCTGCCAGGGGCGGGCACCGAGCTCGGCGACCCGCTCGTCGACCGCCTGAGCGGTCCGCTCCTCCGGCGGCGTCCACAGCACCCGGCGGACGACGTCGGGGGTCATGAGGTTCTCCACCGGGATCTCGAGCCGCTCGGACAGCTCGGCCAGGGCCGCGCGCACGAGGGTCAGGCGCTCCGCCGCCTCGGGGTCGCGCTCGGCCCACGCCCGCGGCGGGGGTGGGGTGTCGCCGCGTCGGGAGGGCTCGGGCAGCTCCTCCTCGTCCAGCTCCGCCGCCGTCCGGATGGCGGTGAGCCAGGCCCGCTGGTGGCGCAGGAGACCCTGCTCGGCCCGTCGCTGACGGGTCCGGGAGCTCTCCTTGCGCTCCGAGCCCAGCGCGGCCGCCTGCCGGGGCATGCGCTGGGCGAGGTCCAGCAGGGTGCCGTCGGGCAGCACCCGGCCGGGCGGGACGTCCCGCTCCTGGGCGATCGTGTCGCGGGTCTGCCACAGCTCGCGCAGCGCTGCGAGCGAGCGACGCTTGCGGAGCCGGTGCACGCCGGTGGTCCGGCGCCACGCCTCGGGCTCCTCGCTCCCGGCCGGGCCGGTGAACTCGCACAGCGCCGCGAACTCCTGCTCGGCCCAGTCGAGCTTGCCCTGCTCGCGCAGGTCGCGCTCCATGCGGTCGCGCAGCTCCACGAGCAGCTCCACGTCGAGGGCGGCGTAGCGCAGCCACGGCTCGGGCAGCGGCCGGGTCGACCAGTCCACGGCCGAGTGCTCCTTGGCCAGCGTCACGCCCAGGTAGTACTCCAGCACCGCGGAGAGTCCGACCCGGGGCAGACCGGCGAGCCGGGCCCCGAGCTCGGTGTCGAAGAGCGCGCGGGGCCGCAGGCCGAGCTCGGCCAGGCAGGGGATGTCCTGCGTGGCCGCGTGCAGCACCCACGAGGTGCTCGCCAGGGCCTCGTCGAGGGCACGGAGGTCCTCGAAGGGCACGGGGTCGATGAGCCAGGTGCCCGCGCCCTCGCGCCGCAGCTGCACGAGGTAGGCCTTCTGGCCGTAGCGGTAGCCGGAGGCCCGCTCGGCATCCACGGCGACCGGCCCCACGCCACCGGCCAGGGCGGCGAGCGCCTCCTCCAGCCCGGAGGGGGTGTCGACGACGGCGGGAACCCCCTCGGGCGGCGCCTCCAGCCGCTCGAAGTCGGCCCCGGGATCCTCGTCGGTGTGCTCGGTGCTCATCTCAGCGACGGACCCCGGACAGAGCGACCACACCCTCGGGCAGCGGTGGCAGGCCCGCCAGCGTGCAGAGCAGGTCGGCCCAGGCCCCGAGGTGGGCGGCCATCTCGCTGGCCTCCTCGCCCTCGCTGAGGACCGGGGTCCACGAGGCGCGGATCTCCAGCTCGACGGAGGGCTCGCGGTCGGAGAGGGCCCCGAAGCTCTCCGAGGTCACGCAGGTGACGGTGCCGGCGGCCGCGGTCCAGCCGAGCTCGGCCTGGTCGAGCGCATCCGTGAGCCAGGACCAGCCGGCCTGTCCGGCCAGGGGGTCGTGGCCCACCTCGGGCTCCATCTGGGCCTTGGCGTAGGTCACGGCCCGCCACGTGCCCTCCCAGGGCTCCGGGCCCTCGGGGTCGTGCAGGACGACGAACCGGCCCGTCGCGATGGGGTCGTCCTCGTCCTCCAACCGGGAGGGGATGACCTCGCCGGAGAGGGCGACGGCGTGCGGGGCCAGGCGCGTGGGGGCGGGGACCTCCTCGAGCACCATCTCCGGTCGCAGCTGGGCACCCCTGATACCGTCGAGCGCCCGCTGGAAGACCCCGGCGTCCGGCGCAGCGGAGTCAGCCGCGGCGCGACGCCGCGGCCGCTGGTCGGAGATCCGGCTCACCACCCCTCCAGCCTAGGGTGCGGGTCCGCTCCGCCGCCGGAGCGCAACGCCGGGGATGCCCGCCACCCCGACGCCGCGGGTGTCGTCCTCCCAGGCATATCTCATATATGTGATCTACACTCGTGGGATGACCGAGAGCTACCTGTCCCGCATCGGCGGACTCATCCGCGATGCCCGCCGCCACAAGGACCTCACCCAGGCCGAGCTGGCCGAGCTGCTCAGCACCAGCCAGAGCGCCGTGGCCCGCATCGAGCAGGGCAAGCAGAACCTCTCCCTGGAGATGATCGCCCGCATCGGCGAGAAGCTCGACTCCGAGATCGTCCAGGTCTCCTCCGGGATCCCGCAGAACCTGCGCATCGAGGGCGGCGTCAAGCTGTCCGGCGACATCGACGTGCGCACCTCCAAGAACGCCGCCGTCGCGCTGCTGTGCGCCTCGCTGCTCAACAAGGGCCGCACGACGCTGCGCAACCTCGCCCGCATCGAGGAGGTCAACCGGATCACCGAGGTGCTCACGAGCATCGGCTTCAAGATCCGCTGGCTCCCCGACTCCTCCGACCTGGAGATCGTCCCCCCGGAGACGATCGACCTGGGCTCCATGGACGAGGCGGCCGCCCGCCGCACCCGGACCATCATCATGTTCCTCGGCCCGCTCATGCACGAGTTCGACACCTTCGAGCTGCCGTATGCCGGCGGCTGCGACCTCGGCACGCGCACCGTGGAGCCGCACCTCATCGCGCTGCGCCACTTCGGCCTCGACGTCACCGCCACCACCGGCAGCTACCACGCGACGGTGGACCGCGCGACCTCCCCGAGCAAGCCGATCGTGCTCACCGAGCGCGGAGACACCGTCACCGAGAACGTCCTGCTCGCCGCCGCCCGCCACACCGGCACGACGGTCATCCGCAACGCCAGCTCCAACTACATGGTGCAGGACCTCTGCGTCTTCCTGCAGCAGCTGGGCGTCCAGATCGAGGGCTTGGGCACCACCACGCTCACCGTGACCGGCGTCGGCCAGATCGACACCGACATCGAGTACGCCCCCTCCGAGGACCCCATCGAGGCGATGAGCCTGCTCGCCGCCGCGGTCGTCACCGGCAGCGAGATCACCATCCGGCGCGTGCCGATCGAGTTCATGGAGATCGAGCTCGCCGTCCTGGGGACCATGGGCTTCGAGTGCAGCCTGTCGGAGGAGTACCCCAGCGCCAACGGGCATACCCGGCTCGTCGACCTCACCACCGTGCCGGGCCCGCTCAAGGCGCCGCTGGACAAGATCCACCCGCTGCCCTTCCCCGGGCTCAACATCGACAACCTGCCGTTCTTCGCGATCATCGCGGCCTGCGCGGAGGGCTCGACGCTCATCCACGACTGGGTCTACGAGAACCGCGCGATCTACCTCACCGAGCTCACGACGCTCGGCGCCAAGGTGCACCTCATGGACCCGCACCGGGTGATGATCGAGGGCCCGACCAAGTGGCGGGCCGGGGAGATCATGTGCCCGCCGGCCCTGCGCCCGGGCGTGGTGATCCTGCTGGCCATGCTCGCCGCGCCTGGCACCTCGGTGCTGCGCAACGTCTACGTCATCAACCGCGGCTACGAGGACCTCGCCACCCGGCTCAACGCCCTCGGCGCGCGGATCCAGACCTTCCGCGACATCTGAGGTGGAGGTCGTCAGGGACGAGCGCGGCGGCGCGACCGTCGTCCTCGACGGCCACCCCCAGTCCTACGTCGACACCGACGACCCGCTGCTCCTCGTCTTCGAGTACGTCCAGCACCTGGCCCTGGTGCTCGAGGCGCTGCGCCCCGACCCCGCTCCCCTGCGCGTGACGCACGTGGGCGGGGCGGGGATGACGCTGGCTCGCTGGATCCATCGGGTGCACCCGGGTTCACCTCAGATCGTCCTCGAGCCGGACACCGCCCTCACCGAGCTCGTCCGCCGCGAGCTGCCGCTCCCCCGGGGCCACCGCATCCGGGTGCGGCCGCAGACGGGTGAGGACGGCATCGCCGCCCTGCGGGACGCGTCTGCGGACGTCGTCGTCGTCGACGCCTTCGACCGCGGTCGGGTCCCCGGCACCCTCGCCGGGCAGCGGTGGGCGCGGGAGGTCGCCCGGGTGCTGGCACCGGGCGGGCTGCTGCTCGTCAACACGGCCGACCGGCCGGGCCTGCACTGGGTCGCACGGCTCGGCGCGACCCTGCAGACGCACCTGCCGTACGTCGGTCAGCTGGTCCTGCGCGAGGTCGACAAGGGCAAGCGCTTCGGCAACGTCGTGCTGGTCTGCTCCTCGGCGCCCCTGGACGACGTCACCCTCACCCGGTCCGCGGCCCGCGCGGCCTTCCCGACCCGCTGGCGCCCCGCCGCCGAGGTCGCCGCCGCCACCCGGCGGGCCGGCGTGCAGCCCTTCGGCGAGGTGGGCGAGCCCTCCCCCGCTCCCCCGGAGGTCGGCCGGCTCGGGCTCCGCTGACGGCTGCTCCGGTATGCCGGACACCGGCCGGTCATCTCGGCGCAACGTGGGGCAACAGAGCAGCACTACGCTGGGTGTGTGCGTACCCGCGAGGACATCGAGTGCTGGCTGACCGACATGGACGGCGTGCTCGTCCATGAGAACCACCCGCTCCCGGGGGCACGGGAGCTCATCGACCACTGGAACGAGACGCATACCCCCTATCTCGTGCTGACGAACAACTCGATGTTCACGGCGCGCGACCTCGCCGCCCGACTGCAGGCCTCCGGGCTGCCGGTGCCCGAGCACCGGATCTGGACCAGTGCCCTGGCGACCGCCGACTTCCTGGCCGACCAGAAGCCGGGCGGCTCGGCCTACGTCGTCGGTCAGGCCGGGATCATCACCGCCCTGCACGAGGCGGGCTTCACGATGACCGAGCACGACCCGGACTTCGTCGTCCTCGGCGAGACCCGGCAGTACTCCTTCGAGGCCATCACCACGGCGGTCCGGCTGGTCCGTGACGGGGCCCGCTTCATCGCCACCAACCCGGACGCGACCGGGCCCAGCGCCGACGGTGTCCTGCCGGCCACCGGGGCCATCAGCGCCCTGGTCACCAAGGCCACCGGCCGCGAGCCCTACGTCGTCGGCAAACCGAACCCGATGATGTTCCGCTCCGCGCTCAACAAGATCGGCGCGCACAGCGAGACCACCGGGATGATCGGTGACCGGATGGACACCGACATCGTCGCCGGGATGGAGGCCGGCCTGCACACGGTGCTGGTCATGACCGGCATCAGCGACCCGGCCAGCCTGGCGACCTACCCGTTCCGCCCGGACGAGATCCTCGAGGGGGTCCACGCCCTCGTGCCCCAGGACCCCGCCACGTCGGTCGGCGAGCCGCCGACGACCGAGGTCTAGCGGTCCCGAGCCAGTACGCTCGGATCGTGCGCACGCCATACCTGGACCACCCTGGTCCGATCGCCATGGCTCACCGGGGGTTCGACCCGACCGGGGCGGGGCTGGAGAACTCCATGCCCGCCTTCGCTGCCGCCGTCGAGCTGGGCTACCGCTACGTCGAGACCGATGTGCACGCCACGCGGGACGGGGTGGTCGTCGCCTTCCACGACGAGACCCTCGACCGCGTCACCGACCGCCGCGGAGCCATCCCCGAGCTGTCCTGGAGGGAGGTCTCGCGGGCCCTCATCGCCGGGCAGGAGCCGGTGCCGCAGCTGGAGGAGCTCCTCGGGGCTTTCCCGGACGTGCGCGTCAACATCGACATCAAGACGCCGGGGGCGATCGTGCCGCTCGTGCAGGTCATCGAGCGCACCAAGGCCCACGGCCGGGTCTGCGTCACCAGCTTCTCCGACCAGCGCCGCGACGCCGCCGTCATGAGGCTGACCCGCCCCGTCGCGACCTCGGCCGGGCAGCGCAGCACCGCGTCCTTCCGCGCCGCGGCCGAGCTCCCGCACCTCATCCGGGCCTCCGTCGCCGCGCGGGCGCTGCGCTCGGTCGATGCGCTGCAGGTGCCACCCCAGCACCACGGCCTCGAGGTGGTCACGCCGACGACGCTCGCCGCGGCACACGAGATCGGCAAGCTCGTCCACGTCTGGACCATCAACGACCCGGTGGAGATGCACCGCCTGCTCGACCTCGGGGTCGACGGGATCATGACCGACCGCGCCGACCTGCTCAAGGACGTCCTGACCGAGCGCGGCCAGTGGGTGGGCTGACCTAGTAGACGTCCTTCTGGTAGCGGCGGGCGTCGCGGAGCCCGGCGAGGTAGTCCTCGGCGCCCTCCTGGTCCACCCGGCGGTGCTCGGCGACGATGTCGACGAGGGCGGCGTGCACGTCCTTGGCCATCCGGTTGGCGTCACCGCAGACGTAGACGTGCGCGCCGCGCTCGAGCCAGTCGTAGACCTCGGCACCGCCCTGGCGCAGCCGGTCCTGGACGTAGATCTTCTCGGCCTGGTCGCGGCTGAAGGCGACGTCCATCCGGGTCAGGAGACCCGACTTGAGGTAGCCCTGCATCTCGACCTGGTAGAGGAAGTCCTGGGTGAAGTGGGGGTTGCCGAAGATCAGCCAGTTGTCGCCGTCCGCGCCGTGGGCCTCCCGCTCCTGCAGGAAGGCGCGGAAGGGGGCGATCCCGGTGCCCGGGCCGACCATGATGACCGGCACCGAGGGGTCCTGCGGCAGCCGGAAGTGCTCGCCCTCCTCGACGTAGACCTTGACCTGGTCACCCTCGAGCGAACGCCGCACGTGCCCCGAGCAGCCGCCGAGGTGCTCCCGGCCGAAGCCCTCCCACTCGACGACGCCGACCGTGAGGTGCACCTCGTCCTCCACCTCCTGCTGGCTGGAGGCGATGGAGTAGAGCCGCGGCTGCATCTTGCGCAGGGCGTCGACGAGCTGCTGGGCCTCGATCGGCGCCGGGTGCTCGTGCACGATGTCGTAGATCTGGCGATCCTCCAGGAAGGTGCGCAGCGCCGCCTTGTCCTGCGCCAGCTCGGCCAGCGTCGCGAGGCCGGCCGCCTCGGCATACTTCTGCACGAAGCCGGGGTAGGACTGGGTGAGCTCGAGGTCCTCTAGGAGGGCCTCGCGCAGCGGCCTGGTGGTCTCGCCGAGGGTGATCTCCTGCGCACCGTCCAGCTCCAGGACCGCGAGCATCGCCTCGACAGCCTCGGGGTCGTTGCGGAAGAAGACGCCGAGGGAGTCGCCGGGCTGGTAGGTCAGCCCCGAGCCCTCGAGCGAGATCTCGACGTGCCGGACGTCCTTGGTGCTGGTCCGGCCAGTGATCTTCTGGACCTCGGTGATCTCGGCGAGGAAGGGGCTGCGCCGCGAGTATGCCGCCGGCGACGCGGCCGCGAGACCCGGCATCTGCACGACGGTGCCCCCGGCGGGGGCGACGGCGTTGAGCTCGGGCTCGAAGACGTCGAGGGTGCTCTCCACCCAGCCGGCGATCTGGTCCTCGTAGTCGACGTCGAGCAGGAGACGCTCGGCGACGACACCGGCCCCAAGGGCGCGCAGGCGGTCCTCGAAGTCGACGGCGGCCTGGCAGTAGAACTCATAGCTGGAGTCGCCCAGCCCGAGCACGGTGACCTGGGCGCCGCTGAGGTCCGGCGCCTTCTTGGAGGCGAGGAAGGCGTGCAGCTTCTCCGCGCTCTCCGGCGGGTCGCCCTCGCCGTGGGTGGACACGACGACGGTGAGGAACTTCTCGTGCTTGAGCTGGGTCGGCTTGTAGTCGGCCATGTCGGTGAGCGACACGGTGAGGCCGCGGGCCCGGGCGGCTTCGGCGAGGTCACCGGCGACGTGCTTGGCGTTGCCGGTCTGCGAGCCGTAGAGCACCGTGAGGGTGGCCTGCTCGGCCGAGGCCGCGGCGGCAGGACCGGTCACCTGGGCGCCCTCGGTGCTCCCGGCGAGGTAGCCGCTGAGCCAGACCTTCTGCAGGGGCGTCAGCGTGGAGGCCAGCTCGACGAAGCGCTGGTGCTGCTCGGGCGAGAGCGGGCTGGCGGTCTCGAGCAGCTGGGAGGTGGTCGTCATCCTCAGGCCCCCTCCTGCTCCACGTGCAGACCGCACTCGCGGACGAGGCCGAAGAAGCGCGAGCCCTCGGCGTCCAGGTCCTCGCCCGCACGCTGGGTCGTGTGGGTGTCGCCGATGCTGAGGTAGCCGTCGTGGAAGAGCGGGTGGTAGGGCAGGTCGTGCTCGGTGAGGTAGCGGTGCACGTCGCGGTTGCTCCAGTCGACGATGGGGTGCACCTTGACGCGGCCGTTCTGCTTCTCGACCGGCTGCCGGTCCGCACGACCGGAGGACTGCTCGCGACGCAGCCCGCTGAACCACGTGCTGATGCCGAGCTCGTTCATCGCGCGCTGCATCGGCTCGACCTTGTTGATCCGGTTGTACTCCGTGATGCCCTCGGCGCCCTGCTCCCAGAGCCGGCCGAAGCGCGCCTCCTGCCAGGCCGGGGAGAGCTCGGAGCGGTAGACGTGCAGGTTGAGGTCGAGCCGCTCGGTGAGCTCGTCGATGAAACGGTAGGTCTCCGGGAAGAGGTAGCCGGTGTCGAAGAGCAGGACCGGCAGGTCCGGCACGGAGCGCGTCATGAGGTGGAGCATGACGGCCGACTGGACGCCGAAGCTCGACGTCACGGCATACCCTCCGGGCAGGTGCTGCAGGGCCCAGTCGATGCGGTCCTGGGCACTGCTGTCCTCCAGCCTGGTCGCGGCCTGCTCGAGGTCGTGCGGCAGGAGCGGGAGGGTGGTGCAGACGCCGTCGGTGCGAGCGAGAGCGCTCATGGTGTGTCCTCTCGGCTGGTCATGCGTAGAAGTCGGTGCGGGAGACGGTGACCTCGGCCACGACCCCGGTGCGGATGAGGAAGTCCCCGAAGCCTTCGGCCTCCTCGCGCCCGGCGACCCAGGCGCCGATGAGGTGGTCCAGCTCCTCGAGGATCACCTCGGGACTGACGTTCTCCCGGTAGAGCTTCGGCACGCGGGTGCCGATGCGGTCACCACCGAGGTGGAGGTTGTACTTGCCCGGGCCCTTGCCCACGAGACCCACCTCGGCGAGCATCGCGCGGGAGCAGCCGTTGGGGCAGCCGGAGACCCGGAGCACGACGTGGTCGTCCGGGATGCCGTGCTTGACGAGCAGCTGCTCGACCTGGGTGACGAAGCCGGGCAGGAAGCGCTCGGACTCGGCCATCGCCAGCGGGCAGGTGGGGAAGGACACGCAGGCCATGGAGTTGCGCAGCTGCGGGGTCGTGGTGTCGTCGATGAGGCCGTGCTCGCGGGCGATCTTCTCGATCGTGCGCTTCTTTGCGGCCGGGACGTCGGCGACGATGAGGTTCTGGTTGGCGGTGAGCCGGAAGTGGCCCTGGTGGACCTCGGCGATCTTGCGCAGGCCGGTCTTGATCGGGCTGCCCTCCTCGTCGCGGACGCGGCCGTTGAGGATGAAGAGCGTGAGGTGCCAGGCGCCGTCGTGGCCCTTGACCCAGCCGAACCGGTCGCCGCGGGAGGTGAAGGTATTGGGCCGCGAGGGCTCGAAGGTCACGCCCGCCCGGCGCTCGACCTCGGCCTTGAAGACGTCGGGGCCGACCCGGTCGAGGGGTGTACTTCGTCTTGGCGTTCTTGCGGTTGACCCGGTTGCCCCAGTCGCGCTGCACGGTGACGACGTGCTCGGCGACGGCCAGCGTGTGCTCCAGCGGGATGAAGCCGAAGTCGTCCGCGGTGCGGGGGTAGGTGGACGTGTCGCCGTGGGTCATCGCCAGGCCGCCGCCGACGAGGACGTTCCAGCCGACCAGCTCGCCGTCCTCGACGATCCCCACGAAGTTGAGGTCGTTGGCGTTGACGTCGACCTCGTTGTCCGGCGGCAGGGACACGGTGGTCTTGAACTTGCGGGGCAGGTAGGTCTCCCCCAGCACCGGCTCCTCGGTGGTCCGGGCCAGCTCGTGGTCGAGGAAGATCTCGACGTAGGCCTTGGTGCGGGGCAGCAGGTGCTCGGAGATCCGCGTGGACCCAGTCGTAGACCTCGGCGTGCAGCTGAGACTCCATCGGGTTGGTGGAGCAGAGCACGTTGCGGTTGACGTCGCCGGCCGTGGCGATCGAGTCGATCCCGACGGCGTTGATCGCCTGGTGGGTGTCCTTGATCTCCGGCTTGAAGACCCCGTGGAACTGGAAGGTCTGGCGGGTGGTCAGGCGGACCGAGCCGTACATCGTGTGCTTCTCGGCCCAGTCCTCGACGGCCAGCCACTGCTCGGGCGTGATGACGCCGCCGGGGACGCGCGCCCGGACCATGACGTTGATGAGCGGCTCGAGCTTCTGCTGGGCGCGCTCGGCCCGGATGTCGCGGTCGTCCTGCTGGTACATCCCGTGGAAGCGGATCAGCTGGAAGTTGTCCGGGCTGAAGCCACCGGTGATCTGGTCCTGCAGGTCCTCGGCGATCGTCCCGCGCAGGAAGTTGCTCTCCCGCTTGAGGCGCTCGTTGTCGGACAGCGGGCCCTCGACGATCAACGGGAGGTCCGTCTGCTCGTGTGTCGTCATCTGGTGAAGCGTTCCGTCCAGTCACAGTGCGAGCAGGCACCCATGTCGGTGTGCCTGCTCATCGGTAAGCAAGAATTATGCCTAACCTTATTCCACGGCATGGACGATGCGTCAAACGAGAGCCCCCGACCGGCGCGGCTGCGGGCATCCTGCCCGCCGACCGCACGGTATGCGGACAGGACCGATGGCGGTGAGGGATCCTCGGGCGCGGCACTCAGGCGCGGGGGACGTGCTCCTCCAGCTCGGCGAGCCACACCCGGGCGTTGGCGTCCGAGGGCGCGCGCCAGTCGCCGCGCGGCGACAGCGCCCCGGCCGAGGACACCTTGGGCCCGTTGGGCAGCGCCGAGCGCTTGAACTGGCTGAAGGCGAAGAAGCGCTCGACGAAGAGCATGAGCCAGCGCCGGATCGTCGCCAGGTCGTAGGCGTTGCGGCCCTCCTCGGGGAACCCCGGAGGCCACGGCCCCTCCCCGGCGTCCCGCCACGCGTGCCAGGCGAGGAAGGCCACCCGGCTGGGCGGCATACCGAAGCGGATGACGTGGTGGAGGGTGAAGTCCTGGAGCTCGTAGGGGCCGATCGTGTCCTGGGTGGACTGGACCTTGCCGTCCTCGCCCGCCGGCACGAGCTCGGGGGTGATCTCGGTGTCGAGGATGGAGGTGAGCACCTCGCCGGTGCGCGCGTCGAACATCCCCTCGCCGACCACCCAGCGGATGACGTGCTGGATGAGGGTCTTGGCCAGACCGGAGTTGACGGTGTAGTGCGACATCTGGTCACCCACGCCGTAGGTGCACCAGCCGAGCGCGAGCTCGGAGAGGTCGCCGGTGCCCAGGACGATGCCGCCGCGCTGGTTGGCGGCGCGGAAGAGGAAGTCCGTGCGCAGCCCGGCCTGGACGTTCTCGAAGGTGACGTCGTAGACCGGCTCACCACCGGCGAAGGGGTGGCCGAGGTCCTCGAGCATCTGCCGGGCCATCGGCCGGATGTCGATCTCCTCGAAGGTCACGCCGAGGGAGGTCGCGAGCTCGGTCGCGTTGTCCTTGGTGTGCTCGCTCGTGGCGAAGCCGGGCATGGTGAAGGCGAGGATGTCGCTGCGCGGGCGGCCGGCGCGGTCCATCGCCCGGGCGGCGACGATGAGCGCCTGGGTCGAGTCGAGGCCGCCCGAGACACCGATGACGACCTTGGGGTCGCCGATCGCGGCGAGCCGCTGCGCGAGGCCGCTGACCTGGATGCTGAACGTCTCGTAGCAGTCCTGGGCGAGCAGCGCTGGGTCGTCGGGCACGAACGGGAAGCGGTCGACGACCCGGCGGAGCCCGATGTCGCTCCGGGGCGGGTCGAGCACGAGGTCGATGGTGCGGAAGCGGGAGAGGCGCTCGCCGAGGGCGAGGGCGTTGTCGTCGAAGCTGCCCTGGCGGGCCCGGTCGGCGCGGATGCGGACGAGGTCGACATCGGCGACGCTGCGGTGGGCACCGGCGGCGAAGCGCTCGGACTCGGCCAGCAGCTCGCCGAGCTCGTGGATCATCGTCTGGCCGTCCCAGGACAGGTCGGTGGTGGACTCACCCTCCCCCGCGGCGGCGTAGGCGTAGGCGCAGAGCATCCGCGAGCTCGCCTCGGCGGTGAGGTTGTGCCGCTGGGCGGACTTGCCGACGGTGATCGGGCTGCCGGAGAGGTTGGCGACGACGGTCGCTCCCGCGAGGGTCGCCTCGGCCGAGGGCGGCACGGGCACCCAGACGTCCTCGCAGACCTCGACGTGCAGCACCAGCCCCGGCACGTCGACGGCGCGGAAGAGCAGGTCGGGCCCGAACGGCACCTCCACCTCCCCCACCGAGCGTCGCAGATGGTCGCCCTCAGCCCCACCGGGCGTCGCAGATGGTTGCCCCTGGACCGACCGGGCGTCGCGGATGGTCGTCTCCGGCCGCGCGAGCCGGATGGTCTGTCCGTCGGTGCCGGCGCCGGCGGCGAAGTGGCGCTTCTCGTAGAACTCGCGGTAGTTCGGCAGGTAGGACTTCGGGGCCACGCCGAGGATCTCGCCGCGGTGCAGGACGACGGCGCAGTTGTAGAGCCGGTTGCGGTGCCGCAGCGGTGCGCCGACGACGACCACCGGCAGCAGGTCGCGCGTCTGCTCGGCGAGCGACCACAGCGCGCCGACGCACGCCTCGAGCACCGGCTCCTGCAGCAGCAGGTCCTCGAGGGCATACCCGGACAGCCCGAGCTCGGGGAAGATCGCGACCGCGACCCCCTCGTCGTGGCACTCGCGGACCACCTCGGCGGTGCGCGTCGCGTTGGTCGCGGGGTCGGCGATCGAGACCGGCAGCGTGCAGGCAGCGATGCGGGCGAAGCCCTGGTCGTAGGCGCTGTAGAAGTCCACGGGGCCAGTCTGTCAGGACGCAACCATCCGCGACGCCCGGTCGGGGTGAGAGCGACCATCTGCGGCGCTCGGTCGGGGTGAGAGCAACCATCTGCGGCGCTCGGTCGGGGTGAGAGCAACCATCTGCGGCGCTCGGTCGGGGTGAGAACGACCATCTGCGACGCCCGGTCGGGGTGAGAGCAACCATCTGCGGCGCTGGGTCGGGGTCAGGGTCGGGATACAAGATGTGGGGTTACATCGGTGTGATTCTTCTGTATATAGTGGCGCACGCAGCTGGTTCGGCTGCGGTCCTCGGAGCTCCCGGTGACCGTGGTCGTCGCAAGAGGGAACCCGGTGGAAACCCGGGACTGCCCCGCAGCGGTGAACGGGAACGACCGTCGCAACGACAGCACTGCGCCCCTTGCCGGGTGTGGGAAGCCGCGACCAGTAGGCCCGGGTGTCTCCTCGAGACAGCCGGTCGCCCGTGAGTCCGAAGACCTGCCAGTGCACGGGCGCCCCGACGGTGCCCGTGGCTCGTGACCGCGAGGGACGGTCTGGGGCTGGCTCCGACGACCGCGCAGGCGGTGGCCGCGGCATACCCCTCCCCCTCCCGCCGGTCCGGGCGCGTCCCGCAGCAGGACCGAGTTCACGAGGGGTAACCCATGGCCACCATCACCGTCATCAAGCGCGACGGCAGCGCAGTGCCCTACGACGGGCACGAGATCGCGCGATCCATCGAGGCAGCGGCCGCGGGGCTGGAGGATGCGGTGCTCCGCAGCACCCAGCTCCAGGCCGAGCTGGCGATCACGCTCTTCGACGGGATCACCAGCGAGCAGCTCGACCAGGCCGTCATCGGCGTCGCGCTGCAGAACGTCAAGGACGACCCGGCCTACGACACCATCGCCTCCCGGCTGCTGGTCAAGACGATGTACAAGGCCGTCTTCGGCGACACCCGCGACCTGCTCGGCGAGGACGACCCGGACGTCATCCGGGCCAAGCACCGGCAGTACTTCCCCGGCGCCGTCGCCCAGGGCGTGCGGCGCGGGCTCCTCGACCCGCGGCTCACCGAGCTCTTCGACCTCGAGCGCCTCGCCGGGGCCCTCGACCCGGGCCGGGACGACCTGCTGCGCTACGTCGGCGCCCAGACCCTGCGCACGAGGTATGCCCTCACCGACGCCGACCCCGCGAGGACCGTCCTGGAGACCCCGCAGTTCTTCTGGATGCGGGTCGCGATGGGCCTGGCGCTCACCGAGGACGACCCGACCCACGCCGCGCTCGAGTTCTACGACGCGATGTCCCGGCTGGAGTACCTCGCCGCCGGCTCGACCCTGGTCAACGCCGGCACGGCATACAGCCAGCTGTCGAACTGCTTCGTCATGCAGATGGAGGATGACATCGAGCACATCGCCAAGAGCGTGCGCGACGTCATGTGGCTGACCAAGGGTACCGGCGGCATCGGGATGTCGGTGTCCAAGCTGCGCTGCGAGGGAAGCCCCATCCGGTCCAACAACACCTCCTCCACCGGGCCCATCCCCTTCATGCACACCATCGACTCGACGCTGCGCGCCGTGAGCCGGGGCGGCAAGAAGTTCGGGGCGCTGTGCTTCTACCTCGAGAACTGGCACCTCGACTTCCCAGGCTTCCTCGACCTGCGGCAGAACTCCGGCGACCCCTACCGCCGCACCCGGACCGCCAACACCGCGGTCTGGCTCAGCGACGAGTTCATGAAGCGGGTGGCCGCCGACGACGAGTGGTTCCTCTTCGACCCGCTCGACACCCCCGACCTCGTCGAGGCGACCGGCGCCGACTTCTCCCGCCGGTATGCCGCCCACGTCGCCCGGGCGCGGGCCGGGGGGCTGCGCCACAAGAAGCTGCGCGCCCGCGAGCAGTGGAAGGCCATCCTCGTCTCGCTCCAGACGACGAGCCACCCCTGGCTGACGTGGAAGGACTCGATCAACACCCGTGCCCTCAACGACAACACCGGGACGATCCACTCCTCCAACCTCTGCACCGAGATCACGCTGCCTCAGGACCGCGACAACGTCTCGGTCTGCAACCTCGCCTCGGTCAACCTCTCCCGGCACGTCCACGGCCGGCACAGCCAGGGTGAGGTGAGCATCGACTGGGACCGGCTCGCGCGCTCCACCCGCCTCGCGGTGCGCCAGCTCGACAACCTCATCGACATCACCATCAGCTCGGTGCCCGAGTCGGAGCACTCCAACGAGCAGAACCGCGCCCTGGGCCTGGGCGTCATGGGGTTCACCGACGTCGTCGAGCGGATGGGCCTGTCCTACGAGTCGACCGAGGCCTGCGACCTCATCGACAGGCTCGTGGAGTTCGTCTCCTGGCACGCGATCGACGCCAGCGCCGACCTGGCCCGTGAGCGGGGCGCATACCCGACCTTCGAGGGGTCGCGCTGGAGCCAGGGGCTGGTGCCGATCGACACGATCGCGCTGCTGGAGGCAGACCGGGGGCTGACCGTCGAGGTCGACCGCGGCTCCCGCATGGACTGGGACGCCCTGCGGGAGAAGGTGCGTGAAGGCCTGCGCAACTCCACGCTCATGGCGATCGCACCGACGGCCTCCATCGGGCTGGTCGCGGGCACCACGCCGGGGCTGGACCCGCAGTTCAGCCAGATCTTCAGCCGGGCCACCAGCGCCGGGAAGTTCCTCGAGGTCAACCGCAACCTCGTCGCGGACCTCCGAGAGCTCGGCCTGTGGGAGCAGGTCAGGGAGGACCTCCTGCGTCACCAGGGCGACCTGTCGAAGGTCGAGGGGGTGCCGGCCGCGCTGCAGGAGATCTATCGCACGAGCTTCCAGCTCTCCCCCTACGCCTTCTTGCACGTCGCGGCCCGGGCGCAGAAGTGGATCGACCAGGCCATCAGCCGCAACATCTACCTCGCGAGCCGCGATGTCGGCTCGATGGCCGAGCTCTACTCCGCGGCGTGGCGGATGGGGGTCAAGACGACCTACTACCTGCACATGATGCCGCGGCACACCGCCGAGCAGTCGACGGTCAAGGTCAACAAGGCGACCCAGTCGACCCCGACCGGGGGCGGCGCCCCGCGACGCGGATTCGGAGCCACGTCCGCGAGGACGACCTCGGCAGCCCCGACGACCGCGATGGCTGCGTCGACCCCCATGCCGCTGTCGGTCGTCGAGGAGGTCGACGGCGAGCAGTGCCCGATCGACCCCATGGAGCGCCTGCAGTGCGACTCCTGCCAGTGACCTCCCGGCCAGTGACCATCCTGTCGGCGACCCCCGACTCAGCGACCCGCATACCCGACCTCCCGAAGGAGACGACCCCATGACCGACACCCTCGACACCCGCACCAGCATCCTCGGCACCGGCATCCAGGAAGGCCTGCTGCTCAAGCCGGTGACCTACCCCTGGGCGATGGAGCTCTACGACCAGGCCGTGGCCAACACGTGGTTCCCCCACGAGGTGCAGCTCGGCGAGGACCTCGGCGACTTCGAGCGGATGAGCGAGGACGAGCGGCACGCGCTGACCTTCCTCATGTCCTACTTCAACCCCAACGAGCTGCTCGTCAACAAGGCGCTCGCGTTCGGCGTCTACCCCTATGTCAACGCCGCCGAGTGCCACCTCTACCTCGCCAAACAGATGTGGGAAGAGGCCAACCACTGCATGGCCTTTGAGTATGTCCTGGAGACCTTCCCCATCGACCGCGAGTCCGCCTACAACTCGCACGTCGAGGTGCCCTCGATGGCCGCGAAGGAGGAGTTCGAGGTCCGCTTCATCCGGCGGATGACCGAGCAGACGCTCGACATCGGCACGACGGAGGGCAAGCAGGACTTCGTGCGCAACCTCGTGGCCTACAACGTCATCCTCGAAGGCATCTGGTTCTACTCCGGCTTCATGGTCGCGCTGAGCTTCCGGCAGCGCAACCTGCTGCGCAACTTCGGCTCGCTCATCGACTGGATCGTGCGCGACGAGAGCCTGCACCTGAAGTTCGGGATCAACCTCATCCTCACGGTGCTGGACGAGAATCCCGACGTCGCGACCCCGGAGTTCGCGGAGGAGATCCGCGGCATGGTGCTCCACGCCGTCGAGCTGGAGGAGGCATACAACCGCGAGATGCTGCCGACCGGCATCCTCGGGCTCAACGCCGACTACATCAACACCTACGTGAAGTACCTCGCCGACCGGCGGCTCGAGGAGCTCGGGTTCGAGCCGGAGTATGGCGTCGCGAACCCGGCCAAGTGGATGGCGACCGCCAACGACACCCTCCAGCTCGTCAACTTCTTCGAGTCGATCAACACCTCCTACGAGGTGAACGCCCGCGCCGACTCCTGAGGGCGACCATCTGCGGCGCTCGGTGGGCGTGAGGGCGACCATTTGCGGCGCTCGGTGGGGGTGTGTACGACCATCTACGGCGCTCGGTGGGCGTGAGAGCGACCATCTGCGGCGCTCGGTCGGGGTGGTCCGCTCGGTGGGTCAGGCGCAGCCGGTGAACTCCCACAGGGAGGCGTGGCCGCCCTCGTCGAGGAGCGTCCACGCAGCTTCCGACGCCTCGGACGCCTCGATCTCCTCGGCCTCCTCGGTGGCCTCGGTGCCGGCACGGCCCAAGAGGTCGGCGCCGCTGCCGTGGCCACCGTCGGGGTCGAGGTTGCGCAGGCCGGGGGAGGTCTCCTCCCACTTGGCGTTGGCGGGGTCCTCGAAGGTGAGGGAGTCGGCATACACGTGCGTGACCCCGAGCTCGCGCACCGCCTCGCACACCTCCGGGTCGCTCGCCCACCCATCGAAGCGGTCGAGCACGACATCGCGTGCCGGGCTGCCCGGGATCGGGCTGAGCTGGGGGAAGACGACGTCGATACCGGCTCGGTGGAGCAGGTAGGGCGAGCCCGCGACCGGCTCGCCCAGCACCACGGCGTCCTCGGGCAACGTCTGCGCCGCCCGGTCGATCATGGCGATCTCCTCGGGCTCCAGGATCGTCCCCCAGGCGATGGGAGAGGTGGTGTAGGTCGAGGCCATGACCTGCACCTGGCTCGTCCACCGCAGCCCCGAGGTCAGGACGACGAGGGCGACGACGAGCCCGGCGGCGACCCACTCCACCCGCAGCCGCAGGGAGCGCGAGAGCCGCCCGACGAGCCACCCCCCGGCACCGGCGGCGAGCAGGATGGCCGGGATGAGCAGGAGCTGGTTGATCCGGGAGGCCTGGGTGTACCAGAACCCGGCGAGCACCCGCAGCGGCTGGTCCGGCGGGCCGGCCGCGAGCAGCGTGAGAACCACGGCGGCCAGCAGCGACACCACGAGCCAGCGCGCGTGCCGCCACCGGATCGCGAGGACGACCCCGAGCCAGACGAGCAGGGTGGTGACGAGGTTGACCGAGGTGATCTTGTAGACGTAGATGAGCGGGTGGTCGATGGCCAGCGAGCCCATCCCCGGGAGGTAGGAGTCCTGCCCGCCGCGCCGGTAGTCCATGATCGCCAGCACCGGGGGGAAGGTGAGCAGGAAGGCGGTGGCGCCGGCGACGAGGACCACCCAGAGCACCCCGGCGCCCACGGCGCTCGCCCGACGACCGAGGCGGAACTGCCGACGCAGCTGGCGGGCGAGCAGCACGGTGAGCAGCGGGAGCGCGAGCAGGGCGAGGCTGAACAGGCCCGAGGCGTGCGCGAGGACCACCCCGGCGACGGCCCAGGCCAGGCCGATCCCGAGCGCGAGGTGCATCCGCCAGGACAGCACGCCGCGGACGGCCGCGATGAGCAGCGCGATGGTGCCCGGCACACAGGCGGTGGAGAGGGCGAAGGGCCAGACCGCCAGCATCGACACCGCGATCGCCGGGAAGGTGACGTAGGTCGCCGCGAGGACCGGCACGAGGATCGTCGGCAGGGCCCGGGCCGGCCACACGACGCGCGCGAGCGCGACCAGCCCGGCGATCCAGATGACCGAGCCGAGGACGAGCGAGGAGGCGTTGGCCGCCTCGGTGACGCCGGAGAAACCCGGGGCGATCGCCACGAGCGAGTGCCAGACCGCGGGGTAGAACGGCTCGGCGTTACCGGCGTACATCGGGGCCAGGCCGCCCAACGAGCTGGCGTCGCCCGTCTCCCGCACGAACCACAGCGCGTTGAGGTGGAAGACGGCGTCCCACGCCTGCGGCGGCTGGTCGGCCCGCCCCATCCCCGTCATCATCGCGGCCGCGAGGACACCACCGCCGAGCAGCCAGGTGAGGGACAACCACCCGCGTTCGGTATGCCGCAGCGCCCGCTCCCCCGCGACGGTCACCCCGGACGGGTGCCGGGTGGTGCCGAGCACGGCCCCGATCAGCGCGCCCACCACCACGGCGAGGAGCGCCCCCAGACCGAAGGTCAGCAGGCTCCACGGCACCCCCACGAGGGCGTAGGCGATGGCCAGCACCCCGGCCAGCCCGGTGGTGACCGCCGGACCCGCGCCGAGCGCGAGGAGACCCCGCGCACCCAGGCCGCGGAGCACGGCATACCCCGGCAGCACCCAGAGGATCGCCAGCCCGAGGATCCCGGGCACGACCGAGCCCCAGCCCACGCCGTCGGTCATGAGGCCGGCTGCTCGCCCCCGCCGATGGTGAGGCGGGGCACCCCCGTGAAGCGGGTGGCGTCGGTGACGCGCCGCCCGTCGAGCAGGACGCGCAGGCCGGGCAGGTCGCTCGCGGCGAGCTGGGCGTACTCGGGGTGGTCGGCCTGGACGATCGCGACATCGACGGGGTCGCCCGGCTCCCCGGCGGCCCAGGCGTAGGGCTCCCAGCCGAAGGCGGCGAGCTCGGTGGCGGAGTACATCGGGTCGTGGACGAGCACGTGCGCGCCGCGGGCGCGCAGCGCCTCGACGGTCGCGAAGATCCCGGAGAAGGCGGTCTCCTTGACCTTGCCGCGATAGGACGCGCCGAGCACCACGACCCGCAGCCCCTCCAGCGAGCCGAGCAGCGCCTCCGCGCGGGCGACGGCATACTCCGGCATCGCGGCGTTGGCCTCCCGGGCGGTGCGCACGACCGTCGCGTCGGCGTCGGTCGAGAGGTAGAGGCGGGGGTAGACCGGGATGCAGTGGCCACCGACGGCGATGCCGGGCTGGTGGATGTGGCTGTAGGGCTGGGAGTTGCAGGCCTCGATGACCTTGTGGACGTCGATGCCGACGGTGTCGGCGAAGCGCGCGAACTGGTTGGCCAGGCCGATGTTGACATCGCGGTAGGTCGTCTCGGCGAGCTTGGCCATCTCGGCGGCCTCGGCGCTGCCGAGGTCCCAGACGCCGTTGGGGCGCGGCAGGTCCTCGCGCTCGTCGAAGGTGAGGACCGACTCGTAGAACGCCACGGCGCGGGCGGTGCCCGCCTCGCTCAACCCCCCGACGAGCTTGGGGTAGCGGCGCAGGTCGGCGAAGACCCGCCCGGTGAGCACCCGCTCCGGGGAGAAGACCAGATGGAAACCGCCCTCGGCCGACTCGCGCAGGCCGGAGAGCTCCTCGATCATCGGCTTCCACCGCTCTCGGGTGGTCCCGACCGGCAGCGTCGTCTCGTAGGACACGAGGGTGCCCGGGGTGAGGTGTGGCGCCAGGCTGGCCGTCGCGGCGTCCATCCAGCCGAAGTCGGGGGCACCGGTGGCCTCGTCGACGAAGAGCGGCACGACGACGACGACCGCGTCCGCGCCGGGGATCGCGTCGGCGTAGTCGGTGGTGGCGCGCAGCCGCCCCGCCGGGACGAGCGCGGCGAGCTTGTCGGCCAGGTGCGCCTCCCCGGAGAAGGGCTCACGGCCGGCGTTGATGGCCTCGACCGTCGCGGCGTCGACGTCGACCCCCACGACCTCGTGAGCGGGGTCGGCATCCGCGAACTGCACCGCCAGCGGCAGCCCGATCTTGCCCATCGCGACGACCGCGATCTTCATCCGTGCCTCTTCCGTCCGGGGTGGGAGACGTGCGGGATCAGGATACGTGGGGCGCCGTCGTGGGACCGGCGGCCGACTCCCCCGTGCGCCGCCCAGGGTCATGGGTGATCATCGGTGCATGGCCGACTCGACCTTCACCCTGACCACTCCGGACGGCACCGCGGTCCACGTCAGCCGATGGATGCCGACGGGCGAGCCCCGCGCGGTCGTCCTCGTCGCGCACGGCATGGTCGAGCACGCCGCGCGCTACGACCACCTCGCCCGCCTCCTCACCAGCCACGGGTATGCCGTGTACGCACCCGACCACCGGGGGCACGGGCATACCGTGACGAGCGGGAGCGGGATGCTCGGCCACCTCGGCGACGAGGGCGGATTCGCAGCGGTCGTCGACGACCTGCTGGCCCTGAGCGAGCAGATCCGGGCCGAGCTGCCCGGCGTCCCGCTGGTGCTCCTCGGCCACAGCATGGGGTCGTTCCTGGCGCGGGCCTATGCCGCCCGCTACGGCGACCGCCTCGCCGCCCTGGTGCTCTCCGGCACCGCGGGCCGCCCTGGCCCGCTCGCGTGGCTGGGGCTGCAGGTGGCCTCGCTGGAGGCGCGGGTGCGGGGGCCGCAGGCGCCGAGCCGGCTCATGACGGCCCTGACGATGGGGCCCTACAACGCGAAGTTCCGGCCCAACCGCACCCGCTCCGACTGGCTGTCGCGGGACCCGGAGCAGGTCGACGCCTACGAGGCGGACGAGCTCTCCGGGGCGGTCGCCTCGGCCGGCTTCTACCGCGATCTGTTCACCGGGCTGCGGTGGGTCAGCGAGCCGGCTGTCGCCGCGCAGATGCCCAAGGACCTGCCGGTGCACCTCGTCGCGGGTGAGGTGGACCCGGTCGGCGGGGCGGTCGGCACTGACGACGTCGCGGCGATGTTCCGCGACGTCGGGATGCAGGACGTCAGCGTGCGGATCTGGCCCGGTGCGCGGCACGAGGTCTTCAACGAGACCAACCGCGAGGAGGTCGAGACCGAGTTCGTCGCCTGGCTCGACGCCCGGTTCCCGCGCTGAGCAGCGCCACCGTGGTGGGCAGGTGTCGCCCCAGCAGCAGGGGGCCACCACGGTGGGGAGGCGTCAGCGCCGCAAGGAGGCCCAGAGCGAGGCGGGCATGAACCGCAGCGGGGCCTCGGGGTCCAGCGCGTGCCGCCAGGAGCCGGGGAGCAGCGTGCGGGGCGCGCCGTGGCGCCGACGGGCCCGGGCCAGGCGCAGCAGCTCCTGCGCCGGCGAGGTCGGGTCCAGCGCCGCGCGCAGCAGGTCGTGGTCGGCGAGGCTCAGAGGCGCCTCGCACCCGGGCGCCTCTGCCAGCACCCGGCGGGTCACTCGCGCCAGCTCCGCCCGCTCAGCGGTCGTCCACCAGGCGGGCTCGGGGCGGGTGAGGACCGCACCAAAGACCTGGATCCGCAACACCTTGGTGGCGACGGCCCGCCACTGCGCGTCGGTGAGCCGCGACATCCACGGGAGGTCCCAGAGCACGTCGGCGGTGAGGAGCTGCTCGCGGATCGGCCGCGGGTCGGCGGTGATGCGGTCGGGGGCGTCGTCGTGGACGAGGTATGCCGGGGCTCCCGTGGCGAGGAGCACCTCGGCCCCGGCGTAGAGCGCGGTCATCATCGGCAGGTCCTCCCCCACCCGCGCGCCGGGGTGCAGCCGGGCGCCGGGCAGACCCAGCGCGCCGCGGGAGATGAGCCCCAGCGGCGCCGACCGGTAGCTCAGCCGGTCGCGCATGAGATCGGTGGCGCCGCGCCGACGCGCCGGTCTGGACGGCGGGGTGGGCACGGGGCGCCCGGCCAGGCGCACCGGCGGCAGCACGACGACGGGGTCGCGGGGGTCGCGGTCCTGCGCGGCGGCCAGCCACCCGGCGAGCGCACCGGGGGCGAGGGTGTCGTCGGAGCCCATGATCGCCACCCACGGCGCGCTGCTCGCCTCGAGGCCGGCGTTGAAGGGGCCGCTCGGGCTCGGTATGCCGTCGCTCACCTCGAGCACCCGCACCCGCCGGTCCTCGCGCAGGTCGGCCGGCAGCAGGTCGCGCACCGCGTCGTGGGGCAGGTTGTGCGCGACCACGCTGACCCGCACGGGCACCTCACCCGACCCGTCGAGCACCGAGCGCACCGCGCGCGCGACCTGGCGACGCGTCGAGTGCACGGCGATGACGACATCGACGAGCGGCCGGGTCCCACTCCTCTGCGGCTGGCCTCCGGGCGACGCCCCCTCCCCCTCGGACACCTCGCTCGATGATCGCCCGACACCTGTGGCTCTGGTCGATGCGCCCGCCCGGGCCTCGGCGTAGACCGCCTCGATGCGGTCGGCATACGCGCGCTCCCCGAACCCCTCGACCATCGGCGCCGCGATCTGCTGCGCGCCCAGCCCCGCGCTGTCGGCCCAGACCGTCTCCACGGCGTCGGCCCAGGCGGCGGCGGGGGCGCCGGGATGCACCAGGGCACCGCTGGGGGCACGGACGAACTCGCGGGGTCCGGCGACGTCGCTTACGACGACCGGCCGCCCGGCGGCGAGCGCTTCGGCGGCCGCGAGGCAGAAGGTCTCGGCCCGCGTCGGCAGGAGGAACACGTCGGCCGTGCCCACGACCTCCTGCACCTGCTCGGGCGGCAGCGAGCCGAGCAGCTCCAGGGGCACGCCGTGCGCGAGGGCCTCACGCTCGACCTCCTCACGCAGCACCCCCTCGCCCACCCAGGTCAGCCGCGCGTCGATGCCACGGGAACGCAGCTCGGCGGCCGCCCGCACGGCGCTGACCGGATCCTTGCGCGGGATGAGTCCGCCGACCCCGACCAGCCGCAGCGGACCGCGGTCCCGCAGACCGACCCCCGGCTCGTGACGTGGCCTCACCGGGTGGGGAGCGGTGACGATGTTGGGCACGACCCGCACCGGGCCACGGCGCAGCCCGCGCACCTCCCGCGCCAGGTCGGGGCCGACGACAGCCACCACGTCGGGGCGCGAGAGCAGCGGTCGCACCGCCTGCCTGGCCAGACGCAGCGGTGCGGTCAGGGTCTCGGGCGCCCCCAGGCCCGACCAGTGCTCGGTGTGCACCCAGGGCCGGACGGGTCGCCGGGACGCGAGCGGCAGGAGCGCCGAGATCGCCATGGTGTGGACGAGGTCGGCGCCGCGCTCCAGCTGCACCACGCGACGCGCAGCACGGGCCAGGTGGTCGGGACGACGCACGTCCATGACCAGCTGCTGGACGGGTATGCCGTGCAGCACTCCCGGAGCCTGCCGCACGTCTGCGTCGGCGTCGGCGTCGGCGTCAGCCGGGTCGGCGTCGGCCAGGTGCGGGGCCACGAGGTGGAGGACGACGACCTCGTGGCGGGCGGCGATCGCGGCGATGTCCCGCGCCACGAAGGCACCCGTGGAGGCAGACACCGCGGTCGGGAGCCAGGTGGTCACGACCAGGACGCGCATACCCGCACGCTACCCCGCCCCGAGCGACCCACCGCGCCGCCGGGCATACCCCGCGTCTGTCCGGGACGGGCGAGCGGCTGGCTAGAGTCGGCCGGGTGAAGATCCTCTCCGTCGTCGGGGCCCGCCCGCAGTTCGTCAAGCTCGCCCCGATCGCGCACGAGTGCGCCGCCCGCGGGGTCGAGCACGTCATCGTGCACACGGGCCAGCACTACGACCCGATGCTCTCCGACGTCTTCTTCACCGACCTCGGGATCCCCGACCCGGACGTGCACCTCGGCGTCGGCTCGGGCACCCACGGCGTGCAGACCGGGTCGATCCTCGGGGCGATGGACGACGTGCTCGCCGAGCACCGGCCGGACTGGGTTCTGGTCTACGGCGACACCAACTCGACGCTGGCTGGTGCCCTGTCCGCGGTGAAGCTGCACGTGCCCGTCGCGCACCTGGAGGCCGGCCTGCGCTCCTTCAACCGGCGGATGCCCGAGGAGCACAACCGGGTCCTCACCGACCACGCGGCCGACCTGCTCCTCGCCCCCACCGAGGTGGCGCGCGACCACCTGGCCTCCGAGGGGCTGGGGGCGCGGACGGTCGTCGTCGGAGACGTGATGATCGACGTGCTCTACCGTGTCCGCGACGAGATGGTCGATGCCGACGCGGTCCTGGAGGAGCTGGGTATGCCGCCGGGCGGCTACTCCGTCGCCACGATCCACCGTGCGGAGAACACCGACGACCCGGCCCGGCTGGGCGCCATCATCACCGCGCTGCAGGAGGTCGACCACCCGGTGGTCCTGCTCGCCCACCCGCGTCTGCGGGCCAAGGCCGCCGAGCACGGGCTGGACCTGCAGGGCGGTTCGCTCACCACCCGCGACCCGCTGGCCTACCCGCGCCTCGTCGGGGCGGTGAGTCGGGCCCGCGGCGTGATCACCGACTCCGGCGGCCTCCAGAAGGAGGCCTTCGCGCTGCGCACCCCGTGCACCACCGTGCGCACCGAGACCGAGTGGGTCGAGACCGTGGAGCTGGGCTGGAACGTCCTGGTCGAGCCGGGCCCCGCGGTCCGTGAGGCTGCCTCCCGCCCGGCCCCCGAGCCGACCGACGCCGCGCCCTACGGCGACGGCCACGCCGCATCGGCCGTGCTGGACGCCCTGCTCGCCCCGCGCTGAGCACCAGACATACGGGGCATCCTCAGCCGCCCACCCGCGCGGCGAGGGTGTCGACCGCCCGCTCCCAGCCCCGCACCTGCTGCTCGGCGGACAGCTCGACCGCAGCCGCGTCGGAGGCCGCCTTGAAGCCCGCCACCTGCTCGGCGGTGAAGGCGTCGAGGGTGTCCGCGAGCCCCTGCGCGGTGAAGTCAGGGCTCACCAGCCCCAGGCCGTGCCGCCGCACCAGGGCGGCCATCTCCGGGCTCGGCCCGACGACCAGCGCGAGCCGCCCCTGCACGAAGTCGAAGATCTTGTTGGGCAGCGCCCAGAGGTGGTTGAACGACACCGGCGGCAGCACGTAGACGCCCACGTCGTGGGCGTTGAGCGTCGCGGGCAGCTCGTGCGGGGCGACCGGTGGGTGGATCCGCACCTGCTCGGAGCCGGCATACCGCTCCGTGAGCTGCGCGAGGTAGGCCTCGTCGTTGGGCATGAGGTAGAGGTCGAGGGTCATCGGCCCGGTGGTGAGGTCCATCGCCTCGAGGATGACGTCGAGCCGGTGCCGCTGCGCGTTGCCCGAGTGCACGAGCCGCAGCGGGGCACCCGGCTCGACAGGGCGAGGCGCGAGGTCGACATGCTGCGGGGCGTTGACGACGACTCCGGCGCGCAGCCCGAAGCGCAGACGGTACTCTCGCGCGATGCCCTCGCCGACGGTGGTCACCGAGTCCGCCAGCGGGCCGTAGCGGCGGACGAGGAAGCGGTAGTACGGCGCGACGAAGGTTCGCCACCGCCACGACTCCTCGCTCTGGCGTGGGTGGTACTCGTGCAGGTCGGCGTGCACCCCTCCGGTCGGCGCGAGGTCCAGCGCCAGCGGCAGGGTGTCGATGTCGTTGGCGATGACGACGACAAAGCGAGGCTGCCCGGCGAGCAGCTCGGTCGCCGCGTGGGTCACCGGAGCGTCACGGTATGCCGCCTCGAACCGCCGCTGGATGAGCAGCCGGCGGTCCTTGTGCCAGTGCACGACGCCGTCGGGCAGGCGCAGGTGCTCCACGACGCCGTCCGGGGCCTCGCCGTAACCCAGCGTCGTCACGGCGTAGCGCCCGGAGAAGAGCCGGATCTGGCGCAGCACGCGGGCGTCCGAGCGCAACGTGCTCCAGGCCATGATGAGCAGCCGGGGGCGCGGGTCGGTCCCCGCGGATCGCGCGTCAACCACGGCGCTCACCCTCCTGATGCTGGGCGACGACCGCCCGGACCGCCTCGACCCAGCGCGTCGACTGCCGCGCGTCGGACAGCTCCCGCGCCGCACGGTCCGACGCGTCCTTGAAGCCCTCCACCGCCCGGGCGTCCAGTCCGGCCACCGCCGCCGCGACCGACCCGGCGTCGAAGCCGTCCGCCACCACCCCGAGGCCGTGCTCACGCACCAGCCGCGCCATCTCCGGGCTCGGCCCCACGAGCAGCCCGAGCCGAGCCTGGACGTAGTCGAAGACCTTGTTGGGCAGGGCGTTGGTGTTGTTGAAGGACGTCGGTGGCAGCACGTGCATCCCCACGTCGTGCCCGGCCAGCACCTCTCCCAGCTCGGCGTAGGGCACCGCGTCGTGGACCCGCACCGCTCCACCGCCGGCGAGCGCCCGCTCTCGCAGCGCGGCGAGGTAGCCGGGGTCGTTGGAGGTGAGGTAGAGGTCGAGGGTCACCGGGGGGCCGCCCGCTGCCGCCGCCTCGACGGCCTCGGTCATGACGTGCAGCTGCCGGTTGCGCAGGCACGCCCCCGAGTGGACGAGCCGCAGCGGCGAGCCGACGGGCCGCGGCGAGCGGGCGGCATACGGGCTGGCGTTGGTGACGACGCCGACCTCCACCCCGTAGCGCGCGGCATACTCCTGCGCGATCCGTTCGCTCACCGTCGTCACCGAGGCGCAGCGCGGCAGGAAGGTGCGCGCCAACCAGTCCTGGTAGGGCGAGATCCGTCGCATCCACGCCGCGTCCTCCTCGTGCAGCAGCGGGAAGAACTCGTGCAGGTCCGCGTGCACCCCGGCGCGCGGCGCCAGCCGGAGCGCGAGCGGCACCGCGTCGAGGTCGTTGGCGACGACGACGTCCGCGCTCCCCCGGGCGACGTGGCCCAGCACCCACCGGACCCCCGCCTGGGCGAGGTATGCCGCACGGTAGGCGCGCAGCGTGATCGGCCGCCCGTCGAGCGCGTTCTGCGCCGCGTCGGGCACCTGCACGTGCGCGCTCACGCCCTCCGGCGCGGGGCCGTAGCCGCAGGTGACGATGTCGAACTCGGCGGCCAGGTGACGCACCTGCTTGAGCACCCGGGCATCGCGGGCGATCGGGCTGAAGGAGAGCACGAGCACGCGGGGGCGCCCGCCGTGCAGTCCCGGCCCCGCAGCCTGCCGACCGGGCGCACCAGCACGCTCCCGCAGCCTGGTCTGCACGCGCTCCAGCGTGGCGCCGGCCGCGGCCCCGGCGTGGGTGCGCAGCGTGGCCTCCGGGTCGAGGTTGGCCGCGAGCCCGGGCGCGAGCAGGATGTCCCAGCGGGACGCAGCGGCCCGCCGGGCCGAGGCGGCGGCGAGGGCGTCGGTGTCGGCGGCGGTGAGCACAGCCTCGAGCAGGTCGGTGTCGGCGCGGTGCAGCCCGCGCGCCGCGTCCGGGGCCATCGCCAGCAGGTCACGGGTGAGCTGACGGACGAAGGCCGCCTCGCCCGGCGCCCAGTCCCACGGCTCGGGCCGTCGCCGGACCGCCGCGAGCACGTGGATGCGCAACGTCTTGACGACGATCGCCTGCCGCGCGGGCTCCGGCAACGCCCGCACCCACCGCAGGTCGAGGAGCCGGGCGTGCGCCGCGAGCTCGTCGGCGACCGGACGGCGCACGGCGGTCGTGCGGTCCTCGCCGCGGGTGCCGATGAGGTATGCCGGGGCCTCCCTGGCGTGGTCGATGCGTTCGCCGGAGGTCACCAGCCGCAGCGAGAGCTCGACGTCCTCCCCCGTCGCCAGCCCGGGCGTGAGCGGGCCGTCACCCTCGAGCAGGCCCAGGTCGGCCAGGGTCTGCCGCCGCAGCAGGCCGAGGGGCGCGGTGCGGTAGGCGAGCCGGTCGGCGACGAGGTCAAGGTCGCGGCTGCGCCCGGGCCGGGTGCGTGGCGTCGGGATGTGCTGACCGTCCTCGGTCTCCAGCCGGGCCATGAGCCACGCCGACCCGAGCTCGTCGGCGAGCCGCACCCACGCGTCGAGCGCGCCGGGGGCATACCGGTCGTCGGAGCCGATGATCGAGACGTAGCGGCCGTCCGCGGCGAGGAGGCCGGCGTTGAACGGGCCCGCCGGGCTGGCCACCCCGTCGTCGTGCTCGAGGTAGCGCACGTGCGCCGCGAGCTCCTCGGTCTCGTCGCCGCCGTCGGCCAGTGCCGCCTCGACGCGTCGGCGCACGGCCGCCGCGGGGAGGCCGTGGCACACCACGCTGACCCGCACCCGATGACCGCCCGGCAGCACCCCGCGCAGGTCGACCCCCTCCAGCGCCGAGCGGACCACCCGGTGCACCGGGCGCGCCAGGTCGTGCACGGCGACGACGACGTCGACGTCCACGCCCGGCAGCCCGCCGGTGACGGCGCTCACGCCAGCCCCGAGAGCCGGGCCTGGGTCGCGAACTCCGGGTGCGCGGCCACGACCTGCTCGAAGCTGCCCCGGGCCACGATGGTGCCGTCCTTCATGAAGCACACCTGGTCGCTGTGGCGGACGGTCGAGAGCCGGTGCGCCACCGCCACCACGGTCACCTGCCCGTGCAGGTCGCGGATGGCCCGGGCGACGGCGTCCTCGGTGGCGGTGTCGAGCGCCGAGGTCGCCTCGTCGAGCACGAGGACGAGCGGGTCGGCATACAACGCACGGGCGATGCCCAGGCGCTGCCGCTGCCCGCCGGAGAGCGCGAGCCCCCGCTCGGCCACCCGGGTGTCGAGCCCCCCGCGCTCGAGGACGACCTCGAGGAGCTGGGCCCGCTCCAGCGCCCGCTCCACGGCCGCGTGGTCGATGTCGTCACCCCAGGTCAGGGCGACGTTCTGGGCGATCGTGCCGTCGAAGAGGTTGACCTCCTGCGGCACGTAGCCGACCCGGGCCCGCCAGGCGCCCAGGACGTCCGGCAGCGGCTGGTCATCGATCCGGATCTCCCCCGCCGACGGCGTGAGCAGCCCGAGGAGCACGTCGACCAGGGTCGACTTGCCCGCCCCGGAGGCGCCGACGAGCGCCACCGAGGAGCCCAACGGGAGGTCGAGGTCGACGTCGCGGAGCGCGGGCGTCGCGGAGCCGGGGTAGGAGAAGGACACCTCACGCAGCGCGAGCAGGCGCGGGTCGTCCGGCAACGGGTCGTGCCCGAGGTTCTCCGCCGCGTCGACGTAGCCCTGCGCGTCCTGGATGTCGGTGATGACCGCCTCCGCGTGCGGCAACGTCGAGGCGGTCTGGGTGATGATCGACTGGAAGCGGTTGACGCTCGGGATCATCCGCATCCCCGCCACCGCGAAGAGGGCGATCGCCTCGAAGGCCTGCTGGGCCCCGCCGAGGAGGTAGGCCACCCCGCCGACGATGGCGAAGCCGAGGACCAGCCCGGTGTCGGTGACGAACTTCGGCACCGTGTTGAGGAACATCAGGTGCGAGCGGGCCCGGGTGGCGTGCACCCGGTGCGCGTGGACCTCGTCGGCGACCTCCTGGGCCTTGCCCCGGAGCGTCACCTCCTTGAGCGCGCCCATCATCTCGGTCATGAGCCCGGCGACCTTGAAGGAGTAGTCGCGTCCCACCCGACCGGCCACGACCGCGCGGGGCGAGATGACGACATACATGAGGACGGCGAGGCCGCCGAGGTAGGCGAAGGTCACCAGCGCGGTGACCGGCTGCGCCACGAGCAGCACGACGAGGACCGCGGCGAAGGTCGCCACCTCGGCCGGCAGGGAGGCAGCCGGCAGCAGCAGCCCCGTCGTCGTGTTGGCGATGCCGACGTCGGCGAGCCGCACGAGCTGGGAGGTGTTGCGCTTGAGCCGCTCGGTCCACGGCGCCCGGATGTAGGCGCCGAAGAGCCGGTCGCCGATGACGAGGTCGTAGGCCGCGAGCCGGGTGGCGACCGCCCACTGCAGGGCGACCGTCGCGAGCCCTTTGGCGACGACGAGGGCGCAGATGGACCCCAGGAGCCAGGCATACCGCTCCGGCTCGACCGCGCCGAGGACCGGCAGCTGCACGGGGTTGCCCTGGATCATCGGGGCGAGCGTGAAGGCCAGCAGCGACAGCGCGAGGATGTCGATGACGGCGAGGATGCTGGTGGCCACGGCATACCCGATGAGGAACCACCGGGTGCTCGGCGGCAGCAGGGGAAGGAGGCGACGCAGCGCCCGCATCAGGCGGATCACGCGGGCGACCTCGACATGCGCCCATCGTAGGCTGCGGGCGTGGGCTCACCCGTCAACCACCTGCGACGCCTCGCCTGGCGCGGGCTCGCCGCGCTGCCCGCGCCGGTGCGCGAGCTGGCGAACCTCCCCGTGCGCCGCCGCGCGGACGCCGAGCTGCGCTCGCTCTCCTCGATGCCTCCCGCCGGGCGTCGCGTCTACCTCGGACCGTGGAACACCGCCGGCCAGGCGTATGCCTGGGCGCGCGCGGCCGAGCGCCACCTGCCGGACGTCGCGGCGCAGAACCTCCACGCGCACCGGTCGGGCACCCCCTCGCCCTTCCGTTACCCCGCCGACCACCAGCTGTCCGTGCTCGCCCAGCGCGGCCACGTCCGCGAGATCCACGGCGAGCGCGTCCTGCGCGAGGCCACCCACGTGCTCTTCGAGTCCGGCCGACCGGTCCTCGCCGACCTGCACGCGGGGTCGATGCTCGACGACGTGCCGGCGCTGGAGGAGGCCCGCATCGGGCACGCGGTGCTCTACCACGGCAGCGAGATCCGCGACCTGCGCGCGCACGCCGAGGCCTACCCGCACAGCCCCTTCCGCGCACGGTGGGACGACTACCTCACCACCCTGCAGCGGGTGGTCGAGCGCAACGCGGCCGAGCTCCGGCGCTACGCCGGCCCGGTGCTCGTCTCGACCCCGGACCTGCTCGACGTCCTGCCGGAGGCGACGTGGCTGCCGCTCGTCGTCGACGTGGACGCCTTCGCCGGAGCAGCCGCGGGGCCCGCGCTCGACCGGCCGCGGCCGGTCGTGCTGCACGCGCCGTCCAACCCGCGGCTCAAGGGCACCGAGGCGGTCGAGCGGGTGCTGGAGGGTATGCAGTCCGCCGGGCTGGTGGAGTACCGCCGGCTGAGCGGGGTTCCGCACGAGCAGATGGCGGCCTTCGTCGCCGACGCGGACGTCGTCGTCGACCAGGTCGTGCTCGGCAACCCCGGTGTGCTGCTGGCCGAGACCCTGGCCGCGGGGCGGCTCGCGGTGGCCCACCTGGCTCCCGGGGTGCGCGACCGGATGGCGGCCGCCGACGTCGGGCTCGGTGGGGACGGCGTCGTGCCGGTGGTCGAGGCGGACCCGGACACCCTGGAGGAGGCCCTCCTCGCCGTGGTCACCGACCGGGCCGGGCACGCCGAGCTCGCCGCCCGTGGCCCTTCCTGGGCCCGACGCCACCACGACGGCGTCCGCGCGGCGCAGGTGCTGGAGCGGGTGCTGCTCTCAGGAGGCTGACCGCGCGTGGGGCAGGGTCGTCACCCGGCCGGCCACCACTGCCAGAAGTGGTGCACCGGGCCGGGACCGTGCCCGATGCCGAGGTCACGCCCCTGCTCCAGGGCCCCGCCCAGCCAGCGCTTGGCGTCCGCGACCGCGGGCAGCCACCCGTCGCGCTGCGGCCGGAGCGCGGCGATCGCCGACGACAGCGAGCACCCGGTGCCGTGCGTGTGGACGGTGTCGACCCGGGGAGCGCAGAGCGTGGTGATGCCGTCCTCGTCGGCCCAGAAGTCCACGGCGTCACCGGCGCTGGCCCGCTCCGGCTCATCGGCCGGCTCGAGCGGGTCGAGGTGGCCGCCCTTGAGCAGCACCCGCCGCGCCCCCAGATCCTGCAGCCGCAGGGCGTGCTCTCGCATGGTGGCGGTGTCGCGTGCCTGCTCATCGACCTCCAGCCCGAGCAGGACGGCGGCCTCCGGCAGGTTGGGGGTGACGACAGCCACGTGCGGCAGCATCGACCGGACCTCGTCCACGGCCCGGGCGTCGAGCAGACGGGAGCCGGCGGTGGACACCATGACCGGGTCCAGCACCACCTGCGGCAGCGCGCCTTCTCGGCACAGTGCCGACACCTCGCGGGCGACCTCCGCCGTGCCGAGCATCCCGACCTTGGTCGCGTGGACGTCGACGTCCTCCACGAGCGTCTCCACCTGCTCCCGCACGAAGGCCGCGGGCACCGGGTGCACGCCGCTCACGCCGCGGGTGCTCTGGGCGGTGAGGGCCGTGAGGACGGCGCAGCCGTAGGCACCCAGCGCGCTGAACGTCTTGAGGTCCGCCTGGATGCCGGCGCCCCCGGAGGGGTCGGACCCGGCGATCGACGCGACGACGACGGTCACGCCGACACCGCCGCCCGCAGCTCGGCGGCAGCGGCCCGGGGGTCCTCGGCGCCGCAGATGGCACTGACGACCGCGACACCGTGGGGGCCGGGGGTGCCGAACTCAACCACGCGGTCGGCGGTGATCCCGCCGATGGCGACGGTCGGCATACCTGCCGCCACCTCGACCAGCTCGCGCACCCCGTCGACCCCGACCGGGGGCGCGTGGTCGGGCTTGCTGGCCGTGGCCCAGACCGGGCCCAGACCGAGGTAGTCGAGGGTGCCGCCGGGAAGCGCGGCGGCGGCGCGGACGTGCTCGGCGGTGTGGCAGGACAGACCGAGGTATGCCTCGTGCCCCAGGACCGACCTCGCCTCGACCGGAGGCAGGTCGCCCTGACCCACGTGCGCCCCGTCGGCCCCGATGCGCTCGACGAGGTGCACCCGGTCGTTGACCAGCAGCGGCACGCCGGTGTCGCGCAGGGCGTGGCGCAGCAGGAGGCCCAGGGCGACGAACTCCTCGTCGGAGGCGTCCGGGTCCCGCAGCTGGACGGCCGTGACACCTCCGTCGACGGCGGAGCGGACGGTCGCGCCGAGCCCGTGCCGCGCCGTCCGCGCGGTGTCCGTCACGAGGTAGAGGCGCAGGTCGATCGGCGCCCGGGTCATCGCAGCTCCACCCGTGCCGCGAGGGCTTCCGGGGTGAGCGAAGCCAGCGCGTCGAGCAGGTGCGTCGCGAAGCTGCCGGGCCCAGCAGCCTCCTCGGCGGCGTCCTCGCCGCAGAGGGTGAGGGCCACGGTCGCCGTCGTCGCGGCCACCATCGCGTCCTCGCTCGCGGCGAGGCAGGCCGCCATGAGCGCGCCGAGGGAGCAGCCGACCCCCGTGACCTGGGTCATCCAGGGGTGGCCGTGCGGCACCCGCACCACGCGCGCTGCGTCGACGAGGTGATCCACGGGTCCGCTCACGGCGACGACGCAGCCGTGCTGTCGCGCGAGGGCTGACGCCGCGCTCAGGGCCGCCTCCGGCCCCGCCGTGCTGTCCACGCCACGGCCACCGGCCCCGCCGGCCAGGCCCAGGATCTCCGAGGGGTTGCCGCGGATCGCTGCGGGGGGAGACATCGCGAGCAGGTCGTGGGCGACCCTCGTCCGCCAGCCCAGGGCACCGGCGGCGACGGGGTCCAGCACCCAGGGCGTCCCCCCGCCGGCCGCACCCCGGACGGCGGCCTGCATACCGGCGAGGGTGGAGTCGGTCAGGGTGCCGAGGTTGACCAGGGTGGCCCCGGCCACCGCCGCGAAGTCCCCGGCCTCGTGCGGGTTGTCGACCATGGCGGGCGAGGCGCCGGCCGCCAGCAGCACGTTGGCCGTCAGCGGTGCGGCGACCACGTTGGTGAGGCACTGGACCAGGGGTGCGTCGGTGCGCACCCGCTCCCAGCAGGTGGCGAGATGGGTGGGTTCGAGCGACGTCGACGACAAAGGACGTTCCCTTCGCTAGTACGAGCTAGATCAGGTTCGACGGGTGTGATCTCAGCCGCACAGCGGCACCCCGCGTCGTCGATCAGGCTAGCGCAGCAGCTCGGGGGCTCGAGGCATACCCCTCCTGCGAGCACTCTCGTGCGCCTGCGTGTGACAGATCGGTGCCCAGAGGCACGCGTCCGTCGCGAGGTCGCGCACGAGCAGAGGCACGAGTGCGGGCTGGTCAGGCCCCGCCGCGCGAGGCGCGCCAGGCGGCCACCATCTCCTCGACGTCGAGCCGTCCGACGACCGGGGGCGACGTCGGGCCGACGTGCGGGCGGCGGCGGTCGGCGAGGATGCGCTCGTTGAGGTCCTCCACCTGGGCGCGGACGGCCGCCTCGTCGGGCAGCGCGAAGAGCGCCTGCGGATAGGTCGCCTTCTCCCGGCGCAGCTGCATGACGCCCGGCATGGCACCGGAGAGGTCGAGCTGCTCGCGCTGGATGAGGTTCTTGACCCACCAGTCGGGGTCGGCCCGCGTGTCGACGTCGCGCAGTGGCTTGCCAGCACCGGGCAAGTTGTCGAAGGCGCCCTGGCGCTGCGCCTGGTCGATGGCCTGGTCCACCCAGCTCTGGACGGCCCGGGCCGTCGTCGAGGCCGAGGGCCGGCGCCGCGGACGTTCCGCTCCGGCACCCCGTGCACCGGCCAGACCCCGCGCTCCGCCCGGACCCTCCGCGCGGCGGCGACCGGCCTCCTCGATCTGGTCCTGGAGCTCGTCCTCGGCACGTGGTGCCCCCGGGCGCTCCCCGGGCCTTCCCCAGCGATTCATGGCGATGCCTCCTCGGACGTCCTCGGACCTCTAGCCTGGCACACGCAGGACGACCGCCGCGGCGCCGTCCCCGGTCGCGGCCAGGCTGCGGTGCTCCCGCACCCAGGCCACCCGGCGAGCCTGCTCGTCGTCGTCGCGCTCGGCGCGCAGCACCTCCACCATGGCCGCGGCCACGGCCTCTGGGTCGTGGTCGACGGCAGCGCCCAGGCGGTGCTCGCCCACGTCGGCGGCGGCCGGGCCGGGCCCGGCGAAGACCACCGGGGTCCCGCAGGCCAGCGCCGCGACGACCTTGGTGGGATAGGCGAAGTCGTAGCCGACGCCCGGTCGCACGCTCACCAGGGCACCCGCCGCACCGCGCAGCCAGGCAGCCGCCTCCTCCGCAGGGACGAGCGGTCGCAGCTGGACCGCTCCGTCCGGGAGGTCGGCCGCGATCTGCTCCAGCCGCGGCCAGGACGAGCCCTGCCCGAGGAAGACCAGGCGCGCGCCCGGCACCTGCGCGAGGACCTGGGCCATCGCCTCGGCGAAGACCTCGGCGCCCTGCCACTCCGAGGCGGTCCCGGCATACACGAGGTAGGGCGTGATCGGCGCCTGCGGGTGTCGCTCCCCGACGGGGGTGAAGACGTCGGTGTCGATGCCGTTGGGCACAACGGTCACGGGCACGTCGGCGGCGAGCGCGCGGACCCGCTGCGCCACGCCGTCGCTCACGGCGATCACGTCGCGGGAGCCCCGCAGCGCGAACCGCTCCACAGAACGCATGAGGGAGACCACCGCCCGTGGGGCTCCCATCGAGGCGGTGGCGTCGGACCAGATGTCCGCGGCGTAGTAGACGTAGGGGATCGGCGCCCGCCCCAGCGAGCGCACCGCCAGGGCGACCCGGGTCACGGCGCCGGTGGTCGGCGGTGGCTCGACGACGACGACGTCGGGGCGCGGGCCGGTCAGCAGCCGCAGCGCGAGCGGCAGGTCGAACGACAGGTAGGGCAGGTAGCCGCGGACATACCCCGTGGCGTCCCGCAGCACCGGCCAGCGACTCACCCCGACCCGATGGTCCGGCGATCCCGACTCGACCGAGACCCCCTCCCCGACCGAGCGACCTTCCCGATCGCGCTCCCCCTCCCCGACCGAGCGCCGCAGATGGTCGCCCTCAGACCCACCGAGCGTCGCAGATGGTTGTCGGAGTGCGGGCGGAGGCGTCGTCGTGAGCACGCGCACGGACGCCCGGCGGCTCAGGGAACGCACGAGGGCACCCAGACGGAAGGTCGCGGCCGCCGCCTCGGGGGCGTAGATCCGGGTCGCGAGAACCACGAGCGACGCCCGGTCAGTCATACCGCGGCCATCTGCGGCGCTCGGTGCGTCGTGGCGCGACCATCTGCGACGCCCGGTGGGTCGTGGCGCAACCATCTGCGACGCTCGGTGGGTCGTGGGGCAGGGAGCGTCGGGTCACAGCGTCTGGGACTGGCCCGTCGCGGCGGACTCGAGGATGGCCTCGACGACCTCGAGGGTATGCACGCCCTCGGCCATGGAGACGACGTCGGCCTCGCGGCCCCAGAGGGCGTCGCGGAAGTTCTCCTGCTCGACCCGCAGCGGCTCGCGGCGGGCGATGGCATACCGGATCGAGTCGCCCTCGGAGACCCCGCGGAAGGTCGCCGCGCGGTCCCACTCGCTGCGCACGTCGCCGTTGGCCACGAAGGTGAGGTCACCGTGGAGGGTGTCGGCGACGAGGGCGCCCTTCTCCCCCGTCGCGACCGTCTCCCGCACCTTCAACGGGCTCAGCCAGTTGACCGTGTGCGACACGATGATGCCGTTGGCGAGGCGACCGGTCGCGACGACCATGTCCTCGTGCTCGCGGCCCGAGCGGTGGGTGACCTGACCGGCGACGCTGGCATACGGCGAGCGGGCGATCCAGGCCGTGAGGTCGATGTCGTGCGTGGCGAGGTCCTTCACCACGCCGACGTCCGCGATCCGCGCCGGGAACGGCCCCTGGCGCGAGGTGGTGATCTGGAAGACCTCCCCCAGCTCCCCGGCCGCGATCCGCCGCCGCATCTCCAGCAGCGCCGGGTTGCACCGCTCGACGTATCCCACCGCGCCGACCAGCCCGGCCGCGTCGAAGGCCTGGGCGACCCGGCGCCCCGACTCGACCGTCGCGGCGATGGGCTTCTCGACCATCGTGTGGACCCCGGCCTCGGCCAGGGCCAGCGCGACCTCCTCGTGCAGATAGGTCGGCACCGCCACCATCGCCGCGTCGATCCCCTCCGCGACCAGGCCCGCCACGTCCGCCAGGACGGGCAACGAGCCCGCCACCCCGTGCTTGTCACCCGAGGGGTCGGCCACCGCGACCAGCTCCATCCCCTCCACCTCCCGGATCACCCGCGCGTGGTGGCGGCCCATCGAGCCCAGCCCGATGAGACCCATCCTGATCGGGCCCTCGGGCAGCACCGAGCGCGCCGCCGTCCGCTCCGCGCCCCCGGTCACGCCCCTGCCCCCACGACCGACTCCACCGCGGTGGCGATCCGCTCCAGGTCACCGTGCGTCAACGACGGGTGCACCGGCAGGCTGATGACCTCGGCCGCGGCCCGCGCCGTCTCCGGCAGCTCCCAGGCCGGGGCGAAGCGCGACAGCGAGACCAGCTCGTGGTTGGGGGTGGGGTAGTAGACCCCGCACCCGACCCGGTGCTCCTCGCGCAGCGCCGTCACCACCTCGTCCCGCTGCTCGCTGCTGGCCCCGGCGATCCGGACGGTGTACTGGTGGTAGACGTGCGTGCAGCCCTCCCGCACCGTCGGGACCACCACCCCGGCCACCCCCGACAGGTGCTCGTCCAGCCACGCCGCGTTGGCCTGCCGCGCCTGCGTCCACGCCCCGACCTTGGTCAGCTGCACGCGCCCGATCGCGGCGTGGATGTCCGTCATCCGGTTGTTCAGCCCGATGACCTCGTTGGCGTACTGCTTCTCCATCCCCTGGTTGCGCAGCAGCCGTATGCCCCGCGCGATCTCCTCGTCGGCGCAGGACACCATGCCGCCCTCGCCGGAGGTCATGTTCTTCGTCGGGTACAGGCTGAACATCGCGAACGACCCGAAGCTGCCCACGGGCGACCCGCGGTAGGTCGCCCCGTGAGCCTGCGCGGCGTCCTCGAACAGCTGCACCCCCGCCTCCGCGGTCACCGCCCGCAACCCCTCGACATCCGCAGGGTGACCGTAGAGATGGACCGGCATCACCGCCGCCGTCCGGTCGCTCAACGCCCCCCGCACCGACTCCGGGTCGAGGTTGAAGGTGTCCGGGCTGATGTCGGCGAACACCGGCGTCGCCCCCGTCAGGGCGACCGCGTTGGCCGTCGCGGCGAAGGTGAAGCTCGGCACGATCACCTCATCGCCCGCACCGATCCCGCACGCGAGCAGCCCCAGGTGCAGACCCGAGGTCCCCGAGTTGACCGCCACGCACGTGCGCCCAGCCACTAGCTGCCCCGCGAACTCCCCCTCGAAGGCCGCCACCTCCGGGCCCTGCGCCACCATCCCCGAGCGCAGCACCCGGTCCACGGCCGCCCGCTCGTCCTCCCCGATCAGCGGCTTGGCCGCGGGGATCATCGGCTGCTCGGTCATGACTGTCCTCCGGCGGGGTCGGTGCGACGCAGTCCGCCGTCGCTCTCGCGGTAGATCTCCTGGGTCTGGGGGCAGCGCCACTCCCCCGGTGTGCCGGTCGGCTCCAGGGGCCGGCCGGCGTGCCCGACCCAGCCCACCTGCCGGGCGGGCACCCCCACCACGAGGGCGTGGTCGGGCACGTCCTTGGCGACGACGGCCCCGGCCGCCACGGTGGCCCAGGCGCCGACGCGCACCGGCGCGATGCAGACCGCGCGCGCACCGATGGACGCTCCGTCGCCGACGGTGACGCCCACGGCGTCCCAGTCGTCGGCGGCCTTGAGCGAGCCGTCCGGGTTGACCGCCCGGGGGAAGGTGTCGTTGGTGAGGACGGCGGCGGGGCCGACGAAGACGCCGTGGCCGAGCCGGGCCGGCTCGTAGACGAGGGCGTAGTTCTGGACCTTGCAGTGGTCGCCCATGCGGACACCGGTGCCGACATAGGCTCCGCGCCCGATGACGCAGCCAGCGCCGAGCACGGCGTCCTCGCGCACCTGGGCCAGGTGCCACACGGAGCTGCCCTCGCCGATGCTGGCGCTCTCGGCGACGTCGGCACTGTCGACGATGCGTGTCGTCACGGGACTCCCATCAGGGGTGGTGAGGGACAATGCACCCATGACTCTAACGCGCGCGCAGGAGGACGCCTGGCTGGTGATCCCCCTCTTCGACGAGGCGCGGGTCATCGAGACGGTGCTGCACGAGGCGCGGGAGCACTTCCCGCACGTCGTGTGCGTCGACGACGCCAGCAGCGACGACTCGGCGGAGCGCGCCAGGGCGGCCGGTGCGGTCGTCGTGCAGCACCCCTTCAACCTCGGCCAGGGGGCCGCGCTGCAGACGGGTATGCGCTACGTGCTCGAGGCGACGGACGCGGCATACCTCGTCACCTTCGACGCCGACGGGCAGCACCGGCCCCAGGACGCCGCGGAGATGGTGCGCCGGGCCCGGGAGGAGCAGCTGGCCATCGTTTTCGGCTCCCGCTTTCTCGATGACCGCACCCGTCCGGGCCGGCTCAAGAAGCTCGTGCTCAAGGCCGCCGTGTGGCTGACCAACCAGCAGACCGGGATGAAGCTCACCGACGCCCACAACGGGCTGCGCGTCATCCGGCGCGACGCGGCGACCCGTCTGGACCTGCGTCAGAACCGTATGGCGCACGCGACCGAGATCGTGCTGCAGCTCGGCCGCACCCGGTTGCCCTGGGCCGAGCACCCCGTGCACGTGCTCTACACCGACTACAGCCGGGCCAAGGGCCAGTCGCTCATGAACTCGGTCAACATCCTCATCGACACGATCCTCAAGTGAGTGCCATGCCCGCGACCCTGCTTCTGACGACCCCACCCCGACGGAGGCGCTGACGTGCTCGACCAACCCGTCATCAAGCTCGTCCTGCTCGTGAGTGTCGTCGTCGTCACCGCCATGCTCACCCGCTCGACGGCGGGTGTCCGACACCAGGCGGTCCGCCGCCTGCTGCTCGTCGGCTTCGTCGTGCTCGCGGCGATCGCCATCCTCTTCCCCCGGGTCATGACGCAGGTCGCCCAGCTCCTCGGCGTCGGTCGGGGCGCCGACCTGCTGCTCTACGGCCTCACCGTCGTCTTCCTCGGCTACGTCGCGGCGTCCTACCGCCGTATGCGCCAGCTCGAGCAGCAGGTCACGACCCTCGCCCGGGAGCTCGCGCTGCGCGCGGCCGTGCACGACACGACCGAGCACGACAGCAGCGGGCACGTCGGCAGCGGGCACGAGACCGGGTATGACGAGTCCGCCCACGAGGACCCGGCCCCCGACGGCGGTCAGACCTCGCGGCGCAGCCAGTCGTAGACGTCGGCTCCGCCGGTCGCGAGGATGCCCCGCGGATCGTCGCGCGGGGCGTAGACCTGCCCGTCGACCGACCCCACGACTCCCTCGACCTCGCTCACGAGAAGGCTGCCGGGCACGTGGTCCCAGGGCCGGGTGCCGTGGTAGACCAGCGCGTCGCAGGCGCCCTCGGCGAGCTTCGGGTAGTCGATGCCGCAGCTCACCCAGCTGAGCTCCAGCGGCGGGAGGGGGCCCAGCCGCTCCCCGATGCGTCGTCGGGCCGACGTGCGCACCCGCCAGTGCGCCGGGTCCGAGTCAGGAGTGAGGTCGGGCAGGCGCAAACCGTTGCGGGTGGCGCCGGAGCCCAGCTCGGCGACGTAGGCCAGCTCGTGCTGCGGCTGCCAGATCCAGGACCGCACCGTGCGTCCTGCGCGGGTCTCCGCGACCATGACGGCGTGGTCGGGCGAGCCGTGCACGAAGTTGCGGGTGCCGTCGACCGGGTCGACGGTGAAGGCGTGCTCGGCCTCGCGGAAGGCGACGAGGCTGGTGGGGTCGTCGGCGAACGCCTCCTCACCCAGCACCACAGCCCCGGGGTATGCCGCGCGCAGCTGCCGGGTGATGAGCACCTCGGCCTCGCGGTCGGCGACGGTGACGAGGTCACCCGGGTGCGTCTTGGAGGAGATCTCGTGCTCGGCCAGCGCCCGAAAGCGTGGGGTGATGACCTCCTCGGCCACCTCCTGCAGCAGCCGCAGGACGTCGTCGGTGCCGAGATGCTCGGAAACAGCCACGACCCCACCCTGTCACGACGGGCGCGCCCCCTGACAGGCGGACCCCGCTGCCCTACGCTGGGGCGATCCAGGCGCTGCCCGAGGAGGACCCGCAATGACCGAGTCGACGCCGATCCTGACGATCCTTCCGCCACTCGTGGCGATCGTGCTGGTGATCTGGACCAAGAAGGTGCTGCTCAGCCTCGGCGCGGGTGTGCTCGCGAGCGCGCTGCTCGTGGCCGACCTCGCCCCGCTGGAGACGCTGCGCCTCATCGGCACCTCCGTCGCCGGCATCTTCTGGGCGGACGGCGCGGTCAACACGACCTACGTCTACATCCTCGTCTTCACCCTCACCCTCGGCGTCATCGCGGCGCTCATCATGATGTCCGGCGGCAGCCAGGCCTTCTCGGACTGGGCGATCCAACGCATACGGACGCGCCGTGGGGCCCAGGTGCTCGCCGCCGCGCTGGGCATCATCATCTTCATCGACGACTACTTCAACGCCCTCGCCGTCGGCCAGGTCGCGCGACCGGTCACCGACCGGCACCACGTGGCCCGGGCCAAGCTCGCCTACCTCATCGACTCCACCTCGGCCCCGGTCGCCGTGCTCGCGCCCTTCTCCAGCTGGGGCGCCAGCATCATCGGGATCATGGCTCCGATCCTCGCCACCTCCACCCTGGCGGTGAGCGACGTCGAGGCCTTCCTCGGCGCCGCGGGCATGAACTATTACGCCATCTCGGCGATCCTGCTGGTCTGGGTCGTCGTCCTCCTCCAGCTGGACATCGGCCCGATGCGCAAGGAGGAGCGCCGGGCCATCGCCGAGGGCCAGACCTTCGACGCCTCCGAGGAGATCCCCGGCGAGCTCGCCCAGGACCTGCCGACGCACGAGCCGGGCGCCAAGCGGGCCCTCATCGTGCCCTTCCTCCTGCTGGTCGTGGGCGTCCTGGGCGGGATCGTGTGGACGGGGTATGCCGCCGGCGGCAGCTGGGACGTCATCGACCTGCTCGCCAACACCTCGGTGACCGATGCCCTGCTCTACGGCGGGGTGCTCGGACTGGCCGCAGCGCTCTACTACTACTTCCGCTACACCGCGCAGAACCCGAAGTTCTCGGGCGCGACCCTCGGCCAGGGGGTGTGGGAGGGGATCAAGTCGATGCTGCCCGCGGTCTACATCCTGCTCCTGGCCTGGGTGCTCGGCGCCCTCATCGGCGAGCTCGGGACGGGCGAGTACCTCGGCGGCCTCGTCGAGAGCGCCAACATGGCGCCCCAGTGGCTCGTGCCGGTCATGTTCGTCCTCGCCGGCGCGATGGCCTTCTCCACCGGGACCTCGTGGGGCTCCTTCGGGATCCTGCTGCCCATCGCGGGCGACATCATGGTCAACGTCTCCGGGGGCTCGGAGCTGCTGCTCGCGGCCTTCGGCGCGGTGCTCGCCGGCGCCGTCTGGGGCGACCACTGCTCACCGATCAGCGACACGACGATCCTGTCCAGCACCGGTGCCGCGTGCAACGTCATTACGCACGTGACCACGCAGCTGCCCTACGCGATCGTCGGAGCGGTCGTCTCCCTCATCGGGTATGCCGTCTTCGCCGCCACGGGCAGCGGCTGGGTGGGCTTCGCGGCGGTCCTCGCCGGCATCGCCGCCTTCGCCGTCATCGGCAAGATGGTCCTGCAGCGGCTCGAGGACGAGATCCCCGAGGATGAGCAGGCGCAGCGCTCGCTCACCTGATCAGAGATTCCAGATCACTCGTCGATCTGCAGCTCCCCCATCGCGTCCCAGCCCTCGCCTTCGATCTGGCGGGAGATGATCTTCGGGGTGCCGGTGAGGTGCGGGCGCATCGCCTCGATCCCCTCGCTGAAGTGCGGGCTCTCGACGTGGGCGGCGGCACCGTCGTCGGTGAAACCCTCGACGAGCACGAACTCGTGGGGGTCCTCGATGCTGCGGGACCACTCGAAGAAGAGGTTGCCCTCCTCCCCGCGCACGCTGGCCGTGTAGTCGGAGACGATCTGCGGCCACTGGGCGGCCGACTCGGGCTTGACGGGGAACCTGACGACGATGAAGTACATCCCCCCAGGCTCACTGCCCGGACTGCGCCGGTCAACTCGGCATGCACCCGGCGCTGCCGGGGGTGCGGGAAAACCCGTTGCCCGGCGATCCGCGGATGCGGGACGCTGACGGTGCACCAGCGAGCGCGCACCCGGCGTGCTCCGCGCGAGGAAGGGGTCGAGCGATGAACCACACCGCCCCTGAGGCGTCCCCCGACGCCCTCCCCTTCATCTTCGCGCAGGAGCATCCGTGCCATCTCAGCACCCGACGGGCGACATCGACCCGTTCTTCGTCATCGACTACACCCCGCTGGAGGCGGTCGAGGACCTCCCCTCCGGCCAACGGCTGACGACCTACTGGCAGGTCGTCGCCGGTCACCGCGGGCCCGGACCCGTGCCCACCTGGGTCGTCCAGGACGCCGGGGCGGTGGACACCGAGCTGGGTGTCCTCAAGACCGGCAAGGAGGCCGACGTCTTCCTCCTCGAGCGCGCCGCCACCACCCCCGGTGCGGACGCGGCGTGCCTGCTCGCCGCCAAGCGCTACCGTGACGCCGACCACCGGTCCTTCCACCGCAGCACGGTGTATGCCGAGGGCCGCGGTGTCCGCCGCTCCCGCGACCAGCGCGCCCTCGCCAAGGGCACCACCTACGGCCAGCAGGTCGCCGCGGGACGGTGGGCGTACGCCGAGTGGGAGGCGCTGTGCCGGGCCTGGTCGTCCGGGATCCCGGTGCCCTACCCGGTGTCCCTGGACGGCACGGAGCTCGTCATGGAGTTCATCGGGGACCCCGGGGGTAGGGCCGCCCCTCGCCTCGCCCAGGCGCGCCCGGACACAGGGGAGGCGGCACACCTGTGGCAGCAGACGCAGACCGTCGTGCTGCAGCTCGCCGAGCTCGGGTGGGCCCACGGGGACCTCTCTGCCTACAACCTCCTCGTGCACGACGGGACGCTCGTCGTCATCGACCTTCCGCAGGTGGTCGATGTGGTGGCGAACCCCCGCGGCGCGGACCTGCTGCACCGCGACTGCGTCAACGTCGCCACGTGGTTCCGTGCCCGCGGCGTGGACGCGGACGGCGACGCGCTCTTCGCCGAGGCCATCGGGCTGGCTCTCTGAGCGCGGGCAGGTGACCTGTGCCACATATACGGGCATATGGAGCATTCGTAACAGAACTAAGGAGTCCTGGTCTTCCTCCTCGCCGACCGCCTCACCGTCGCCGGGCTGGGGAAGGACGTCGCCACCAACGTCGGCCTCGACTACGGCCGGATCATCCTGCTCGGCGTGGCCCTGGTCGCGGTGGCCACCGGGGTGGTCACCGTCGTCATCGGGGCGTTGCCCTTCCTGGGTCTCATCGTGCCCAACCTCGTCTCCCTCGTGCGGGGCGGCGACCTGCGCAGCAGCCTGCCCTGGGTCTGCCTGCTCGGCGTGTGGGCGGTGACCCTCTGCGACATCCTCGGACGGACTGTCATCAGCCCGTTCGAGATCCCCGTCTCGCTCATCCTCGGGGTCGCGGGGGCCGCCTTCTTCATCGCCCTGCTCCTCATCCGGCAGCGCCGTGCCTGAGGCCATGACGGGGCAGGCGCTGCGCACCCCCGCGCGCACCCGGGCCGACCGCCACACGGGTCCGTTCCTGCCGGGGGGCGCCGGCGGTACACCCTCCTCACCGTCCTGCTCGTCGTGCTGGCCGTCGGCTTCTCCGCGGGCATCCTCGCCTACGACAACCCCATGCCGCTCGGCACCGATGGGTTCTGGCGGATCGCGGCGATGCGAGCCGCGAGCATCGCCGTCATCCTCGTCGTCGCGTTCTGCCACGCCATCGCGACGGTGAGCTTCCAGACGGCGACGGGGAACCGGATCCTCACGCCGTCGATCATGGGCTTCGAGGCGCTCTACCTCCTCATCCAGACGAGCTCGGTCTTCCTCTTCGGCGTGGCCGGGCTCTCCCTGACGACCGGCACGACGGCCTTCCTGCTGCAGACCGCACTCATGGTGCTCCTCGCGACCCTGCTCTACGGATCGCTGCTCGCCGGCCGGCTCGGCGACCTGCACACCATGCTGCTCGTGGGTGTCATCCTCGGGGGCTGGCTGGCGTCCCTGTCGACCTTCATGCAGCGCCTCCTCACCCCCAGCGAGTTCGACATCCTCACCGCCCGGCTCTTCGGCAACATCGGCAACGCCGACGCCTCGATCCTGCCCCACGTCATCCCCCTCGCCGCGATGGCGGGCGGGGCGCTGTGGTGGCGTTCCGGACGGCTGGACGTGCTCGCCCTCGGCCGCGACACGTCGACCAACCTCGGGCTGCACCACACGCGCGAGGTCGTCATCGTGCTCTTCCTCGTCTCGGTCCTCATGGCGATGACCACCTCGCTCGTCGGCCCGATGACCTTCCTCGGCTTCCTCGTGGCGATGCTCGCCTATCAGCTCGCCGACACCTCCAGCCACCGTCTGCTGCTGCCGATGGCGTTCCTGCTCGGGTATGTCGTGCTGTCCGGCGCATACTTCGTGCTCCGGCACGTCTTCTACGCCCAGGGCATGGTCACGATCATCATCGAGCTCGTCGGCGGCCTCACCTTCCTCATCTACCTCCTGCGAAAGGGCCGCCTGTGATCGAGCTGACCGAGGTCACCAAGACCTACGCCACCGAGGCCCGCATCGGCCCGGTGAGCCTGCAGATCCCGGCGGGCGGAATCACGGCGCTCATCGGCCCCAACGGTGCCGGCAAGTCGACCGTCCTCACCATGATCGGCCGGCTCCTCGGGCTGGACCAGGGAACGATCACGGTCGCCGGCCACGATGTCGTGCACACGCCGTCGGCCGTCGTGGCCACGATCCTGTCGGTGCTGCGGCAGGAGAACCACTTCATCACCCGCCTCACCGTGCGCCAGCTCGTCAGGTTCGGCCGCTTCCCGCACTCCCGTGGTCGGCTGACCCCCGAGTGCGAGCGGCACATCTCCGAGGCCATCGACTTCCTCGACCTCACCGGGCTCGAGCACCGCTACCTCGACGAGCTCTCCGGCGGCCAGCGCCAGCGGGCCTACGTCGCCATGGTCCTGGCCCAGGACACGGAGTACGTCCTGCTCGACGAGCCGCTCAACAACCTGGACATGCAGCACTCGGTCCAGATGATGCGCCAGCTGCGGCGGGCGGCCGACGAGCTGGGCCGCACGGTCGTCATCGTCCTGCACGACATCAACTTCGCGGCGCGCTACGCCGACCACATCGTGGCGATGAACGACGGCCGGGTCAGCGAGGTCGGGAGTCCCGCGCAGGTGCTCGACGACGAGACGCTCACCCGGGTCTTCCGCACCCCGGTCCGCGTCATACAGGGGCCGGACGGCCCCCTGGCGGTGTACTACTGAGTGAGTTCCTCCGCGCGCCGTCGTCACGTGGTCGTGACGGCCCGCCGTCCGGGGAGGCACGGCGTGTGCACCCACCCTGCGTTGGTCACCGATACCGACCGCTGCGCACCCATGGCTGACCAGGTCTGCCCGGCACACCGACGATGCGCCCCCCACTCCTCACCGCTCACCCCTCACCGCTCGTGGCGCCGGGAGAACGTCGTATCCGGATGGGGCCGCGCACCGTCGACGGGTCCACCACCCGGCCGCCCTGGAGGATCTCGACCGCACCGCGGGCCACCAGCCGCCGCGCGGCACGCCTCGCGGGCTCCATGAGGTCGCGCCACTCCTGACCGGTGGACGCACCGACCTCACGTGCCGCCTCGGAGGGGCAGATCGTCGACGTGCGGGCGCGGCGTGAGAGCAGTTCGAGGATGGCCGCCTCCAGCTCGCGGTCCACCTCACCCACACCTCGGCGCCGGCACGCCGACGAGCAGTAGCGCACCTGGTCCCAGTCGCGTTCCCACTTCTTGCGCCACGTGAACGTTCGACCGCACGCCAGGCAGGTCTTCTCCGCTCGCGCACGGTCCGGGCTCATCGCAGGCCGCTGCGGGAGAAGCCCTGGACGAACCAGCGTTGCGCCAGCAGGAAGACGAGCACCATCGGCGCGACGGTGATGAGGGCGAAGGCCATGGTCGCGCCGTAGTCCGGACCGAACTGGCCCTGGAGGAAGAGCAGCCCCACCGGCAGGGTGTAGAGCGCGTTGTCCCGCAGCGCGATGAGCGGCCAGGCGAAGTCGTTCCACGTCTGCAGCATGCTCATGAAGAAGAGCACCGCGATGAGAGGGCGCGACAATGGCAGCACGATGCGCAAGAAGATCTGCAGGTGCGTCGCGCCGTCGATGCGGGCCGCCTCCATGAGCTCGCGCGGGATGGTGAGGATGAACTGGCGGGCCAGGAAGACTCCGAAGGCGGAGGCTGCCGTCGGCAGGATCACCGCCCAGTAGCTGCCGTAGAGCCCGAGCTCGGTGACGAGCCGGAACAGGCCGACCATGATGACCTGCACCGGCAGCATGAGCGTCGACAGCGCCACGAGCAGCAGCGCACCCGAGCCCGGGAAGCGCAGGTGCGCGAAGGCATACCCGGCGAGCAGGTTGACCAGCACGATGATGACCGAGGTCACCAGGGCGATCGCCAGGGAGTTGCCGAACCACGTCAGGACGGGGAAGGCCTCGAAGACCCGGCGGAAGTTGTCCAGGGTGGCCTGCTCCGGCCACAGCCGCAGCCCGCCGCCGGAGAGCGAGGACCGGGTGGAGAAGGCGACGACGACCATCCAGTAGAGCGGGAAGAGGATGACCACGGCGGCGAGCAGCGCGCCGAGCAGGCGTGCCCACGCCGCGGACCGTCGACGGGCGAGGTGGCTGCTCACTCGCTCTCCTCACGTCGGCGCTCGGCACGCCACCGCAGACCGGTGACCACCAGCGTGACGGCGAGCAGCACGACGCCGATCGCGGCGGCATACCCCTGGTCCCGGGTGACGAACCCGGTGTCGTAGGCGTAGGTGACCAGCACGGTGGTGGCCCGCTCCGGGCCTCCACCGGTCATGACGAAGACGATGTCGAAGACCTGGAAGGAGTAGATGATGTTGAGGATGACCAGGAAGAACGACTGCGGGCTCAGCTGCGGGACGGTGACGTGGCGCAGCCGTTGCCAGGCGTTGGCGCCGTCCAGCCGCGCCGCCTCGTAGAGCTCGGGCGCCACCCCCTGCAGCCCGGCGAGGTAGATCAGCATGTTGAAGCCCACCCGCCACCACAGGGTCATGATGACGACGGAGGCGAAGGCGGCGGGGCCGTGGGTCTGCCAGTCGACCTGGGGCAGCCCCATGGCCAGCGACACCTGCGCGAGGAAGCCGCTGTTCTCGTCGAAGATGAGCACACCCATGAGTGCGGTCGCGACCCCGGAGATCGCCATGGGGAGGATGAGCACCGACCGGAGCACGCCACGGGCCGGCAGCGCGGAGTCGAGCAGCAGCGCCAGGCCCAGACCGATCGCCATCGCGGCTGGCGTCACCAGCACAGTGTAGAGCGCGGTGTTGAGGCTGGCCCGCCAGAAGACCGGGTCCTGGACGAGCTGTCGGTAGTTGTCAAGGCCGACGAAGGTCCCCGCACCGAAGCCGTTGGTCTCCTGCAGGCTGATGACGGCCGCCCCACCCAGCGGCAGCAGCACGAAGACCCCGAGCAGCACCAGCGTGGGCGCGGCGAAGGCGTAGCCCGCCCAGGCCTCACGGGCGCGCGCCGTCACTGCGTCGCAGCCTCGATGCCGTCGGAGAGGGTCGCGAGGGTGGTCTCCACGTCGGCGTCACCGAGGAAGCTGGCCTCCAGTCCGTCCTGGAGCACCGTGATGATCGAGGACATGTCCGGCGAGGCGACCTGACCCGAGTCCTGCGCACGCACCGCGCTGGACTGCTGCAGGAAGACCTGCGAGAGCTCGGGGCGCACGTCGAACTCGATCCCCTGCTCCACCAGGTCGGCACGGGTGGGCAGCAGCGAGGACCCGGCGCAGAACTCCTGCATCTGCTCGGCCTCGGTCACGAACTCCAGGAACTGCGCGACCAGGTCGGGCTGCTCGGTCTGGGCCGTCGCCACCAGGGCGTTGCCGCCGAAGTCGCCGGCCGAGCGCTCGCGGCGCGGCGGGAAGGTGGCCGCCCACTCCCGCTCGTAGGTCGCCTCGGCGTCCGGGATGAGGAACGCCCCGGCGAAGACCATCGGGACGGTGCCGGCGAACCAGCTGTCGGCGGCATACGTCGAGGAGCTGATCGAGTTGTTGCGCGGCACCAGGTTGTCCCGGAAGAAGCTGGTGGTGAACTCCACCGCGGCGGCACCGGCGTCGGAGTTGATCGCCGGCGTCACGAGGTCCTCCTCGAGGAAGCGTCCGTCGGCCTCGAAGAGCCAGCTGAGCCACCGGGTGACCCCGTTGCCCTGCCAGTTGTAGGCGAAGGGAGAACGGTCCGACGACAGCGACTCCTGCAGCTGGCGGGCGACCTCGGCGAACTCCTCCCAGGTCCACGCCTCCTCCAGCGTCTGCGGGACCCGGTCGATGCCGGCGTCGGCGAGCGCCTGCACGTCGTAGAGGATCGCCGAGGTGTCGGTGTGGTGCGGCACGCCGTAGGGAGCGCCCTCGCTCTGGACGGCCGCCCAGGCCTGCGGGGTGAAACGGTGCTGGACGTCGCCGCTCAGGTGGGGCGTCAGGTCCAGCAGCTGGCCGCGCCCAGCATAGCTGCCGAAGGTGTAGTAGGGCACCCGGAAGATGTCCGGCGGGTTGCCCGCCTGCAGCTGAGCGTCGATGTTGGTGAACATCTGCTCGTAGGGCACGGCGTTGAGCTCCACCCGTGCGCCGTCGTTGGCCTCCTGGAAGGCCGCGATCGCCGAGCGGAAGCCGGCGAGCTCGGCGTCGGTCCCCCAGGTGGTGAAGGTCAGCGACCCCTCGCCGCTGCTGCTGCCGCCACCGGTCGAGAACCCTCCGCACCCACCGAGGACCGTCGGGGTCGCCACGGCGCCGAGGGCAGCGAGGAACGAACGTCTACTGACATGCATGGCATCTCCGTCGGTGAAAGGCCAGGGACTGCCGCGAGCAGCGGCTTGTCAATCGTAGCCTCGCGCTTCTGGGCCGTCCTGTTTGACCGTCCTCCGGCCCGGGGTGTGGTCGGGGTGTGCGTCACGGTCGGGAATTCTCGGCGAGGGCACGTCGCTGGACGGAGTATGACTGTTCCGACACTGACGCTCCACGACGGCACGACCATCCCGCAGCTCGGCTTCGGGGTCTTCCAGATCCCGCCCGCGCAGACCAAGGCGGCGGTGCTGCAGGCGTTCGAGTTCGGCTACCGCCACATCGACACCGCGCAGATGTACCAGAACGAGGCTGGTGTCGGAGAGGCGATCGCCGAGTCCGGCCTCTCCCGGGACGAGATCTACGTCACCACCAAGCTCGACAACGGGTTCCACCGTCCCGAGGACGCCCGTCGCTCCCTGGACGAGTCCCTGGACCGCCTCGGCCTGGACCAGGTCGACCTGTTCCTCATCCACTGGCCGCTGCCCACCCGCTACGACGGTGACTACGTCTCCACCTGGGAGACCCTGCTCGAGCTGCAGCGGGCCGGGAAGACCCGGTCGGCCGGTGTCTCCAACTTCGAGCCCGATCACCTCGAGCGCATCGTCGAGGCCACCGGCAGCGCCCCAGTGGTGAACCAGATCGAGGTCCACCCCTACTTCGCCAACGAGGCCGCGCGGAAGGCGACGCAGCAGCACGGCGGTCTGGTCGAGGCCTGGTCGCCGATCGCCCAGGGCGCCATCCTGGACGACCCCGTCCTCCTCGGGATCGCCGAGACCCACGGCCGCACCCCGGCCCAGGTCGCGCTCCGCTGGCACGTCCAGCGCGGCGACATCGTCTTCCCCAAGTCGGTGACCCCGGGCCGGATGCAGCAGAACTTCGCGCTCTTCGACTTCGAGCTGACCGAGGAGCAGATGGCCGCCGTCGACGGGCTCGACCGTGGCGAGAACGGCCGCCGGGGCCCGCACCCCGACGCGATGGACGTCATCCCGGAGTGACTCCCGCGGGGACCGGGCACCGCTCCCGTGCGCTCCCCGCCTGACCGACGCCCCGTCAGCCCGCCGACGGGGCGTCGGTCGCGTCCAGCGTCGCCAGGTCCGCCTCGAGCAGGGACGCCATCCGCGCCGCACGCTCCCCCTCCAGACCCACGGCCTCGAGCTCGACGCGCACCGCGTCGGCGACGGCATATCCCTGCTCCGGGCGCAGCAGCCCGAGCCGGACGCCGTGCGCCGCCGCCCCGACGTAGGTGTCGAACACGTGGACTCCCTGCTCGGCCCAGGTGGCGCGCTCCTGTGGGCTCAGACCCGTGACGTCGTGCAGGAAGGTCCCGATCACGTGGTCGTGCGGTCGCGCCCACATCTGTGCGCCGACCTGGCCGTCCGCCTGCCCGCTGTCGCCGATGAAGATCATCCGGGACTCGGGGAAGAGCAGGTGGTCGCGCTCCATGTTCTGCAGCTTGCGCTCGGCGATGGCGTTCTTGGTGTGGAGGTTGAGCAGCGACCCGCCCAGGACCGAGTGCGGGGGCAGACCCAGCTCGGCGAGGTTGTCGCGGGTGTACTGCTCCACCAGTCCCCACGGCCCACCGGGCCGTGCGGTGACGAAGGTGAGGTCGCCGACCCGTCCGTCGTCGCCGGAGGCTCCCCGGTCCAGCTCGGTCAGCAGCGCGACGACCCCGGGGTAGACCGTGCCGCGGGGGTAGCGGTCGTCGTGGATGGCGCACTTGACGGTGTCGTCGATGTCGCACAGGACCCGGAGGTCAGTGGTGAACTCCCCCTGCGCCTGGGCGGCGATGTGCTCGATCAGGACCTCCTGGAGGTCCTCGTCGAGGTCGTCGAAGACCAGGTGCTCCAGGTCGTGGTGGTCGCCCGAGGCGTTGAGGCGGTACTTCAGGTCGTGGAAGTCGCGCCCCTCCAGCGCGGTCATCGTGCTCACGATGGCCTGCTGGTCGGCGCGCGAGACCCGGCCCCGGTGCAGCCGCGCGATCATCCTGGCCAGCAGGTCCGTCGACACCTGCACCGTCAGCGCCGCCCGGAGCTCCCCCTCGCCCCCGCCACCCGCACGGCCGCCGGCCGGAGTTCGATCCATAGCCGCAGGATATCCGGCACCACGTCGCCGTCGACCTGGACGGGTCCGGGCCCGGGCAGCTCGACGCGCAGGTGACGGCCGACCCTGCGCACCAGCGCCGGGTGCGGCCGCCGGGCGCCGAAGCCGCCGGCGGCGATGGCTCCCCAGTCGGACACGCGGCGGGGCTGGACCAGCACGACGTGCAACCGGCCGTCGTCGAGTCTCGCCCCCGGCGCGACCTGGGCCCCGAGAGGGAGGCGGGCGGCGTTGACCGCGAGCACGCTCCAGGCGCGGAGTTCCTCGGGGTCGCCGTCGTCGAGCGTGATCTGCAGGTCGGACCCGGCGTGCCCGAGACGACGCAGACCCGGCGTGACGTAGGCCGGCCACCCCCACCGGGCCTTGGCCGTCGGGCTGAGGCCGGCGAGGATCTGCGCGTCGTGCCCGGCGCCGACCACGACGAGGAAGGGCAGCGTCGAGGTCGGTCCGTCGAGGGGCTCCAGGGTGAGCGATCCGACATCGATCGGGTGACCCTCGGCCCGGACCGCCAGCCGGGCAGCGGCGTCGGCTCGGCCCGTCGGCAGACCCAGCGTGCGGGCAGCGAGGTTGGCGGTGCCGCACGGGACCACCCCGACGACGACCTCCTGGCCGGCCACCGCAGCCACCTCCCCCACGACCTGGCGCACCGTGCCGTCACCCCCGGCGACGACCACCCGCCGGCACCCCCGGGCGAGCGCCTCCCGCGCCTGGGCGCCGCCCGGCTCGGCGATCGTCGTCGGCAGGACCGACGGCATACCGAGACCCGCCTGCGTGCACGCGGCCTCCACCGCACGTCGCGCCGCCGCGGCTCCCCTCGCCACCGGGTTGAGGACCAGCGCCACCGACGGCACGGGAGCGCCCTCGCTCAGGCGAGCCTGGCGGACAGCGAGGTCGCCACGGCGTCCGGCGTCAGCCCGATCCGCTCCAGCACCTGGGCGCGCGAGCCGTGGTCCAGGAACTCCTGGGGTATGCCGTAGCCGTGCACCGGTGTGTCGACCCCCGCGTCGTCGAACGCCCGGGACACCGCGCTGGCGATGCCGCCGCCGACGATGTTGTCCTCGATGACGGCCACCCGGCCCGCGCCGCGGGCGAGGTCGACGAGGTCCGCGCTCACCGGCAGCAGCCAGCGCGGGTCGACGACCATGACCCGCCGACCCTCGGCGTGCAGCTTGTCGGCGACCTGGAGCGCGGTGTCGGCCATCGAGCCCACGCCCACGAGGAGCACCTCGACCGGCTCCGTGCCGTCGGCGCCGGGCTCGACGTCACGCAGCACGTCGAGGGTGCCGACCTGGCGCACCGCCTCGATCGGCGCACCGACGCTGCCCTTGGGGAAGCGCACCACGGACGGCCCGTCGTCGATGTCGACCGACTCGCGCAGCGCGCGGGCCACCTGCTGGCCGTCCCGGGGCGCCGCGATCCGGATCCCGGGGACGATCCCGGCGAGGGTGAGGTCCCACATACCGTTGTGGCTCGCGCCGTCGGAGCCGGTGATCCCGGCCCGGTCGAGCACGAAGGTGACGCCCTGGCCGTGCAGCGCGCAGTCCATGAGGAGCTGGTCGAAGGCCCGGTTGAGGAAGGTCGCGTAGATCGAGACCACCGGGTGCAGACCGGCGAAGGACAGCCCGGAGGCCATCGCCACGGCGTGCTGCTCGGCGATGCCGACGTCGAAGACCCGCTCGGGGAAGCGCTCGGCGAAGGGCTGGAGCCCGACGGGGATGAGCATCGCGGCGGTGAGCGCGACGATGTCGTCGCGCTCCTTGCCGAGCCGCACGAGCTCGTCGCTGAACTCATCGGTCCACGACCGGCCCGAGACCTCCAGCGGCAGACCCGTCTCGGGGTTGATCTGGCCGACGGCATGGAAGCGGTCGGCCTCGTCGGCGGTGGCCGGGTCGTAGCCGTGGCCCTTCTCGGTGATCGCGTGCACCAGCACCACGCCACCGAAGTCGTGCGCCCGGCGCAGGGCGGTCTCCATCGCCTCCACGTCGTGGCCGTCCACCGGGCCGAGGTACTTCAGCCCCAGGTCCTCGAACATCCCCTGCGGGCTGACGATGTCCTTGAGGCCCTTCTTCATCCCGTGCAGGGTGCCGTAGACCTGACGGCCCACCACCGGCGTGCGGGACAGCTGCCGCTTGCCCCAGGAGAGCATGTGCTCGTACTCCTTGGTGGCGCGCAGGGACGCGAGGTAGTCGGCCATCCCGCCGCGGGTGGGCGCGTAGGACCGCTCGTTGTCGTTGATGACGATGATGAGCGGCAGGTCGGGCTGGTCGGCGATGTTGTTGAGCGCCTCCCACACCATGCCGCCGGTGAGGGCACCGTCGCCGATGACCGCGACGGTGTGCCGGTCGCCCTCCCCCCGCAGCTTGCGTCCGCTGGCGATGCCGATCGCCCAGGACAGCGAGGAGCTGGCGTGGGAGTTCTCCACGACGTCGTGGTCGGACTCGGCCCGGCTGGGGTAGCCGGACAGCCCGCCCTGCTTGCGCAGGGTCGAGAGGTCGTGGCGGCCGGTGAGCAGCTTGTGGACGTAGGAGATGTGCCCGGTGTCGAAGAGCAGGGTGTCGCGCGGGGAGTCGAAGACGCGGTGCAGGGCCAGGGTGAGTTCCACGACACCGAGGTTGGGGCCGAGGTGGCCGCCGGTCTGGGAGACCGAGGAGATGAGGTATGCCCGGATCTCCTCCGCGAGCGTCCGCACCTGCGAGGGTGTGAGGGCCTTGAGGTCGGCCGGTCCGGAGATGGTGCGCATCAGGGCCACGGGGCTAGTCCTCCGGATTCGGCGGCGTCGTCGTCTGGGTCCGGACAAGTCTAGGCCTCTCTCCCTGGGAGAACGCCGGTGGCCGGGTTCGCCCCACGGTCGGAGCCTCAGAGCTCGACGGTGCCGGTGATGGCCGGCACGACCCGGCCGCCGATCCAGAGCGTGTCGCCCTCGCGCTCGACCTCGATCCGGCCGTGACGACCGATGACGGTGCCCTGGGTCGCGGCATACCGTGTCCAGCCCGGGTCGCGCTCGGCGAGGATCATCGCGACCGCCGCGTTGAGGCTGCCCGTCACCGGGTCCTCCCGGCGCCCGGTGGCGTCGGGGAAGAAGGCGCGCACCTCATATCCCTCCGCGTCGGCGCCGAAGACCCCGAGGTCGAGCTGGTCACCGGGCGGGAACTGCGGCACGAGCGACCGCACCGCGTCACCGGAGGGCAGCTCGGCCACGACCCAGCCGGGCCCGTTGTCGCCCCAGGCCAGCGACACCGGCTCCTGGCCGAGGACGCCGGCGACGTGCGCGGCCAGCGCGGGGTCGACCGGCCCCGAGCGCAGCAGCGGCGGGGCGGCGAAGGCCAGGATGTCGCCGGTGCGGCGCAGCTCGACCAGACCGAGGCCGCACTCCTGCACGATGCGGTCGGCGCCCCGGGGTGTGCCGCCGGCCTCGAGCCAGGCCGTGCAGCTGCCCAGCGTGGGATGCCCGGCGAAGGGCAGCTCGGTCGCCGGGGTGAAGATCCGGACCCGGTAGTCGGCGCCGGGGTCGGTCGGCTCGAGGAGGAAGGTCGTCTCCGACAGGTCGGTCCAGGCCGCGAAGCGCTGCATCGCCTCCGGGTCGAGGTCATCGGCACCCAGCACCACCGCGAGGGGGTTGCCGTCGCCCAACCGGGAGGAGAAGACGTCGAGCTGGCTGAACCGGTGCGTCATCCGGTGATGCTCACGACTCGGCTCACGCGATGGGGGCCCGCAGCCGCAGCGCCTCGAGCAGCAGCCCCGCGGCCCGGTGGTTGGCCCGCAGCCGCAGCCCCTCCCGGGCCAGCGACTCCAGCACGTCGCCGAGGCTGCCGGGTGGCAGCGACGGACCGAGCTCGGGTCGCACGTCGCGCCACGCGCCGCGCATCGCCTGCAGCTGGGCCTCCAGGTGGCGGGTGGCGACCCAGGCGAGCGCCGCGGGGTGCCGGCGCCACGCGGCATACGCCCGGTAGTCGGCCGGGCACTGGTCGAGCAGCCAGGACACCGCCGCCTGCTCCCACCCCGGCACCCCGGCCGGGGGCACCCGGTCGGGCCAGCCTGGGGGTCCGCTCTGCATACGAACAAGTGTACGACTCGGGGACCTCTGGCGGGACCGCGCCGTCCGACCCTTCCCCTACCGAGCGTCGTACTGGCACGATGACCCCATGGCCACATCCACGGGTGGGAAGAAGAGCACGACCTCGGCGTCCTCCGGCGGCCGGGTGCCGCGCCTGGACAAGAAGATCTACGAGGCCGAGCTGCTGAGACTGCAGGAGCAGCTGGTCGAGCTGCAGACCTGGATCAAGGAGACCGGGCACCGCCTCGTCGTGGTCTTCGAGGGCCGGGACGCCGCCGGCAAGGGCGGCGCGATCAAGCGGGTCACCGAGTACCTCTCCCCCCGGCAGGCGCAGATCGTCGCGCTGCCGACGCCGACCGAGCGGCAGAAGACGCAGTGGTACTTCCAGCGGTATGTCGAGCACCTCCCGGCGGCCGGCGAGATCCGCCTCTTCGACCGGTCCTGGTACAACCGCGGCGGGGTCGAGCGGGTCATGGGCTACTGCACCCCCGAGGAGCACCGACGGTGGCTGCAGCAGACCCCGATCTTCGAGCGGATGCTCATGGACGACGGGATCCTGCTGCGCAAGTACTGGTTCTCGGTCTCCGACGACGAGCAGGAGCGCCGCTTCCGGTCCCGGATGGAGGACCCCATGCGCCGCTGGAAGCTCTCCCCCACCGACCTCGAGTCACTCACCCGCTGGGAGGACTACAGCCGGGCCAAGGACGAGATGTTCGTCCACACTGACACCCCCGAGGCGAGGTGGAATGTCGTGGCCTCCGACGACAAGCGCTCCGCGCGGATCAACATGATCGCCCACCTGCTGTCCTCGATCCCCTATGCCGCCGTCGAGCAGACCGAGCTGACGATGCCCCGCCGCCCGTCCTCGACGGGCTACCAGCGCACCGACCGGCGCCTCCAGCTGCCGGTGCCCGACCACGCCGCAGCCGTCGCCGCGGCCGCGGGCAAGCCGGTCGAGCGTCCTCGTCCGAAGGGTGTCAGCTAGCCGCACCCTCGGCGACGACCCGGATGGTGTTGGCCCACGGGTCCTCGAAGGTGACGCTGCGCCCGTCGTCGGCGCCGCGCACCCCGAAGTGACGCATCCGCTCCCCCAGCTCACCCACGTCGTCGCTGCTCGGCAGCACGATGTCGACCTGCCCGAGGCCGAGGGTCGGGAACCGTCGGCCGGCGCCGCGACTGCGCCAGACGTTCATCGCCATGTGGTGGTGGTAGCCACCGGCGGAGACGAAGAGCGCCTGGCCGTTCCACTCGCTCGTGGTGTCGAAGCCGAGCCGCTCGACGTAGAACTCCTTGGCGCTGGCCACGTCCCCCACCGACAGGTGCACGTGCCCCACGGCGGCCTCGCCGTCCTGCGGTCGCTCCTGCGCCTGCGGGTCGAGGTGCTCGCGCAGGAACGCCCCGGCGTCGAGGAACCGGTTGTCCATCTCCACCCGGCCGTGCACCCAGCTCCACTGCGTGCGGTCGCGGTCCCAGTAGAGCTCGATCCCGTTGCCCTCGGGGTCCTCGAAGTAGAACGCCTGGCTGACCAGGTGGTCGGCGCTGCCGACGTAGGGGGCGCGCGCCGCGCCCATGGCGGCCACCGCCACCGCCAGCTCGGTCTGGGTCGGGAAGAGGATGGCGGTGTGGAACAGCCCGGCCGAGCCCGGCGACGCATGCCGCAGCTCGGGCCGGTGACGCAGGATCACGATCGGGGTGGTCCCGCGCCCGAGCGTCACGACCGGCCCGTCCTCGCTCAGCACCGCCAACGTCACCGCGTCACGGTAGAAGTCGCGCAGCCCATCCAGGTCCGCGACCTCGAGCGTCACCGGACCCATCGCGGTGTCGGCGGCGAGGCGGTCGGGCTGGGTGGTGGTCATGCGGGCTCCTCAACTGTATGACGCGTCACCTAGCATACTCCTCCCTCCACCCGTGTGCACGCACGACGACGGCGCCCGCCGGACCGAGGTGGTCCGGCGGGCGCCGTGCGGGTGCTGCCGTGCTGGCTGCGTGGCTCAGGCGTCCACGAGCGAGCGCAGGACGTACTGGAGGATCCCGTCGTTGCGGTAGTAGTCCGCCTCGCCGGGGGTGTCGATCCGCACGACCGCCTCGAAGGTCACAGGGTCGCCGCCTCCGTCGCCCTTGGTCGCGGTGACCGTGACCGTCTTGGGGGTGGTGCCCTCGTTGAGCGCGGTCACCCCGCTGATGTCGAAGGTCTCGGTGCCGTCCAGCCCCAGGCTCTGGGCGTTCTGACCCTCGGGGTACTGCAGCGGCAGGACGCCCATACCGATGAGGTTGGAGCGGTGGATGCGCTCGTAGGACTCGGCGATGACCGCCTTGACCCCGAGGAGCCGGGTGCCCTTGGCGGCCCAGTCGCGCGAGGAGCCCGACCCGTACTCCTTGCCCGCCAGGACCACGAGCGGGGTGCCGGCCTCGGCATACGACTGCGCGGCGTCGTAGATCGAGGTCTGCTCGCCGCCCTGGGTGAAGTCGCGGGTGAAGCCGCCCTCGACACCGTCCAGCAGCTGGTTCTTGAGCCGGATGTTGGCGAAGGTGCCGCGGATCATCACCTCGTGGTTGCCGCGGCGCGAGCCGTAGGAGTTGAAGTCCTTGCGCTCGATGCCGTGCTCGGAGAGGTACTTCCCGGCGGGGCTGTCGGCCTTGATCGACCCGGCCGGGCTGATGTGGTCGGTCGTGACCGAGTCACCCAGCAGGGCCAGGACCCGGGCACCGGAGATGTCCTTCACCGGGGCGGGCTGCGCCTGCATGCCCTCGAAGTACGGAGGCTTGCGGACGTAGGTGGACTCGCCGGCCCAGTCGAAGGTGTCGCCGTCCGGGGTGGACAGGCTCTGCCACCGCTCGTCGCCGGCGAAGACGTCGGCGTAGTCCTCGGTGAACATGTCCCGGCTGATCGAGGTGGCGATGGTCCGCTCGACGTCCTCCGGGGCGGGCCAGATGTCCTTGAGGAAGACGTCGGCGCCGGTGCTGTCGACACCGAGCGGCTCGCTGTCGAAGTCGAAGTCCATCGTGCCGGCCAGCGCGTAGGCGATGACCAGCGGCGGGGAGGCCAGGTAGTTCATCTTGACGTCCGGGTTGATCCGACCCTCGAAGTTGCGGTTGCCCGAGAGCACCGAGGTCACGGCGAGGTCGTTGTCGTTGATCGCCTGGCTGATCTCCTCGACCAACGGGCCGGAGTTGCCGATGCACGTCGTGCAGCCGTAGCCGACGAGGTGGAAGCCGAGCGCCTCGAGGTAGGGCCACATGCCGGCCTTCTCGAAGTAGCCGGTGACGACCTTGGACCCCGGCGCCATCGACGTCTTGACCCACGGGGCCACGGTGAGGCCCTTGTCCACGGCGTTCTTGGCGAGCATCGCGGCCGCCATCATCACCGAGGGGTTGGAGGTGTTGGTGCACGAGGTGATCGAGGCGATCGCCACGATGCCGTGGTCGATCTCGAAGGTCTCGCCGTCCATCGACACCTCGACCGGCTTGGAGGCCCGCCGGGTGGAGCCGTCCTTGGCGCGACCTGAGTGCATCGGCCGGTCCGCCTGCTGCGCCTCGTCACTGGCGTCGTGCGAGGGGGCGTCCGAGGCCGGGAAGGTGTCCTCCAGCTCGTGGTCGACCGCGCTCATCGAGGCGTCGTTGTCGGCGTACTTGTCGAGGTCGGCGCAGAACTGCTCCTTGGCGCGGGAGACCTCGATGCGGTCCTGCGGGCGCTTCGGGCCGGCGATGGAGGGCACGACGGTCGACAGGTCGAGCTCGAGGTACTCGCTGTAGCGGGCCTCCTTGGTGGGGTCGGCCCACAGGCCCTGCTCCTTGGCGTAGGCCTCCACCAGGGCGACCTGGTCGTCCGGGCGGCCGGTGAGGCGCAGGTAGTCCAGGGTCACGTCGTCGATCGGGAAGATCGCGCAGGTCGAGCCGAACTCAGGGCTCATGTTGCCGATCGTCGCGCGGTTGGCCAGCGGCACCTGGGTGACGCCGTCGCCGTAGAACTCGACGAACTTGCCGACCACCCCGTGCTCGCGCAGCTGCTCGGTGATGGTGAGGACGACGTCGGTGGCGGTCGCGCCGGCCGGGACGGCGCCGGTGAGCTTGAAGCCCACGACCCGCGGGATGAGCATGGAGACCGGCTGGCCGAGCATGGCCGCCTCGGCCTCGATGCCGCCCACGCCCCAGCCCAGGACGCCCAGGCCGTTGACCATCGTGGTGTGGCTGTCGGTGCCGACGCAGGTGTCGGGGTAGGCCTGCAGCGCGCCGTCCGCACCGCTGTCGCGGGTCATGACCGTGCGGGCCAGGTGCTCGATGTTGACCTGGTGGACGATGCCCGTGCCGGGGGGGACGACCTTGAAGTCCTCGAAGGCCGTCTGCCCCCAGCGCAGGAACTGGTAGCGCTCCTCGTTGCGCTCGTACTCGATCGCCACGTTGCGCTCGAAGGCGTCCGGGCGACCGAAGACGTCGATGATGACCGAGTGGTCGATGACCAGCTCGGCCGGGGCCAGGGGGTTGATCTTGGTGGGGTCGCCGCCGAGGTCGCCCATGGCCTCACGCATGGTGGCCAGGTCGACGATGCAGGGCACCCCGGTGAAGTCCTGCATGATGACGCGCGCCGGGGTGAACTGGATCTCGGTGTCCGGCTGGGCGTTCGCGTCCCACCCGGCGAGGGCGGTGATGTGGTCGGCGGTGATGTTGGCGCCGTCCTCGGTGCGCAGGAGGTTCTCCAGCAGCACCTTGAGGGAGTAGGGCAGGGAGTCGGCGCCCTCCAGCCCACCGATCCGGAAGATCTCGTAGCTGGCCTCGCCCACCTCCAGCGTGCCCTGGGCCTCGAAGCTGTTCGGATTGGTGCTCAACGTGGTCGCTCCTTCGCTGGCTGGCTATTTATCTTGACATCAAGATATCTCACCGTCGGTGCCGGACGCAACGGGACGCGCCGCACCCGGGGTCCCCATCCTGCCGCACCGCCCGCCGCCACGTCAGGTGGGGGCGGCGGCCGAGCGTGCCGCGGTGGCCGCTCTCAGGAGAGCCCGTGGCGGCTCAACGGCCCGATGAGCTCCCGCTCCTCGTAGGCCAGATGGGACAGGAGGGTGTCGGTGAGCAGGTCGAGGGACTCCTGCACGCCGTCGAGCACCGCCTCTCCCCTGCGCCCGGTGCCGTCCTCGGTCACCAGCCGCACCAGGGCCCGGTCGAACTCCTCGAGCACGTCGTGGATCACCTGGTGCTCCTCCTCCAGCCGGTCCAGCACCGGCTCCAGCCCCGGCTCGGAGTGACGCAGGTGGGGGAAGACGCTGCGGTCCTCGAGGGTGTGGTGCCCGGTCACGATGCGGCAGTAGGACTCGCAGTAGGCGCCGAGGGTCCAGTTGTTCTGCCGCATCGTCATGGTGTTGATGACCGACCGGGCCGCGCCGACGCTCACGTGGCCGCGGCGCACCTGCTCCAGCACGTCGCGCACCTGCTGCAGCTCGTCGCGCAGCCCGTCGTGGATGTCCTTGAGGTGCTGGGCCTGCTCCGGGTGCGGCCCGGCCTCGCCGTCGGGGCCGACCGGCCGGCTTGGCTCGTCCCAGGGCATGGTCGGCGAGAGGCGGGTGCCGTCGTCCGGCGTCGGCTCGACGGTATGCCGTGCCCCCGCCGACCCGCGGACGCTCACCGATCCCCCGGCGTCGGGCTCGGGGGCGGTCGGGGCGGCGTCGGCCGTCCCCTCGTGCGGCGCCGTCGCACGCCGGGCCCGCTCGGCCTGGACCAGCTCCCGCGTCGCGGGGGCGACCTCGGCGGCATACCGCCGCACGACGCCCGGGTCGTCGGTGCCGAGGATGTAGGTGGTCATCCCGACGCTAAGGCTGAGCTCGGCGAGCTGCTCGGCCCACTGGGCGGGACTGCCCTGGAGGAAGCCGCTGCCGCCGCCGAAGCGGCCGTTGATGTTGTAGATGCGCCGCACCGCCGCGGGCGGGCGCCCCGCCGCGAGCGCCGCCTCGTCCACGACGGCCGCGAGCGCGGCGAGATCGGGCGGGTCGGCATACCCCATGCTCGGGACCCAGGCGTCGGCGAGGCGGCCGGTGAGCCGCAGCATCCGTGGCTTGTACGCCCCCAGCCAGATCGGGATGTTGTGCGCCGGCACCGGGCCGGCGTGCAGGCCGTGCGCCTGGTAGTGCTCGCCGCGGAAGCGCAGCGTCCCCCCGGCCCAGAAGGCCTTGATGAGCTCCACCGCCTCGGTCAGCGCGTCGACCGCCTCACCGGGGGTCCGCCGCGGGCCACCGGCCGCGACGATGGCGTCCCAGAAGGCCCCCGCCCCCAGGCCGAGCTCCACCCGGCCGTCGGTGAGCAGGTCGAGCGAGGCGGCCGCCTTGGCCAGCACCACCGGCGGGCGCAGCGGGAGGCTGGCGACGTTGGGCGCGAGTCGGATGGTCGTGGTGCGCGCCCCGAGCACCGACAGCAGGGTCCAGGTGTCGAGGAAGCCGTCCTGGTAGGGGTGGTCCTGCACCGACACCAGGTCCAGGCCCTCGACCTCGGCGACCTGCACCACCCCGAGCAGCTCGGGGATGCGGGCGGCGGACGGGCTCGGGAAGATCCCGAACTCCAGCTGCTGGTCCAGGTCGGGCACGGTGGACTCCCTCAGGTCGTGGCGATGGGCAAGGACGTCGGGGCGTCGGTCGGGCGCAGGAGCGCCAGGCACTCGACGTGGTGGGTCATGGGGAAGGCGTCGAGCACGCGCAAGGAGTCGAGGCGCACGCCTTCCTGCCTCGCGGTCGCGAGGTCGCGGGCCAGGGCTGCCGGGTCGCATGCGACGTAGACCACGGCCCGGGGGCCGAGCGCGGCCAGCGACCGGATGACCTCAGCCCCGGCACCGCTGCGCGGCGGGTCGAGGACGACGAGGTCGGCGGCCCTCCCGACCTCGACGAGCCCGGCGAGCGCGTCCTCCGTACGCTGGGCCGTGGCCTGCGCCCACGGGTACGGAGCCAGGTGACGGGTCGCCGCCTCGGCCGCCACGGGGTCCGCCTCGACGGCGAGCACCCTCCCAGCCTCTCCCACGGCCTCGGCGAGCGGCACCGCGAAGAGCCCGACACCGGCATACAGGTCCAGGACGGTGTCGCCGGGCTGCGGGTCGAGCCACTGCTGCACCTGCGCGGTGAACTCCTGCGCGGCGCCGGGGTGGACCTGCCAGAAGCCACGGGCCGAGACGGCGAAGTCGTGGCCGTCGACCCGCTCGACGACCTGCGGCACGGGGCCGAGCGGCCGGGGTGTGCTCCGCGTGCCACGGCGCGGGGCCCGTCGGCGCCCGCGACCCGTGCCGGGGTGGTCGGCGCCGGCCGTCTCGAGCGGCACGACGACGGGCTCCCCCACTCCGGGGGCGACCACGTCGAGGGCGCTCACCCGCGGCGCGCGTCGGCCCTCTCGGGTCCGGGACTGCGCCTCGTCGACCCACCGCTGCGGGTCGGCGAAGACCCCGGTGCCGACCACACCGGGTGCGGCGATGAGGCAGTCGTTAACGGGGACGACGCGGTGCGAGCGGTGGGCGCGCAGCCCGGCGGCCTGACCCTGCCCGTGCGGGTCGGGGGCGAGCGCCACCTCCACCCGGGTACGCCAGCGCAGCCCGTCCTCGTCGCCCGGCAGGGCCTCGCACACCACGCCGTCCGGCCCGGTGGCCCGCTCGATCTCCTCCGGTGAGCACCCACCGACCCGCAGCAGCTGCTCCAGGACGACGTCGGCCTTGAGCCGGCGCTGGGTCGAGAGGTCGGCATGCTGCCAGTCGCAGCCGCCGCACCGTCCCGGCCCCGCGAACGGGCACGGGGCCTCCACGCGCCCGGCGGCGGCCCGGTGGACCTCGACCGCGTCGGCCCGCAGGAAGCGTCCACCTCCCCCGGTGCCGGTGACGACCACGCTCACGCGCTCGCCGGGCAGCGCGTGCCGGACGAAGACGACCTGACCCGCAGGCTCGTCGCCGACGCGCGCCACGCAGTGACCCCCGTGCGCGACCGGACCGACGTCGAGGTCGAGCCGGTCACCGGGCCGGGGCGGGGTCGGGGACGTGGTCACCGGTCGACGGCGGCGTTCTCGCTGGGGGTCCGGCCGGTGGCCAGCATCGCCCCCATGATGAGCACCGCCACCAGGTAGGCCGGCCAGCTCAGCGCGATCTTCGTCACGCCGAGCCAGGCCACCTCCCCCGCGAGGTAGAGCGGGAGCATGACGGCGACCCGCAGCGCGAAGAGCCCGACGAGGACCCAGGTCAGCCGTGAGCACACGGCCACCAGGCCAGCGTCACGTCGCCACGCGGTGGGCCGCTCGGCGAAGTCCGGGTCGCCGACGGCGACGATGAAGCCGACCAGCGGCCACCGGGCGAGGATGCTCACGAGGGCTGCCACGCCATACGCCCCGCTCACGACGATCCCCGGGAGGAAGGCGTCCTGCGCCTCGCCCGAGCGCAGCGCGAAGAAGGCGGCGATCGCCGTGGCGAAGACCGCGGAGCCGATGAACCGCCACGACCCGCCGACGAAGCCGCGCACCACGGTCAGGACCACGAGCAGGCCCGCCGCCGCGATGACCGCCGGGCGCACCGCATCGGTGATGAGCCACGTCGCGACGAAGGCCACGGTCGGCAGCGCCGTCTCCAGGGAGCCGTACCACCCGCCCAGCGCGTCGCTGATCCGTCGACGGATGACCTGCTCGACCGTCTCCTGCGCGGAGGCGACGAGGTGGCCCTCGGGCGCTGCGGAGCCCTCAGACCCCGTGGGGGTGCCGGGCGCGGTCATCAGGTGAAGTCGGGATTGCGGGGCGCCTTGGGGGCGTCCGTCGGCGAGGGCTCGGGGGCGCGGTGCCGCACCGAGCCGTCGCTGCCCTGGGGCGCGCCGATGTCGACCCCCGCGACCGAGGTCGCGTCGGTCGAACCGGCCGCCGAGGGAGCCCGGCGCACGGCGTCGGCGGCCGCGGCGCGGCGCTTCTGCTCCTGCTGCTCGCGACGGGCCTCGGCCTCTTTGGCGACCGCCTCGGCGAACCCCTTGGGCGGCGTCAGGGTGAGCACCTCGCGTGGGGGCCTGGGCTCGTCGCCCCGGTCGACGACGACCCGCCGGACATAGGCCAGGATGCCCCGCGCCTGGTTGTCGTCGGTCGCGGCCGGACCGCCGATGACGACGCGCAGGAACCACCGGGGGCCGTCGATCCCGAGGAAGCGGGCCGGCTGGTAGGCGACCCGCCCGTCCGGGGCGCGACCGGGCATCCGGGCCCGCAGCTCCTTGCCCATGCGGCCCTCGACCGTCTCGGCGGCGCCGCCGGAGTCGACCAGACCCCGAGCGATCTCGGCGCGCAGCTCATCCCAGATGCCCTCGGTCCGCGGCGCCGCGAAGACCTGGATCTGGGCCTGGGAGGCACCGAAGCCGAGGGTGGTGCCGATGACGCGGCCCGAGTTCTGCTCGATGTCGAGCCGCATCTGCATACCCTTGACCGACGGGATGCGCATCGCCCCCAGGTCGATCCGGCCGTCCAGCTCGCGCCACTCGGTGATGTCGTAGGGGCCGTCCTCGTCGCGGACCCAGTCGCGGTCCACGCCCGGCTCGCCCTCGGCAGGCTCCGGCCGCACGACGACCTCGTCCCGGTCCTCGAGATCGAGCAGCTCCTCGTCGCTGAGGCGGTTGGTCTTGCGTCGGCCAAAGAGTGCCACTGGTGGCTCAGTCCTTCAGGGTCGGCCCGGCTGCGGCCGGGAGGGTGGTGGAGGTGCCGGTATGCCCGTGGCCGCCGGCCCCGCGCTCGGACTCCCCGAGGTCGTCGACCACGGTGAAGACGGGGCGGGCGACCTGCTGGAGCACGAGCTGGGCGATGCGGTCGCCCCGGCGCAGCTGCACCGGCTCGCGCGGGTCGGTGTTGAGCAGATTGACCAGGATCTCCCCGCGGTAACCCGAATCCACGGTGCCGGGGGCGTTGACGATGGTCAGGCCGTGCCGTGCCGCGAGCCCGGAACGGGGGTGCACGAACGCGGCATACCCCTCGGGGACGGCGAGCGCGATGCCCGTGCCGACCATGGTGCGCTCGCCCGGCCCGATCCGGACGTCCTCGCGCAGGTGCAGGTCGACCCCGGCGTCACCCGGCCGCGCCTGGACCGGGACCGGGAGGTCGGGGTCCAGTCGTCGCAGGGGGACGTCCAGGGTCTGGGGCTCGGGCGGCATCGTCACCGAGGGTAGCCCCCGGTGACGATGCGCACCGACCTCACGGGTCTCATGCTGCTCAGGCGGCGCACTCGGTGCAGACCGGCATGCCGCTGACCTCCTTGGCCAGCTGGCTGCGGTGGTGCACGAGGAAGCAGCGGGAGCAGGTGAACTCGTCCTGCTGCCGGGGCAGCACGTGCACCGACAGCTCCTCGTTGGACAGGTCGGCCCCCGGCAGCTCGAAGCCCTCGGCCTGCTCGGTCTCATCGACATCGACGCTGCCCGAGGACTTGTCGTTGCGTCGTGCCTTCAGCTCCTCGATCGAGTCCTCGTTGAGCTCGTCGTCGTTCTTTCGTGGTGCGTCGTAGTCGGTCGCCATCTCGCCTCTTTCACCTCTGCGTGGTCTCTCGTCGTGCGTGAACGCTGCGGCCTGCGAATTTGTGCCCGCTGCCCCGGGGGTCGTCACGCTCGCCGCGCGGGATTCTGCCCTATCGACCCGGGTGGATGCGAGCGGGTATGCCCAGGGCGTCAGTCGGCGCTGGTCAGACGCGCGATCTCGGCCCGCAGGACCGGCTGGAGCGCGGGACCGGCCGCGACGAGGAGATCGTGGGACACGGGCTCTCCCGCGGCCGCGCCGGAGGCGACCCCGCCGGCCTCACCGAGGATGAGCAGGCCGGCCGCGATGTCCCAGGGGTTCAGGGCCTTCTCCCAGTAGCCGTCCACCCGGCCGACGGCCACGTGGCACAGGTCGAGCGCGGCAGCACCCATCCGGCGGATGTCGCGCACCCTGGGCAGGAGGTCCGCCACGACGGCCGCCTGCCCCCGCCGGACGCCCCGGTCGTAGGAGAAACCGGTGGCCAGCAGCGCACCGTCGAGCGTCTCCTGGCTCCCGACCCGCACCGGGCGCGTGACGCCCCGGGACGTGAGGCGGGCCCCGCCACCGAGGTGGGCGTGGAAGACCTCGTCCGTCCGGGGGTTGACCACCGCACCGGCGAGGGGAGCCCAGGCGCCCGGGGTGGTGGGGTCACCGACGACGATGGCGACGGACACGGCATACGCCGGCAGGTCGTAGAGGTAGTTGACGGTGCCGTCGATGGGGTCGACCACCCAGCTCAGCCCCGACGTGCCCTCGGTGAGGCCGTCCTCCTCGCCCAGGATGCCGTCCTCGGGGCGGGCGTCGCGGAGGCGGGCGCGGATGAGGGTCTCGGCCCGGGTGTCCATCTCGGTGACGACGTCGAGGTCGGTGCTCTTGGTGCGCGCGACCCCGAGGCCGTCGGGGCGCTCGTCGCGGATCATGGCCCCGGCCTCCGTGGCGACGGACACCGCGAGCTCCTCGAGCGAAGCCCGCTGGGCCGCCCCGCCAGTGCCGGCGTCAGGCCCGGCCGCTCCCGCGGCCGCCGCCATCAGTCGCTCCCGCAGGCGGCGGGCTTGGCGACCCGCAGGTTGGGGCAGCAGCCCGGGCGGCAGATCGCCGGTCGCACCTCGCCGCCGGGCCAGGTCGGCGTGGCCACCTCCTCGCCACGGGCCTGCGCGGCGCGCTCCAGGGCGAGGTCGACCAGCCCCATGACGAACTCGGTGTCGGTGCCCACAGTGGGTACCCGCAGCAGGTCCAGGCCCAGCTCCTGCGCCGTCTCGGCAGCCTCGGTGTCGAGGTCGAAGACGACCTCCATGTGGTCGGAGACGAAGCCGATCGGGGCCAGGACGACGCTCCGGACGCCGCGCTCGGCCAGGGCGCGCAGGTGGTCGTTGACGTCCGGCTCCAGCCACGGCTGGGTCGGCGGGCCGGACCGGGAGCAGTAGGTGAGGTCGTGCTCGACCTCGGTACCGAGCGTCGCCGCGGTCTCGGCGGCGATCGCCGCAGCGAGCTCCAGGTGCTGCCGGGAGTAGAGGTTGCCCTCGTCGTCGCCCGGTCCGGAGGTGTCGTCCATGGCGATCGGCAGCGAGTGGGTGACGAAGACGAGGTGCGGCACCACCCCCGAGCTCTCGTAGCGCTGCCGGGCGGCCTCCCCCACGATCCGGGCGTTGGCACCGGAGAAGCCGGGGTGGTTCCAGTACTGCCGCACCTTGTCGACGTGGATCTCCTTGCCCTCCTCGCGCAGCTCGAGCTGGCCGGCCGCGATGTCCTCGCGGTACTGCCGGCAGGAGGAGTAGCAGGAGTAGGCGCTCGTCGTCACCGAGAGCAACCGCGTCATGCCCTCGGCGTGGGCCTCCCGGAAGGCGTCGGCGAGGAAGGGCGCTGAGTTGCGGTTGCCGAAGAGCACCGGGATCGGGATCTCGCGGCGGTCCAGCTCGGCGCGGATGGCCTCGATGAGGGCGCGGTTCTGGTCGTTGATGGGGCTCTTGCCGCCGAAGTGGAGGTAGTGCTCGGCGACCTCCTCGAGGCGCTCGTCGGGGATCCCGCGGCCGCCGGTGACCCGGCGGAGGAAAGGCATGACCTCCTCCGGGCCCTCGGGTCCGCCGAAGGAGGTCAGCACGATGGCCTGATAGGGGAACAGGTCATGCTCCTCCGTCTCCTCCAGTGACTCCTCCAGCTCGGCGACCACCTCGTCCTGGGCGTCCGCGTCGACCTCCGCGGCGGCGTCGGTCGCGTTGTCGACGGCAGGGTCGCGCGGGTCGGCAGGCTCGGCCAAAGGATGGCTCATGGGGTCTCTCCTCGGGAGGGGATCGGGGTGGGGGCGTGCAGGTCGAAGACGATCGCGGCGACCCGGATGCCCAGCACCATCAGCAGCGTGCCCCAGATGACGAGGTAGGACAAGCCGCCGAGCTCGGCCGCCACGACGACGATCGTCGCACCCAGCAGGGCGGGCACCGCATACAGCTCACGGCGCAGGACCTCGGGCACCTGGCCGACGAGGACGTCGCGGATCATGCCACCACCGACGGCGGTGATGCCGCCGACGAAGACCGCGGCGAGCGGGGGTGCGCCGAGCATGACGGCCTTGAGGGCACCGGCGACGGCGAAGGTGGCCAGGCCGACCGCGTCGAGGTACTTCACCGCCTGGGCGATGCGCTGGAGGCGCAGCTTGGGGCGGTGCCGGGACAGGTCGACGAAGACGCCGTGGAGGGCGAAGACGACGAGACCGGCCAGGAGGACGGTGACGACGTACCAGGGGTTGCTGATGCCGTCGGGGGGCACGTCGCCGAGGAAGACGTCACGGATGATGCCCCCGCCCAGGCCGCTCACCCAGGCCAGCACGGCGACCCCGAAGAGGTCGAGCCGGGCCCGCACCGCCACGAGGCCACCGGAGAGCGCGAAGACGAAGATGCCGACGAGGTCGAGGGCGAGACGCACATCGGCGGAGGCAACGATCATGGCCCCGTCAGCGTATCTCGCGCGGCGTGCCCTCCCGCGTGGCGTCCGGGCGGGGTGGCAGAGTGGTGGACCATGCAGCAGCTCCAGTTCGTCGAGCTCGACGAGGGTGGTCGCCTGGTCCTGACCGGTGACGACGGCACTCAGTATGCCGTGGTCGTCGACGACCGTCTGCGAGCCGCTCTGCGCCCGCGGCCGCGCCAGTCCGACGGTGAGCGCCCCGCGGGACGCTCGGCCAGCCCGCGCGACGTGCAGGCCATGATCCGGGCCGGGCAGCCGGCCGAGGACGTCGCCGCCTCCACGGGGTGGGAGCTGGACCGCGTGCGCCGGTTCGAGGGCCCGGTGCTCGCCGAGCGCGAGCACGTGGTCGGGCTGGCCCAGCGGGCGCCGGTGCGCGCCAGCGGTCGCACCGACGGCTCGCACACCCTCGACCGACGGGTGCGGGAGCGGCTGCAGAGCCGCGGGGTCGACCTGACAGCCGTCACCTGGGACGCCGCCCGTGGCGAGGCCCACGAGCCGTGGACGGTCATCGTCGCCTTCGGCGCCGGCGGACGCGAGCGACGTGCGGCATGGCACTACGACGTGCGCTCGCGCTCGGTCGAGGCGCTGGACGACGAGGCCCGCTGGCTCAGCGAGGACGAGCAGTCCCTGCCCGGTGGCCTGGCGGGCCACCCCTTGCTCGGGGGGCACCACGGCGAGGACGAGGCCGCCGCCGACCTCATGGCGACGATGCGGGAGCGCCGTCAGCGGCGAGGCCGCGGACGCCGCACCCCCACCAAGCAGACCCAGGAAGACCCGAGCCACGTGCCCGGGAGCCAGGAGATGCCCGACGAGGTGCTGCCCCTGGAGGACCTCCACTACGACCCCGACACGATGGGCGACCCGCCGGCCGCCCACCCGCGGGGCTCGGCGCCCGAGGCTGCGGTGCCCGTCGGGCCGGAGGAGGACGACGAGCAGGCGCCGGACGATCGCGACTCCGCCGATCGCCCCGCGGGGGACGCCACCGGCGAGGCGGACGTGCGCACTGCTGCTGCACCGGCGTCACCTCGCCCCGAGCCCGAGCCCGAGCCGATGTCGCCGGAGCCGATGTCGCCGGAGGAGGCGCAGCGCGCCGTCGGCCGCTCCCCCGGCCGCAAGCGACGCCGGCTGCGGCTGCCCTCGCTGGGAGGCGAGCACCCCGCGGACCCGCAGGAGCCCGAGGGCACCTTCGCCCGGACCCGTCACGACCCCCAGGAGGTCACCTTCGAGGAGTTCTTCGGCGTCGGCGACGACGAGGATTCCTTCGAGGAGACGCTCGAGCACGAGGAGGCCCTGGACTCCGGCGCCGGGCCGAGCGACGACCACGGCGCCCCCGGACCCGACGTGCGGGACGAGGCGGCGGACGAGGATCTCCTGTCGCAGGACGACCTGTCGGACGACGCCGCGAGCGCACCGGTGGACGAGGAACGCGACACGGACGACGACGAGCTCGACGCAGAGGATGAGGACGAGGCTCCGGACGCCGGGCGGCCGCGGCTCACCGCCGTCGCGGAGCCCGCAGAGGTCATCGACCGGGACGAGCGTGTCGGCGACGACGAGGGTGACGACGAGGACGACGACGCGGACGAGGATGAGGATCCCGAGGACGCCGACGACGACCTCGAGGCCGCCTCATCAGAGCCGGCCGGCGACGACGAGGACGAAGCCACCGAGAAGCCCGCGACCAAGCCGGCCGGGCGCAAGGGCCGCACGAGCGTGCCCAGCTGGGACGACATCATGTTCGGCTCGCGCCCACCGCGCAGCTGACAGCTGACAGCTGAGGCGACACCGGGTCGCCGAGGGCTCAGCCCCGGGTGGTCGATGCCGCTGCGTCGTCCTCCGGGAGGGCCGTCAGGTCCGGCGCGGGCAGCGGGCACAGGTCGAGGTCGAAGGGCAGCAGCTCGGGCGAGAGCGAGGCTGAGCGCGCCGCGGCGGAGTTCATCCGGCGCATGTAGTGCCGTCGGCACAGCACCTCGTACTCGACAACGCTGGCCGCCAGGGCGTCCTCCTCACCACCGCCGACATCCCCGACGACGACCTGCTCGCCCTCGACCACCATGTGGCCGTCGACGACGCGCGCGTTGACGGTCGCGGGCTTGCCGCACCAGCACAGCGCACGGACCTGGAGCTGCTCGGTGCGGTCGGCGAGCTCGATGAGCCGACGCGAGCCGGGGAAGAGCTCGGTGCGGAAGTCGGCGGTGATGCCGAAGGCATATACGTCGATGCCCATCTCGTCGACGAGCCGGGCGAGCTGCTCGATCTGCTCGGGGCGGTAGAACTGGGCCTCGTCGCAAATGAGGTAGTCGATGCGGCGTCCGTTGGTGCGCTGCTCGACGACGAGCTCCCAGAAGTCCAGGTCGTCGTTGACCTCGAGGGCGCCCTTGGTCAGCCCGAGGCGCGAGGAGAGCACGGCCGACCCGGAACGGTCGTGCTGGGTGAAGAGCAGACCGCCGCGCCCGCGCTGGTGGTGGGTGTGGTCCATCTGGAGGGCCAGGGTCGACTTGCCGCAGTCCATGGTTCCGGTGAAGAAGACGAGCTCGGGCACCCGCGAAGTCTACGGAACCTCCAGGAGGCGCCCGTGGTCGCCTCACGGCCTCCTCGCCCGGTCGCGCGGGCCGTGGCGCTCAGGTGGTCGTGACCAGCAGCGGTATGGCGGTCTCGGCGTCGGTGATCGACCCGTGGTGGCCCTTCAACCGCAGCACCTCGGGCCGCAGCAGCCGCGAGTCCAGCAGCGTGGCCTGCCCGAGCATCGCGACCACGACCTCGCCGATGCGGGTGTCGTAGCCGGACCGGACCGGACCGAACCACCCCGCCTCGATCGCCTCCTCACGGGTGAGCACGAGGCCCTGCTCGCCCAGCTGCTCGCGCCACGCGGCGACGACGTCGTCCACGGCACCCGGCAGGCACCACGCCTGCGGCGCCCGCGGCTCGCCCGCGAGCAGCGCGACGCCCTGCTCGAGCTCGGGCTCCAGGGCGAGGTCGCGGCGCTGGGCGTGCGGCGCCTCGATCATGCCGTGGTCCGCGGTGACGAGCACAGTGGTGCCTCCCGGTAGACGCTCGAGCAGCCCCGCGACCCAGGTGTCGAAGGTCTCCACCGCCTCGCCCCACTCGAGCGAGTCCGGGCCGTGGACGTGGCCGGCCTTGTCGATCTCGTCCCAGTAGGCATACACCAGCGCGCGTCCGCGTCGTCCGGCCTGCATCAGCGCGCGCAGCACCCCGGAGGTGCGCTCGTCGTGCGTGCCGGCCCCGGTGTAGGCGCCGCCGCGCAGCACCGCCCGGGTCAGCCCGGAGCCGGAGTAGGCCGGCAGGGACACGGTGCTCATCAGCACGTCGCGACGCCCGGCGTGCTGGAGCAGGGTGGGCAGCGGCTGGTGGGTGTACGGGTCAGGGCCGTCCTTCCACGACAGGTGGTTGAAGAGGCGTCCCCGGTAGCTGGTCTGCCACCCGACGATGCCGTGGCCCCCGGCCGGGCGGCCGGTGCCCAGCGAGCTGAGGCTGGTGGCGGTCGTCGAGGGGAAGCCGCAGGCGGAGGCTCCCGCGCCGAGGTCCTCGGCGGCGGAGAGGTCACGCAGGGTGCGGGCGTGCCCGCTGCGGCGCTGCAGCTGACGCGCCCCGAGCCCGTCGGCGAGCACGACCACGACGCGGCGGGTCTCCGGCAGCTCCCAGCTGGCCGGGACCACCCCCTCCGGCAGGTCGTCCACCCCGAGGGCGCGCAGGGCCGCCGGGAGGACGGAGGCCAGTCCGCTGCCCGGCGCGGGCGGCTGGTAGGCCTCGGTGGCGCGGGCCACGACAGGATTCGCTGAGGTCGGGACTGCCGCAGGGTCGGTCGCGGTCTGGTCGACCACGGCACCCACCGTGGCGTCGGGCTCCTCGCCGGGCCTCATCGACCCAGGCGGGACGACAGCTCGCTGGCGAAGGCCAGGGCCTGCTCAAGCCGCTCGACGCCGTGCGTCTCGGCGGCGATCCGCAGCGAGATGTCGTCGCTGGAGACGGTGCCCTCGTAGCCGTGGTCACCCTCGCACTGCGGGTCCTCGCACACCGCGGGGAGCAGGTCGACCCGGGCCACCGCACCCCAGCCGAGCGTCAGGGTGATCCCCCGCCCCGAGAGGCTGCCGTCGTAGCGCTCGGGGTCGGGCACGGTGTGGGTGAGCATCACGCCGCGCACCGAGCGCAGGGGCACCGTCTCGCTGGTGGCGGTCGCCATCCGCTGGCCCTCGGGCCCCTCGTGGTCGTCGGCGTGGGCGATGACGAGCCGCCGGTCGGTGAGCACGAGGACGGAGAGGTGGTTGCGGACCGCCATCTCGTCGAAGGTTGTCTCGTCGTGCACGAGGTGGGCGACGACGTGGTCCTTGCCGACGGCGGTCACCACCACGTCGTGGACGACCGCGGGGAGGTATCCCGCGGCATCGATGTCGGCGACGAGCGACTCGGGCAACGGTGACCTCACACGACGGACCATGCGCCCATCGTCTCAGACGTCGGCGAGCAGGGTCCGCCGCTCCGCGTCGGCGCGGGTGGGCGCGGGGGCCACCCGGATGCTGGCCCCGAGCACCTCGATGCCCTCGGGGTGGGCCATGACCGGGTTGAGCCGCACGTGGGCGAGCTCGGGGTGGTCGTCGGCGAGCACGCTGACCCGCGCGATGAGGTCGTGCAGCGCGGCGTGGTCGACCGGCATCGCGCCGCGGTAGCCGTCGAGCATGGGTGCCGCCTTGATCGAGGACACCATCTCGGCGATGTCGACGTCGGTCAGCGGCGGGAAGCGCAGCGCCTCGTCACCGAGCAGGTCGATGGGCAGGCCGGCGATGCCGAACCCGACGACCGGGCCGAAGAGCGGGTCCTCCGCCGAGTTGACCTCGACGGTGACCCCGGAGGGACCCATCTGCTGCAGGGCGATCCCCTCGGCCCCCACCGGGTCGAGCAGGGCGGCGAGGTCGCGGTAGGCGGCGCCGACGGCCTTGGGATGACGCAGCCCGGTCCGGATCCATCCCTGGCCGGGCTGGTGGCTGAGCATCGGCGAGGTGGCCTTCAGCACGACCGTGCCCCCGAGCTTGCGGTAGGCCGCGACCGCCTCCGTGTCCGACCCGACGGGCACCACGGGCCATACGGAGATGCCGTAGGCCGCGAGGACGGAGCCGGTCTCCTCGGTGGTGAGCTCGACGCCTCGCGGCTGCCGGGAGAGTGCCTCCTCGATGATCCGTGCAGCGACCGGCCGGTCGACACCCTCGGGGCGCACCCGCTCGCCGTGGTCGCGGCGCCGCCACTGGGCATACCGCACGGCGGCGGTGAGCGCGCGCACGGCGTCCTCGGGCATGGGGTAGGTGGGCACGCCCGCGCCGGGGGTGACACCGCGCATCCCGAGAAAGGTTGCGACGCAAGGCTTGTCGTGACCGGCGACGGCCGTGGCGACCGCGTCGACCACATCGGGGTCGATGTCGGCGATGGGCGGGATGAAGCAGGCGATGAGGGCGTCGACCTCCTCGTCGGCGAGGGCCTGCTCGACGACGTCACGGAACTGCTCGGTGAGCGCCTCGGCCGACACCGTCACCGGTCCGTGGGTGACGCGCAACCGGCGTGAGGAGGCGGCATCGGCGGCCAGCGACCCCAGCGCGTCGTTGTTGGAGACGACCGCGACCCGGTCACCGCACGGCAGCGGCTGGGAGAGCAGGAGCTGGGCGACGTCGAAGAGCTGGTGGGCGTTGTCGACCCGGACGACGCCGGACTGGCGCAGCATCTGCCCGAAGGTCTCCGGGCGCTCCTGGGTGGCGCGTACCCGGTGGCCCTGGGGGATGGCGTGCTGGCCCGCCCCGGACTTCACGACGATGACCGGTTTGGTCATCGCCAGTTTGCGCGCGATCCGGGTGAACTTGCGCGGGTTGCCCATCGACTCGAGGTAGAGCCCGACCACCGTGGTGTTCTCGTCATCGGTCCAGTACTGCATGAGGTCGTTGCCGGAGATGTCGATCCGGTTGCCCGCCGAGGCGAAGGTCGACAACCCCAGCCCGCGCCGCCGGGCCGAGGCGAGCAGTGCGATGCCCAGCCCGCCGGACTGGCTGAAGAGTCCCAGCCGGCCGAAGTCGGGCAGGTGCTCGGCCGCGGCGATGGAGGCGTTGAGCCGGGTCTGAGGGTCGTTGTTGATGAGCCCGAAGCTCGTGGGCCCGAGCACCCGCATGCCGTAATGGCGGGCCCGGATCAGCAGCTGGCGCTGCAGCGCGCGGCCCTCCGGGCCGGTCTCGGCGAAGCCCTCGGACGCCACGACCAGCGCCTTGACCCCGGCGTCGGCGCACTCCTCGACGATGCCGAGGACCTCCTCGGCCACGACCGCCACGACCGCGAGGTCGACCCCACCCTCGATGTCGCGGACGGAGGCGACGCTGGGGTGGCCGTTGATGAGGGTCCCGGGCTCGGCCGCGTTGTTGACCGGGTAGACCCGGCCGGTGAACCCCCCGGCGACGATGTCGTCGAAGAAGGCGCGGCCGATCGTCGCCGGTCTCCGGCTCACCCCGACGACGGCGACCGTCTCCGGGTGGAGCACCGCGCGCATCGACCGCACCTCGGAGCGGTGCTCGCGCGACATGCGCACCGCTCGTGAGGCCTCGGTCGGTTCGATGTCGAAGGAGACGGCGATGACGCCGTCGTCGAACTCATGGGAGACCTCGAAGCCGGCGTCGCGGAAGACCCCGATCATCCGACGGTTCTGCGGCAGGACGTCGGCGACGAAGCGGGTCACCCCGCCCTCGCGACCGATGTCGGCGAGGTGCTCCAGGAGCACCGAGCCGATCCCCCGGCCCTGATGGTGGTCGGAGACGTTGAAGGCGACCTCCGCGACCGACCCGCCGGGGGTGATCCGGTCGAAGCGGCCGATGCCCACGAGGTCGTCGCGGACATACATCACCAGCGCCACCCGGTCGGAGTAGTCGACGTGGGTGAAGCGGTGGACGTCCTTGTCGGACAACCGCTTGATGGGGGCGAAGAAGCGCAGGTAGATCGACTGCTCGGACTGCGCCTCGTGGAAGGCGTGGATGGCGTCGGTGTCGTCGGGGCGGATCGGCCTGACGTGGGCGACCCGCCCGTCGGACAGGACGACGTCGGCCTCCCACTCGCGGGGGTATCCGGGGGGCAGCTCCTCGGCCTCGCTCATGCCCCCACTATCCCACCGTGGGCCTCCTTGGTCAGGGGCGTGTCGGAGCCGCGTGCCACGATCCGGGTATGGAGTTCGGCGAGGTGGTGCGACGGCGGCGGATGGTGCGGGCGTACGACCCCGACCGCCCGGTCCCGGAGGAGGTCGTGACCCGGGCGCTTGAGCACGCGACACGGTCCCCGAGCGCGGGCTTCTCCCAGGGATGGGACTTCGTCGTGCTCACCACCGAGCAGGAGCGTGAGCGCTTCTGGTCGGCGGCGACGAGCGCGGAGGCGCGTGAGCGCATGGACCCGTGGCTGAGGGGGGTGCGGTCCGCCCCGTGCCTGGTCGTGTGCCTCTCCGACAAGGAGGCCTACCTCGAGCGCTACGCCGAGCCCGACAAGGGGCGCGCTGATCGCGACGAGGCGCACTGGCCGGTGCCCTACTGGGACGTCGACACGGGGATGGCCGCCCTGCTCATGCTGCTGACCGCTGTCGACGAGGGGCTCGGTGGGCTGTTCTTCGGGGTGCCGGTCGAGCACGGGGCCCAGACCGTCGCGGCGCTCGGGGCACCGGCGGGCCGCCGGATCGTCGGGGTCGTGGCGATGGGGTATGCCGCCTCAGACCGCGACCGCCGCTCCCCCTCGTTGCGTCGGGGCCGCCGTCCGGTCTCGGAGGTGGCGCACCGCGGCGCCTACGGCCGGCCGTGGGTCGGCGGTGAGGTGAGAAGGGAGGTGGAGCAGGGCTGAGCGGTCGGCGCGCAGCAGGCTGAGCGGTCAGCGGGTGCGCAGGAGGCTGATCGCGGCCAGGACGGCGAGCAGGATGCCGACGGCGAGGAGCACGACGGAGGCTCCGGCCACGGCAACGCTCGTCGGGGCGAAGGCTCGGGCGACGGGCCCGGCCAGCACGACGAGCAGCGCGGCGAGCGCCAGCTGGATCTCTGGAGCGTGCCGGGTGGGGTCGAGCGCTCGGGCGACGGTGTCGCCGCGCTGGGCGCGACGTGCAGTGGGGATGAGCGTGCGGTGCTGGTGCGATGCGGTCATGTCCGAACCCCTGTCTGTGGTGGTCAGAGGACTCTGTGGGTGGCAGAGGGCGGCGCCCCCTGCGCGCCGGCCTCACCCCCTAGATGCCCAGCCTGCCCCCTCCCGTTGCGCTGTGGGGTGGATCGTGACCTGATCGTGATCTGCGTCGCGTGCTGTCCTGCTCAGGAGCAACCCTGGCACCGACCGTCCCACCGTGCTCGTCGCGGACCGGGTGTCGCCGCGGGACACGCCGACCACGGCCGGGCGTCGGCCGCGCGACAGCCCACTGACCTCAGGCGCGGCCCGTCAGGAAGGCGTCGACCTCGCTCGCCGTCGGTGCGGTCGCCGGGCCGCGGCGCGTCACCTTGATCGCCCCTGCCGCGTTGGCCCGGCGTGCTGCCTCGGGCCAGTCACGGCCGCCCGCGACCTCAGCGCACAGGACTCCGGTATGCGTGTCGCCGGCCCCGTTGGTGTCCACCGCGGTCTGCGGGAAGCCCGGGACCTGCGTGGCCCGTCCGTCGGCCCGGACGACGCAGCCGCGCGGGCCGTCCCGGACCACGACCACCGCGTCCGGAGCCAGCCGGCCCGCGACCTGCTCGCACAGGGCACCCAGGTCGACCTCTCCGTCCTGCGTGTCCGGTGACCCGGTGAGCTCGCGGGCCTCGGCGGCGTTGGAGGTCCACACCGTCGTCCGGGCCAGCACCCGCTCGACGACGTCCGGCTCGAAGGTCGCGAAGGGGGCGCCAGGGTCGAGGACGACGGCGACCCCCTCGGGCAGGTCGTGCAGCCAGCCGAGCAGCGGGTCACGGGTCGGCGGGAGCAGGGTGTAGCCGGACACGCAGACGAGGTCACCCGGCCGCGGGTCGCTCGTCGCCAGGGAGTCCGCCGTGATCCGGCGTTCAGCGGCACGCGTGGTGACGAAGGTGCGTTCCGCGCTGGGCTCGACGAGCACGACGCAGACCCCGGTGTCGAGATCCTCGACCGCCGGCGCGCTCACCTCGACGCCCTCCGTCGCCAGCACCTCGCGCACGAGGTCGCCGTTCGGTCCCGTCCCGACCGCTCCCGCGAGCACCGCCGGAGCCCCGGTCCGCGCGGCCGCCACGACGATGGTCACGGCACCACCGGCATACCTGGTGGCGGAGTCGGCCATGACGTTGCCGCCGCGCGCGGGCAGCCGGCCCACCTCGAGCACGAGGTCGACCATGGCCTGACCGGTGTGGATGACCCTGCGGGAGGACGCCGTCATGGGACGTACCCTGCCACGCCGGCCGAGCGCATACCCTCACCGCATGAGCACTGCCACCGCCGCCGTCCTGGAGCCGCTGCCGACGATCCGCCCGTGGGTGGAGGAGGTCTACCGGCACCTGCACGCCCACCCCGAGCTGTCGATGGCCGAGCACGAGACCGCGGCCCGGGTGGTGCAGGAGGTCTCGGGTATGCCGGGTGCCGTCGACCTCGAGGTCCACACCGGGATCGGTGGCACCGGGGTGGCGGTGGTCCTCCGCAACGGTGAGGGCCCGACCGTGCTGCTGCGCGCCGACATGGACGCGCTGCCGGTCGCGGAGGACACCGGGCTCGACTACGCCTCCACGGTGCGGGTCACCAACGACGCGGGCGAGCAGGTGCCGGTCATGCACGCCTGCGGGCACGACACCCACGTCGCGACCCTGCTCGGCTCGCTGCGCCTGATGCTCGAGGGACGTGAGCACTGGGCCGGGACCGTCGTGGCGGTCTTCCAGCCGGCCGAGGAGCAGTTCAACGGGGCCGAGGCGATGGTGGCCGACGGTCTCGTCGACCTCCTCCCCCGCCCCGATGTGGCTCTCGGGCAGCACGTGCTGCCCGGCCCGGCCGGGTCGGTGCAGGTCGCGCCGGGACCGATCATGGCCAGCTGCGACGACTTCCGGATCACGCTGCACGGCAAGGGCGGTCACGGGTCGGCGCCGCACACCGCGATCGACCCCGTCGTCATGGCCGCGTCGCTGGTCATGCGCCTCCAGACCGTGGTCTCGCGGCAGGTGTCGCCGCAGGCGACCGCGGTCGTGAGCATCGGGCGGATCGCGGCGGGCACGAAGACCAACATCATCCCCGCGCACGCCGTGCTCGAGGGCACGGTGCGGACCTACGACGGCGCGGTGGCGGCGCACTGCCTGGAGGTCATCGAGCGGACCGCCCGGGCCGAGGCGCTCGCCTGGGGTGCGCCCGAGCCCGGCTTCGAGACCTTCGACCACCTGCCGGTGACCGACAACGACCCGGACGCCACGCAGCGGGTCCGCGCCGCGCTGGCCGCCGAGCTCGGCGAGGAGCAGGTCCGCGACTTCACCCCGGAGATGGGGTCGGAGGACTTCGGCGAGCTGCCCGCTGCCTGGGGTGCACCAGGCTGCTACTGGGGGTTCGGCGCCTTCGACGCGGCCTCCTGGCAGGAGGCGGAGACGCGCGGCACCGAGCGCTCCGACTTCCCCGACAACCACTCCCCGCACTTCGCCCCGGTGCTGCAGCCCATGCTCGACACGGGGGTGCGGGCCATGGTCGCCGCGGCGATGGCGTGGCTCGCCCGCTGAGTTATCCACAGGGAGGGTCGGACGCCCGGTAGGAGAGGGGCGAAACGGCATACCGTCGAGGGCATGAGGGGAACTCACGCCATCGCCGGGCGCACCGCCGCCCTGGTCTGCCTGTCGCTCGTCCTGACCTCCTGCACCGATCCCGGGAAGGGCGACCCCGGCGATGTCCTCGCACAGGACACGACCGGAGCCACGTCGACACCGTCGACCACGGCCGCCCCCGACGCGGACGCCGCGTCCGAGGTCGACGGCGAGGCCAAGACCGCGACCGAGGTCGACGAGCGCCCGGCCGCCGAGCCACCCCCGCCCCCCGGACCCGAGCCGGCGTGGACCCTCGAGGGGACGATCCTGTCGACGCCGGTCGAGCACGAGGGCGACCTGCTCCTGCACGTCGACCCACCGGGGGCGCAGACCATGACGCTCGTCTCGCTGGACGCCGCGACGGGCGAGGAGAACTGGCGACGAGACGCCGGCATCACGGGGCTGTTCAGCGCCGGTCCGCCGACCCTGCGCGACGGACTCGTCTACACCTTCGAGGACACCGGGCAGGACGACCAGGCCGAGGCCGTCGCCCTCGAGGCCGGCTCGGGCGAGGAGGTGGCGCGCTCGACCCAGGTGTTGCGGGCCTATGCGCAGCCACGTCCGTGCGGCCAGAACGAGGTCTGCCTGAGTTACCGGCTACCCGGGGCTGAGTCGGTGAGCCTGGGGCACCTGCGCCGCGACGGCGCGGTGCTGGAGGTGCTCGACGGGAGCCCCTACGACCCCGACGCGGGCGCCGAGGAGTCGGATGATGCGCAGGGACCGGCCGAGGAGGACTCCGTGGGGATCCAGGTCAGCGAGGACTGGGACTTCGAGACCGGAGAGATCCGGATCGAGGCCCGTGAGGCGGAAGAGGTCGTGTGGAGCTCGTCGGTGGACGATCACGAGCTGCGGACCGACCCCTCGCACACCGCAGTGCTCGGGGCCACGATGACCATGAGCGAGGTCTACCTCCACGACGTGTTCTACGGCGAGGACACCTATGGCGCGCGCCCGAACGTCTTCGCGCTGGAGGAGCACGTGCTGCTCGCACTGGACCTCGGGGACGGATCGCCGCTGTGGCGTGCCACCGGGGTCAGCCTCTGCACGCCGGGTGGGGTCGAGGTCAGCACGGTGATCACCTGCTCCGGTGACGGAGAGGTGATCAACGACGGCTATGCCGGCCCCACCACCGTCGACGCCGATGACGTGTTGCTCAGCGGCAGGGACGTCGCCACCGGCGAGGTGACGTGGACCCAGGCGATCAGCGACGAGGACTGGACGGCCCTCCTCGGCGAGCTGCCCCTCTCGCCTGACCCCGCGCAGACCCTCGTCGTGGTCGACGGGGAACGGGTGATGGTCGACGTCCTCAGCGGCGACCTGACGCCGGCAGCCCAGGCCAGGCTGTCCGACGGGTTCGTGTGCGAGTGGTCCGTCCCGTGGGAGGCCCCGGACAATCCCGAGGACGGGTCGCGACGTATGACGGACCGCTTCCAGTTCCCGTGCGACTCCACCGGTCAGCAGGTCGCGGTGCCCACCGAGAAGGCGCTCAGCTTCGTGGCGCAGGAGGCAGGGGGCATGCGACTCGTGACCGGGCCCGATGCCCTGGTGGCGTTCGCGGACTGAGCGACGGTGCAGCGCCTCGGTCACCAGAAATTCATGGGGGTCTGTCGGTGCCCCGTCGTAGCATCACGGCGTGGCCATCATCGAGGCGCATGACCTGCGCAAGACCTATCACTCACGCTCCGGCGACGTGCACGCGCTGGCGGGGCTGTCGCTGAGCGTCCCGGAGGGCACCATCAAGGGGCTGCTGGGACCCAACGGAGCCGGCAAGACGACGACCGTCAAGGTCCTCAACACCCTGCTGCAGCCCGACACGGGAAGCGCGACCGTCGCCGGGATCGACGTGCTCAGCGACCCCGAGGGGGTGCGCCGGGTCATCGGTGCGAGCGGCCAGTACGCCGCCGTCGACGAGCACCTCACCGGCCGGGAGAACCTCGAGATGGTGGGGCGGCTCTACCACCTGGGCGGCTCCCGGGCGAAGGCCCGGGCCGCGGAGCTGCTCGAGCAGTTCGACCTGACCGAGGCGGGCGACCGGCCGGTCAAGGGCTTCTCCGGCGGTATGCGGCGCCGCATCGACCTCGCCTGCGCCCTGGTCAACAGCCCGCAGATCCTCTTCCTCGACGAGCCGACCACCGGTCTCGACCCGCGCAGCCGACTCGGGATGTGGGAGGTCATCAAGGACCTCGTCGGGCACGGCACGACCGTGCTGCTGACGACGCAGTACCTCGAGGAGGCCGACTACCTCGCCGACGACATCAGCGTCATCGACCACGGCCAGGTCATCGCCGAGGGGACGGCCGACGAGCTCAAGGCCCAGGTCGGTGGCCACCGGGTCGTGGTGACCCTCGTCGAGGCCTCCGAGGCCGCGGCGGCACGGGAGGTTCTCGCCCGCCACGGCGCCGGTGAGGTCCAGCAGGCCACCGGCGGCCGGACCCTCTCCGTCCCCGTCGCCGGTGGGCCGGGCGCCCTCCAGCAGGTCCTGGCCGACCTCGACGCCGCCGGAGTCCGCCTGCACGACGCCGGTATGCGGCGACCCACCCTGGACGACGTCTTCCTCGCCCTCACCGGGCGGGAGCAGGCCGACGACACGGCACACGACCTCGAGGAGAGCGCATGAGCACGCAGTCCGCACCGGCGCGCGGCGCCACGACCGTCGACCGGCCCGGTGGGTCGGGTGCGACCCTCGCCACCTGGGCCAGCGACGTCCGCACCGTGACCTGGCGCAACCTCATCAAGTTCCGGCGCAACCCCGAGATCATGCTCTTCGCGGTGCTGCAGCCCATCATGTTCGTGCTGCTCTTCTCCCAGGTCTACGGCGGGTCGATCGAGATCGAGGGCGGTGACTACACCGACTACCTCATGGCCGGCATCTTCGGCCAGACGGTGCTCTTCGGGTCCACCTTCTCCGGCTACCAGATGGCGCAGGACCTCAAGGAAGGGATGATCGACCGCTTCCGGACGCTGCCCATGCACGACTCCGCCGTGCTCTTCGGACGCACCAACGCCGACCTCGTGCTCAACGGCGTGTCCATGGTCATCATGATGCTCAGCGGCGCGGCCGTGGGCTGGCGCTTCCACGAGGGGTGGCTCAACTTCCTCGGCGGAGTCGCGATCCTGCTGCTCTTCAGCTATGCCTTCAGCTGGGTGATGGCGTTGCTGGGCATCGTGGTCCGCACCCCGGAGGTCATCAACAACGCCTCGTTCATGGTGCTCTTCCCGCTGACCTTCATCTCCAACGCCTTCGTGCAGACGGCCACCATGCCGCGTGTCCTGGAGGTCTTCGCCAACTGGAACCCCATCTCGGCGCTGGTCCAGGCCGCACGGGAGCTCTTCGGCAACACCGGCGGCGCACCGACCCCGGACACCTTCCCGATGCAGAACCCGATCCTCACCACCGTCGTCGGGTCGGTCCTCATGCTCGCGATCTTCGTGCCGCTCGCGGTCAACAGGTTCCGCCAGGCATCCTCGCGCTGAGGTCGGAGTGCTGGGCCGGCCACCTCGACCCGGTCGGCTCAGGCGGTGGTGCGGAGGTCGGGCCTCAGCTGGTGCGGTCGAGGATGAGCCGCGCGGCCTCGTCCGGCGCATCCCACTGCGGGAAGTGCCCGCACCCCTCGAACCAGTGGAGCTCCGCGTCCGGGAACGCCGAGACGGCGCGGTGCGCCTGCCGGGGCAGGGTCACCAGGTCGCGGCGACCCCAGCCGATGGTGGCCCGACCGGGCAGCGTGCCTGCGGGTGCACCCGCTTGCTTGGGCCCCTTCGTCAGCGCGTCCATGGCGGCGCCGGTCGAGGGCGCGGTCGCGAGACCGCGCAGGTCCGGCAGCACGGTCTCGGCCGAGAGCGCCCAGGGCCGGGCCGAGAACTGCGCCAGCAGAGCCGAGCGGGAGACAGGGTTGCCCAGCAACGTGGGGAGCGCTGCGCGGAGCGTCTTGACGAGCCGGATGGACGGGCGCAGCGTGCCGCTGAAGACCGCGACCTCGCGGTCGGTCCAGAAGCCGCCTGGGTCGAGGGCGACCGTGTCACCGCCGACCCCGCGCCGGGCGAGCTCGAGCACGATCCGTGCACCCATGGACTGCCCCGCCGTGGATACCGTGCCGAGGCCCTGCTCCTGGATGAACCCGGCGACCGCGTCGGCCAGGGTCGCGATCGAGACCTCGCCGGCCAGCGGTGGGGACTGACCGAAGCCGGGGAGGTCGATGGCGATGACCTCGCGCTCGGCGGCCAGGGTGTCGAGGATCGGGCCCCAGGACTGCGAGCCTGCGCCGAGACCGTGGACCAGCAGCAGGGGGGCGCCGCTGCCGCGTCGGACGTGATGGAGAGTCATCACTCGATGGTAGGGCGAGGGATCCCACCGGGCGTGGGGCCGGGGTCCCTCCCGGCTCCGACCGCGTCGCTCGCGGTCTCAGGTCGATGGGCGGGAACGCAGGACCAGGGCTGCCGCAGCGAGGTCCTCGGCGGCCGTGCCGACCGACACGAAGGCGGTGATCTGCTCTGACGCCGTGCGCCCTGCTGCCCGCCCGGCGACGACGTCGGCCAGGGAGGTCGTGACGTCGCTCTCGGTCAACGTCCCTCGGGCCAGTGGACCGGCCAGCTCCCCGGCGGTATGCCGCGCCTCGGGTGCATCGACCACAATGCGGGCGGCGGTCATGAGCTCCTCGTCGGCCTCCACCATGTCGGGCAGGAAGGAGCCGACGAGGTCGACGTGCGTGCCGGGCCGGACGTCTCGTCCGAGGACGAGCGGGCTCGTCGCGGAGGTCGCGGTGGTGATGACGTCCGCGGCCCGGACGGCCGCGCGCAGGTCGGGGGCGACGTCGGCGGCATACCCCTCGGTGCGGAGCCGTTCCACGAGCGCGGCGGCGCGACCGGCGTCCCGGGCCCAGACGCGGGTGCGCCGGATGTCGCGGACCGCGGCGTAGCAGGCCGGGATCGACGCGGCCACGTTGCCAGCGCCGACGAGCAGGTGCTCCCCGACGTCCTCCCGCGCCAGGTGGTCGGCGGCCAGCGCGCTCGCCGCGGCGGTGCGCCAGCGCGTCAGCTCGGTGCCGTCGAGCACGGCCACAGGGGCGCCGGTCGCCTCGTCGAGCAGGAGGTAGGTGGCGTGGATGCTGGGCAGGCCGAGGCTGCCGTTGGCGGGGTGGTGCGTCGCGACCTTGACGCCGAGGAGGCCGTGCAGGCCCCAGGCGGGCTTGAGCAGGAGCGTGGCCGAGGAGTCCGACCCGATCGACTGGAGGGTGCGCTCCGGCACGGTGACCTCGTCACCGGCGAAGACCTCCCGCAGCGCCGCGACCAGCTCGACGGGGTCGAGCCCGGCGCGGACGGCGGCGGCGTCGAGGACCTCCATCAGACCGGTGCCCGCTCCCCCGCCAACCAGACCGACGACACCCGCTCACCCAGCCCCGAGAGGTCGTCATACGCTCCGTCGAAGACCACGACGTCCCCGACCTTGCCCGGCTCGAGGGTTCCGTAGTCGGCCTCGACGCCCAACAGCTCGGAGGCGACCTGGGTGGTCGCGTGCCACGCCTGGAGCTCGCTCATCCCGAGATCGCGCATGATGGCCAGCTCGTCCAGGTTGGTGCCGTGCACCCCGACCCCGGAGTCGGTGCCCATCGCGACCTTGACGCCCGCGGCGATGGCGCGGCGCACGGAGTCGTCGTGGGCCTCGGAGACCATGCGCGCCTTGGCCACGACCGCGTCGGGCAACGGCATACCGGCGTCCGCCTGGGCCAGCACTGCGCGCGGGGCGAGCAGGGTCGGCACCAGCCAGGTCCCGTGCTCGAGCATCATCTCGATCGCCTCGTCGTCGAGGTAGATGCCGTGCTCGATGGAGCGGATGCCGCCGCGGATCGCGGTCTTGATGCCGTCGGTGGCCTGGGCGTGCGCCATGACGTGGAGCCCGGCGGCGCCGGCCTCGGTCACCAGGGCCGCGATCTCGTCGTCGCGCAGGTGACCGTGCAGCGGGTTGCTCCGCGGGGAGAGGACACCACCGCTCGTGGCCACCTTGATGACGTCGGCGCCGCCGCGGACCAGCTCACGGACCTTGCGCCGCATCTCGATCGGTCCGTCGACGACACCGGAGGGGCACCCGGGGTGCTCGGGCATGAGGTCGACGTGCGCGCCGCACAGCTGCCAGCCGTCGCCGTGCCCGCCGGTCTGGCTGATCATCGTCAAGGCGATCTGCATCCGCGGGCCCGGCGTCAGCCCGCGGCGCACCGCCTCGGCGACCCCGAGGTCGGACCCGCCGGCGTCCCGGACCCAGGTGATGCCGGTGCCGAGGGTGGTGCGCATGCGCTCGGCCGCCTGGAAGAACGGCAGGCTGAACGGCGTCTGGAGCTGGCGCACGATGCTGGGCTGCTCGAACATGAAGTGCACGTGGCAGTCGAACAGGCCGGGCGTGACCGTCTGCCCGGTGCAGTCCACAACGGTGTCGGCCTCGACCCCGAGGTCGGGCCCGAGGGCGGCGACCCGCCCGTCCACGACGTGGACGTCGGCGAGGCGGGGTGCGGACAGCGTGCCGTCGACGACGGTGCCGCCGCTGAAGAGTGTGCTGGTCATGGCCACGAGGCTAGCCCGGGTCGGTCTGCGATGATCGGCCGCATGCTCGCCATCCTGGGTGCCATCGAGACCGAGGTCGCCGACACCAGGGCGTTGCTGGTGGATCCGGTCGAGCTGCGGGCCGGGCACCTGGTCGTCCAGCGCGGGCGGCTGCACGGGCAGGAGGTGCTGCTCGCGCGGTGCGGCGTGGGCAAGGTCAACGCCGCGCTGGCCACTGCGGCCCTGCACACCCTTGGGGCCAGCTCCCTACTCTTCACGGGGGTCGCGGGCGGGATCGCCCCGGGCCAACGGATCGGCGACCTCGTCGTCGCCACCGACCTGGTCCAGCACGACGTCGACGTCACCGCTCTCGGTCGACCCCCGGGTCAGCTGCTCGGCGAGCCTGGCTCCTGGGCGGCCGACCCTGATCTCACGGCCCGCCTGCAGGTCGCCGTCGACGCCTGCGCGTCGCAGGACGGGCGTGGGGTGCACCTCGGCCGCATCGCCTCCGGCGACCAGTTCGTCGCCTCGGCGGAGCGGGCGGCGGCGATCCACCGCGGCTTCGGCGCCCTCTGCGTCGAGATGGAGGGAGCGGCGGTGGCCCAGGCCGCCACGTCGTTGGGTATGCCCTTCGCCGTGGTCCGCGCGCTGTCCGACACCGCGGACCACGGGGCGGCGAGCGACTTCCCCACCTTCCTGCGAGGCTCCGCCCGGCTCATGGCCGACGTGGTCGAGCACTACCTGCGGGCGCCGACCCCGCGCCGCTGATCCGCGGGGTCGCCCTCGCGCCTCCGACCCGCCCGCGGTGCGACGGCATACATTGGACCGACCCTGCTGCCCCGTGCCCACGGCGGGGCGCCCTGACCACCCGAGCGACACACCCGACACATCCAGGAGCAGCACCAGCACATGGCCCGTCGCAAGCGACCGCAGAGCGAGGACCTCTTCGACGTCGAGGAGAAGATCCTCGAGGTCGACGTTCAGGAGGAGATGGAAGGCGCCTTCCTGGAGTACGCCTACTCGGTGATCTACTCCCGGGCCCTCCCGGACGCGCGGGACGGGCTCAAGCCCGTGCAGCGGCGCATCCTCTTCGCGATGAACGAGCTCGGGCTGCGGCCGGACAAGGCGCACGTCAAGTGCTCCCGCGTCGTCGGTGAGGTCATGGGTAAGTACCACCCGCACGGTGACACCGCCATCTACGACGCGATGGTGCGGATGGCGCAGCCGTTCACCATGCGCCTCCCCCTCGTCGACGGGCACGGCAACTTCGGCTCCCTCGACGACGGACCGGCGGCCAGCCGCTACACCGAGGCGCGGATGGCCCCGGCGGCGCTGCTCATGACCCGCAGCCTGGACGAGGACACCGTCGACGAGGTGCCCAACTACGACGACCAGCTCATGCAGCCGGAGGTGCTGCCCGCGGCCTTCCCCAACCTCCTGGTCAACGGCGCCTCCGGCATCGCGGTCGGCATGGCGACCAACATGCCGCCGCACAACCTCGGCGAGGTCATCGGTGCCGCGCGACACCTCATCGCCCACCCCGAGGCCGACCTCGAAGCGCTCATGCGCTTCGTGCCCGGCCCGGACCTGCCGCTCGGTGGCCGGATCGTCGGGCTGGACGGCATCCGGGAGGCCTACGAGACCGGACGCGGATCGTTCAAGACGCGGGCGACCGCGCGGATCGAGAATGTCACGCCGCGCAAGAAGGGCATCGTCGTCACCGACCTGCCCTACCTCGTGGGCCCCGAGAAGGTCATCGAGAAGGTCAAGCAGCTCGTGCAGTCCAAGAAGCTGCAGGGCATCTCCGACATCATCGACCTCACCGACCGCACCAAGGGCCTGCACCTGGTCATCGAGATCAAGACCGGCTTCAACCCGGACGCCGTGCTGGAGCAGCTCTACAAGCTCACGCCGATGGAGGAGTCCTTCGGGATCAACAACGTCGCGCTCGTCGAGGGGCAGCCGCGCACCCTAGGGCTGCGTGAGCTGCTCTCGGTGTATGTCGACTTCCGCACCGACGTGGTGCGACGCCGGACCGAGCACCGGCTGGGAAAAAAGAAGGCCAGGCTGCACCTGGTCGAGGGTCTGCTCATCGCGATCCTCGACATCGACGAGGTCATCCAGCTCATCCGCGCCGCCGAGGACGTCGGCACCGCGCGCGAGCGGCTCATGCAGGTCTTCGACCTGACCGAGATCCAGGCCAACCACATCCTCGACCTGCAGCTGCGCCAACTGACGAAGTTCTCCCGCATCGAGCTGGAGACCGAGCGGGACGAGCTGCTGCGCGCCATCGAGGCGCTCGAGGCGATCCTGGCCGACCGTCAGCTGCTCCTCAAGGTGGTCAGCGACGAGCTCGCCGCGGTCGCGGCCGAGCACGGCACTCCCCGACGGACCGTCCTGCTGGAGAGCGACGGCACCGGTGCGACGTCCGCGGCCGGCGGGCCGGCCACCGGCGGCAAGGCATCCGGCCTTGACCTCGAGGTCGCCGACGACCCGTGCTGGGTCCTGCTCTCCTCGACCGGGCTGCTCGCCCGCACGGCCAGCTCCGAGGACGAGCCGCTCGGCGGCGGTGGCCGCCGAGCCAAGCACGACGTCATCCGCTCCCAGGTGCGCGCGACTGCGCGCGGGACGGTGGGCCTGCTCACCAGCGCGGGTCGGGTGGTCTCGCTGTCGGTCGTCGAGCTGCCCTCCCTCCCACCCGCGGCGGAGGCACCCAACCTCTCCGGCGGGGCGCCGCTGTCGGCCTTCATCGACCTGCCGCCCGGGGAGCAGGTGCTGGGTCTGTGCTCGCTCACCGGCGACGGGCCCGGCCTGGCACTCGGCACCGCGCAGGGCGTGGTCAAGCGGGTCAACCCCGACTACCCCGGACACCGCGACTCCTTCGAGGTGATCTCGCTCAAGGACGGTGACCGCGTCGTGGGCGCGGTGGAGCTCGCGAGCGGCGAGGAGGAGCTGGTCTTCATCACCTCCGACGCCCAGCTGCTCCGCTTCGGCTCCTCGCTGGTGCGTCCGCAGGGCCGCTCGGGCGGCGGGATCGCCGGCATCAAGCTCAGCGCCGACGCCACCGTCGTCGGCTTCACCGCCGTCGACACCGCCGCGGAGAACGTCGTGGTCACCGTCGCCGGGCCCGCCGGGGCCCTCCCCGGCACCCAGACCGGCTCGGTCAAGGTCACGGACCTGTGGGCCTACCCCACCAAGGGCCGCGCCACCGGGGGTGTCCGCTGCCACCGACTCCTGCGCGGCGAGGACGCGCTCGTCATCGGCTGGGCCGGGGCCGCGCCACCACGAGCCGCGTCGGCCAATGGCGTGGCCGTCGACCTGCCGGAGACGAACGACAAGCGTGACGGGTCCGGCGTGCCTGCCACGGCACCGATCGCGGCCGTCGGCTGAGTCGGGTGACGTGCGTGACAGACAGTCAGTGTTCCCCCATCCGGCGACACGTGGGGCAGGTCTTCATCCCTGTGCGCGACATCGCGAGGTCCGCACGGTGGTATGCCGAGGTGCTGGGTTTCGAGCCCGGCACCCCTCGCACGGCGACACGATCCTCGACATCCCGACCGACGACGGGCCCGGCATCGCCCTGGACGCCCATCGCGACATCGGCAGCGTCTTCTTCGTCCAGTTCGAGGACCCGGACGGCAACGCCTTGATGGTCTGCCAGCGCGCCCTTCACTAACTCCTGGGAGACTCGAGCGGTGTTGTCGCCGTCGGACCAGACCGGGCAGACGGTCCTTGCCGCGGTGCTCGCCGACCCCGTCTGCGCTGAGATCCTGGACCGCTTCCCTTCGCTAGGACTCCCGGAGTGGTGGCTCACGGCCGGTGCCGTCTTCCAGAACGTCTGGAACCGTATCGAGGGGCGACCACCCGGGTATGGCATCCAGGACTACGACGTCTTCTACTACGACCGCACGGACCTGTCATGGGAGGCCGAGGACGACGTCATTCGTGCTGCGACAGATCTCTTCCCCGAGGCCCCCAGACCGGTTCAGGTCCGCAATCAGGCCCGTGTGCACCTGTGGTACGAAGCGAAGTTCGGCGTGACCTGCCCTCCCTTCGTCAGCGCGACGGATGCCATCGATGCTTTCGCTTCGACGACCTGCTGCGTCGGCATCACCCAGGACCATGGTGGCTTGCGGTTCCACGCCCCCTTCGGGCTCGGCGATGTCCTCGCCATGCATCTGCGCCCGCATCGCCGACTGGCGCCTCGGAAGGTCTACGAGGAGAAGGTCAGCCAGTACACCGCGCGTTGGCCGAGTCTCACGAGTGACCCATGGTGAGCGGCGCCGCATACGCAGCCCTCCCACGGTGATGCCTGCCCTGGCGTCACTGCGCAGAGCTGCTTCCGCGGACTGATCGAACGCAGTTGACCCAAAGATGGGCAAACGCTTACTCCGCGTTGACCCAAGCTGCTGCGGCCGGATGCGCCGCATCCTGCTGCTCCCGCGAGCGGTGGGGTTCCGAGCCGTGTCGCACGCTCTGGCGCACCATCGCACTCGTGCGCCCCATCAACCACACCATGACCGGGACGAAGAACGCAGCCCACAGCAGGGCGGACAGGACAGACTTCCACCACGGGTCGCCCATGGCCATCTGCAGCGCGGCATACACCAGGGCGCAGAAGACGAAGAATCCGCTGATGACGGGCCAGTTGAACCTCTTCCGGCGCCTTTGCCTTCTCACGTGGCCTGGTCGGGGTGACATCGGCCGGTCACGCGTGTGAAGCCTCGTGGCCGAGCCGGGGTCACGAGGTCCAGGAGAACACGATCCCGGGTCTCGCCGTCAGGGGGTATGCCGTCCACTACTGTTCCGACCCATGAGGGCGATCTCGGCTGGCCGACCTGCGGCGTCCGGCGGCAGCGTGACCCGGCGGGGCTGGCTCTGGGTCGTCGCCGCGGCCACGGGGCTGGCCCTGGTGTCGCTCATCAGCAACCTCACCAGTGAGGCTCAGCTCTCAGGGCAGGCCGACATCCTCCAGGCCACCCGTCTCACGGTCAGCAAGGTGGTCAACAGCGGCACGGCGTGGGCGGGGCTGGGCATCGTGGCCGGATGGCTGGTGCGGCGCGTGCCCCAGGCCGTCCTCGCGGGTCTCATGGCCGGGACTCTCGCGCTGCTGGTCCACTATGGGCTCGGCCGTCTCCTCGGGGTCTTCCCGCCCGAGGTGTGGGCCAGCAACTCCTCGTGGTTCCTCGCGGCGGCCATCACCGGAGGGCCGCTCGGCCTCATCGGCGCTGCCGCCCGGCGCCCAGGCCTCCTCGGTGTGCTGGCTCGGCTGGTCGTCCCGGTGGCAGCCCTCGCGGAGCCCGTCGTCGTGGGGATGTTCACCCAGCCGCAGATCCTCCCCTGGCCCGATCGTGCGTCCAGTGCGGTCGCTGGTGGGATCCTGCTCGCGGGGGGCCTCATCGGACTGCTCCGGGTCCTTCTCCCCACCAGGGCGTCGACTTTCTCGGCCGAGCCGCCTCGCCCGTGCCCCCAGGGTGCGGAAGGTCGGACCTGATCCCAGCCCTCAGCGGACCGCCGGGGGCCACCGGTGCTCTCGCCAGGCGTCCCAGGTGGGGAAGTCCTCCGGCGGAGGGTCGACCGGCTCGCTCCCGTCGCGCTCCCCCGGTGTCGGGACCTCGATCGTCGCGGCCCAGAGGGCGAGTTCGTCGTCAGACATCGGCCAGCTGCTGTGGGGCTCGTCGGCCTGTCGCCGGTCGATCCGTCGGCGCTGCTCCACCGGATCGAGCTCGAGATAGACCATGACCACGTCGGCGCCCCGATCGGCCGCGGCCTGGCGCAAGGCGCTGCGCTCGTCGCGGCCCCACAGTCCGAAGTCGATGACCACGTCGATGCCGAGCTCCAGGGCGCGTAGACCGATCTCAACCAGTCGGCCCTCGATGACGTCCGACGCCGCCGACGGGTTCCCCGCGCCATAGAGCGCCCTCATCCAGGCATCCTTCGTCAGCCGCAGCGCCTCGTGCTCCCGCTCGATCACCCGGGCCGCCGTCGTCTTGCCGGTCCCGGGGAGCCCGACCATGAGGAAGAGCGTCGGTCTCACCACTGCCACCCTGCCCCTTCGTCGGTGAACCACGGTGCGTCAGTCCTCGATGACGGCATCCCCCCGCCGCCGCAGCTCAGCCAGCCCGTCGCGCATCGCCTGCACCTGCTCCGGTGGGTGCCCGGCCCAGTCTGCCACCTCGCCGACGACCCGTAGCGGCGAGCGGGATCGGTAGGACCTGGTCGGGTTGCCGGGGAAGCGCTTGTCGGTGACGTTCGGATCATCGTCGAACTCACCGGTCGGCTCGACGAGGTAGATCCGGCCCCGCCCCTCCCTCACAGCCAGCTCGGCACCCCACGTCGCCGCGTCGAGGGTCTCGGTGAAGTAGACGTAGTTCATCACTCGCCCCAACTCGACGTTCGACTCGCGGCCGGCATCGAGCAGATCCCCGGGGTGCAGGTCTGCCTTCGTGCCGTGCAGGTATGCCCCGGGCTGGTAGACCTCGAAGGGCACCGGTGCGGAGTGCTCGCTCATGCCCTCTCCCCCGACCTGGACACGTGCACGTCCTGGGTCGCGCCGTCGTGGTCCAGCAGCGTGCCGACGAGGTGGCGGGACGTCCGTTCCGCCGCCACCGCGCCATCCACCTGCGCCGCCACCAGCGTCCCGTCGTAGATCAGGGCCAACGCGGCGGCGAGGAGGTCGGCGTCCGGCCGGTCGCTCACCTGCTCGTGCAGGAGCGCCACGAAGGCGCGCCGGTGCGCGGCCACCTCCCGCCGCACCGGGTGGTCGGGGTCGGCATACTCGGCGGTCGCGTTGATGAAGGGGCAGCCGCGGAAGGTGTCCTCGTGCAGCCAGGCCCAGAGGTCCTCCATGATGACGAGCACGCGATCCCGCGCCGCACCGGCCGGCAGCCCCCCGAGGGTCTCGCGCAGCCGCTCTCCGGAACGCTGCGAGCGTCGACGCAGGTAGGCCGCCACGAGGTCGCTCTTGGTCGAGAAGTGCCCGTAGAGGCTGGCCTTGGCGACACCGGCCTCGGCGATGATCCGGTCGATTCCGACGGCGTGGACCCCCTCGGCGTAGAACAACCGGTCCGCCGTCTCCAGGATCCGCTCGTGCACCTCATCGGGCGTGGACCGGACGCGTCCCGCGGTCGTCGACGTGCTCACCCGGACAGCATACGGAGCGGGCCGTGGAATGGAAAGACAGACCTGTCTGTTCTTTCCCACGTCGCGGCAATCGCAGGCGACGCCGCACCGACGAGAGGACCATCCCATGACCCATCACGCAGCCATCGTCATCCTCACCGACATCGCCCAGGACATGGCAGCGGTCTACCGCGGGCTCGACACCGCGCGCGAGTTCGTGGAGGCCGGCGACGACGTGACCATCGTCTTCGACGGCTCGGGCACCGAGAGCCTGGCCGCCCTGACGGCCGGGGACCACCAGCTGCACGGCCTGCTGGAGAAGCTGCGCCCGGTCGTGCGCGGCGCCTGCGGCTACTGCGCCAAGGCACACAAGGTCGCCGACGAGGTCACCGGCGCGGGCTTCGAGCTGCTCACCGAGAACCGCGGTCACGCCAGCCTGCGCAACCTCGTCGTCGAGGGCCGCACCGTCCTGACCTTCTGAGACTCCCTCGGGCCTGACCCCCGCACACACCCGGGCGACCTCCCGGACCACGACCCTGGCGAGCGTTAACCTTCGGGCCAGAACCCCCGCCGCCGTCCAGGATCCGAGGTCCGTCCCCATGAGCACGTCCCCCAGCCGCACCGGTGTCCAGCGAGCCATGGGCCCGCTGAACTCCGTCGTCGAGCGCTTCATCCCCTCGGCCCTGGTCTTCGCGATCGTCCTGACCGTCGTGGTCATGGTGGCGGCCCTCGGCCTCACCGACGCCGGCCCCGTGGACGTCGTCCGCGCCTGGGGCGACGGCCTGTCCGGGCTGCTGGCCTTCATGACGCAGATGGCGCTGATCCTCCTGCTGGGCTACATCCTGGCCAACACCGGGCCGGTGCGCGCCGGACTCCGGCGACTCGCCGCCGTGCCGAGCGGACGGGTGATGCCCTACGTCTTCGTCGCCCTCGTGACCTGCGTGGCCGGACTGTTCACCTGGGGCCTCGGCCTGGTCGTCGGGGCGCTGCTCGCCAAGGAGGTGGCTGCCGAGGGACGACGCCGCGGCGAACCGCGCCACTTCCCGCTGCTGGTCGCCGCCGGATACACCGGCATGGTCGTCTGGCACATGGGCTACTCCGGCTCGGCCCCGCTCGTCGCCGCCACCCCGGACAGTTTCGTGAGCGAGCAGCTCGGCCAGACGTTGCCCATCACCGAGACGACCTTCTCGACGTGGAACATGGTGACCGCCGTCCTGGCCGTCATCGTCGTCGCGGGCACGATCGCGCTCATGGCGCCGCGCGGCACGAGCGAGATCCTCGAGATGCCTGAGCACCGGATGAGCGACGACGAGATCCGGTATGACGTGACCACCCCCGCGGACCGGCTCGACGCGTCCCGGGTGCTGACGCTCATCCCGGGGCTCCTGCTGCTCGCCTACCTCGTCATCCACTTCAGCGGCGGCGGCACGGTCACCCTCGACATCGTCAACTGGACCTTCCTCACCCTGTGCCTGCTGCTCGTGCGCAACCCCTTCGAGATCATCGAGCTCACGCAGCGGGCGGCGGCCAACGTCGGCGAGATCCTCCTGCAGTTCCCGTTGTATGCCGGGATCATGGGCATCATGGCCGGCACCGGTCTCATCACGGTGCTGTCCGAGGCGATGGTCTCGATCTCGACGCCGGCGACCTTCGGCACCCTCGCCTTCCTCTCCGCCGGCATCGTCAACTTCTTCGTGCCCTCCGGCGGCGGGCAGATCGCGGTGCAGGGGCCGGTGCTGCTCGAGGCAGCCCAGAGCCTGGGCGTCGACCCCGAGGTGGCGGTGATGGCCATCGCCTACGGCGACCAGTGGACCAACATGATCCAGCCCTTCTGGGCGCTGCCCCTGCTGGCCATCGCCGGCCTGAAGATCCGCGACATCCTCGGCTACACCACGGTCATCCTCATCACCACCGGGGTGCTCTTCGCCGCCGCGCTGCTCGTCCTCGGGGCCGGCTGAAGGGTCACAGCCCCTGCCAGTCCGGCTTGTTGGCCCAGGCCTCGCGGTAGTAGCCCGCGAGCTCCAGCCGACTGGCCGCGGCCTCGTCGATGAGCACGCTGACGTGCGGGTGCCACTGCAGCACCGTCGCCGGCCACCGCGCCGACACCGCGCCCTCGACGAGCTCCGCCACCGCCCGCGCCTTGCCCTCGCCCATGGCGAGCAGCACGACGTGCCGGGCCTGCAGGATCGTCGCCAGGCCCTGCGTCAGGCAGTGGGTCGGCACGGCGTCGGCATCGCCGTCGAAGAAGCGCGCGTTGTCCTCGCGGGTGCGCCGGGTGAGCGTCTTGATGCGGGTGCGGCTCGCGAGCGAGCTCCCCGGCTCGTTGAAGGCGATGTGCCCATCGCTGCCCAGCCCCAGCAGCTGCACGTCGACGCCGCCGGACTGCGCGATGAGCGACTCGTAGGCGGCCGCCGCGGCCGGCAGGTCCTCGGCGTCTCCGTGCGGGGAGTGCACCTGAGCGGGCGGGATGCCCGCCAGGTCGGTGAGTTCCCGCCTGATCTCGGCTCGGTAGCTGCTCGGGTGACCCTCGGGCAGCCCGACGTACTCGTCCAGGGAGAAGGTGCTCACGCCCGACAGGTCCAGGCTGCCGGCCCGCACCCGGGCGACGAGGTCGGCATACACGGGGCGGGGGCTGGAACCCGTCGCGACCCCGAGCACGGCGCGGGGCCGCTCACCCACCAGCCGGGCGACCACCTCGCCCGCGAGCCGACCCAGGTCGGCGTGGTCGGGACGGATCACCACCTCCATCAGCGCACCACCTCCAGGCGGGTCGGGCGGGACGCAGCGGGCTCGGGCAGTCGCAGCGGGTCGAGGCCGGGGGTGAGGCGACCGGCGAGACAAGCGTGCCGCGCCCCGGTGACCCCGGCGACCGTGCCCGGCACCCCGTGCCAGGTGAGGAAGCCGAGGAGGGCGAAAAGGCACGCCTCCTTGGCGTCGACGGGTATGCCGTGCGCGTCGCTGGTCACGACGTCCACGCCGGGGAGCGCGCGCCGCAGGCCCTGCATCATCGTGCGGTTGCGGGCTCCTCCCCCGCTCACGACGACCTCCGCGGCGCCGACCGGACGCAGGGCGTCGGCCACGGTACGGACGGTGAGCGCGGTGAGGGTGGCGAGCAGATCATCGCCCTCGACCGTGCGCCCCAGGCGCATGAGCGCGTCGTCGACGTGGCCGAGGTGGAAGTGCTCCTTGCCGGTCGTCTTGGGCGGGGTGAGCGCGTAGTATCCGTCGGCCATGAGGACCTGCAGCAGGTCGGCGTCGACGCGGCCCGCCGCGGCGCCCGCACCGTCCGCGTCGAAGGTCGAGCGGCCGCCGGTCTGGCGGGCCACCACGGCATCGACCAGCGCGTTGGCCGGCCCGGTGTCGAAGGCCCGCACCCCATCGCCGACCGAGGACTCCGGCGGCACGATGGTGACGTTGGCGATGCCGCCGAGGTTGAGCGCGGCGCAGGTGTGCCCCCGGCCACCGAGCCACAGCGCGTCCCAGGTGCTCGCCAACGGGGCTCCGTGACCCCCGGCCGCGACGTCGGCGACGCGCAGGTCGGAGACGACGGGCGCGCCGGTGCGCTCGGCGATCCAGGCCGGCTGCCCCAGCTGGAGCGTCCCGGCGACCTCGCCGTCGACGACGTCGTGGAAGAACGTCTGCCCGTGGGAGGAGACCAGGTCGGGCGCTCCCCCGGCGAGCTCGACCCCGAGGGTCGCCACCGCCTCCGCCAGCGCTTGACCCAGGCGCGTGTCGAGGCGGCACACCTCCTGCATCCCGGCCTGCCCCGGCGGGAAGGCTGCGAGGACCTCCTCGCGCAGAGTCGTGTCGAAGGGCATCGTGTCGCAGCCCAGCAGGCGGGCTCGCACCACCTCGTGGTCGAGCTCGAGGTCGAGCGCGGCGACGTCGATCCCGTCGACGCTCGTGCCGGAGCCGACACCGACGACGATCATCGCGTGCCACCGTCCTGGGCTAGCGCGTCCTGGACCGGCGCGTCCCGCACGGAGCCGTCACCTCGAGCGAGGGCATCCCGCACGGAGCCGTCACCTCGAGCGAGCGCCTCTCGGGCCTGGTCGGTCGGCATACCCCCGAGCAGCTGCACGACCGCGACCTTGGTGCTCCAGCCCGCCGACTCCAGAGCGGCGGTGGCCTCCGCCGCCCCGCAGCCGGAGACCCGCTGCACCATGCGCACGGCACGGTCGCGCAGCTTGACGTTGGAGGCCTGCATGTCGACCATGAACGGCCCGTGGGTCTTGCCCAGGCGCACCATCACGGCCGTCGACAGCGCTACGAGCAGCATCTTCTGCGCCGTGCCCGCCTTGAGCCGGGTCGAGCCGCTGATGACCTCCGGCCCCGTCGGGACCTCGATGGCGTGGTCCACCCCGGTGGAGGCGCGGGCCCCCTCGTTGTTGGACACCGCCACCGTGAGCGCGCCCACCTCGGCCGCGGCCCGGAGCCCGTGGAGGACGTAGGGCGTCCGCCCCGAGGCACTGATGCCGACGACGACGTCCTGCGGGCCGACACCGGCCTCACGGACCATGCCAGCCCCTGCCGGGCCGTCGTCCTCCGCACCCTCGCGGGCGCGCACCATCGCCTCGACCCCACCGGCCGGCAGCGCCCGCACCAGCTCTGCGGGGGTGCCGTAGGTCGGCGGCAGCTCGGAGGCATCGACGAAAGCAAGGCGGCCGGGGGTGCCCGCGCCGAGGTAGAACATGCGCCCACCGCCGCGCAGTCGCTGCGCGATGTCGTCCACCGCGGCCGCGACAGTCGGGACCACGCCGAGCAGGGCCGGGGCCACGGTCGCCTCCGCCTCCCAGAGCGCCCGCAGGACGTCCTCGGTATGCCGCTCGTCGAGATCGAGCAGGTCCTCCCGCACGCCCTCGGTGGCCAGGGCGCCGATCACCTCCGGCGACCCGCTCTCCCTCGCCGCAGCGTCAGGAATCGCGGGCGGGGCATCATCGGGCGAGGCGGACTCGGGTGGCGTCCAGTCGGTCGGCGCGGACCCGGCCGGAGCGTCCTGCCCCGCGTCAGCGTGGGCAGTCGCGCGCTCCCGTCGCGCGAGGGTGACCAGCCCGGCCAGGGCCGGGTCGACCCGACCCGCCCAGGCCTCGTGGGCCAGCTGCTCGGCGCCGTCGAGCGCGGTGCCGGACGGCGCCACGACGGTCTCCCCGACGACCTCGGCGAAGGGCTCGCTGAGGAGCGCCTCGGCAGCGGTGAGCCCCCCGGCCAGACAGATCGGCAGGTCGGACCCCAGCTGGTTGCGGCAGGCCACGGCCGTGTGCGCCAGCGCCTCGCCCGCGGCGCGCCAGATCCGCACGGCGACCTCATGGCCCTCCCGCGCCGCGGCGGCGACGTCGGGCGCGAAGGAGGCGACGAGGCGCGCCGGGTGCTCCGCGGACTGGATCGTCGAGGGCAGTCCCGCCAGGTCACCGAACCGGGCCCGGGCAGCCCGCTCCAGCGCGCACGACCCGCCGCGCCCGTCGCGGTACTCCAGGGCGGCGCGGAGACCGGCGCGACCGATGGCATACCCGCTGCCGTCGTCGCCGAGCAGGTAGCCCCACCCGTCGTGGACGACGCTGCGCCCGGTGCCGTCCAGCCCCAGGGCGACCGCGCCGGTCCCGGCGGCGACGACCACCCCGGGCCGGGTGCCGAGCGCGCCGACGTAGGTCGTGGTGAGGTCGCCGGTGAGCAGCACGACGTCGGCGACCTCCTCGACCAGGGCCCCGGCGAGCGGGCCGACGAGCGGCGCGGCGGCGCGGTAGCCGACGAGCCCGACGGCGAGGACGTCCGGCCGGTCCGTCCCCTGGCCGAGCGCACGACGCGCGGTCCGCAGGGCCTCGACCACCTGCGCCACCCCGTCGCGGCCGGAGAGACCGACCGCCCCCGCGACCTCGACCTCCTCCGCCTGCTCCCCGCGGCGCCAGCGGACCCGCGCTCCCGTCTTGCCCAGGTCCATCGCCAGCATCGTCGGCGCCACGCCGCGTCCTCCGGTCATCGTTGACATCACGTGAGGCAGTATGCCAATCTCTGGACCATTGGTCTAGCACCGTTGGTCTAGATGTCTCTGACAAGGACGTGAGAGCAGATGCCCGCACCGCACCGCCTACCCCGCACCGCCCTGGCGAGCGCCGTCATCCCCCTCGGCGCCGCCCTCGCCCTCGGGAGCGCCGCCACCTCGCAGGCCGCCCCGACGACGACCGCAGCTCCCTGGACCTCCTGCAGCCCGGCGCCCGAGGCGCCCCTGCACGAGATGCGCGGCGTCTGGATCGCCAGCGTCGCCAACATCGACTGGCCCTCGCGACCCGGCCTCTCCCCCGAGCAGGCGCAGGCCGAGCTCGTCGCGTGGTACGACGAGGCCAAGGCCAACGGCCTCAACAGCGTGGTCGTCCAGATCCGCCCGACCGCCGACACCTTCTGGCCCTCCGAGCTCGAGCCGAGCAGCGCCTGGCTCACCGGCGAGCAGGGTGCCGACTTCGGCGGCTGGGACCCGACCGCCTTCGCGGTCGAGCAGGCCCACGCCCGCGGGCTGGACTTCCACGCCTGGTTCAACCCCTACCGCGTGACCCTCACCGGCACCGACCCCACGGTGCTCGCCGAGGACCACCCCGCGCGGGTCAACCCCGACTGGACGGTGGAGTACGGCGGCAAGCTCTACTACGACCCGGGCGTGCCCGCGGTCCGCGAGCACACCACCGCCGTCATCATGGAGGCCGTCGAGCGCTACGACATCGACGGCGTCCACTTCGACGACTACTTCTACCCCTACCCGGTGGCCGGCCAGGAGTTCCCCGACGACGCCAGCTACGCGGAATTCGGCGGCGACTTCGAGGACCGCGACGACTGGCGGCGCGACAACATCAACCAGCTCATCGAGGGCCTCTCCGAGCAGATCTCTGCGGCCAAGCCGCACGTCGCCTTCGGGGTCAGCCCGTTCGCCGTCTGGCGCAACGCCGGCACCGACCCGGCGGGCTCGGACACCACTGCCGGGGCCCAGACCTACGACGACCTGTATGCCGACACCCGCCTCTGGGTGCAGGAGGAGTGGCTGGACTACGTCCTGCCCCAGGTCTACTGGTCCATCGGCTTCGCCCCGGCGGCCTACGACGTGCTCGTGCCCTGGTGGAGCGAGCAGGTCGAGGGCACCGACGTGGCGCTGTGGATCGGGCAGGCGACCTACAAGGTCGGCACCTCCACCCAGTCGCCCGAGTGGTCGAACCCCGAGGAGATGGTGCGCCACCTCGACTTCAACGAGCAGTACCCCCAGGTCACCGGGGACGTCTACTTCTCGGCCAAGGACGTCCGCGCCAACCGGCTCGACCACTGGGACCTGCTGCAGGAGCAGCACTACGCCAACCCGGCCCTGCCCCCGGCCCTCAACCCCGGCACCACGGACGAGGTCGCCGCACCCACCGCGGTGCGCACCGACCGCACCGCCGAGGGCACCCAGGTGTCGTGGAGCCACGAGGGCGAGGACGCCGGCTTCGCGGTCTACCGCATCGACGACCGGCGCGCGCCGGGCCTCGTCGACTGCGCGGACCTCGACGCCGACAGCCTCGTCGCCGTGCTCGGCACGGGCGACACCGACTGGGTCGACCCCGAGGGCGAGCGCCACGACGTCTACGTCGTCACCGCGCTCGCCGTCGACAACACCCAGTCCACGGCGTCGCGGCCGGTGCGCGGACGATGAGCGCCGAGCCCACCGGAGCCCCCGCCACCCCGGCTCCGGCGGGGTCGGCGGGTGGCTCCCGGGTGGGCAAGGCCGAGCTGGTCCGCCGCGAGCTGGAGGACCTCATCGCGCCGATGCGCCCCGGCGAGCCGTTGCCCGCCGAGCGTGACCTCGCCGCCCACCTCGGGGTCGCCCGGATGACGCTGCGGCGCGCGGTGGAGTCGCTCGTGGCCGACCACCGCCTGCTGCGCCGCCCCGGCGCCGGGACCTTCGTGGCCCCGGCCCGGGTCGACCAGCAGCTGTCGGCCACGTCCTTCTCCACCGACATGCGCTCGCGCGGCATGACCCCCGGCGCCCACACGGTGTGGGCCCGGCAGCAGCCGGCCGGGATAATGCTCGCCTCGGTGCTCGGCATCGAGGCGCACTCGCCGGTCGTGCACGTGCGCCGGGTGCGGACCGCCGACGGTGAGCCGATGGCGCTGGAGGATCTGCACGTGCCGACCGAGCTCGTGCCCGGTCTCACCGGCACCGACCTGGAGGACGCCTCCTACTACCAGCTGCTCGAGTCGCGCTACGGGCTGACGATCAGCGCCGGCACCCAGACCATCGAGCCGCACCTCGTCACCGCCGAGGAGGCCGAGCAGCTGGGCACCGACGAGGGCTCGCCCGCCTTCCTCTTCGAGCGCACCTCCCGGGTCGCGGATGGGCGGGCGGCCGAGTTCGTCCGCTCCGTCTACCGCGGCGACCGCTACCGCATCCTCGTCGACATCTTCCCGACCGCCGCCCCGGCGCGGCAGCCGGGGCACGGCATACCTCACGACCACTCGAACACCCCTGAAAGGACACCATCATGACGCGCACCTCACGCGCCACCCGCCTGCTGACGCTCGCGGCGATCACCTCCCTCACCCTCTCCGCCTGCGGCGGGGGCGAGGACACCGGCTCCGGCGGCGACGCCGGATCCGATGAATCCATGGACGCCTCCGGCGAGACCCTCAGCGTCTGGATCATGGAGGGCACCAACCCGGACGCCACGCCCTTCTTCGAGGAGGTGAGCACGGCCTTCGAGGAGGAGACCGGCGCCACCCTGGACATCCAGTTCATCCCGTGGGCCTCGGCGCACGACCAGTTCGTCAACTCGATCGCCGGCGGCACCGGCCCGGACGTCGCGGAGGTCGGCACCACCTGGACCCCCGAGTTCGGGGACGCCGGCGCGCTCATGGACCTCGGCCCGCAGATCGAGGAGTCCGGCCTGGGCGACGCCTACGTCGACAGCGTGCTGGAGTCCGGCACCTACGACGGCGCCGTCTACGGCGCCCCGTGGTACGCCGGCGTCCGCTCGATCATCTACCGCGCCGACCTCTTCGAGGAGAACGGCATCGAGCCGCCCACCACCTGGGATGAGCTGGCGGAGGCCGGTGAAGCCCTCAAGGAGGCCGACCCGGACCTCATCCCCTTCCCGATCCCCAACTCGACGCACACCACCACCCCGTTCATCTGGGGTGCCGGCGGTGAGATCGCCGTGCAGGAGGGCGACACCTGGGCCTCCGGCCTGGACTCCCCCGAGGCGGTCGAGGGCCTGGCCTACCTGGAGTCCCTGGTCGAGGAGCACGAGCTGTCCACCCCGGCCGCGAGCACGTGGAACGAGGCCGACACCCGCGACGCCTTCGCGCGTGGCGAGGCCGGCATGATCATCAGCGGCTCCTGGACCCCGAAGTCCATCGTCGAGGCCAACGCCGACATGGAGGGCAAGCTGGGCGTCGTGCCGATCCCCGGCCCGGACGGCGGCATGTCGCCCTCCTTCGCGGGCGGCTCGCACCTGTCCGTCTTCGAGACGGCCGAGAACCAGGAGCTCGCCTGGACCTTCGTCGAGATGATGACGACCGGCGAGTATGCCGAGATGTGGGGCGAGCAGACCGGCTTCTTCCCCGCGACGGACGACCTGCTGACCCAGCTCGAGGAGGCCGAGGACCCGCTGGTGGCGCCGTTCGCCCTGCAGATGAAGGACGGCAGCGCCACGCTCCCGGTCACCCCGCTGTGGGGCCAGGTCGAGGGCGCGCAGACCATCCCCGCGATGATGGAGTCCATCCTCGGGGGCGGGGCCGACGCGGAGGAGGCCGCCACCACCGCCGCAGACGAGATGAACGAGATCTTCGGCTCGTGAGCTCGCCCGCCCTGGGGTCGGCGCGGCGGCCGTGGCTGCTGCTCGCGCCGACCCTGGCCGTCATCGGCATCCTGCTGCTGTGGCCGATGGTGCGGGTCGTCATCCTGTCCTTCCAGGACTTCGGCCTGCGCGAGCTGGTCCGAGGCGGGGCCGAGATCGTCGGCCTGCAGAACTACCGCGACATCCTCACCGACGAGCGGCTGTGGCGGGTCGCCCTGCCCAACACGGTCGTCTTCGCCGTGGTCTGCGTGGTGCTGACCGTCGCGGTCGGCACCCTCGTGGCCCTGCTCCTGCACCGGCTGTCCCCCGGCTGGCGGACCCTGGTGACCATGTCGGTCATGGCCGCCTGGGCGGTGCCGGCGGTGACGGGGACCTACGTCTGGGTCTATCTCTTCGACGCCCGGGCGGGCTTCCTCACCGGGATCCTCGGCCAGCTCGGCCTCATCGACGTCGCCACGACGAACCTCTTCACCGAGCGGGGCTGGTTCTACGCCATCGCCACCCTCAACGTCGTGCACCACGGCTTCCCCTTCGTCGCCGTGACGGTGCTCGCCGGGCTCGTGACCATCCCCTCCGAGCTGCCCGAGGCGGCGATGATCGACGGCGCCAACGCCTGGCAGCGGTTCCGCCACGTCACGCTGCCGATGCTCAAGCCGGTCTTCGCGATCGTCACCATCCTGTCGACGATCTGGGACTTCAAGGTGTTCACCCAGATCTACCTCATGCCGGGCGGGGACGGGTCCAACCGTGAGGTCCTCAACCTGGGCACCTGGTCCTACATCACCGCCATGTCCCAGAACCAGTTCGGGCTCGGTGCCGCGATCGCGGTGCTGCTGACCCTGCTGCTGCTGGGCATCACCGCGCTGTACCTGCGCACCCTCTTCAAGGAGGAGGAGCTGTGAGCCGTCTGATGAGCAGGTCCGGGCTCGTGGTCGCCTCGCTGGCCGTCGTCGTCTTCAGTCTGTTCCCGGTGTTCGTCATGCTCTCCACCGCCGTGGACGAGGACGCGAACGCTGGCGGTCGTGGCATCATCCCCGGCGGGCTGACGTTCGAGCACTTCAGCCGGGTGCTCACCGAGACCCGCTTCCCCGACTACCTGCTCAACTCGCTCGTCGTCGCCGTCGTCACGGTCCTCGCCAGCGGGCTCCTGGCCCTCTTCGCCGCGGTCGCCGTCGCCCGCTTCCGGTTCTCGGGGCGCACGAAGATCCTCATGATGATCCTCATCGTGCAGATGGTGCCGATGGAGGCTCTGGTCATCCCGCTCTTCCTCCAGGCCAAGACGCTCGGGCTCCTCAACAGCCTGCTCGGGCTGTCGGTCATCTACATCGCCTTCAGCCTCTCCTTCGCCATCTGGACGTTGCGCGGCTTCGTCGCGGCGGTCCCGATGGAGCTGGAGGAGGCGGCCTACCTCGACGGGTGCTCGTGGTGGCAGATGTTCTGGAAGGTGCTCTTCCCGCTCGTGGCCCCCGGCCTGGTCGCGGTGAGCGTCTTCAGCTTCATCCTGGCGTGGAACGAGTTCATTTTCGCCCTCACCTTCATGGCCGACGACGACATGTACACCGCCGCCGTCGGCCTGCGGGCCTTCTTCACCCGCAGCGGCACCGACTGGGGTGCCGTCATGGCAGCCAGCTCGATCATCACCCTCCCGGTCATGATCTTCTTCGTCGCCGTCCAGTCGCGGCTCTCCAGCGGACTCATGTCAGGAGCGACCAAGGGATGACCTCGACCGACGCACCGCACGGGCAGGACCGGGTGCGCCAGGCGGCGCTGGGGGTGCTCGTCCCCGGCTTCACCGGCACGACGATGCCGCCCTGGCTCGGGGACCTGCTCGACGAGGGCCTGGCCGGAGTCTGGCTGTTCGGCCACAACGTCGAGGACGACGAGCAGGTCAGCGCACTGGCGGAGGAGGTCCACGCCCGCCGCGAGGCGGCGCTGGTCTGCGCCGACGAGGAAGGTGGCACGGTCACCCGGCTGCACCACCGGGAGGGATCCCCCTGGCCTGGCGCGCTCGCGCTCGGGGTCGTCGACGACGTCGACCTCACCCGGCGGGTCATGCGCGGGCTGGGCGGTCAGCTGCGGGCCGTCGGCATCGACCTGACCGCCGCCCCGGACGCCGACGTCAACACCGAGCCGGACAACCCGGTGATCGGCGTGCGCTCCTTCGGCTCCGACCCGTCCTTGGTCGCGCGCCACGTCGTGGCGGCCGTGGAGGGCCTGGCCGAGGCCGGTGTGGTGGCCTGCGCCAAGCACTACCCCGGGCACGGGTCCACCCGCGTCGACTCCCACCTGGACCTGCCGGTGCTCGAGGTCGACGGGCCGACCCTGCGGGAGCGGGAGCTGGTGCCCTTCGCCGCGGCCGTGCGCGCGGGGGTGCCGATGATCATGACCGGCCACCTCGTCGTGCCGGAGCACGGCGATCTCCCCGCCACGCTCAACCCTGCCGTGCTCGGGCTGCTGCGCGAGGAGCTGGGCTTCGAGGGCGTCATCTGCACCGACGCGCTCGACATGGCCGCGGTGGCGCAGGGCTACGGCAGGGAGCGGGCCGCGGTCATGGCGCTCGCGGCCGGAGCCGACCTGCTCTGCATCGGCAACCCCGTCTACCCCGGCGACTACGACGCCCAGGCCGACACCCTGGGCCTCGCGGACGCCATCGTCGGGGCGGTGCGGGCTGGGGAGCTCGCCGAGGAGCGGCTCCTCGACGCCGCGCGCCGCGTCGAGAGCCTCGCCACCCGGCACGCCGCCGATCGGGCAGGACTCGGCGGCGCCGGTGAGCACCCGTCCCCGGACCCGGTGGCGGCAGCCCAGGAGGGGTGGGCTGTCGCCACCCGGGCAGTCCGCGTCACCGGCGCCATCCCTGCCTTGGAGGGACCCGTCGTGGTGGCGCTGAGCGGGCGCGCCAACATCGCCAGCGGAGCGCGCCAGGAGGTGCTCATCCGGGTCCTGGCCGAGGGGCTCGGCGGCACGACGGCCGAGCCGGATGCCGCCCTGGAGGACACCGGCCGTGGTCCACTGGTCCTCGTGAGCGATGACCAGACACCTCTGGACCACGACCTGACGCGGGCCCTGCTGGCGCAGGCGACCGTGCTCGTGCACGCCGGCCTGCGGGACCTCCCCGAGGGCAGCACCCCCGCCTGCGTGGTACGCACCTACGGCGGCGGTGCCGCCAGCGCTGCCGCAGCGGCAGCCACCCTGCGGGGCACGCGGGGACGCCGCGCATGATCCTCTCCGCGGACGAGATCCTCTGGGCGGACGGCACCCTCTCCGACGGCTGGGTCGGGGTCGAGGAGGGACGCATCGCCCAGCTCGGTCGCGGTGCCCCCGGGAACCCCTCCGACCGGCACACGAGATTCCTCACCCCGGGCTTCGTCGACATCCACTGCCACGGTGGGGGCGGGCATACCTTCGCCACGACCGACCCCGACGAGGTCCGCGCGGCTGCCGCCGCGCACCATGCGGCCGGGACGAGCACCGTCGTCGCCTCCCTGGTCTCCGCCGACGCCGAGACGCTCCTGGCGCAGGTGCGGGCTCTGGCCCCGCTCGTCCGTGGTCGGATGATCGCCGGGATCCACCTGGAGGGACCGTGGCTCAGCCCCACGCACCGCGGGGCCCACGACCCGTCCGTGCTGCGACACCCCGACCCCGCCGAGATCGACGCGTTGCTGACGGCCGGGGCCGGGACCATCTGCATGGTCACCCTCGCCCCGGAGCTGCCCGGTGGCCTGGAGGCGATCCAGCAGCTGGTCGCGGCCGGCGTCGTCGTCGCAGTCGGGCACACCGACGCCGACGGCGACCAGCTGCGCGCCGCCGTCGACGCCGGGGCGACCGTCGTCACCCACCTCTACAACGCGATGCGACCGATCCGGCACCGCGACCCCGGACCCGTCGTCGCCGCCCTGGGGGACGAACGGCTGACGGTCGAGCTCATCGTCGACGGAGTGCACGTCCACCCCGACATCGTCGAGCTCACCGCCCGCAGCACGATGTCGCGGATGATCCTGGTCAGTGATGCCATGGCCGCGGCCGGTGGTGCCGACGGCAGCTACCGGCTCGGCTCGATGGACGTCGAGGTGGTGGACGGGGTCGCCCGCACGGTCGCCACCGGCAGCATCGCCGGCAGCACCCTCACTCTCGACCGGGCGGTGCGCACCGCGGTCGGTGCCGGGGTCGCCCGGTGCGCGGCGCTGCAGGCGGTCACCCGCTTCCCGGCGCGCACGCTCGGCCTGGACGCCGGCGAGCTCCAGATCGGCAGCCGGGCCGACCTCGTCGGGCTGGACGACGATCTCGAGGTACGCGTGGTGCTGCGCGGGGGTGAGTTCCTCAGGGACGACTGAGCCGACCGGCAGTCGAGCTGACCGGTCGGCTCAGCCGTCGGATCCGTGGGCTCACTCGTCCGGGTAGTACCACTCCTGCGTCGGCAGGGTGTCCCAGAACGACGTGTCCGCCGCCTCGATGGATCCGTCGGCGATCGCCCGGGCCGTGGCCTCGAGGGTGATCACCGTCTGGCGCACCAGATAACCGCTGCTCCGGGCGCCGAGTGCGTAGGGCTCGTAGTCGTGGTCGGCCATGCCGCGCATCTCGAAGAGGAGCGTGGCGATGCCGTACTCCACGGCGAGTCCGTTGCGGCTGATGGTCTCGGCCGACCCACCGCTGTACCTGCCCAGCAGACCCCAGCCGGTCGAGTCGACGGCGTCGTAGACGACGGCGCCGAGCTGCTGAGAACGCTGCACCACCTCGGGGTCGGCGTTGGGGGTCGTGGGGTAGAGGATCGAGCCGGACACCCACTCCTCGCCGATCGCGCTGTAGGCACCCTGGTGGTGCAGGTCGATCATGTAGTCGATGTCGTAGGCGCTGAGCACGTTGTCGTGCAGGGCCTGGGTCTCGGGCTCGAGCCGGTCGACGTGGTCGCGGTTGAGGTCGACCTCATGGGCGTTGTAGCGGGTCAGGTGCCGGTCGCCGTGGGCGACGTAGTCCTCGAGCGAGAAGTCCACGTCACCCATCGCCCCGTCGGGGTTGAGCATCGGGACGACGAGGATGTTGACGCCGTCGAGCACGCCGCTTCCCCGGCCGGTGCCGAGGTGCTTGATGAACTCCATCGCGCCCTCGGTCGTCAGCTGCTCGTTGCCGTGCTGCTGGGTGAGGAAGAGGATGGTCGGGTTGTCCGGGTCGGAGACCCAGGAGGCGAGGTAGAGGTCGCGCCCCTTGACCGACTGCCCGATGACGTCGAGGTCCATGGCCTGCTGACGGGCGTCCTGCTTCTGCAGGAACTGCGCAAGGTCCTCGTAGGTCGACAGGTGCGCGGTGGTGATGTTGCCCTTGCCGTCGTACTCCGGCCCGTTGCCGACGCTCACGGCGGCGACGGGGCTGAGCGTCAGGGGCGCGGCGAGCAGGGCGGCGATGAGCGGTCGGCGGCGTCGGCGATGACTCATGCCCCGGACGCTATGCCCACCGCGCCACGCCTGGAAGGGATTCCCGCGAACCTTTGCCGAAGCCATACCTTGCGTCTCGGGCAGCCGCGTCCTCAGCACTCGATGACGTTGACCGCGAGGCCTCCGCGGGAGGTCTCCTTGTACTTCCGCTTCATGTCGCGGCCCGTCTGCCGCATGGTCCTGACCGCCTGGTCGAGGGAGACGGTATGCGTGCCGTCGCCGTTGCGGGCCAGCCGCGCGGCGTGCACGGCCTTGACGGCGCCGACCGCGTTGCGCTCGATGCACGGGATCTGCACCAGCCCGCCGACGGGGTCGCAGGTCAGACCGAGGTGGTGCTCGACCCCGATCTCTGCGGCGCTCTCGACCTGCTCCGGGCTGCCGCCCAGCACCTGGGTCAGACCGGCCGCGGCCATCGCCGAGGCCGAGCCCACCTCGCCCTGGCAGCCGACCTCGGCACCGGAGATCGAGGCGTTCTCCTTGATGATGATGCCGATCGCCGCGGCGGCGAGCAGGAAGTCGACCACCCCGTCGTCGTCAGCCCCTGGGACGAGGTGACGGTAGTAGTGCAGGACGGCCGGGATGATCCCCGCCGCCCCGTTGGTCGGGGCGGTGACGACCCGGCCGCCGGAGGCGTTCTCCTCGTTGACCGCCATGGCCCACAGGTCGATCGAGTCCATCGCGTGCCACGGCTCGTCCCGGGAGCCCTCCTGCTGGAGCCTGGTGTGCAGGGCGGGTGCCCGCCGACGCACCCGCAGACCGCCCGGGAGGACGCCCTCGTGAGCGATCCCTGCGGCGACGCACCCCTGCATCACCGACCAGATGTGGAGCAGCTGTGCCCGGGTCTGGGCCCAGGGGCGGAAGGCCTCCTCGTTGCGGCGCATGAGCTCGGCGACCCCCACTCCCTGGTCGCGGCAGTGGGCGAGAAGATCACGGCCGCTCGTGAAGGGATGGGGTAGGACGGTGTCGTCCACCACCACCCGGTCGACGCCGAGCGCCTCCTCGTCCACGACGAAGCCGCCACCCACGCTGTAGTAGGTGCGGGTGAGCAGTCGGGCGCCGCTCGCGTCGAAGGCCTCGAAGGTCATGCCGTTCGGGTGCCCGGGCAGGGCCTTGCGCCGGTGCATGACCAGGTCGCCCTCGGCGAGCCCGACGTCGTGCCGGCCCAGGAGGTGCAGCCGCTCGCTGCCGCGCACCCGCTCGACCCGCTCCAGGACGCTGGCGGTGTCGACGGTCTCCGGGTCCTCACCCTCCAGGCCGAGGATGACGGCGCGGTCCGAGCCGTGGCCGTGGCCCGTCGCTCCCAGGGATCCGTAGAGCTCGACGCGCACGCGCGTCACGACGGTGAGCAGACCGTCCGCGGCCAGTCCCTCCGCGAAGATCCGGGCGGCGCGCATCGGCCCCACCGTGTGGGACGAGGACGGACCGATGCCGACGGTGAAGAGGTCGAGGACGCTCAGCGCCATCGGGAACCGGCAGGAGGCGGAAGGCTGGCGCGGGATCGCACCACTTCAGCGTAACGCGGGAGTCAGCCTCCCGGACCGGTCAGCGTGGAGCAGCGTCGCCGTAGGTGGGCCCGCTCGGCCTCGTTGCCGCACGCGGCGAGGGCCACATCGAACTGCTCGAGCGCGGCGGCCACGTCGCCCTCACGTGCGAGCAGCTCGGCACGGACCGCGGCCAACCGGTGGTTCCCTGGCATCTCCACCCCCTCGAGCGCCTCGAGCCCCGCCTGCGGGCCGGACGTCTCCGCGACAGCCACCGCCCGCGCCAGCCGGGCCGCCGGCGAGGGGGCGAGGACCAGCAGCTGGTCGTAGAGGTCGACGACGCGGTCCCATCTCGTCTGCGCGCTGTCCGGGGCGACGTGCTCGGCGGCCACCAGCGCCTGAAGCACGTAGGTCGCCGCCAGTTCCGGCAGCGGGGTCCCCACGAGCCCGGGGGCGGCCAGCAGTCGCCGGGCCTCCTCGATCTCGCCGTAATGCCACCGACCGCGGTCCTGGTCGGCCAGCACGACCAGCCGGCCCTGGTCGTCCACGCGGGCGTCGCGGCGCGAGTGCTGCAGCAGCATCAGCGCCAGCAGGGCCGTCAGCGTCGGGTCGTCCGGACGCAGCACGTGGACCGTGCGGACCAACCGCACGGCCTCCCCCGCAAGGTCGGGACGCACCAGGCGCGTGCCGCTGGCCGGGGCGTACCCGGCGGTGAAGGCGAGGTATGCCGTCTGCGCCACCGTCTCCAGGCGCCCCGGTAGTGCGGCGAGACCGGGGACGGCGAAGGGGATGCCGGCCGTGACGATCTTCTTCTTCGCCCGGGTGATGCGGGCGGCCATGGTGGGCTCGGGCACGAGGAAGAGGGCGGCGATGTCGTGGGTGCTGACGCCGAGGACGAGCCGCAGCGCGAGCGCGCTCGCCGACTCCGGTGCCAGGGCCGGGTGGGTGCACATGAGCACGAGGCGCAGCAGATCGTCCTCGACGAGGTCTCCGGGGTCGGCCATCACCCTCGGGGGTCGGCGGTCGAGGTCGGCCGCGAGCAGCGCGTGACGCCGGCCGGCCATCGCCTCGGAGCGGAGCCGGTCGACGACGCGGCGCCGGGCCACGGTCTGCAGCCAGCCGGCCGGGTTGGCCGGGGCGCCGTCGCGCGCCCACTGCCGGGCAGCGGCCTCCACCGCGTCACCGAGGGCGTCCTCGACCAGGTCCAGACGCCGGAAGCGTCCGAGGAGCACGGCGACCATGCGGCCCCACTCCTCGCGCACGACCTCGTCGAGCTCGGTGGGCATCACGGTCAGGGAGTGTCGACCACCGGGCTGACCTGGATGTCGTAGGGCGGCAGGACGGTGAGCAGCTCCAGGACCACGTCGAGATCGGGGGCCTCCACCAGGTAGAAGCCGCCGAGCTGCTCGACCGCCTCCGCGAAGGGTCCGTCGGTGACGGTGCGCTCGCCACCACGGGTGCGGACGACCGTCGCCGTCTCGGCATCACCCAGCGCCTCGCCGGCGAGGATCTCCACCCCCTCCCTGTCCCGGCAGGCGGTGTCGAAGGCCCCGAACTGCCCCATGATCGTCTGCTGGTCCGCCTCGCTCATCGTGGACCAGGCGGGCACCTCCCCGTCAGCCATGAGCAGGATGAGGTACTTCATCGCTGCCACCTCCCCCGACCCGAGCACCCCGGGGTACTGGTGCTATTGACGGTGCGTCGCCTCATACGTCTCTCCTCATCGTCTCCGCGGGCCGCCGGGCGCGACCTCACCAGCATGTCGGACGGGGAGCAGGCAGATCGACAACTCAGGCGAAACTTTTTCGGGGGCGGGCCCGGCATGCTCTACATTGCGGGGCGTGAGTGCTCAGGCCCCCTCCTCCGTGATCCTCATCCGCGCCGAGAACTTCGTGCCCAACCCGGCGACCGCGACCGACAACGCCTTCCAGCACGACGTGCCGGAAGGCCAGTCCGTCGCCGACACCTCCGCGCGCGCCCTGGCCGAGATGGACGCCGTCGCCCAGGCGCTGCGCGACGCCGGGGTGCGGGTGCACGTCTTCGGCGACCCCGACCACACCAGGCCGGACAGCGTCTTCCCCAACAACTGGCTCTCGACCCACCCCGGCGGGTATGTCGCGGTCTACCCGATGTATGCCTCCAACCGTCGCCACGAGCGTCGCGGCGACATCCTCGAGATGCTCAAGGCGGACTACCGGCTGCAGACCATCGTCGACTACTCCGGGCTCGAGCCGGACGGCATCTTCCTCGAGGGGACCGGGGCGATGGTGCTCGACCACGTCTCGCGCGTCGCCTACACCGCGGTCAGCCACCGCGCCGACACCCATGTGCTGGAGCGCTTCTGCAGCGACTTCAACTACGAGCCGATGCCGTTCGAGGCGGTCGACGCCGACGGGGTGCCGGTCTACCACACCAACGTCATCGCCTGCATCGGCACCGACGTCGCCCTCATCGCGCTCGACATGATCCGCGACGAGCAGCGCCGCCGCGAGGTCCGCGAGCGGTTGGAGGTCACCGGCCGGGAGATCGTCGAGCTGAGCGAGGAGCAGGTGAGGGAGTTCGCCGGCAACGCGGTCGAGCTGAGCGGCCGCACCCCCGAGGGCCGCAAGCGGCACATCATGGCCATGTCCGGGCGCGCCCGCCGCAGCCTGACCGGCCCGCAGATCACCATGATCGAGCGCTCCTGCGAGATCATCTCGGTCGACATCCCCACCATCGAGCTGGCCGGCGGGTCGGTGCGCTGCATGATCGCCGGCGTGCACCTCGACCCGCGCCCCACGGGTGCGCCGGAGCCCACCGCCACCGCGGAGGCCATCGACGAGGCGCCGGTCAGCGCGGACGGCCAGGTGGACGAGCGGCACCAGGCCTGACGGGCGAGCGCCCCCCGGCCGGACAGACGAGCGCCCCCGGCACCCAGCCTGACGCAGGCGCGCCGGGCGGCCTGAGGAAGTCGCGTGGCGCCGCACGATCGCGGACCTCTGCGCTCGCCGAGGCGCGGCCGGTACACGACGATGGGTGCATGACGCCCGCCCCGCGACCTCGCCCTCGTCCGCTCGTGCTGTACGACGCGGACTGCGGTTTCTGCACCCGCGCAGCCGGGTGGATCCCCCGTCTCGGGGCAGAGGTGGACGTCTCGTCTCTGCAGTCGCAGGACCTCGACGCGCTCGGGGTGGACCGGCACCGCAGTGAGCTGGAGATGCCCGTGGTGCTGCCGGACGGCCGGATCGCCTGGGGTCACCAGGCGTGGGCGCAGGTCCTGAGGTCGTGTCCCCAGCCGTGGCGCACCCTCGGCGCGGCGTTGGGTTCCCCGGTGATGGAACGTCCGGGCGCCGCGGTGTACCGATGGGTGGCCTCGCACCGGCACCGTCTCCCCGGTGGCACGGCACAGTGCGCGATGCCCGGGCCCAGCTCACCGACTCGCCCCGAGGTGATGACGCAGCAGCGCGACCCGAGCACCGGGCTCGGCTGAGGCAGATGGAGGTCTCGACCTCGGCGACCGGACCGCTCCCGGTGGATGAGGCCTGGGAGAGGTATGCCGATCCCACACGATGGCCGACCTGGGCACCCCACCTGCGCCGGGTGGACCTCGACCCCGGCCCTTCACGTCTGCGCGCGGGTCTGCATGGGACGGTGCGTGGGGCCCTCGGACTTGCGGCCGACTTCCAGGTGACCGCTGTCGATGAGTCGGATCGCTCCTGGTCGTGGACCGTGCGACCGGTGCTCGCCGTGGCGCTGCCGTTCCGGATCGACTTGCACCACACGCTGGAGGCGACCGATGCGGGGACCGTCGCGGGGCTTCGCCTGCGCGGACCGGCGCCCGTCGTGCTGACGTACCGCCCCCTGGCTCAGTGGGCCCTCCAGCGGCTCGTGCGCTCACGCGGACGCCTCGCCGCTGCCTGATCGGGACAAAGGGGTCGGTGCATCTCACGAGTTGGTCCGGGTTCCTCTGCGCCACAAGCCAACTCGGTGTTCTGGCCGCCAGGGCAGGTCACGACTCCCGGCCGTCCGGGCCGGGAGCGGGGCAAGGTCATCGCAGCCGCCAGCGCACACCGGTCGCGTCGACCTGGGCGGTCGAGTCGTGCTGGTGGACCCACGTGTGGTGCCTGGGGCACAGCAAGGCGTAGTTGGCGATGTCCGACCTCCCGCCCCGCGCCCAGTGGACGACATGATGTGCATCGCACCAGGTCGCGGGCACACTGCACCCCGGGAAGGTGCACCCGTCGTCGCGGTGGGCCAGCACCCGTCGCTGACCAGGTGTCACGAGGCGTCTGGCTCGCCCGAGGTCGAGGATCTCGCCCCTCTCGCCGAGCACCGCAGGGATGATGTCGGCGTCGCAGGCGATCCTGCGGACCTGCTCGGTGGACAACGCCCCGCCGTGCACCGTGCGACCCGCGTCAGCGCCACTCCCGCCGCTCATCACGCCAGCCCCGCCGAGGTCGACCCCGCCAACTCCACGAGTGTCTGCCGCGCTTCGTCGAGGCTGTCCCCAGCCACCTCCACGCGAGATCGCCTCCTGCAGCTCCGCCAGGGCGACCGTGACCATGACCTGCGCCTTCGGCGTCGTCGGCTGCCCCTCGGTGCCAGCGACCCCACGACGCAGCACCGTCATGAAGGCGTCGTAGCGGCGTTGCCCGACGGTCCGGACATCCAGCTCACCGGTCGCCTCGCGCTCCTCGCTGGACGCCGGCGCCGCGAGCGGGGACCGGAGGATCGCCTGCACCGTCTCGTGGTCCGCGGCGTCGCCGACCGTGAGCACGAAACGCCGCGCCGAGCCGTCCCCCAGCGACGACTCGTGCAGATCGCGCAGCTCGTGCTGCGCCCGCTCCCGCGCCGCCTGGTCACGCTGCGAGGTGCACGCGGCCACCAGCCACCGGCATACCCGCTCGATGTCCTTGTCGGTGAACCCCTCCCCGGCGGCCGTCTGTGCGAGCAGGTCCACCGCAGCGGCGTAGTCGTCCGGCGGGACCCCGCTCCGCACCCGGTCGAGGGCCCGGACGATCCGTGCGGCCCTGCCGACCGGGACCTCCCCGGACTCGACCGCCTTGAGGAGGGGACGGTGAACCGCCTCCTGCCCCGCACGCGCGAGCGCCGCGTTCTCCGCGGCGTCGCGGATCGAGAGCCCCGGGCAGAGCAGGCGCACCCAGTCAGGGACCGAGAACCCGGCCTCGACGTGGAGCCCCCTCGCCACGCCCTCCCGCACGAGGCGCACCAGGGCTGCTCGGGCGCCGACGATCTGAGCCCCTGCCGCCTCGACGGCCCCGATCGGCTCCTCCTGCTGCAGCCGCGCCGGATCGCGTCCGGGCGCTCCCCCGGACGGATCGCTCGAGCCCCCGAAGGCCCCCATCCTCCCCTTCATGCGAACAACTGTACGACCACCCTCTGGCAGACCCTGCGCGAACCGCTGACCTGCACGGATGCCGGAGGTTCAGCTGACCGAGGACTCAGCCGCCTGGCGCCACCCTGCTGGACCCGCCACTCGACCCACCCCTCGAACACGGAGAAGCGCCGCCTCGACGGACCTCAGCCGAGCAGCTCCGCCAGGTGGTCGATCCCCCGCGCCGAGAGGTCAGGCCTGGCCATGTGCGCCGGATAGGTCCCACCATCACGGTCGATCCACGCCGTCCTCATCCCGGCGGACGCGGCGCCGTGCAGGTCCCACGGATGGACCGCGACGAGCATCGCCTCCTTCGCGGAGACCTCGCAGATCTCCAGGGCGTAGGCGTAGGCCTCCGGCGCCGGCTTCCAGCGCGGCGCGTCCTCGACCGAGAGCAGCCGCTCGAAGCAGTCCAGCAGCCCGGCGCGCTCGAACAACCCCCGAGCCACCGCCGTGGACCCGTTGCTCAGCGTCACCAACCGGACGCCCTGCGCCTGCAGCACGCGCACCCCCGCGACGACGTCCGGGTGCAGCTCCAGGCCGCCGAAGCCCGCCATCACCTGCTCGACCGCCTCGTCGAGCCGGGACTCCTCGACGTGCTCCGCCAGCTGCGGCCGGAGCACACCGCGTCCGACATCGGCGAACGCGGGGTTCTCCCCCGCCACGGTCAGGGCGAAGCCGTCACGCAGCAGCGCCGCGAACCACGCCGCGGCCACCGACGACGGCGCCCCGACCTCGGTGAAGCGCGCCTGCATACCTGCCATGTCGGACAGGGTCTCGTTGACGTCGAAGACGATGAGGCTCGGTGCGATCATGGCCCCATCATCGCCGGTGCGTCGACCTCGGGGAAGAGCCTGGCCCGCTCGGCCGCGACGACCCGGCGGGCGAGATCGGCCTCGCTGACGTCATAGGCCTCGGGAGCGCTCTGCGCGGTCTCGCTCACCCGCGCGTAGGTCTCGAAGGCGACCGTCTTGTCGCCGAGCAGCTCGACCAGCCGCTCGTCCACGCTGTCCTCACCCAGCAACCGGTGCACCTGCACGCTCTGGAGCTGCCCCATACGCCGGGCCCGGGCGATCGCCTGCCACTCCGTGGTCGGCTTGAGCTGCGGCTCGCACAGGACGACGACCGACGCCGCCTGGATGTTGAGCCCGACCCCGACGGCCTGGATCTGCGCCACGAGCGCCGCGCCGCCCTCCGCGCGGGAGAACTCATCGACCACCCGCTGCCGCTCCGCCGGCGGCACCGACCCGGTGAGCGGGCCGAAGACCCGGCCGGGCAGGTGCGCCGCGACCTGGTCGAGGACGTCGCGGAAGGAGGAGAAGACCAGCACCCGCCGGCCGTTCTCCTCCGCCTCCTCGACGATCTCGACGAGGTGCGCGAGCTTGGCCGACCGCGCACCGGAGACGAAGGCGGCGCGGCGCATCGCCATGAAGTTGCCCGAGACGACCGCGTCGCGGTAGGCGCCCTGGTCGGCCGGTGAGAGCTCCAGCCACTCCTGCACCTCCACCAGCTCGGGGAGCTCGACGAGGACGTCCTCGGTGTTGCGGCGAAGGTAGACCGGTGCGACGCGACGGCGGAAGTCCAGCGGCGACCCGCCGAGACCCTCGAGCAGCTCGGGTCGCAGGTACCCGACGAGCGCGGCGAACTCGCCCACCCTGTTCTCCAGCGGGGTGCCGGTGAGCAGCATGACGTGCTGGGTGCGCGCGATCAGCCGGGCGACCCGGCGGGACCGCTGGGCGGCGGGGTTCTTGACGTAGTGCGCCTCGTCGACGACGAGCGCGTCCACCTCGAAGCCGTCGAGGTCCTCCCAGAGCGATCCCAGCGTGGTGTAGGTCGTGACCGCCACTCCCCCGTCGGAACGCCACCGCGCGAGCTCGTCCTGACGACCCGCCCCGTGCAGCCGCCGCGGCTCCAGACCGGTCTTGGCATCGACCTCGCGCACCCAGTTGCTCATGACCGCCGCCGGGCAGACGACGAGGAACCAGCGCGCCCCCTCGCTCGCGCGATGCGCCAGCACGGCCAGGGCCTCGATCGTCTTGCCGAGGCCCATCTCGTCGCCGATGACGACCTTCTCCTGGACGAGCGCGAAGCGGGCGGCGAAGCTCTGATATCCGCGCAGCGACACCTCGAGGTAGGTCGGGTCCAGCTCCTGGGCCCGGACGGCCTCGACGACCTCCTCCGGCAGGTCGCCGTGCGTCCCGGTCTCCTCCAGGAGGCCGAGCTCGGAGAGCAGCGCGAAGTAGAGCGCCGGTCGAGCGGTGAAGTCCTCCCACGGGTCGGCGCGACCGACCCGGTCGAGCGCGTCGCGGAGCGCGGCGGCCTGCTCACGGACCGGGGTGAGTACGTCGAGCAGGTCGGAGGCGGGGCTGGCGCCGAGGACCGCGAGGTGGGTGGTCCGCGCGTCGACCCTCTCGGCGAGGGGGAGCAGCTGCTGCGCGAGGGCGACGACGTCGGTCGCCTTCGCCGCCTGCCGCAGCACCTCCCAGGTATGCAGGGACACCAGCAGGCGCGCCGCCTCCGGTGTGCGGTCCTGCGGGTCGAGGCGCACGGGCGCGTCGTCGTGGGCGAGCGTCCGGAGGGTCTGGGCGGCACCGCGCATTCGCTGCGCAGTGACCGGGCCGACACCGGGGACGTCGTCCAGCCGGCTGCCGCGCTCGATCACCTGCTCGACCGTGGTGATCCCGGCGTCGGTGAGCGCCGTGACGCGCAGCCGCTCTGCCGTCGCCTCCCGCAGCCGGTCCACCGGCATACCCGCGAGCAGCCGCCGGACGGCGAGGTCGCGGACGCCCTCACCCGCCGCGAGCGCACCGTGTCGGGCCTCCTCGGCGCGGCTGATGGCACCGGCCAGGACCGGCAGGTCGACGCCGAGACCATGCAGTCCGTCGGCCGCCACCACCTCCTCGTGAGGTGCGGCACCACCGAGCAGCCCGATCAGCCCCACCTCGGGGTGGAGCGCCGCCGGCGGGGCCAGAGGCAGGGCCGGCTCCCGTCCCTCGGCGTCGAGCGCCGCCAACCACCTCTCGGGTTCGGCACCCCAGCTGTGCCGGCTCTCCAGGAGCCACCGCGCCGACTGCCGGGCCTGCTCACGGCGGGCACCGAAGGTCACGAGCCGCCGCATACCCAGCAGCGACCGCGCGGACGCAGCCGCCCCGGCGACCTCGTGGGCCAGGTCGTCGAGGGTCTGCTCCTGCGCGTCCGTCAGGGTGGTGAGAGAGCCTCCCGCCGAGAGACGACCGAGCAGCACCTCGTCACCGGCACCCAGGGCGAGCACCCTCCACCCGGAGGTGCCCGTGGGCCGCAGGTGCGTCAGCCGACCGGCCAGGGCAGCGCCGGCCGCGTCTGCCGCGGCCCCCACCCCATCCCGGTGCCCCGCGACGCGAGCGGCGACCTGAGCCAGGCGCTCCCCCTGTTCGACCGCCTCCTCCAGGCGCGCCCGCTCGTCCTTGTCCATCGAGGTGAGCGTAGGCGATCTTCCGCGGGGCACCGCTGAGGGCTGTTCGCCCGGTGCCCGGCCCGCGCCGCCGATAGGGTGGCTCTTCCGGCGGAAGGTGGCATCCATGGCACGACACGACGTGGTCGTCGTCGGTGCGGGCAACGCCGGCATCTCGCTGGCCGCGCGGCTCCGGCGGATCGGCGCGAAGGATGTCGCCGTGGTGGCGCCCGACCGCCCGCACCTGTTCCGACCGCTGCTCAACTACGTGGCCGGCGGGCAGGCCACGATGCGCGAGCTGACCCGCAGCGCCGCCGCGGTGCTCCCCGAGGGCTGCACGTGGATCCGCGGGCGGGCCGTCGCGGTGCATACCGACGCACGCGAGGTCGAGCTGGACGGCGGGGGTCGCCTGGGCTACCGCGACCTGGTGCTGGCGCCCGGCCTGGAGGAGGACCTCGACGCCGTGCCCGGGCTGGAGGCCGCCATGTCGGCCGGGTGGGCGGCGACGGCGCACCTGCACACCCAGGCCGAGGGTATGTGGGCATCGATCAGCGGTATGACGCGAGGGCGGGTGGTCTTCACGATCCCGACCGAGCCCTCTCCCTGCGGAGGAACGGCCCTCAAGCCGCTGTTCCTCGCGTGCGACCTGTGGCACCGGCGGGGCGTGCTGGGCGACATCGACGTCCACCTGGTCACGCCCTACTCGGGCGTCCTGGACGTGCCCTTCGTCGACCACCGGCTCCTGACCCACCTGCACGCGCGGGGCGTCACGATCCACCACGCCACGCAGGTCGCCGCGGTGGACCACGAGGCCTCGAGCGTGACCCTCAGCGGCGCCGTGGAGGGCCCAGGGGTCCCCTTGCAAGTGTTCGAGGAGGTCGAGCGGGCGTTCGTCGTCCCGCCCTACCGAGGCCCTGCGTGGCTGAGACCCCTCGCCGGGGAGCACCCGCAGGGTCTGGTCGACGTGGACCCGGAGACGCTGGCCCACCGCGCCGCCGAGGGTGTGTGGAGCCTGGGAGACGTGGCGGCGCTGGGCACCCGGCCGTCGGGCGGTGCCCTGCGCCGTCAGGTGGAGGTGCTCGCCGACAACATCGCCCGTAGCCGTCTCGGCCAGCCGCTCCGACGTTACGACGGCTACACGATCATCCCCGTCACCGTGGACCGGCGCCGGCTCCTGCTCGCCGAGTTCGACCGGTCGGGTCGCCAGGCACCGACCACGAGCCTGGTGGACCTCACGGTTCCTCGTCGGGCATTGTGGTGGTTCGACCGCTACGTCGAGCCGGTGATCTACTTCCGCGCGCTCCTCAAGGGGCGCCTCGTCCCCTGACCCAGGCGATCCGCGACGCAGCCGTCAGGACTGTCGATCCGGGCTCCCGCCGAGCACCTGGGCCTTGGCCGCGGCGAACTCCGCGTCACTGAGCGCGCCGCGCTGGTGCAGGTCGGCGAGCCCCCGCAGCTGCGCCACGAGAGGGTGGTCCTGGTCCAGGGGATCGTCCCGCACCTCGGGCCCGACGCGATCGGCGCCCGGGACCGGGATGAGCGGCAGACCGTGCCCGACGTCGCGTGCGAGGACCTCGTCGAAGAAGTGGAAGGTGTCAGGCGAGTAGTCGAGCGTGCCGAGGCTCACCGGGCCGTCGTGGGTCCGGGCGGTCACGGCGCCTGTGCCGAAGACCTTCTCCCGCTCCACGTGGACCTCGACCACGTCGTCGCGGCGCACGTCATCGACGATCGGCAGGCCCACGTGGGCCTCTCCCAGGGTGATGAGGCGCTGGTTGGTGATGATCAACGTCGTGACGCTGCGCCGCAGGCGAAAGACCGCGAACATGCCCTGGACGCGCTCTGCCGAGACGTGGCGGGGCCAGAGGGAGCGCCGGATCCCGGTGAGGGCGCGGCGGCGCACCTTGAGGTCGCGGTATGCCGTGTCCTCCCCCGGCAGCGCCCGGGTCGCTCAGCCTGCCCCTGCGCTCGTCCATGGGCTCATGCTGCCACGGGGCGATGCGCGTGCGTCGTCCACGACGGGTCGGCCAAGCCGCGGTCACGGCTTCCGGTCGACCCTGCGCCGCCCCGCAGAGCACCGCCCGGTATGCCGCGCGTCGCTCGATCGGGAGTGCGGCGGTGCCGGGTGCGGGAGGCGGCATACCTGAAGGAGCCGCGACCACCCGCCCGGATACGTCAGACCCGGGTGTCGAGCAGCTCGGTGAGGTGACCGTCCAGCTCGGCGAGGTAGGACTCCTCGAAGCCGAAGAGCCCGAAGTGCCCGGCGATGGAGTGCAGGACCCGCAGCTCGCTGCCGGGCACGAGCTCCTGCTCGCGGGCGCAGTCGCGCGGCGGGAAGAACATGTCCTCGTCGATGGGCAGGACGAAGGTCTTGGCGGTGATGCGCCCGAGGGCGGCGGCGAGGTCGCCTCCGGTGTGGCGGGCGACGTCGCCGCGCTGCCACTTCCACGCCATGCTCAGCAGCGCGTTGGGGTCCATGGCGCCGAACGTCGGGCGCAGGAACCGGTCGCGGAACTCCTCGAAGGTGTCCCACGTGAGGTCCGGCACCTCGATCTGGCGCCAGAACTCGGAGCGCCAGAACTCGGTGGACAGCCCCATGATGGCCCAGATGTCGGCGTGCCGATGCAGTCCGGCCGACACCTCCGCCGCGGAGGAGTAGTCGCCGCCGTTCCATCCGGGGTCGGAGGTGATGGCGTCGATGAGCGTCTGGGTGAAGAGGTAGTCGTGCGGGGTGTTCTGCGCCGTGCCGGCGATCATCGCCGCCCGCTGCACCCTGTCGGGGAAGCGGACCGCCCACTCCCAGGTCTGCTGGGCACCCATCGACCCGCCGACGACCAGGGCGAGCCGCTCGATGCCGAAGACCTCACGGAGCAGCTGCTCCTGGGCGCGGACGTCGTCGCCGATGCGCACGTGCGGGAAGCCCGCCATGGCGATCTCGCCGTCGGTGTTGTGCGGCGAGGTGGAGAGGCCGTTGCCGATCTGGTTGACGACGACGATGAAGTAGCGCGAGGGGTCGAGCGCCCGGCCCTCACCGATGTAGGTCAGCTCCCACGTCTGGTGGGTGCCGGAGAACCAGGTCGGGATGAGGATCGCGTTGTCCTGGGCCTCGTTGAGCTCGCCATAGGTCGCGACCGCGAGCTGGAGGTCGGGAATGACCCCGCCCTCCTCGAGCTCGAACCGGCCCAGGCTGTGGAGCTCGTAGGCCCCCTGCACCTCGGGTGTGTAGAAGGGGTTGTCGATCGGCATGGCGAACTCCTCGTCGAGTGCGGTTACGGTGGTCACGAGCCTAGCCGGGGCGGGAGGTCAGGAGCGCAGCACCTTGGCCATCGGTCGGCCCTTGGCCAGCTCGTCGACGAGCTTGTCGAGGTAGCGGATCTGCTGCATGAGCGGGTCCTCGACCTCCTGGACCTTGACGCCGCACACCGACCCGGTGATCTGGTCGACGTTGGGGTTGAGCTCGGCGGCGGCGAAGAAGTCCTCGAAGGTCGTCTCCTGCGCCAGGTGCTGCTCGAGGGCGGCGTCGTCGAAACCGGTCAGCCAGGTGATGACCTCGCGGACCTCGGCCTCGGTGCGGCCCTTGCGCTCGACCTTGGTGACGTAGTGCGGGTAGACCGACGCGACGCTGGTGGTGAAGATCCTGCTCATGGCGTGCCGGTGCTCAGCGGTCGGCCGACGTGTCGGCGCGGGCGGCATCGCCGTCAGGGTCCTCCCGGTCGCGAGCGACGGTGTCGCGCTCCTCGGCCGACGCGTCGTCACCGCCGGTGTCGTTGGTGTCAGGGGTCTCGGGGACCGCGTCTGCGCCGCCCTGGGCGGTCTCCTGGTTGAGGGCGCCGGAGCCGCCCTCGGAGACGGTCCCGCCCTGCTCGGTGTCGCGCTGCTCGGTCTCGTGCTGCTCGGTGTCGTGGCTCATGACGCTCAATGTATGCCCCGCCACCGACACCCCCTCCGCCAGCCAGCGCACGGCATACCCCTCGAGCACGACGTCGTCGTGCCACAGCTCACCGGTGAGCAGGTCGCGGGTCGCACCCCCGAACGGGACGGTGAGGGTCTCGTCGGTCACGTTGGTCAGGCTCACGACGGCCGAGCCGTCGGCCGACACCCGTCGCACGGCGAAGACCCGTGGGTCCAGGTCCAGCACCTCCTGAGGGGACCAGGGCGAGAAGGCGCCGACCGCACGCCGTCGCGAGAGCAGCCCGGTGATCCCCTCGAGCACCTGTCGACGCCGTCCGTCGGAGGCGAGCTCCATGTCGAGCCGGTCCGCGTCGAGCACGGCCCGGTTGATGCGCCGAGGGATACCGCTGCCCTCGGCGGCGGCCACATCGGAGCGGCTGCCGACCAGCGAGTGGAGGTAGATCGCCGGCACCCCGACGACCGAGAGCAGGATGTTGTGCGCCGCGACCGCCTTGCGGGCGAAGGTCCGGTCGTCCTGCGCCTCCTCCGGGGTGCACAGGGCGTCGAGGTAGCTGATGTTGAGCTCGTAGATCGTGCTCGTCCCGTCCGGCTGGTGCGCCAGGGAGACACCTCCCCCGTGGTCCCGGACGCGCTCGGCTGAACACCGGATCGGGGCGAGGTCGATCAGCGGCTGCGCCGCGGCGAAGCCCGGTCCGGAGCCTCCACGCTCCGGCGCAGGCCGGGACGCCGAGGTGTCCAGGCGTCAGGCGTCGATGACGCCGTCCTCGGCCAGTGCGGACGCCAGCAGCGCGACGTCGTGGCCGAACGCGGTGGGCAGGAGCGCATCACCCTCCCTGCGCCATACCCTCAGGTCCTCCATCTCGTGCAGCGCACGGTGCAGCGAACTGTCGCTCCGCCTGCGCGTCGACTCGTCCCGATGACCCAGGAGGGCAAGCACGTTTCGGGGGCTCTGCCACCACCAGTCCTCGAGCTCCGCCAGCGGCATGGACTCCCGTGCCGGGTCGAGCAGGTGCAGCAGCGCACCCATCAGCGGCGAGACGTGGATGTCGTCGGCGTGGATCAGCACAGCCGTGGCGAGGACGACACCGAGGTGGCGCCACTCCTCGTCCGAGGAGGGCTCGTCCCAGTCGGCGTAGGCCCGGGTACGGCTCAGCTCCACCAGTTCCGCTTCCAGGCAGGCCGTCCACAGCCGATCCAACGGTCGGCAGTCCGCCGCGCTGCGGAAGGAGTTCCGCGCCGCGGCCACCAAGAGCTCCTGCGACTCCAGCGGCAGCTCGGGCACCAGATCGCCGTAGGCCAGCCGGTCCGCCTCGTGCTCCCACTCGCCCAGACCGAGCACGTCGTATGCCTCGCGGGCGGGGGCAAGCCGCAACACCTCCGTGTAGGTGATCTCCCTGCCCCGGTCCCCCACCCACTCGACCAGGCGCCGGCACAGCTGCACGAACGGCGCGGCCCGCACGTCGGCGGCGACCTCCGCTATGTCGGCGAAGGGGATGTTGCCCTCCTCGTCCCCGAGCCCGAAGACGTCCTCGAGATCGTCGTCGTCCTCCAGCAGGGAGGCCATCAGGTCGGTCGCCGCCATCCCGCGCACGCTGCCCTGGTGCGCCGACGAGGGCGACATGGCTATCCGCTGGTCGCCGGGCAGCCCGTTCCACGCCTCGACGATCTGCTGCATCCGCTCGTTGAGCTCCTCCATCGACCCGGCCCCGTCCAGCGACATCCCCATGCTCTCGCCGAACTCCGTCAGCGACTTGGCCGCCCCGTGCCGCGTCGGGTCGGCGCAGGCGTCGGGCATGCGCGGCGCCGCACGCCGCGCCTCCTTCGCCAGCTCCCGCGGGTCGGCCGAGGAGGTCGCCATCCGGCCGGTGCCCCGCAGGAACCGCCAGAAGCTGTCCAGCGTCTCGACCAGCCGGCCGACGTCGGGCACACCGGAGGGACCGTGCGAGGGCCAGCGGACGAGCATCAGGTGCTCGGCGCTGCCCGTCGGCCACTCCTGCGGCGCGGTCGCGTCGTGGACGTCGCGCAGCTGCAGGACCGTCCCGAGCAGGTCCGGGTCCAGCGGCTGCTTGCGCTTGTCGGCCCAGGCGACAGCATGGCGGATGAGGAGTTCGTGTGGATCCACCGGGCCATCATCACCCACGGGGCCGATGAGGCACGAGGCTGCACGAGCGGACGACGAACAGCGTCATCCCCCTCGGTCGCGGTTCAGCACCGACCCGATCCGCTTCGTCATGCTACGGTCATGACATGAGCATGCTTCAGGTCAAGAACCTCCCCGACGAGCTCCATCGCGCGCTCTCCGAGCGCGCGCGGGCCCAGAGCGTGAGCATGTCGGAGTATGTCGTCCGGCTGCTGCGCCGCGATCTCTCCCGCCCGACCGTCGAGGAGTGGGTGGCCGCGCAGCGGGCTGACCCCACCCCGCGTCGCCACCTCGACGTCGTCAGCACCCTCGACGAGGTGCGGGTGGACTACGACCCGGATGAGCGAAGCCACATGGACGCGCCCGGCACCGCCTCGACGCGTCCGTGAGGCTGGTCCTCGACGCCAGCGCCGCGGTCAACGCCGTCGTCCCGGGTCACCTGCGCGCGGCGACGCTTCGTGAGCTGGAAGGTCGCGAGCTCTTCGCACCGGATCTGGTCGACACCGAGGTGCTCTCCGCCCTGGCCAGGCTCGAGCGCGCAGACCTCATCACTCCCGAGGAGGGCGACGACGCCCTCGTCGCCTGGCAGCGACTGCCCTGCGCTCGAGCCTCCGTCGAGCAACTGCTCCCCGACATCTGGGCGCTGCGGCGGTCGCTGCGCGTCAGCGACGCGCGCTACGTGGTGCTGTGCCGGGCCCTGAGGGCCACGCTGCTGACCGCCGACCAGCGACTGGTCCGGGCTGCGCCCTCCGGAGTGTCGATCCTGACGGTGTCGTGACCAACCCTGTCGACGACACCGCGCCGAGGAAGGCCGCCTACTTCGCCCAGAGCGCCGCTCGGGCGAGCGCGACCGCCCGGTGGTCGCCTGGGTGGTGCTCCACGTCCCGGTCTCGGAAGGTGCGCCCGGTGACGCCCTCCAGGGTCACCCACACCGGCTGCACCCAGTAGGCCACGGCACGCTCCTCGACACCGGCGGGACCTGCCCGCAGCCCGCAGGCCGTCATCAGGTCAGCGATGGTCACCATGTGGTCATGGCTGGCGCGCCCGGAGCTGCGGTGAGCAGCGCGAACAACGCCTTGGCGGCCCGCTCGTACTCGTTCTTGTCCCGCAGCAGGCGGGAGGCGAGCGCCTCGACATACCCCTCGTCGGTCGTCAGCGAGCGGGCCAGCCTGGTCTGCAGCAACCTCCCCTTGTGCTTGCGCAGCAGGCCGGCCTGCTGGCACATCTCGCGCAGCTGGAGGACGGGCAGGGTCTGGTCCTCCCGGTTGCCCCGGCCGATCCAGTCCTCGTCCAGACCCAGGTCCCCATAGACGCGCTGCACGTAGGCGGGTTTCATCCAGCCCGCGGCCGTCAGCGGTATGCCGTCCTCCCCCGCCAGCTCGACCAGGTAGCGGTAGGGACGCGCGATCTCGGCGAGGTCCTCGGCGCTCAGCTCGGCCTGCTGCGCGGTGGTGGCACGGACGCACAGCTGCGCGAACTCGAGTTCGACGGCGCGCGGAGCAAGGTCGAGCAGCGGCTGCAGCGCCTCCGGGAAGCCGGGTCCAGAGCCTCCACGCTCCGGTGCCAGCGCCGCCAGCAGGTCCTCGGCGTCCTTGCCGACCAGGGAGAGCCGTCCCGTGACCTCGTCGAGGTCGAGGTGGGTGGGGTCCCATCCGGCCGGAAGCCAGTCACGGTGGTCGTCGTCCAGGCCGGGCATCGTGACGGGGTCCGCCAGGAAGGCGGCGACCAGCTCGTTGTGCCCCCACGCGCCGCCGCAGTCCTCCAGCGGCCCGGCCATCCGCCCGCCGGTGCACACCGCGCGCGGTGCGTCGGGAGCCATCGGGGCGACCGACTCCAGCCGCACCGTGTGGTGCCAGTCGTCGCCGAAGTCGTAGGTGTAGGTCAGGCGGTCCCCCGCCGACCGCAGCACCTGGTCGAGCCGCACATCGGACTCCAGGATGCCCTCCTCACCCTCGTCCAGGTCGAACGGCGTCAGGAAGGACGGGCCGCGCCATCCCCGGCGCTGGGGCCGGGCGAGAAACGGTGGAGGTGGTAGTCCTCCCAGTCGAAGGCGGCCTGCAGGACGGAGTGGACCTCGTCCAGCCGCAGCTCGCCGCGCAGCTCCAGCCGCCGCCACACCGGTGGTTTCGCCTGGTCGACGTCGACGCGCACCGTGAGCAGGACCGGCGCCTCGGGGGGCTCGTGCACCGTGGGCAGCTCAGGGGTATGCGGTTCCGGCTCGGGCGCGAACCTGGCCAGGCCGCCACCCAGGAAGCCGTCCAGCACCCCCTGTAGCTGCTCCGGCGACAGGTCCGCCACCTTCCTGCGCATCTCGGACATCGGGTCGTCGGTCACGGGACCCACGGTAGCCATCTCCGCAGGCGCCCGCCAAGGCTCCGGATAGGGTGCTGACGTGCGCCGGATCCTCGAGCTTCTGTCCGCGCTGAACGACGCAGGTGTCGACTACGCGAGCACCTGCTCACGATGAAGCGGCTGTCCGGGCGCGCCCAGGACTTGGCGGACATCGACGCGTTGTCCCAGTTGGTAGAGGGCCCTAGGGTTAGCGGCGATGAGCAGTCCGATGGATGAGGACCTCTGGCGCGGCACCTCCGACACGCGCTCCGTTCTGCGTGCTCGCGCCGCGACGACGCCGGCCCAACGGCTGGAATGGCTCGAGGAGACCCTGCTGCTCGCGGAGGCGTCGGGACCCTGGCGCGGGACCGGGCCCGGCGCCAGCAATTGGCGGACCGGTGGGCGGCGCAGGCTCTGTATGTCGTCCCTACCCGGAGGTGAGCAGCGTCCACCCGAGGGTCCGGGAGGCGCGCCGGTCGAAGGTCACGGTCTCGGGCACCCCGAAGAGTTCCATGGCACCCTGGATGAGGGCATCGGGGAAGTCCGCTCCCTCCTCTGCCAAGGTGAGCGCCCGGACGACTCCCTCGCCGTCGTCGAACTCCAGCGACGGCGTGGCCACGAGGCGGCTGATCGCCATGAGGCATGTCTCCCGGGGGTAGCCGTAGGCTCGAGCGAGCACCCAGTAGAGCTCGACCAGGGTCACCTGCGTGATGAATCCTGACGCCTGCGTGGTCAGTCCCTCCAGGACCCGGGCAGCAAGGGCATGCTCGGCATCGTCGTCGTGTACGAGATAGCGGACCAGGACACTCGTATCCAGCCCGGTCACTCCGGCGATCCCGCGTCGAGTCGGGATGCAGCAGCTCCCCCCGCGATGGCCTCCTCCATCTCGTCGAGCTCCACCTTCTGCTGCCCCGGGCGCCGCAACAGCCCGTCCAGGTCGGCCATCGACCCCGTGCGGGCGAGCAACCGGTACTGCCCCTCCGCGACCTTGACGAACATCACCGTGGACCCAGCTGTCAGGCCGAGGTCCTCCCGGACCTCCTTGGGCACCGTGATCTGGCCCTTCGTGGTCATTCTCGCGTTCGCCACTCGTACCTCCCCAACCTGCGCAACCTTACTGAAGCACCTAACGTAAGGAACCCCACCGAAGAGTCTAGGCCTTCTGCAACGCACCGGGATGAGGCACGGACCTCTTCAACCTCGTGACGTGCTTCCCTGCGCCTGCCGTGGCAGCCACGAGCACCCACCCGGCTATCGACCTCGAGCTGTCCCTGCCCGTCGCCAGCCGCGCCCTGACGGCCCCCTCGCTGATGAACAACTCGGCCATGACCTCCCGCTGGTCAGCCGCCGGGACCGCCTCGGCGACCTCGTGCTCACCGGCGCTGAGTTCAGGCCGCGATGAAGAAGCTTGCAATACACACCGGCGACACCCCGGCGACCGCGACGCCGAACGTGCTGAGTACGGGCGACCGGCCGACCTCGAAGGCGCTACCGCAAGAACACCTCGTCCATATGCCAGGTCACAGCCTCGACGCTCGGCCGTTCGTCGCGGCGTGCAGGGACGGAGATGGACTCTCCCAGCTTCGCGTAGAACTCCATGCCATTGCCGAAGTCCGCGCGCAACCGCCGACTGACGTGCAAACGGTGCTTCTCATCCAAGCCCAGGTAGCCGTCGTCGAAGAGCGTATGCACATCCGACCGCAGCAACAGCCCGTTATCGGCGCTGTGCCTGCCGTCTTTGGCGATCGGCCGGATGTGAGCCGCCTGCAGTGTCGGCGCAATGTGGCTGCCGGTGATCGCGCAGCGGCGCTCGTACGCTGTCAGCACCTTGCTGGCGAACCACCGCTGACCCCGACGTACCCAGTGCGCCCCGTCGACACGTTCACGGGTGGCGCCCGGAAGATAGGCAGCGGCGTCGGAGTCTGGTCGCAGGGCGGCCACCCCGGCTCGCCAGAGCACGTCGGCGAAGGTCTGCTCAACCACCGACCACTCCGAATGTTCCGGCCCGTAGCCCCGCCCACGCGGCGACGACATCGGGAACCCGGGCGGCACGGGCAGTTCCCCTCCCGACGGCGTGAACGATACGTCGGTCAACAAGATACAACCGATCTGCGGGTCGGGATCGAACGTGGAACCGTTCTTCTTCCTATATCCCTCGATGCTCGTATGAAGTGCCTCGAACGACTCCGCACCGTTGAACTCTCCGTAGAGACGCCACGCCTCGCTTACCCGCAACCGCAAGTAGTCGGCATACAGCGCGCCGCCAAAGATCTGACCACCGGCGCCCTTCTTGTGGCGGAAGAGGAAACGATCACCGGGCGAGAGTGCTTTGAATCCCACCGGGCTTGGCAGCCAGAAGTTCGCCTCGGTCTGAGTTGGGTCGCGCTGTTGCAGATCGATGAGGTAGCGCGCCCACGCCGTGTCCGTGGGGAAGATGTACGCCCTCATGGACGGAACGTACCAACCGCGCGGCCTCGCGCCTACCGCGACGCACGATCTGGTAGGCGAGCGAGCGGAGAAGGCACCGATGATCTTGCTGTCTTCCGGTGCGGGCCACCATTCAGAAGAGCGACGGGCTCGGCCATGTCCGCAAAGGTGGCTGGCAGGACCAGGACCGAGGTGGGTGTGCGGGCCGACCCCATACTCTTCACCTCGACCGGCACGACCTCCCCGCTGGTAAAGCTCACCCTGAGGTCGTCGTCCGACCCCTCCTGACTCACGACGACGCTCACGCCCGGGTAGACCTCGAGGCTCACGCTGGTCGCTCTGACCTCCCCAACCCTGGCCAGCAGAACAGTCTCCACGTCCACCGCCGCCAGTGCATGCTCCGCCTCGCGGACCCCCTCCAGGTGGAGGACGTTGGTGTCCGGGTCGAGCAGGCCCTCGACCTGCATCTTGTGCCGGAACATGTGGTCGACTCCCACGCCAGGGACCAACCGGTCCGGGTAGGTGACGGCCGGCCAGACCCCGCCGACGTCGACCAGCGCCCGACCCGCGACCGTCCCGCGGACAGCACCTGTGACCCGTCGACGTGCGCGTTGCGTCGTCGACCGCTGCCCCAGCCCAGCAGCGTGCGCCGCGGTCATCGCATCCTCGATGAGGAGGTTGAGGACCCTTTCGTCGGCGTCGGGCGAGAAGGCGAAGCGCAGCGGTGACCGGTACTGGTCCTGCACCCAGGCGTTGTCGACGGCGTACACGCGAGACGCGCCGCCGTAGACTTCACGGCCCGCGGGGAGGAGCGTCGGAGAATGTGTAGGTCAGCTTCCGGTCTTGATCACATAGACCTCGCAGTCGTCTCCGACCGCCTTGGTCAGCTCAGCGACGTCGATGAACGGTTCGTCTGCGGTGACGCTCACACTGACCACGACGGCGGGCTTCGTCCGGTCCCGCCGCAGCAAGGACTGCGCTAGGGAGGCAGCCTCCGTGGGAGACTCGATGTGCGTGATCACGGGCCAGAGCATCCGAAGATCGTCATGGGTGAAACCGTAGCGGCGCGATGTGAGATCCTCCCGCCGCCTCCTTCCACGACAGCCACACCGCCGGTCAGCCGTCACGGCACGGGGCTGGCGAGGCGTCAGGAGGAGCAGTCGGCGGCGACGCCGAGCGCGGCGCACACCCGCCGCATCGCTGCGTCGCTCAGGCGCCCGAGCCGGCGGGTCAGCACCGAGATCGGCAGATCCGTCAGGGCGTCGAGCTGTGCTGCGCAGGGACGATGGACCGGTTCCTCACCCGGCTCCAGCCGCACCTCGCTCGGCAGCCCCCGGACGACCGTGCTGCAGGGCGCCACGAGGGCGCGCCGACGGCCGGCGATCGCGGCGTCCCGGCCGACGACCACCACGGGCCTGGCGCCGGCGTCGTCGAGGTCCGCCCACCACAGCTCACCCCTGGTCGGGAGCTCCATGGTCAGCGCCTCGCGGCCGCGTCGAGGAAGGTCGTCAGGTCCCCCCACTCGTCGGGCGCCTCCACCGGGCTCTCGCGGTAGGCCCGGGCGTAGGCCTCGTCGACCTCGGCCGCCCGGTGGTTCCGCAGCAGCGCCTCCAGCGCCTCCTCCACCAGGGACGCATCCGTCCTGCCCGCATGCGCCTTCCGCGCGCACGCCAGCAACTCTGCATCCACCGTCGTACTCACTCTCACCCTGGCCATGCCACTAATATGCCATGAAAGTGGCACGCGGGCGAGAAGGCAGTCTCGCGGTGAGGCCGCCCCAGGTCCGCCCTCGGGTATGCCGCGTATCCTCGTGCCCGGCTCCCCGCCCACACGCCATCGAGGAGACAGACATGGCTGGTCCGCCGCGCGCCTTCGTGGCACCGGACTGGATCCATGACCTGCACCGGGACGACCTCAGCAGGGTCTTCGGCACCACCACGGTGAAACGGGCGGTCACCTACCAGCGACAGGGCGCCGTCCAGCACCTGCGTCAGGACCTCGACGGGGTGCTCACGGCCACGGTCTACGGCAACCGCCCCTACTCCACGAGCGTCTGGACACCGGACGCACCACGCCACCAGACCCAGCGCGGCCCCGTCGGTCTGGAAACAGACTGCTCCTGCCCCGTCGGGACGCTGTGCAAGCACGCGGCGGCGCTGATCCTGCACGCCCAGCGCACGAGCGATGCCACCCGCCCGGCCTCCCCCACGCGCCCCGCCCCGACGCCCGCTCCACATCCCACGTGGGAGAGCCTGCTCGCGCCGGTGCTGGCCGAGCTCGACCCCGCCGTCGAGGACCGGGGTGGCACACCGCTCGCCCTGCAGGTCGAGCTGGCGCAGGCCACGACGGCGCACCCCACCCGGCTCCGGCTCAAGCCGCTGACCAGGGGTGCGTCCGGCGCCTGGATCCAGACCGGCATCTCCTGGTCCGACCTGCACCGCGGCTACGGTGGCCAGCGCGGCCACGCCGAGCACAGGGCCGCGCTGGGCGCGATCGTCCAAGCGCACGCGGCCCGTGCGCCGCACTGGTACCACCCCGGCGAGTGGGTCGAGTCCGCCGCCCTGGGACCGGCGATCTGGCCGCTGCTGCGCGAGGCTGCCCGCTGCGGCGTCGCCCTGGTGACCGGCCGCGGCCGCCGGCCCGTCCAACTGGCCGACCCGGTGGACCTCTCGCTCGATCTGACGCGGGGGCCCGACGGGATCATCACCCTGGACACCGTCGTGGACCTCCCCGGCGCGACCGCCGCACCGCAGCTGCTCGGCTACCCCGGTCACGGGCTCGCGGCCGGGGACGAGCACGGCATGGTTCTCGCGCCCCTGAGCCGCCCGCTCAGCAAGGCGGTCACGACACTGCTGGGCAGAGCCGGGCAGCTGCGGGTACCGCCGGCGGACACCGAGCGGTTCCTCACGACGTACTCCCCCGCGCTGCGTCGCCACACCACCCTGATCTCCAGCGACAGCAGCGTCCTCGTCCCCGAGGTCCGACCTCCGCGGCTGGGGTTGACAGTCACCTTCGAGCCCGAGCACGTCACCCGGCTCCGGTGGACGTTCCGGTATGCCGTCGGCCAGGTCGCGCACGAGGTTCCCCTGCGCCCGGCGCCAGGGATCGGGCACGGACCGGCGCGCGCCGGCCAGGCCCGATCCGCCGGGGACGGCCCGGGAGCTGCTGCGACTCCCGTGGTCCGCGACCTCGACCGTGAGGAGGCGCTCCTGGCCAGCCTCGACGTGCTCGACGCCGCTCCGGGGCTGCGCATACCCCTGCCCGGGAAGACCCGTCTCGGCGTGGTGCTGGAGCCTGAGCTCACCGGCTGGGCCACCGTGCAGTTCGTCCGCGACGTGCTCCCGGCGCTGCATGGCCGGGGCGACATCGACGTCACCGTCGTCGGTGAGCCGCTGGCCTATGCCGAGGTCGAGGACGGCCCGGTCGTGCAGGTGTCCACCCGAGACCTCGGCCACCCGGAGAGCGATGGGAACCACGACGCGGAGGGGGTCGAGATCGTCGCCGACCGCGACTGGTTCGGTCTCGGCGTCACCATCCGGGCGGGCGACCAGGAGGTGCCGCTGCGCGACCTGGTGACCGCCCTGACCCACGACGAGGAGCACCTGCTGCTGCCGGACGGGTCGTGGTTCCGACTGGACACCGACGAACTCCGCTCCCTGCACCGCGTGATCCAGGAGGCGCGCACCCTGGACGACGGTGGCGACGGCGACGACCTGCGGATCAACCGCTACCAGGCCGGGCTGTGGGAGGAGCTCGTCTCCCTCGGGGTGGTCACCGAGCAGAGCGAGCGGTGGCAGCGCACCGTGGGTGCCCTGCTGGCTCTGGAGGAGCTGCCGCACCCCGACCCGCCGGCCACCGTCGAGGCGACGCTGCGCGACTACCAGCTCGACGGCTACCGATGGCTGTCCTTCCTCCTGGACCACGAGCTCGGCGGGATCCTCGCCGACGACATGGGACTGGGCAAGACCCTCCAGGTCCTCACCGCGGCTGAACGCTCCCGGGTCGAGGGGCGGTTGACCCCCCAGGAACCGTTGCTCGTCGTCGCGCCGACGAGCGTCGTCGCCACGTGGGAGCGCGAGGCCGCGAGGTTCACCCCGGGCCTGCGGGTGGCTGCGCTCACCCAGACCCTGCGCCGCGCCGGGCAGACCCTGAACGACCTGGTCGCCGGTCACCACGTGGTCGTGACGTCATACACCCTGCTGCGGATCGACGAGGCGGACCTGCTGCAGCGCACCTGGGGGGCGGTCGTCCTCGACGAGGCGCAGGCGGTGAAGAACCACCGCTCGCGCACCTACCAGGTCGCCCGCAGGCTGCGGGCTCCGGTGAAGATCGCCGTGACCGGCACGCCGCTCGAGAACTCGCTCATGGACCTGTGGGCGCTGCTGTCGATCGTCGCGCCGGGACTCTTCAGCTCTCCGGAACGCTTCGGGACGGTCTTCCGCAAACCGATCGAGTCCGGGGCAGCCCCGGAGCAGCTGGAGACGCTGCGTCGGCGCATCCGACCGCTCGTGCTGCGCCGCACGAAGGAAGCGGTGGCCGCAGACCTGCCCGCGAAGGTCGAGCAGGTGATCTCGGTGCCCTTGAACCCCGCGCACCGACGCATCTACGACACGCACCTGCAGCGCGAGCGGCAGCGCATCCTCGGTCTGCTCGACGACGTCGACCGGCACCGGATCGCCATCCTCGCCGCGCTCACCAAGCTGCGCCAGCTCAGTCTCGACGTCCACCTCGTGGTGCCCGACGCCCCGGCCACCGCCCGTCCCAGCAAGGTCGACGCCCTGCTCGAGCACGTGGTCGAGGTCGCCGCCGAGGGACACCGGTGCCTGGTCTTCAGCCAGTTCACGCGATTTCTCCGCGTCGTGCGCGAACGTCTGGAGGCCGAGGGCATCGAGCACGTGTACCTCGACGGGCGGACACGGGATCGGCCACGGCGGATCGCTCAGTTCACCGACGGGGACGCACCGGTCTTCCTCATCAGCCTCAAGGCCGGCGGATCCGGCCTCACGCTCACCGAGGCGGACTATGTCTTCGTGCTCGACCCGTGGTGGAACCCCGCTGTGGAGGCCCAGGCCGTCGACCGCACCCACCGCATCGGTCAGGACAAGACCGTGATGGTCTACCGGCTGGTCGCCGAGGGCACCATCGAGGAGAAGGTCGTCGAGCTGCAGGAGCACAAGCGAGAGCTCTTCGACAAGGTCGTCGACGCCGGCGGCGCCCTGGGTGCGCCGCTGAGCGCCGAGGACATCCGCGGACTGCTGGGCCCGACGACCGACGCCCCGCGCTCGTGACCGTCGGAGCTGAGCCGGACACCTTCCCCAGCGCCCACGACCTCGAGGCCGCTACGCCACCCGGTCCCAGCTCCAGCGGGCGTCGGGCACGCCGGTGCCCAGAGCCTGCAGGGCCCCCACGAGCAGATCGGCGCTCGCGCCCGGGTCCTCGACGCGTCCCCAGTGGACGTGGTTCTCCGAGGAGACCCCACGCGGGGGCCTGGCCGGGTCGGACCAGCCCTGCGCCAGCAGCGCGGCGGTCTGCTCCGGCGTGAGGTCGGCATACGCGGCGGAGACGCACTCGCAGAGCAGGTCCGGGCCCAGGCGCGAGACCTGCACGTAGCGCCCGGCCTCCGCAGCGGGCCTCTGCCCCACGCCGAACCAGCGGCGGCGAGCAGGCTCCCGCACCGGGGCGGGCTCGGACAGCACGAACGACTCACCCTCGTCGAGCCTGGCCAGCTCGTCGACCAGGCGGCGGCGGGCTTCGTCCCAGCGGGCGGAGGCACTCATGTCGCCAGCGTGCCATGGGTTGGGATCGGTCGCCGAAGCCACTATCCTCGCCGACGTTCATCGTGGGAGGGAAGAGGTGAGAGACCATGGGCGGCTTCGTCGGTGGTGAGGCGCCCGACGACTGGCAGGTGGAGGGCACCGGGCGCGACGAGGTGCTCGTCGTCGAGCCCGCGCCGACCGAGGGCGGTGTCCGGGCCAACTCGTGCTCACCGCGCTCGACACCGGCGGTCGCTCCTTCCGGGACTGGCAGTACGTCACCGAGGCACAGCTGCCGAGCGAGCTCGCGGACTACCTGGTACTGGACCTGCACGCCTTCGAGGTCGACGGCCGGCCCGCGGGCAGCCGACTGGCCCACCACGTGGACGCGCAGGGGCGCGCCCTGGTGATGGAGCAGGTCTTCACCGAGGTCGACGGCCTCGGGCTGACCCTGACGGCGACCGTCGACACGCTGCGCTACCCGGTGGTGGCCGAGGAGATGACGGCCTGCTGCGCCAGCCTGCGCGGGCCCTCGGGGGTCGCGCGATGACGCTGCGGCGGGAGGCGATGCGCTCGTGGTCGACACAGGCACCTGGGCCGGACTGGCGGGGGCCGAGCACGTCGATCCGCAGCTGGCGCAGGTCGCTGCTGCGGTGCCCGGTGGCGAGCAGGCGCTGGAGGCCGCTCGGGACCCCCGGGTCGTCGTGCAGGTCCAGACAGCGACCCCCGGCGGGGTCTTCGCCCACGAGGCGTGGGTGAGCGAGGAGGCGGTGGCCGTGCTGCTCGACCTCGGGCGCGGCGACGACCGTCGGTTGCTGGTGCTACCTCCGGACCACCTGGCCGCGTCGCTGGCCCGCATCGTCGGCCTGGCGCCGCGGGCGCACGCACCCGCCGACCGGGAGGCGCGGCCGGTGCAGGAGGCGGAGCTGGACGCCTGGTTCGACACCGGGTCTGCTGCCGCCACCGCGACGACCGGGCGGGCCGGCGCCGCGCTCGGTGCGGACCGGGCCTGGCGCCTGGTCGCCGCCGCAGTCGGCTCGGACGCCGCCCCCTTGATGCTGGCAGCCGTAGACGGCCGCGACAGCGGCCTGTGGGTGGTGGACGTGGAGGAGGCCGGGGACGGTGACGCTGCGCCGGGCTCCGCCGACAGCGCTACCGGCGGTCTGCGGCTGGTGCCCACCACCCCCACCCAGGTATGGCGTGAGCTCGCCGGGGTGCTGCCCGCCCTGGTCCCGCCGGACTGAAGACGGCGCCCGCCCCCACAGCGGGGACGGGCGCCGATGTGCCGGTGCGCGGCACCGGTGCGAGAGCTCAGTCGCGGGGGACGTCGCCCTCCCAGCCGCCGGTCGGCATACCGCGCGACTCGATGAACTCCTTGAAGCGACGGGCGTCGCCCTTGACCCGGCGGTCGTCCACGCCGAGCAGCGCGCCGGCCTTCTCGGCGAGGCCCTCCGGCGCCCAGTCCATCTGGATCGTGACGCGGGTCGTGGTGTCGCTGAGCTTGTGGAAGGTGACCACGCCGGCCTGCTTGAGGTCGCCGCCGACGGTCGTCCACGCCACCCGCTCCTCAGGGTGCTGCTCGCTGATCTCGGTGTCGAACTCACGCGTGACGCCGCCGACCTCGACCTTCCAGTGGCTGCGGGTGTCGCTGACCTGGGTCACCGACTCCACGCCCTCCATGAACTCGGGGAAGGACTCGAACTGCGTCCACTGGTCGTAGGCCACCTTGATCGGGACGTCGACGTCGACGGACTCGGTCACCTGGCTCATGCCAAACCTCCTGCGGTTGTTGGGGTCAGCGTCCACGCAACACCAGATCCGGGGCGTCTGCACGGTCAAGCGACGCGCCTCTGGAGCCCAGCACCTCCCGCGCCCGGAGCGACGGCGAGCCCGCCGACCTGGCCAGGCGCGTCCTGCACGAACGACACCCGACCCGGGCGGGCACGGCATACCCTCAGAAGCGCAGCCAGGTGCCGGCCAGGCCCTGCTGCTCCACGCCGGGAACCGTGTAGTCGCAGACGTCCTCGGCGAAGACCTCGCCCAGGCGCGTCCACTGCGCGTCGCTCATCTGCGGGTAGTCCTCGCGCCGCGGCGCGGTGGTCTGGCAGTCGATCACGTCGGCGCGCACCGACTCCCCTGCGACCTCCCGCGGGAAGCTGGCCGAGGGGTAGAGCTGCTCACAGGTGCCGTCGGGGTTCCTGTCGAGCGTCTCGGCGACGAAGGTCGGGTCCTCCTCCCGCGTCTGGCAGCCCTCGACGAGCGCCTCCGGCCGGGCGGCGCCGATCTCCTCCAGCGTGGGCCGCTCGCCCTCGAGGTCGAGCCCGCTGAGCCAGGCGTCCATCTGGGTGAAGCCGTGCTGCAGGAGCGGGCTGCCGGTGCTGAACAGGCCATAGCGCCTGTCCTCGAGCAGGCTGACGTGGTTGACCACCGAGCCGTTGGCCTCGCGCAGCCGCTCCCGCATCGAGTTCGTGTGGTAGCGGACGTAGATGTCACCGTTCGGCGCGTCGTCGAAGTAGGCGCGGTAGTCCACGATCGGGGTGCTCGCGAGGCCACCGCCGCCGTTGGTCAACCGCCCCGTCCGGTATGCCGCCGCGACCGCCGGCAGGTCCGCCTCGGTCCGTGCCTCCTGGAAGCCGCCGTCCTGGTCGAAGCCCCCGACGCCGTCGTTGAGGTCGAGGAACTGGTCGACGGTGATGGTGCCGTCCTGCAGGGCCTTCAGGCCGTACTGGATGCCGCCGTTGTCCAGCGGCCGCAACGCGAAACCCGTCTCCGGGTCGGTGCCGTAGACATTGACCGTGTGGTCGTAGACGTCGCACCGGGCACCGCCTGGGTTGGTCTCCGGGTCGTAGCGCAGCTCCTCCGGCAGCACGGACGGGCAGAACACCCGCGGGTCGATCCGCTGCGCGCCACCAGCGACGTTGCTCATCGTGGCCAGCGTCTGGAAGCCGGTGACCTTGCGCTGCTGCTCCTCGGTCCACCCCGTCGCGCCGGAGAAGTAGTGGTCGAGCAGCCGGGCGTCGGTGATGAAGTTCACCGTGCCGAAGCCGACCTCCGGGAAGGAGCAGCCGACGACGATGCCGTCGAAGATCCCTGGGTAGTTGTCCGCGGCCTGGTGCGCCTGGTAGCTCCCGCCGGAGCAGCCGAACCCGATGGTGAACTCGTCGCGGCCATAACGCTGGAGGAACTCCTCCTTGGTCATCTGCGCGGTCTCCGAGGTCAGCAGGTCCGAGCAGTTCTGCCCGAACACGTTGAGGCTGGAGGAGGCGAGCGCATACCCCTGGCCGAGCATCCACGCGTCGGTGACGCCGCCGGTGCTGCTGCCCTGGCGGAACCACCCGCCGGCGCACCCGCCGCCCAGGGTGTAGACGAGCTTGCCGTTCCACCCCGCGCCGCGCTCGACCGGCGACGGCTCGGGCTCGGTCAGCGGGTCGTGCAGCGTGGTGTGCTGGAAGATGCCGCGGTTGGCGGTGCCGGTCTCCATCCGCACGATGAACGGCACCTCGACCCCCTCGGTGGTGGTGGTCGTCGCGAGGTCCTCCGGGTATGCCGTCGCGCCCGTCGGCCATGTCTCGTAGGTGTCGGCGGTGGTCCGGTAGAAGTAGTCGACCCGGTCCTGGACCGAGCAGTCCTCATCCAGCGGGTCGCCCAGGGTGCCGCCCACGACCGGCAGCGTGAAGCGATCCGTCTCGCAGATGAAGGGCTCCTCGTGCGGCCCGGAGAACAGCGGTCCCTCGTCCGGGTGGTTGACGACGGTGAGCGAGTCACCTGCCCGCCCGGCGCCCGGGGGCCGGGCGGTGATGACGTTGTCCCCCATCTCCATCCCCTCGACCACCCCGACGAGGACGCGCCGCTGCGCGTCCCACTGGAAGACGTCGGTCACGTCCCTGCCGTCGAGGTCGACCCGCACCCGCTGGTGAGGAACGGTGCGGGGCACCGACACCTCCACGAGCGCGTCGCCCGCCGTGACGAGGTCTGGGGCACTGGACACCGTGCTCACCTCCAGTCCGGAGGGCTTCGGGGCGGAGGGCGCGGCTGCTGCCTGGGCCCCTGTGACGAGAAGTGCAGCCAAGGCGGCCGCTCCGATTGCCAGCTTCATTGCTGTGTCCTTTCGAAAGCGCTTACAGCCTGCACACTAACAGCGGCTCCCCGACCGCGCAGGTGGTCCGAGCGCCTCAGGACTCGCTGAGGAGCTTCTGCTTGGCGGCGGCGAACTCTTCGTCGCTGAGTGCGCCCCGCTCGTGCAGGTCCGCCAGGACGCTGAGCTGGGCGACCAGGGGGTGCTGCGGCGGCCCCCCTGCCGGAGGGGCGGACGGCAGGTGGTCATGGGGCCCGTCCTGCACCGGCTCCACGCTCGGTCCCTGCGCCGACGGGGTGGGGATGAGCGGCATACCGGACGCCCCGCCCTGACCGAGGACCTCCTCGAGCCTGTTGAAGGTCTCCTTGCCGTAGTCCAGCGTCCCGAGACCGACCTCCCCCTGGGTGGTGACGGCGACGACCGCACCGGTGGAGAAGACCTTGTGCCGCTCGATGGTGACCTCGGTGACCTGGCGGCGATCGAGGTCGTCGACCACGGGCATACCGACCGAGGCGTCGCCCAGGGTGAGCAGCCGCCGGTCGGTGACGACCAGGGCCGAGACGCTGCGGCGGATCCGGTAGACGACGAACAGCCCCTGGACCCTCTCCCCCGGCAGCAGCGCACGGGGCAGCGCCAGCCGGATGTCCTTGAGCATGCCCTTGCGGACCTTCGGGTCCCGGTAGGCCGTCCCCTCCCCCGGCAGGCCGACGATCTCCTTCATGCGTTCCTCCCTGGATGTCCAACCGGGTTCACGGTACCCGGCCCACTAGGGTCGAGGGCATGAGCCCATTGTCCGCCAGCGCGCACTCACGCCTGGCTGCGGTGGCTGTCCACGTCTACACCGCCCTGGGCGCCGTGCTCGCGCTGCTCATGGTCCACTTCTCCTACGCCGGCGAGGTCGAGCTGGTCCTCTGGCTCTTCCTCGCCGCGATGGTCGTGGACGGCACCGACGGCTTCCTGGCCCGGCACTTCCGCGTCAAGGAGCTGGTGCCCGGCTTCGACGGGGCGCTGCTGGACAACATCATCGACTACATCACGTATGCCTTCGCCCCGATGGTGCTGCTGTGGAGCTCGGGCTTCCTGCCCGAGGGCTGGCTCGGTGGGGTCGTCGCGTCGATCCCGCTGCTGGCCTCGTGCTTCCAGTTCTGCCGCAGCGACGCCAAGACCGAGGACCACTTCTTCCTCGGCTTCCCCAGCTACTGGAACATCGCGGCCTTCTACCTCGTGGTGCTCGGCGCGGGCGTCGCGGTCACCACCACCGTGCTGCTGGCCCTCACGGTGCTCGTCTTCGTCCCCATCAAGTACGTCTACCCCTCCCGGACCGAGACCGCGTGGTGGCCGACGATGACGCTGACGACGCTGTGGCTCGTCCAGTATGCCGTGATCCTGGCGCAGTACCCGTCGCCGAGCGTGTGGCTGATCGTCCTCTCCGGCGGGTATGTCGCCTACTACGCCGCCCTGAGCCTGCACCTGACGCTCGCACGCCGGGGTGGCGCGGGGTCGCTCACCTGAGATGGGACCGTCCGGGCATGCCGCTGACTGTCGCCGATGCCCTCATGCAGAACCGTCACCGATGGCCCGCGCGATGACGGTCGGGAGCGGAGGGTCTGTCAGGGGGTGATCGTACACTTGTTCGCATGAGGGGGCGTGGGGAGAGCGGGGCGACCGGCGGTCGGGCCGGCGGCGCGGTCGCCGTCGTGGCCGAGCTCGCAGATGCCCTGGGGCGCTCTGTGACGGCGCTCGCCTCACCCGCCCTCCTGCAGGAGCAGGAGCTGGATGAGGTGCTGGGGGCGCTCGACCAGGTGGCCGCCCGGACGCAGGCGTTGCTCGTGGCGGTGGTGCGGGAGGGTCTGGGGCGCGGGCTGCACCAGGAGAGCGGCTTCTCCGACGTCGACTGGGTCCGACGGGTATGCCCCGGGCTCGCCTCGCGGACCGCGATCGAGATCGCGATGATCGCCCGCGCCGCCCAGCAGCGTGTGCACGCTCCGTTGGCCGACGCCGTCCAGGACGGGACCGTGCCGGTGCACCGGGCGGCGCAGGTGCTGCGGGCACTCATGAGGATCCGGCCGGCGCTGGGCGAGAGCGAGTATGCCGAGGCCACCGAGCTGCTGACCGTCGCCGCGGCACGGGAGGAGTTCGACGAGCGGGACCTGTCCAGGATCACCGCCAAGCTGGTGGCGACCTGCCTGTCCGAGAAGGAGCAGGTGGCGCGCGCGGCGGCCAGGCACGAGCTGCGCGACGTGCACGAGTCGTCGCTCGCCGACGGGTCGCTGCGCCGGTTCGTGCTGACGGTGGGCAGCGACGCCGACTACGAGGCGATCAAGGCCGTGCTCATGTCGCCGCTGGCCGCGCCGGCGCCGCGAGATGACGGCCCCGAGGGTGGGCCCGGACAGAGCGGGGCACAGGGCGGTGCCGGAGAGCAGAGCCCGGGGCGGCGCCGGACAGGGCGAGGGCTCTGATGGCGGCGCCTGGAGGGAGGGCACCCGGGACGGCGGTCCGTCTGTCGCCGAGCTGGACCTGCGCACGGCAGGCCAGCGGCGCTACGACGCGTTCATGACGGTCTTCCGGCGCGGTGTGGCAGGCACGGAGGGGCAGCCCACGACCCCGAAGGCGCAGGTCATGGTGACCATCGGGCTCGAAGAGCTGCGCGGCGCCCTGGGCGGTGCCGGGCACACGGTCCACGAGGGCACGCTTCCGGCTCATGAGGTGCGCAAACTGGCCTGCGAGGCCGACATCATCCCCGCCGTGCTGGGTGAGAAGGGCGAGATCCTTGATCTCGGCCGCGCCAGGCGGCTCGTCACCCCGGGCCAGCGACGAGCGCTGGCCCATCGTGACGGTGGATGCACCTTCCCGGGCTGTCACGTGCCCGCGACCTGGTGCGACGCGCACCACGTCGTGCACTGGGCCCGCGGCGGCCGCTCGGACCTCGGCAACTATGCGCTGGTCTGCCCACGCCACCACACGTGGGTCCACCAGCACGACGTCGATGCCCAGGTCGACGCGACCGGAGTGCGATGGAGACTCCGATGACCCCGTCCCAGACCCGGCCCGCGACGGCCGGGCTGTCGGCCTGCGCACCGGCCGAGACGTCAGACGCCGACGAGGCCGTACCTGAGCCGTGCCACGAGCCGCACCATGACGGGTGGCCGGCCGAGCCCGACCTCGTGGCCGCTGTCGAGGCGGTGACGGTGCCTCGTCCGCGAGGTCGCGCACCACCGCTCCCGCGCCTATCCGCCGGTGACCCGCGCGATCTCGGCTGGCGCCAGGGCGCTGTGCGGGAGGACGAGGCCCACTCCCCACCGCACCGGCGGCAGGGCTGAGACGAAGCGCAGCTCCGTGGGCTCGCTGCCGAACAGCGCCCGCTTGACGCCGTTGACCGTGGGCCCGAGGTGCGCCGTCCGGCACCCGAGGTCGCGGGCGAGGGTCATCGACTCCAGGAGGACGTTCTCGTAGGCGTGGACGGTGCCACCCGCGGGCCGGGTGAACGCCCCGGACAACAACGAGAGGGTATGCCCGCTGTGCCACCACGAGTGGTAGCCGACGGGCACGCCGTCCATCTCGGCGACGACGTGCCAGGCGTCCGGGGAGTCGAGGGTGCTGTGGGCGCGGACCATCTGCGGGTAGAGCTCGACGAACGGAGGGTTGAGGGGCCGCGGCACGGCATACGCCGTCAGCAGCACCTCGCGGAGATCCTCGGGCAGCGACCCCTGGATGTGGCGCAGGGTCCCACCACGGTGGTGGAACCTGCGCACCTTGCGCGAGAGGTTGCGGTGCTGCTCCAGCAGCGTCACCTCACCAGCCCCGTCGAGGGACACCGTGCTGACCCCGAGCCCGCGCGTGCTACGGGAGGAGCTCGGTCGCCGTTCGGCCCGCGGCTCGACCACGACGCCCAGCAGCCGGTGGCGGCGCGCCCACCGCAGGGCCTGGTCGCGGAACTCGCCCCGATCCACGCCCTGGACCACCAGCCCGGGGCTGGCGTGACCGTCGGTGCCGATCGACGTGCGCTCCCCGTACCAGATCCAGGGCAGCCGACGGACGGCCGAACGAGCCGGGCCGGGCAGACCGAAGCTCGGCCCGGCGTCGCGGCAGAGGAAGACGACCGCAGCCCCACGAAGGTCACCGTCGGGGCCGAACCCACGCAGGACCATAGGTCGGGTCCATCGGCTGCTCACCCCCACCGTCGCCGACAGTACGTCGAGCAGCGACGGGCCGGACCCGCACCGCACGAGGTCCTCGGCCAACAGACCCCGCTCCAGCTCGCTGAAGGGCGTCGGGGTCACCGTGAACTGCCACGTCCCTGTCGTTCTCGTCACGGTGCCGACGCCCCCGGTCCCGCCGTCGGCTCCGCCACGTCGAAGCGCAACCGCCGCGCCGGGGGCGCGGTCAGCGGGCGGCGTCGCCGCTCCACCCAGAGCACCGGGTCGCCCCGCGTGGTCCGGGCCAGCTGCCAGCGCCGCACGAGCTCCAGCCCCGTCGGCGGGACCGCCGCGGGCACGATGCGGTGCACCTCCCCGGTCGGCCCGGTGAGCACCGCCGCCTGCGCCAGCGGCAACAGCGTCGGCGGTGACGTCGAGTAGTCCGCGAGCCGCCGCTGCACGAAGGACACCCCGCCGGGTTCGTCCTCGATCGTGTAGGGGATCCAGTGCGGCTGCGCACCCTCCCCCGGCACGTAGACGTAGGCCTGCGGCCGGGTCGAGTCCCCCAGGGGCGCCGGGATCAACGACTCCCCCGGCTCAGCGTCCCCGGCCCCGTCCCCGTCTCCACCACCGTCTCCACCCGCGCCACCACCGGCGCCACCCGCTGCGTCGAGGGCACCGACGTCCCGCCCCCGGAGCCGCCGCTCCACCGCCCACACGACGTTGCTGGCGTCGTCCACCCCGACCTGGACGTGCTCGAGGAGCTCACCGGCCAGCGGCCGGGTCGCCACCTGCCACAGCAGCAGGTCCGCCACGTCCATCCCGCTCACCCGGAACAGCGTCCACTCCGGCTCGGCCGGCGGACGCAGCCCCGGCCACCCATCGGCCTCACCCTGCTCACTCCCGTCGCTGCTGTAGCGCAGCCCGAACGAGTCGGTCACCACGACCCGCTCGATCCGCACCACCGCCCCAGCGGTCGCCGGCACCGGCACGTCGAACCACTCGTCCCGCTGGGAGAAGAACAGCGCCGTCATCAGCGAGGTCGCCGTGTGCGCGGCGTCAGGCGGCACCGCCCCGATGTCGGCCCCGGCATCCTCGATCTCCCACAGCCCCCAGCGGGGCATACCTGGCATCTCCAGGCGGGTCGGCAGCCGCAGGTGCTCCCACCGCGTCGCCGGCGTCGGCTCCGGGACCAGCGCCGACCCCGCCTCCACCGTCCACCAGTCCACCGGCCCGCCACGGTGACGTGACACGTCCAGCGAGACCTCGCCCGCCCGGAAGGCGTCCCGCCGGTCGTAGACGAGAGCGCGGTCGTCCCAGCTCGGCTCGACGTCCTCGGGCACCTCGCCGAACGCACCGAGCGGTATGCCCAGCTCGCTCCGGCGCGACCACAGCGCCAGCCCGTCCCACGCCCCGTCGAGCGCCTCGTAGGGCGGCGGCAGATGGCTCAGGCGGAGCCCGGCCTCGTCGGGGAGGTCGACCGCTGCCGCCACCCTCGCGCCGATCCGGACCCGCCGCCCCGTGGTCCATCCGTCATCGGCCTCCGACTCGACCAACGCCTCCGCCGGGTGGTCCCCCGGGTCGTGCCCGGTGCCGACATGCCGCAGCGCTGTGCTCGTGCCCTCCAGGTGCACCTGGACCGGGGTGGAGGCGTCCTCCCCCTTGAACTCGCCCATCTGCCACTGCCGCGCGACGAACCACAGCGGGTCGTGGACCCGGCCGCGGACGGCGTCACCGAGGTCGCGCACCGGGCGGGGCTCGAGGCGGACGCTGCGTCGTGGGGGAAGGGGCATGGGTCTCTCCGTCCGTCAGCCGTACGCGCCGCGGGCCAGGACGGAGACATTGTTGCCCTCGTCGTCCGGCAGCCAGGTGGTGCGCAGCACCCGGTCCAGGATCCCCAGGTCCGGCACCTGGGCGGTGCGGGCGACCATGAGCGCACGGGTCTCCCGCAGGATCTCGCCGAGCAGCTCCTCGTCCAGCGGCATCCCGGTCCGCGGGGGCACCGCGAGCAGGACGAGGTGCGGCGCCCGGGCGCCGGGCACGGCGAAGCCGAAGGCCGCGTGCGTGTCCCGCGCCCGGTCCGGGACGACCTCGCCGAAGGCGTCGACGAGACCCACGGCGACCAGATCCTCGCCATCCCCGTCCACCGCCCCGGCGTGGCTGAGGGCCACCGTCAGCCGCGGCACCTCCCGCTCGTGCCCGGCACGCCGTTCCTCGCCGGGGTCGACGGCACCGGCACGCACCCGGGAGTTCCTCGCGACCGCCTCCCGCTGCCACGGGTCCCCCGGGCTGCTGGACCACGCGACGAACGGCGCACCGCCTCCGGCGTCCGGTCGCAGACCCGCCAGCTGCAGCGCCTCCACCCGGGCCAGGGGACGCCGCACGGGCGCCACCTGGGTCAGCCACTCCTCCTCCAGCGTGGCGTCCGCCCCGACGATCCGGGCCCGGTCCACCAGGTCGCCCCGTCGCCACCGTGCCAGCACCGGCAGGCCGCCCTGCGGGCTGACCAGCCGGGAGATCGCCTGCGCGAGGGTATGCCCCCCGCCGGGCAGGTCGGAGCGGTGGCGTTCGGCGAGGGCCTCCTCGGTGAGGGGGGCGTCGATCCGGCGCAGCCGGGCAGGTCGTGGGGCGGCGTCCTGCCGCGTCCGCAGCTCCTGGGCGACAGCGCGCGTCAGGGTCCGCAGCGGGGTGGCGCCGGCGGGAGGGTCGACACCGAGCAGTGCGGCGCGCAGGGCCGCGGCGTCCTGGGGCGTCCGGTCCGGCAGCACGCCCCAGCTCGCGGCGCGGCGCACCGCCGCCCGCCGGGAGGCGGTGTCGCCCTGGGCCCCTGCGGCCGCGACCGCCTGCTTCCTGGCCTCCACCAGGTCCTGGTGCACGATGCCGTAGCGCACCCGCAGCTCCTCCGCCGCGGCAGACCCCTCCAGCGCGTCGCGTCCCTCGGCCAGGTCGCGCTCCAGGGCCGGGGCGCCCAGCACCTGGCAGAGGTCCTCCAGCCGGGCCAGCTCCGGCGGGTCCTCGACCCGGCACCCCGGAGCACCCACCGCGACCCGCACGGCGCTGTCCTGGTCACGCCGCTGCGCCGCGGCCCCCTCGGGGACATCGCCCTCCGTCACCCCCAGCACGGTGCCCAGCTCGTCCCGGACGACCCACAGCGTCGGCACCGGAGCGGGGACGGGTGTGACGGCATACCGGCCAGGGGCGCCCCCGGTGCGCCGCCAGGCGGCCCGGATGAGCGCCGCGACCTGGTCGGGGTCACGGCCCTCGAGGTCGGTGGCGGTCAGCCCCAGCGAGGCCGAGGTCGGTGTCGCGACCACCGCGCCGTCACGGTCCGAGAGCTCCCAGGCGAGGTTGGTCTCGGTCTGCACGTCCGCGGCGACGGTCCCGCCGCCGACGTCCGGCTGCGCACGCCCGGTCGCTCCCATCGCGACGGCGGCCAGGGCGCGCAGCTGGTCCGGGGACCAGGCGAGCGCCTCGACCGGCTCCAGACCGAGCCCGGCCAGGGTCACCGTCGCGGTGCGGCCGTCCTCGAAGGTGCCGGTCCACGTCCACCCGGTGCCCAGCACCGCAGACAGGTAGGCAGCGACCGCGGGCTCGGCGAGCGCCGCCGCGCCCGGCGCGACCCCGTCCACCGCCGGCGCGACCGGCAGCACCGAGAGCACGACCGTGGCGACCTCCAGGCCCGAGGCCGGAGTGACCGGGAACCGCAGCTCCGGGAAGGGCCCCGCTCCGGCGGCGGCGTCCATCGCCGCGGCGGTGCGCCCCGTGCTGCGGGTCGTCGTGGCGTGCACCCCCTCGAGCTGCACGAGGTCGGCCAGCGTCTCCAGCGCCGCCCGCAGCTCCTCCAGCCGCTCCCGCTGCTCCGGGCCCAGGACGATCGCGGGCGGCGCAGCCGGACCGAGCAGCCCGGCGAGCGCCTGCTCCCCCTGGCAGACCACCTGCGGGTCCGGGTCGTCGGGGTGCGAGGGCCAGGTGGTGCGCAGGGTGGTGAGCAGGTCGTACCACGAGGGCGCGGCGCCGTGCGCCACACCGTCCAGCACGACCTGCTCCACCCGTAGCCCCAGGGCCTGCTCCAGGAACAACCCGTCCCGTAGGTCGTCGGCCAGCTCGAGGGCCAGCCGGACGCGACGGCTGGTGACCGCTATGTCCCAGGGCACGGTGCCGCGCTCGTTGACGTGGCCGCGCGCGGCGGCCACCCGGAACCCGTCGCGGGCGACGGTCGCGGTCAGCGACTGGTCCAGCGACGGGGTGTGCAGCAGCCCGGCGGTCGTCGGCCCGTGCGTCCCGAGGAAGGGCCCGCACACCCAGCCGTAGGCACCCAGCCGGCGCCGCGCCGCGCCGCCGTCGACGACCGTGCGCAGCCGGCGCCAGGCGAACGCCGTCACCCACGGGTCCACCCGGGTCGAGGTCGTGTCCAGGGTCGCGGCGAGCGCCCGCTCCACCCGCTCGGCGACGCCGGGGTCGGGTTCGAACGGCGCCGGGTATGCGCTGGTGCCGGGTGGCACGCCCGCACCCGGGTCGGGGGGCTCGAGGGGCGTCGAGCGGCCACGGTCGAGCAGCCGGGCCAGCTGCACGGCCGCTGCCACCTGCGGGTCGTCCTGGCCGGGGTCGCCCTCCACGACGGGCCGCACCAGCGGGTCCAGCTCGCCGTCGCGGCGCCACCGGTTCGCGGTGAGGCAGGACTGCAGCAGCAGGCGGGCCAGCAGCGAGTCGGGCGCGCGCAGGAGCCGCGGGTACTCCGAGGGGTTGCCGCCGTCCTCGTCCCACAGCTCGACCCGGCCGTGGGTGGGGAGCTCGAAGAGCTCACGCAGGCTCGTGGGCCGGCGCCCGCCACCGAGCTCCAGCCGGCCCAGCTCCACCCGGCCCAGGGCCAGGTCGACCAGCCACGGCAGGGGCACGCCGCGTGCCTGCTGGTCGCGGTTCCACGCGTAGGCCGCGTGCGGGTGGCGGACCAGGGGAAGGCCGAGGCTCGTGTCCCAGAAGCGCACCGAGACGTCGGGACGGCCGGTGCCGTCGTGCGGGGCCGCCAGCCCCAGCCGACCCAGGGCCTGAACGGTGTCCTCGGCCAGCTCCTGGGTGCCGGCCACGTAGGTGTACTGCGGGTAGCGGCCCATCCCGACCTGCCGGTAGGAGGTGGAGACGCCGCCGCGGGCGAGCAGCTCGGCATACCGGGCCGGGTCCGCGCCCCGCACCGTGCCGTCCGGTCGCAGGTGGGCGTGCAGGTCCGCCACCGCCCAGGTGAGCACCGAGCGGAGCCGCTCCAGCCCCTCGACGAGCTCCGCCGGGTCCTCCGGCTCGGGCGCCCACCCGCCCAGCCAGGTCACCGGGAGGAGGCCGTAGGGATCCTCACCGATCCGCAGGGAGGGCAGCGGGCCCTCGGGTGCGACGTGCTCCAGCGCCCACCCGGCGAGCGCCCCCGCGACGCGGGCGTCGACCTGCCACTCGTCGACCAGGGTGCCGCCCCACAGCGCCGGCCACAGGGCCGCGGTGAGCAGGCGGGACAGCCCGGTCCCGGGGAGCGGGTCGCCCGGCAGCGCCTCGGCCGCCTCACGGTCCCCCAGCCCGACCGGCCCGTCCGGCGTGGCGGCCACCGGCCCGGACACGGAGGGCAGCTCGGCACCGGCGACGTACCGATTCAGGGTGTGGTCCAGACCGGGCACCGTGCCGGGCGTGCCGAGCACACGGGAGCGGACCGTCGCCCACCAGGCCTGGACGTCGGGGGCGCCCGCACCCGGCGTCGTCGCGGTGGGTTCGCCACCCACGCTGTTCGTGGCTGCCCCCAGCGGCAGCGGCCCGAGCCCACCGGTGAGGGCGTGCGCGGCGAAGAGCTCGCCCGGGTCCAGCTCCCCGAGGCCCCAGACGACGATCCCGCCGAGGGTGTCCGGGGTCAACCCGTCGGGCAGCTCGTAGATCCCGAGCAGACCCAGAGACCGCGCCGTGCCGGCATCGGTGAGCCAGCTGGCGGCGAGGTCCTCCGGCCGGGACGGGACGGGCAGCTCGAGCGGGTCGGGGATCGTCCCGTCAGGCTGCGCGTCGTCCGGCAGCGACCCGATCCGCTGCACGACCTCGCCACCATCGCCGCCGTACGTCCAGACCGCCACCGCCAGGCGGGGCGGCATACCCCGCACCACCGACACCTCGGGCACATCCCCCTCCGGGGGGTCGAGAGGCAGGGCGTGCCACCCACCGTCACGGCGCACCCCACGCGTGGCCGTGACCAACCAGGCGGCGCGGGCCGGTCCGGTCGCCCGGACCAGGGTGCCGAAGGCGTCCTGCACCCTGGGGTCGTCGAGGTCGCCGGCCCGCAGGCGCCCGGCATGCCGGACGACCCGCCAGAAGATGCCCGCCGCCTCCAGCTCACCGGGCCGCACCTGCGGGTCGTGCTCGTCGACCGCGACCGGCTGGGGGATGACCCGCACGCGCACCCGCCACCGTCCCCCGTCGTGCGCCGGAGGGTCGAAGAGCGTCTCCAGCTGCAGCGGGAGCAGGACGCCGACGTCGTCGCTCACGGTGTCCCCCCGCCCCTGAAGCGCAGATGGGTGCCGCTGATCGCGACCCGGGTATGCCGGTCGAGGGCGGCGCCGGCCACCTGCGCACCGGTGTCCAGCGCCAGCAGCGTGGTCAGCGTCACCGGCGGCATCTCGCCGGGCTTCTGGCCGAACTGGGTCTCGCTGGGTGGCTCGTCGAGGACCACGAGGTAGTCGTCCAGCGTGGTGGGTGCCACGTCGAAGACGAAGAAGACGATCTCCGGCCCGAGGCTGCCGGTGAACGCCGGTGGGATCGAGGCGCGCTCCGCATGCCACAGGGCCAGCAGCTCACGGTCGTCGATGTCGGGGGCGTCGAACTCGGGCGACTCGGCCAGCCGGTCCTCGGCGAACACCGCCTGCAGGTAGACCGAGGTCCTCGGGTAGCGGCGGAACAGCGCAGTGCGGAAGAGCACGACCAGCTGCTCCGTCGGGGGCTCCACGGGGAGGTCCGGCGGGAAGAGGTGGGTGCGGGTGCCGAGCGGCTCGTGCGGGTCCCAGGTCTGGATCGGCAGCACGTCGGGGGTGCGCGTGCCGCTCACCGCATCGACCGGCGCGAAGAACATGCGCAGCGGGGTCCCGCGCCGACCGACCGGCAGACCCCGCCACCGGGCCTCGGCGAGGAACTGGGTGTTGAGACCCACGAGGTACGCGCAGAAGAACGCTGGGTTGGTCCGCAGCGCCAGGACGCTGTCCGGTTCCAGGGTCTGGGCTCCGGGCAGGAACCAGTCGGGCTCATGCTGACGCAGCAGGCTCCACGTGGGCAGGTCCAGCCCGAGCGGGAAGCGGGGCGGACCCAGGTCGTCCACGGGAAGCCCGCTGACCCGTCTCCCCAGGGATACCCGGGCCGGCGCACCCTCCCTCCGGGGGTCCAGGGCCTCCTGCAGCACACGGGACAGACCTCCGGGGTCGACCCTCTGGGGGATCTGCGGTGCCGTCAGCCGGACGGGGACCCGCGTCTCCCGCACGAGACACGCGACGAGCAGCTCCTGCAGGATGCCGAAGACCAGCTCCTCCTCGCCCCCTCCCGCGACCCCGCGGGCGAAGAACTGCACCCCGGCCGGGTCCGGGAACCGTCCGGTGACGTGCTGCTCCAGCTCCGGGTCCAGCGGCGCGAGGGCGTCCGCCCTGGTCGCGGCCTCGCGCAGCACCCTGTCCCACCCGCACCGTTCCTGGACCATCGGCAGGTGGGTGGACACGAGATCCTGGGCACGCTCGGCCAGCGCCATGGCCGACTCGACGAGCCACCACAGGTCGTCCGGGCGGGCGCCGCGCCCCCGCCGGTAGTCGCGGCCCACCCGGAGCGCCTCCTCGAGCAGCTCGACGAGGAAGGCCGTGAGCCGGTCGTGCAGCTCGGGGTCGCCGCTGGCCTGCTCCCACGCGCGGAACGGGTCGAGGTGGGCCCGCACCGCGTCCTCCTCGGACCCCGCTCGGGGCGCCCCGACCTGCGCCGGTGCCGCCGCCGCCCGCCAGAGCGCCGCAGGATCCTCGGCCCGCTCGAGCAACCGTTGCGCGGCGCCGGTGAAGAGCTCCGGGACCAGCGGGCTGCCGTCTCCGCTGACGGTCTCGGCGAGCACCTGCCCAGCGCCGTCGCGCAGCCGTGCCGCCTGCGGGGCGAGCACGGCGAGCCGGGCGACGGGGTCGGCCGGCAGCGACCGGTGCCACAGGTCACCGGAGAGGGTGAGGCCGGTCGCGGTCCGGGCGATGAGCGCGGTCGCCTCGTGCAGGGCACCGGCCTGCTCCACCGCGGCCCGCATGAGGTCCTCCTGCGCCTCCACCCCGACCGAGGCACCGGTGCCCGCATGGATCCGGTCGCGGGGATCCTCGTGCAGCTGTCGCACCCACCCGGCGGGGGCCTCCTCAGCGGGGTCCACCCACGGGGGTCCGTACTCCGGCAGCCCCAGCAGCCTCGGCTCCCCCGGCGGCACGGGCAGGTCGTGCAGGCTGCGCAGGTGCTCGGTCACCGACCGGACCTCGTCGTCCGGTGGTGGGGTGACGTCACCCAGGGCGGACAGCGCACCCCGCACCTCGAGGACGACCCGGGTCGGCGGTCCGTCGGCGTCGATCCCCGGATGCACAGCGGTCAGCGCCGCACGGCCGATGCCCTTCGGGTCGCGCAGCCGCAGGGCGCGGCACAGGCTCTCGAAGTCACCGGCCTCACCGGTGGCGAACCCCCAGGTGTCCAGCACCGGGACGGGACCGCCGACGACCACGCCGTCGCCGTCCCACCGGTCGACACCGCCGGGACCGACGGTCGGCACGAGCACCGCGACGTATGCCGTCTGCGCGTCCAGCCGACGCAGCGACAGCACCCTCGAGAAGCGGTGCGGCGCCGGCCGGCCGAGCTCGGAGGTGTCGAAGCTCTCCGCGTCCGGGACCTGGACGTGGGCCCACAGGCGCGACGTCGCGAGCGGGTAGTCCTTCAGCACAGAGGCGGACAGGGTGACGGACCGGCCCGAGACCTGGATCTCCTCGGGCGTGCCGACGAGCAACGCCAACCACGGCCGGAGCTGACCGTCGACCGTCGGGCCCACCGAGTAGCGCCACGGCAGGTCGGGCGCGTGCAGGTCGACGTGGGGGAACTTCGTGTCCTCCGCGTCGGTCACCCCCGGCGCCGGCGCCCGGTGCCGCACGGCGGTCGGTGCCAGCCCGATGACGTCCGCGCCGGAGCGCAGGGTGAAGCCGACCCCGCCGGTGGCCTGCTCGCCGGGGCCGGTGCGGGTGGAGTCGGTGAGGGTGAGGTCCAGCCGTCCCGCGCGCCGTCCACCGGCGGTCCCGGTGGCCGCGGCCACGATGCCCGGCTGGCGCCAGCTGGTGAAGACGAGCTCGTCAGCCATCGAAGACCCCTGTGAGCGAGACGACGGGGCTGGACACCGGGGCGGCCACCAGGCCCGCGTGCCGGGCGGTGCTCGACGCCGAGGCGGCGGTGAACGGCATACCGAAGTCGTCGGTGACCCGCTCCCCCACCGTCCACGGCTCCGCGGCGACCTCCACCCGGGGCTCCTGCGCGACGAGCAGGGCACCCTGCTCACGCTCGACAAGGGTGGCCAGCCGGTCCACCGACAGGTATGCCGCCCGCCCGGTGAAGGAGAGGCGCTCGGGAAGGCGGATCACGTCGGTGGCGAGGGAGGCGGTGACCTTGTCCGCGGCGGTGGCGAAGTCCTCGCCCGCGCTCAGCCGGAACCCGGACACCGCCTCGACGAAGGTGGGGGTGGCGAGCTGGTGCGCGTCCGAGAGCTCGGCGAAGGTGCCGTGCGAGAAGAGATCTCGCTCGGGGGACGTCGTCCAGGCCGCCACCGCGACGTGCAGCGTCCGGGCCGGGGCGAGCGGTTGGCCCTCGGCGCGCTCGAGGAGCTGCTGCAGCGGCACCCGCTTCTGCTCCCAGACGAGCGCCCCCACCGGCACGGCGAGGGTGGGGTCGTCGGCACCCGGGGCGAGCTGGATCTCGGGGTCGGTGCCCTCGGCCCGGAGGTTCTCCTGGCGGGACAGCTCCCCGGCGAGGTGGTGGGCCAGGTTGGTGATGGTCTCGAGGTGCTCCGGCGGCGAGCTGTCCAGGGTGATGGTGACGCTCTTGCTGATCTTGACGAGCACGCGGACGCTGCCACGTGCGTGCAGCACCAGTGGTCCGGGACCGGACAGCTCCCCCAGCACACGGATGCTGGCGAACTCCGTGCCGGCGAACTCCGCGGCCATGCCGGCGTCGATCCGGGCGGTGAAGAAGAACGGCTTGAGCTGGATGAGGGCGTCGAACTGCACCCAGCCGTGCACCTTGATCGGGCCGATCTTGATGCCTGCCTCGGTCCGGGTGCCGAACTGGTAGGAGGTCGAGGTCACCGCGAGGTACATCTCCTGACGGAGCCAGACGATGCCCAGGGAGAGGGACGCGCCGGCCCGCGGCAGCGCCGGGACACCGAGCCCTCGGGCGTCGAACCGCGGGTGGAACCCGCCGACCGAGTAGACGAAGAAGGGGCTGGCCCCGACCCCGAGCCGGAAGGCGATGCCGCCGGTGATCCGGATGATGCCGAGCACCGTCGAGTCCACCAGGTAGCCGTCGAGGAAGAGCAGCCCCTGGGTCGGGTCGACGCCGCCGATGACGTCGAGACGCAGCCGGACCAGCGCGAAGTCCTCGGTGCCGACGACGTAGCGCCCAACGCCGGCCACGAAGACCTTCCCGGAGGGGATCTCGAGGAACAGCCCGACGTCCAGACGCAGGAGGTACAGCCAGTTGAGCTGGAGGGTCGGTCCGACGACGTGGCTGCCCCGGGCCGGGGGGAACAGCGCGCGCAGCTCCCCCAGCAGCCGGGGCGCGTGCCGGACGGGGTCGTCGGTGAAGAGCACGTCGCCGGAGGTGCCGTTGCCGAGCCTCTCCCTGAGCCGGTCCAGGTCGGCGCGGCGGTGTGCGCCCACGAGCCCGCCGAAGCCGGAGACGGCGAAGCCGAAGCCGACCTGGATGCCCGGCACCGGCAGACGGATGCCGATGAGCAGCACCACCGAGGTGGTCCCGTCGGGCAGCTCCTCGAGGACGCCCCAGGCGAACGCACCGATCCCCAGGATCCGCAGGGACAGGGCCCCACCGAAGACCCGAGGACCCAGCCGGGCGAGGAAGCCGCCCCCGGAGACCGGGCCGGCCTCGAGGGCGATCCCCATCCCGGTGGGTGGGAGCAGACCCGTGGTGCCCGTGCTCCACCTCCCGACCCAGGCCCCGGCGTCCGTCACGGTCACCGAGACCGGCCCCAGCTCAGCCCGTGCCGACAGGCGCAGCACGGCGCGCAGGTGGAGGGTGTCGCTCCCGACGTCCAGCTCGAGGCGGACGAGGACCGTGGGGACGCGCAGGCCGGCGCCCGGGCCGCCGACCACGAGATCGAGCGCGTGCGTGATCTCCACCCCCAGACCGGCCCCGCCGCCCTGGGAGGACAGCCCGCTCCCCTGGGCGAAGGCGGTGCGGACGTCGGCGGAGAAGACGATCGCCGGTGGCAGGGGCAGACCTCCGGCGACCGGGCCGAGGACGTCGACCCCGACGCCGAGGCGGACCGGCGCGAGGGTGAGCAGGAGAGTGAACAGCGGGGTCTGCGGCTCGCTGCGAAGGGTGACCCCGAGCCGGACCTGCCCGACCGCGACGTGCGTGCCGGCCGGGTCGCCGACCAGGAGGGCGTCCTGGCCCAGCGGGCTCTGCGGCGTGACGTGGACACCGACCGGTCCGGACGAGCGCACGCTCGGGTCGAGCCGGTCACCTGTGGCCGCGAGGACGATGCTGGTCGGCCCGCCGCCCGGGGCCTCGACGACGAGCTGCCATCCCGGGGCCAGGGACACCGGGCCGGTGGGCAGCAGGCCGGCGGGGAGCACCGCAGCGACGGCGAGATCACCCAGGTCCCCGGGCCCGAGCGGCAGGTCGGTGCTGGTCGCGACCAGGTGCACGCCGGTGGCCGGTGGCGTCCTGCTGAGGCCTCCGGCAGGGAGCGGGAGGTAGACCGGTGAGTTGACGAGGGCCACGAGGTCCCCCAGGCCGGCCCCGTCCCCGGTCGGCAGCGCGGCGAACCCCTTCCGGGCATACTCCAGCCGGAGCAGGGCGAGGGGGTCTCCGACCAGGAGCAGGAGCAGCACCTGCAGCGACTGCACGTCCCCCAGCCCGTCGACCCGGCCCACGAGGGTGCTCATGGCCACCTCCCCGGGGTCCTGGGTGAGCTGACGCAGGCGGTCCCAGCGGATCCGCAGGTGGCGTACCTGGACGACCCCGCCGGACTCCTCCCAGGTCACCTGGACCACCCCGAGGAGGGTGAGCGCCTCAGCAACACGCGGCAGCTCCACCTGCAGCGCCCGGACCGCCAACGTCTCCCGGACGGCCACGTCGGTGACCCGGGAGCGCAGCAGCGCCAGCCAGCGGTCGATGCCCGGACCGCGGGGATCGGTGCCGACGGCCAGGTCGTCCAGGGCCATCGGCGCCAGCGCCGCGAGGCCGGTCGGGAGCGGGGGCAGGCCCGAGGCCGGTGGCTGCCGCAGGCAGTCCCGGAGGGCAGTGCCGAGGGTGGCGAGCAGATCGGCCATACGTTCACACCAGGAGAGGGACCGAGAGGTGCGCCGATCCACGGGATCGAGCGCCAGCCCCGACGGTCAGGGTCCGTCGGGAGACGATGCGTGAGGGGGACGCTAGTCCTGTCCGCTCGGCGGTGTAAAGGGGTCTTCGGCGAGCCGCCGGGTCCAGTCGGCTCGCTCCAGGTCGTCCGGCGTCAGGTATGCCGCGAGCGCCACCGTCTCGGTCGGCGTGAGGTGCAGCGGGTTCGCTGCCCGGCCGAGCCGGATCAGCTCGCACCCGGACAGGTCCGGGTCGTCCTTCAGCACCTGCCGGGCGACCGGCTGCCGCAGGGGTACCGCGGCGTAGTGCACCACCGGCTTGTCGGCACCGGCCGGTGGCGCGACCGGGTGGGTGACCCGACCCAGCTCGACGACGGCCGGCGTCTTCTGGCCACCCAGGTAGCGGACGATCAGGTCACCGGGCTCGATCAGACCGGTGCGGTAGGTACGCGCCAGGCACCACTCCTGCGGGTGCGCCTCGGAGAACACGGACGACGACGCCGGTGACCCGGCGGTGCCCCGGACGACCCAGCACCCGACGTCCTGGCGTGCGATCGGCATACACCCTCCTGCGTTCCTGGACCGGCTGTCCGGGCAGGGTATCCGGACCGGCCGAGGTCGCCCTTCCGTTCCGTACACCCGTGTGGCGGTCTTTCCGACGTGCCGTCGACGTCGGACCGGTCCACCATGGGGCGATGAGCCCCATGCACCGCCCACCCGCCCCCGTCCGCTGGACCCTGCGTCTGGAGGACACCACCAGCCTCGACGGCCCGGTCGCCGCGATCGAGCCCAAGGTCACCGCGCTCTTCGGCACCGGGTTGCGCGGCTCCGTGCTCCGCGGCGAGTGGCTCGGCCACGCGCTGCACCCGCTGCTCACCGATCTCACCATGGGGTCCTGGACCTCCGCCACGGTGCTCGACCTCGTCGGCGGCCCGGAGTCGGCGAAGGCCGCGCAGCGCCTCGTCGCCACCGGCCTGCTCACCGCAGGTCCGACCGCGTGGAGCGGCTGGGCCGAGTGGTCCTCCACCGCTCCTCGGGAGAAGCGGGTCGGGCTGGTGCACGCCGCCAGCAACGGGCTCGCGGTCGGCGCCTACGCCGCGTCCTGGATCGCGCGGCGCCAGGGTCACCATCGCCTCGGAGCGGTGCTCGCTCTCGGCGGCGCCGGTGCCTCCGGTGCTGCGGCATACCTCGGCGGTCACCTGGCCACCGCCCGCGATGTAGGCAGCCACCACCCGGCCTTCGACGACGCCGCGTGAGCGAGCGGGCGCGAACCGACCAGGGCGGCGACCTGACCGAGATCCTCGGTGTCTACAACGCCGACGGTGGACTGCGCGGCGAGGCGACCTATGTCGTCGGGAAGGTGCTCGGCCGGGTCCACTGCGGCCTCTGCGACGTCACCCCGCACCTGCCCTCAGGGGGCGGGCGCCTCGTTCCTGACGGTCCTCAGCTGCTCCACCGACGTCACCCGCACCGGGTCGGGCCCGTCCGCGCCGATGACGATCTCCAGGCGCGGGTCGGCGTGGGGCCGGTCGTTCCAGGTGTCCAGCCACACCTGCAGCCCGGCAGCGTCCACCTCCGCCACGGCGCGCCGCACCTCCGCCCGGCGCCCCCCGTCCTCGATCGCGCAGGCCAGCACCTCCCCCGTCACGTCGCACCGCACATCGCCGCCCTCGACGACCTCGTCCACCTCGGCAGCCACGGCATACCACCAGTCCACGAGGCCGGGGTGGAGCCCGCCGTGGCCCTGGAGCTGCACGCCGTCATCACTCTCGACCGTCACCGTGACCTGTCCAGGCGTCGGCGCCTCGCCGAGCCGCTCGGCGAGCGCGGAACGCTCGTCCGCGGCCAGCCCGTCGGCGACACGCACCGACACCCGGTGGTCGAAGCTCTTCCCCAGGTCGCTGACCACCACCGACGCGCTCTCCACCCCCGGGACCTCGCGCAGGGCCGCCTCCGACCTCGCCCGGGTGGTCTCCGCCTCCTCGCGTGCCTCCCCGAGGCTGGTGAAGAGGGTGACGAAGGTCCCCACGACACCGGCCACGACCACGATGACGACGATCGCCAGGCCGACGAGGAGGACCCGCAGGACGGTGGCTCCTCGCGGCTGCGCGCGGGGAGGTGGCCGTGTCCCCGCCCTTGGCCGCCGACCCTTCCCCATGACCCGAGCCTAGGCGAACGACCCGAGCTCTCGCGGGGGCCAGGACCCCCGCCAGGCTGACGGCATACCGATCGCCGAGCGTCCCTTCGTCGCATCAGCCCTATCGGTAGCCACGCGGGCCCGCTCACTGATAGGCATAGTTCGTGAGTCACCTCTTCATCGACGGCACCTGGCGCGACGCCTCCGACGGCGGCACCCGGACGATCCTCTGCCCCGCCGACCAGAGCGAGGTGGGAACCGTCTCCGAGGCCACCGCGCAGGACGCCGAGGCGGCCGTCCTCGCCGCCCGCCGCGCCTTCGACGAGGGCGGGTGGCCGCAGACCCCCGCCCCCGAGCGCGCCGCTCTCCTGCGCCGGGTCGCCGACCGGCTCGCCGCCGAGCGCGACGAGGTCGCCCGGCTGGAGAGCCTGGACACCGGCAAGCGCTTCGTGGAGTCCCAGATCGACGTCGACGACATCGAGGCCGTCTTCCGCCACTTCGCCGACCTGGCGGCCAGCGAGGGCGGACGCGTCGTCGACACCGGCCAGCCGCAGGTCGCCAGCAAGGTCGTCCACGAGCCGGTCGGCGTCTGCAGCCTCATCACGCCGTGGAACTACCCCTTGCTCCAGACGAGCTGGAAGGTCGCGCCCGCCCTGGCCGCAGGCAACACCTTCGTCCTCAAGCCCAGCGAGCTCACGCCGCACACCTCGATCTGGCTCATGCACGCGCTCACCGACGCCGGGCTCCCGGCGGGCGTCGCCAACCTCGTCCTGGGCGCGGGGGCCACGGTCGGTCCGCCGCTCACCTCGCACGAGGCCGTCGACCTCGTCTCCTTCACCGGTGGGGTGGAGACGGGCCGCACGATCATGGCGGCGGCGGCGCCGACGGTGAAGCGGGTCGCCCTCGAGCTGGGCGGCAAGAACCCCAACGTCATCTTCGCCGACGCCGACCTGCCGGCCGCGATCGACAACGCGCTCACCGCGGTCTTCCTCGACTCCGGGCAGGTATGCAGTGCCGGCGCCCGGCTCGTCGTGGAGGAGTCGGTGCACGACGAGGTGGTGGACACCCTGGTCGAGCGAGCACGGCAGCTCCGGCTCGGCGGACCCTTCGAGGAGGCGGCAGAGGCCGGGCCGCTCATCAGCGAGGGGCACCGCGCCAAGGTCGCCGCCTACGTCGAGGCCGCCCTCGAGGACGGCGCCGTGCTGCGCTGCGGCGGTGGCGCACCGGAGGACCTCGACCTCGCCGACGGCTGGTTCTACTCCCCCACCATCCTGGACGGGTGCACGCGGGACATGCGCTGCGTGCACGACGAGTCCTTCGGCCCCGTCCTCACCGTCGAGACCTTCTCCGGCGCCGACGCGGACGCCGCGGAGGACGCCGCGGTGGCGATCGCCAACGACACGATCTACGGCCTCGCCGGTGCCGTGTGGACCCAGAACGCCGGTCGCGCCGAGCGCGTCGCCGGACGGCTGCGCCACGGCACGATCTGGATCAACGACTACCACCCCTACGTCCCCGGTGCGGAATGGGGCGGCTTCAAGCAGTCCGGGATCGGCCGCGAGCTCGGTCGCGCAGGGCTGGAGGAGTACCGCGAGACCAAGCACATCTGGCACAACACCCGTCCCGCCCCCGCCGGGTGGTTCGCCGACCGGCGCGAGAGTGCAGCAGACACCACCACCCCGCAGGAGACCCGGTGAGCGACCACTACGACTACGTCATCGTCGGTGGCGGCTCGGCCGGATCCGCCCTCGGCAACCGGCTGAGCAGCGACCCCTCCACGAAGGTGCTCGTCCTCGAGGCCGGCCGCAGCGACTTCCGCATCGACCCCTTCATCCACATGCCGGCGGCGCTGCCCTACCCGATCGGCAGCCGCTTCTACGACTGGAAGTACGAGAGCGACCCCGAGCCCGCGATGGGCGGGCGCCGCGTCTACCACGCCCGGGGCAAGGTCCTCGGCGGCTCCTCCTCCATCAACGGCATGATCTTCCAGCGCGGCAACCCGCTGGACTACCAGCGCTGGGCGGCCGAGCCGGGGATGGACCACTGGGACTACGCCCACTGCCTGCCCTACTTCAAGCGGATGGAGACCGTCCTCCTGGAGGACGGCCGCACCGGCGCCGACGACTGGCGCGGAGGGTCGGGTCCGCTGGTCCTCGAGCGCGGCCCCGCCAGCTCGCCCCTCTTCGGCGCCTTCTTCGAGGCTGCCCAGCAGGCCGGCTACCCCCTCACCGACGACGTCAACGGCTACCGCCAGGAGGGCTTCGCCAAGTTCGACCGCAACGTCCACCGCGGCCGTCGCCTCTCGGCCGCGAGGGCATACCTCCACCCCGTCGAGCACCGGCGCAACCTGCGCATCGAGACCCTCGCCACCGTCACCGGGCTGACGATGGAGGGCACCCGCTGCACCGGTGTCGACTACGTGCGCGGCGGTCGGCTCAAGCGCAGCGTCCGGGCCGGCGAGGTCATCCTCTGCGGCGGCGCCTTCGCCTCCCCCCAGCTGCTCCAGCTGGCCGGCATCGGCGACCCCGAGGTGCTGCGCGCGGCCGGCGTCCAGACCCGGGTGGCGCTGCCCGGCGTGGGTGCCAACCTGCAGGACCACCTCGAGGTCTACCTCCAGCACTCCTCGACCCAGCCGGTGTCCATCGCGCCGTGGCTCGCCCACCACCACAAGCCGCGCATCGGTGCCGAGTGGCTCTTCGGCCGTCGCGGGGTCGGCGCGAGCAACCACTTTGAGGCCGGCGGCTTCATCCGGTCCAACGACCAGGTCGAGTGGCCCAACCTCATGTTCCACTTCCTGCCGATCGCCATCCGCTACGACGGCAGCAAGCCCGCCGAGACCGAGCACGGCCTCCACGGCTACCAGGTGCACATCGGCCCGATGTATGCCGACACCCGCGGCCACGTGCACATCCGCTCGGCCGACCCGAGCCAGCGGCCCTCGATCCTGTTCAACTACCTGTCGACCGACACCGACCGCCGCGAGTGGGTCGAGGTGGTGCGCGCCGCCCGCGACATCCTCGGCCAGCCGGCCTTCGCGCCGTTCAGCGGCGGCGAGATCTCCCCCGGGCCGCAGGTCGAGACCGACGAGCAGATCCTCGACTGGGTGCGCGCCGACGCCGAGACCGCGCTGCACCCCTCGTGCACGACGAAGATGGGCAGCGCCGACGACGAGTATGCCGTCGTGGACCCCTCCTCGATGCGCGTCCACGGCACGCAGGGCCTGTCGGTGGTCGACGCCTCGGTCTTCCCCTTCGTCACCAACGGCAACATCTACGCGCCGGTGATGATGGTGGCCGAGAAGGCCGCCGACCTCATCGCGGGTCATACCCCGCTGCCTGCCGCCGACGTGCCGTGGTACCGCCACGGCGCCGGGCAGCCCCTCTACCCGCCGGGCGATCCGCGCAACGCCGCGTGGAACGCGATCACGGACCCGCCATCGGCCGAGCGGCTCCGACGGGCGGCCGGGTCCACCAGCGAGAGGAACCCGTGATGAGCGCCACCACCGAGAAGGCCACCCCCACCCCGACCCCACCCGCCAAACCGACCGGCTCCCCACCGGTGCGGATGCCCGTCTTCGTCGCCTCCCTAGTCGGCGTCGTGCTCTTCGCGATCTGGGCCATCGCCATGCCGGAGCAGGCCTACAACACGATCTACTCCTGGACCGAGTGGGTCGGCGGCGCCTTCGGCTGGTTCTACATCGCGCTGGGCACGGTGATCCTCGTCTTCGTGCTCTACCTCGGCATCTCCCGCTACGGCACCCTCCGGCTCGGCCCGGCGCACTCCCGGCCGGAGTTCTCCACCTTCGCCTGGGCCTCGATGCTCTTCGCCGCCGGCATCGGCACCGACGTGATGTTCTTCTCCGTCGTCGAGCCGGTGACGCAGTACATCGCGCCCCCGGTCATCGAGGGCGAGACGGTGCAGGCCGCCCGGGAGGCGACCGTCTGGACGCTCTTCCACTACGGCATCACCGGATGGGGCATGTATGCCCTCATGGGCATGGCGCTCGGATTCTTCGCCTACCGCCTCAACTACCCGCTGGCGGTCCGCTCCGCGCTCGCCCCGATCTTCGGGCGGCGCATCGACGGCGCGCTCGGGCATACCGTCGACACTGCCGCGATCCTCGGGACGATCTTCGGCGTCGCCACCAGCCTGGGCATCGGTGTGGTGTTCCTCAACTTCGGTCTCGGCGAGCTCTTCGGCGTCCAGCAGGGGCTGGCCGCCCAGATCGGCCTGGTCGTCCTCGCCGTCACCATCGCCGCGATCTCGGCGACCACCGGCGTCGACAAGGGCATCCGCTTCCTGTCCCAGCTCAACGTCATACTCGCCCTGGGCCTGGCGGCCTGGGTGCTCATCACCGGCAGGACCCAGCTGCTCCTCGAGGGCGTCGTGATGAACGTCGGCGACTTCGTCGGGCGCTTCCCCACGATGACGATGGACACCATGGCCTACGACGGGGCCAACGAGTGGATGAACCTCTGGACCCTCTTCTTCTGGGCCTGGTGGGTCGCCTGGGCCTCCTTCGTCGGTCTCTTCCTCGCCCGCATCTCCCGGGGGCGGACGATCCGGCAGTTCGTCGCCGGCACGATGGTCATCCCCTTCGCCTACATCGTCATGTGGGTCTCGATCTTCGGCAACGCCGCGCTGGACCGGGTGCGCGGAGGTGATGCCGACTTCGCCGCCGCCGCGCAGGAGTACGACGGGCGCGGCTTCTTCATGCTGCTCCAGGACTACCCCGCCGCGGGGCTGCTCGTGCTGGTCGCCACCACGGTCGGGCTGCTCTTCTACGTCACCTCCGCGGACTCCGGCGCTCTGGTCATGGGCAACCTGTGCTCCGAGCTGCGCTCGGTCCAGGAGGACTGCGCGCCGTGGCTGCGGATCGTCTGGGCGGCGGCTACCGGCCTGCTGACGATCGCCGTCCTCGCCGTCGGCGGGATCTACGCCCTGCAGTACGCCACGGTCATCATGGGGCTGCCCTTCGCGATCGTCCTCGTCCTCGTCATGTGGGGCCTGCTCAAGGCGTTGCGCACCGAGATGCGCCGCGTCGAGTCGGGCAGCGGCACGCACGCGGTCCCGTATGCCGTGGGCGAGGGCCGCGGCGACAAGGAGACGTGGAAGGCGCGCGTCGCCCGGGCCACCAACTTCGTCGACACCGACGACGCCGAGGCCTACCTCGCCTCCGTGGTCGAGCCGGCGCTCACCGATGTGGCCGCCGAGCTGCGGACGCGCGGGGTCGACGCCGAGACGACGCGCGGCATCGCGCCGCCGGACGACGAGGACCCCGAGGGCGGGGAGTTCGTCGAGCTGCGGACCGTCGAGGCCGAGCACCCCTTCGTCTACCGCGTCCGTGTCGGCCTGCACCCCGTCCCGACCTACGGCGGTCGGATGATCGGCAACCGCGACCGCTACGCCCGGCTCGAGGTGCACCTGGCCGAGGGCGGGCAGGACTACGACGTCATGGGCTACACCCGGGCCCAGGTCATCCACGACTGCCTGGACGCCTACGAGCGTCACCTGGAGTTCCTGCGCACCGTCTGAGCCCAGCCCTCCACCACCCACCGAGCGCCGCGAATGGTCGCCCTCACCACCACCGAGCGCCGCGAATGGTTGCCGGGGTCGGGCCGGCGCAACCCTGTGCGACGCCCGGTGGGTCGCGAGACAACCATGTGCGACGCCCGGTGGGTCGCGAGTGCCGGGAGGCCACGGCATACCTCGTCACCCTCGAACGCGCGGGCGTCCCGCAGCAGCTCGGTCGCCCCCGGACCGATCGCCACGCCGCTCACGGAGACCGTCAGCTACGACTTCAGCCAGCAGGTGCTGCCCCGGATGGGACGTCCCGAGGAGATCGGTGCGGCGGTCGCCTACCTGGCCTCCCCCGGTGCCGGCTACGTAACCGGCCAGGTGCTGCGGGTCTGCGGCGGCGCCGCGCTAGGCTGACCAGCGTGCCGCGGACGACCCTGGAGATCCCCTGGAGCCGACTCGAGAGCTCCCTTGCCTCGGAGCTGGGGGCGGGCACCGTCAGCCGGCGCCCGCTGGACCTGCACGCGCTGTCGCACGACGCCTCGCACTACCTGCTGACACCGGAGCTGCTGGTCCGCCCCACCTCGACCGCCCAGGTGGCCGCGGTGATGGCCGCCTGTGACCGGGTCGGTGCGCCGATCACCTTCCGCTCCGGGGGCACCAGCCTGTCCGGGCAGGCGATCACGGACGCGGTGCTGGTCGACACCCGCCGCCACTTCACCGACGTCCAGGTCCTGGACGGCGGGGCGCGGGTCCTGGTCCAGCCGGGGGTGACGGTCCGTGCGGTGAACGCCCGGCTCGCGCCCTACCACCGCAAGCTCGGGCCGGACCCGGCGAGCGAGGGCGCCTGCACGCTCGGCGGCGTCATCGCCAACAACTCCAGCGGTATGCACTGCGGCACCGAGCTCAACACCTACGCCACCCTGGAGTCGATGACCTTCGTGCTGCCCTCGGGCACCGTCATCGACTCGGGCGCCCCGGACGCCGAGGCCGAGCTGGCGGCCCGGGAGCCGGAGCTGGTGGCCGGGCTGCTGGCGCTGCGCCGCCGGGTGCTCGCCGACCCGACGTCGGTGGCCACCATCGAGCGGTTGTTCTCGATGAAGAACACCATGGGCTACGGGATCAACGCGCTCCTCGACTTCGAGAGCCCGCTCGACATGCTGGTACACCTCATGATCGGCAGCGAGGGCACCCTCGGGTTCGTCGCGTCCGCCGTGCTGGCGACCGTCCCGGTGCACCCGGAGGTCGCCACCGGGCTGCTCGTCTTCGACACCATCGGCGAGGCCACCGGCTCCGTGCCCGCGCTGGCCGGCACCGACGTGGCGACCGCCGAACTGCTCGACGCGGCCTCGCTGCGGGTGGCCCAGCAGGACCCCCGGTGCCCACCGCAGATCGCCGCGCTGGGCGTGGACGAGCACGCCGCGCTGCTGGTCGAGTGGCAGGGCGGCACCGGCGACGAGCTGGACGCCGCGCTGGCCGCGGCCGCCCCCACCCTGGACCTGCTGCCGCTGACCGCCCCGGCCCGGCTCACCCGAGACACCGGTCAGCGGGCCGGACTGTGGAAGGTCCGCAAGGGACTCTTCTCGGCGGTGGCCGGTGCCCGCCCGGCGGGGACCAACGCCCTGCTGGAGGACGTGGTCGTGGGCGTCGACGTGCTCGGCGAGACGTGCGTGGCGCTCACCGAGCTGTTCGCCGCGCACGACTATCAGGAGTCGGTGATCTTCGGGCACGCCCGCGACGGCAACGTGCACTTCATGCTCAACGAGCGCTTCGACGACCCGGCCTCGATGCGCCGCTACGAGGCCTTCACCGAGGACATGGTCGACCTGGTTCTCGGCCGGGGCGGCTCGCTCAAGGCCGAGCACGGCACCGGCCGGATCATGGCCCCCTTCGTGCGCCGCCAGTACGGGGACGAGCTCTACGCCGTCATGTGGGAGCTCAAGCGGCTCATCGACCCACGCGGCCTGCTCAACCCGGCGGCCGTGCTCTCGGACGAGCCGACGTCATACCTGCAGGACCTCAAACCCTCCCCCCGGGTCGAGGAGGAGGTCGACCGCTGCGTGGAGTGCGGCTACTGCGAGCCGGTCTGCCCGTCGAAGGACCTGACCCTCACCCCGCGGCAGCGGATCGTGGTGCGCCGCGACATCCAGACCGCGCGGGAGGCCGGCGACCACGCCCTCGCCGACTCCCTGGAACGCGACTACGACTACGACGGCAACCAGACCTGCGCCGTGGACGGGATGTGCCAGAGCGCGTGCCCGGTCCTCATCGACACCGGTGACCTGACCCGCCGGCTGCGCCGCGAGTCCGCGGGGCGGGTCGTGGACGCCGCCTGGGCCGGGGCGGCCCGGGCCTGGGGCACCGTCGGCCCGCTCGGCGGGCTGGCGCTGAGCACCGCGAAACTGCTGCCCTCGGGGCTCCCGGTGGCCGCCACCCGGGTGGTGCGGGCGGTGGCCGGCACCGACACCGTGCCGCTCTACGACGGCCGGCTGCCCGGGGGCGGCACCCGGCGCCAGGAGCTGGACCCGGACTCTCCCGCGGCGGTGCTCTTCAGCACCTGCATCGGCGAGATGTTCGGCACCGAGCCCGGCGGGCACACCGGTGACCTCGGCTCCGGGGCGGCCGGAGCACTGGTCGACCTGTGTGTGCGCGCCGACATCCCGCTGCGAACCCCCGAAGGGCTCGGGGGCCTCTGCTGCGGGACCCCATGGAAGTCGAAGGGCATGACTTCCGGGTATGCCGTAATGACCGATCGGGTGGTCACCGCGCTGCGGCGGGCGACCGAGCAAGGGCGCCTGCCGATCGTCGTTGAGGCGTCTTCGTGCGTTGAGGGCCTCATGGTGATGCTGGCCGAGCACGCACCGGATCTCCGCGTGGTGGACGCCCTCGACTTCGTGCACCAGACGGTCCTGCCCCGACTGCGGGTGCGGCGTGGTGATCGGACGGTGGTGGTCCACCCGACCTGCTCCTCCGAGCGGGCCGGCAGTACCCCGGCGCTCATCGCGCTGGCACGTGCGGTCGCCACGGACGTCGTGGTGCCGACGGACTGGGGTTGTTGCGCCTTCGCTGGCGACCGAGGGCTGCTCCACCCCGAGCTCACGGCTTCGGCCACCGCTGCAGAGGCGGCTGAGGTTGCGGCGATCACCGCGGGAGCACTGGCAGGCCGAGGCTCCGAGAACCACCCGCATCGCAACGCCGCCGCGACACCGCTGAGCCAGCCAGCCTTCGTCTCCTCCAACCGGACCTGCGAGATCGGGATGAGCCGAGCCACAGGACACCCCTACCGGCACGTGCTCGAGCTGCTCGCGGAGGCCAGCCAGGCCTGACCTCTTCGGGCATTCCAGATCTCGTATGCCAACGGCCCGTGACCTCTTGGCCCCGAGCGTGGTGAATGGTTGCGGGGCCGTTTCAGGGACGACCATCCGCGACGCCCGGTCGGCCCACACACGACCATCTGCGACGCCCGGTGGGAGAGAGAGCCCAGGGATCTGATCGCGCGGCCCCAGGAGAGGGCAAAGTTTGCCCCAAGATTTGGTCAAGTCGGCCGTCTGACGCGGGGTCACCTGCCTAGGGTCGAGGGCATCCCCTCACGACTGGAGGTGGCTGTCATGGCAGACACCACGAACCGGGCAGGCCGTCTGCTGCGCACCGCAGCGACGGCCGCCCTCGCGACCACCCTGAGCGTCGCGTACCTGCCGGGAGCCGTCCAGGCCGACCCGGACGACATCGACATCAGCGACAACATGACGCTGCTGAGCAACACCCCCAAGCAGGCGCCGCTGGAGGCCTTCAACTCCGACATCTCCTTCTGGGGTGACTACGCCTTCCAAGGCAACTACGACGGGTTCCGCATCTGGGACATCTCCAAGCCCAAGGACCCCGAGCTCGTCAGCCAGGTGCTGTGCCCCGGTGGTCAGGGTGACGTGTCGGTCTCCGAGGACGGCTCGCTGCTCTTCATGTCGGTCGACTACGCCCGCACCGACGACACCTGCTCCAGCTCGCCGACGAGCACAGCGAACCCCGACGGCTGGGAGGGGATGCGGATCTTCGACATCTCCGACCTGGAGAGCCCGGACTACGCGGGCGCCGTGCGCACCGACTGCGGCTCGCACACCCACACGCTCGTCCCGGGTGAGGACTCCGGCACCAACTACCTCTACGTCTCCTCCTACGGGCCGAACGCGCTCTTCCCCCACTGCCAGCCGCCGCACGACGGGATCTCGGTCATCGAGGTGCCCACGGACGACCCGGCGTCGGCCGCGGTCGTCTCCGAGCCGGTCCTCTTCCCCGAGGGCGGCGGGCCGCGCACGAGCGGGTGCCACGACATCACGGCATACCCCGAGCGTGACCTGGCCGCCGGCGCCTGCATGGGTGACGGCATCCTCATGGACATCTCCGACCCGGTGAACCCGGTCGTCACCGAGCAGGTCCAGGACTCCAACTTCGCCTTCTGGCACTCGGCGACCTTCAACAACGACGGGTCGAAGGTGATCTTCACCGACGAGCTCGGCGGCGGCGGCGCGGCCACGTGCAACGAGGCGGTCGGCCCCAACCGTGGCGCCAACGCGATCTTCGACGTGGACTACACCGGCGCCCCGGCGCTGGACTTCCGCAGCTACTACAAGATCCCGCGACACCAGCAGGACACCGAGAACTGCGTGGCCCACAACGGCTCGATCGTGCCGGTCGTCGACGGTGACGTCATGGTCCAGGCGTGGTACCAGGGCGGGGTGTCGGTCTTCGACTTCACCGACTCCGACGCCGCCGAGGATCGCCTACTTCGACCGTGGCCCGATCGACGACGACAGCCTCGTCGTCGGCGGCTCCTGGTCGGCGTACTACTACAACGGCCACATCTACTCCAGCGACATCACCCAGGGGCTGGACGTCCTCAAGGTGCGCGGCACCAAGGGTGACAACCGGGCGAAGATGGACTTCCTCAACGCCCAGACGCAGTACGCGTTCACCCCGGGCCGCTCCGGCAGCCGCGCCGGCGACGCCCCCGGGCTCGACGGCAAGGACACGACGTCGGCGATCGTGCCGGCCGCTCCGGGTGAGCGCGCCGAGGTCGTCTCCGCAGCGCAGGCCGAGCGGATGACGGCTCAGAGCCGCCAGGAGGCCACGGCGCTGTCCGCCGAGGCCGACGCGATGTTCATGTCGATGATGATCCCGCACCACTACCAGGCGATCCTCATGTCCCAGCTCGCCGAGGACCGGATGGCCGACCCGCAGCTCGCGGCGCTCGCCGACCGGATGCTCCTGGAGCAGCAGCTCGAGATCGGCGTCATGCAGGGCTGGCAGGGCGCCAACGGCCACCCGGTGACCGACGAGGTCACGGCATACCAGGAGATGCTCGGTCACCCGCAGCACCTCGAGGAGATGGGTATGGCGTCGGCCGAGGAGATGGCGCAGCTCGAGGCGGCGCAGGGCGCGGAGTTCGACGCCCTCTTCGTCGAGCTCATGGTGCCGCACCACGAGGGCGCGATCGACATGGCCGTGGACGAGATCGTCAACGGCTCGGACGTCACCGTCCAGCAGCTGGCGACCGACATGCTCGTCACCCAGGGCGTGCAGATCGACCAGATGGAGCGGCTCGTCTCCGCACAGTGAGCCCACCGTGAAGGGCCCGGCGCCACCCGGCACCGGGCCCTTCACGCTGCCCGACCCCAGCGGGGAGGCCTATGCTTCCTCTTCGACCCCGAGGTGGGGGACCTCGAGCATCGGGCGACTCGTCGCTGCGGTGTGCCGACAGGTCAGCCCCCCGACCGCAGCCGACCAGGAGTGACATGCCCCTCAACGACCTGCCCGATGAGGCCCGCGCCGTCGCGTCACTGCACGTGACCGCCGAGGAGCCGGCCGACGAGCCGGGTCACCGCCCACCCACCGTCCCGGGAGCCCGGCACCGCCCCGGTGGGGCACCCGCCCCCACGACCAACGTGGGCACCGACCGGATGAAGGTCGTCGGCGAGGGCTTCATGTGGCTCACCGCGTGGTCGCTGCGCCTCATCGTCGTGGCCGCCGCGCTGTGGCTGCTGTGGTGGGTCCTCCAGATGGTGTGGTTCGGGGTGTTGCCGATCCTGCTGGCGCTCATCGTCGCGACGATGCTGGCGCCGGTCGTCGCCCTGGGTCGCCGCCTCGGGCTCCCCGCGGCGTTGTCGACGATCCTGACCCTTCTCCTGTCCTTCGGCCTCGTCGTCGGTGTCTTCGCCGGCCTGGTGCCCTCCATCTCCAGCCAGTCGCGGGAGATCTTCGACCAGGCCACGGAGGGTGTCGGTCAGGTCCGCCAGTGGATCAGCGGGCCACCGCTCAACCTCGACAACGCCCAGGTCGACGAATACCTCAACACCGCTATCAGCTGGCTCCAGGGACGCAGCGGTGAGGCCGCCGGTGCCCTTGCCTCCGGTCTCGGTGCGGTCGGCTCGGCGCTGGTCACGCTCGGCCTCATGGTCGTGCTGCTCTTCTTCTTCCTCAAGGACGGGCCGAAGTTCCTCCCCTGGCTGCGGCGCACCACGGGTCGCACCGTCGGCCGGCACCTCACCGAGGCGCTGACCCGTATGTGGACCACGCTCGGCGGCTTCATCCGCACCCAGGCCATCGTCAGCGCCGTCGACGCCGTCCTCATCGGCATCGGCCTGCTCGTCCTCCAGGTGCCGCTGGCGCTCACCCTCGCCGTCCTCACCTTCATCGGCGGCTTCATCCCCATCGTCGGCGCGGTCATCGCCGGTGGCATCGCCGTGCTCGTCGCCCTCGTCACCCAGGGCCTCACGGCCGCCCTGTGGGTCCTGGGCATCGTGCTGGCCGTCCAGCAGATCGAGGGCAACGTCCTGCAGCCGATGCTCCAGGGCCGCAGCATGCAGATGCACCCGGGCATCGTCCTGCTCGCGGTGGCGGGTGGCAGCACGCTCTTCGGCATCATCGGCGCCTTCCTCGCGGTGCCCTTCGCCGCGACCTTCGTCGTCGCGCTGCGCTACCTCAGCGAGCAGGTGGACCTGCGCAGCGGGGACGTCGGCGTCGACGACATCCCCTTCACCACACCGGAGGGATACGTCGCCGGCGCCCAGGCGCAGTATGCCGCCGCCCTCGCCCGCGAGGAGGCTCAGGCTCCGGCGTCGGTCCAGGACGCCGTGCCCCAGCAGCAGCGACCCTCGCTGCTCGCCTGGCTCGTCGGGCGGCACTGACCGGCGCAGAGGCGGCCTCCCCCTCGGAGGCCTACTCGGCCCTCAGCTCCTTCGCCATCCCTCAGCCCCTTCGCCATCCCTCAGCCCCCTCGTCATCCCTCAGCCTCGATGTCATGTGTCAGCCTCCTCGAGGGGGCTGACACATGACATGGCGGACGAGAGTGGGCCCGCGGCACGGCACCGGGGACGAGAGTGGGCCCGCGGCACGGCACCTCGTCGAGACGCTGCGCCCGGACGGTCCGTCAATGCGGCGGGTCGCCGGCCTCGTCCAGCGCGTCGAGGTCTCGCAGGGCCGCCTCCCAGCGATGACGGCGCTGCGTCTCGTCCTGCTCCCACCACGGCTCGCCCCGCTCTCCGAGCCCGTGCTTGGCCAGGTCGACCCGGCGGCGGGCGGGTGCCGGGTCCTCGCCGCGACGCGTCAGGGCGCCCACCGTGGAGCGGCCACGGCCGAGGTGGGACAGCAGCCGTGCGGCGACCTCCTCGGGCAGGGACGGATCCTGCCTGCGCCACCGGCGGCCCTTGACGACCAGCCAGCGCTCGTCGTCCACCGCCTCCGAGCCCTCACCCGCCTCACCGCTTACGTCGTCACCGGCCTGGTCGGGTGCCCCCTCTGTCCCGGTCACCCCCGACCGGCCCCGGTCGCAGCGCCCGGGGCAGCGTCGGCGGCGTCCCTGCGCTCCACCGCGAGGGTGAAGCCCTGGGCGCGCAGCGCCTCGACGAGGTCGTCACCGAGGGCCATGGCGGGCGTGAGCACGCCTCCCTCCCGGCCCGGCCTCCCCCGGGTGGCGAGCAGGACGAGCGCCGCCTGGCCCAGCTCGACGGAGGTCGCGGCATAGCCGGGGTCACCTCGACCGGCGATGGTCGCGGCATATCTGCTGCCGTCCTCGGTCGTGGTGAGGGTCTCGGTGCGGAACGACCCGGCCTCGCGGCGTGCGCGGTCCGGTCCCTCCCCCGGTGACGGCAGTGCCCGGTCCACCAGGGAGCGCAGCCCCGGCGTCGCCATGGCCCCGAGGAGGGCGCCCATTCCCGCGACCAGGGCGCGGGCCCGCAGCCCTCCACGCAGGCCGCGGCCGGTGCTCACGAGCTCGCGGTAGCGGAAGCGCGGACCGGAGGCGCCGTCGAGCAGGGCGTCCGAGCGGCGCACCAGGCGGGTGTTGTAGGGCGCCATGAAGAACGGCACAGCCCAGCGGCCGCTCCCCTCCTCGACGAAGGGTCGCCAGTGCTCACGCTGGCCCGAGGCACCCTGGCGGCCACCGGTGAGGGCGAAGGGGTCACCCACCACCCGCCGCAGGGCAGGCTCGTCACGCATCCGTTCCAGCTGGACCCGCATCGAGTCGATCGTGCCCCCGCTGATCCCTCCTCGCGCCTCCCGCACCCACATCGTGGTGTCGGTCAGACCGCCGGCTCCGTCCGCCTCCGCCGCCCGGCGCAGCAGGTGGACCCCGAGGTCGGAGGGCACCGAGTCGAAGCCGCAGGAGACGACGATCCGGGCCCCGCTGGCCCGGGCCTGCTCGTGGCAGCGCTCGATCGCCTCGCGCACGAAGAGCACCTCACCGGTGAGGTCGCAGTAGTCCGTCCCCTCCTGCGCGCACGCCTCGACGAGGGGTATGCCGTGCCGCTGGTAGGGCCCGACCGTGCTGATGACGACGCGCGAGCGGGCCGCGAGGGAGCGCAGCGAGGCGGCGTCGGTGGAGTCGGCCACCATGAGCGGCCAGCCCGACGCCGCCGGGCCGAGCTCGTCCCGGACCGTGGCGAGGCGCTCCCGCGACCGGCCGGCGAGGGCGACCACCACCCCCTCCGGGGCGGCCTGCACCAGGTGCTCGGCCACCAGCCGTCCGACGAATCCGGTCGCTCCGAAGAGGGTGATGTCGAGGTCGCGTGTCACGCCCCCATCGTCACCCGGGACGCCACCGACGTCATGTCGACCAGGCGGCCACTCCCCCGGCGAAGGACGCCGCGCCGGGGATGTCGGCGACCAGGGCGGCCTGGTAGGCGTGGTAGGCGTCCGGCCGCCCCGGCCAGGTGCGGGCGCTGGGGGCGTTGTCCTGATCCAGCTCGTGCCGCCAGGAGAGGCCGTCGGGGTCGATGAGGTGGCGGTCGGCATACGCCCACCAGCGCTCCACGTCGTCGGCGTGCCTAGCCCCACCGGTGACCTGGTGCAGCACGGTCGAGGTGGCGATCGCCTCGGTGAGGACCCAGTGCATGCGCTCGCGCACGACCGGCCGGCCCTCCCAGTCGGTGGTGTAGACGAAGCCGTCCTGGCCGTCCGCCGTCCAGCCGTCTCTGATCGCCCGCTCCGCGAGCCGGGTGCCGGCCTCCACCAGGCGGGCCGGCGTCGCGAGCCCCGCCGGAGGTGCGGAGCCGTCGCCGGTGGTCGCCAGGGTCAGCAGCAGTCGGGCCCACTCCAGCCCGTGCCCCACCGTCGCGCCGTAGGGCCGGAAGGGGTCGGCCGGCCGGTCGGCGTTGTGCTCCGGCAGCGGTCGCCAGTCGGCGTCGAAGTGCTCGGGGATGCGCCAGGAGTTCTCCCCCGCCCAGCCGATGACCCGCGTGGCGATCCGCAGCGCGCGCTCCCGCCACTGCGCACCCGCCCCGGCGTCCCAGGCGGCGAGATAGTCCTCGACCGTGTGCATCGCCGAGTTGAGGCCGCGGTAGGGGTCGAGGTCGGTGAAGCTCGCGTCCCACTCCTCGACGACCATGCCCGCCTCCTCGTCCCAGAAGTGCGCCTCCTGGACAGCGAGCGCCTCCTCCAGCAGTTCCTCGGCACGCGGGATCCCGGCGGTGCGGGCGGTGCTGGCGGCGAGCACGACGAAGGCATGGGCATACGCCTGCTTGGTCGCGACGTCGACGGCACCCTCCCGCACGGAGGCGAACCACCCGCCGTGCTCGGTGTCGCTCAGCGGACCGTCGAGCAGCGCCGTCACCCCGTGGGTGGCCAACTCGGTCAGCTCCCGCCCCCCCCCCGGCCCGCCGGGCGCCGGCGGGTCGCCGACCAGCAGCCCGAGGCCGAAGACGTGGGTCATCCGACAGGTGACGTAGAGCTCGACCGGATGGCTGGGGTCCACCGTCCCGCCGTCGTCGAGGTAGCCGAAGCCGTCGGCGACCCGCGAGGCCTGCGCGAAACGCAGCAGCTCGACCCGGCGCGCCCGGCGGTACGCCTGACCGCCGGGGTATGCCGTCCGCTCACCGCTCATCGCCCGCTCCCCCCGGCGCTGTCGTCGCCGCGGGTGGTCAGGCGGAGCCGCAGGTCGGCCCGGTGGGCGTCGGCCAGCACCAGCCCGGCGTTGACCTGGTTGACGTCGTGGACCCACGCCCGAGCCTGCTCGAGCGCCTCGCCGTCCTGCGTGCGCCGCCCGAGCAGTCGCCGGACCCGCTCCTGCTCAGGCACCTCGAGGAACCACACCTGGTCGAGCAGCGGGCGGACCTGCTCCCAGCCGCCGGCGTCGTGGAGCAGGTAGTTGCCCTCGGTGAGCACGAGGGAGGCCTCCGCGGGCACCGGGATCGCCGCGGCGACGGCCGTCTCGAGGGACCGGTCTAAGGCCGGGGCGTAGACCACGGCGTCCGCGGCGGGCAGGTCGCGCACCCGCTGCAGGAGCGCGACATACCCCTCGACGTCGAAGGTGTCCCAGGCGCCCTTGCGTCCGCGCCGCCCCAGACCTTCCAGCACCCCGTTGTCGAGGTGGAAGCCGTCCATGGGGACCCACGCCGCGCGCGGGCCGAGCTCGGCGAGGATCGCCTCGACGACCGTCGACTTGCCCGCCCCCGGCGCCCCGCTGATGCCGAGCAGGGTGCGGGTTCCGGACACGGCCAGCGCGCTCGCTTGGGCCACGACCTCCGAGAGGGTGACCCGGTGTGCAGGCCCGGGAGCACCGGTGAGCGCCACCGCGAGTTGTCGAGCCACCCGCGCAAGCCTAGTCAGTCACCCCGCTCGTAGGCGGCCTCGGCACCGAAGATCGCGCGGATCCGGGCCGGGTCGAACTTCTCGCTCCGGTCGGAGCCGTAGATCCCGTTCTTCTCCTGGAAGACATCGGTGAGCTGGGTGTAGCAGTAGCCGAACATCAGCGGGTCCTGGTCGAGCACCCGGGTGAGGCCCTCGGCCCGGGCGTAGAACTCCTCCTCGTCGCGCACCCGGTCGCCGTAGCCCCAGGACTCACCGGAGTCGTTGACCGAGTCGGCCCCGGAGCGGGCCGACTCCGGCACCCACCAGATCCCGCCGTACTCGCTGCAGAAGTACGGCTGTCCGGCAGGGGTCGGGCCGGTGCCGACGGTCGCGACATACAGCTCACGACCCTGCTCACTCAGCGCCTCCGCCGTGCCGACCTGCGACAGGGTGCGGACGGTCACGGGGTAGCGGCTGCCGCTCGCCAGGCGCTCCAGCTGGGTGATCATGTCGCCGTAGGAGCGGATCGCCGCCAGCGGCGTCTCCTTGCCGGGGTTGGGGAACTGCGCGTCGGCCTGCGCGGCGCCGGCGCCGGTCACGGACGCGCCGATGGCGGCCAGGCTCCCCCAACCGAGCAGGGAACGGCGGGACAACTGGGTATGCGGCATGATGCCTCCTCGTCGAGAGCATGGGACCTGCTCACGCTACGTGCCGTTTGCTCTAGGGAAGGTGAAGACTTCCGGGTAACCCGACCTAGAGTGCCCGCATGGCCTCCCCACCGACCGACGGCACCGTGCGCGTCGTCGAGGGCGAGCGGGGCACCACCGTGGTGCTGGACCGCCCGGCCCGCCGCAACGCCCTCACCCTGCCGATGTGGCGCCAGCTCGCCGAGGTCGTGGCCGATCAGGGCGGGCCGCAGGACCCCGTCGGTGGGGAGCGTCCGGACGCGCTGGTCATCACCGGTGCCGGCGGCTACTTCTGTTCCGGCGCCGACCTCGACACCTTGGCCTGGGCCCGCGAGGACCCCGCGCACGCGGCGGAGTTCGTCGACGCGGTCGTCACGGCCCTGCTGACGATCCACGTCTCGTCCCGGCCTGTCGTGGCTCTGGTCGAGGGCGGCGCTGCCGGCGGTGGGGTCGAGATCATGGCAGCCTGCGACTCCAGGGTGGCGCTCGGCGCGCCCACCCTCGTCTTCCCCTTCGGCCGCCACGGGATGACGCTCGACGACTTCACCCGGTGGCGGCTCGACCTGCTCGTCGGCTCCTCGACGGCGCAGCGGCTGGTCGACGGCCACCACGTGGTCGGCGCCGAGGAGGCCCGCGAGCTGGGGCTGTTCGATGGCTCCCCGCCCGACGCGGCCCTGCCCACCTCCTCCGGGCCCGCCGTCGGCCTCGCCCTCGACCGATCGCACCCCGGCGACGGGAGGGGCGACGCGACGGGCCGTGGAACGGACGACGCGACGGGCCGTGGAACGGACGACGCGACGGGAGCACCGGCATACCTCCGGCCCGGCGAGACCCTGGCCGGTGCGGCGCGACGCGCGGGCGCCCCTATGCTCGCCGCGCTTCAGACCGGCCCGCCCTGACCCGCGCCGCTGACGCTCTACGTGGTGGCTCCAGGTCGCCCTGACGACCCACACCCACCACGGTGGAGGGCGTGAACGGGCCCGCGCCTCGTCCGCGTGGTGGCTACGGGTCGCCCTGACGACCCACACCCACCACGGTGAAGGCGTGGACGGGTGGACGTGGCCCATGGGCGCATCGGCCCGGCCCTCGCTCCCAGCCCACACCGGGCGCGACGATCGGCGGCGTGGCAGGCTGACCTCTGCGTCGATCTGACCCTGATCTGACTCCGACCCGCACCCAGGAGGCCCCCGTGGAGGCACCGAACTACGCAGGCCTGCGAGCCCTGCTCGTCAACTGCTCACTCACGCCCGACGCCGAGACGTCGCACACCGGCCGGCTGCTGGACGTCGTCGACCACCTCATGAGCGGCGCCGGGGTCGAGGTCGACCGGCTGCACCTCGTCGAGCACCAGATCGCCCCGGGTGTCCAGCCCGACATGCGCGAGCACGGCTGGGACCATGACGACTGGCCGGACCTGTGGCCCCGCGTCGAGGCGGCTGACATCCTCGTCATCGGCACGCCGCTGTGGCTCGGCGAGGAGTCCTCGGTCTGCCGGGTCCTCATCGAACGCCTCTACGCCATGTCGGCGATGCTCAACGAGCGCGGCCAGTCGATCTACTACGGCAAGGTCGGCGGTGCCGTCATCACCGGCAACGAGGACGGCGTCAAGCACACCTCGATGTCCCTGCTCTTCGCGATGCAGCACCTCGGCCTGGTCATCCCGCCGCAGGCCGACTGCGGATGGCTCGGCGAGATCGGTCCGGGGCCCTCCTACGGCGACCCGCGCGAGGGCAAGCCCCCGGTGGGCTTCGACAACGACTTCACCCGCCGCAACGCCACGATCATGAGCTGGAACCTCATGCACACCGCGCACCTGCTCAAGGAGGCCGGCGGCCTGCCGACCTACGGCAACGACCGCAACGCGCTCGCCGATGGAGAGCTCTTCGGGTATGCCGAGCCCCGGGCGGTCCCAGGCACCTGAGGCAGCGGCGGTCGCGGGTGCCTTCGAGGTTCAGCCCTGTCGGTCGGCCGAGCCCTCGTGGACCCGCAGCGTCCACCCCTGGTCCAGGAGCCGCCACGAGCGGCGCATCACCCGCTCGTCCTCGACCTCGCCGTCGGTGTTGACCCGGAAGGCGTCCTGCTCGCGGTCGGCGCGCACCACGACCTCCCGGCCCGAGGTGAGGGTGACGTCCTCGCGCTCCACGTGCCGCCCCTTGCGCAGGTCCAGCGCGAAACGGACCCGGGCAGCGGACCCACGCCGTGCGCGACGACCACCTCGACCTGGCCGTCGTCCGCCCGCGCGTGCGGGGCGACCGGGGTTCCACCGCCGACCGAGCTGCCCAGCGCGAGGGTGACCATGAGCGCGGGCCGGTCGTCGTCGGCGATCCCCTCGCCGTCCACGCTGACCCGCAGGTGCCAGCCCTTGGAGGTCAGCCCCGCCCGCAGGGCACCCCAGGCGTAGGCCGCCTTGCCGAGCACACCCTTGACCTCGCCCGCGTGCGCCGTCGCCTCGGCCGCGACCCCGGCGTGCACGACGTTGACGACGACCGAGCCGGTGTCGTCCACCATGAGGCCGCGCTCGGTCGTGGCGCCGGCGACCGCGACCCGCGCGGCCTCCTGGGGGTCGAGCGGGATCCCGGCCCCGCGCACCAGGTCGTTGCCGGTGCCCAGCGGCACGACGCCGACCGTCCCGATGCGCCCCAGCAGTCCCTGGTCCTGCACGACCTGCAGGAAACGGTGGATGGACCCGTCGCCGCCCATGACTACGACGTCGCGGCCACCGCGGAGGCGACGGCCGCGGCATACTCCTCGTCGTCCTCGGGGGTGAGGATCTCCAGACCTGCGGTGGAGCAGGAGTCGAGCTCACGGCATACCTGCTCGACCACGTCGTCCTCGGAGGACCCGGCGTCGGAGTTGGACAGCATGAGGACGCGCCGGTCGACGCCGCCCGACGCCTCGTCGCCCTCGGCGGGGACGGGATGGCCTGCGTCGTCACGGCCCCTGGCGTCCCCGGCACCACTCGCACGCTCGGTATGCCCCGGGCTCTCGGCGCGCTCAGGACTCTCGGTCGGCTCCTCGGTGGGCACAACGTCTCCTCGCATCGGTCAGAACACGCCCAAGCTACGCCCCCGGTCAGCCGACCCCGCCGGGGCGCAGGCGGGAGGTGAGGACGGCGTAGGCGGCGGAGACCCCGATGCCCAGCGTGGGCTCGAGCTGCGGGCCGAAGTGCGGCGAGTGGTTGGTCACCGTCGGCTCCTCCCCCTCGACCTCCTCGCGGGTGAGGCCGCCGAAGAACCAGTAGACGCCCGGCACCCCGATCGCGTCCGGCAGCGCGCCGAAGTCCTCGCTGCCCATGACCGCCGGGATCTCGTTGACCTGCTCCTCGCCGATCGCGCCGCGCAACACCTCGATGACCCGCGCGGTCTCCTCCTCGTCATTGACGAGCAGGGGGAAGGTGTAGATCTCCTCGATGACCGGCTCGGGGGCGTCGGAGGCCATGGCCTCGGCGAGGATGACCCGGCGCAGCGCACCCAGCAGGTGCTCGCGCACGTCGGCGTCCAGGTTGCGCATGTTGACGGTGAACTCGGCCGTCGCCGGGATGATGTTCTCCTTGAGGCCGGCATGGATCGTCGCGATCGTGATGACGGCGGCCTTCTGCGCCGGCACCTCGCGGCTCTTGAGGCTCTGGATGCGCACGATCATGTGCGCGGCCAGCACGACCGGGTCGATGGTCGACTCCGGCTGCGACCCGTGGCCACCACGCCCCCGGACGGTCACCCGCCAGGCGTCGGAGAAGGTCATCGCCGGCCCGGGCGTGACGTCGATGGTTCCCGTGATGCCCGGCCAGACGTGCTGCCCGTAGATCACCTCGGGGCGCTCGGCGCGCTCCCACAGCCCGTCGTCGAGCATCGAGACCGCCCCCTGCGCGGTCTCCTCCCCCGGCTGGAAGAGGAAGACGACCGTGCCCGACCACGCCTCCCGGTCCCCCGCGAGCAGCGTGGCAGCCCCGATCGCCGCCGTGACGTGCATGTCGTGGCCGCACGCGTGCATGACGGGCACGTCCGTGCCGTCGGGCATGGTGCCGCGGGCGGTCGAGGCATACTCCAGGCCGGTGTCCTCCTCCACGGGCAGCGCGTCGGTGTCCGCGCGGAACCCCACGACCGGGCCCTCGCCGTTGCGCAGCGTGGCCACGACGCCGGTGCCGCCGCAGCGGAAGACGTCGTAGCCCAGCCCGCCCATCCGCTCCTCGATGAGGGCGGCGGTGGCCTCCTCCTGCATCGACAGCTCGGGGTGGGCATGGAGGTGGCGGTAGAGCTCGTGCAGCGACTCGCGCAGGTCGGCGTGCTCTGCTGACTCCAGGATGCTCGTGGTCTGCGACATACGGTGAGGGTATGCCGACCACTCACGCGAGCGCCGTCCGGACCGTCGTCGAGGAGCACCTGGAGGAGGTGCTCGGCGACCTGGAGCTGCTCGTCGGCCTGGAGACGCCGAGCCGACGCCGCGACCTGCTGGAGGTCGCGCTGCCCCGGATCGAGGCATACCTCGTGCAGCGACTGGGTGAGCCGAGCCGTCGCGTCCAGCACGACGGCGGCGAGTTCGGCGACGTGCTCGACCTGACGTGGCCGGGGGTGGGCGCTCGGGGCGAGGTGCTGTTCCTCGCGCACTACGACACCGTTTGGCCGGAAGGGACCCTGGACGGGTGGCCGCTGACGCGCGACGGGGACGTGCTCACCGGCCCGGGCGTGCTCGACATGAAGGTCGGCATCGTCCAGACGGTCTGGATGCTCCTGGCCCTACGCAGGCTCGGCGTGCCGCACCCGGACGTGCGGCTCCTGCTCACCCCTGACGAGGAGATCGGCTCCCGCGCCGGGCGGGCGCACCTGGAGGCCGCGGCGTCGGACGCGCTCGCCACCCTCATCACCGAGCCGAGCGCGGCCGGGGCGGTGAAGACCCGGCGCAAGGGCATGGTGTTCGCGGACGTCACCGTGCACGGGGTCGAGTCGCACGCGGGGCTCGACCCGGAGGCTGGCGCGAGCGCGGTGCACGAGCTGGCCGGGCTGGTGCCGCAGCTCGTGGCGCTCGCGGACCGAGAGCGGGAGACGACCGTCAACGTCGGCACGATCACCGGTGGGTCCGGGCGCAACGTCGTGGCCGGACGGGCGACCTGCGAGGTCGACGTGCGGATCCAGGAACCCGCCGAGGAGGACCGCGTCGTCGGGGCGCTGGAAGCCCTGCACGTGTCGGACGAACGGTGTCGCCTCGAGGTCGACATCGACCGCAACCGGCCTCCGATGAACCCCACGCCGCACACCGCCCGGCTCCTGGAGCTCGTGCGCACGGTCGGCGACGACCTCGGGGTGGACGTCGGCGACGAGGCGGTGGGCGGCGCGAGCGACGGCAACTTCATCGCCGCTCTCGGCCTGCCGGTGCTCGACGGCCTCGGCGGCATCGGCGCCGGCCCGCACGCCCGGCACGAGCACATCCTCGTCAGCGGGATCCCTCGGCAGACCGCCCTCATGGCGGGGCTCGTGGAACTCCTGGGCCGCGGCTGACCGACAGGCCGGCACCCGATCTCCCGGTCATCGGCGCCTCGGCAACGGACCCACCTGGCCACCGGCCCCACCGGCAGGCTGGCACACGACCGACCGGTCCCACCGGCCCACGACCCCGCAACGGCCGACCGTCACCCATGTCCTGACACGTCATGCGTCACCGTCAGTCCTGACGGAGATCACCGCCATCGGTGTCCTGACGCATCACCGACGTTCGCGACCCAACCCTTGCCTCTTTCGAACGTATGTGCTACTATCGTCGTAGAAGGGGGGATGGACATGCTGGACAGACCGCACGTCGGCTCAGTGCTCGAGTATCGGCTGGCCGAGCTCTGCGCACACCGCGCGCTGGAGCTCGCACACGGGGTTCACTGCGTCGACCTGCGCCCCTTCGGTCTCACCCTGACCGTGCCCGGACTCCAACCGGACGTGAGCGCGCCACCCTTTCCCGTCGACGACGCACGTCCTCCCGACGACGAGGCACGTCCTCCCGACGACGAGGCGCGGCCCTCGACGAGCGCCGATCCGACGCCGAGGCAGCCTCCCTGCGACGCCGTGCAGCGGGTGCGCTCCATCGCCCATCAGCGCTCCGCGATGGAGGCACGGCTCCTGGGAGCAGCTCAGGACCTCACGGCGGAGATCGGTGCAGCCTTACTGGCGGACAAGGGGTATGCCGACGTCGACGAGCTGACGCCCGCACGCCGCCGGAAGTGGGCCGAGACCAAGAGACTGGCGTGTGCAGAGCTGCAGGTCGCGCTCGGGCTCGGGGTCCGTGAGGCACGACAGCTCGTCGGCGTGGCCTGCGCTCCCGCACCCGTGCGCACCGTGGTGGCTGAGGCGCTGGAGACCGGGCTCGCGTCGTGGGGGCACGTCCGTGCCTTCTGGGAGCGGTGCGGGACGCTTCCGGCCGACGAGGCGCCCCTGGTCTCTGAGTCACTCTTCGGTGCGGATCCTGACCTCGCCGTGCCGGAGCGCCTGGCGCCCGACGGGACGCTCCTCGACCGGCCCTGGCACCAGGCGGAGTTCTGGGCAGCCCTGGAGCGCGAGGCGGTCCGGGTCGAGGGACAGGACGTGCTCGCAGAGCGGGAGCGCCGCCATCGGGCACGTGCCGAGCGTCGTGTCTGGATGCGGGTGGACGACGACTCGACGGCCACCCTGGCGGTCACCGGTCCACTGACGAGCGTGTGCGCCATCTCGCAGCGGATCGATGCCTGCGCCAAGGCCCTGCGCAAGAGCGGTGACGAGCGCACCCTCGCCCAGCTGCGCTCGGACGTGGCCCAGACGCTGCTCCTGCACGGCCGCCTCGACCTGCCCGGTCGCGCAGAGGGCACCCTGACGACCCCGCCGACCGGGCGCACCCTGCCCACCGGGCCCACCGGGGACCCGCTGCTCACCCCGGCGGAGAGCGAGGCGGTCGCGCAGATCGTCACGGCCCAGCCCTCCATCACCCTGGAGGTCGTGGTCCCCTTCGACGCGCTCACCGGGCAGCCCGCCTGCACCTGATGCGCCTCCCGCCCCGAGGAGCCGCAGGAGCAGCCCGATGACCGCGCCGCCGACGACCCGCCACGCAGCGCGCCCCCGCCGGCGCCCGTCGCCGGCGGCACAGGGCAACCGGCTCTCCTGGGACCAAACGCCGTGCCACCGACGGGCGCCGAGCCGCCTCTCCCGCCGCCCACTCCACGTCCAAAGAATCACTTACAACCCGTGGCGCTACCCACCACACACCCGGAGACTTCGTCAGCGGCCGCGCCCCCACGCACCACCCACGGACAGGACCCAGCACCTCCCCGCCGGGACGGGGTGCAGTCGGGGAAGTCCTCGGACGACACCCTGCCTTCCTCACCCCAGGACACCTGCGTGAGCTGGCGCTCGCCCCCGGCACGACCCTGTCCCGGCTGCTGGTCGATCCTGCCGACGGCCGGTTGATCGAGCGCAGCATCGCGGCTTACCGCCCCGACGCCGCCATGCGCCGGCAGATCGTGGCAGCCGACGTCTACTCCCGGGCTCCTGGCAGCAGAGCACCCGCTGTCGCGTGCGAGATCGACCACGAGCAGCCCTTCGGGTCCGGCGGTCCCACCCGTGAGAGCAACCTCGCCCTCAAGGACGTCCGCAGCCACCAGTTCAAGACCGAGGGATGGTGGAGCAGCGCCCTGGCTCCGCGACGCGACCTCACCTGGGAGACGATCCTCGGTCAGATCGAGCAGACCCGCGGCCACGACTACCGCCAGTACCTCCCGTCGGCGCGCACCACGGGCGTCACCACGACCGTCACCACGTCGGACCCGCGCGACGGGACGCATCCCGACGCCGCGGTCACCGACCCGGCCGCGCCTTCCGCTCTTGACGCCGTTGACGAGCCCGGGCGTCCGACCCCGGAGGACGACCTGGACCTCGCCTGCCGCGCCCTCTACTCCGCGCTCGCCCACCGCGGCGTGGGTGCTCTCCTCGCCGATCCCGACGACGCCGACGGAGCGACTGACCACGACCCGAGACTGACCGGCTGGATCACGCTGACGCACCGCGGACAGGACGGGCAGCGACGGGGAGGCGCGCCGGAGGATCTGGCGACGGTGGCCAGCCTGTTGGGCTTCAGCTCGCCGACGGTCGCCGACGCCTCCGACGCCTCCGACGCGTCAGCCGACAGGCGCGACATGAAGCGGGGCCACGACACCGCGGAGTCGACCCCGCCCTGGCGTGAGCCACGGGACGAACCACCGCCGTTCTGAGGCTCAGCTCCGACCGGTCCCGCCGATCCTGAGCGGTGGGGCCCGTCGACACCTCCGGCCCCGCCCGCGTCGCCTGCATGATCGTCGCCGTCGATAGCATCGCCTTCGACGCCGCCGCTGGGGCCTACCCCTCACCAGCCAGACAGGTTGACCCCGCACTTCGCCACCCGCGCCACCTCCGATGGCACAGTGGTGACATGCCACGCACCATCGCGACCACGACCGATGTCGAGCTCGAGCAGCTCCTGGACTTCGCCAGGACCCGGCACAACCTCGTCCTCATCACGCAACGGCAGGACGGGAACCCGCAGGCCTCTCCCGTCACCGGCGGTGTGGACGACGAGGGGCGGCTCGTCATCTCGACCTACCCCGAGCGCGCCAAGACCGCCAATGCGCGACGTCACCCCGAGGTCAGCGTGCTCGTCCTGTCCGACGACTTCGGCGACGCGTGGGTGCAGGTCGACGGCTCCTGCGAGGTGCTCGACGGGGAGGACGCGGTCGAGCCGCTCGTCGACTACTTCCGGTGCATCTCCGGTGAGCACCCCGACTGGGACGAGTACCGCCAGGCCATGCGCGACCAGGGCAAGTCCCTCATCCGCGTCACCCCGACGCGGTGGTCGCCCATCGCGACCGGCGGCTTCCCCGCGCGCCTCTCCGAGGCGGGCCAGCACCCCGACTCGTGACGCCTTCGCCAGAGGCCTACGCACCGACTCGTGACGCACCCCTGAGGCGAAGGCATCGACACGCCAGGAAGTAGCACGACGCCAGCAACCCGGCTCGTGACCGTGCACACCCCAACGACGAGCTGAATCGCGGGGCCGAGGCAGGGTTACCTGCCCAACCAGGGTGCTGCCGCGTCGCGGTGGGCCCGCTGCTTGTCCGACGCCATCCCGTCCCAGCTGCGCACCGCGAAGCCCGAGCGGCTGTTGGCCTCGAAGACCTCCCGATGGTCCTCGACGAAGGTCCAGTAGAGCCCGTCCCAGGCCTGCCGCCACTCCCCTGGCGGCAGGTCGGACATCTTCCGCAGGTAGTTGCTGCCGGACACGTAGGGCTTGGTCGTGATCGCCTCCCCGGCGGCGAACTGGCTCATGGCATACACATTCGGCACCATCACCCAGTCGTAGGCGTCGACAAACATCGCCATGAACCACCGGTACACCTCATCCGGGTGCACCCGGAGCAGGCACAGCGCGTTGCCGAGCACCATGAGCCGCTCGATGTGGTGCGCATACCCCCGCTCGAGCACCCTGCGGATGACCAGGTCGACCGGCTCGAGGCCCGTGTCGCCGGTCCACCACGACGCGGGCATCGACCGGCCGTGCTCGAGCACGTTGCTCGTGCGCATGCGGCGCCCCCAGAGCCGATAGGTCGCCCGCATGTACTCGCGCCAGCCGATGAGCTGCCGCACGAAGCCCTCGAGACTGGGCAGGTCGACGTCATGGTCGTCGGCGGCCACCAGCGCCCGCTCCAGCACCTGCTCGGGCTCGATGAGGCCGCAGTTGAGCGCCGGGGTCAGCGCGGCGTGGAAGAGCACGGGGTGCTCGGTGCTGATGGCGTCCTCGTAGGGTCCGAACTGGCTGAACCGCTCATCGAGGAACCGTCTCAGGGCGGCGTCCGCCTCCCCCGGCGACGTCGCCCAGCAGAACGTCTCGGGGTCTCCCGGGGCGTCGGGGAACTGCTCGGCCACCCACGCGATCGCCTCGGTGACGTGGGTATGCCGTCGCACCGGCCCGAGCGCGGGTTCCGGGACCGGGTGGCCGGCAGGCAGCTTCTTGCGGTTCTCGGTGTCGAACGACCACCGGCCGCCGACCGGCTGGTCACCCTCCATGAGCACGTCCAGCCGGCGGCGCTGCCAGGCGTAGAAGTGCTGCATCCGCGCCCCACCGGCGGAGAAGTGATCCTTGATCTGCCGCCGGGTCGTGAGGAAGGCCGGGGTGTCCAGCACGTCCTCGGGCCGCAGCTCGTAGCCACCCTCTCGCAGCTGGTCGCGGCAGTCCCTGCCCAGCCAGTCGTCCGCGACGTCCAGGACGCTGACCCGGCTCGGTCGCAGCCGGTGCACGAGCTCGACGAGGCCCGAGCCACTCGTCCGCTCGGGCGACGACTCGACGACCTCCACGTCGAAGGACCTCTCCTGCGCCCGGTCGACGAATCGCCGCACGGCGGCGCGGTGGAGCACGAGCTTGTGGGCGTGGAAGGGAAGCTGCCGGTAGAGCAGGTCGTCCTCGACGACGACGAGGACGGTGCCGTCCGGGACCTCGAGCTGCGCGCTGTGCAGCTGGTGCGGGTAGACCAGCCGGACCTCGGTCGTCCGACTCACGCCGCAGCCCCGACCACCGCGGAGACGGACTGCACCTGCGGGTCCCACCACCGCAGGCCCCGCACGGTGAGCGTGCGGCCTCCCTCGACGGCCGGGCTGGCCCACCGGTCGTCGGCGAGCGCCGACAGCGCCGCTCCGGCGTCGTCCACCGTCAGCCGCGCCGCCAGGCTGACGTGCGGCACCCAGGGTCGCTGGTCGGCGCCCTCCCACTGCTGCGCGAGCACGGCCTGGGCACGCCGGGCCGACAAAGGCGCCGCCACGAGCTCGGCGATGGTCAGCCGGCGCCCTCCGAGCAGGACGAGCCCGGACACCTCAAGGGGCAGGGGGAGCAACGGCGCCCACAGCTCGAGCGCGGCGGCGAGCACCTGCTCGCCCGGAGCGTGCGGCGAGGAGGCGACGGTGAGGTGCGGGCGGTGCGTCGACCCACGGTGCCGGGCGAGCGAGGCCACCCCCGCGGCCTCGAGCGCGCCCCAGCGTGAGCGCACCTGCGCGTCGTCCGCCGGGGTGAGGACGAGCTCGAGGGCGTGGGAGGGGCTCACGCGGCCTCGGTCTCGGCCCGCTCGACACCGGCCATGGCCCAGCGCACCGTCGAGGTGCTGACCCGCCCGAGCGGTGAGAGCACCACGCGGGAGAGCACCGGTGAGGCCGGCAGCCCCAGCTCGGAACGCGACCACGGCGGGAGCAGGGCGACCCCACCCGCCGCGATCGCCCAGTAGCCGGGCCGGGAGACCACCGGCAGCGGAGGGTCCGCGAGGAGGAAGCGGGCGGCCTCCCGGGCCGCGTCGGTCGCCTCCAGCTCCGGCCGGTATGCCTCGAGCACGTCCCGCAGCTCACGCACCGAGGAGGGCGGGTCGGGCACGCCGAGGTGGCCGGCCGAGACCCCGGCCTGGGCGACGTAGCGGTCGGCCTCCTCCTCGGTCAGGGGCGAACCGGAGAAGGCCTGGTAGGCGTCGAGGAAGGACACCGCCTCCGCGACGTGCACCCAGGTGAGCAGGTGGGGGTCGGAGGCGCGGTAGGGGCGCCCGAAGGCGTCCTTGCCACGGACCCGTTCGTGGATCGAGCGGACGTGGCCGATGGTGTCCAGGGCGTGCTCGATCGTGCCGAAGGTCGTCGCGGCGAGGTAGGTGCTCGTGCGCTGCAGCCGCCCCCACGGGTCCCCCTTGTAGCCCGAGTGACCCGCCACGCCGGCCATGGCCATCGGGTGCAGCATCTGCAGCAGCAGGGCCGCGACGCCGCCCGGGAACATCGAGGCGTCGGCGTGCACCCGCCATACCGGGTCCTCCGGGGTGAACCAGCGTGCCCCCGGGGTGTCCCAGATGAGCGCGGCGCGCTCCCGGGCGTCGTCCCCGGCGACTCGGGAGCGCAGCGCCGAGCCCAGGGCGGTCTGCACCCGACCGATCACCGGCTCACCTCACATACCTACGACAGACAGTGAACAAAGACTTGACATCAGCACTATCCCACGAGCGTCGACAGCGCGCCACGTCGACGACCTGCGCCCTCGCCATGACCCCTCCCCGACCGCCGCGGAGCCCGCCCGACTTGTAGGGTCGGAGACCATGCAGACCCCCACCTTCCCCGGCACCGACCGCCCCTTCGCGCCGATCAACCTCGGCGGCAACCCCTTCGGCTGGACCTCCTCTCGGGAGTCCAGCGAGGCCGTCCTCGATGCCTTCCTCGCCGCAGGTGGGTCCTTCGTCGACACCGCCGACGCCTACTCCGCCTGGGCGGAGGGCCACGAGGGCGGGGAGTCCGAGCCAATCCTCGGGCAGTGGATGGCCGACCGCGGCAACCGCGACCAGGTCCTGGTTGCCACCAAGGTCGGGAAGAAGCCGGGCCGGGAGGGCCTGGCGCACGACTCCGTCCTCGCGGCGCTGGAGGAGTCGCTCGAGCGGCTGCAGACCGACTACCTCGACCTCTACTACGCGCACGCCGACGACGAGCAGGTGGCCATCGAGGACCAGGTCGCGACCTTCGACGAGGTGGCCCGCAGCGGCCGGGTGCGCGCCATCGGCCTGTCGAACTACTCCCCCGATCGCCTGCGAGCCTTCATGGAGACCGCCGCGGCGCAGGGCGCGGTCCTCCCGACCGCGATCCAGCCGCGCTACAGCCTGGTCTCCCGGTCCGCCTACGAGACCGACCTCGCCCCGCTCGTCGCCGAGTTCGGCCTGGCGGTCTTCTCCTACCCCGCCCTGGCCTCCGGCTTCCTCACCGGGAAGTACCGCACGGAGGCGGACTTCGCCGGCAACGCGCGCGGCGGCGCGGCCCGGAGGTATGCCGAGGCCGGCGGGTTCGCGGTCGTCGACGCCCTCGTGACGGTCGCCGGGCGGCACGGCGTGGATCCCGCCTCGGTGGCGCTGGCCTGGCTCCTCGATCGCGGTGTCACCGCCCCCATCGCCTCGGCCTCACGCCCCGAGCAGCTGGAGCCGCTCATGGCGGCCACCCGGCTCGAGCTGGACGACCAGGACCGCGCCGAGCTGGACGCCGCGTCCTCGACCTTCTGAGGCGTGCGGGCGGTCCAGCCCTGGCGACCGCGCGTCGTGCTGACTATGCTGGCGACGGACCGAGAGGCGAGCAGAGCGAAGGGGGCTCCTGATGGTCGGCGGACGTCCAGACGACCTGATCCGATACGGACATGACCTGGTCGGCATCTCCCGAGCGGTCGACGAGGGGCGGCGCCGCCTCGTGGCCGGGGCACAACTGAGCCCGAGAGACCTCGGCACGATGACGGCGGACACCCGCATCGTGGGGGTCCTCGACCGGGTGCTCGCCGCCGTCGACGCGGCGGCCGGGAATGTCGCGCAGACCGCGAGGCACGACGGTCGCCACCTGCAGCAAGCGGCCTCCGACCTGCAGGCCGCGCCCCAGCCGGGCACCATCGAGCCGGTCGAGCGCGGTCGAGTCGTCGGGCCGGTGCTCGGCCGGGCCGAGCCTCACCGTCGCGGGCCGTCCATCGACCTGCAGCCCAGCGCCCCGGTCATGGGGCACGCCGATCCCTACCACCGCGGCCCTACCATCACCGACGAACCCTCCACCCCCGTCATGGGGCACGCCGACCCCTACCACCGCGGCCCTACCATCACCGACGAACCCTCCACCCCCGTCATGGGGCACGCCGACCCCTACCACCGCGGCCCCACCATCACCGACGAACCCTCCACCCCCGTCATGGGGCACGCCGACCCCTACCACCGCGGCCCCACCATCACCGACGAGACGCCCGGGACGGAGGACTCATGAGCACCCTGAGCCTGGACGACGTGTGGCACCTCGAGGCCGAGAGCGGCTGCGTCCAGGACGCCATCCGTGCCTGGGGCGGGATCCGGGACGCCACGGGCAACGCCGGCGCCGACGCATCCGACCTGGTCACCCAGGTGTCCCAGGCGTGGGAGGGTGCCCGCGCCGACTCCTACCTCGCCTACGCCCCGACCCTGGTGCGCGCCCTGGAGATGGTGCACGGCATGTCGCAGGCCGTCATCACCCAGCTCCACGCGCTGCACGACCTCACCGCCTCGACCCAGCGCGACCTCGACGCGTCCTTCGCGCGGGTCGGCGCGCTCGCGCTGAGCGTCCGTCGGCGCGAGGGCCAGGTCCACCTCGAGCTTCCGGACGACGACGTGGCCGAGGAGGTGCGCCGCGAGCACGCGCGCGCGAGAGAGGTGCAGGAGGACGCGCGGCTCGAGGTCGGCAGCCGGACCCACGCCCTCGAGGCGGTGGCGGCCGACGCCGAGGCACTGGCCGCCGAGTGGGCCGGTCCGGCATCGGGCGAGGCGCGCTGGGACGTCCCCCGCGTCCCCGGTCTGGAGCCCGTGCTCCCGGACGGCAGCCTGGTCACCCGCGCGGACGACACCGGGGTGACCGGCCCGGACGGCGGGCCGACGCACCTCCGCGACGGCCGCTGACCGCCACCCTGCGCACCGCCCGGCGAAGATGCTTGTCCCACAAGGCCATCGGGCCTGTCGCGAGATCGCTGCGCCGCGAGGGCCGCTGACCGCCACCCTGCGCACCGCCCGTCGAAAGTGCCTGTCCCACAAGGCCATCAGGCCTGGAGCGAGAGCGCCGCGCCGCGAGGGCCACTGACCCGGCCGCTCGCCGCGACCCCCATCGGCCAGCCGGGCCGAGGTCAGACCTCGACGTCGTCCACCGCGTTCAGGTCGGGCAGGTCGTCGAAGATCGCAGGCGGCTCGCGCCACGGGTCCTGCTCCCCGCCCACCCCCTCCTGGATCGCCCGGAACACCCGCTCCGGGGTGCACGGTAGGTCGACGTGACGCACCCCCAGGTGAGCGACCGCATCGACGACGGCGTTCTGCACCGCCGGCGTCGACCCCACGGTCGCGGCCTCGCCGATGCCCTTGGCCCCGAGCGGGTTGCGGTCGGTCGGGGTGGTGGTCAGGCTCGTCTCGAGCTGCACCACGTCGACCGCCGTGGGCAGGGTGTAGTCGGCGAAGGTCCCGGTGATCGGGTTGCCCCACTCGTCGTAGCGGAACTCCTCGAAGAGCGCCTGCGCAATGCCCTGCACGCAGCCACCGTGCTGCTGGCCGCGGACCAGCAGCGGGTTGACCACAGTGCCGCAGTCGTCGACCGCGATGTGCCGCAGCAACCGGACCGCACCGGTCTCGACGTCGACCTCCACGACGCTCACGTGGGTGCCGAAGGGGAACGTCGAGCCGTCCTGCGTGAAGTCGTGGTCGACGACGAGGCCCTCACCCTGGTCGTGGGCGTGCGCCGCGACCTCCTCCCAGGTAAGCGACGCACCGGGGACCCCGCGCACACCGAAGCTGCCCTCCACCAGCTCCACGTCGGCGTCGGCGACCTCGAGGAGCTCGGCGGCCAGACGGGTCGCCTGCTCGCGCAGCTCGACCGCCGCGCCCAGCACCGCGCTACCGCCCAGCTGCAGCGAGCGCGCACCCCCCGTGCCGCCGCCGGAGCGCACCAGGGCGGTGTCCGACTGGACGTACCTCACCCGCTCCAGCGGCACCCCGAGCTGGTCGGCGACGAGCATGGAGAAGGCCGTGGCGTGCCCCTGCCCGTGGGCCGACGTGCCGGCCATGACGGTCAGGGAGCCGTCCCGGTCCACCCGGATCCCGGCATACTCCGAGCCGCCGAAGCCGGTGATCTCGACATAGCTGGCGATGCCGATGCCGAGCTGCCAGGCACTCCCCTCCTGCCGACGCCGAGCCTGCTCCGCGCGCAGCTCCTCGACGCCGGCCGCCTCGAGCGCCGCGTCGAGGGCCTTGGCGTAGTCCCCCGTGTCGTAGCGCGCGCCGAACTTCGTGGTGCGGGGGAAGGCGTCCGCGGCGACGAAGTTGCGCCGGCGGAACTCCTCCGGGGTCAGTCCGCTCACCCGCGCGGCGTGGTCCATCGCGCGCTCCACCATGGCCGCCGCCTCCGGTCGCCCGGCCCCGCGGAAGGCGCCGGTGGGCGCGGTGTTGGTCATGACCGACACCGCCTCGTAGCGCAGCGCCGGGATGACGTAGGACCCCTCCGACATCGTCCGGGTCGACCCGCTGGCGAAGGATCCACCGAAGCCGGCGTAGGCGCCGCAGTCCCCCACCAGGCGGGCCCGCATCCCGGTGATCGTGCCGTCCTCGTCCAGCCCGACCTCGACGTACTGCACCTGGCCGCGGCTGGTCATCGACAGCATCGTCTCGCTGCGGGTCTCCACCCAGCGGACCGGACGCCCCAGCTGACAGCTGGCGCGCACCACGGCCGCGTGCTCGGGGATGATCCCGGCCTTGCCGCCGAAGGCGCCCCCGACGTGCGGGGCGCGCACCCGCACCGCCTCGCGGGAGAGCCCGGTCCACCGGACGAGCAGCCGGTGCGCCAGGTGCGGGTGCTGCGTCGCGAGGGCGACGTCGAGACCGGTCACCTCTGCGTCGGCGTCGTCCGCCGCGCCGCCGCTGGCGGTCGGCCGGCCGAGGATGCCGTGGCCCTCGATCGGGCTCGTCGCCATCCGGTTGTTCTCCATCCGCAGCCGCGCCACCCGGTGCGCCCCGGCGAGCACGTCCGGCTCGCCGTCGGGGTCCTTGACCGCGAGCACGACATTGGTCCCGAGCTCGGGGAACTGCTGCACGGCGTCCTGGTCGAGCGCGTCCTCGAGATCGACCACGACCTCGAGCTCGTCGTAGTCCACGTCCACCAGGTCGGCCGCGTCCACGGCCGCCGCCCGGGACCGCGCCACGACGAGAGCGACCGGGTCGCCGACGAAGCGCACCCGGTCCACCGCGAGCGCGGTGCGCGCCACCCGGTCATGAATCTGGGCGAAGGGCGGCACCGGGTCCGAGCCCAGGTCGTCGGCGGTGAAGACGCCGACGACACCGTCGGCCGCGACGGCCTCCGCGGCGTCGATCCCGGCGATCCGGGCGTGCGCCACGGGGCTGCGGACGAACACGGCGTGCAGCACGTCGGGGTCGTCCAGGTCGAGGTCCCCGACGAAGGTGCCGCGGCCGCGGAGCAGGTCCGGGTCCTCCACCCGGCGCACCTCGGTGCCGAGGATGGAGGTCCCGCGCAGGAGTTCGCTCATGCCCCCATCCTGCCTCCCGCGCGAGCTGTCGGCGACCGGCATGATGGGGGTATGCCTGCTGCCCCCTCCCTGGACCTGCTCGACCTGGACTCGCTGCTCGACGACGACGAGCGCGCCGTGCGCGACTCGGTCCGCGCCGCCTGCGCGGAGCTCGTCCTCCCGCACGTCGCCGGGTGGTACGAGGCCGGTGACCTGGCCCCGGAGCAGGTTCGCGAGCTGGCCCTGGAGTTCGGCCGCCTCGGGGTGCTCGGGATGCACCTCGAGGGCTACGGCTGCGCCGGGATGAGCGCGGTCGACTACGGCGTCGCGTGCACCGAGCTGGAGGCCGCCGACTCCGGTATCCGCTCCCTCGTCTCGGTGCAGGGCTCCCTGGCGATGCACGCGATCCACGCCTACGGCAGCGAGGACCAGAAGCAGTCATGGCTGCCCCCGATGGCTCGCGGCGAGGCGATCGGCTGCTTCGGCCTGACCGAGCCAGACCATGGGTCGGACCCGGGCTCGATGACCACCCGCGCCCGTCGCGACGGCACCGACTGGGTCCTCGACGGCGCCAAGACCTGGATCACCAACGCCCCACTCGCCGAGGTCGCCGTGGTCTGGGCACGCACGGACGACGGCATCCGCGGCTTCGTCGTCCCGACCTCGACCCCGGGGGTGAGCACGCCGACCATCCACCGCAAGATGTCGCTGCGGGCCTCGGTCACCGGGGAGATCGTGCTGGAGCGGGTCCGGCTGCCGCAGGACGCCGTCCTGCCGGGCGTGCGGGGGCTCAAGGGTCCGCTGTCCTGCCTGTCCGAGGCGCGCTACGGCATCGTCTGGGGCGCGATGGGCGCCGCCCGCTCGGCCCTGCTCACCGCGCTGGAGTATGCCGGCACCCGCGAGCAGTTCGACCGCCCGATCAGCGCCTTCCAGCTCACCCAGGCCAAGCTGGCGCAGATGCACCAGTCGTGGGCCACCGGGATGCTGCTCGCGCTGCACCTCGGGCGGCTCAAGGACCGCGCCGGGCTGCGGCCGGAGCAGGTCAGCGTCGGCAAGCTCAACAATGTCGGGGCGGCGCTGGAGATCTGCCGGACGGCGCGCACGATCCTCGGGGCCAACGGCATCTCCGGCGACTACCCGATCATGCGGCACGCGGCCAACCTGGAGTCGGTCCTCACCTACGAGGGCACGGCCGAGATGCACACCCTCGTCGTGGGGCAGGCGCTCACCGGCGAGCAGACCTACCGCTAGAACGCCGGGCCGCCCACGACGACGCGAGACCCCTCAGGCGGCCTCGACCCCCAGCTCGGCGAAGGCCGCCTCGAGCCGGTCCGCGAGCACGTCGGTCAGGGAGCGGGCATAGGTGTCCGTGATGTGGCTCCCCTGGCGGTAGACCAGCACACCACCGACGACCGGTGGGCACCGGTCCTGACCCGGGCACACCCAGTCGTTCATCGTGACGAAGCTCGATGTGGGGACCGCCTCGACGGCCCGCAGGAGGGGGCCGGTGCCGCTGCCCCGGTTGTAGTCGATGGCGCACCGGCCGAGGTCGTCGCGGTGGTCGGCCACGCAGGCGTAGACCTGCATCCTCGGCTGGGGGGTGTCCGCCAGGGCGACGACGGGTATGCCGGCGCTCCCGATCTCCTGCCAGCGCTGCGCCATACCGTCGGCCAGCGCCCGCCCCGACAGCTCGCCGTCGGCGCCGACGCCGCGGGACTTGACGGAGGAGGTCAGAACGACGTCGGGCGGTTCCTCCAGCAGCCGTTGCCCCACCTCGGCGCCCCACCGTCGGCACGCCTGCGCGGCCTCCTCGTCCGCGACCTGCACGAGGGTGGCCGACCACGGGCAGGCCGAGCGGTAGTAGACGTCAACCCGCCAGCCGCGCTCCTGGCCCGCGAGGTCCAGCGCGCTGGCCCACTGGGCGATCTTGGAGTCACCGACGACGGCGACGTGCAGGTCGCCGTCGCGGTCGCCGTAGTCGCAGCGCACCACTTCCTCGTCCGTGGCGTCGCAGCCCTCGTCGTAGAGGGAGGGCAGGTCGCGGGTAGCCTCCAGCGGGTCCGGGGTGATCGCCTCCGGTGAGAGGTCCAGCCCACCGAGGTCCGGTGAGGGGGCACCGGCCGTGCCGCCGGGCACTTGGCGCTCCTCGGGCTCCTCCTGCGTCCCGTCCCCAGCCTCGTCGCCGCCACCGTCGGTCTGCTCGTCCAGTCCTCCGACCTGCTCGCCCGCGCGGCTGCCGCTGCGCGCGCCGGCCGGGGTGCTCGGCGAGGGCGCGCGCTCACCGGTCAGCGCCCCGGCCCCGTCCGCCTCGCCCGCGACGGCCTCGTTGGCGCGGACCTGCCGGTCGATCTCGCGCACGAGAAGGCCGCCGGAGCCGGCCGCGAGCAGCGTGCACACGAGGCCGATCGCGAGACCGGTGCGGGGCAGGGCCCACCGACCCCAGGCGTGGCGCACGGGTTGCTCCACCAGCAGGTAGCCCAGCGTGGCCGGGACCGCGCTGAGGACCACCACCCCGAGGCCGGCCCAGACCGACAGCTCTCCCCAGCGCGCCTCCGCCAGGACGATCAGCGGCCAGTGCCAGAGGTAGAGCGAGTAGGACAGGGCGCCGATCCACTGCAGCACGGGCCAGGCGTAGAGCCGGGCCGGGCCCAGGGCGGCGGAGGCCCGGACACCACCGACGAGCATCGCCGCGACGCCGAGGGTCGGGACGAGGGTCGCCCACCCGGGCCACGGGGTCTGCGCGTCGACCAGCACGCCGGCGGCGAACACCGCGACCGGTCCGGCCCAGGCGAGCCCGGTGGCCAGCGGCACCGGGACCCTGGCCCACCACGCACCCCCGAGGGCGACCAGCGCCCCCGCACCGAGCTGCCACAGCCGGGTGGGGGTGACGAAGTAGGCCTCGTCCGGGCTCACGGCGGTGAGGTGCAGCGCCCAGCCGAAGGAGGGGAGCACGACCGCCACGGCGAGCACGAGGGCGGTCACCGCCACGACGTCGCGCCCGAGCCTGCGCGCCAGCCACGCGGCCGCCAGGAGCAGCACCGGCCAGAGGAGGTAGAACTGCTCCTCGACCGCCAGCGACCAGTAGTGCTGGACCGGTGAGGCCACCGAGTCCTCGGCCAGGTAGTCCACGGACCGGTCGGCCAGGCGCCAGTTGATGACGTAGAGGCCGGAGGCCACGACGTCCCAGCCGATCTCGCGCCACCTGACCTGGGGCACCCACGCCAGCGTCAGCAGCACCGTCGTCGCCAGCACGAGGGCGGAGGCGGGGAGCAGGCGCCGGGCCCGGCGGGCCCAGAAGCGGGGGAGGTCGACCGATCCGGTCCGGCGCACCTCGCCCACGAGCAAAGCGGTGATGACATAGCCGGAGACGACGAAGAAGACGTCGACCCCGGAGAAGCCACCGGGCAGCCAGGGCACCCCGGCGTGGTACAGCAGGACGAGCAGGACCGCGATGGCGCGCATCGCCTCGATGTCAGGTCGGAAACCGGGCCGAGGACGGCGACCGACGACCCTGCTCACCCCGCGGAGTCTAGTGACCTGCTGCCCTCCCTGGCCACGCTGGACCGGGAGACGAGCCGTGGCGGCACGAGGAGGTCCTCCGACTCCGCCCCTCCCTCCAGCAGGGCCACGAGCCGCTCCACGGCCGCCGCTCCGACTGCGTCGAACTGCTGCTCGACGGTGCTGAGCGCCGGGAAGAACCAGCCGCTCTCCGGGGTGTTGTCATAGCCCATGACGCTGACCCGCTGCGGCACCTCCACCCTCCTCTGGTGCAGCGCGGCCATGAGCCCGAGCGCCATCGAGTCGTTCGCCGCGAAGACCGCGGTCACCTCCGGCCAGCGCGGGTGCGCCAGCAGCTCCTGCCCGGCCCGGTAGCCCGAGCCGGGGCCCCAGTCCCCGGCCCACCGGGGGCCGGGCTCGGCCCCGGCCTCGTCCAACCGCCGGGCCCACCCGGCGCTGCGCTGGCGCGCCTCGCCCCAGTCCTCCGGGCCGCTCACGTGGGCGATGACCCGGTGCCCGTGCTCGAGCAGGTGGTCGGCGACCATCCGGCCGCCCGCCTCGTTGTCGCTGGACACGAAGGGGACCTCGTCGGCCAGGCGCCCCTCGACCGCCACCACCGGGAGCTGCCCGACCAGCCCGGCGACCATCTCGGCCTGCCCGTCGGTGGGCGCGATGACCGCCAGCCCTTCCACGTCGCGGCGCTGCAGAACGCGGGCATGGGCCCGACCGTCGAGGAGGGGCTGCCCATCGTGTCCGGCCAGGACGCCGAGATCGCCTCGGTCAAGCTCATCAACGACGACGTGCAGTACGCCACGATCTTCAAGGACACCCGCAAGCTGGCCGAGCAGGCGATCGTCAGCGTCGAGGCCTACCTCGACGGCAGCGAGCCGGAGGCCAGCGACACCGAGAGCTACGACAACGGCGTCAAGGTCGTCCCGTCGTTCCTCCTCGAGTCCGACGTCGTCTACCAGGACGGCATCACCGAGATGCTCATCGACTCCGGCTACTGGACCCAGGAGGAGGTCGACGCCGGCGTCGCCGAGTGAGCCCCGCCCCGCCGCAGCCGCCCGCGCCCGACCGGCGCGGGCGGCCGCGGCGGGCAGGCACGGCATACCCGGTCCGACCCGACGTGGAGGCAACGATGAGCGACACCATCCTGGAGATGCAGGGGATCACCAAGACCTTCCCGGGCGTCAAGGCCCTGGAGGACGTCACCCTGGAAGTTCGGCGCGGCGAGATCCACGCCATCTGCGGCGAGAACGGCGCCGGCAAGTCGACCCTGATGAAGGTGCTGTCCGGGGTCTACCCGCACGGCTCCTACGACGGGCAGATCCGCTTCGACGGCGAGGAGGTGCGCTTCTCCTCGATCAACGACAGCGAGGCCCAGGGCATCGTCATCATCCACCAGGAGCTGGCGCTGGTGCCGCGCCTGTCGATCGCCGAGAACATGTTCCTCGGCAACGAGCGGCTCGGCCCGGGGCGGCTCATCGACTGGCACCGGACCAACCGGGACGCCGCCGAGCTCATGGAGCGGGTGGGCCTCAAGGAGCTGCCCGTCACCCAGGTCAACCACATCGGGGTGGGCCAGCAGCAGCTCGTCGAGATCGCCAAGGCGCTGTCGAAGGACGTGCGGCTGCTCATCCTCGACGAGCCGACGGCCGCGCTCAACGACAACGACTCCGGGCACCTGCTCAGCCTGCTGCGACAGCTCCAGGAGCAGGGCGTCACCTGCATCATGATCTCGCACAAGCTCGGCGAGATCGCCGACCGCACGACGATCATCCGGGACGGCAGGACGATCGAGACCATCGACATGAGCGAGCCGGAGTCGACCCAGGACCGGATCATCCGCGGCATGGTCGGACGCGACCTGGAGCACCGCTTCCCCGAGCGCGAGTCGACCATCGGCGAGGAGATGCTGCGGGTGGAGGACTGGACGGTCTACCACCCCACCCAGGCCGAGCGGCTCATCATCGACAAGGCCGATTTCACGGTGCACGCCGGTGAGGTCAACGGGATCGCCGGACTCATGGGCGCCGGGCGCACCGAGCTGGCGATGAGCCTCTTCGGACGCAGCTACGGGTGCAACATCAGCGGCCGGGTCTTCAAGCAGGGCAAGCAGATCACGATGCGCAGCGTCGACGAGGCCATCGCCCACGACGTCGCCTACGCCACCGAGGACCGCAAGGCCTACGGGCTCAACCTCATCGACGACGTGCGGCACAACACCTCGGCGGCCGGACTCTTCAAGCTCTCCCGGCTGGGGTGGGTCAACGGGCTCGAGGAGCTCAAGATCGCCCAGGACTACCGCACGAGCCTCAACACCAAGACCCCCAGCGTGCTGTCCACGGTCGGCAAGCTCTCCGGCGGCAACCAGCAGAAGGTCGTCCTGGCCAAGTGGCTCTATACCGACCCTGACGTCCTCATCCTCGACGAGCCCACCCGGGGCATCGACGTCGGGGCGAAGTACGAGATCTACACGATCATCAACCGGATGGTCGCGGCCGGGAAGGCCGTCATCGTCATCTCCTCCGAGCTGCCCGAGCTGCTCGGCATCAGCGACCGCATCTACACCCTCGCGTTCGGGCGCATCACCGGCGAGGTGCCGGTCGCCGACGCCACCCAGGAGCGCCTCATGGCACTCATGACCACCGTCAAGGAAGGGGCCTCCCGATGACCGGGACCATGAACCTCAAGGAGCTGCTCACCAGCAACCTGCGCCAGAGCGGCATCTTCGTCGCCTTCGTGGCCATCGTGGCGCTCTTCTCGGTGCTGCACCCGAACTTCCTCTCCCGGGCAACCTCACCAACATCGTCCTGCAGTACTCCTACATCCTCATCCTGGCCATCGGCATGATCATCGTCATCATCGGTGGGCACATCGACCTCTCGGTCGGCTCCCTCGTGGCGCTGACCGGCGCCACCGCCGCGGTCGTCTCGATCCGGTCGGGTCAGCCGTGGTGGGTCGGTGCGCTCGCCGCGCTGGCCGTCGGGCTGCTCGCGGGGTGCTGGCAGGGCTTCTGGGTCGCCTACGTCGGGATCCCGGCCTTCATCGTGACGCTGGCCGGCATGCTCATCCTCCGCGGGCTGACCTTCCAGGTGCTGGACAACATCTCGCTCTCCCCCTTCGGCGGGACCTACTACGAGATCGCCAACGGCTTCCAGAACGGCCTGCTCGGCGGCTATGGCGTGGACGTCTTCACCCTGGTGATCTTCGGCATCGCCGTCGTGGGGTATGCCGTGAACGCCTGGCGGCAGCGTCAGGCCGCCGTCGCCGACAAGCAAGAGGTCGAGGCGATGCCGCTCTTCGCCCTCAAGGTGCTGGCGGTCGCCGGTGTCGTGATGTGGTTCGGCTACCAGCTGGCCCAGAGCCGCGGGCTGCCCAACGTCCTGGTGCTGCTGGCGGTGCTCATCCTCATCTACGCCCTCATCACCCAGAAGACGGTCTTCGGCCGCAACGTCTACGCCATCGGTGGCAACCTCACCGCGGCCCGGCTCTCGGGCGTCAAGGTGCGCAAGGTCAACTTCCTCATCTTCGTCAACATGGGCCTGCTGTCCGCGATCGCCGGCATCGTCTTCTCCTCACGGATGAACGACGCCCAGCCGGGCGCGGGAAACATGTTCGAGCTGGACGCCATCGCGGCCTGCTTCATCGGCGGCGCCGCCGTGACCGGCAGCGTGGGCCGGGTGACGGGAGCGATGATCGGCGGCCTCATCATGGCCGTCATGAGCAACGGCATGCAGCTCATGGGTGTCGACCAGTCCATCCAGCAGGTCGTCAAGGGCCTGGTGCTCCTGCTCGCCGTCGCCTTCGACGTCTACAACAAGCGGCGCGCCGGCAACTGAGCGAGCCGGCTCACGGCATACCCGAGCCAGAAGAGCGCGACCGTGGCCAGCACCGAGACCAGGAGGTACCACGGCTGCTCGAGCCACGGCAGCAGCGGTCGCTCGCGCTGGTAGAAGTAGTTGCCGCCGAAGGCGCGGTTGGCCATGACCGCCACGCCGAGGTAGACGCCGAACCAGCCGAGCGCCCGCCACAGGGCTCGGATGCTGGGTCGCCAGTCGGTGGTGATCCAGGCGAGGGCGGGCAGGAGCAGCGTGATCGCGTGGTTGACGAAGAAGCTCACGCCCAGCAGGGTCGTCGGCGGCTGGATCTGCTGGGGGTAGGCGAAGCTCGCCCACGCCCAGAGACCGAAGTAGAACAGCACGTCCATGACCCGCCTGCTGCCGGTGAGGAGGTAGCCGAGGCCGAGCAGTGCCGAGACCCGAGAGATGTGCAGGGGCAGCGTCTCGGCCGGGTCCCAGCCGGTCGCGAGGTAGAGACCGTAGAGAGCGACCTGCTGGGCGACCACGACCACCGCGAGGGCCGCCCGGACCCCGACCGCGTGCTCCCGGACGACCCGACGGCCGCAGACGAGGGCGAGCGCCAGCACGACGAGCCCGAGGACGTAGACGAGGTGCTCGCGTCCCCCGATGGTGATCCAGCCCGGTTCGGGGTCGAGGAAGTCACCCACGCGAGGCGCCCGTGGTCAGAGGACGATGACGCGGTGGCCCTTGGCGAGCAGGCCCTGCGACCAGAACATCTCCATCGCGGGCACCGAGATGCGCGCGCACCCGTGCGACGCGGGGACCGGCGGGATGGACTCCGAGCCGTGGATGGCGTAGTTGCCGGAGTAGTACATCGGGCGGTACATCTCCCCCAGCTCGCCGTCCTGCCAGCCCTTGCTGTGGGTCAGCCAGACGGTGTAGTCGCCCGTCGGGGTCTTGGCGTCGTAGTCCTTGTCCTTGAAGGTGTAGGACTCACCGTTGCCGGTGGAGGTGTTGAGCGTCATGAGCGTGGCCCCGCCGCGCACGACGAGCAGCAGCTGGGAGGCCAGGTGGACCTCGACGTGGTCGCCGCCGTAGGCCGGCGCCGGCCGGTAGCCGGTGGCCAGGGCCGCCCGGGTGCCGGGACCGACGACGCCGTCGCGCCACAGGCCGTGCGCCTTCTGCACGGCCCACACGGCCTGCTGGGTGAGGTGGCCGAACCCTCCGTCGGGGGGCCCGCACCAGTAGCCCGCGGCGTTGAGCTCCTCCTGGAGCAGCCAGACGGCCTCTCCCCCGCTGCCCCGCTCCAGCACCGGCGGCGGGGGCGGCTCGACGGGCTCGGGCTCCGGCTCCGGCTCGGGCTCGACAGGTTCCGGCTCCGGCTCCGGCTCGACGGGCTCCGGCTCTGGCTCGGGCTCCGGCGGCACCAGGAAGAGACCCCCGTCGTCCTGCAGTCCACCGACGACAGCCCCGGCCATCAGCCCCGCACCGCCCTTGACCAGGGCGCGCCGAGGCAATGGTGCTCCCCGGAGCCGCCCGGTCATGACGGCATACCTCTGCCTGCTCATCGTGCTCCCCTTCGTCGGATTCCTCACCAGTAGACGCGACCGGCCTGCGCCGACGTTGCCCGCCCCTCCCGATGTTGCCGAATCGTGACCTCACCCGTCACGGTGATCCCGGCGGCCGCGTCGCGGAATATGCTGACACTCACGTCAGGTTGCCACCGCACCCGCACCAGGAGGACCACGATGGCCCGCCCCCACCGCCCGATGCCACCCCTGTCCCGTCGCCGCCTGCTCACGCTCGGCGGCGTGGGCGCGCTCGGCGCCACCCTCGCGGCGTGCGGCGACAACACCGGCCGCGGCGGCACCCCGACCCCGGACGGTGGCAGCGCGAGCGGCGCAGGCCGCCCGAGCATCGCCCAGTGGTACCACCAGTACGGCGAGGCCGGCACCCAGGAGGCCGTCGAGCGGTATGCCGCGGAGTACGACGCCGCCGACGTCACCGTCTCGTGGAAGCCCGGCGACTACGACCAGTCCACCGCGGCCTCGCTGCTCACCGACTCCGGACCGGATGTCTTCGAGTACGGCAACGGCCCGACGATCGACATGATCCGCGGCGAGCAGGTCGCCGACCTCACCGACCTCTTCGGGGACACCCTGGACGACTTCACCCCCTCGCTCATCGAACGGATGAGCTACGACGGCCGGATCTGGGCCGTCCCCCAGGTCCTCGACATGCAGGTGCTGGTCTACCGCAAGAGCCTGCTCGAGGAGGCCGGCGTGCAGCCCCCGCAGCAGATCCCCGAGCTACTGGCGGCGGCGCAGGAGCTGACCCGCGGCGACGTCAAGGGGCTCTTCCTCGGCAACGACGGCGGGGCCGGCCTGCTCGGTGGCCCGATGCTCTGGGCGGCCGGGCTGGACTACCTCGACGGCGACCGGGTGGGCTTCCAGGACGCCGGCGCCGCGGAGGCCCTGTCGACGCTGCGGACCCTGTGGACCGACGAGACGCTGCTGCTCGGCGAGGCCAAGGACTGGTTCGACGCGGAGGCCTTCATCTCCGGCCGGGCGGCGATGCAGTGGACCGGGCTGTGGACCTTCCCGGCCATCAGCGAGGCGCTCGGCGACGACTTCGGCGCGATCCCCTGGCCCGTCCTGGAGGGCGGCGCACCCTCGGTCCCGGTCGGGGCCTACGGCGCCTGCGTGTCGACCCGCGCGGCGGACGTGGAGGCGGCCAAGGCGTTCGTGCGGTGGCTGTGGATCGAGCAGACCGACAAGCAGCTCGACTTCGCCACCGCCTACGGCTTCCACGTGCCCTCCCGGGTGAGCCTCATCCCCGAGGCCGACGTGCTGTCCTCCGGGCCCGCTGCGGACGCGGCGTCCTACGTCAAGGAGTTCGGCCACGCCCAGACCCCGCTGCTGTGGACCCCCCGGAGCGCGACCGCGTGGAGCGACATGATGAGCCGCATCGTGCGTGACGGTGCCGACCCGCAGTCCGAGCTGGACGCGCTGGTGCCGATCGTCGAGGACGAGCTGGAGCGGGTCACCGGCTGATGCTCGCGCGGCTCCGTGGTCGCCAGGACGTCAACCTGTGGTTCTGGGTCTTCGTCGGCCCGTTCTTCGCCGGCCTGGTGCTCTTCATCTATGTGCCCATCGGCTGGAGCATCTACCTCTCCTTCTTCGAGGCCTACAACACGGTGACGCCGACCGAGTTCGTCGGGATGGCGAACTACCGCGACATGCTCACCGACCGGGCCTTCCGCGACTCGCTGCTCACCTTCGTCGTCTTCGCGGCCTTCATCGTCCCCACGACCTTCGCCCTGTCGTTGCTCACCGCCGTGCTCGTCGCGCGGACCCGGGTGATGCAGGCGTTCTTCCGGTCCGTGTTCTTCCTGCCCGTGGCGTGCTCCTACGTCGTCGCGGCACTGATCTGGAAGATGTCGATCTTCTCGGGGATGCGCTCCGGCGTCGCGAACGCCCTCCTCGGCCTCGTCGGCGCGAGCCCGATCCCGTGGCTGTCCCTCACCGACCCGCCGTGGTACTGGCTCGTCATCGTCTCGGCCCGGCTCTGGCTGCAGGTGGGCTTCTACATGATCCTCTTCCTCGCCGCCCTCCAGCGGGTCCCGACGAACCTCTACGAGGCGGCCGCGATCGACGGCGCCGAGGGCTGGCAGGTCTTCCGCCACATCACCTGGCCGCAGCTCGTCCCGGCGTCGACGGCCGTGCTGCTCCTGCTGCTCATCAATGCCTTCCAGGCCTTCGACGAGTTCTACAACATCCTGTCCGGCTTCGGCGGCTACCCGCCCTACGCCCGTCCCCCGCTCGTCTACCTCTACTACACGGCGCTCGGGACGGGGCAGAACTTCGGTGACGGCAGCGCGGGCGCGGTGATCCTCACCGTGCTCATCGCGGCGCTGGCGCTGGCCCAGACCCGGTTGCTGCGACTCGGCGGGAGGGACTGAGGATGCTGCACGAACGTCGTCGGTATGCCGTGCTCCGCCGGGTCCTGCTTGGGCTCGGGACGCTGCTCTTCCTCGTGCCCTTCTACCTGCTCGTGCGCGGGGCGTTCAGCACCGAGGCCGACCTCACGTCGGCCACGTGGCACTGGCTGCCGCCCACGTGGGAGTGGGGCAACCTGCGGGCGGTCTTCGACAACCCGACCGTCCCGATGGGCCGGGCCTTGCTCAACAGCACGCTCATCGCCGTGAGCCAGACCGTCGGGGTGCTCGTGCTGTCGGGCATGGCCGGCTACGGGCTGGCGCGGATCCCCTACCGCTGGTCCAACGCGGTGTTCTGGCTCATCACGGTGACCCTGCTCATCCCGGCGGCCGTGACCTTCGTGCCCAGCTTCGTCCTGGTGTCGACCCTGGGCTGGATCTCGACCCTGCGGGGCCTCATCGTGCCCGGGCTCTTCCAGGCGCTGGCCACCTTCCTCTTCCGGCAGTTCTTCCTCTCCTTCCCCAAGGAGATCGAGGAGGCGGCCGCGCTCGACGGGCTCTCGTGGTGGGGCACCTTCTGGCGGGTGGTCGTCCCCAACTCCGGCGGCTTCGCCGCGGCGATCGGCACCATCACCTTCATCGGGTCGTGGAACGCCTTCCTGTGGCCCCTGGTCATCGGGCGCACCCCCGACTCGTGGACCGTCCAGATCGCCCTGTCGACCTACCTCACCGCGCAGACCTCCCAGGTCAGCCTGCTCTTCGCCGCCGCCCTCGTCGCCATCCTGCCCCTGCTGCTGATGTTCCTGCTGCTCCAGCGCTGGATCGTGCAGGGCGTCGAGCGCACCGGCATCAGCGAGTAGCCCCCGTCCCCCCTCCGACCGAGCGTCGCCGATGGTCGCCCTGAACCCCACCGAGCGTCGCAGATGGTTGCCCTGGACCCCACCGGGCGTCGCCAATGGTTGCCATCAACGCTACGGTGCGTCGAACGCCCGCGACCCGGGGGGATCCGTACCCGCTGCGGATGGGGGCGGACGAGACGGCCATGATCGTGACAGACCGGATCCGCCGAGAGTCGGATGGTCCACCGAACGCGCGGTGTGCTCGCCGAGACAGTCCTCGCGTCGAGGGTCGTGACATCACCCTCACGCCGATGAGCGCGCACCTAGCCCGGAACAGTTGTCGCGACACGCACGCGGTTGCCATCGGGGTCACTAATTTCGCAGTCCCGCGCCCATGGCATGTCCTCGACGGCTGCGCCGAACTCGGCTGCAACTGCGTCGACATCGCTGACCCACAGATAGATCAGGCCTGGCCCCGACGCATCACCTTGGTGCTCCGAGAGGTAGATCTGGCACCCGTCCCGCTCGATCCCGACGAATCGGGGGAAGTCAGTCTCAAACTGGTGCCGGAAGCTCTCGACGAACCCCAGGCGCCGCCACCACGACAAAGCGTTGTCCGCGTCAGCTACAGGCAATATCGGTACGACGGTGGTCATGAGAGCAACGCTATCGAGCGACCCGTCTCCTGGCACTCATTTCGCCGCCCTGACGGCAAGGCGCGCAAGACCGCTCATGCCGCGCTGAGGACGGCTACGCTCGTCCGATCATGCCGCGTGGAGGACGGCTACGCTCGTCCGACATACATGATGGCAAGTGCTCCGGTGGTCGTGACTCGTCGTCTGACTGGCGCCCTGCTGGGTTGCCCTTGCAAAGATCGGTCCGGCCGCCGGAGCGCCTCACCTGGGCACCGCCCGGGCGGGTCATGACCTAATACGAGCCTGGCCGATGCAGGGCCTGGTGTATGTCCTGTCTGTCCCGGTCCGGACGGTGCCTACCCATCGGATCGAAGGGCAGCACCCATCATGACAAACCCCACCCCGCACGCAGGACTGGTCGGTGGCATCGACTCGCACACCGACACCATCCACGTCGCGCTCATCGACGGCCTGGGCCGCGACGTCGCCGACCACGAGTTCGCCACCACCGGCACCGGGTACCGGGCCGCGGTGGCCTGGCTGACCGGCCACGGACCGGTGGCCGTGGTCGGGGTGGAGGGCACCAGCAGCTACGGCCGCGGCGTGACCACCGCCCTGGCCGGTGCCGGCATCCTGGTCGTGGAGGTCAACCGCACCCGCCCGGCCGAGCGCCGACGGGCCGGCAAGAGCGACCGCCTCGACGCCTACCGGGCCGCCCGCTCGGTCCTCTCCGGCGAGGCGACCACCCCTACGAAGGACGGCTCGATCGAGTCGCTGCGCGCGTTGATGGTGGCCCGCCGCTCCGCGCTGAAGGCGCAGCAGGCCGCGTGGCGGCAGATCGGCGCCCTGCTCATCAACGCCCCCGCCAGGATCCGCGACACCCACCGGGACCTGCCACCGGCCCGGCTGCTGGCCACCCTCGCCGGCTGCCGGCCGGCGCAGGTGGCCGACGCCGACCACGCCGACGTCCTCTACTCCCTGCGCACCCTGGCCCGCCGCCACCGTCACCTGACCACCGAGATCGCCGACCTCACCGCACGGATCGGCGCCCGCGCGGCCGCGGCGAACCCGGCACTGCTCGCGATCAAAGGCGTCGGCCCCGTGATCGGCGCCCAGCTGCTGCTGTCCGCCGGAAACAACCCCGAGCGGCTGCGCTCCGGGCCCTCCTTCGCCGCCCTCTGCGGGACCGCGCCCGTCCCGGTCAGCTCCGGACGCACCGACCGCCACCGCCTCTCCCGCGGCGGGGACCGCGCCGCCAACAGCGCCCTGCACCTGATCGTGAACAACCGCATGTCCAACGACGCCCGCACCCGGGCCTACCGCGACACCCACCTGGCCCGGAACTGGACGAAGAAGGACGTCTACCGCTCCCTCAAGCGCGCCGTCGCCCGCGAGATCTACCAGGCCCTGATCGGCCGGAGCACCGTCCCCGACTACAGCGACCTACGCCCCGCCCGGCACGCCAAGAACCTCACCCTGGCCGCCGCCGCCACCGACCTGCACGTCTGGCCCACCGCCATCTCCCAGATCGAACGCGGCAAACGACGCGACGACCAGCTCGCCCAGGCCTACCGCGAATGGCTCAACGCCGCTTGACACCAATAGGAGCATCTTTGCCGCGCTCAGGACGTCTGCGTCGTCCGTTCGGCAATACTCATGTCCATGTCTGGCCTCGAAGAAGCCCTGGTCGATCTCGCGCGAAGCAACTACAGCGGGGCGGTCTTCCTCCTCGCGTACGGCACGACCTGGCTGGCTTGCGCCGCACTGTGGCGCGCCACCGAGCCCAAGCGGGCGGTAACGGCCACCTTGTTTCAGGGGATGGTCGCCCTACCCGTCGCACTCGGCATCTCGGCCTGGCTAGGGATGTTCGAGACAAGACCGGGTGGCGAGCTCATCACCCAGCTAGGGATCCTGATTTCTGTTTCTCAACTACTCGTCCTGCCGCTGCTGATCGTGCTGACGGTGCGAGGCCGCTACACCTTGGTTCCGCTCCTCTTCTCCCTCGCCGGAGCAGTGCACTTCGTACCGTACGCGTGGCTTTACCAGAGCCTTCTCTACATACTGCTCCCCATCGTTCTCGCGCTCGGCCTCGCCGTCATCTACGGCACCGACCGCCCCACGGCAGACGGGGACGACATGAGCACTACTGGCGCGGGCAGGGTATGCGCACTCACCGGGGTGGCGTTGCTCCTAACCGGGGGGCTCGCGATCGCTGCCCCGATCTAGCGTCCATCGATGACGCACGCCTCTGCCGCTGGGCAGTCGATGCATCACCTGTCCGAACGGAATCGACCGGCCCCACGCGGATCACTGCTCCCACACCGCCGAAGCACTTCAACCGATCCGTCACTGCAGCATCATCGAGAAGCCGTCCTCGACACCGGCAGGTCCCGGGCCCGCTGGCTGTGATGTCTTCGCGCTGGCGGCGTCGGCGGGGAGAGGATTTCGCAGTGAGCAGCACCGTTCTTTCCGGGATCGAGGCGACCACCGAATCCGGCCCGCGGTGCTGCACGAAACCTTGGGGGCTCCATCGAGCCAGTGGCAATCCGACCCGTGGTTGCCTCACCATGGAGGGGTGACTGCTGAGCGTTGCCGATCCACCGCCGATCCTGCCGAACCCCTTTCCGATGCCGAGCTGCTCATCGGCCTGGTGGTCTCACCATCCCTGACTGCGATGCTCGGCCCCGATGTCACCACCTCGGTGCGCAAGATTTTGGTGCAGCGGTATCCGGGAGTGCGCTGGCAACTGAAGATGGCCGAAGACCGGCTGGTCGATCCACCCACCGAGACCTTGGACCTGCTGGAGGCGGCCCGAAACCGCGTGCTGGAGGAGAACTGGGATTTGGCCGTGGTGCTCACCGAGATCCCCCTGAAGACCGGCCGACGTCCGGTGCTCACCCAGCTCAGCCCCGTGCACGGGGTAGGACTGGTCTCCGTCCCAACCCTGGGACCCGTGCACGTGCGGCAGAAGGTGCAAGAGACCACCGTGCACGTGGTCGGGCAGCTCCTGGGCTACGACGCCGAAGACCGCAACGCCCAGCGGGATCTTGCTCGAAGAGCCCACCAGCTGTCCACCGATCTCGACGAACGCCCGGACGACAACGTCGTGCAGTTCACGGCCCGAGTGCTGAGCGGCAACGTGCGGTTGCTGCTGGGCATGATCCGCGCCAACCAGCCTTGGGCCTTCGTGGCCCGGCTCTCCCGGGCGCTGGTCGTGGCAGCGGCCACCGGCATGCTGACATTGGTGGCCTCGGACCTATGGGTACTGGCCATGGCCTACGGGCCGGTGCGCTTGGTCCTGCTGGCGGTGATGGCGATCGGGGCGGTGAGTGCCACCCTGATCCTGGGAGCCGACTTGTGGGAGCGCCCACGGCGGCGAGCCCAACGTGAGCAGGTGATCCTGTTCAATTTGGCCACCACCGCGACCGTGGCCATCGGGGTTGTGGTGTTCTACCTCGGCTTATTCATCCTGTCCTGGGGCGGCGCGCTGCTGCTCATCGACGAGCAGGTACTGGCCGGTGTCGCCGGTCACCCAGTGAACGCTTTGGACTACGCGAAGATCAGCTGGCTCACCGCCAGCCTGGCCACCGTGGGCGGAGCTCTAGGAGCTGGACTGGAGGACGACGATGTGGTGCGCGCCGCTGCCTACACCCGGTCCAGCACCTGACACAGCTCCAGCACAGAAGAAACTGAAACATCTACGCGTTGATGCCACGTCTATGCAGGTGTCATTGCCGGTCGCGATGACTTGGTGGGCTCAGCGCAGTGCGCTGCCTCGTACTCGGCGGGTGGGGCGTTGCCGAGGCGGGTGTGCGGGCGGGGAGCTTGTCACGATGTTTGTGTAAGTGATGTGGGTCACATTGGGTTTACAGGTAGGCGTTTACGCGGTCGGGGTAGACGAGGGCGAGCTCGCCAAGGGCGGCTTTCCAACCGGTGACGGCGGCGCCTTCGATCAGGCGGGGCACCGACTTTCGGTCTTTGCCCTTGCTGGCCTGCTTGGCTCGTTCTCGGGCTCGTTTGTCCTCGATGTTCATGATTGCCAGCCAGAGCAGCTTGATCACGGCCTCGTCGCTGGGGAAGTGGCCGCGGTTCTTGATGATCTTGCGCAGCTGGTAGTTCAGGCTCTCGATGCTGTTGGTCGTGTAGATGACCTTGCGCAGCGCGGGCCCGAACGCCAGGAAGGGGATGAACCGGTCCCAGGCGTTCTCCCAGGTGGCGACCGCAGCGGGGTACTTCTTGCCCAGGTTGGAGTCGGCGAAGGCGGCCAGCGCCATGAGCGCTGCGTCCTCGTCAGCGGCGGTGTAGATCGGGCGCAGCATCGCGGCGACGGCCTTGCGGTCGGCGTAGGAGACGAACCGCATCGAGGCCCGGATCAGGTGCACCACGCAGGTCTGCACCATCGCGTGCGGCCAGGTCGCCTCGATCGCCTCGGCCAGGCCGGTCAGCCCGTCGCAGCAGACGATGAGCACGTCCTTGACGCCGCGGTTGGCCAGCTGGGCGCACACGCCGGCCCAGAACTTGGCGCCCTCGGTGGCCTGGACCCAAATGCCCAGGACGTGCTTGACGCCGTCCATGTCGACGCCGACGGCCACGTGCGCCGAGCGGTTGGTCACGTGCGACCCGTCGCGGACCTTGACCACCAGGGCGTCGAGGTAGATCACCGGGTAGAACGCCTCCAGCGGGCGGGACTGCCAGGCCTTGACCTCCTCGAGCACGGCGTCGGTGACGTTGCTGATCGTCTCGTGGCTCAGCTCGGTGCCCAGCGTCGCGCCCAGATGATGCTGGATGTCGCGAACGGTCATCCCGCCGGCGTACAGGGAGATGATCATGTCCTCCAGCCCGCCGAGGCGGCGGGCGCCCTTGGGCACCAGCGCCGAGGAGAACGTGGAGTTGCGGTCCCTCGGCTGGTCCAGGGCGATGTCACCGACCTCGGTGCCCACCGTCTTGGGGGTCGTGCCGTTGCGGGAGTTCCCCGAACCTCGGCCGGCCGCGTCGCCCTTGGCGTACCCGAGGTGGTCGGTCAGCTCGGCTCCCATGCCGCGCTCCAGGACGGTCTTGATCATCTCGGGCAGGAAGCCACCGGCCCCGGTCAAGGACACCCCGCGCTCACCGGTCGCCGCGAGCAACTTGTCGACCAGCTCGTCGTCGAAGAACTCCTCACGCAGCCGCGCAGCCGCGGCCCGATGCTCCACCTCGACCTGGTCCAGATCCTCGGCCCTCATCTCGTCGTGCGTCATGCTCACAGTCAATCTCCTTCTCGGTCGGAGACCCGGCACTTACACAGACCATCTGACACCCCCCGGGCGGGCGCTGTTGTACCTGTCGAACGGGATCCGCACCGCCCTGCCGGACGCGCGGATCGCAGTCGACAAGTGGCATCTCGTCGCCCTCGCCAACCTCATGGTCACCCAGGTCCGTCAACGAATCACCCGGCAACTGCACGGCCGCCGCGGCACCGCCACCGACAAAGTCTGGGCCAGCCGGCAACTGCTGCTCACCGGCTACGAGCACCTCACCGTCAAGCAAAAGGCCCGGTTCAACCCCGCCCTCGCCCCCGAGGATCCGACCAACGAGATCGCCGCCGCGCATGCCGTCAAGGAACGCCTGCGCCTGCTGCTGGCCGAACACCAGCCGCACCAGATCCGGCGCAGGCTGTACGACTTCTACGACGCCGCCGCCCGCGCCGACATGGAGGAAACCAGCCGCCTGGCGACCACGATCGACACCTGGTGGCCAGCGGTGCTCGTCGCGCTCACCGAGGACGTGACCAACGCCCGCACCGAGGGCTTCAACCGGATCATCAAGCAAACCAAGCGTGTCGGATGCGGCTTCACCAACATGGACAACTACCGAAGGCGCATCATGGTCCACATCGCCCTCACCCGAGGGCAGAGACCAGCAGCATGAAATCAGCACACGCCCCGCTCAAATGCGGAGAGCCCGTTAACGGCGACAAGGGTGTGCAGGCGCTGGTCAGGCATGCCCGAGTCTGGCACGGCGGGCCTTCATCCAGTGCGCGCTACTGCCGCATGCCGCGGGGTGCTCCTCGACGGACTTAAGCGCCTGTCGACCTGAGGCGGTCAGCAGACCCAGTTGTAGGTGCGCTTCTCCCGGGTTAGCCAAGTCGTCAGGTCCCCGCTGTCGGACTCGAAGCGAGCGAGGCCGTCGCCGAAGACAGTCACGTCACCAATGTCGTCACCTCTCCCGGGCGCAACGACAGCCGGAACATGGATGCCGAGGGACGGCGTCCGCTGCGGTCCTGGCAACGGAGGCGCGGAGCTACGGACGATCATGAACGCCTCCGGCAAAGCGGGACCCATCGAGTCCGCATCGTCAGGGTCCTCGCGCAATGCCCGCTGCTCTTCTGGAAGGAGCTGGTACCACTTGGTCCCATTCAAGTTGAGCACCTCGTTGCCGCAAGCCGGGTAGAACGCCACGTCCTTGTGAACCTGAACGACCGTGCCAGGTGGGGCCGACACACCTGGGGTTCCCTCCCGCGAGACGTCACCGCAGCCCCCAACCAACAGCACCGTGACCGACATCGTTGCGGCTACGCGAACACGGGTCCTGATCATGGTAATCGGACGCATGACGAACTCACCCTGTTCCCCGGGGCAGGCGAGAAACGTCCGGATCTGCTTGTTATGCACGTGATCTTCCGGGAGATTTCGACCAGCCGGTGTGGCTGATGGTCGAGGGACCGGGAGGTCGTGACATGTCGGGTCTGGATCCGTGTCTGGTCAGGTCGCGAGGGCCCTCGGGTGAGGTGCTGCTGCGGGTCGGGGTCGCCTGCGCGGACGACTACCTGGACTTCCTGTCCGGGCGGTGCCGGCCGAACACGGTCCTGGCCGCGGCGTACGACCTGAGGATCTTCCTGGGCGTGCTCGGCAAGGACCCGACCGAGGCGGTCCCGGCCGACGTGCTCGCCTTCATCACCGCCCAGCGCACCGGCCGGCCCGCCGGCGTCGTCCAGGGCCTGCCCCGGCACGGTGGTGGCGGGGTCGGGCCGGCCACGATCGCCCGGCGGGTCTCCACGATCTCCGGGTTCTACGCCTTCTTGCAGGTCCGCGGGGACGTGGTCACCAACCCGGTTCCCCGGGGGCTGCCGACCCGCCGGGAGAGATCCCGGCCCTCCCAGGGCGTGCCGTTGACCAGGCGGGTCCGGTCCCTGCCGCAGATCCTGGCCCCAGCCGAGGTCGACGCCCTCACCGGCGCCCTGCGCACCCACCGGGACCGGGCCATGGTCGCGGCGATGGTGCTCGGCGGGCTGCGCCGCTGCGAGGTCCTGGGCCTGCGCCTGGAAGACCTGCGCCTCGCCGAACGGCGGGTGTTCATCGCCGAGGGCAAGGGCGGACGGCAACGCATCGTGCCCGTCTCGGCCAGGTTCTTCACCGCGGTCGCCGACTACCTGACCACCGAACGTCCCGCCGACGCCGCGACCGACCGGTTGTTCGTCGTGCTCAAGGGTCCCACCCGCGGGCAACCGCTGACCGTGCGCGGCATCGACCAGGTCCTGACCGGTGCCCGGGCCCGCGCGGGCCTGTCCCACGGCACCTGCCACGAGCTGCGGCACACCTGCCTGACCCGGCTGCGGGAGGCCGGGATGGCCCTGGAGGCCGTCCAGGCACAGGCCGGGCACGCCTCGATCGAGTCCACCCGGATCTACCTGCACCTGGCCGACGACTGGTTGGCCTCCCAGTACCGCAGGGCCGCCGAGGTCATCGACGCCCAGGTCTTCGCCGGCACCCCCGGCGCCCTCCCGACCCTCACACCGCCCGCCGGTGAGCGACCGGCGCTGCCGGGGTTCCGGAGGCTGCGATGAGCACCACCGCTCTGCCGGTCCGGTTCGACCCCGGGCAGGACCAGCGCGGCGGCGCCGCACCGGTCGCGACCTGGGACCAGATCGCCGCCGAGCTGCCCATGGTCGCGGCCACCATGCAGGCCTACCTGACCCAGATCGCCTGCGTGCTGCGCCCGGGCAGCGTCAACGGCGCCGACCAGTCGCTGCGCTGCTTCGCCACCTACCTGCTCACCCACACCCCGGCCCTGGCCTGCGTGGCCGACATCGACCGGTCCACCATCGAGGCCTACAAGCCGTGGCTGGCCGCACGCCCCGGCCGCGGCGGCGCCCCGCTGGGCCTGGCCACCATCGCCGGCCGGCTCGGCACGCTGCGGATGTTCTTCATCCGGATCGCCGAGTGGGACTGGGACGACGCCCCGGCCCGGGTGCCGATGTTCTCCGGGGACCTGCCCCGCCAGGACCGGCCCCTGCCCAAAGCACTGGACGACCCGAGCGCCGCCCGGCTGCTGCGCGCCGCCCAGGCCCAGCCCCGGATGCTGCTGCGCGTGACCGTGGAGGTGCTGCTGCGCACCGGTCTGCGGGTCAGCGAGTACACCGCGCTGCCCGCCGACGCGCTCGTGCACATCGGCGCCGGACCCTGGCTGCACGTCCCGGTCGGCAAGCTGCACCAGGACCGCTACCTGCCCCTGCACCCGCACGTGGTGACTCTGATCCAGGACTACCGGGCCACCCACGTCGACCCCACCCACCCGCTGCTGCTGCCCAGGGAGAACGGCCGGGCGCTGGACCGGCACACCGTCACCCGGATGATCAACAAGGCCGGCGCCGCCGCCGGGCTGGGCCACATCCACCCCCACCAGCTGCGCCACACCCTGGCCACCCAGGCCATCAACCGCGGCATGTCCCTGGAAGCCATCGCCGCGATGCTAGGCCACTCCTCGATGGACATGACCCTGCGCTACGCCCGCATCGCCAACCGCACCGTCGCGGAGGAGTACTTCGCCGTCACCGACAAGGTCGACGCCCTCTACAACGACCCCGCCCAGCTGCCCGCCGACGCCCTCGGACCCAACATGGCCCGCCTCCGTCGCGAGCACTCCCGAATGCTCGGCAACGGCTACTGCACCAGGCCCCCCGAGCTCGACTGCGCCTTCGAGTCGATCTGCGAGACCTGCACCTTCTTCCAGACCACCATCGCCTTTCGCCCCACTCTCCAGGCCCAGCAGGACGACGCCCACGCCAAGGGCCAGACCCACCGAGCCCAGCTCTTCACCCAGCTCCTGAACAACCTCGAGAACGGCGAAGCATCATGAACCACCCCCACCCCCATCACGTGCATAATGCCGCTCTTCGTGTGGTCAGTCTCGGCCGAAGCGCTGGTAAGCGGCCTGGCGGGTGGTGTCGAGCGCGGCGCCGATCATGGTCCAGGAGTCACCCGCCTCGCGTGCGCCTTGACCGCGTCTCGCAACTCCTGCTCCGCATCCGCCATGGACTTGCGGGCAGCAAGGATCCGGCGGAAGTGCACCGCGTCGCGAGCCGGGTGCGTGTCAACCTCAACCTGGCCCAGCCCGGTCGAGTCATCGTGCTTCGTGACAGTCATCGCTTCTCCTCACCTCAGGTAGTCATAGAACTTCGGTCTCAGCCGATCTGCGTGGATGATCCGGGTCGGCTCACCTGCGGGCACTGCCACGAGCTCAAGCAGGTGGCCATGCTGGTCTGCTCCGATCACCAGCAGCCGGTCCTCACCGGCGTACTCGTATTCGACCACTCTCATCGCGTTCAGCCACGCGTGCTCGATCTCCTCGTCCACGATCCCGCGCTTGCGCGCCGAATCTCGGATCTCCACGCGTCAAGGTTACCTTGACGCACGCTCAGGCCGCACGGTCGTGACTGCTGGCCTCTCCCCGTCGTCAAGTTTTCGTTATACGATATTGCCATGGCACGCGACGATCAGGTGACCGACGAGCAGATCCAGAAGTGGGCTGACGAGGCCGAGGCTGGCTATGACGTCGAGACGCTGAAGCGCCGCGGACGGGGTCGTCCCGGGCGCGGGGCCGAACCGACCCAGGTGATCGCCGTGCGGCTCACGGCCGAAGAGATCGCAGCGCTAAACGCGTATGCCGCCCGGGAGCACCTGTCTCGCTCCAAGGCAATCCGGTGGGCGCTTGCCGGCTACGCCGTGTGAAGGTCCACTGCAGCGCGCTCAAGCACGGAGTGCTTCAGGCGAGGTTGCTGGAGACGGTCGTGCTCATCTCCCTCAGCGGCGAAGAGATGGTCATGCACGCGATGCCGGCCCGTCGGCAGTTCTGGGACCTTCTGCCCTGAGTCGCGCACTGCCGCGGGGCGCTCGGGGCCGCTGGCCACCGCGACGAACCATTTCGGCTAGGGCCAGAACCTCGACAACGCGGGTGGAGATGGCGGAGGGACGGCCCGGTGGCTCACCCTCCCTGCGCCCGATGCGGGGAATATCACGCAGAGCATCCACCTTGGCCCCGGGGTGAGATCAGTCCCCCTCGCAGCACCTCCCGCATCCTCCCGGCCCCGCACCGAACCCTCCCCGCTGGGTCGGCTGCTGCTGTTCGGGGCGCTCGTCGCGATCGGTCCGCTGACGATCGACATGTACCTCGCCGCCTTCCCGGCCGTCGTGGAGGACCTGTCCACGACCGAGGCCACGGTGCAGCTGACGCTGACTGCGACCCTCGTCGGTCTCGCCACCGGCCAGCTCCTCATCGGGGCGTTGTCGGACTCCTTCGGCCGACGCCGACCATTGATCGCGTCGCTGACCCTGTATGTCGTGGTGTCGGCGGCGATCGCCGTGTCGTCCTCGATCGAGGTGCTACTGCTGCTGCGCTTCGTGCAGGGCCTGACCGGCGCGGCCGGGATGGTGCTGTCCCAGGCCATGGTCCGCGACCTCTACAGCGGCTCCCGGATGGCGAGCTTCATCTCCCGCCTCTTCCTGGTGGTCGGTGTGGCCCCGATCCTGGCGCCGACGCTGGGCGCCCAGTTCCTCATCTTCGGCAGCTGGCGGACCATCTTCTGGGCGCTGGGAGCCTTCGGTGTGCTGCTGGCGGTGTTGGCGCTGGTCCTGGTCAAGGAGACTCTGCCCCCGGAGCGACGGCGCCACTTCGGCCCGCGCACCCTGTGGGCCAGCTACCGGGTGCTGCTCGCGGACCGACGCTACGTCGGCGTGGGCCATCGTCGGCGGCATCGTCCTGCTGATGGGCTCGGTGGGCTTCGTCATGCCGAACAGCCCGAGCATCGCGCTGGCCGACCACGGGGAACGCGCCGGAGCGGCTGCTGCCCTGCTCGGGGCGACGAACTTCGTCTTCGGCGCGCTCATCTCCCCGGTGAGCGGACTGTTCGAGGTCGACTCGGCGGTGCCCATGGCGGCCATCATGGTCGTCTGCGCCTCGGCATCGTGGTTCTTCTACACCGTGCTGGCCAGCCCGCAGGACATCCTGCGGGACATGCCCTGGGAGTGACCCAGCGTTGCGCCGACGACGAGGGGCCCGGAGATCACCCGTCCGCAGGCCCCTGCCCGGGCTCGCGGAGGAGCCGCAGGTGGTGCTTCAGCACAGGACGGGCCTCATCGAGCACCGCGTCCAGCCCGCGCACCGCAGGGTCGGGGTAGAACCCGGAGGCGTCGGTGGTGCGGTAGTAGAGGCCGGCTGGTCGGGAAACACCGTCGACGACGTGTGGCCACGGGAGGTAGATGACGGTGACCGGCTCACCCTCGAGGTCGACCTCGCTGCTGCGGGGGGCCTCGTGCCCTGTCGGGAAGCTCAGGATGGTGGCACCCTCGTCCCCAGCCCCCGGGCCCTGCGTCGTCATGTGCATCACCGTACCGCTCCGGTCCAGATCTTGCCGGTTGCTGCCGGCCCCCCCGCCACCGACGCGCAGGTCGCCACTTCCTCGATGGAGCAATCGCTGTCCACGAGCGGTGTTGCGGAAGACCGGGGCACGGAGGTCAGCGACGACTAGGTGCACGAGGTCCTGCTCGCGATGGACGACGCGCTGCAGGCGGGGGCTGTCGAGGCATACCTCGCGCACGTGGCCCCGGAGCTGCAGGACCGGCAACGCGCGTGGTTCGACGGCGTGAGCGCCGCGCCCCTGGAGATGCGCCAGCTCCGCCTGGACGGCGTGGTCTCCCGCACCCCGACCGAGGGCACCGTGGCGCACGTGGGCCTACGCCACCAGTTCTCCGGCGCGGACCCGGTGCCGGTGCTGCAGCAGTACCGATGGGTGTTCGCCGCGACCGAGCAAGGGCCGCCCCTGCTCGTGGACAGCCGCGGGCGCAACGGGGAGTTCTTCGGCCATCCGCAGCTGTGGGACCTGGGTGAAGAGCTGGCCGTCCTGACCGGTCACCGCGTCGACGTGCTCGTCCAGCGGTCCCGCATGGCGGACGCCGAGACCATCCTCGACACTCTCGACCGGGCCGCGGAAACCAGTCTGACCGAGCTGTCGTGGCTGGCCCAGGGACGTGACCGGCTGGTCGTCCAGCTCGTCCCCGCCGAGGTGCTGGAGGAGCACGGATGGCCGGAGAGCAGCGGGTCCTCCCTTCCGCTCAAGGTGTAGCCCGAGGAGATCCCCCGTGACGCCGGTCGGCTCACCGGCATGCGCTCCCCCGTCCAGGCACATCTCTTCCTCGACCTCGACCTCGCGCTGCTCGACCTGGAGGAGTACGGCCCGAGCCCGGGCGGGCAGACCGAGCTGCGCTACATGGCCGCCTCCTCCGCGACTGCGGGTGAGGACGTCGAGGCCTGGCCGGAGGACTGGATCCTGGAGGGGCCGCCCTCCTGGTGGAGCTCGGTGGAAGACCCTGCGTATGCCGAGCACCTGCTGCTCAGCGCCGGAGACCACTTCGCGAGGCAAGGCCCCCCGACGGCACTCCCCACCGTGCCGATGGACCCCGAGGACCTGATCGCCGCCGACGCCTACACGCTGGAGTCGATCGCGCTGACGTACTACCTCGAGGAGACCTACGGCCCGGACCGGCTCATCGACCTCGTGGGGCGGTTGATCGTCCTGGACCAACGCCACGACGCGGACCAGATCGAGCAGGCCTACCGCGAGGCCTTGGGCAGTGACCGCGACGAGCTGCTGGACGGCTTCGCCCGGTGGACGCAGACTCTCTCCTCCGCCGACGAGGCGTCCGAGACGTCGCTGCCCGGTCGATGACGTCGACCGTCGGCCGGGATCCTCAGGCGGGGAACACGCCGCTGGAGAGATAGCGGTCGCCGCGGTCGCAGACCACGAAGACGATCGTCGCCCCCTCGACCTCTTCGGCCACCTGCAGCGCGCTCCAGCAGGCGCCGCCTGCGGAGATCCCGCCCAAGATGCCCTCCGCGCGAGCCAGCCGGCGGGCCGTCTCCTCGGCGTCGCCCTGGGCGACCTCGACGGTCCGGTCCACCGCTGACGGATCGAAGATCCTCGGGACGTACTCCGGCGGCCACGCGCGGATCCCGGGGATCCTCGAGCCCTCCGCCGGCTGTGCCCCGACGATCTGGACGCGAGGTTCGCGCGACTTGAGGAACCGCGAGACCCCGGTGATCGTGCCGGTGGTGCCCATGGCGGACACGAAGTGGGTGATCCGTCCGTCGGTCTGAGCCCACAGCTCCGGGCCCGTGCCATTCTCGTGGGCACGGGGGTTGTCAGGGTTGCCGAACTGGTCCAGGACCCGGCCCCTGCCCTCCCGCTCCATCCGCGTCACGACGTCGCGCGCCTCTTCCATCCCGCCCGCCGCCGGGGTGAGCACCAGGTCGGCCCCGTAGGCCTTCATCGTCTGGATCCGCTCGGTGGAGGCGTCCTCGGGCATGACGATGACCAGTGGGTAGCCGCTGATCGCCGCCGCCATCGCCAGGCCGATCCCGGTGTTGCCGGACGTGGCTTCGAGCAGGGTGTCGCCCGGGGAGATCTCCCCACGCTCCTCGGCGCCCCGGATCATGCTGATCGCTGGCCGATCCTTGACGGACCCGGCCGGGTTGTTGCCCTCGAGCTTGGCGAGCAGCACGTTGCCGCGGCGCTCGTTCTCCGGCCCCGGGAGGCGCTGCAGACGCACCAGTGGGGTGCCGCCGATGACGTCCTCCATCGTGGGGTAGGGACCAGGGCTGCTCACCCGCCGGAGTCTACGGCCCGTCGGTCGACGCCTTCTTGGCCCCGTCGGGCCGTCCTCCCCCTGCCCTGGCCGTCGCCGCTCACCCTTCCAGCAGCCCGCGGATGTCCTCGGCGCTCACGGACCCGGACTGGAACTCCCCCGAGTCGACCACGCTGGTGAAGAGTCGCCGCTTGCGCTCCTGCAGCGCGACGACCTTCTCCTCGATCGTGCCGGTGGACACCATGCGGTAGACGTTGACGGTCCGGTGCTGCCCGATCCGGTGGGTCCGGTCCACCGCCTGCGCCTCGGCGGCCGGGTTCCACCACGGGTCGAGGACGAAGACGTAGTCCGCCTCCGTGAGGGTCAGCCCCACCCCGCCGGCCTTGAGACTGATGAGGAAGGCCGGGTCGTCGCCGTCGCGGAAGGCCTGGATGCGGGCCGCCCGGTCGCGGGTCCGGCCATCGAGATAGGTATGCCCGATCCCGGCTGCATCGAGGGCCTCCCGGACCAGGGCGAGATAGCTGGTGAAGCTGGAGAAGACCAGGGCCCGGTGCCCCTCGGCAGCGATGGCGCTCAGCCGCTCCACGAGCGCCGTGACCTTGGCCGAGGTCCCGAGCCCGGCGTGGCCCTCGTCGACCAGGGCTGGGTCGAGCGAGAGCTGGCGCAGCGTCGTCAGCGCGCTGAAGATCTTGAAACGGTTCTTGTCGAGGTCGGCCAGCAGCCCCAGCACCCGCTGGCGCTCCCGCTGCAGGTGCTGGTCGTAGATCCGCCGGTGGGCGGGGTGCAGGTCGATGGACAACGTCTGCTCGATCTTGTCGGGCAGCTCCCCGGCCACCTGCGCCTTGGTGCGGCGCAGCATGAACGGGCGGATCCTGCGGCGCAGCCGCTCCAGCTGCTCGAGGGAGCCACCCTCCCCCGCCTCGATCGGCCGACGGTAGCGCTGGGTGAAGGTCTCCGGCCGCGGGAAGAGCCCCGGCGCGGCGAGCGAGGTCATCGACCAGAGGTCCATGAGGGTGTTCTCCAGCGGCGTGCCCGTCATGGCGATGGTCCGGGCGGCCCCGAGGCTGCGCACCGCGTGGTAGGTCGCCGACCGGCGGTTCTTGACGACCTGCGCCTCGTCGAGGATCGCGGCGCTCCACGGCAGCGCGTGGTAGTCGTCGGCCTCGAGCCGCAGCAGGGTGTATGACGTGATGACCAGGTCGGCGGACCCGATGGCGGTCGCGAGGTCCGTGCCTCGGCGCTTCCTCGTCGCGGTGACCGCGGCGGTGCGCAGGTGCGGGGCGAACCGCTCCGCCTGCTCGGCCCAGGCGGTGACCACGCTCGTCGGGGCGACCACCAGCACCGGCCCCTCCGCCAGGTCGCCCCGATGCTCGGCCCGCACCACCATGGCCAGCGCCTGAAGCGTCTTGCCCAGGCCCATGTCGTCGGCGAGGATGCCCCCGAGCCCGGCGTCCCAGAGCCCGACCAGCCAGCGGTACCCTTCCAGCTGGTAGGGGCGCAAGGTCGCCTCCAGACCCGGCGGCGCCAGCACCAACCCGCGATCTCCCTCGCCCAGGGCGAGCAGCGCCTCGACCCGTTCCTGCCAGCGGCCCTGCTGGTCGTGGACCACCCCGAGCTCGACCAGCTCCTCCCACAACCCCGCCTGGTAGGGCGACAGGCGCAGCTGCCCGGCCTCGGCGTCGTCATCGTCGTCGTCGTCGACCAGCTCGCGCGCCTCCTCGATGAGCCGGCGCAGGGTGAGCAGCTCGGGCTGGTCGAGACGCAGCCAGAGCCCGGAGTCGAGCAGCAGGACGTCCTGGCCCGTCGCGAGCGCCGCGAAGAGCTGCTCGAAGGGGATCACCTGGCCCTCGACCGTCACGCTCACGTGCAGGTCGAACCAGTCGCCCTCCCCCGCCTCGCTGGTCGTGAGATGGACGACCGGCTCCTCCCCCGCCTCCTCGTAGGACGCGAGGTCGCCGTGGACGAGCACGTCGAGGTCCGGGCTCGCCTCCAGCGCCGGCAGCACCTCCGCGGCGAAGCGGGCGGTGGCGAGACCGGTCAGGGTGGAGTGGGCACGCAGGGGGCAGCTCGACCGACCCGCCGCGAGCAGCCCCGGCCAGCCCTCGAGCAGCGGCAGCACCGCCGTCATCGACGCGAGCTCGGCCTCCTCGTCGCGGGCGACCTCCTCCGGGCCGGCGTCGAGCCCGACGACGACGGTGTCCGGCTCGGCGCCGACCGTCGGCACGGCATACGCGACACTCCAGCGCAGGTGCAGCACGTGGCCGGGCTGGGGCGTCACCTCCAGCCGGAGCCGGGGCGGGTGGTCCGCGGGGGTGACGACGCTGCCGTCGCTGGAGGTGAGCTCCACCTGGCGGGCCAGCGCGGGGTAGTAGGTGGTGAGGAAGCGCGCGACCTGGTCCGGCGGGATCTCCAGCTCCCGGCCCGACTCGAGCAGACCGATGATGGCGTCGGGCACCTGAGCGCGCAGCGGCCACAGCGTGAGGCGGTCGCGCTCGGTCTCCAGCCAGCCCAGCCCGTGGGCCGGTCGGCCGAGGAGGAAGGGTGTGCCGGGCAGCGGGAGGTCGCCGGAGACGTCGACCGTGCCCGACACCGTCAGCCCGCCGTCGTCGCGGCGGACGATGTCGAGGGCGGCCGAGGCGCTGCCCTCCCCCAGGCCGACGTCCTCGAGCCCCGGCCCGGCGACGAGGGGGACACCTGCCTGCACGACCTGCGCGAGCACGGGCCAGGCGACCGCGCCGATCTCCCCGAGCGGCAGCTCCTTGGCCGAGGAGTAGAAGTAGCCGAAGCCCGAGCTCTTGCCCAGCGCCGCGAGCTGGCCCAGCAAGGCGCGGTGCGCCGGGTCGACATCGGTCGTCGACCAGCGGTTGGTGAGGTCGTCCCACCCGACGCCCTGACCGACCCAGGGCTTGGACTTGCCGGGTCGCACCGGGGTCAGGGACACCCGGACGCGCTCGTCGCGGCCGCCGGGCCCGCGGGTCAGGGACACCTGGAGGCCGAGCCGGTGCCGGGTGGCCGAGGCGGTCACGGTGCGCACGAGCGGCGCCAGCGCGGTCTCCCAACCCGGGGCCTCGGGTGCCGCGGAGCGCAGCCGCGAGCGGGCGGCGATGAGCACCGCGACGGCGTGCTTGCAGTCCTGACCCACCGGGCAGCTGCACTGGCCGCTCCAGACGACGAGGTCACGGTCGTGGACGCGCACGACGGTCTGGTAGACGCGGCCACCGCTGCCGACTACCGTGCCGACGAGCGCCGCCCCGTCAGGGCCGGTGACCAGGGTGCGGACGTGGCCGCCCTCGGCATACCCCTGCCCCCGCGCCAGGGTCAGCTCGCCGACCTCGGCCCGCAGGTGGGCGTCGGCGACGCGCAGCACCCACGAGGCGGCGGACAGGCTGGGCGACATGGACCGAGGGTACGCGTCGGCGCCGACAGTCCTCGGGCGTCATCCACAGGCGGCGCCACGGGTCGCGGGCGCCGACGTCGAACGCCGAGGTCAGGCGGGTGGAGACGGGTCTGCGCCGACCTGCCGCAGGATCTCCCCGGCGAGGTCGTCGGGGCGGCGCTCGGGCAGCCAGTGGTCGGCGTCCAGCTCGACGAAGCGGTAGGGGCCGCGCACCTGCTGCTCGGTCCGCTCCGCGGCGGCACGCCCCAGGAACGGGTCGCGCGCGCCCCAGACGAAGGTCGTCGGCACCTCCACCTTTCCCACACCCCGGCCACCGGGCCGCAACGCTGCGCGGTACCAGTTCACCGGCCCGCGCATCGCCGACCGCGTCCCGAGGCGGCCGGCATACCGGCGGGCGTCCTCGGCGGGGAGCCCGGTGCGCACGAGGCCACCCCGGCGCAGCGCCCGGGCCATGACGAGCTCGGGCAGGACCGGCGCCTGGAACCCGGCGATGTACCAGCTGCGCCGGCCCTGGTCGGCATGTCGCACGGCCCAGGCGAGCGCCCGCGGGTGCGGCGTCGAGGCCACCGTCAGGCTCGCCACCCGATCCGGGGCCCAGGCGGCGAGCGCCCACGCGACCGCACCTCCCCAGTCGTGGCCGACGACGTGGGCCCGCCGCACGCCGACCTCGTCCAGCAGTCCCAGTGCGTCTTCGACCAGGCGCTCCATCCGGTATGCCGCGACGCGCCCGGGGCGCGCACCGACGGCATACCCCCGCTGGTGCGGAGCGAGGGTCCGCAGGCCGGCCTCGTGCAGCCGCGGGACCACGCGGTCCCAGGCGGTGGCGTCCTGCGGGAATCCGTGCAGCAGCAGGGCGACCGGGCTCCCGGGATCGGCGCCCCCACCGGTCAGCGTCTCGTGCGTCAGACCGTCGCGGACGTGGCGCAGAAGATCGCTCATGGGTCCATGATGCCGCTGAGCAGGCAGGACTGCGATAGACTGGTTGTAGCAGCCCGGCCCGTCTCGCCTCGGGCTGCCTGATCTCGTGGCCCATCGGCCGCCGTGTTCGCGCCGCCTCCGGGCCTGGCGCCGGGTGGGACATCACATATCGTCCCGAAAGCTCTCCGTGACCTCTTCCTTCGCCGACCTCGGCGTGCCCTCCTCCCTCGCTGCCCTCCTCGCGGAGCGCGGCATCACCACCCCGACCCCGATCCAGGCCGCCACCCTGCCGGACTCGCTGGCCGGACGCGACGTGCTCGGCCGTGGCCGCACCGGCTCGGGCAAGACCTACGCCTTCCTGCTCCCCCTCGTCACCCGGCTCATGAGTGACGCCGGTGCCTCCCGTCGCCGCGGCCGCGCACCCCGAGCCCTCGTGCTCGCCCCGACGCGCGAGCTGGCCGGGCAGATCGCCGCCTCCCTCGAGCCGCTGGCGGCCGCCGCGGGGCTGACCCATCTCACCGTCTTCGGCGGGGTCGGCCAGAACCCGCAGGTGCGCGCCCTGCAGGCAGGCATCGACGTGCTCGTCGCCTGCCCGGGACGCCTCGAGGACCTCCTCGGCCAGGGCCACGCGGACCTGTCCCAGGTCGAGGTGACCGTGCTCGACGAGGCGGACCACATGGCCGACCTGGGCTTCCTGCCCGTCGTCAAGCGCCTGCTGGACCGCACGCCGCGCCAGGGGCAGAAGATGCTCTTCTCCGCCACCCTCGACGCCGGCGTCGACGTCATCGCCAAGCGCTACCTCAGCAGCCCGGTCACCCATCACGCCGACTCGGCGCAGTCGCCGGTGGAGGCGATGGATCACCACGTCCTGCACATCGACGCGGCTCAGCGTCTGGCCGTGCTCACCGACCTCGGCTCCGCCCCGGGCCGCAAGGTCGTCTTCACCCGCACCAAGCACGGGGCCAAGAAGCTGGCCAAGCAGCTCAACGGCGCCGGCGTGCCGGCCGTCGAGCTCCACGGCAACCTCGCCCAGAACGCCCGGACCCGCAACATGGAGGCCTTCCACTCCGGGCGCGCCAGCACCCTCGTGGCGACCGACATCGCGGCCCGCGGCATCCACGTCGACGACGTCTCCCTCGTCGTTCACGCCGACCCGCCGGTCGAGCACAAGGCCTACCTCCACCGCTCGGGCCGGACCGCCCGGGCCGGCGCGGCCGGCACCGTCGTGACGCTCATGACCGACGACCAGGTGCGCGACGTGCGCTCCCTGACCCGTGCGGCCGGCATCAAGCCGACGACGACCAAGGCGCACTCGAACCACCCGATCCTGCGCGAGCTCGCGCCGGGTGAGCGGGTGCTGACCCCCGGCGGGCTTGTCCTGGAGACGCCCGGCCAGAACGGTCAGGGCGGCGGCCAGAACGGCCAGGGCGGTCGACGCCAGGGCGGCGGCCAGGGTGGTCGTGGCACCAGCACTCGCCAGGGCGGCGGCCGCGGGCGCTCCGGCAGGGCGGACAGGGTCGTTCCGGCGACCAGGGCGGTCAGGGTCGCTCCGGCGGCCAGGGTGGGCGTGGAGAGGGCGGTCAGGGCGGACGTCGCAACGGCGCCGGCGGTCAGGGTCGCTCCGGCGGCCAGGGCGGCCGAGGTGCGGGCGGTCAGGGCGGCGGCTCGGGTCGTCGCTCCGGTGGTGGCCGCTCCGGCGGCTCGGTCGTGGCCTTCTCGACGTCGAGCGGCAGCCGCCGCGGCTGACCTCTCGGCCCGACCGGGCCGGACGAAGACCTCGCCTCAGACGTTGCGGCGGTACTGCCCGCCCACCTCGAAGAACGCCTCGGTGATCTGACCGAGCGTGCAGACGCGGGCGGCGTCCATGAGCACGGCGAAGACGTTGTCACCGGCCATCGCGGCCTCCTTGAGCCTGCTCAGGGCGGCCTCGGCCTCCTGCGCGTGGGTCTCCTGGTAGGTCTGCACCCGCTCCAGCTGGGACTGCTTCTCCTGTTCGGTGGCGCGAGCCAGCTCGACCTGAACCTCCTCGCGCTCCGAGGGGGGGCGCCGGAAGGTGTTGACGCCGATGATCGGCAGCGACCCGTCGTGCTTGCGGTGCTCGTAGAGCAGTGACTCGTCCTGGATCTTGCCGCGCTGGTAGCCGGTCTCCATGGCGCCGAGCACGCCGCCGCGCTCGCTGATCCGGTCGAACTCGGTGAGCACGGCCTCCTCGACGAGGTCGGTGAGCTGGTCGATGATGAACGACCCCTGGTTGGGGTTCTCGTTCATCGCCAGGCCCCACTCCTTGTTGATGATGAGCTGGATCGCCAGGGCACGACGCACCGACTCACCGCTGGGCGTGGTGACGGCCTCGTCATACGCATTGGTATGCAGTGAGTTGGCGTTGTCGTAGATCGCGATGAGCGCCTGCAGCGTGGTGCGGATGTCGTTGAAGTCCATCTCCTGCGCGTGCAGCGAGCGCCCCGAGGTCTGGACGTGGTACTTCAGCTTCTGGCTGCGCTCGTTGGCGCCGTACTTCTCCCGCATCGCCACCGCCCAGATGCGCCGCGCGACGCGGCCGATGACGGAGTACTCGATGTCCATCCCGTTGGAGAAGAAGAAGGACAGGTTGGGCGCGAAGGCGTTGATGTCCATCCCGCGGGCGAGGTAGGACTCGACGTAGGTGAAGCCGTTGGCCAGCGTGAAGGCCAGCTGGCTGATGGGGTTCGCTCCCGCCTCGGCGATGTGGTAGCCGGAGATCGAGACCGAGTAGAAGTTGCGCACGCCCTGGTCGATGAACCACTGCTGGATGTCGCCCATCATCCGCAGCGAGAACTCGGTCGTGAACAGGCAGGTGTTCTGCCCCTGGTCCTCCTTGAGGATGTCCGCCTGCACGGTGCCGCGGACGTTGGCCAGGGCATACCCGCGCAGTTCCTCAGCCTCGGCGCCCGAGGGCTCACGGCCCTCGCGCTCGCGGAAGGCCTCGACCTGCTGGTCGATCGCGGTGTTGAGGAAGAACGCCAGCACCGTCGGCGCCGGCCCGTTGATCGTCATCGACACCGACGTCGTCGGGTCGATGAGGTCGAAGCCGTCGTAGAGCGCCTTCATGTCGTCCAGGGTCGCGATGGACACGCCCGAGGTGCCGACCTTGCCGTAGATGTCGGGCCGCTCCGCCGGGTCGTGGCCGTAGAGCGTGACCGAGTCGAAGGCGGTGGAGAGCCGGGTGGCCGGCTGGCCCTCGGAGAGCAGCTTGAAGCGGCGGTTGGTCCGGAACGGGTCGCCCTCGCCGGCGAACATGCGGGCCGGGTCCTCGTTGTCCCGCTTGAACGCGAAGACACCGGCCGTGTAGGGGAAGAAACCGGGGAGGTTCTCGCGGCGCCAGTAGCGCACGAGCGCGCCCGCCTCGTCGTAGGGCGGCAGCGCGACCCGGGGTATGCGGTTGCCGCTCAGCGACTCCTTGGTGAGTCGGGTATGCAGCTCGCGGTCGCGGACCGTGACGACCTGCTCGTCGCCGGAGTAGGCCTCGACCCGGGCCGGCCAGCCCTCGAGCATCTCCTGGATCTCGGTGGGCACGTCGCGACGGGCGGCGGCGAGGAGGTCGTCCACCCCGTGGTCGGTCGTGCCCTGGGCGGCCAGCTCGTCGTCCACCGCGGAGAGGCGCTCGACGCGGCGGGCGGCGAGGGCATACCGCTCGGTGTCCTCGTGGTAGCCGCGCAGCGTGTCCGCGATCTCGGCGAGGTAGCGCACCCGCTTGGGCGGCACCACCTGGCGGATCATCGAGGAGTGCCGCACCTCCACCGGGGGCAGCAGACCGTCCACGACCGGGAGGCCGTCCTCGGCGAGGAGGTCGCGCAGGACCTGGTAGAGCGCCGTGACGCCGTCGTCGTTGAAGGTCGCCGCGGAGGTGCCGAAGACCGGCATGTCCTCCGGCCGCTTGCCGAAGGCCTCGCGGTTGCGGACCAGCTGGCGGCCGACGTCGCGCAGCGCGTCCATGGCACCGCGACGCTCGAACTTGTTGATCGCCACGACGTCGGCGAAGTCGAGCATGTCGATCTTCTCCAGCTGGCTGGCGGCTCCGAACTCAGGGGTCATGACGTAGAGCGAGGTGTCGACGAAGGGCACGATGCCCGCGTCGCCCTGGCCGATGCCCGGGGTCTCGACGACGACGAGGTCGAAGCCGGCGGCCTTGAGGATGTCGATCGCCACCGGCAGCGCCTCGGGCACCTCGGACTCCCCCCGGGTGGCCATGGAGCGGAACATCGCCTTCGCGCGGGTCTCGGCGTCCGAGGCCTCCCCCGCCACCGCGCCGGTCTCCGAGCCCAGGGCGTTCATCCGGATCCGGTCGCCCAGCAGCGCCCCGCCGCCCTTGCGCCGGGTCGGGTCGATCGCGATGATCCCGATGCGGAGCCGGTCGCCCTGGTCGATGCGGAAGCGCCGCACCAGCTCGTCGGTGAGCGAGCTCTTGCCCGACCCGCCCGTGCCGGTGATCCCGAGGACCGGGGCGGTGCTCTCGCGGGCCGCGGCGGCATACCTCTCGCGGTCCTGCGCCGGCAGCGAGCCCAGCTCGGCCCCGGTGATGGCCCGCGCCACGGCGGTGCGCTCCCCGGCGAGCACGGCGTCCACGTCGGCGGGACCGACCTGCCACATGTCGTGGTCGGAGTCGGTGATGACCTGGTTGATCATCCCCGGCAGCCCGAGCCTCTGCCCGTCCTCCGGGGAGAAGATCGTCACCCCGGCCTCCCGCAGCCGCTCGATCTCCTCGGCGACGATGACGCCGCCACCACCGCCGACGACCTTGACGTGGTCGGCGCCCGCGGCGCGCAGCTGCTCGACGAGGTACTCGAAGTACTCGACGTGGCCACCCTGGTAGGAGGAGACCGCGACGGCGTTGGCGTCCTCGTCGAGCACGGCCTGGACGACCTCGGCCACCGAGCGGTTGTGCCCGAGGTGGACGACCTCGGCACCCTGGCTCTGCATGATGCGCCGCATGATGTTGATCGAGGCGTCGTGGCCGTCGAAGAGGCTGGCGGCGGTGACGATGCGGACCGGGTGCTCCGGGGTCCGCAGGGCCGGCCTGCCGCTGGTCGCGTCCGCGGCGCTCTGCGCGCCCTGGTCGTTCTTCACCGTGCGTCTCCTCATCGAGTGTGGCCCGTTCCCTTCGATGGTAGTGGACGCAGGGCGCCTGGTTGACGCGCCCGTCAAGAACCCCCTCCGAGGGCGGAGCGCCCGTGGGGCGCCGTGCGCCCGACCGTAGGCTGGGGCGGTGAAGAGTCTCCTGACCGCCGCCCTGGCGACCGCCGCCGGCCTCCTGCTCGCGCTCGCCGCCTCCGACGGTGGTCAGGCGCTCACGCCGGGTCTGCCGCTCATGATCGCCCTGGCCCTGCTGGCCTACGTCCTCAACTGGGTCGTCTACGTGCCCTCCTTCCGGGCCCAGACGGAGCGCTTCTTCGACCTCACCGGGTCCGTGACCTTCCAGCTGGTGACGATCCTGGCCCTCGTGCTCGTGCAGGACCGCGACGCCCGCACCTGGATCCTCGGCGCCATGGTGCTCCTCTGGGCCCTCCGGCTCGGGTTCTTCCTCTTCCGCCGGGTGAGCAAGGCCGGCAAGGACGGCCGCTTCGACGAGCTCAAGAAGAGCTGGTCGAGGTTCCTGCTCGTCTGGACGATGCAGGGCCTGTGGGTGGTCTTCACGGCGGGAGCGGCGCTGGCCGCCATCACCTCCGGCGATCGCGCCCCGCTGGGTCTGCTCGGGTATGCCGGCATCCTCGTCTGGGTGGTCGGCTTCGCGATCGAGGCGGTCGCGGATGCGCAGAAGTCGGCCTTCAAGGCCGACCCCTCCCACGAGGGCGAGTTCATCCGCTCCGGCCTGTGGTCGATCTCGCGGCACCCCAACTACGTCGGGGAGATCCTGCTGTGGACCGGGGTGGCGATGGTCGCGGCCGGTGCCCTGAACGGGTGGCAGCACGTCACCCTTATCTCCCCCGTGCTCATCTACCTCCTGCTGCGCTTCGCCAGCGGGGTGCCCGCGCTGGAGCGTCGCGCCGACGAGAAGTGGGGTGGGCAAGCCGACTACGAGGACTACAAGCGCGCCACCCCGGTCCTCTTCCCGGTCGGGGGCGGCTCGGCCAGGTGAGCACGGTGGGCCGTGGAAGCCCCCTGTCGGTGTCTCTCGGTAGGTTGGCCCCATGAGCGCATCGGGACGTCAGCAGGCCCTTGACCGTATGCAGCAGGCCGGCGTGAGTCGGCCCGCTCGCGACACCTTCGCGCGGCACTACGACCACCTCGCGGCGGGGGCGACCGGCCTCATCGCGGAGGCCGACGTGGAGCCGGCCCTGCCCACCGCCCACCTCGAGGACGTCGACGTCACCGAGGAGGAGGCGCGCGAGGCGCTGGCGGCGACGGCGGTCATCACCCTCAACGGCGGCCTCGGCACCTCGATGGGCCTCGCCGCGCCCAAGTCCCTGCTCCCCGTCCGCGAGGGCCTGACCTTCCTCGACATCACCGTGCGCCAGGTGCTGGCGCTGCGCGAGCGCTTCGGGGTGAGGCTCCCCCTGGTGTTCATGGACAGCTTCTCCACCCGCGAGGCGACCCTGGAGGTCCTGGACCGTTACCCCGAGCTCGCGACCGACGGCATACCGCTGGACTTCGTGCAGTCCCAGGAGCCCAAGCTGCGCGCCGACGACCTCACCCCGGTGACCTGGGAGGCCGACCCGCGCCTGGAGTGGTGCCCACCGGGCCACGGCGACCTCTACCCCTCGCTGCTCGCCAGCGGGCTGCTCGACCAGCTCCTCGAGGGCGGCTTCCGGTATGCCTTCGTCTCCAACGTCGACAACCTCGGCGCGGTCGCCGACGGTCGTGTGGCGGCGTGGTTCGCGGCCAGCGGCGCCGGCTTCGCCGCCGAGGTCTGCCGTCGGACCGAGATGGACAAGAAGGGCGGTCACCTCGTGCGGCGCCGCGCCGACGGACGGCTCGTGCTGCGCGACACGGCGCAGACCGCCGAGGAAGAGATGGTCCACTTCATGGACGGCGAGAAGCATCCCTTCGTCAACACCAACAACCTGTGGTTCGACCTGGCGCGCCTGCGCGACATGCTCACCGAGCGCGGCGGCGTCATGGAGCTGCCCCTCATCCGCAACGCCAAGACCGTCGACCCCACCGACAAGGCGTCCACCCCGGTCATCCAGATCGAGTCGGCGATGGGCAGCGCCGTCGAGCTCTTCGCCGACGCCGCCTCGATCGCGGTGAGCCGGGAGCGCTTCGTGCCGGTCAAGACCACCAACGAGCTCGCGCTGCTGCGCTCGGACGTGTATGCCGTGGACGACACGTCCTACCGCCTCCACCGGACGGTCGACCCGGCGCCGGTCGTGGACCTGACGAAGGCGCACTACGGCATGATCGACGACTTCGACGAGCGCTTCCCGGCCGGGGTGCCCTCCCTGGTCGAGGCCACCCGGCTCGAGGTCGAGGGGGACTGGCGCTTCGGCTCCGGGGTGCGGGTGCGCGGCGTCGCCCACCTCGGGCCGGAGGGCGGCTCGGTCGACGACGGGGCCACCCTGGGCGGGGCATGAGGCACCTGCGCGACGACCTGGGCGGCGCGGTCGCGCTGCCCGACGGGCCGGTGACCCGGGTGGTCTCCCTCGTGCCCTCGCTCACCGAGGCGCTGGCGGACACCCGGCGCGAGGCGCTGGTCGCCGCCACGCAGTGGTGCACCCACCCCGCCGACCTCGACGTGGCCCGGGTCCGCGGCACGAAGAACCCGGACCGCGCCGCCATCCAGGAGCTCTCCCCCGAGCTCGTCGTCTGCGTGCAGGAGGAGAACCGCGAGCTCGACGTGCGCCGGTTGCGCGAGGCGGGCGTGCCCGTCTGGGTCGGCGTCATCGAGTCCGTCGACGACGCCCTCCGGGTGCTGCGCACGCTGCTCGTGGACGTGCTGGGCTGGGGTGAGCCGCCCTGGCTGCTGGACGTGGAGGCCCGGTGGTCGGTGGTCGCCGACGCCTCGGCACCCGGCAGCGAGGCGTCCTCCCCCGGCGCGACCGCACCCGCCGGACCGTCCGTGGTCGTGCCGATCTGGCGGGATCCCTGGATGGTCGTGGGTTCGCGCACCTACACCACCGACCTGCTCCACCGGGGCGGGGTGCGCAACCTCTTCGCCGACCACGACGAGCGCTACCCCGGCGTCGAGCTGGCCGATCTCGACACCGCCGGTGCCGACGTGGCCCTGCTGCCCGACGAGCCCTACACCTTCGGCCCGACGGACGGGCCCGAGGCCTTCCGCCAGACCCCGACCCGGCTCGTGAGCGGTCGGCTGCTCACGTGGTACGGCCCCGCGATGCTGGACGCCTGGGACCTGCTGGCCGATGTCCGGTCGGCGCCCGGCGCAGGGTCGTCGGCCCCTTCGACGCCGTCGCCGGCCCCGGAGGACGGCCCGGCCCGTTAGGTCAGTCGCACGTTGATCTGCTGGATCTGGGTGAAGCCCTCGAGCATGCCCTCGAGCGAGAACTCCCGGCCGTGGCCGCTGGCCTTCATGCCGCCGTAGGACTGCCCGACCTGCTGCCCACCGCCCTGGTTGACCTGCACCCACCCCGACTCGATCCGCTGGGCCGTGCGCAACGCCATACCGATGTCGCGGGCGAAGACGAAGGCGGCCAGTCCGTAGTGGCTGTCGTTGGCCATCGCCACGACCTCGTCCTCCTGGCGCCACCGGATGACCGAGAGCACCGGCCCGAAGATCTCCTCCCGGGCGATCCGCCAGTCGTTGTCGACCTGGCTGAGGATCATCGGGGCGTGGTAGAACCCCGGCTCCCCCACCGTGAGGCTCTCCCGCCCGTCGTAGGCGACCTCGATGCCCTCGGTCGCCAACGCCTCGTCGAGGTAGCCCTGCACACGGTCCCACTGGCGCTGGTTGATGATGCAGCCGATGTCGCTGGTCTCCTCGCGCGGATCGCCGACCCGGAGCCGGGACACCCTCGCCACCAGCCGCTCGAGGAAGCTGTCGTGCACGGACTCGTGGAGGAACAACCGGGAGCCGGACGTGCAGCTCTGCCCCTGCCGGGCGAAGCGAGTCGCCAGCAGGACCTGCTCGACCACGTCGTCGGTGTCGGAGTCGGGGAAGACGATGCACGGGCTCTTGCCGCCGAGCTCGAGGCTGACGTGGGCCAGCCGCTCGCCGGCCCGGGCGGCCACGCCGGACCCGGTGGCGGTGGACCCGGTGAAGGAGACCTTGTCGACGCCGGGGTGCTCCACCAACGCCTGCCCCACCTCGGCGCCGTAGCCGGTGAGGACGCCGAGCACGCCGGGCGGCAGGTGGCGCTCGCACACCCGCGCCAGCTCGAGGATGGTCGTCGGCGCGTCCTCGGCCGCCTTGAGGATCATCGCGTTGCCGCTGGCGAGGGCGGCGGGCAGCTTGAAGGCGGCGATCATCAGCGGGCTGTTCCACGGCAGGATTCCGGCCACCACCCCGATCGGCACGCGCCGGGTCAGCGAGAGCGCGTCGGTGCCGGTCGGCAGGGTGACGCCCTTGAGCTCGCCGGCGAGACCGGCGAAGTAGCGGAAGGCGGAGGCCAGCAGCAGGGCCTCCGGGCGTGCCTGGGTGCGCAGGGCGTTGCCGGTGTCGAGCGCCGTGAGCGTCGCGAGATCCTCCGCGGCGTCGGTGAGGTCGTCGGCGATCCGCAGCAGCGCCTGCTGCCGCTCGGTGAAACTCAGCGCCGCCCAGCGCGGCTGGGCGGTCCTGGCCGCGCGGACCGCCCGGTCGACGTCCTCGGCCCCGGCCCGCGGCGTCGTGGCGATGACCCGGTCGCGGTCGATGGGGGTGATGACCTCCAGGCGCGCGCCGTCCGCGGCCTCGACCCATTCCCCGCCGATGAGCATGCGGTATGCCGTCGGCGTGCTCGCCTCGAAGGTCGGGTAGGTCTCGGTGCTCATCGTCTCTCCTCGGGGTGGTCCTGGGGTGGTGGCTCGGGTGGTGGGTGCACGGCTCGGGTGGGTCAGACGTGGATCGCCGCAGGGAGGCCGTCGCTGAAGACCTCGGGGGCGTCGGGGAAGGTCAGCGCCTCACCGCCGGAGACGCGGTATGCACTCCAGGCGGCGGCGCAGGCGTCGAGGAGGTCGTCGGTCGCGGCGCCCCTGGGCGCCTCCCGCGGCGCCTCGATGCCGACCGCGGCGAGCACGGCCCGCCGGTGCTCGGCGCCCTCGGCGGTGCGCTTGCGGGTGGTGAGGGCAGCTCCGCTCATCGCCGCGAAGCTCGCCTCCGGGTGCACCTCCAGCACCGGGCACGGGACTCCGCGGCGGACCCACGCGTCGACCTCGAGAATGCTGCGCCGCAGACCGTGGGCCTGCTTCGACAGTCCGATGCCGACCAGTGCGCGGTTGCGCAGGTTCGCGGTGGCGTAGTCCGCCTCCTCCACCGCAGCGCGGGTCGGCGTGGTGAAGACCGAGGAGGCCTTGGCCCGGCCGAGGAAGCTTCTGGTCAGCACGTCCGCCGCGCGCCGGCTCGCGTCGGGGAGCCCGATGGGGATGTCGACCCCTACTACCCCCACCTCCCCGGCGGCGTCGAGCACCTGGGCGACGGTGGCGGCGACCACGACCCGCACCCGTCCGCGGCCCGACGCGTCGAGGACCGCACCGACCCACCCACCGCGGCAGGCGTCGACCCCCAGCACCGGCGACGCGGCACGCGCGCGCACCGGACCTCCCGTCGGGGGAACCGGGCGCCGCGGCTCGGACACGCTCATCCCCGCCACCCTAGTCATCGTGCGCCCCGGCACCTGCGCGGTGTGAGAGCGTAGGCCCCATGGCACGGCGCGTCGTCGTCCTCAACGGACCCAACCTCAACCTCCTCGGCACCCGCGAGCCGCACATCTACGGCACGGCCACGCTGGCCGACGTCGAGACCTGGTGCGCCGAGCGGGCCGCCGCCCACGGGCTGGAGGTCAGCTGCGTGCAGAGCAACCACGAGGGCGCCCTCGTCGACGCGCTGCAGGAGGCCGGGGCCGACGCGGACGTCGTCGGGGTGGTGCTCAATGCCGCCGCCTACACGCATACCTCGGTCGCCCTGCACGACGCCGTCAAGGCCATCTCGGTGCCGGTCATCGAGGTGCACCTGTCGAACCCGCACGCGCGCGAGGCCTTCCGCCACACCTCATACCTGTCCCCCGTCGTCGACGCCGTCATCGCCGGCGCCGGGATCCACGGCTACGGCTATGCGGTCGACCACCTCGCGGCGCTGGTGGGCACGACGGCGGGCGCGACCACCACCACACCGGAGGGATAGGGCATGGCTGAGACCACCACCGAGCGCGAGACCTGGAGCAGCTCGACGGGCTTCATCCTCGCCGCCGTCGGCTCCGCCGTCGGCCTGGGCAACATCTGGCGCTTCCCCGGGGTTGCCTACGAGAGCGGTGGGGGCGCCTTCCTCATCCCCTACCTCATCGCGCTGCTGACGGCCGGTATCCCGATCCTCTTCCTGGACTACGCCATCGGCCACCGCTACCGCGCGGCGGCGCCGCTGGCCTACCGGCGGATGGCCAAGCCGGCCGAGGCGCTGGGCTGGTTCCAGATCGCGCTGAGCTTCGTCATCGCGGTCTACTACGCGGCCGTCATCGCCTGGTCGCTCAGCTACTTCGTCTTCGCCTTCGACCTGCGCTGGGGTGATGACCCGGCCGGCTTCTTCGTCGGGGAGTACCTCCGGACCGGCGACCCCGAGGTCTCCACGACCATCGTGTCGGCCGTCGCGATCCCGCTGGTCCTGGTCTGGGTCGCGGTGCTGGCGATCATCGCCCTGGGGGTCACCAAGGGCGTTCAGCGGGTCAACGTCATCTTCATCCCGCTGCTCGTGGTCGCCTTCGCCGGTCTGGTGATCCGGGCGGTGACGCTGCCCGGCGCGATGGACGGGCTCAATGCGCTGTTCACGCCCGACTGGGGTGCGCTCACCGATCCCGGGGTCTGGATCGCGGCCTACAGCCAGATCTTCTTCAGCCTCTCCATCGCCTTCGGCATCATGGTGACCTACGCCTCCTACCAACGGCGCAAGGCCAACATGACGAGTTCGGGCCTCGTGGTGGCGTTCGCCAACTCCAGCTTCGAGATCCTGGCCGGCATCGGCGTCTTCGCGACCCTCGGGTTCTTCGCCCACCAGCAGGCCACGACCGTCGACGAGCTCGAGGGCCTCACCGGGCCGATCCTGTCCTTCGTCACCTTCCCGGCGGTCATCAGCGAGATGCCGGGCGGCACCATCTTCGGCGCCGTCTTCTTCGCGGCCCTGGTGCTCGCGGGCTTCACCTCGATCATCTCGATCCTGCTCGGGGTGGCGGCGTCGGTGCAGGAGAAGTTCGGGCTGGGGCAGAAGGCCTCCGCGATCGCCGTGTGCGTGGTCTGCGCGATCATCTCGATCGCGCTCTTCTCCACCACCTCGGGACTCATCGCCCTCGACACCGTCGACCAGTGGGCCAACAACGTCGGCATCGTGCTCTCGGCCATCGTCATGACGGTGCTCGTGGTGTGGGTCTTCCGCAAGGTGCCCGTGCTGCGCGCCCACCTCAACCGGGTCTCCACCTTCAAGGTCGGCCGCTCCTGGTGGGTCCTCATCGGTGTCCTCGCCCCGCTGCTGCTCACCTACATGCTCTTCGAGCGGGTCCAGACGTTGGTGACCGAGGGCTACGAGGGGTACCCGGGCTGGTACCTCAACCTCTTCGGCTGGGGCACCATCGCTTTCGTCGTGGTCGCAGCCGCAATCCTCACCGCGATCCCGTGGCGAGGTCGTGACAGCGAGGACTTCCACCCCTGGCCCGAGCTCGAGGAGGAGCAGCGATGACCACCCAGGCCGTGCTCATGATGATCGTGGCGATCCTCGTCGTCTGGGGAGGCCTGGTCGCGAGCATCCTCTTCCTGCGGGCCCACCCCGAGGTGGAGGACTCCGAGCTGGAGGACCCCGGACCGGGTAACACCCTGCCCTAGCGGTGGTCCCGCTGAGACCCTGTCAGCCCCGGGGCTCCCAGTCCGGGTCGCGGCCGAGGCGGGCCAGCAACCGGTCCGTCGTGCTCGCGTCGGAAGGGACGTCGACGGCCGGGGCGCAGATGCCCTCCATGTGCAGCGCCGCACCCCACCCGTCGGCGGTGGCGTGCAACGCAGCCGCCTCCTCGTCGGTGACGGTCCACGACTGTCCCGTCGCCCGGGAGACGTCCGACCCGTGGATGACCAGGTCCCAGCCGTAGAAGTCGGCGAGGGTCTGACCGATCGTGGTGCGTCCGAAGAAGCCGTCGTACTCGCGCGCGGCCACCCCCTCGGCCGCTACGGCGTCGGACACCGCTGCGACGTGCGCACGCCAGCCCGCGGCGAGGTCATCGCCCAGGTCCGGGGCCGCAGGGAGGTCCAGCTCCTGGCCCGCCAGGAAGTCGCGCTGGGTGGCGACGACGTGGGCCACGACGTCCTGCACGGTCCACCCCTCGCACGGGGTCGGGGCGTCGGCGCGGGCGGCGGCCCGCTCGAGGATGTCGCCGAAGTCGGCGGCGCGCTGGTCGAAGCGGGTGATGGGGTCAGCCTGAGAGATCGTCATGGTGTCCACGCTCGCACCCCGTGAGCGCGAGATCTTGTGATAATCCGACACATGCCCGATCGACGCGACCCAGGCCGGAGCGACCCCGTCGACCGGGCCCACCTGACCGGCGCCAGCCGCCCCTCTCCGCCGATCTACCGCTACCCGCCGTCCACGGACCTGTCAGACCTCGTGGAGCGCTACTGGGTCCCGGTGTGGTCCCTCACCGCGCCCTCCCAGCAGACCACGCTGCAGCATCCCGTGTGCCTGGTCGTCGTGAGCCACACCTACGCCCGCTTCTACGGTGTCGCGCGTGGCCGCTCCACCGTCACCCTCGAGGGACATGGCTGGGCGGTCGGGGCGATGCTGCGTCCGGCCGCCGGCGCCCTGATCCTGGGCCGGTCGGTGGCCGAGCTGACCGACACCTACCTCGACCTCGAGCAGGTGACGGTGATGGGTGCCACGGAGCTCATCGGCACGATCCGCGAGGCGATGGCTCCAGACGCCCACGCTCCCCCGGCGCACCGCGCCGCCATCGCCGCGATGGAGCGCTGGCTGCGCCGCTTCGGACCCCTCGACCGGGCCGGCGGGCAGATCAACGACCTCGTCGACTGGCTGGCGGACCACCCCGACGTCACCCGGGTCGGCGAGCTCGCGTCATACGCCGGCTTAGGTGAGCGCACCCTGCAACGACTGGTGCTCGAGCGCACCGGACTGTCGCCCAAGTGGTTGATCCAGCGACGGCGGCTGCACGACGCGGTCCTGGCGCTCAAGGACCGCAGGGAGTCCCTGTCCGCGATGGCGGCCCGCCTGGGCTATGCCGACCAGGCGCACTTCACCCACGACTTCCGCACCGTCACCGGCATGACGCCCGGCGAATTCCTCCGTGACCAGGATCCACCGGCGGACGCCGACGCGCTCAGCTCTCGAGCAGGGCCCGGGCGGCGTGGTAGCCGCCCAGCCCGCTGACCCCGCCGCCGCGCTGCGAGCCCGCGCCAGCGAGCAGGACGCCGGGGTATGCCGTGTCCACCCCCCACCGTCGGGCCGGCGTGTCCAGGGGCGCGTCGTCGTCGGCCCACGGCCAGGTCAGCGGCGCGTGGAAGATGTTGCCGCCGGGCATCGCCAGGCTCTGCTGCAGGTCCCGGGTGGTCCGCGTCTCGACGCAGGGCTGCCCGTCAGGGCCGGTGAGCACGACGCCCTCGATGGGCTCGGCGAGCACCGAGGACAACGAGTTGAGCACCCGACGCTCCAGGTCGGCGCGGGCGTCCTCGCCCCTACCGTCGAGCAGCCGGTCCGGCGTCTGGAGGGTGAAGACCGTCATCGTCTGCGCCTGGGGGTGCTCGGCCCGCAGGGCCGGGGTGAGGATGCTGGGGTCGGTCAGCGTGTGGCAGTAGATCTCGGCCGGCATCGGGTCGGGGATCCTGCCGTCCTCGGCGTCCGCATGGGCCTGCCGCAGCTGGGTGTAGCTCTCGTTGATGTGGAAGGTGCCGCCGAAGGCCGCCTCGGGTGCCACCGCGGTCTCGCGCAGCCGGGGCAGGCGCGACAGCAGGAGGTTGACCTTGACCTGGGCCCCCTCGACCCGCTCCCCCACGACGCCTCCGGCGACCTCGTCGAGCACGGCGGGGGCCGCCGCCCAGAGCACGTGCCGCGCGGTCGCGCGGTGCGGCATACCCTCGGCGTCCTCCCAGCTCACCGCGCCCTCCTCGACACCGGTGACCTGCGCCCCCGTCACCAGGTCGGCGCCCGCCTCCCGGGCCACGCGCTCGAGCTGGCCGGACACCTCCCCCATCCCGCCGATCGGCACGTCCCAGTCACCGGTGCCGCCACCGATGACGTGGTAGAGGAAGCACACGTTGTGCCGCAGGTGGGCCGAGTGCGGGTCCGCGAAGGTGCTGATGAGGCCGTCGGTGAGGACGACCCCACGGACGAGGTCGTCGGCGAGGCTCTTCTCGACCACCTCGCCGAGGGGGCGCTCCAGGAAGTCCCGCACCAGACCCGGGTCGCCGATGCGGTGCGCCATCTCGCGCCGCCGGAGCAGCGGCTCGGTGACGGTGGGCCACACCACCTCCGCGAGGTGCCCGACACGGTCGTAGAAGCGCTCCCACCGGGGCGCATCCGCCGCCGCACCGACGGCGGCGAAGGAGGCCGCGGTCGCGGCGGCGTCACCGTGGTCGATGAGCAGTCCCGCCTCCGACCCGGGCAGCGGGGTGTAGGAGGAGTAGCGCCGCCGGGCCAGCCGCAGCGACAGCGACAGGTCGTCGGCGATCTGCCGCGGCAGCAGGCTGACGAGATAGGAGTAGCGCGAGAGCCGCGCCCCCATACCGGGGAAGGCCTCGGCGGAGACCGTCGCCCCGCCCAGGGCGGTCGAGCGCTCCAGCAGCAGGACCGAGCGGCCCGCGCGGGCCAGGTAGGCGGCTGCGGTGAGGCCGTTGTGCCCTCCACCGACCACCACGACGTCGTGGGTCGAGGTCATGGCCCGATGGTAGGCGCTCGGCCTCAGCCGCGCGGGCTCCAGTCCCGACGACGCTCACCACGGGGTCCGCCGTCGCGACCGGGGCCACCCTCGCGGCCGGAGCCTCGACGGTCTCCGCCGCGGCTGTAGCCGCCGTCGCGGCCGGGGCGCTGCCCACGCCGGTCGCCGCCACCACGACGGTCCCCACCTGGGCCACCACGAGGGCCGCCGCGACGCGGTCCGGCGGAGCGCTTGGGTCGCATGACCTCATCCAACCGGCTCTGCGGGATCGGCTCGGACTCGGGAGTGGAGCCACCCGCGGTCTCGATGACCGCGTGGTCCTCGGGGGCCACCGTCTGCGGGTCGGTCTCGACCCCGGCGGCGTCGAGCATCCGCGAGACCTGGCGCTTCTGGTGCGGCAGCGCCAGGGTCACGACCACCCCGTCCTCACCGGCCCGGGCGGTCCGCCCGGAGCGGTGGAGGTAGTCCTTGTGGTCGGCCGGCGGGTCGACCTGCAGGACGAGCGAGACGTCGTCGACGTGGATACCGCGGGCGGCGACGTCGGTGGCGACGAGGACCGGCAGCGTCCCGGACTTGAAGGCGTCGAGCACGCGGGTCCGCTGAGCCTGGTTGAGCCCGCCGTGCAGCGCGGCGGCGAAGACACCGGACTCACGCAGCTGCATCGCGACCCGGTCGGCCCCGAGCTTGGTGCGGCAGAAGACGACGGTGCGGCCGGGCCGGTTGGCGATGGCGGCCGTGATCGGCTTCTTGTGGTGCGGGTGCACGAGGAAGACGTGGTGCGCCATGGTCGTCACGCTGGCCCGGGCGTCATCGGTGGAGTGCGTCACCGGGTCCTTGAGGTAGGCCTTGGCGACCTGGTCCACGCCGTGGTCGAGGGTGGCCGAGAAGAGCAGCCGCTGGCCGTCCGTCGGCGTGAGGTCGAGCACCTGTCGGATGGCCTCGACGAAGCCCATCTCGGCCATGTGGTCAGCCTCGTCCAGGACCATGACCTCGACCTCGGACAGGTCGGCCGCGCTGCGGTCGATGAGGTCGATGAGCCGACCCGGCGTGGCGACGAGCACGTCGACGCCCTTCTCCAGCGCCTTGAGCTGCGGGGTGTAGGACATGCCGCCGGCGACGAGCACGAACCTGCGGTCGACGGCGCGCATCAGGGGCGCCAGGGCGTCGACGATCTGCATCGCCAGCTCGCGGGTGGGGGTGAGGATGATCGCGCGCGGACGGTGCGGCACGGCGCGGGGGCGACGCGCCAGGCGGTCGAGCAGCGGCAGGCCGAAGGCCATGGTCTTGCCCGAGCCGGTCTGGCCCCGACCCAGCAGGTCGCGGCCGGCCATGGCGTCCGGGATGGTGGCGGCCTGGATCGGGAAGGGCGTGGTGATGCCGATGCGCGCGAGCGTGGCGACGAGCGCCTCGTGCAGCCCGAGGGGGGCGAAGCCGTTGTCCTCCTGGACGGCCGCCGAGGTGTCCTCGGTCATGGTCGCCGACAGACGCTCCTGGTATGCCGCGTCCGCGGCGTCCCGCTCGGCCTCCGCCTCGACGAAGGCGTCGTCGGCACCGCGCGGGCGCTCCCACGAGCGGCCACCGCGCGAGGAGTCCTGGCGGTCCTCCCAGCGATCACGCCGCGGGCCACGGTCGTCGCGAGCGCCGCGGTCGTCCCGGCGACGGCTCTCGTCCCAGCTGCGGCCCTCGTGGTGCCCACGGGCCGGCCGGCCCTCGCGCTCCTCGCGGTGCGAGCGCCAGGTGCGCTCCTGGTAGCCGCGCGTCTCGCGGGGGCCGTCGTCCCGACGGTCGAAGGAGCGGCCGCCTCGGCGGTCGGCGCCACGGTCCTCCCAGTCACGACGCGGACGGTCAGCACCCCCACGGGCACCCTGGTCGCGACGCTCGTAGCCACCGCCACCACGGCGGTCCTCCCAGTCACGACGCGGACGGTCACCACCGGGACGACGGTCGCCGCGGTCCTCCCAGTCACGACGCGGACGCTCGGCGCCACCACGGGCACCCTGGTCGCGACGCTCGTAGCCACTGCCGCCGCGACGGTCCTCCCAGTCACGGCGCGGACGCTCACCACCGGGGCGACGGTCGGCACCACCACGCGCACCCTGGTCGCGCCGCTCGTAGCCACCGCCACCGCGACGGTCCTCCCAGTCACGACGCGGACGCTCACCACCGGGGCGACGGTCGGTGCCACGGTCCTCGCCGTCGCGACGCCGGTCGGCCCGGTCGCCACGACCACGCGGGTCCCGGTCGTCGCGGTCGCGCCAGCGCTGCTTGTCGGCACCGTCGTCGGAGAAGGGGCGCCCGGCGCCTCGGCGGTCGCCGCGCCCGCCCTTGAGCTGGGCTCGGGCCTGCTTCTCTCGCGCCTGGCGCGCGGCCTTCTTCTGAGCTGGGCTGTGGCGGGGCTTCTTGCCGGACGAACCGGCACCGGTGGTCTTGGCCATGGATGGCTCACCTCTTCGCAGGGGGTCGAGGTGGGTTCTCGCCTCGACGCCCTTCGGCGTGACCGGACCTACCTCCAGGCGCTCGACACGGCGCCCGACGTCCCCCAGGAACGGATCGTCCTGAGGGGTCACCCGGGCACAGGGAGAGCCACGGGGAAACAACTAGTCTACCGCCTCCGGACGGTTCCCCTCGCCACCCTCACGAGCCGTGCGGCCGGGCGCCGCCCTGCTCAGGCGTCGATGCGCTCGCGGTCGAGGTCGTGGGCGGACTCGACGATGAAGTCCTTGCGCGGGGCGACCGAGGACCCCATGAGCAGGTCGAAGACCCCGTCGGCGACGGCCGCGTCGGCCAGGGTGATGCGCCGCAGAGTGCGGTGGCGGGGGTCCATCGTCGTCTCCGCCAGCTGGTCGGCGTCCATCTCCCCCAGGCCTTTGTAGCGCTGCATGGGCTGCTTGACGACGCGCCCCTTCTTCTCCAGGCCGGTGACCGTGCGGCGCATCTCGGCCTCGGTGTAGGTGTAGAGGTACTCCCGCTCGCGCCCCTTGCCTCGCCCCCCGCTCACCTCGATCCGGTGCAGCGGAGGCATCGCGGCATACACCCGCCCGGCCTCGACGAGCGGCCGCATGTAGCGGAAGAAGAGGGTGAGCAGGAGGGTACGGATGTGGGCGCCGTCGACATCCGCGTCGGTCATGATGATGACCTTGCCGTAGCGCACCATGTCGAGGTCGAAGGAGCGGCCGGAGCCGGCCCCGATGACCTGGATGATGGCCGCGCACTCGGCGTTGGACAGCATGTCCTGCACCGAGGCCTTCTGGACGTTGAGGATCTTGCCGCGGATCGGCAGGAGCGCCTGGTAGTCGCTGCTGCGCGCCAGCTTGGCGGTGCCGAGGGCGCTGTCGCCCTCGACGATGAACAGCTCGGAGCGCTCGGTGTCGTTGCTGCGGCAGTCGGCGAGCTTGGACGGCAGGGAGCTGGACTCCAGGGCGTTCTTGCGACGCTGGGTCTCCTTGTGCAGGCGGGCGGAGATGCGCGACTTCATCTCCGAGACGACCTTGTCCAGGAGCAGCGCCGCCTGGGCCTTGTCGCCCCGGTGCTTGCTCGTGAGCCGCTCGGTGAGGGCGGCCTCGACGGTGCGGGAGACGATGGAGCGCACCGCGCTCGTGCCCAGCACCTCCTTGGTCTGCCCCTCGAACTGCGGCTCGGGGAGGCGCACCGTGACGACGGCGGTGAGGCCGGCCAGGATGTCGTCCTTCTCGACCTTGTCGCCGCCGACCTTGAGCTTGCGGGCGTTGAGCTCCAGCTGCTTGCGGAAGACCTTCATGAGCGCCTGCTCGAAACCCGCGACGTGGGTGCCGCCCTTGGGGGTGGTGATGATGTTGACGAAGCTGCGGACCGTGGTGTCGTAGCCGGTCCCCCAGCGCAGCGCGACGTCGACCTCGCACTCGCGCTCGGTCTCCTTGGAGACCATGTGGCCCAGCTCGTCCAGCATCGGGACCGTCTCGGTGAAGGTGCCCGACCCCTGGAGGCGCCACACGTCGGTGACCGCGGGGTCGGTGGCGAGGTACTCGGCATACTCGGCGATCCCGCCGGAGTAGGCGAAGGTGTCCTCGGTGGGGCCCTCCGCCCCGGGCGTGCCGGGCAGCCGCCGCTCGTCGCGGATGACCAGGGTGAGCCCCGGGACGAGGAACGCGGTCTGCCGGGCGCGCGCGACGAGCTCGTCGTAGGCGAACTCGGCCTTCTTGAGGAAGATCTGCGGGTCGGCCCAGTAGCGCACCCGGGTGCCGGTCACACCACGCCTGGCCTTGCCGACCACCGCGAGCTCGCTCTGCCGCTCGAAGGGGCTGAAGCTCGCCTCCGGGTCGGGCTCGGCGCGGCCGTCGTCGAAGGACCCCGGCTCCCCGCGGCGGAAGCTCATGCCGTAGGTCTTGCCCGCCCGGTCGACCTCGACGTCCAGTCGCGCGGACAGGGCGTTGACCACGGAGGCCCCGACGCCGTGCAGGCCGCCGGAGGCGGCGTAGGACCCGCCACCGAACTTGCCCCCCGCGTGCAGCTTGGTGAAGACCACCTCGACCCCGGTCAGGCCGGTGCGCGGCTCGATGTCGACGGGGATGCCCCGGGCGCGGTCCCGCACCTCCACCGAACCGTCCCGGTGAAGGATGACCTCGATCCGGTCCCCGTGACCACCCAGCGCCTCGTCGACGGCGTTGTCGATGATCTCCCACAGGCAGTGCATGAGGCCGCGGGAGTCGGTGGAGCCGACATACATCCCCGGGCGCTTGCGGACCGCCTCCAGGCCTTCGAGAACCTGCAGGTGCCGGGCGGAGTAGTCCTGAGTGGTCACGTCCGCAGGCTAGCGCGCAGGACCGACGGTCCCCGGGAGGCAGGGCGCGTCACGGCCCCGGTGCGGGGCTCGCGGACGGCGGACTTACGCGCAGAGCGAAACGCCGCACCTCACGGGCACAAAGACGCGGTCCGGCGACGTTGACGTGCTTGACTGGGTCGACCAACCGCTGGTTGGCCCCTGGAGAGGAGACCCGCCGTGAACGCCACTCTGACCCCCGAACTCACCGCTGCCGACCGCTGCGACCGCTGTGGGGCGCAGGCCTACATCCGAGCCAGCCTCGGTGACGGGCTGCACCTGCACTTCTGCGCCCACCACGGGCGTGAGCACCTCGACAAGCTGCGTGCCCAGAACGACGTGGACATCCTCGACGAGACCCACCGGCTCGAGCAGCAGGAGACGCCCGCGGTCTGACCCCGGACCGAGCCGCCCACGCGGCAGCACGACGCCCGCCCCGGCACCGTCCGGGGCGGGCGTCGTGCTGCATCGGGCACAATCTGCCTCATGTCGCCCGTAGAGATCCTCATCCTGGTGCTCATGCTCATCGGGGTGGTCGGGATCGTCATCCCCGTGCTGCCCGGGCTGGTCATCGTGCTCGCGGGCTCGTTGGCGTGGGCCCTCAAGGAGCAGACGACCCTGGCCTGGGTCGTCTTCGGGCTCTCCGCTCTCGTCTACCTGCTCGGGGTGGCCCTGCAGTGGGCGATCCCCGGCCAGCGGATGAAACGGGCCGGCGTGCGGACCTCGACCCTGGTCATCGGGGTTCTCTGCGCCCTCGTGCTCGGGGTGCTCATCCCCGTCGTCGGGCTGTTCATCGGCTTCCCCCTGGGGATCTTCCTCATCTCCCTCGTCCGCACGCGGGACCGGCGGGAGGCCGTGCGGGCCACGAAGCACGCCCTGCGCGCCGTCGGCCTCAACATCCTCATCGAGCTGGCGACCGCGTTCGCGCTCATCGCGATGTTCGTCGTCAGCGCGCTGGTGCTCACCCCCGCCTGACGTCGCGGTCCTCCGGTGCCGGTCTCCCTGCGGATGGCACCGGAGAACCGGCCGTGGTCGGTGGGCTCAGCCCTCGACCATGCGGGCATACACCACGGTGTTGTCCTCGTGGCTCTGCTCCTGCTCGTCGAACTCTCCGCCGCAGGTGATCAGCCGCAGCTCCGGTCCGTCCGTCGGTCCGTAGACGTCCACCGTCGGGAACTCGTCCTTGGCGAACTGGTCGACCCGGTAGATCTCGTAGGTCACCGTCTTCCCGTCCTCCCGCTCGACCTCGGCGGTGTCCCCGGGGGTCAGAGCCCCGAGCTCGAAGAAGATCGAGGGGACTCCACCAGCTGCCGTGACATGGCCCTCGATGACCGTCGGGCCGATCTCGCCGGGGGTCGGTGAGCCGTCGTACCACGCGGCCTCGTCATACCGGTCCCCGCTCGGCACCATGAGGGTTCCGTCATCGGCCAGGCCCAACGGGTGGAGCGGGCTGGTGACCTCGATCGAGGGTATGCGCACCTCGACGGGTTCGGAGGGGTCCAGCGCCGCGACCGGCTCGGGCTCCTCCTCCGCCGGAGCAGCGTCTCCCTCGGCGGAGGGGACGGCGTCCTGCGTCTGGGCCGCGGAGTCCGATCCTGCCGGACCGGGCGGTCCGGGCTCGGTCGCCGCGTCCTCATCAGGTGTCGCGTCCTCGGAGCCCGCGGACTCCTCGGACGACTGCGCCGAGGACGGTGCCGGTGAGGGCGGGTCCGGGGGCTGCCGGAGGCCGAGGACCAGCAGGACGACGCCGACCACCACCGCCAGTGCGGCCAGGACGGTCGAGATCTTCATGGGCCTCTCCTTCGCAGGGTGACGTCGCAGCGGTCGTGCTGCACCGATCGGGGGATCACGAAGAGTTCGTGGCCGAGCACCCGTCAGTTTGCCGATGTGATGGACATCACGCCGGCGGAGCCGTCAGGCGAGCGGGACGACGACGAAGGGTTCCGTCGTAGGCTGGGTCGAGCCACCTGCGGGCTCGACCGTGAGACCGACCGCCACCGCACCGTCCGGTGAGCCCTCGAGGAGACTCCGGCCCTCGGCCACCGTCTCCGCGGTGAGCAGACCGGCCGATCGCGCCGCGCCGTCGGGACCGACGAACCACGCCTGGTAGACCCTGCCCCGACTGCGGGGCGGCGAAGTTGCCGGGCAGCTGGACGACGGCCTGACCGGCGGCGTCGGAGACGACCACCGCGACCGGCCCGTCCTCGGTGTCTGCGGTGTGCTCGGCGGCGTCGGCGGCCTGCAGCACCTGGCTGGTGGGGTCGGGGTCGAGCGTCCGGGACACTCCCCAGACTCCTCCGGCGAGGACGACCGCGGCCGCCGCGGCGGCGAGCCACCGCACCGGGCGGTGCTCCCGACGCCGGGTCTCGCTGCTCGCCCGGCCGTCGCGGCGCGGCGCGAGAGGGGTCACGGTCGACGCCTCGGCGGCCACGCGGTCCAGGACCACGGAGCGCAGGTGCGGTGGGGGCTCCACGGCGAGATCCTCGCTGAGGCCGGCCACGGCGTCCTGCGTCTGCACGACGTCACGCTGGCACGCGGGACACTCGGCGAGGTGCGCCTCGAACGTCTGACGGTCGTCGTCGTCGAGGGCATGGATCGCGTAGGCGAACGCCATCTCGTGCATCTCCTCCTCGTTCATCGCTGCGCACCTCCATCCATCTGTCCGCGCAACTTCTTCAGTCCGTCCCTGATCCTCGTCTTGGCCGTGCCCAGCGGGATGTCCAGCCGCTGGGCGACCTCGCTCTGGGTCAGCCCGGAGAAGTAGGCCAGGGCCACCGTCGTCCGGTGCGGCTCACCGATCCGGTCCAACGCTGCGTGGACCCGTTCTGCTTCCGAGCGTTCGGCCACCTCTTCTGCCGTGACGTCGTAGGGCGTCGTCGTCTGCTGGGATTCGTAGCGGTGCAGCCGATCGGATTGCGCCTGTTCTGAACGCACCCGGTCGACGGCCCGGCGGTGGGTGAGGGTCATGGCCCAGCCGATGGCCGAGCCGCGCGCGGGGTCGACCTCGCCGGCCTGTCTCCAGATCTGCATGAAGACGTCCTGCGTGACCTCCTCGGCCAGGCCGCGGTCGCGCACGATGCGCAGGGCGAGCCCGAAGACGCGTGGCGAGAGCAGGTCGTAGACCTCGGCGAAAGCCTGCTGGTCACCGTCAGCGACCGCACGGAGCAGCGGGAGCAGCTCCGGACGGCCGGGAGGGGAAATGTCAGCGACCCGGGCCCGGCCCGGGTCGCGATCAGCGGCGTCTGAACTCAGGGACCCTGCTCCCGTCGGCGATCCCACTGCTGTTCCATGCGCTGCATGAAGCCACCGGACCGGGAGCCCTTGCGGGCGCCGGAGCTCGGCTTGCGCACCGTGCCGTCCTTGCCGACGACGCCCAACGTGCCCTGTCGGGCCGAGCCGGATCGTCCGGAGCCCGAGCGGGCCGGCGAGGCGGCCCACGCCCCGCCCATGACCATGGCCAGGAAGCCGAGGGCTCCGACCCAGATCATGGAGGACATGACGCCGACGACGACGAGCGCCAGCCCCGCCAGGGCCACCAGGACGCCCAGGGCGAGCCGTCGACGGTCCAGGCCTGCCGCCGCACCGGTGCTGGCGGACCGCTGGAGCTGGCTGGCCAGACGGGGGTCCTCGGCATAGAGGGCCTGCTCCATCTGCTCAAGCACACGCTGCTCGTGGTCTGAGAGCGGCACGTTCACCTCCGGTGGTGCGTCTGGTGGGTCGGCGACAGAACACGAGCCGACACCACGTTGCTGACATCCAGGATAAGACGTCAACGGGCGGAGCACTACCTGGAGTTCCCGGCCGACGTGCGCGCTCGCTCAAGGGGTGCTGCGTCACCGGTCGCGGGTCAGCAGACTGGCTGGTCGCACCGCCTGGAGACCGAACCTCGCGACGGCGAGGTCGGCCGCGCGTTCTGCCTCGCGCCAGCCGTTCTCCGGCTCGTCGAGCCGACCTTGCACGAGGGTCTGGTCCGCCTCGGTGATGCCCTCCACCCGCACACCCAGCATCCGGATGCGGGCACGCTGCAACCCGAGTGCGGCATACAGCGAGCAGGCGACCGCGTGCACCTCCCGGGTGACGTCGGTCGGGCTCGCCACGGTGCGCGAGCGGGTGATCGTGGTGAAGTCGGAGAAGCGCACGGTGAGGACCACGGTGCGCCCGAGCACCCCGGCGTGCCGCATCCGGCTCGCCGTGCGGTCGGCGAGGTGCAGCAGCTGGCGACGGATGGCCTGGGGGTCATCGACGTCGTGGGTGAACGTCTCGGAGGACCCGACGCTGCGCTCCCGGCGCTGGGCCACGACCGGGTCGTCGTCGATCCCCCAGGCCAGGGCGTGCAGCCTGGCCGCGGACTGCTCACCCAGGGCACGGCGCAACGTGACCAGCGGCACGTGCGCCAGCTCGGCGACCGTGTGCAGTCCCAGGCGGTGCAGCTCGGCCTCGGTGGACTCCCCCACCCCCCACAGGGCACCCACCGGCATCGGGTGCAGGAAGGGGACGACCTCGTCGCGGGTGACCAGCCGCATGCCGTCGGGCTTGGCCGCCCGGGAGGCCATCTTGGCGACAGCCTTGGAGGGAGCCCCGCCGACCGAGCAGGTGATCCCCTGCTCGTCGGCCACGGTGTCCCGGATCCAGCTCCCGATCCGCTCCGGGCCACCCCAGCGGCGGCCGGTGGTGGCGATGTCGAGGAAGGCCTCCTCCATGGAGACCGGCTCGACCTGCGGCGTGACCTCGGCGAAGATCGCCATCACCGCCTCGGAGACCCTGGCGTAACGCTCCGGCTCGGGCCGGACCACCACGAGCGGGGGGCACAGCCTGCGCGCCGTGGCCATCGGCATACCGGAGCGCACGCCGTAGGCCCGGGCCTCATAGCTCGCCGACAGGACGACGCTGCGCCAGCCGCCGCCCACCGCCACCGGCTGCCCGCACAGGTCAGGCTGGTCCAGCAGGGAGACCGCGACGTAGAAGGCGTCCATGTCGACGTGGAGCACCCACCCCTGGCCGGCGCCGGAGGCCGGAGCGGCGTGCCGCCCGGAAGCCGGAGCGTGCTCTCCGGGCAGGGCCGCAGCGTGCCGTCCAGGGGGTGAGGGAGCGCGCCCCTGGCGGTGAGCGGGCTCGTGCTCCCTCACGGGGGCGGGGGCGGGGGCGGGGGCGGGGGCGGCCGTGACGGTCACCATCCGGAGCTGCCCGGACTGGAGTGCCACAGCTTGCCGCCCGGCTGCCTGGTCGTCTCCCCGGCCGGGGCGATGTCGGCGTAGGGCGACTGGGCGAAGCCCGAGGCGTGCACGAGCACCCGGCGCCCGGCCGGTGCGCCGGTCGCCGAGGCCGCCGCACGGGAGGCGGCCTCGGCCTCCAGGGCGAGCACCCTCGCCTGCTGCACGGACTGCTCCATGGCCGCCTGCGCGGCGGCCGGACCTCCGTGCTCCCAGGCCTGCGCGACCGCCCCCAGCTCCCAGGCGGCGGTGGCCCGGATCGAGACCCCTCTGGGTCCGGTGCGACGGACGACACCGCGCACCAGCAGCAGCCAGGAGTGGAAGACGGTGGAGGCGAACGGGCCCTGGACGTCCTCGAAGAAGGTCGCGTCGGCCGGTCCGCTGCTGTCGTCCAGCGTGAGGAAGACGACCCGTCGCCCGGACCGCACCGGCGGGGTCTGGGTGGCGACCTTCGCCCCGGCCACGAGCACCTCGGCACCGCTGCGGTAGGAGAGCAGATCGCGGGCCCGGGTCACCCCCAGCTCGCTCAACATCGGAGCAAAGCCCTCCACCACATGGCTGCTGACATCCATGCCGAGCACCTCCAGCTCGGCCCGTAGCTGCTCGGACCGGCTCATCTCGGGCAACCCGCTCCCGACGAGGGGCGCCGGGTCGTCCCCCAGCTCCAGGGTCAGCTGGGTCGGTGCGGTGACACCGCTGGTCCGCCACGAACGGCGTCCCACCGCCTGGTCCTCCGCCCGGGCCGCGACCTCTCCCGCCTCGATGACCGGCGCCGGGCGACGGCGTCCGGCGCGGGAGAGCCCCTGCGCCCCGCCCGCGTGCCGTGACCAGCGCTCCAGGTCACGCACGTGCAGCATGAGGTCACGACGGGTCAGGTCCGTCCGCCCGCCCCCGCCGGCACCTCCACCGACGCGGCGTCCGCCCGGGGTGTCGCGGGCGCGGGGGCTGCACCGGCCGACCCGGTGCAGCTCGTCCAGACCCCCGGCCAGCACGAGCCGCTCCGCCGTGGGTCGGCTGGGTCGGGCGCGGTGCCACAGGTCGGACAAGGAGTCGTAGGGCTGTCCGGCGACGATCCGGCCGATCTCGTCCTCGGTGATGCCCTTGACGTCGGCCAGGGACAACCGGATGCCGTAGCCCGCGGCCCGTCGCTCGATGGAGGCCATGGTGGCGTCCACCCGGTCCGGCTGGCGCCGCAGCGTGCCCCGGGCCCCACCGGCCGGGGCGCCGTGCGACGGCGCGGCGTCCCACGCGGACTCCCCCTCCAGGGTCATCGCGTCGACGCGCTCGACCAGGTAGGTCGCGCCGGAGGTGTTGACGTCGAGACCGAGCACGTGGACCCCCATGGTCCTGGCCTCGTCCAGGATCAGCCGCTTGGGATACATCCCGGGATCGTGGGTCAGGACACCGGCGAGGAAGGCTGCGGTGTGATGGGTCTTCAGCCAGGCCGACTGGTAGGTCGGGAGCGCGAAGGCGGCCGCGTGGGCCTTGCAGAAACCGAACGAGGCGAAGGCGGCCAGCACCTCCCAGATCCGGCCCACCTCCTCCGGGCGGTAACCGCGTGCGGCAGCTGCGGCACGCCACCACACCTCGACCTTCTCCTGCCCGGCCGGGCTGCCCATCGCCCGGCGCACCTCATCGGCCTGGGCCAGGGACACCCCTGTGGTCTCGGCGACGATCTGCAGCACCTGCTCGTGGAAGACCACCACCCCGCAGGTCTGCTCGAGGTAGGGGATGAGGCGGGGATGGAGGTACTCCGGCTCACCCCAGCCCTGGCGGGCGTGCAGGAACGGCCTGATCATGTCGGACTTCACCGGCCCGGGCCGGAACAGGGAGATGTCGATGATGATGTCGGTGAAGGTCTCCGGCGCGAACTTCCCCACCAGCTCGCGCTGACCCGGGGACTCGATCTGGAAGCACCCGAGGGTGCGGGTGGACTGCACCAGGGCGAAGGTGTCGGGGTCGTCCAGGGGCACCTGCGCCCGGTCGTCCAGGTCGATCCGGGTGCCGTCGACGCGTTCGACCTCCTCGACGGCGTGCGCCATCGCCGACTGCATCCGGATCCCCAGGACGTCGAGCTTGAGCAACCCCAGCTCCTCGACGTCGTCCTTGTCGAACTGGCTCATCGGGAAGCCCAACCAGCTCGCCTCGACCGGGGTCCGGTCGAGGAGGCCGGTGTCGGACAGGACCACTCCGCACGGGTGCATCGCGATGTGGCGGGGCAGCCCGTCGAGGGCCTCCACCAGCTCCATGAGGAGACGCATCCGCGGGGCGTCCAGCCCCTGGCGTCGTAGCTCGGGCAGGTCGCGGATCGCGGCCCGGGCATCGCGCGCCCGGATGTGGGGGAAGGCCTTGGCGATCACGTCGATCTCGCCGGGCGGAAGCCCCAGCGTCGCCGCGACGTCACGCACGGCGTGCCGCACGCGGTAGGTCTCGGTCATCGACACACAGGTCACCCGCTCAGAGCCGAAACGTTCGAGGATGTGCTCGTAGATCTCGGTGCGCCGGGCCGACTCGACGTCGATGTCGATATCCGGCAGCTGGGCCCGCAGCGGGGAGCAGAACCGCTCCATGAGCAGCCCGTGCTCCATCGGGTCGACGCCGCTGATGCCGAGGAGGTAGGTCACCAGACTCCCCGCCCCCGACCCGCGGGCAGCCACCCGGACGCCGTGGTCCCGGATCAGGTCGCAGACCTGGGCGACGGTGAGGAAGTAGGTGGGGTAGCCCAGTCCGGCGATCACCCCGAGCTCCTGCTCGAGCCGGTCGCGGACCTCGCGCTCGACCGCCCTCGCGACCCCGGGGTAGCGACTGCCGACGGCCTGGGTGCACCGCTCGGTCAGGACCTGGTGGGCCTGCCCCACCCCGCGCACCCCGAGCACCTCCGGCTCGGGCAGGTGGACCGCGCCGATCCCGAGGTCGGAGCGGGCGTCCTGATGACAGTCGGCGGCCAGCTGCAGGGTGTCGCGCACGAGCTCCTCGGCCCGGGCGCCAGGCCCCCCGGCGCGCTCCAGCTGCCGGGCCAGCCCGTGCATGACAGCGGTCTGCGCGAGGTGGCCGGCGCTGCTCACCCGGTCGAGGTGCCGCTCGTCGAGCGCGACCCGGCGGCGGGCGGCGTCGAGCACGTCCACGACCCGCGCCTGCTCGGGGTGCGCGTGCCGCACCGCCGCCGTGAGCACGGCGGGGACGCCGACCTCGCGGGCCAGCGCCCACGACGCCGTGGCATGGGCCAGGCTCCCCGGCGTGCCCTCGGGCCCACCGTGGCAGACCACCTCGATCCGCACCGCCCCCGCGGGGAGCAGCCTCGCCCACCCCAGGAGGAGGTGGCGGGCCAGGTCGCGACGGCGGGCCAGCAGCGCCCGGCCGACGTCGGAGTCCGGCCCCAGCAGCAGGACGACCGGGGAGGCCCCGGCAGCGCCGGCGGCAGCCCGGGCGATGAGCTCGGGGGTGACCCGTGGCACCGAGCGTTCGCCCGCCAGGTGGGTGTGCGTGACCAGTCGGCACAACCTCGCCCACCCGGAGCCCGCCTCGGCCCCACCGCGCTGGCCCCGGGCCAGCAGCACCACCCGCGGCTGCTGGTCGTCGACGAGGGCGCCCCCCTTGACCGGGGTGCGCGGACCGCGCCGGTCCGGCCGGACGTCCAGCCCCTCTCCCCACCCGCGGCCGGGAGACATCCGGGACCGCTCGGGAGGTGTCTCCCGCAGCCCCGTCACGAACGGCGTGGAGGCCGACGCCCCGGACCGCCCGCCCGACCCTCCTGCGGGCGGCGAGCCCGCCAGCGCGAGATCCACCCCCAGCACCGGGGCGATCCCGGCCTCCGTGCAGGCACGGACGAAACGCACCGCGCCGTAGAGCCCGTCACGGTCGGTCAGCGCCAGCGCGGACTGGCCCAGCTCGGCCGCCCGCCGGACGAGGTCGACCGGGTGGGAGGCGCCATACCGCATGGACGCGCTGGAGGCGACGTGCAGGTGCACGAAGTCGTCGCCTCCAGCCGCCACCGGACTCACCCGTGCCCCAGGGGGGTCAGCTCGGAGTGCAGCGAGGTCTCGCACGGCAGGTGGAGCGCCGCGCGCACCAGGTCGAGGAAGTGCTCCGCCGCCCGCACCAGGTCATCGGCCTCGCGCGTCGTCACGGCCGCGCTGGCTCCTCCTCGCTCGAGCGCCACCCGCCGGCGGCCGGACGCGGCGAAGAACGCGGCCCACTCGGTCAGCTCGGGAGCGACCGTCGGAAGCATCTCCCAGACGCTGCGCGGCCGGCTGCGGCGGGTGGCGGTGGGCGTGGCGCGCGCCGCCAGCAAGGCCGCCCCGGCACGCAGGGCGGACAGGTGGGCCTGGGTGTAGCGCTCCGCCGCGGTCCCGCTGTGGCAGGCCTGCAGCAGCACGCCTCGCGAGCGCTCCAGCAGATCCAGCACCGCTCCTGCGGTGACTCCGGTCTCGGTGATCGTCATCCCGTCGTTCCCTTCCGTGATCCTCATCGCTGCTCCTGCGCGCGTCGGCAGCTGCCGCGCACGATGCTCCCGACCTCAGTCGGCGACCCGCTCCAACCACCACTGCTCGCCCTGGACGAGGTCGTAGACGCCGGTACCTGCGGCGCGCCCAGCACCCGCCTCGACCCGCCAGACGGTCCGCTCCAGATCTCCTCCCGCCCGGTCGGCGACATCGGGCGCGATGTCCTCGGCCGCGGCCGACCCGGGGTCGGCCTGCTCCTCGGAGCGCCACCACGGCACCCGCAGACTCCACTGCCCCAGCACCGCACGCACGAGGTGCACCCGGCCCCGCCAGAGGAAGACGGCCGGGACCTGCGGGTCGTCGTGGTCGGCGACCGTTCGACCACCAGCCCTCCCGTCACCTCCGCCGATCCCGGCCGGCAGCGCCGCCTCGACCCGGACACCGTGCTCCTGCGCCCGGCCCAGCCTGACCTCGACCGGCTCGTGGTAGCTCCTGCTCATGGATCCGCCTCCTTGGCACTGCGACCGTGCGGGCGACGGTCTTCACCTCGTGATCGAACTTGTGTTCGACATCAGCGATGGCACAAATGTACGACCGGACACCGACAGACTCAACCCCCTCCCTCCCTCTGTGGACAACTTCTGCGCGGCTCGAGCCCCTCCGGCGACCATGGTGAGCACGGCCCGGGTCGCAGGAGGGGGTGACCCGGGCCGCACGCCGCAACGGCTAGGCTCGGGTCCGGGCGACACCACCGGGACACACCGCCCTTCCGGCCACCCACCGGGGGCCGCCGAGGCACAGGAGGATCCGTGATGCAGGCCCTGGACGGCGTGGACCTGCGCCCCCGCGTACAACACGTCCTCGACGAGCACCTCGCCCAGCAGCGCGTCGTGCTCGACGAGCTCGGGCCGCCGATGGCCCCGTTGGTCGACGCGGTCGCCGACCTGCTCGCCGGCGGGAAGCGCCTGCGGGCCACCTTCCTCTACTGGGGCTGGCGCGCCCTCGGCGGCGCGGACGACCCGGCCGCCGTCCGCGCCGCGAGCGCCATGGAGATCTTCCAGGCGGCCGCCCTGCTGCACGACGACGTCATGGACCACAGCGACCTGCGGCGCGGGCAGCCCACCGCCCACCGGACCTTCGCGAGGCACCACCGGGAGCAGGGCTGGTCCGGCGACGCGGACTCCTTCGGCCACGCCGCGGCGATCCTGGCCGGCGACCTCTGCCTCAACTGGACCGACGAGGTCTTCACCAGCAGCGGGCTGACCCCCGACGCCCTCCAGCGGGCGCGCCCCGAGTTCGACCGGATGCGCACCCAGCTCATGGGAGGCCAGTTCCTCGACATGCTCGAGGGCGCACGCGGGTGGGGCGACCTCGACCTCGACCAGCGCCTGGAGCGGTGCCTCACCGTCATCCGCTACAAGAGCGCGCGCTACTCGGTCCAGCAGCCGCTGCTCATCGGCGCGGACGCGGCCGGGGTGCAGGAGCAGACCCGGGAGGGACTCCACAGCTACGGCGCCACCCTGGGCGAGGCCTTCCAGCTGCGCGACGACGTGCTCGGCGTCTTCGGCGACCCGGCGCAGACCGGCAAGCCGGCCGGCGACGACCTGCGCGAGGGCAAGCACACCGTGCTCATCGCCCAGACCCTGGCCCATGCCGACGCCGACGGCCGCGCCCTGGTCGAGCGCACACTCGGGGACCCGGATCTGTCCGAGGGGTCCGTCGACCGGGTGCGGGAGGTCATGGTCGACTCGGGCGCCCTGGGGCGCACCGAGCAGATGATCGGGACCGGCGCCGAGCAGGCCGCCCGGACGATCGAGGGCACGCCCGGGCTCACCGACGAGGGTCGGCAGGCCCTGACCGAGCTCGTCGCGGTCTGTACCGACCGCTCCACCTGAGGGAACGGCCGGCCGGACGGTCCTAGAAGGCCTGCTCCTGGGCCCGGCGCCGCACCTCGGTCTTGGCTCCGGCGTGGAGGGAGGCGATCGCGCTGCCCCCGGTCATCGAGTCGTCCGGCGCGTGCAGCCAGTCGATGATCTCCTCATCGCTCTGGCCACCGTCGGCGAGCACCGTGATGGTGCCGCGCAGCGCCGGGAGCGGACCCTCGTCGTCGATGAACCCTGCGGGCACCATCATCACCCGGTCGGGACCCCGGCGCCGTCCGACGACATCGCGCTCCTGCAGCCAGCGCCGGACCTCCTGCACGCTCGCTCCGGTGCGCTCCATGACGTCCGGCACCGTCAACCATTCCTGAACTACATCGTTGTCACTTACCACATCTACTAGTCAATCACATGTCACGACACGCCCAAAAGGTGGCGGTCGTTCCGTCCGCACGGTACTGTCCCTCATGCCTCACGGGTCACCTTGTCCCCCTATGCCCCGTGGGTGTCATCCCTACCTCGCACCACAGACGTCACTGGAGGAAAGACGTGAGCCCCCTCTTCGCCGCCCTGCCCCCGGGCGACCTCCCATCCCAGGCCTACGTCGCACCGACCGGTGTGCACGCGACCGCACCGCTGGACACCATGGTCCGGACCCAGAAGGAGACGACGCACAGGGTCGTCTCCGGAGACACGGTCTACGACCTCGCTGCCCGGTATGACGTGAGCGCCGGCGCCATCGTCCGCGCGAACGACCTGCGCGACGGCGGCCGGTGGATCATGCCCGGCGCCACGCTGCGCATCCCCGGCGGGAGCGCCGGGAAGAGCACGTCCACCGGCGCCTCGGCGCCTGCGCCGACGCGCGACGCGACGACCTCGGGCGGCCGCGGCACCATCACCGTCCGGGCCGGCGACACGCTCTCCCACCTCGCGGTGCGGCACGGCGTGAGCATCAAGGACCTCGTCTCGGTCAACTCGATCAGCAACAGCCGCCTCATCTACCCGGGTCAGGTGCTGCGCCTGCCCGGAGCGGCCGGCGAGGCACGACCCGCCAGCAGCCCGAGCACCTCCGCGTCCCCGCGCGCGACCTCGGCGAGCGCGGCGAGCACCGTCACGGTCCGCGCGGGCGACACCCTCACGGACATCGCGGCACGGCACGGCGTGAGCGTCGCCGACATCGCGAGGGCCAACGGCCTCGCGGACACCCGACTCATCTACCCCGGCCAGAAGCTGCGCCTCACCGGGTCCGCCCCGGCGTCCCGGGCCGCGGCACCGAAGGCGCTCGACCGCCCCTACGACGAGAGCACCATCGGCGACCACCGGGCCGGGGAGAAGGTGCCGGACACCTTCCTGCACTACCGCTACAGCGACGGGATCGCCCGGTCCGCGGCCGCGAACCGCGACTACCTGGCCGAGACCGACGTGCCCAGCAGGTCGGCCATGCGGGACCTCATCGTCCGGACCAGCGAGCGCCACGGCGTCGACCCGACCCTCATGCTCGCCCTGTCCTACCAGGAGTCGGGCTGGAACCACCGCGCCGTCTCCCCCGCGAACGCCATCGGCGCCATGCAGGTCATCCCCAGCTCGGGCCAGTGGGCCTCCGGCCTCGTGGGCCGCGAGCTCAACCTGCTCGACCCGCAGGACAACGTCACGGCCGGCGTGGTCATCATGCGCACCCTGCTGCGCTCGGCCGGCAGCACGGACGAGGCGATCGGCGGCTACTACCAGGGCCTGGCCAGCGTCCGCCAACACGGGCTCTTCCCCGACACCCGGCAGTACGTCCGCAACATCAAGCACTTCCAGAAGACGCTCTGAGGCCGGCCGCGCGGCATACCATGGCCGCCCACGTCCCACCCTCCGGCGCCCGCGCTTCGTAGACTCGGGGCGTGACCGCCCCGACCTCCACCCTCTTCGACCGTGTCATCGACGGTCGTTACCAGGTGGTGGGCGAGCTCGCCCGGGGCGGGATGGCCACGGTCTACCGCGCGCGGGACCTCCGGCTGGACCGCCCGGTCGCGCTCAAGGTCATGCGGCCGGACCTGGCCGACGACGACGCCTTCGTGCGGCGCTTCGTCGCCGAGGCCCGCGCTGCGGCGCGGTTGTCCCACCCGCACGTCGTCGGTGTCTACGACCAGGGTGAGGACGAGGAGATCGTCTTCCTGGCGATGGAGCTCATCGAGGGCCCGACGCTGCGCGACGTCATCGCCGAGCACGCCCCGATGTCCACCCGTCGGGCCATGGCCCTGCTGCTGCCCGTCACCGAGGCCCTCGCCGAGGCGCACCGGCGCGGGCTGGTGCACCGCGACATCAAGCCGGAGAACGTCCTGCTCGCCGACGGGCGCGAGAGCGGGGTCAAGGTCGCCGACTTCGGGCTGGCCCGGGCCGTCTCCGTGTCGGGTCGCCACGCCAGCTCTGAGCTGCTGTGGGGCACTGCCGCCTATCTCGCCCCCGAGCAGGTCGAGCACGACGCGATCGACGCACGCACCGACGTGTACGCCCTCGGCCTGCTCCTCTTCGAGCTGCTCACCGGCAGCAAGGCCTTTCCCGGCGGCGACCCGCTGCGGGTGGCCTACGAGCACGTCCACGGCAGCGTGCCCTCCCCGAGCGAGCTCACCCCGAGCGTCCCGGGGCCGGTGGACGAGCTCGTGCGACGGGCCTCCGCGACCGACCGCGCCGACCGACCGGTCGACGCCGCAGAGCTGCTGACCCAGCTGCGCGCGTGCCTGCGCGAGCTGACCGACGAGGAGCTGGACGCCGCCCCCCGCGCCGCGCGCGAGCGCGCCCGACACGAGCTCGGGCAGCGACCTCACCCAGGTGGTGGGCGGGGCGAGCGACTCCACTCGGCACCTGCCGGTGGGGCGGCCGGCCCGGGCCGAGGGGCACTACGCCCGCACCACCGGCAACCGCCCGGCCCGCGCCCAGACCTCCAGCCGGCCCGCCGCACGCTCCCCCCGCCCGGCCCGGCGCCGTGGTGGGCTCGTCCTGGGCCTGCTGCTCGTGCTCCTGCTCGCCGGCGGCGGGTATGCCGCGTGGTGGCTGCTCGAGGGACCAGGGGTCCATTCCCCCATGCCGCAGGTCGTGGACCTGCCCGAGGACCAGGCCCGCGCCGCCCTCGACGCCGAGCAGCTCGACCCCGTCATCACCTACGCCTACTCCGAGGACATCGAGACCGGGATCGTCATCTCCGCCGAGCGTCAGGCGGGGGTGCAGCTGCGACACGGCACCGATGTGCCGGTCGTCGTGTCCCAGGGTCCGGAGCGCTATGCCGTCCCGCCGCTGACCGGCCTGTCCGTCGACTCCGCGCGCGAGGCCCTCGGCGAGGTCAACCTCGCCCTCGGCCAGCAGACCCGGGAGTACCACGAGAGCGAGCCGGGGGGGGCAGATCCTGCGCACCTCGCCCGGTGCCGGTGAGCAGCTGCCGCCAGGCGGCGCGGTCGCGGTGGTCATCAGCAACGGACCGGCACCGGTCGCGGTCCCGCGCACCAACGGGCTCACCGAGCAGGAGGCGAGCGCGCGGCTCGTGGACGCGGGGCTCACCGTGACGGTGGACCCCGAGCGCGTCTTCGACGACAACGTCGCCGAGGGGTCCGTGGTGAGCCAGTCACCCACCTCGGGCCTCGTCGAGCGCGGCAGCACGGTGACGCTGGTCATCTCGCAGGGACCGGAGCTGGTCACGGTCCCGCAGGTCGTCGGGCGGCAGTTCGGCGCCGCGGAGGAGGAGCTCACCGGCCTCGGTCTCGTCGTGGAGCGCGAGGACGTCCGGGGCGGGTTCTTCGGCACCGTGCGTGAGCAGTCGGTGGAGCCCGGGGAGCAGGTGCCGGTGGGCACGCAGATCGTCCTCGCCGTCGTCTGAGCCGACCTCAGCCCTGGTGGGCCCACCGCTCCTCGTGGGCCACCCGGGCCCGGGGGTGGTAGCCGTGCGACTCCCACCACCCCTGCTGCGGGTGCCGGTGGTAGGTGAGCTCGACGATCCACTTCGGACCCTTGAAGCCGTAGAGGTGCGGCCGCACGGCACGGGCCGGCCAGCCGTGCTCGGCCGTCAGCGGATCACCCTCGACGCTGTGGGCCAGCAGGGCCTGGGGGTGCCGCAGGTCCTCGACGAGCACCGCGGCCGCATACCCCCGTGCCGCCGCCAGCAGCGCGTGCCGGGCGTCCGGGTGCGGCGGCGCGAGCGCGAGCACCTCCCGCAGGAGAACCCCGCCCCACCGCAGGTCGGGGACGCTGTGCCGGTCGACGCAGTGCAGGCTCGCGACGAGCTCCGTCTGGGGGAGGCGCGTCAGGTCGTCCCAGGTGAGCACGGTCACCCCGCCGTCGAGGGTGTCGCCGGCGATCCGCAGCGTCCAGTCCTCGGCATCCAGGCGCGGCACCCGGCCGTAGTGCGAGGCTCGCCAGGTGTGGGTCAGGCGCTGCCCCGGAGGCAGCGTCCCTGGCTCACCCGCGTCGTTCACGACGAGGCGCCGCCACGGCCCGGCGCGAGGAGGTCCAGCAGCACGTCCAGGGCGTGCTCGGTCATGGCGTCGTCGATGTCGAGGTGCCAGGCGAAGCGGGCGTGCCGCGCGTCGGTGGGGTAGCCCAGCACACCGCGTTCGCCGGCCGCGCCGATGAAGTCCCCCGCGCCCCACCCCGCCGCCGCGACGTCGAGCACGAGGATGTTGGTCTGGACGTCGTCCGGGTCGAGCACGTCCGGGGCCGCCTCCCCGACGGCCCGGGCGACCCTCGCCGTGCGCCGGTGGTCCTCGGCGAGCCGCTCCAGCTGGTGCTCCAGGGCATACCGTCCGGCCGCAGCCAGCAACCCGACCTGCCGCATGCCGCCGCCCATCCGCTTGCGCAGGATCCGCGCCTGGCCGATCTGCTCCGCGGAGGCGGCGAGCACCGACCCGACCGGTGCGCCCAGCCCCTTGGACAGACAGACCGAGACCGTGTCGGCGCAGGCACCGTAGTCCGCGAGAGGGGTGCCGGTCGCCACATGGGCGTTCCACAGCCGGGCGCCGTCGAGGTGGACGCCCACCCCGACCTGCGCGGTGCCCTCCCGCAGGAGCCGCATCTGCTCGACCGGCTGGATCGTGCCGCCGCCGAAGTTGTGGGTGTTCTCGACGACCACGCACGCCGTGCTGACCTGGTATGCCCCGCCGTCGGGCACCATGACGGCCAGCGCGGTGTCGACGTCGAGCCGGCCACGGTCGGCCACCCAGCTGCGGGTGGTGATGCCGGAGTAGGCCGCAGCCGCACCGAGCTCGGCGCGCAGGACGTGGGCGAGGTGGTCGCTGATGATCTCCTGACCGGGGCCGGCGTGCAGACGCAGCCCGATCTGGTTGGCCATCGACCCGGTGGGCATGAAGAGCGCGGCCTCGTGGCCGAGCAGGTCCGCGACCCGCTCCTCCAGCGCCGCGACGGTGGGGTCCTCGGCGTAGACGTCGTCACCGACCTCCGCGTCGAGCATCGCCTCGCGCATGGCCGGGGTCGGCCGGGTCAGCGTGTCCGACCGCAGGTCGGAGACACGCCCGTGCTCGGCCTCGCGCACAGGACCCACCTCAGCGTCCGCCCCGCTCCAGCATCTCGGCGACGAGGAAGGCCAGCTCCAGGCTCTGCTGGTGGTTGAGCCGGGGATCGCACACCGTCTCGTAGCGCAGGCCCAGGTCGTCGAGGTCGACGGGGGTGGCGCCGCCGACGCACTCGGTCACGTCGTTGCCGGTGAGCTCGACGTGGATGCCGCCCGGGTGGGTCCCCGCCTCGGCGTGCGCCTCGAAGAAGCCGCGCACCTCATCGACGACGTCCTCGAAGCGGCGGGTCTTGAAGCCGCTGGGCGAGGTGAAGGTGTTGCCGTGCATCGGGTCGCACACCCACGCGACGCGCCGGGCGTCCTCCCCGAGGGAGGTCAGCAGCGAGGGCAGGACGTCGCGGATGGTGCCGGCGCCCATCCGGGTGATGAAGGTGAGGCGCCCCGGGACGCGGTCGGGGTCGATCCGGTCCATGAGGGCGAGCACCGTGTCGCGGTCAGCGCCGGGGCCGAGCTTGACCGCCACCGGGTTCTGGATCCGGGAGACGAAGTCGATGTGCGCGCCGTCGAGGTCCCGGGTGCGCTCGCCCACCCACACGAGGTGGCTGGAGGTGTCGTAGAGCAGACCGGTGCGGTGGTCGCGGCGGACCATCGGACGCTCGTAGTCCAGGACCAGCGCCTCGTGGGCGGAGTAGAACTCCACCCGGCGCATCTCCTCGGCGTCGGCGACGCCGGAGGCCTCGAGGAAGCGGACCGCCCGGTCGATCTGGCTGGCCATCACCTCGTAGCGCGCCTGCGCCGGGCCCCGAAGGAAGCCCTTGTTCCAGGCGTGGACGCTGCGCAGGTCGGCGAAGCCGCCGCTGGTGAAGCCCCGCACGAGGTTGAGGGTCGCCGAGCTCGCGTGGTAGCAGCGCAGCAGTCGGTCGGGGTCCGGCTGCCGGGACTCCGGCGTGAACTCGAAGCCGTTGACCATGTCGCCGCGGTAGGCCGGCAGGGTGGTGCCGTCGCGGGTCTCGGTGTCCGAGCTGCGCGGCTTGGCGAACTGCCCGGCCATGCGCCCGACCTTGACGATGGGCAGGCCCGCGCCGTAGGTCAGGACGACGGCCATCTGCAGGATCGTCTTGATCCGGTCGCGGATGTTGGGGCCGGTCACGTCGGCCAGCGTCTCCGCGCAGTCGCCGCCCTGCAGCGTGAAGGCGCGTCCGGCGGCCACGTCGGCCATCCGCGAGCGCAGCTGGTCGCACTCGCCGGCGAAGACGAGCGGCGGATAGGTCCCGAGCACCGAGAGGGTCTGCGCGAGCGCGGCGGGGTCGGCCCACGTGGGCTGCTGCTGCGCGGGAAGGTCGGGCCAGTCGATGTCGTGGCCCCCGGAGGTGGCCAGGCCGGTCAGGTCGGTGCTCACCGAACCATCGTAGGAGACGGCGAGGGGTGGATCTGACGCGGCGTCACGCCTCGGGGGCGTCCTCGTGCTCGGTATGCCGTCGCGCCCGCCGCTCGGCGAGGCTCTCCTTGGCCTTCTCGGTGGCCTCGGCGAGGTCGTCACGGGCGTGGCCCAGCCCTTCCCGGGCCTTCTCCCCCGCCTGCTCCAGCCCCTCCTTGGCCTTCTCGGTCGCCTGCTCGAGACCGACCCGTGCCTGCGCCACCCCGGCCCGGGCCCGGGCGGCCAGCCGCTCCTTGACCGTCGCGGCGTACTCATCGACGTAGGGCTGTCCCGAGAGGCGCTGCAGCTCGGCCATGACCTCGTCGGTGATCTGGCGCAGCACCACGTGGTCCTCGGTGCGCCCGGCATACTCCGGGTGGTGGATGGGGCGGCCGATGCGCACCCCGACCTGGACGACGTTGGGGATCCGCTGACCGGTCGGCTGGGCCTTGTCGGTGTCGATCATCGCGCAGGGGATGATCGGCACGTCGGCCTCCAGGGCGAGGCGCGCCATCCCCGTCTTGCCGCGGTAGAGCCGCCCGTCAGGACTGCGGGTGCCCTCGGGGTAGATCCCGAAGAGCTCGCCGCGGCGCAGCACCTGCAGCCCCTGCTCCAGCGCCGCCATGGACGCGGACCCGCCCGAGCGGTCGATGGGGATCTGCCCGGTCGAGGTGAAGAACATCTTGGTCAGCCAGCCCTTGACCCCGGTACCGGTGAAGTACTCCATCTTGGCGGGGAAGGTGATCCGCCGGTCCACCATGAGCGGCAGGAAGATCGAGTCGGAGAAGGACAGGTGGTTGCTCGCCAGGATGGCCGCGCCCTCCGCGGGGATGTGCTGCCGACCCTCGATCCAGGGCCGGAACACGGCACGCACGGGCGGACCGACCACGAGGTGCTTGAGGATCCAGTAGATCACCGAGGTTCCTCCTTGGGCCATGTCGTCCCGCCGCGCTGCGGGCGCCGGTGTGCGCGCCGACTCTACCCCCGAGACTGCCTCGCCGGGTGAGGATCGACACCGCGTCGTGCGAGACTGGACAGGTGAGCCCCCGCAGCCCCGAGGACGGCCCCGCCGATCCTGACGTGGACCGGGCCTTCCGCGAGATCGTGGCCGGCCTGCGCGGTGAGGACTCCCCTCCCTCGGGCCGCGTGGTCAACCCGCCGTGGCCACCCGCGGAGCAGCAGCGCCCGCAGCACCTCGGCACCGGCACCCCTGAGGGGATGGCGACCGACCACCGCTCCTACGAGCCGCCCGAGGACCAGGACGAGGACCACTTCGTCCCCCCACCCCCGGAGCCCCTGCCCGCCGGTGACCTGCACTTCTGGGGGATCGTCATCGGCCTCGTCGTCGGGCCGCTGCTCGTGGTCTGCTCGGCGATCGTGCCCCTGCTGCCCCCGGGCTTCGCCGCTCTGGGTCTGGTGCTCGCGGTCGCCGGCTTCGTGCTGCTCATCCTGCGCCAGCCCCGCCGGCGCCGCCCCTTCGACAACGACGACGGCGCCCGGGTCTGAGGGCGCGGCCGGGGGTCGGGCACCGCGCCCGGTGCGGCGCTCAGATCTCCAGGTCGACCCAGACCGGCAGGTGGTCGCTCGCCTCGCGCACCGGCATACCCTCCAGCAGCGCCGGGTCTCCCGGCGTCACCGCACGGTGCCCCCGGGCGAAGATCGCATCGATGTGACGGTGCGGCTGGTGCGCGGGGAAGGTCGGGTGCTCGGCACTCACCTCGACCAGGGCCTCGGTGAACCTCCCCCAGGCCGCCCCGTCGGGCCCCTCGTTGAGGTCACCGCCGACGACCAGCGGCACGTCGTCCGGGAAGGCCGGGTCGGCGGCGAGCTCGGACAGGACCGTCCCGGCGTGCTCCACCCGCTGCTGCGCGCGCAGCGACAGGTGGACCGAGACGACATGGGCCCGCTGCCCCCCCGGCAGCCGCACCTGGGTGAGGGTGTAGCTGCGCGGGTTCTCCCGCAGCCCGACGCGCAACCGCCGGTCCTGCGAGTCGGTGGCGGTGACCCGGAGCGCGGTCATGAGGCCGGTGCCGCTGACCAGGCGGGTGCGACCTGACCACAGCAGGTCGCAGTCCCGGGCGAAGGCGCTGACGGCATACTCCGACCCGGGGTATCGGGGCAGCTCCTGCAGCAGGAGGACGTCGGGGCGCATCGCGCGGACCACCGCCGCGGCGGCCTCCGCGCTGTCCTTGAGTCCACGCAGGTTGTAGCTGGCGACGCGCAGGGAGGGCATGGGCTCATCCTCCCCCACGTCGCCCGAGGACGAGGTATGCGGGGTCACTCGGTGCGTGCGCGCGTCAGGCCGAGGGCCCGGCCGCCGCGTGCCGCGCGAGGTCGGCGGCGCCGACCATCCCGGCCACCTCCCCCAGCTGCGCCGCGCGCACCGGCGGGACCGGGCGGTGGCCGCGCCCGACCAGGGTCCGGGCCAGGGTCTCCCGCGCCGGGTCCAGCAGGAGGTCGCCGGCCAGGCTCACCCCGCCCCCGATGACGACGGTGCCGGGGTCGAGGGAGGCCGCGACGCCGGCGAGGCCGACCCCGAGGTGTCGACCGACCTCGGCCAGGATCTCCCGGCTCGCCCGGTCACCCTCGCGCGCGGCTCGCGTCACGTGCTCCCCGGTGAGTGCCCCGGGCTCTCCCCCGTCGAGCGTGCGGACGAGCGCCGAGGCGTGGTCACCACCGGCGGCCACCACTTCCCGGGCCAACCGGGCGATCGCCCGACCGGAGGCGTACTGCTCCCAGCAGCCACGGTTGCCGCACTCGCAGCGCAGCCCGTCGGGGACGAGCTGCTGGTGCCCGAACTCACCGGCCAGTCCGTGCCGGCCGCGCTGCAGCCGGCCCTCGGTGAGGATCGCGCCCCCGATGCCGGTGCCGAGCGTGAGCATGACGAGATGACTCTCCCCGACCCCGGCGCCGTAGCGGTGCTCGGCCCACGCCGCGGCGTGCGCGTCGTTGTCGACGAGGACCGGGCGCCCGAGCCGCCTCGCGAGGTTCTCCCGCAACGGCTCGTCGCGCCAGGACAGGTGCGGGGCGAAGACCACCCGCCCCTGGGCCGCGTCGACGAAGCCGGCGGCACCCACCCCGACAGGGATGGCGCCGCGCTCGGCCACCGCGACCTGCCCCAGCAGGTCCAGCACGACCTCGGCGATGAGCTCTTCCACCTCGGCCGCCGCGACGGTCCGCCCCGGGGTGAGCCGGTGGACCCTCGCGACCACCTCACCGGTGGCCTCGACCAACCCTGCCTTGACCCGCGTCCCGCCGACGTCGACCCCGACCGCCGGTGGCGCCGAGGTCGCGGGACGCAGGCTCACACCCGTCGCGAGGCGAGGTCCGCCGCGCCGATCATCCCCGCCTCGTTGCCCAGCTCCGCGAGCACGACCGGGATGATCTCCCGGTGCCCACGCCCCGTGAGATTGCGTGCGAAGGTCCGTTTCGCGGGCTGCAGGACGAGGTCCCCCGCCGCCGAGACACCGCCGCCGATGACGAGCAGGCCGGGGTCGAGGATCGCCGCGAGCGAGGCCAGTCCCTCACCGGCCCAGCGGCCGACGTCCTCGAGCAGCTCCTGCGCGGCAGGGTCCCCCGCCTGCGCCACCTCGGTCACCATCACGCCGCTCAGCGCGGAGGGGTCACCCCCGCAGGCGTCGGCGAGCGCGCCCGCGTGCGGGCTGCCGCCGGCCACCAGGTCGCGCGCCTCGCGCACGAGGGCGCTGCCGGAGGCATACACCTCCCAGCAGCCCTTGTTGCCGCACCCGCAGCGGTGGCCGTCCGGCACCATCCGCATGTGCCCCACCTCGGCCGCCATGCCGTGCGTGCCCCGCACGAGCTCCCCGTCGACGACGATGCCCCCGCCCACCCCGGTGCCGAGGGTGATGAGGACCATCTCCTCGACGTCGCGGGCGGCGCCGAAGCGGAACTCTCCCCAGGCCGCCGCGTTGGCGTCATTCTCCAGCACCACCGGCAGGCCGGTCGCCTCCTCGAGGCGCTCCCGCAGCGGCTCGTCGCGCCAGGCGAGGTTGGGCGCGAAGACCACCATGTCGCCGCTACGGTCGATGAAGCCGGCGCACGCGACGCCGACCGCGTCCACCGGGCGCTCCGGCCCGAGTCGCTCGGTGAGCTCGCGCAGGACGTCGGCCACGGCGGTGACGATGTCGTCGGGTGCCTGCGCGGGTGTCTCCCGCAACGCCTGTTCCAGGATGCTGCCGTCCTGCACCGCGCTCGCCGCGATCTTGGTGCCCCCGATGTCCACGCCGACGCAGATGCTCACCCGATCACCCTATCCCCCGAGGGTAGGGTGAGCACCCCTTGAACGAACCCGAACCACCCACGGGAGGTGCTGTCGTGCGCGAGGTGTCCGTACCCCTTCTGGTGTCCGAGGACGCCCCGGGAGGGATCGCCGACTACCTGCGCCGGTGGACGCTGCGGGAGCCGGGACGGGTCCTGGTCTCGGTGCCGCACGACGGGGGCTGGGAGGACGTCACCGCAGCCGAGCTCTCCAGGCGGGTCGACCGGCTCGCCAAGGGCTTCATGGCCGCGGGCGTCCAGCCCGGGGACAGGGTGGCCATCATGAGCCGGACCCGGCTGGAGTGGACCCTCGCCGACCTCGCGCTGTGGACCGCAGGCGCCGTCCCGGTGCCGATCTATGAGACCAGTGCCCCGGAGCAGGTGCGCTGGATCTGTGCGGACTCCGGTGCGGTGGCCGTCATCGTGGAGGACGCGGCGATGATGGCGACCCTGGCCGGCTGCCGTGACGGCCTGGACCAGCTGCGCGACGTGTGGCAGATCGAGTCCGGGTCGCTGGACGAGCTCGCCTGCGCCGGCGTCGAGATCAGCGACGAGGAGCTGGAGGAGCGTCGCAGCACGGTCTCCCGGGCGGATCTCGCGACGATCATCTACACCTCCGGCACGACGGGGCGCCCCAAGGGCTGCGAGCTGACGCACGACAACTTCATGTCGTTGGCGGACAACGCCTGCGAACGGTTGTCCGTCATCGTCGACGCCCCGGGCGCCGCCAACCTCATCTTCCTGCCGCTGGCCCACGTCTTCGCGCGCTTCATCCAGGTCGTCTGTCTGCGGGCCGGAGTGCGGATGGGGCACTGCCCGGACCCGCGCAGGATCCTCGACGACCTCGCGGGCTTCGGGCCGACCTTCCTGCTGTCGGTCCCACGGGTGTTCGAGAAGATCTACAACGCGGCCGAGCAGAAGGCCGAGGCGGCGGGACGCGGGCGGCTCTTCCGTTGGGCCGCCCGCGTCGCCGAGGCCTACAGCCGCGCCCTCGACACCGGGTCGGTGCGGGTGAGCCTGCGCGCCCAGCACGCGCTGGCCGACCGGCTGGTCTACTCGCGACTGCGCGCCTCGCTCGGCGGTCGGGTGACGCACGCGATCTCGGGGGGTGCAGCCCTCGGCGAGCGCCTCGGGCACTTCTTCCGCGGCGCCGGACTGGTCGTGCTCGAGGGGTACGGGCTGACCGAGACCACGGCACCGGCCACCGTGAACACCCCTGACCTCCTGCGCATCGGCACGGTGGGGCGTCCGTTGCCGGGGGTCGCGATCCGGGTGGAGCCGGACGGGGAGATCCTCGTCAAGGGCGTCGGGGTGCTGCGGGGCTACCGCGGCGACCCGTCGGCCACCGAGGCGGTGCTCTCGGACGGGTGGCTACGCACCGGAGACCTGGGCGAGCTGGACGCCGATGGATTCCTGCGGGTGACCGGGCGCAGGAAAGAGATCATCGTCACGGCCGGGGGCAAGAACGTCTCCCCTGGGCCGCTCGAGGACCGCCTGCGGGCGCACCCGCTGATCTCGCAGTGCATCGTCGTCGGCGAGGGTCGGCCCTTCGTCGCGGCCCTCGTGACGCTGGACGCGGACGTCCTGCCCGGGTGGCTGGGCCAGCACGATCTCGCAGACGTCTCCGCAGAGCAGGCCGCGTCCCACCCGCTCGTGCGCCAGGAGATCCAGGCCGCCGTGGACCAGGCCAACTCCTCGGTGAGCCGGGCGGAGTCGATCCGGGCGTTCACCGTGCTGACCGAGGACTTCACGATCGAGTCGGGGATGCTCACCCCCTCGCTCAAGCTGCGGCGCACCGCGGTGACCGAGGCCTACGCGGCGCAGATCGAGACGGTCTACCAACGCCGTTGAGCGCGGGAGGCACGTCGTCAGTGCGTGCGGCTCACGGCTCGCGTTCACCCCACGCCCGTCACACGGACCACAGACTGCCGGGACATCGGGATCTGCCGAGGTCGTCATCCCGCGCAGATACCGTCATCCCCCCCACCCTGGGACCCCAGGGGGCGGTGTGACCTCAGGCGTAGGCCGCCCCCGGGCTGAGCTTCAGCCCGCGGCGACCCTGCGGGTGGGCTCGACGTGGGCGCGGGCGGCGCGCGCTTCCTGGGGCGCGACCAGGCCGGCCCGGACGAAGGCGCTCACCGCGGCCAGCTCGTCGCTGTCCAGACCTGCGGACGACGCGTCGTCCGGATCGACCGGGACGCCGGGTCCAGGTTCGCCCGGCGCGGCCTGCCCGGCTCGCTCCGCTCGGTCCGCTCCGGGCCGGGGTGAGGGTTCGGCCGCCCGGGTGGGCGTCTCCAGCCAGATGCGGCCCAGGACGGGCACGAAGCAGTCACCGCAGTGCCGCCCCCGGACGGGGCAGGTCTCGCAGTCGATCACCGCGACGGACTGGCCTCGCGGGGTGGGTGGTGTGGGGTGTGGGTACATGGGTCCACCTCCTTCATGACGACGACGCTAGGGCTGCCCACCGACAGACCCCGCTCCCCGCGCGCCGTCAGGGGTCTGTCGGTGGGCCGCCCTAGCCTCACCGGTATGCAGATGCGGCACACGAGCCTCGCGGGCCCCACCCGGCACCGCACCGCGGGGGGCACCCGGTGACCGGGACCACGGAGCGGGTGGTGACCTACACCCAGGAGACCTTCGGCGATCTCGGCACCCCACTGTCCGAGACGACTTTCGTCGTCGTCGACCTCGAGACCACCGGCGGGTCCCCCGCCGGGTCGCAGATCACCGAGTTCGGTGCGGTCAAGGTGCGCGGGGGCCAGGTCCTGGGTGAGTTCCAGACTCTCGTCCGGCCCGCCACCCCCATCCCGGCCTTCATCACGGTCCTGACCGGCATCACCAACGCCATGGTGGTGCAGGCCCCGGCCATCTCCACCGTGCTGCCGCAGTTCCTCGAGTTCGCCCGGGGCAGCGTGCTCGTCGCCCACAACGCCGGCTTCGACGTGTCCTTCCTCAAGGCGGCGGCCCGCGAGACGGGGCACCCCTGGCCGGGTTTCCCGGTCCTCGACACCGTCCGGCTGGCCCGTCAGCTGGTGCGCAAGGACGAGGCCCCCAACCACAAGCTGGCCAGCCTCGCGCGGCTGTTCGGGGCGACCACCACCCCCGACCACCGTGCCCTGCACGACGCGCGGGCGACGGTCGACGTCCTGTACGGCCTCATGGAGCGGGTCGGCAACCTCGGGGTGCACACGCTGGAGGAGCTGCAGTCCTACAGCTCGAGGGTCAGCCCGTCACAGCGCCGCAAACGGGTCCTGGCCGAGGCGATGCCGTCGGCCCCCGGGGTCTACGTCTTCCGCGACGGCACAGGAACCCCGCTCTACGTCGGCACCGCGACGGATCTGCGGCGGCGGACCCTCACCTACTTCACCGCCTCCGAGACCCGGCGGCGGATGACGGAGATGGTCGGCCTCGCCGAGTCCTTGACCCCCATCGTCTGCGCCACCCCCCTGGAGGCCTCGGTCCGCGAGCTGCGCCTCATCGCCGAGCACAAGCCGCGCTACAACCGCCGCTCACGTCACCCGGAGAAGGCCGTGTGGGTGCGCTTGACCGACGAGGCCTTCCCCCGGTTGTCCGTCGTGCGCTCGGTCAAGGACGACAAGGCGCAGTATGCCGGCCCGTTCGGCTCCCGGCGCTCCGCGGAGGCCGCCGTCACGGCCCTGCACGAGGTCGTCCCGCTACGCCAGTGCACCCGGCGCCTGTCGGCGCGCTCCCCCGGCACCAGTGCCTGCGTCCTGCTCGAGATCGGCCGCTGCGGGGGTCCGTGCGTGGGAGCCCAGAGCCGGGAGGACTACGCCGAGGTGGTCGCTCGGGCGGGTCAGGCCCTCGCCGGGAGCACCACCGAGGTCGTGACGGCGCTGCGGTCCCGCCTCGACGACCTCGCCGAGCAGGAACGCTTCGAGGAGGCGCGCACGATGCGTGACCGGATGATGGCGCTCGTGCGGGCCGCCGCCCGGAGCCAGCGGCTGCGGCCGGTCGCCCGCGCACCCGAGATCATCGCCGCCCGGCGCGGCGAGCAGGGCGGGTGGGAGCTCATCTGCGTCCGCCACGGCCGGCTGAGCGGCACGAGCGTGAGCCCCCGAGGGGCTGACCCGATGCCCTACGTCGCGGCGCTCCGCGAGACCGCCGAGGTCGTCAGCGCTCCAGACGCATCGGCCGCACCTGCGGCGCTGCCGGAGGAGACCGAGCTCATCCTGCGCTGGCTGGAGTCCCCCGGGGTCCGACTGGTCGACCTGTCGGGCGAGTGGACGTGCCCCGTCGACGGAGCCGGCGCGAGCCGCGCTCTCCTGGAGCCGGTGGCGGCGACATGGTCGGGCGCCGAGCCCGGAGTCGCCGGGCAACCCCGGCCCCTGGACCGGCCGGTGGGTGCACTCCCGGCCTGATCAGCTCAGTGGTCGAGGCCGAGGGAGAAACCCGCCTCGAGGTCTGAGGAGGAGTAGGCCCGGAAGGAGATGTGCGTCGTCGTCTCCAGGACGCCGCCCACCTTGTTGAGCCGGTCGGCGATGACGTCGGCGAAGTCCTCGTGCCGCTGGACCCGCGCGATGGCGATGAGGTCGACGTCTCCGGTGACGGAGTAGACCTCCCGGATGCCGTCGATCTCGGCGATCTCCTGGGCGGCCTCGGGGATGCGGCCGACCTCGGCCTTGATCATGACGATGGCAGAAATCACCCGCTCACTGTAGCGGCCGGTGACTCAGCCCCATCCCAGCTCGTGCAGCCGGTCGTCGTCGATCCCGAAGTGGTGGGCGATCTCGTGCACTACCGTCACGGCGATCTCGTCGAGCAGCTCGTCCCGGTCCTCGCACATGCGCAGCAGCGGACCCCGGTAGATGAAGATGCGGTCCGGCAGCTGCATGCCCCAGTCCCGTTCGGTGAGCGGCACCCCGTCGTAGAGACCGAGCAGGTCCGGCTCCTCCGGCGGCGGCTCGTCCTCGACGAGGAAGACGACATTGTCCAACCGGGCCATGAGACCGTCCGGCACCAGGTCGAGGGAGTCGCCGACGGCGTCCTCGAACTCCTCCCGGGACATCGACATCGCTTCCGCCGGACCGGTGTCGGCAGGAGTCGACGACGCCCCACCACCGGTCTCGGTGGCGGGGCGCTCGTCGTCGGGCTGGTGCTCAGTGATGGCGCGGAGGTGCCTGCACCGACGAGCCGTGGTGGTCGGTGAAGTCGTCGTCACCGATGCTGTCGTTCACCGGCACCCCGAGCTGCGGCGCGGAGGCCTGCTCCAGCGCGTCGTGCTCGCCGTGGTGGTGCGCCGCGGCGAGCTCGGAGGGAGTCACGGGGGTGACCGAGTCCTTGTAGAAGAAGGACGACGCCGCCGCCTGCAGCCCGGCCAGCGGTCCCCGACGGCGCGCGACGCCGCGGCTGTCGACATCCGGGCCCTGGGTGAGGCCCAGCGGGGTCGGCGGGTCGTAGTCGACGAGGGCCCACCGCTCGTACTCGTCCAGCGGCTCGTGGGCCTCGAAGAAGCGACCCTCCGGCGTCCGGACGATCCGGCCGGTCTCGTTGCCGTGCAGGACCCGCTCGCGGTCGTGGCGCTGCAGCGACAGGCAGAGCCGCTTGGTCACGACGAACACGAGGACCGGGAGGACGAAGAACAACGTCCGGAAGAGGATCGTGAGGTCGTTGATGGACAGCCCGAGCTTGATCGCGAGGATGTCGTTGATGCAGGCGAGCGCCAGCACGAGATACATCGAGATCGCCGCCATACCGATCGCGGTCCGGGTCGGGGCGTTGCGCGGGCGCTGGAGGATGTGGTGCTCGCTCTTGTCACCGGTGATCCATGCCTCGATGAAGGGATAGGCGCCCATGATCGCCCAGACCAGGGGCAGCAGCACCAGCGAGCCGAGGAAGATGTTGAAGCTCCACACGGTGCCGAACAGCGTGAACTCCAACCAACCCGGGAGCAGACGCAGTGCGCCGTCGGAGAACCACATGTAGAAGTCGGGCTGGCTGCCCGCGGTCACCTGGGTCGGGTCGTACGGTCCGTAGACCCACACGCCGTTGATCTGCACCAGGGCCGAGACCAGGGCGGTGATGCCGAAGACCACGAAGAAGAAGCCACCGGCCTTCGCGGCATACACCGGCATGATCGGGAACCCGACGACATTGTCGTTGGTGCGACCCGGGCCGGGGTACTGCGTGTGCTTGTGGACGACGACGAGGGCCAGGTGCAGCACGAAGAGGCCGACGATGATCGCCGGGAGCAGCAGCACGTGGGCGATGTAGAGCCGGGGAATGATCGCCTCGCCCGGGAACTCCCCGCCGAAGACGAAGAACGTCATCCAGGTGCCGATCACCGGCGCCGACATCATGAAGCCGTTCATGGCCCGGATGCCAGTACCCGACAGCAGGTCGTCCGGGAGGGAGTAGCCGGCGAAGCCCTCGATGGCGGCGAGGAGGGAGAGGACGACCCCGATGACCCAGTTGATCTCCCGCGGCTTGCGGAACGCGCCGGTGAAGAAGACCCGGGCTGCGTGCAGGGCGATGCCGACGATGAAGAAGAGGGCCGACCAGTGGTGCAGCTGCCGGATGAGCAGACCGCCCTTGACCTCGAAGCTGATGTCGAGGGTGGAGGCGTAGGCCTCGGACATCCCGACACCCTTGAGCGGGACGTAGTCGCCGTCGTAGGTCACGTGGCCCATGCTCGGGACGAACCACAGGGTGAGGAAGGTGCCGGTGATGAGCGCGATGATCATGGAGTACATCGCGATCTCGCCGAGCAGGAAGCTCCAGTGGTCGGGGAAGACCTTCTTGAGGGCGAAGCGCAACCCCTTGGCGGCGCCGACGCGTTCGTCGGCCCAGACCAGGGCGCCCGGGAACTTCGCGTCCGGGGAGGACTGGTCGGTCTGGCTCTGCGGCCGCTGCGGCTCGGTGGTGTCGGTGCGGAGGTGGTCGGCACCCTGGGGCACGTGCGTCGTCATGACTCGTCATCTCCCAACAGACCTGGGCGCTCGCGCTCCCAGAAGCTTGGTCCGATCGGCTCGCGGAAGGAGTCCGCGGCCACGATGTAGCCCTCGGCGTCCACCGTGATCGGCAGCTGGGGCAGCGGCCTCTTGGCCGGCCCGAAGATCACCGTGCAGTCGTCGGTCATGTCGAAGGTCGACTGGTGGCAGGGACACAGCAGATGGTGGGTCTGCTGCTCGTAGAGCGCCACGGGGCACCCGACGTGGGTGCACACCTTGGAGTAGGCGACGATGCCGTCGTAGCCCCACTCCCGTTGCTTCTCGCTGGTGATGAGCGAGGGGTCGAGCTTGACCAGGATGACCTGGTCCGTGGCCTTGGCGGCCATGACCTCCTCGGCACCGTGCTCCTCGAAGGCCTGGGGCCCGGCCCAGCCCTCGGGCATGATGTGGAAGACCGACCCCTGGGTGACGTCGGCGGCCCTGACCGGCGCCCCGGAGTGATCGACCACCAGCGGAACACCCTCTTCCCAGTGCGTCTCGAACAGGGCTTCGCGGCTCGGTCGGGGACCCAGACCGGCGACGACCGGGAGGACCAGCGGCAGGGCGAAGAGGCCCAGCGCCCCACCGGCCGAGCCGAGGATGGCCGAGCGCCGGTTGAGCTGGGAGCTGCGCCAGCCGTGGGACAGGGTCTGACCGACGACGAGCCGGTCCTCCTCGCCGGACGCCTGCGGGTGGCGCTCCTCGATGACCTCCTCGTCGGGCATGAGGGTCTTCGCCCAGTGGATCGCACCGAGTCCGATCCCGAGCAGGGAGAGCCCCATGGTCACGCCGAGCGCGAGGTGGTAGAGGTTCATCTCCCCGATGCCGAGGAGATAGCCCTTGAGGTCCGGGTCGATCGCGAAGTAGGCGACGACGAAGGCGATCGAGGCGAGGGCCGACATCGTGAACATCGCCACGACCTGGACCTCGGCGCGCTTGGCGGCCTTGGGGTCGACGTCGGCGCGCCGCGGCACGTGCGGCGGCAGACCGGGGTTCTCGAACCGGTCGGTCCGGGCCGGCGACGCGTGCGAGTCACGCACGGCGGGGGTGGTGTCGTCGTGGTGGGGGGTCGTCATGTCTCAGGCCGCCTTTCGTCCGAGCCACACGGCAGCGCCGATGAACGCGAGGATCCCGATGGTCCAGGCGAAGAGCGCGTCCCCGGCCGGGCCGAGGCTCCCGAGCGTGTGACCGCCCTGGTCGTTGGCGCCGTCCTCCACGCTCTTGAGGAAGGCGATGACGTCGCGCTTCTCCTCGGGCGTGATGTTCTGGTCGTTGAAGACCGGCATCGACTGCGGGCCGGTGAGCATGGCTTCGTAGATGTGCTGCTCGTCCACGCCCATGAGGGTGGGGGCGTACTTGCCACGGGTGAGGGCACCTCCGGTGCCCGAGGAGTTGTGGCACATCGCGCAGTTGGTGCGGTAGACGGCACCGCCGTTGGCGGGGTCGCCCTGCGAGGGGTCCAGCCACCGCGCCTCCGGCACGTCCGGGCCCGGTGCCAGGGAGTCGATGTAGACCGCGAGGGCCTCGATCTGCTCGGCGCTGAACTGGACCTGAGAGATGTTGCGCTCGGCCTGGACCCCCGGCGCCGGGAGCGGCATACGACCCGTGGCGACCTGGAAGTCGACCGCGGCAGCGCCCACGCCGTGCAGCGAGGGACCGTCGCTGCCGTTGCCCCCGGCGTTGGTGCCGTGGCACGAGGCACAGTTGGCAAGGAAGAGCTGGCGTCCTTCCTCGAGCTGCTCGGGCGAGGCCTCCTCCGCGGACGTGCCCGGGGCGGCGCCCGTCTGCAGCGCGGCATACGCGGTGCCGGTGAAGGCGAGGCCGAGGAACAGCAGCACCAGCAGCGCGAGTGGGCTACGGCGACGGGCGGCGAGGAAACTCACTCGACGGTCCTTCCGGGGTGCAGGAGTGGCTGGGCGGGGTCCGTGCGGCATACGGCTCACCGCACGAGGTAGATCACCGCGAAGAGGGCGATCCAGACGACATCGACGAAGTGCCAGTAGTAGGACGTGACCACGGCACCGGTCGCCTGCGCGTGGGTGTAGCGCTTGGCGGTGAAACTGCGGCCGATGATGAGCAGGAAGGCGATGAGCCCGCCGGTCACGTGCAGCCCGTGGAAGCCTGTGGTGATGAAGAACACCGAGCCGTAGGGGTCGGCGGTCGGAGTCAGGCCCTCCATGGTCAGGGTGGCGTACTCCCACACCTGACCGGCGATGAAGGTGGCTCCGAAGAGGTAGGTGAGGGTGTACCACTCGCGCATGCCCCAGCCGGTCTCCCCCAGCGGGTTGCCGATGTGGAAGATGCTGCCGGTGCGGTGCGGGATGCCCCGCTCTGCCTTCCACACCCCGAACTGGCACCACACCGAGGAGACGACCAGGATCATGGTGTTGATGGAGGCGAAGGTCACGTCGAGGTACTCGGTGCGCTCGGCCCACAGGTCGGCCGCGACCGAACGGATCGTGAAGTACATCGCGAACAGCCCCGCGAAGAACATGATCTCGCTGCCCAGCCACACCATGGTGCCGACCGCCACCATGTTGGGGCGCGTCGCCGGTCCGTGCGCGGTCGCGTGGAACCGGTCCGCGTCGCTCAGGGTTGCTGCAGGAGTTGTCGCCACATGCTCATCTTACGCATCGAGTGACTGCCCGCGCGACCACCCCACCGCGGCCGCTCCCATGCTTTCTCCGGCCGCAGAGGCTCGGTAGGATCGCCTGCATGAGCACTCCTGCGGTTCCCTCCGCCTCCACCGGCGCCACCACCACCTCCGTCTCGGTCCTGCTCTACAGCAACGACCGCAGCGTGCGGGACGCCGTCCGGGTGGGGGTCGGCGATCGGCCGGCCGACGACGTGGTCATCACCCGGTGGATGGAGTGCGCCACCCCCGAGGTCACGCTCCTGGAGGCCCAGAGCGGTGCCTACGACCTGTTGATCCTGGACGGCGAGTCCCAGCCCTACGGCGGGATGGGCGTCTGCCGGCAGCTCAAGAACGAGCTCTTCGACTGCCCGCCCGTCCTCGTGCTCACCGGGCGCCCCGGCGACGGCTGGCTCGCGACCTGGTCGCAGGCCGACGCCGTGCTCTCCCGGCCGCTGGACGAGGCACGCCTCACCGCGGCCGTCGCGGACCTGGCTCGCCGGTGACCCCGGGCGCCGGCCCGACGGATCCGGAGGTCGCTGGGCAGTCCGACCACAGCTGGCCGGATGTCCTCACGGCGCTGACCCGGGGCGAGGACCTCTCCAGCCGCACGACGTCATGGGTCATGGACCAGGTGATGACCGGTTCGGCCAGCGATGCGCAGCTGGGCGGCTTCCTCGTCGCGCTGCGCACCAAGGGTGAGACCGCTCAGGAGATGTCCGGCCTCTCGGCGACCATGCTGGAGCACGCCCTGCGGTTCTCCGTGGACGGACCGACCGTCGACATCGTCGGCACCGGTGGCGACCGGGCCATGACGGTCAACATCTCGACCATGTCGGCCGTGGTCATGGCCGCGGCTGGCGCGCGGGTGGTCAAGCACGGCAACCGCGCGGCGTCCAGCCGGTCGGGGTCCGCCGACATGCTCGAGGCGCTCGGCGTGCGCCTCGACCTCTCCCCCGAGCGGGTGAAGGAGGTCGCGCTGCAGGCCGGGATCACCTTCTGCTTCGCCCTGACCTTCCACCCCTCGATGCGGTATGCCGGAGCGGTCCGTCGCGAGCTGGGGATCGGCACCGCCTTCAACTTCCTCGGCCCGTTGACCAACCCCGCGCAGCCCCGCTACGCCGCGGTGGGCTGCGCGGACGCCCGGATGGCTCCCCTGATGGCCGAGGTCTTCGCGGCCCGGGGCACCGAGGCGGTCGTCTTCCGCGGTGATGACGGGCTCGATGAGATCACGACGGCGACGACCAGCCGGCTGTGGTGGGCCGACGCCGAAGGGCACGTCCAGGAGCACGTGCTGGACCCCCGCCGGCTGGACCTCCCCCTGCACCCGCTGGAGTCCCTGCGGGGGCAGGACGCCGAGCACAACGCCGAGGTCGCGCGACGACTCTTCGCCGGTGAGCGCGGCGCCGTGCGGGACGCCGTGCTGCTCAACGCCGGGACGGCGCTCGCGCTCGTGGAGGCGGGCGAGACCTCCGCGCACCCGCGCACCGGGGATCAGCTGCACGACACGATCCGCAGCGGTATGCAGCGGGCTGCCTCAGCCCTGGACGACGGCGCCGCCACGCGCGTCCTCGAGCGGTGGGTCGCCGCGACCGGTGGAGCCGCCCCGCGATAACGTCGCCCGCATGCGTGCGATCATCGTCGACCAGCCCGGAGGGCCGCAGGCCCTCACCCTCGTGAACCGTCCCACCCCCGAGCCCGGGCCGGGCGAGGTGCTCGTGGACGTGGCGACAGGCGGGGTGAACTTCATCGACGTCTACCACCGCACCGGGGCCTACCCCATGCCCACCCCCTTCGTGGTCGGCAGCGAGGGTGCGGGGACGGTGCGCGCTCTCGGCGAGGACGTCTCCGAGGTCTCTGTCGGCGACCGGGTCGCCTGGGCGATGTGTCCCGGCACGGGGTATACCGACGAGACCGTGGTCCCGGCCGACCGCCTGGTCCTCGTCCCGGCCGAGGTCGACCTCGAGACGGCGGCCGCGGTCATGCTGCAGGGGCTGACCGCCCACTACCTCGCCCGGACGACCTTCCCGGCCGCACCAGGGCACACCGCCCTCGTGACCGCGGCCGCCGGCGGCGTGGGGCTTCTGCTCACCCAGCTCCTGGCGCAGGCGGGCGTGCACGTCATCGGCACGGTCGGCTCGTCGGAGAAGGCCGCGCTCGCCCGGGAGGCCGGGGCCGCCGACGTGGTGCTGTACCGCGAGGAGGACCTGGTCGACCGGGTCCGGGAGATCACCGACGGCGGCGGGGTCGAGGTCGTCTACGACGGCGTCGGCAAGGACACCTTCGAGGCCGGGATCGAGGTGCTGGCCCGTCGGGGGATGATGGTGCTCTTCGGGGCGGCCAGCGGCCCGGTGCCGCCGGTCGACCCACAGCTGCTCAACCGCTCGGGCTCACTCTTCCTGACCCGACCCACGTTGGCCGACTACGTCGCCGACCGGGCCGAGCTGACGGCCCGTGCCGACGACCTGCTGCACCTCGTCGCGCGCGGTGATCTCGACGTCCGGATCTCCCGGCGCTACCCGCTGGCGCAGGCCGAGCAGGCGCACCGTGACCTCGAGGCGGGCGGCACGACGGGCAAGCTGCTCCTGGTGACCTGAGGCGGCAGACGCACGCGTGGCGTCGGGCCGCTGACGAACGCGACGAGTCCCGTCCCCGCCGTGGTCGACCGGTGCCTCAGATCGCCTTGGACCCTCGGAAGAACTCGAAGGTCCAGCCCAGGATCGCCACGAGCAGGAAGGGCACGGCGCAGATCAGCAGCCACCAGCCCACGGCCAGCCCGAGGGCCACCGCGGAGATGGACAGCCCCAGCCACAGCGGCCACCAGGAGTAGGGCGCGAAGTGGCCGTAGTCACCGGAGAGATCGGCGATCTCGCCCTGCAGGTCGTCCTCCGGGCGGGCGTCGGTCTTGCGGCCGGTCACCCAGAGGTAGAAGGCGATGAACGCCGTGAAGAGCATCGTCAGGAGCAGGCCGATGATGCCGACCCATTCCTTGGGGTCGGTGAAGTAGGCGTACAGCGCCGTCGCCAGTGCGAAGAAGGGCACCAGATAGGCGAAGACCTTGACCTCTGCCTTCATCAGTCACGCTCCTGTCCGGTGTAGCCGCCGGTGTCGGTACCGGTGCGGCCGTCGGGGTCGGTGTCCGGGCCACCGAGCAGCTGCTCGGCGACCCCCTTGTCGGGCTCCGCGGACTCCAGCGTGCCGATCTCCGGGTGGTGGAGGTCGAAGGCGGCCCGCTCGGACCGGATCCGCGGCAGGGAGTCGAAGTTGTGCCGCGGCGGCGGGCAGGAGGTGGCCCACTCCAGCGACATGCCCCAGCCCCACGGGTCGTCGACCTCGACCTTCGGCGTCTTGAAGCTCTTCCACACGTTGTAGAAGAACGGCAGCATCGAGGCCGCGAGAAGGAAGGAGGACACGGTGGACAGCTGGTTCATCCAGGTGAAGCCGTCCTCGGGCATGTAGTCGGCATAGCGCCGGGGCATCCCCTCCACACCCAGCAAGTGCTGGATGAGGAAGGTGCCGTGGAAGCCGAGGAAGAGCATCCAGAACTGGATCTTGCCCAGCCGCTCGTCGAGCATGTGCCCGGTCAGCTTGGGCCACCAGAAGAAGTAGCCGGCGAACATCGCGAAGACGACCGTGCCGAAGACGACGTAGTGGAAGTGGGCCACGACGAAGTAGGTGTCCGTGACGGCGAAGTCCAGCGCCGGGCTCGCGAGGATGACGCCGGTCAGGCCACCGAAGAGGAAGGTCACGAGGAAGCCCACCGCCCAGAGCATCGGGGTGTCCATCTTGATGGACCCCTTCCACATGGTGCCGATCCAGTTGAAGAACTTCACCCCGGTCGGCACGGCGATGAGCATCGTCATGATGGTGAAGAACTCCAGCAGGACGGCGCCCGTGGCATACATGTGGTGCGCCCACACCGACACCGAGAGCGCGGCGATCGCCATCGTCGCCAGCACCAGCGTCTTGTAGCCGAAGAGCGGCTTGCGGGAGAAGACCGGGATGACCTCGGAGATAATGCCGAAGAACGGCAGCGCGATGATGTAGACCTCGGGGTGGCCGAAGAACCAGAACAGGTGCTGCCAGAGCAAGGCCCCGCCGTACTCGGGGTCGAAGATGTGCCAGCCGAACATCCGGTCGGCCGCCATCCCGAAGAGGGCCGCGGCGAGCACGGGGAAGACGACGAGCACGAGGATCGAGGTGACGAGCACCGTCCAGGTGAAGATCGGCATCCGGAACATCGTCATGCCGGGCGCCCGCATGCAGACGATGGTCGTGATGAAGTTGACCGCACCGAAGATCGAGGCGAAACCGGTCACCGCCAGGCCGATGACCCACAGGTCGCCGCCCAGCCCGGGGCTGTGCGTGGGGCCGGCCAGCGGCTGGTAGGCGAACCAGCCGAAGCTCGCGGCGCCGCTGGGGGTCAGGAAGCCGCCGACGGCGATGAGGCTGCCGAAGAAGAACATCCAGAAGGCCAGCATGTTGAGCCGCGGGAAGGCGACGTCGGGCGAGCCGACCTGGAGCGGCACCAGCGCGTTGGCGAAGCCGGCGAACAGGGGGGTGGCGAACATCAGCAGCATCACCGTGCCGTGCATGGTGAAGAGCTGGTTGAAGACCTCGGGGTTGTCCACGACCTGGAGCCCGGGGACGAAGAGCTCAGCCCGGATGAACAGCGCCATGATGCCGCCGATGACGAACCAGCCCATGGTCGCGACAAAGTAGAGGTTGCCGATGACCTTGTGGTCGGTCGTCGTGAGCACCCGGACGGCGTTGCGCACGAAGGAGCTGCGCTCGGGCATGGGCGGCACCGCGGTGCGGGTGCCGACATCGGGGCGATCGGTGGTGATGGCCATCAGTTGTCCACTCCCTCGGGCAGCTTGCCCTGCTGGTCGGGCTGCAGCTCGTAGTAGTCGAGGTCCGGACCCAGCTGGCCGGTGTTGCCCGACTCCTCGAGGTCGGCGATGAAGGCGGAGTACTCCTCCTGCGAGACGACCTCGACGTTGAAGAGCATCTGTGAGTGGTAGGCACCGCACAGCTCGGCGCACTTGCCGGCGAAGGTGCCCTCCTCGGTGGTGGTCACCTGGAAGATGTTGACCCGCCCCGGGACCATGTCCATCTTCTGGAGGAAGTTGACGACCCAGAAGGAGTGGATGACATCGCGCGAGGTCAGGACGAACTCGACGCGGCTGTCCACCGGCAGGACCAGGGTCGGGAGCGTCTCGGGGAGGCCCTCCTCACCCTCGGTGAGCGCCTCGGCCTGCTCCCCCGTGACGAAGACCTGCTCGTTGACGTAGTTGAAGTCCCAGCTCCACTTCTTGCCGGCGACGTTGACGACGACGTCGGGCTCGGGCTCGGTGTCGAGCATGGCGTTCTGCAGGGGGACGGTCTGCCCGAACATCGCGGCGACCATGAGGATCGGCACCACGGTGTAGAGGATCTCGAAGGGCACGTGGTAGCGGAACTGCACGGGCACGTCGTCCTCGCGCCGACGCCGGTAGGCGAAGACGGACCACAGGATGAGGATCCAGACCAGGACCCCGACGGCCAGCGCCGCGATCCAGGTGGCGTTCCAGAAACTGATGATGTCCGGACCGACCTCGGTCGCGGGCTCCGGGAGGAATCCGCGCGACACGGCCTCACCGCATCCGGAGAGCAGGGCAGCGGTCGCACCGATGGCGACGACTCCCCCGATCTTGCGGCTCCGGGACCGGCTCAGGACCGGTGCTTCCTCACGCCGTGGCACGGATCCACTTCTTGATGCTGGGACGGTCGGCTTCACGCCGCTCACTCTACCCTCACACCAGGGCGCACGTGCGTGGCCCCAGGGGGTATGCCGCGCCATCGGCCGGGCAGGTCCTCGTGGACCCGCGCCGCCACCAGAGCGAGGTAGGTGGCCCGGTCCACAGCGCGCACCCCCAACGAGCGCAGGTGCGGGGTCTGCCACTGCACGTCCAGCAGCCACGGCTCGCCGTCCTCGGACAGCACGTCGACGAGTCCGGCCAGCGCCTTCTTGGAGGCGTCGGGGGCCCGGTGGAACATCGACTCCCCCGCGAACAACCGGCCGATCGCCAGGCCGTAGACCCCGCCCACCAGCTCGGCACCACGCCATACCTCGACCGAGTGGGCCCAGCCGAGCGCGTGCAGCTCGCGGTAGGCGGAGAAGATCTGCGGGGTGATCCATCCGCCGTCCCGGGCGGGGTCGGCGCACCCCTGCACGACCTCCTCGAAGGCCTCGTCGACGCTGACCCTCAGGTCACGGGTCGCCCGCCGGGCCGTGCGGCTGAGGTGCAGGTCACCGGGCAGCAGGACTCCGCGGGGGTCGGGCGACCACCAGCCGATGGGCGGGGTACCGCCCTCCCCCAGGCCCATGGGGAAGAGGCCGGAGCGGTAGGCGGCGAGGATCGTGCCCGGCTCCAGGTCCGCGCCGATGCCGACGAGATCCTCCCCAGCAGCGGCGCCGGCCGTCGTGAGCTCCCACGCGGTGGGCTCAGGCTCCGCCGGACCACCGGCTACGTCTCCGGCGACTGGGCCGCCCCCGGCCACGCCGCCCCCGGCTGCGCCGGGGACGACTCCAGCGGCTACGCCGCCCCCGGCTACGCCGGGGACGACTCCGAGCTCGCTCCGCTCGCCCATTCTTCTCTGTTCCGCGGAACAGGCTCGCTGGCGCTCGCGTTCCGCGGGGTCAGCTGAAGCTGTCCCCGCAGGCGCAGGAGCTGCCGGCGTTGGGGTTGTCGATGGTGAAGCCCTGCTTCTCGATCGTGTCGGCGAGGTCGATGGAGGCCCCGTCGAGGTAGGGGGCGCTCATCCGGTCCACCACGACCTCGACGCCGTCGAAGTCGGCGACGAGGTCGCCGTCGAGGGTGCGCTCGTCGAAGTAGAGCTGGTAGATCAGGCCCGAGCAGCCGCCCGGCTGGACGCCGATGCGCAGCCGGAGGTCGTCGCGGCCCTCCTGCTCGAGCAGGCTCTTGACCTTGCCCGCCGCGACATCGCTGAGGGTGACGCCGTGGGTCTTGGTGGTCTGGGTCTCGGTCATGCGCGGAGGGTCCTCTCCTGAGGGGAAGTCGTGAACGGTCAACGTCGCCGTGAGGCTTCGGTGTTCCCGTCCGTCCCAGCGTACGTCACCCGCGTGGGGCCGGGGTCCAGGTGCGGGCGACCCGGCCGGCGAGCCCGTCGAGGTCCTCCCCGGGGCGTAGTCCGTAGGAGCCGCTGACGCCGAGCGACATGCCCTCGCGGCGCCCCACCGCGACCTCGCGGGCCAGGACGACGGTGGGAGCGGCGAGCTCGGACGCCGCCCTCGCGGTGTCGGCCACCACGCCCTCGTGCACCGTCGTGGAGTCGTAGGCGTCGGTGACGAGGACGACCAGGGCCCCGGCCAGCCGCTCCCCCACCCCGAACTCCTCCAGCAGCAGGCGCGCGCCGGTGTCGGTGCGCGCCCCGAGGAGCTGGAGGGCATAACCGATCCCCCCGGCGACGCCGGCACCCGACGCGCGCTCAGGGCGGCGGGGCAGCCCGGTGAGCAGGTCACGGGGCGGCGGCAGCACGGCGTTGACCCGGTCGCTCAGCCGACCCATCTCGGTCTCGAGCCGCTGGGTGATCTCCGGCGCCACCCCGAGCTCGCCCAGGGACGCGCTGGCCCCGTGGAAGCCGAGCAGGGAGGCCTCCGTCGTCGTCGCGAGCACGAGGGAGACCTCGGCCCACTCCTCGCGGACCCGCGCCAGCCCCTCCAGGTCGGGACCTGCGCCGAGCACCTCGAGCAGGCCGCTCCCGCCGTCGTGCGAGGCGGCCGGACCGGCCCCCACGACGAGGCGCCGCACCCCCAGGCCCCGCGCCTGGCGTAGCAGCTCCCCGGCCCCGGCACTGCTCAGCCCGTCGGGGTCGGCCAGACGGGCGGGGTCGAGGAGGTGGCGGCCGACGACCTGCGCGAGGTCGAGGTATGCCGTCTCCCCCGCCGGCCCGGAGACGAGCGTGATCGCGGCCGGCACCTCGCGGCCGGTCGGGTCGGGGACGAGCACCGGGTGGGTCGCGACGTGCCAGCCGGTGGACGTGGCGCGCTCGGCGACGACCCCGGCGAAGCCGGCGCCGCCGTCGTGCAGGGCGTGCGCCTCGACCCGGGCGTGCGGGGCGGCCTGCGCCCACCCCTGCGCCACCGCCTCCGCGGTGCCGGCGGGCAGCCGGTCGCCGGAGCGGTCGGCGACGACGACGACGCGTGGTCCCTGCACCTCGGTCTCCACGTCCCCGCGGATCAGGCGTAGACCATCTGCATGGCCTCGCGGACCTCGTCGAGGGTGGCCTCGGCCACCTCGTTGGCGTGCGCGTTGCCCTCGGCGAGCACCCGCCGCAGCTCGGCCGGGTCGGCCTCGAGCTCGGCGCGGCGGGCCCGGACCGGGGCCAGGTGCTCGTTGACCGCCTCGGTGACGACCCGCTTGAGGGTGCCGGAGCCGCCGTCCCCGATCTCCTCGGCGATCGCCTCGGGATCGCGGCCGGTGGTCAGGGAGGCCAGCAGCACGAGGTTGGACACCTCGGGGCGGCCGGTGGGGTCGTAGGTGATGTGCCGGTCGGCGTCGGTCACGGCCTTCTTGATCGCCCGCGCCGTCTCGTCCGCGCTCATCCGTAGCTCGATGACGTTGCCGCGCGACTTGCTCATCTTCTGACCGTCGGTGCCCAGGAGGTTCGGGACCTCCGACAGGAGGGCGTCCGGGGCGGGGAAGACCGGGGTGGTGCCCTCACCGGCCCGGCCGTAGCGCTCGTCGAAACGGCGCGCGACGACGCGGGTCTGCTCGAGGTGCGGCAGCTGGTCCTTGCCGACCGGGACGACGTTGGCCTTGCAGAAGAGGATGTCCGCCGCCTGGTGGACCGGGTAGGTCAGCATGAGCCCGGTCATCGGCCGCCCGCCCGTCGCCTCCTGCTCGGCCTTGACCGTGGGGTTGCGGCGCAGCTCGGAGTCGGTGACGAGGGAGAGGAAGGGCAGCACCAGCTGGTTGAGGGACGGCACCTGGGAGTGGGCGAAGATCGTGGTGCGGGCCGGGTCGATACCGACGGCGAGGTAGTCGGTGAGCAGGGAGAAGACCCGCTCCTGGATGGAGTCGACGGTGTCCCGGTCGGTGATGACCTGGTAGTCGGCGATGAGCACCCAGGTGTCCACCCCCTGGTCCTGCAGCGCGACCCTGTTGCGCAGGCTGCCGAAGTAGTGCCCGAGGTGCAGGTGGCCGGTCGGTCGGTCGCCGGTGAGCATGCGGTAGCGGTCCGGGTGCTCCGCGAGGTCGTCCCAGATCTGCTCGCTGCGCTCCACGCTGCGGCGCAGCGAGGCCTCGGAGGTGGAGTCGGAGAGCGCGTCGATGGCGTCGCGCTCGCGGGTGTCGGTCTGCAGGGGCTCAGAGGTCACGAGATCTGATGGTAGCCAGAGCCGGGCGCGGCAGCCGCGCCCGGCCAGGCCAGGTCCTCAGGCCAGCGACTCGCGGCCGTGCGGGGTGCTCCACCCACTGACGTCGGGCCCCTGGGGCACGACCCCGGTCGGGTTGATGTCGCGGTGCGTGGCGTAGTAGTGCGCCTTGACCTGCTCGAGGTCGGTGGTCGACCCGAAGTCCCAGGTCTGCCACAGGTCGCGGGCGTAGGCCCACAGCACCGGCATCTCGGTGAGCTTCTGGCGGTTGCACTTGAAGTGCCCGTGGTAGGCGGCGTCGAAGCGGACCAGGGTCGGCCAGAGCCGGACGTCGGCGAGGGTGAGCTGGTCGCCGACGAGGTAGCGCTGGCCCGCGAGCCGCTCGGACAGCCAGTCCAGCCGGGAGAAGAGCTGGTCGAAGGCCTCGTCGTAGGCCTGCTGGCTGCCGGCGAAACCGCACCGGTAGACCCCGTTGTTGACATCGGCGTAGACGAGGTCGGAGATCTCCTCGATCTCGTCCCGGAGGTGCTCGGGCCACAGGTCGGGCGCGTCGGGCCGCTGGTGGTCGGTCCACTCCGTCACGAGGTCCTTGACCATCTGGTGGAAGTCGTTGGTGACGACCTGACCGGTCGTGGTGTCCACGAAGGCGGGGACCGTGATCCCGGACTCCGGGTAGCCGCCGGGACGGGCGTCATACGCGTCCTTGAGCCGGGGTATGCCCAGCACCGGGTCCACGCCGCCGGGGTCGAGGTCGAAGGTCCACGAGTCGGCGTCGTGCACCGGGCCCGCGACCGCCATCCCGATCGCGTCCTCCAGGCCCAGGAGGTGCCGGGTGAGGATCATCCGGTGCGCCCACGGGCACGCCCGGGAGACCGCGAGGCGGTAGCGACCCGCCTCCACCGGGAACCCGTCGCGACCGTCGCGGGTGATGCGGTCGGGGATGTAGCGCGCCTTGCGCTCGAAGCTGCCCTCGGCGCTCACGTAGCCCGAGGCGCCCTCCCCCTGGGTAGTTGAATCTTCACTCATCATGGGTGCCATGATGCCCGGTGCGGGCCAGCCGGTCCAGCAGAAGCGCCTCGGCGACGCAGACCCGCTCGAACTCGCCGAGGTGGAGGCTCTCGTTGGCGGCGTGCGCCCGGGTGTCCGGATCCTCCACACCGGTGACGAGGATGGCCGCCTGCGGAAAGCGCTCGGCGAAGGCCGCAACGAAGGGGATCGAGCCGCCCACCCCGATGTCCACGGCCTCTACGCCGTCCCAGGCGTCGCGGAAGGCCGAACGCGCCGCGTCGTAGACGGGTCCCTGCGCGTCGGCCGCGAAGCCCCGCCCGTCGTCGACGATCGTGACGTCCACCTGGCAACCCCACGGCGCGTGCTCCTGAAGGTGCCGGGTGAGGGCCCGGGCGGCGACCGCGGGGTCCTCCTCGGGGTGGATCCGCATCGAGAGCTTGGCGCGGCCGAGGGGGGTGAGCAGGTTGGCGGCGGTGTCGACCGAGGGTGCGTCGATCCCGATGACGGTCATCGAGGGACGCGTCCACATCCGCGACAGCAGCGAGCCGGTGCCGATGGGCGTGACACCCTCCGGAAGGCCGGCGTCGGCACGCAGGTCCTCCTCGGTGAAGTCGAGGTCGGAGGCCTCGGACGTGCGCAGGCCGGGCACCGCGACGTCGCCCGCCTCGTCGTGGAGCGTGGCGAGCAGTCGACAGAGCGCCGTCAACCCGTCGGGGACGACCCCGCCGTAGAGCCCGCTGTGCAGGCCGTGCTCGAGCGCCCGCACCTCGACGACCACGCGGACCATGCCGCGCAGCGTGGTGGTGAGCGCCGGTATGCCGATCTTCCAGTTGTGCGAATCGGCCAGGACGATGGCGTCGCACTCGAGCGCGTCGCCGTGCGCGTCGAGGATCCTCGGCAGCGAGTCCGAGCCGACCTCCTCCTCGCCCTCGACGAAGACGGTGACGCCCACCGGTGGACGTCCCCCGTGGGCCCGCAGGGCGGCCACGTGGGCCATGACGCCCGCCTTGTCGTCCGCGACGCCACGGGCATACAGCCGCTCTCCCACCTGGGTGGGCGAGAAGACCGGGGTGTCCCAGTCGGCGTCGTCGCCCGGGGGCTGCACGTCGTGGTGGGCGTAGAGCAGCACGGTCGGCGCCCCCGGAGGCGCCGGGAGGTGCCCGATGACGGCGGGTCGTCCACCCTCGCGCACGATGCGCACGTCGAGCCCCTCGGCCCGCAGCAGATCGGCCGTGGCGGCCGCGCTGTCGTCGACGTGGCGCTGGTCGAAGGAGTCGAGGGAGACCGAGGGGATCCGGGTCAGGGCCTCGAGGTCCGACCTCACCCCCGGCATGAGGTCCCGGACCCGCGCGGCGAGCTGGGCGGCCCGCTCCTGCGTCCCGGTCGTCGTCGAACGGTCGTCGGCTGAGGAAGTCACGCGGCCCAGGGTACCGAGCGGGCGGTGGCCCTCCCCCGGACCAGTAGACTGCGGCCGTGCTGTTCGGGAAGAGGTCGACCGAGGTGACGCCGGAGCCGGTGACCACCACCACGCCGATGGACCCTGCGCGCCCCTCGGGCAAGGGCCGGCCCACCCCCAAGCGGCGGGACGCCGAGCGGGCCAACCGCCGGCCCCTCGTGGTGGACCGCAAGTCGATGACGGCCGACCAGAAGGCCAAGGCGCGGGCGGAGCGGACGCGGGTCCGGGAGGCCATGCTCAGCGGCGAGGAGAAGTACCTCCCCGCCCGCGACAGGGGGCCCGAGCGGCGCTACCTGCGCGACGCGGTCGACACCCGCTGGAACATCGGCGAGATCCTGCTGCCAGCCATGATCCTCGTGCTGGCGGTCTCGTTGCTGCCCTTCGAGTGGGCCCGCGGCGGCACCTTCCTCATCGCCTACGCCCTCATGCTCGCCGGCATCCTCGACTGCTGGCTGCTGTGGCGCCGCACCAAGAAGCGGTTCACCGCCGCCTTCGGCGAGGAGCCCGGTCGCGGGTCGGCCTGGTATGTCGTCCTGCGCGCCTTCCAGATGCGCGGCAGCCGCATCCCCCGACCCCAGGTCGGGCGCGGCGACACCCTGAGCCGTCGCTGACCCTGCCACGCGTCGTGCCCTAGGGTCGAGGGACGCACCGGCTCCACCGGGGAGCCGGGCCACAGGAGGGCTGCAGCGATGCTCGACCAACTCATGAGGGCCATCCCCACGGACCAGATCGCCGAGACGATCCAGGAGGACCCGCAGGCGACCCGGCAGGCCGTCAAGGCCTCACTCCCGGCGCTGCTCGGCGGGCTCAGCGCCAACGCCGAACGTCCGGAGGGCGCGCAGTCGCTCCTGTCGGCCCTCGGCCAGCACCAGGATGGCCTCGCCGACGGAGCCTCGGTCGACCAGATCGACGTCCAGGACGGCGAGAAGATCCTCGGACACGTCTTCGGGGGCAACACCGATGGTGTCGTCAACCAGCTCGGAGGGATGAGCGGCCCCCAGACCTCCTCGATCGTCCGCAAGCTGCTGCCGATCCTCGCGCCCATCGTGCTGTCGTGGCTGGCCAAGCAGGTCGGCGGGGCGGCGGGCGGCGGCGCGGTCGCGCCCCGCGGCGGAGCCGACGGCCAGCCCGACGGCCCGCTGGGGCAGGGACGCCCGGAGGCCGCGCCGTCCGACGGCGGCGACCTCACCTCGGTCCTGCAGGACGTCCTCGGCTCGGCCCTCGGGAGCGCTACCGGGGCGAGCCCGTCGGGGTCCTCCGGGGGCATCCTCTCCGACGTGCTCGGGAGCATCCTCGGCGGCCGCCGCTAGCCCGTTCCTGGCGCGTGGGCCGAGCCTCCGGGGGACGGCCCACGCGCTTGTATGCTGACGCCCACGTGTCCCTGGCCTGCACGACCGCGAGGAGTCCCTGTCGACATGACGACCACCCTTGTCCTGGGCAACGCCAGCAGCGGGAGCACCGCGCACGCCGAGTCCCTGCTCCGCCACCACGAGCGGGTGACCTGCCTAACCACGGCGCAGCGTCCGTCGACGACGCAGACGGCCGAGGCCCGGGCGCGCCTGGGCCGCAGCGCCGCTCCCCGACCGGCCGCGTGGACGACCCTGCCGACGACCAGCCTGAGCATGGCGCTCCTGGCGGCCCGGCACGCCGTCCTCGTGGCGAGCGTGCCGGACTGGGTGTGGTCGGTGGTGGACGCGGAGCAGGCCTGGGATGACCCGCGTCGCGCGGCCGACCTGCTCCGCGCGGCCCTCGACGAGGCCGCGGTCGCGCTGCGCGCCCTCCCGCAGGACGTGGTCCTGGTCAGCGAGGAGCCCCCCTGCCACCTGCCGGGAGCCTCAGAGGACCTGCTCCTCGCCGAGCTGCTGACGGTGGCCAACCAGCGCCTCGCCGCCGCCTGCACGCACGTGCACGTCGTCCTGGCCGGTCGGGTGCTCGACCTGTCGTCGGCCCCCACCGTCACGACCCGGTAGACCTACCCGCGGCCGGGCGGCGTCCTCGCCGGGGCGAGCAGTCGGCCCACGCTACGCGGCAGCGCCGCGGCCGGGCGTCGCTCAGTCCGCGGCGCCCCCGGTGACGAAGGGCGGCTTGGAGATCTCGACCGGCACCTCGCGGCCGCGCACGTCCACGACGAGCGGGGCCGAGGCATCCAGGCCCCGGTCGAGCAGCGCCAGCGCGACGCCCTGCTTGCGGGTCGGGCTGAAGGTGCCCGAGGTCACCACGCCGACCTCCTGACCGTGGGCGTCCAGGACCCGGCACCCGGCACGCGGGATGCCCCGGCCGGTGACGACCAGACCTCCCGACAGACGCGACTCCTTGGCCTCCTTCTGGGCGGCCAGTGCCTCCCTGCCCCAGAACTCCGGCTTGGACCAGCCGACCGCCCAGCCGGTCCGTCCCATGACCGGGGTGATCTCGAGGGAGAGCTCGTTGCCGTGCAGGGCATACCCCATCTCCGTGCGCAGCGTGTCGCGGGCGCCGAGCCCGCAGGGCAGCCCACCCAGCGGCTCCATCGCGGTGACGATCGCGTCCCACAGCGCCGGGGCGTCGCCGCTCGCACAGACGAGCTCGTAGCCGCGCTCGCCGGTGTAGCCGGTGCGGCAGACGGTCAGCGCCACCTCACCCCACCGGGCCTCGACGAAGCTCATGTAGTCGTGCCCGGTCGGCAGCCCCAGCGCCCCCATGACCTCATCGACCCTGGGGCCCTGGAGGGCGAGGATGGCGTAGTCCTCGTGCTGGTTCTCCACCGTGACCTCCGCCGGTCGACCGGGCGCGTCCTGCAGCAGCTGGACGACGGTGGCGGTGTTGGCGGCGTTGGGGATGAGGAAGACCTCGTCGTCGGAGCGCAGGTAGGCGATCATGTCGTCGACGACCCCGCCGTCCTCGGCGCAGCACATGGTGTACTGCGCCTTGCCGGGCTCGATGCGGCCCAGGTCGTTGGTGAGGCAGCGGTCGAGGAAGTCCTTCGCCCCCGGCCCGGACACCAGCGCGTTGCCGAGGTGGGAGACGTCGAAGAGACCGACCCGCTCGCGCACCGCCGTGTGCTCCGCGACGACGCCGCCGCCGGGATACTCGATGGGCATCGACCACCCCCCGAAGTCGGCCATCTTCGCGCCCAGCGCGACGTGCTTCTCGTGCAGGGGTGACGTCTTCGTCGGGGAGTCGCTCATGACCGACCACCCTAGTCGCTGCCGGGGTGTCCTAGTCTCGGGTCCGGACGATCTTCACCCCACCGACGACCACAAGGATCCTTCATGGCTGTCCGCACGCCTGTGACCTTCACCGACGACGACCCGACCACGGCCCGGGTGGACGCCCTCGTGGTGGGGGCGGCCAAGCAGAGCGGCACGGTGGCCCTGCTGCCCGGCTCGGGGCTGAGCGAGGAGGCCGCCGCCGCCGTCACGGACGCCCTGGGCGCCCTCGGCGCCGAGGGCGGCACCGAGGAGATCACCCGCCTCACCGGTGTCGCCGGGATCAGTGCCCCGGTCGTCGTGGTCGTGGGGGTCACCGGTCGCGGTCCCGCACCGCGCACCGAGCAGCTGCGCCGCGCCGCCGGTGCGGCCGCCCGCGCGCTGGCCGGTCGGGACACCGCGGTCTTCGCCCTCGGTCAGCAGGGGCGGGACCAGGCGGTCGCGGTCGCCGAGGGCGTCGCCCTCGGCGCCTACACCTACGCCGACCAGCACGGCATCGGCAAGACCGGCAGCAGCAAGGCGGGCCTCGCGAAGGCCGTGGTCGCCGGGCTGGGCGGCGAGGAGGCCGCGAGCGCCCAGGCCGAGGTGGAGGCCCTCGTCGAGGGTGTCTGCTACGCCCGGGACCTCGTCAACACACCCCCCAACCAGCTCTACCCCGAGAGCTTCGCCGACGACGTCGTGCGCCGCGCCGAGGAGGCCGGCGTCGAGGTCGAGGTGTGGGACCCGCAGCGGCTCGCCGAGGAGGGCTGCGGCGGCATCATCGGTGTCGGCCAGGGGTCGGGCCGCGGCCCGCGCCTCGTCACCCTCCGGTATGCCCCCGAGGGCGCGGCCAAGCACCTCGCGCTCGTGGGCAAGGGCATCACCTTCGACTCCGGCGGGCTCTGCCTCAAGCCCGGGGCCTCCATGGTCACCATGAAGATGGACATGGGCGGCGCGGCGGCCTGCGCGGCGGCCACCCTCGCCATCGCCGAGCTGGGCCTGCCGGTCCAGGTCACGGCATACCTCTGCCTCGCGGAGAACATGACCGGCGACCTGGCGCAGCGGCCCGGCGACGTCGTGACGATGCGCGGCGGACGGACCGTGGAGATCATCAACACCGACGCCGAGGGGCGCCTGGTCATGGCCGACGGCCTCGCGCTGGCCACCGAGCAGGGGCCGGACGCCATCGTCGACGTCGCCACCCTCACGGGGGCCTGCATCGTGGCGCTCGGAGAGCGGACGATGGGCATCATGGGCAACGACGACGAGCTGCGCGACACCCTGGTGCGGCTGGGCACCGAGTCGGGCGACACCGCCTGGGCGCTCCCGATGCCGGAGGAGCTGCGGCCCAGCCTGGACAGCCCGGTCGCCGACCTCAAGCACACCGGCGAGCGGTCGGCGGGCGCGATGGTGGCCGCGACCTTCCTCCAGGAGTTCGTCGGCACCCGCGGGGAGGGCGAGGACGCCGCCCCGATCCCGTGGGCCCACCTGGACATCGCCGGTCCTGCGTTCAACGAGAAGGCGGCCTGGGGCTACCACCCCAAGGGTGGCACCGGCGCCGGGGTGCGGCCGCTGGTGGCGCTGGCCCGGTCCCTGGCCGACTGAGCCAGCCCCTCCCCCGCAGCATGCACGAGGGGCACCACCGCAGGATGCGGTGGTGCCCCTCGCGTCCGTCTGACGGGTCGGACGTCAGCCGCTCTTGCGGCGGAACATCTGCTGGGCACCCGAGGTCTTGGCGTCGCGCTCGTGCGCGACCTTGCCGTGCTCCGAGTGGTCCGAGACGTCGGTCCCGCTGTGCGCCTGCTTCTTGGCCAGGGCCTCGCGGAACTTGGCCTTGACGTCCTCCGTGACCGGATCGTTGCTCATCGGGCCACCTCCTCACTCTCGCCGGACATGACCACCTCACCCTGACACGCCCAGCGGTCCCCCGCCACCGCTTTTCCCGCAGGTGGCAGGATGGTTCACGGACGGGTCCGCGCCGAGTGGCACCACGCCTGACCCGGCGGCAGCATCACCCGTAGACTGCAGTCCCCGCACGAGGAGAGAGTCAACAGACATGTCGGAACGTGTAACGATGCCCGCCCTCGGTGAGTCCGTCACCGAGGGGACCGTCACCCGCTGGCTGAAGAGCGTCGGCGACTCCGTCGAGGTCGACGAGCCGCTGCTCGAGGTCTCGACCGACAAGGTCGACACCGAGATCCCCTCGCCGGTGGCCGGCGTGCTGCAGGAGATCCTCGCCGAGGAGGACGAGACCGTCGAGGTCGGGGCCGACCTCGCCGTCGTGGGTGACGGCGAGGGTGGTGGCGACTCCGGCTCAGGCTCCGACGAGGCCGATTCCGACGCCGCCTCCGCCGACGAGTCCGAGAGCGAGGAGGCTGCTGCCGACGAGGGCGAGCAGGCCGAGCCGCAGGAGAGCACCGACGAGGGCTCGCAGAGCTCGCAGGGGTCCGACCAGTCGTCCAGCTCGGGCGGTGGAGCCTCGGGTGGGGACTCCGGGGGCGAGACCGTGACGATGCCCGCGCTCGGCGAGTCGGTGACCGAGGGCACAGTCACCCGCTGGCTGAAGTCCGAGGGTGACACCGTCGAGGTCGACGAGCCGCTGCTCGAGGTCTCCACCGACAAGGTCGACACCGAGATCCCCTCTCCCGTCGCCGGTGTCCTGACGTCGATCCTCGCCGCTGAGGACGAGACCGTCGAGGTCGGCGGCAAGCTCGCCGTCATCGGCGGTGAGTCCTCCGGCGGATCGGGCGACGCGGGAGGGTCCGGCGAAGCGCAGGAGCAGTCCGACGAGGCCGAGAAGAGCGAGGACTCCGGACAGACCTCGTCCGACTCGGACTCCGACGGCGCGGACGACGCCGCGCAGGAGTCCGGCGAAGAGGCGGAGGGCGGCTCCTCCGGGGGCGGCGACCTTGCCGAGGAGCAGGACATCCAGGAGAAGGCGGCGCAGGAGTCGGCCGAGAAGTCCGGCACCTCGGAGTCCGACGACTCCGGGGTCGCGGTGGGCGTCGGCACCGGGTCCACCGACAACGGCACCACGTCCCACAAGGACGCCGACGGCGACGGCACCCCTGACGCCCAGCAGCAGGAGTCCTCCTCCGCCCCGGCGCAGCAAGATGTCAGCGCCTACGTCACCCCCCTGGTGCGCAAGCTGGCCGCGCAGCACGGCGTCGACCTCGCGTCGTTGACCGGGACCGGCGTCGGTGGCCGCGTCCGCAAGCAGGACGTCCTGGACGCCGCGCAGGCCAAGCAGCAGCCGGAGGAGGCTGCGGCACCCGCCGAGCAGGCTCCGGCCGCGAGCGGGTCGGGAGCGCCGTCCTCGGGCGGCGCCGCACCCAGCCCGGAGAGCGAGGCCAAGCGGGGCACCACCGAGAAGATGTCGCGCCTGCGCAAGGTGATCGCCACGCGCATGGTCGAGTCGCTGCAGACCAGCGCCCAGCTCACCACGGTCATCGAGGTGGACGTCACCAAGGTCTCCCGGCTGCGCAAGCGGGCCAAGGACGAGTTCCTCAAGCGGGAGGGCACCAAGCTGTCCTTCATGCCGTTCTTCGCGATGGCGGCGATCGAGGCACTCAAGGAGCACCCGATCGTCAACGCCAGCGTCGAGGACGACTCGATCGTCTACCACGCCTCCGAGCACCTCGGGGTCGCGGTCGACACCCCGCGCGGTCTGCTCGTGCCGGTCATCAAGGACGCCGGCGACCTCAACATCGCCGGCCTGGCCCGCAAGATCGCCGACCTCGCCGAGCGCACCCGCGACAACAAGGTGACGCCCGACGAGCTGTCCGGGGGCACCTTCACCCTCACCAACACCGGGTCGCGCGGCGCGCTCTTCGACACGCCGATCATCAACCAGCCCAACGTCGGCATCCTCGGCACGGGCGCGGTCGTCAAGCGGCCCGTCGTCATCGTCGACGAGGACGGGATGGAGACCATCGCCATCCGCGACATGGTCTACCTCGCGATCAGCTACGACCACCGGGTCGTGGACGGCGCCGACGCGGCTCGCTTCCTCACGACGATGAAGGACCGTCTCGAGGACGGAAAGTTCGAGGTCTGAGCCGACCATGAACTCCTCGGCCGGACCGACCGGAGCTCGCCTGGTGGCGATCACCGGCGCGAGCGGGCTCATCGGGTCCCGGTTGAGCCAGGTGCTGCGCGATCGCGGCGACCGGGTGCTGCACCTGGTCCGCCGCGACGCGGCACCGGCGGACCGGCTGCCGGTCGGCGTCCGGGAGCTGACCTGGTCACCGGGAGACCGCCTAGACCCCGCGGGTCTGGAGGACGTCGACGGCGTCGTCCACCTCGCGGGGGCCGGGATCGGGGACCAGCGCTGGACGGCCGAGCGCAAGCGCGTCCTGGTGTCCTCCCGGATCGAGGGCACGACGACCCTCGCGCGGGCCCTCGCCGAGGTCGTCGCAGCGGGTGGGCAGGCACCACGTCTCGTCTCCGGCTCTGCGGTTGGCTACTACGGCGACCGCGGCGAGGAGGTGCTCAGCGAGGCCAGCAGCCCGGGCACCGGCTTCCTCGCCCAGCTGTGCCAGGACTGGGAGGCCGCGACGCGGCCCGCCGAGCACGCGGGCGTCTCCGTGGCGCACGTGCGCACCGGAATCGTGCTCTCCCCCGACGGCGGCGCGCTCGGCCGGATGCTGCCGCTGGTGCGCCTCGGGCTGGGCGGACCGCTGGCCGGGGGCGATGCGTGGTGGCCGTGGATCACCCTCGAGGACCATGTCCGGGCCCTGGTCTTCCTCCTGGACCGGCCCGATCTCGACGGCGCGGTCAACCTCGTCGGTCCCGCGCCGGCCACCCAGCAGCAGGTGACCCGCGCCCTGGCCCGGCAGCTCCACCGCCCGGCCGTCGTACCGGCCCCCGGGTGGGCCCTGCGCATCGTGCTGGGCGAGATGTCGCAGGAGATCCTGGCCTCGACGCGGGCCCTGCCCGGTGTCCTGGACGAGGCCGGCTTCTCCTTCACGCACCCGGACCTGGAGCAGGCGGCCCGCTGGGTCGTGAGCCAGCGGCCGGGCTGAGCGGCACCCACTGCTCGACCCGCCACCCCTGGCCGTGGGCGACGAGGACGACCCGCACCTGGTCCGTGGTCTCGGGGCTGGAGTGCACGACCTCCTCGCCGCGCCGGACCTCCAGGGCCAGACGTCGCACCGCGACGTCGACCACCATCCGCTCCTCATCCTGCTCCTTCACCCCGGCTCCGGTCACCTCGAACGTCACGGACGGATAGCGCAGCTCCTGCGCCGATGCCTCGCCGATGAGGGAGCGCTCCTGCGCGTCGGCCTCCGAGCCGGGCGCCGTCACCGCTGCGAGGCCCGCGACGTCCGCCTGCTCCCAGGCCGTGGCCCGCCGGTCCAGCAGCTCCTGCACGACCCGCCCCGCTGCGGCGTCGCGGGCCTGCGCAGGGTCCGTGCCGCCCTGCGGCGAGGGCTCCCGGTGGCCGGTGACGCGGGCTCCCGGGTGGCCGTCGGCGCGACCGGCTGACCCAGGTCGTCGCCGGCGTCCGGCGTGGGCGCGGGTCCCGCGTCGCTGACGGGGCCTGACGACGTGCCCGCGGGCGCCCACGTGTCCCGCCATCCGGGCCAGAGCAGCGCCACGCACAGGCCGAGGAGCACCACGACCAGGACGGCACCGACCCAGGGCCGGGGTGCGCCCGCCCGACCAGCCTCCGGTGCCGCACCGGCACGGTGCGCGCCGCGCCCACGGCGATCCCGCTCCGGCCCGGCCGGGCCGACCCCTCGGGCTGCGGCGGCATCGCGGGCGTCGCGCCGCCGCGGCCGGGGCCACCAACGCCGGCCGCGGTCGGACGGCTCGTCGTGGGCGTCGGCCAGCGCCACCTGGCGCAGACGCTGGGTCAGGCCGAAGGCGGCGTCGGCCTCGGGCGCGACCTCCACCGGCTCCGGCTCGGCCAGGTCGAGCAGGACGGGACCCAGGTCGTCCGCGGCCGGCCGGTCCTCGGGCTGCGGCGACATGCAGGCCGCGACGAGACCGACCAGGGCCACCGGCAGCTCCGGCGCCACCTCGGCCAACGGGGGTCGGTCGAAGCCCGGCCCCGGCGGCTCACCCACGAGGCACCACCACGCCACCGCGCCGAGCTGGTAGACGTCGGACTCCGCGGTGGCGGCGAACCCCTCGAGCACCTCGGGGGAGACCATGCCGTCCTGGCCACCCGTCCCCCACCCCCGCAGCCCCTGCTCCCCCGCCACCCGGGCGGTGCCGAGGTCGCCGAGCAACGGCATACCGTCGCTGCGGAAGAGGATGTTGCCGGGCGAGAGGTCACCGTGCACCACCCCCGAGCGGTGCAGGTCGCCGAGCGCTGAGGAGATCGGGTGCAGCACGGTGACCAGCTCACCGGGTGAGAGGAGACGGCGCCGGTGCAGGACCTGGGCGAGCGATCCGCCCGCTGCCAGCTGGGTGACGATCGCCACCGTCGGATCCTGCGGGTCACCGAGCGGGAGCACGTCGTAGAGGTGCAGGACGTGCTCGTGGCGCAGGCCGGCGAGCAGCCCGGCCTCCGCCAGGACCGCGGTGAGGGCCGCGGAGTCACCCGCGCCCGGGCGCACCAGCTTGACCGCGACCGGCAGCCCGTCGGTGCGCCGACGTGCCCGCCAGACCTGCCCGCTCCCCCCGGCACCCAGAGGGTTGAGGAGGTCGTATCCCGGAATGGTCGGGGTGCTCATACCGCCCAGCCTGCCCGTTGGGCGGTGACGCCCGCAGGAGTTGTCCACAGGCCCGCTCCGGCCACGGACTACAGTGCCGGTATGCGTTTCGAGCACCTCGGCCTGGCCCCTGACCTCGTGGACTACGAGCAGGCGTGGGCGCACCAGCGGGAGGTCCACGCCCGGGTCGTCGGCGGCGAGCTCCCCGACACGGTGCTGCTCCTGGAGCACGCCGCGGTCTACACGGCGGGCAAACGCACCGAGGCGCACGAGCGGCCGCTGGACGGCACCCCCGTCGTCGACGTCGACCGCGGCGGCAAGATCACCTGGCACGGTCCGGGACAGCTGGTCGGCTACCCCATCGTGCGCCTGCCCTCCCCCGTCGACGTCGTGGCCCACGTGCGTCGGCTCGAGGACATGATGATCGGGGTCTGCGCCGATCTCGGCGTCGAGGCGACCCGGGTCGAGGGCCGGTCCGGGGTGTGGCTCCCGGCGGGCGAGGTGGCTCCCGAGCGCAAGATCGGGGCAATCGGCATCCGGGTGAGCCAGGACGTGACGATGCACGGCTTCGCCCTCAACTGCGACTGCGACCTGGGCTGGGCGGACACGATCATCCCCTGCGGGATCGCCGACGCCGGGGTCACCTCGCTGAGCGCCGAGCTGGGCCGGCGGGTGGGCGTGGCGGAGGTCCTCCCGCTCGCCGAGCGCCACCTGGACCGCGTCCTGGCCCCGCTCGCCGGGACCGGCGCCACCGCCGCGGGCACCTCCTCCTCCTGATCGACCTCCCGCGACTTCGGGACACGCTGCAACACTCGCGGCTTTCGCGACACAGCCACGGTTAACTGGCCCCTGAGGGCACGGCCGGGGCGCTGCTGCCCATCCGACGGAGGAGAGCACGTGAGCGTGGCGCACCTGGCCGACGAGGGGCCGGCCCTGACCATCCGGGGACTCCGGAAGACCTACCGCACCATGCGCGGGAGGCGGGTCGCCGTGCACGGTCTGGACATGGACGTCCCGACCGGCGGGGTCCACGGGTTCCTCGGCCCCAACGGCTCGGGCAAGACGACGACGATCCGGATGCTGCTCGGCCTGGTCCGCCCGGACTCCGGCGACATGCGCATCTTCGGCACCTCGGTGCCCCAGCACCTGCCACAGGTCGTGGACCGGGTCGGGGCCATCGTGGAGTCCCCGAAGTTCTTCCCAGGCTTCTCCGGCACCCGCAACCTCACCCTGCTGGCCCAGGCCATCGGCACGCCGGTCACGCGGGTGGGCGAGGTGCTGGAGGAGGTCGGACTCGGGCTGCGCGGGGACGACACCTTCAAGTCCTACTCGCTCGGGATGAAGCAGCGGCTGGCGATCGCCGCCACGCTGCTGAAGTCGCCGGACCTGCTCATCTTCGACGAGCCCACCAACGGGCTGGACCCGGCCGGCATCCACGAGATCCGCACGACGATGCGCCGGCTGGCCGACGAGGGCCGGACCGTGCTCGTGAGCAGCCACATCCTCTCCGAGGTCGAGCAGATCGCCGACACGGTCTCCATCATCGGCCGCGGTCGGGTCCTGGCCCAGGGGTCGGTCGCCGGGCTCATCGGGGCCGGGGGTGAGACGGTCGAGGTCGGGGTCAGGCACCCCGGGGCCGCCGTGCGGGTGCTGCGGGAGGCCGGCTTCTCCGCCGACTGGCTCGCCCGGCCCCGCGGCCAGGACGCCGCCGACGGGCTCCGCTCCCCCGACGACGAGGAGGTCGCCGGCCTGCTGACGGTCACCGGGGCCCACCCCGCCGAGATCACCCGCCTCCTGGCGGGCCAGGGGCTGTGGGTCGAACGGCTCGTGCCGAGCCGCCGGGGGCTGGAGCAGATCTTCCTCGAGCTCACCGGTGAGGACCGACACACCCCCTCCGCGCCGGCGGAGGACGTCGCATGATCCGGCTCGTCGCCGTCGAGCTCCAGCGGCTGCGCTCGCGTCGCATCCTGGTGCTGGCGATGCTGGCCAGCACGCTCATCGCCGGGATCGCGCTCTTCACCGTCGACCAGCAGGCGGCGCGGATCCAGCGCGCGATGAGCGGCGCCGACGAGATGCTCCAGCAGCAGATCGACTACTGGGAGGAGAACGGTGAGCGGGACCGCGCGGACTGCGAGCAGCAGCAGGAGGCCGAGCGGCGCGCCAGCGGGGACGGCTCCATCGACTTCGCGTGTGACCAGATGGGCCCCCCGACGGCGGAACAGATGTACGGCTCCATGCCGTCGCTGGCCGGACAGTACGACGAGCTCCTGCTCGTCATGGCCTTCCCGCTGCTCCTGCTCGCGCTCGCGGTCGGCTCCACCCTGGTCGCCGCCGAGTTCACCCACCGGACCATGGGCTCGTGGCTGACCTTCGTGCCGCGGCGAGGGATGGTCTTCACCTCCAAGGTCCTCGCGGCCGCCCTCGCGGCGCTGCCGATCGTCGCCATCGGGCTCGCGCTCGTGCTGCTCGGCGTCCCCGCGATCTTCCGCTGGCGCGGGGTGGACGGCGGTGGGACCCAGGCCGAGTGGGTGGCCCTGGCCTGGACCTGCGTGCGCATCCTCGGGCTCGCCACGGCGGCGGGCGTCTTCGGCGCGGCGGCCGGCTTCCTCGTCCGTCACAGCGCGGTGGTCGTGGGCGTCATGCTGGGCTACCTCGTCGCCGTCGAGGGCATCGTCGGCGGCCTTCTCCCGTGGCTGTCGCGCTACCTCATCGGGCGCAACGTCTCCGCCGTCGTGGAGTACGGCACGTCGTGGACGACCTACACGAACTGCGAACAGATGAACGGGTGCCGCGAGCTGATCCAGACCCTGAGCTTCACCCAGGCCAGCATCACCCTGACCGTCATCGTGCTCCTGGTGACGGCGCTCGGGCTGGTGCGCTTCCTGCGCTCGGACATCGACTGAGCCGGCCGTAGACGTGGCGGAGACGCTCGGCCGCCGCTGCGCTGTCGAAGCGACCGGCGATCCGAGCTGATCGCTCCTGCCAGGCCGTGAGGGCCGACGGGTCATCCCGCAGCAGGACGAGGGCGCCGCCGAAGCTGTCGTCCTCGCAGCGCAGCACGTCATCGCCGAAGGTGTCGTCAAACTCCGGCAGATCCCGGGTCAGCACCGGCAACCCGACCCCGGCGGCTTCGAGCACGCACATGGGGTGGTTCTCCTGGTCCGCCGGCAGGCAGAACACATCGGCGGCCTGGAGGTAGCGCCGGACGTGGGGGTGCGGCACCACACCCGGCAGGAGCAGGTTGTCCGGGGCGCTCTCCAGGAGGCGGCGCATGGCCCCGTGCTCGGCCGCCAGGTGGGTGAACGGCATACCTCCCACCCAGATGAACATCATGTCCGGGTGCGCACGCGCCAGCCGCACGAAGACGTCGATCCTCTTGCGTGGTTGCACCTGGCCCACCCCCACCACCACGAAGGCGTCGTCGTCGAGGCACAGGGCCCGCCGCGCCGACGTGCGCGCCTGCTGGTCCGTGGCGTAGGCCGCCATGTCGATGGTGTTGTGCAGGACCTCGATCCGGTCCCGGGGCACCCCGAGCTCGTCGTGCACCACCTGGGCCACCGTCGCCGAGACCGCCAGGACCGCATCGGCACGGGTGTAGAACCACCGCAGGTAGCTCCTCGCGAGGGGCCGCCAGAGCCTCGCGAGTCGGATCGAGCCGATGAGCGAGTCGGGGATCACGTGGGCGGAGACGACCGTCCGTGCCCGGCGGTCCAGCAGCTTGGGCCACACCCCGGGGCCCACGGTATGCAGGTGGTAGACATCGCAGTCCACCCTGCGGTGGTAGCACCCGCGCACCACCTGCACGTCGGGACGCCGCTCCAGCGCGGTGGCCAGCTCGACGTAGGCGGTGTGCACGCCGTGCCCTTGGACCGAGATGTCGCTCTCGCTGGCCATGTTGACGACCAGCGGCCGCGTCATCGGCTCCCCGCTCATGACGCCAGCCAGGGGATGAGGCGCTCCAGCACGCTGAGCACGCCGAAGCTGTAGACGATCAGCGCCCAGGGTTTCAGCAGCAGGATGATGAGGATGAAGGTCCGCAGCCGCATGCGGGACAGCCCGGCGAGGGAGCAGAGCAGGTCGTCCGGGGCGACCGGCAACGCGATGGCGATGGCGAACCACCGGGTGGCGTGCCGGTGATCGAGCCACCGCAGGGAGCGCTCGACCGGCTCCGGGCGGAAGCGTGCGGCGAGCAGACCGGGGCCGAGGTGTCGGGACAGCACGAACACCGCGGTCGAGCCGAGACAGGTCGCGGCGTAGGCCGCCAGGGTCCCGACCACCGGCCCGAAGAGCAGCGGCCCAGCCAGGATGGTGGCCGACCCCGGGACCACCGGGAAGAGCGGCTCGGCGGCCCCGAGGGCGAGATAAGCCAGCAGGGCCCACGGTCCCAGGCCGGCCAGGACGTCCTGCAGGTGCCCCACCGAGATCAGGACGCCCGACTGCACGCCCCACAGGGCGAGCGCGGCCACCGCGACCCAGCTCGCGAGGACGATGCGGCGCACCCGGTCCAGCACAGGACCTCCCGTCGGTTCCGGCGTGGGGTCGGTCCGGGTCGGGGCGTGCCCGGTGAGGGTCGGCGACAGGCTCATGCCGCGCATCTCCCGCTCGCGCGGCTGCCGCTGGCCCGGTCGTAGCTGGCGCAGACAGCCTCCACGAAGGCAGCCCGTCCGTAGCCGGCAGCGGTGCGGGTAGCCCCCTGGGACCACTGCCGCCGCAGCGACGGGTCGCTCAACAACGACGACAACGTACGGGTGAACTCCTCGGGCTCGCGGTAGCGGCGCCCGTTGTGGCCGTCCTGCACCACGCCGTCGAGCGACGCGTCGTCCCGGCCCAGCACCGGGACGCCGCTCGCCAGCGCCTCCAGGAAGGTCAGCCCCTGGGTCTCGCTGCGCGAGGCCGAGACGAAGACATCGGCCAGCCGGTAGTAGTCAGGCACCTGAGCCGGGTCGACGGCGCCGGCGAAGCGGACCCGATCCGTCAGCCCGAGGACTGCGGCCCGCCGCCGCAGGGCGCCCGCCTCCGGGCCGTCCCCGGCCACCACCAGCTGCCAGGACTGTCCTCGCATGAGGGCGAGCAGGTCGAGGGTCTCCGTGATGTTCTTCTCCGCAGCCAGCCGCCCGAGGCTGAGGACCACCGGGACACCGGGGGTCAGGCGCAGCCGTGCCCGCAGCGCCTCCGACGGTGGGCCCGGGGTGAAGCGGGTCAGGTCGACGCCGGTCGGGACGACCTCGATGGGGGTGCGGACGCCATACCCCTGGAGCAGCCGTTCGATCTTGGTGCTGGGTGCGATCACCGTGCTCGTCCGGTTGAGCGTCTTGCGGGTGAAGCCGTGGCACAGCGATCGGGCGATGCCCTCGTGCGGGAAGAAGTAGTGGCTGTAGTCGGCGTAGAGCGTGTGGTAGGTGTGCACGTGCGGCACCCGGAGCTGATGGGCCAGCCGCCGGGCCCACCAGAAGGCCACGAACTCGGTGTGCGAGTGGAGCACGTCCGGCCTCCAGGCGAGGAGTCCGGCGAAGGTCGGTCCGTCCACGGGCCGGCCGAGCCTCGCATGCGGGTAGATGTGGCCGGCGTCCAACGACGGGAGACGGTAGACGGTCCCGTCGAAGGTGGTTCGCCGGTCCGGGCCGACGGTGAGGACGCGGACGTCGTGGCCGGCCTCGACCAGGCCATGACGCAGCTCGTCGATCGAGGTGACGACGCCGTTGACGGTCGGCCGGTAGCAGTCGCTGAGCAGCAGCACCCGTCGGGGCCTGCCGGGCGGAGCACACGCGCCCGTGACACCTCTGTCGACGTCCATGTCCGCAGCATGGCCGCGAGCGAGCGCTACTGTCGTCATCCGGGGGGCTACGGCGGCTACGACCGAGGACGGAGAGACCTCGTCGGCGCCTCCGTCGGCGGTAGGGGTCGGGGCTGCGGCGAGCGGCATGTGTCCAGTGTCGAGCCGTGGCCGCGGCACCGACAGGGTGCGAACAGCCCGGAGCGCGGGGGGATAGCCCCCGGACACCGCCGACCGAAGGGTCCGGGCATACCCTGAAGGGGTGCACGCGTTGTCATCCCTGACAGCGAACCGATCAAGAGGGAGCACCCGTGACCGTCGCACCGGAGGGCCGCCGACTGCTGCGTGTCGAGGCACGCAACGCCGAGACGCCGATCGAGCGCAAGCCCTCCTGGATCCGGACCACCGCCAAGATGGGGCCGGAGTACCAGGAGCTGCACTCGATGGTCAAGAGCGGTGGCCTGCACACCGTCTGTCAGGAGGCGGGCTGTCCCAACATCTTCGAGTGCTGGGAGGACCGCGAGGCGACCTTCCTCATCGGCGGTGACATCTGCACCCGCCGCTGCGACTTCTGCGACATCGCCACCGGGCGACCCAACCCGCTGGACCTCGAGGAGCCACGCAAGGTCGCCGAGTCGATCCGCACCATGGAGCTGCGGTACGCCACCATCACCGGTGTCGCACGCGATGACCAGAAGGACGGCGCGGCCTGGTTGTATGCCGAGGTCATCCGCAAGGTGCACGAGCTCAACCCCCACACCGGCGTCGAGATCCTGCCCCCCGACTTCGGCGCCGTCCCCGAGCTCGTCCAGCAGGTCTTCGACGCGCGCCCGGAGGTCTTCGCGCACAACCTCGAGACCGTGCCGCGGATCTTCAAGAAGATCCGGCCGGCGTTCACCTACGACAAGTCGCTGCGCGTGCTGTCGATGGCGCGCGACAACGAGCTGGTGACCAAGTCCAACCTCATCCTCGGCATGGGCGAGACCGAGGAGGAGATCGACCAGGCGATGCAGGACCTGCACGACGCCGGCTGCGACATCCTCACCATCACGCAGTACCTCCGCCCCTCCAAGCTGCACCACCCGATCGAGCGGTGGGTCAAGCCGCAGGAGTTCGTGCACTGGTCGGACCGGGCCGAGGAGATCGGCTTCAAGGGGGTCATGGCCGGGCCGCTCGTCCGCAGCTCCTACCGCGCCGGCAAGCTCTACGCCCAGGCCATGCGCCGCTGGGGCCGGGACGTGCCCGAGCACCTGTCGCACCTGGCCCAGCAGGCCGAGGCGGACGTCCCCGCCCGCCAGGAAGCCGCCTCGCTCGTGGCCGCAGAGGAGCGTCGGGAACTCTCCCGCGCCCACGTATCCTGATCCCTATGTCCACCACGACCGAGCCCGAGCCGAAGAAGCGACGTTTCGGGCGGAAGCGCAAGCCCAAGGACCCCAACAACCCGGGCCGGATCGCCCAGGTGCGCCAGGTGTTCGCGATGACCCGCAAGGCGGACCCGTCGGCGATCTGGTGGATGCTGCTGGCCGGGCTGGCCGTCCTGGTCGTGTCGCTGCTGGTGGGCCTGTGGCTCGACCAGGTGGTCTACCTCATGATCCTCGGCGTGCCGCTGGCGATCCTGGCCGCGGTGATCGTGCTCGGCCGCAAGGCGGAGCGGGCGGCGTTCACCCAGATCGAGGGGCAGCCGGGGGCGTCCGCCGCGATCCTGCAGCAGCTGCGTCGCGGCTGGTTCTACGACCAGGAGCCGGTCGCCGCCGAGGCGGGTGGGCAGGTGCGAGGTATGCGCGACCTGCACAACGCGGCGATGGTCTTCCGCGCGGTCGGTCGCCCAGGGGTGGTGCTCATCTCCGAGGGTCCGCGTGGGTCCGCCCAGCGCCTGGCCAAGGCCGAGGAGCGCAAGGTCTCCCGCGTCGTGGGCGGCGAGGTGCCGGTGCACACGATCAACGTGGGCACAGGTGAGGGGCAGACGCCGCTGCGTGAGGTCGTCAAGACCATCAAGAAGCTGCCCAAGCAGCTGAGCAACGACGAGGCTCTCGTGGTGCAGCAGCGGATGAAGGCGCTCGGGAGCCGCAACAAGCCGGCGATCCCTGCGGGCATGGACCCGACACGGCCGCCGCGGGCCAGCCGCCGCGCCCTGCGCGGCCGCTGACGCACGAGCGCACGGGCCCCACCGGCACGCAGTGCCGCCCGCACCGGGCGCGAGCAGGAAGCGGCCAGGAAAGAACGGCCGCTGACGTCACCGGCATACCGCGGGTGCGTAACACGGGCGTAACACCCGAGTGACCCAGCGGAAACCACCTGCACGTAGGTTAGGCATACCGGACCCGAAACCCCGAGTCAGCGCCTGGTCCGCGACAGGAGGAACTCCATGTTCAACAATGCCGATGAGGTTCTCGCCTATATCAAGGACGAGGACGTCAAGTTCATCGACATCAGGTTCTGCGACCTGCCTGGTGTCATGCAGCACTTCAACGTGCCTGCCCAGACCTTCGACGAGGACGCGTTCAACACCGGCCAGATGTTCGACGGCTCCTCGATCCGTGGCTTCAAGTCGATCCACGAGTCGGACATGAAGCTCATCCCGGACCCGCAGACGGCCTACCTCGACCCCTTCCGGGTCGAGAAGACGCTCATCATGAACTTCTCGATCGTCGACCCGTTCACCGACGAGCCGTACGAGCGTGACCCGCGCCAGATCGCGCGCAAGGCCGAGGAGTACCTCCGCTCGACCGGGATCGCGGACACCGCATACTTCGGGGCCGAGGCCGAGTTCTACGTCTTCGACGACGTGCGCTTCTCGACCGGGCCCAGCGGCGGTTACTACCACATCGACTCCGTCGAGGCCGCGTGGAACTCCGGTCGCGCCGAGGAGGGTGGCAACCGCGGCTACAAGACGCGCTTCAAGGGTGGCTACTTCCCGGTGCCGCCGGTCGACCACTTCGCCGACATCCGCGACCGGATGGTCCTGGACCTCGCGACCGTGGGCCTCGACGTCGAGCGTGCGCACCACGAGGTCGGCACCGCTGGCCAGCAGGAGATCAACTACAAGTTCAACACCCTGCTGCACTCCGGCGACGACATGATGAAGTTCAAGTACGTCATCAAGAACGCCGCCTGGGCCGCCGGCAAGACCGCGACCTTCATGCCGAAGCCGCTCTTCGGTGACAATGGCTCGGGGATGCACACGCACCAGAGCCTGTGGAAGAACGGCGAGCCGCTGTTCTACGACGAGAACGGCTACGGCGGCCTGTCCGACATCGCCCGCTGGTACATCGGTGGTCTGCTGTCGCACGGCCCGGCCCTGCTGGCCTTCACCAACCCCTCGCTGAACTCTTACCACCGTCTGGTGCCGGGCTTCGAGGCCCCGATCAACCTGGTCTACTCGGCGCGCAACCGCTCCGCGTGCGTCCGCATCCCGATCACCGGCAGCTCGGCGAAGGCGAAGCGCGTGGAGTACCGCGTACCCGACCCCTCGGCCAACCCCTACCTCGCCTTCTCGGCCCAGCTCATGGCCGGCCTGGACGGGATCAAGAACCGCATCGAGCCGCCGGAGCCGGTGGACAAGGACCTCTACGAGCTGCCGCCGGAGGAGCTGGCCGACATCGCCCAGCTGCCGACCTCGCTCCCGGAGGTGCTCGACGCGCTCGAGGACGACCACGCCTTCCTCACCGAGGGCGACGTCTTCACCGAGGACCTGCTCGGCGCCTGGGTCGACTACAAGCGGGCCAACGAGATCACGCCGATGCGGCTGCGCCCGCACCCGCACGAGTTCGAGCTCTACTTCGACATCTGAGTCGACGCGCATCGACGGAGGGCAGGCAGCGATCAGGCTGCCTGCCCTCCGTCGTGCGTCCGCAGGCAGGGAGGGGCGGTCGCGCTCGTCGGCCCGCCCGTCACACGAGCACCGTGGTGCCAGCTTGTCGGGATGTGCCTCATCTATGACACCGCGCACAGCCTGATGTCCTGGCAGTCAGGGGCGCTTGGGACGTCTGTGATCGCGAGGCAGACGCGGGGCCTGGAGTCGGGGGATGCTCGCGGCCGTAGCGGGGCGCAGCGGGATCATCGGCCCGGCCGCCAGCCTGCAGAGGGCCGCTCGGTGCTCAGACGAAGAGCAGCCAGGCTGCTGCCTGCAGGAGCAGGACGGCGATCATCGCCACCACGGACGGGCCCGGCGGCCCGTGGCCGAGCCGTCTGACGCCGAGCGCCGACAGGGGCGCGGCGAGCAGGCCCGCCAGCGCGACCGGCCACGGGTGGACGACGAGGCTCAGGGCGTATGCCGTGACCACGGTCAGCAGCCCGAGCCGCCGGATCGCCGTGGGCGACAGTCGTGAGGCCAAGGTGTGCTTGCCCACGGCGCGGTCTGCCTCACGGTCCGCCCACTGGGTCTCGAGCAGGTTGACGAACGTCAGCAGGGTGAAGGGCAGGAAGGCCAGCGCAGCAGGCACGAACCCCGCCCCGGCGGCCACGGCACCGGTGGCCGGCAGGAGCAGGCCTCCGAGCAGCGCGTTGGCCACCTCTCCCCAGCCGTGCCGCGACCAGGGCCAGGGACCCACCGAGTAGGTCCAGCCACCGATCAGACCCACCGCAACCATCAGCGTCACCACGCCGCTGACGGCGCCGCTCACCAGGCCGAGGATCATGAGGGCAGCGGCCACCAGGCCCGCCGCGACGGCGACGCGCAGCGCGAAGGACGCGGGCAGCCCGTGCGCCAGCAGCGCGCCGCTCCCGCCGGAGAAGCGCGTGCGCTGCGTGCGGGCATCGGTCTCGACGTCGGCATACTCGTTGACGGCGTGCACGCTGGCCGCGACCGCAGCGATGGCCAGCACGGTGAGGACCACGCCGGTCGGTGGCAGCGGACCGCCGCTGTTGACGGTGTCCACCCTCCCCATGACCCAGCCGACGGCGAGGACGACGAGGATGAGCAGCACGTGGTCGGGTCGGGTCAGCCGGGCGGCTGCCCCCGCGCGCGACGGTCCGACAGAGGGGACCGGGCGGCCTATCGCCACGTGCCGACGCAGACCCGGACGTGACCGCCGCGCCTGCTCCAGGAGCGGACCCCGCCCAGCTCTGGCTCGACGACAGTCCAGGGGTGGGCGTCGATGTCGGAACCGCCGAGCCAGCAGGCCAGCCTCGCCAGCGGCGAGGCCCAGGCCGCGCGCCCTGACGGCCGCGCCATATCGACCACGGCGACGCGGGCGCCCGGGCGGAGCACGGTCGTGATCGAGCGCCACGCCTGATGCGGATCAGGAGTGAGCGACAGCGTGTAGGTGAGGATCACCGCGTCGAACAGGTGCCCGTCGGCGGCGTCCTGCACGGCCGCACGATCGGCCATGTCGCCCTGACGAGGCGCAGCTGCCCGGACCGCGGCGAGGGGGTTCGCCTGCGGGCGGCCTGCTCCAGCATGGCGGGGCTGAGGTCCAGGCCCACGACCTGGCCCGTGCCCCGACGCCTCGCAGGAGGGTGGGAAGATTGAGCCCCGTCCCGCAGCCGGCGTCGAGCACCCGCTGCCCGTGCCGTAGCTGCAGGGCCGGGATGGCCAGGCGTCGACCCACGGCGTAGACAGGCTCACCGGAGAGCAGGTCGTAGGTGCGGGCGGTGAGGCTGCCGTAGCGGTCCACCCTCACGTCCGCCGGCCGACAGGGCGGGAACCACCGACGGGAGCACGCTCGCGGTCGGCGACGGGCCCTTCGCCACCGCGGCCGTCCTGGCCGCCGCGGTCGCCGTGGCCGTCATGGGCGCCGTGGTCACCGCGGCCGTCATGGGCGCCGTGGCCGCCGTGGTCGCCACGGACCGCGTCCGCGTCGCGAGGGTCGCCGCGGTCGTCGTGGTCGTCGCGGGGGTCACCGGCCTCGCAGAGGCTGATGAACGCACCAAGCTGCAGGACACCCTCCGGGCTCGACGGCAGATGGGCGGTAAGGGCCGCGGAACGGATGAGGATCGCCTTCCACTGGGCACGCGAGAGCGCGACGTTGAGGCGGTTGCGGCTGAGCAGGAAGCGCATGCCGCGGGGGACGTCCGCCGCCGACGACGCGGTCATCGACAGGATCGCGACCACCGCCTCCTGACCCTGGAAGGCATCGACGGTCCCGACCCGCACACCGGGCAGACCCGCAGCGGCGAGGTGGGCTCGGATCATCGCGACCTGGGCGTTGTAGGGCGCCACCACGAGCACGTCGGTCTGTCCCAGCGGCCGCGGCCCGGCCGAGTCGTCGGGGTCGGTCCAGGTCGCGCCGAGGTGCGCCCGCACCTGCCGCACCACCTCCTGGGCCTCCTCCTCCGACTCCGTTCGGTGGCCGTGGTGCTCCAGCTGCACGACCTTCAGCCCGGGCTCGACCCCGTCGAGCACCCGCCGCCCGGGAGGGTCTGCGGACCCGAGCTGACCGGCATACGCCAGCGCCGACACCGGTGCAGTCACCGCAGGGTGCATGCGATAGCTGTGCTCCAGGAAGTAGCCCCGCTCCGGCGGCAGGGTCGGCTCCTGCCCCATGAGCCAGCCGAGCGCGGACTCGTCCACGGGCTCGGCGTGCGTGCCCTGGCTCACCTGCGGGAGCTGCTGCGGGTCGCCCAGCAGCAGCAGCCGGCGCGCCGACCTGGACGCGCCGATGGTCGGCGCCAGCGCGAACTGACCGGCCTCGTCGATGACGAGCAGGTCGAGACCGCCGGACTCGGCCAGGTCGCGGTGGGAGAAGGTCCAGGCCGTCCCGCCCAGCACGCACCCGCTCCCCCGGTGCTCCTCGAGGTATGCCGTGCGATGGCCGGGGTCCTTGCCGAGCGGGGTCCAGGAGGGATCGGCCGTGCGGGTCGAGGACTTGCCGACCAGGGAGGGGTCGAGACCGGCGCCCACGACAGCGCCGAGCATGTTCTCGACCACCGCGTGCGACTGTGCCACCACGCCGACCCGCCAGCCGTGGTCCTCGACCAACCTGCGGATGACGCGGGACCCGGTGTAGGTCTTGCCCGTCCCCGGTGGCCCCTGGATCGCGACGTAGGAGTCGTCCATCTCCAGCAGGGCGGCGACAACATCCTCCATCGGGCCCGCGCCGCTCCCGTGCGGGAGCAGACCGCCATCGCGCAGCCGTGGCAGCCGCCGCGCCAGCAGGTCGGTGGCCGCGCCGTGCGACAGCTCCCGGTGCTGCAGGGCCTGCGACGCGACGGCCGCGATCGCCTCCGGGATGGGCTCCGCACGAGGGGGTTCCTTGGGAGCGAGAGCCACCGGCAAGTCGGCGAACACCAGGTCGGGGTGGCAGCTCTCGGTGAGCAGCACGACACGGGGGTCGTCACGGTCCTTCTCGACCCGCTCCACCGGGCCGGCGGCGTAGGGGGCTCCCTCCGGGCCCGCGCTCCTGCCTGGCCCAGGAGCGGGGTAGACGACCTGTGCGTCCTTCGCGGTGCTGCCGGGAGCCCAGTCGCCCACCAGCCGCAGGATGCGCCGATGGTTGCGCCCCTTGCCCACCGGTGGGGACCAGTCCGCCACCACCTCGGCGGACTCGACCGCGAAGACGTCGCGCGTGCGCGCCCAGCTCTCCAGCGGGTGCTGGAGGCGGTCGAAGTGGCCCCACCAGAACTGCTTGGCCTCGCGTCGGTGGTAGCCGATCGCCGTGGCGAGCATCGCCCACGCCTGCTCCTGCTCCGACCGCTGCGCAGGCGGCCCGTCACCAGCACGCGCCAGGAGGGCAGCCTCGAGCTCGCTCTCGTCGGCGGCACTCTCGCGTGACTGCAGGACCAGCGCCCGCGCCACGATGCGGTCACGGACCCCTGCCTCCTCCGCCCGCTCCACCAGCCAGTCGCGCAGCCGCAGCGTCGACAGGCAGTCGTAGCGGTTGTAGTCGGCGAGCTCGTCGAGCCGCCGCGTCGCGAGCCCCGGGTCGACCTCCTCCAGCAGGCGGAACTCGTGGTAGGCCAGGATCGAGGCGTCGCCGCTGCTCACGCCGTCCTCGGAGCGCAGCTCGGAGCCCATGTAGAGCGGCTCGAGCTTCTTGATGCTGTAGGACGACGCCGACACCTGGACCGACCCGCGCACCACGGCGTAGAGGTCGACGAAGACCTCGGCCCGCAGCAGGTCGTCGAGCTCCTCCTCCCGCACCTGGTAGCGCATCGCCATCGCCTTGAGCGCGCTCGTCTCGTATGCGGCGTAGTGGTAGACGTGGAGGTCGGGCCAGCGCTCGCGCCGCGCCGTCAGGTCGTCCACGAAACGCGCGAAGGCCGCCCGCTCGGCAGCGAAGGAGTGGGCCCAGGTCGGCACGTAGGCCCCGGCGGCGTCCATGACGCCCCAGAGGTACTGCAGGCCGGACCGGGCGCGGTCCCCCTCGTCGTAGTGGGGGTCGCCCTCGAAGTCGAAGAACAGATCGCCCTCGCTCGGCGCCGGGAGCAGGGCCAGGGTCTGCCCAGCGGTCTGCGTCAGCCGGTGCGCCAGCCTGCCTCCCGATGCCTGCACCTGGAGCCTGGCCTGCTCGCGCACCCGCTCGAAGGTCGCGACCACCATGCCCTCTGGTGCCTCGTCGGCCCTCGCCAGGTCGGTGACGGTGCTGATCCCCGCGGCCCGGAGCTGGGTACGACGACGGGTGTCCACCCCGGCCACCAGCAGGACGTCCTGCGTCACCTCTGCGGCGGTGAGGCACTCCTCGCAGCGGCCGCAGCGGGCACGGGCGTCATCGGCCCAGCGCGCCTCGCGCCCGTCCTGGAGATGGGACTGAAGGCCCTGCTCGAAGCGGCCGCGGACCTCCCGGAAGACGGAGACGAGGTCGCTCGTCGGCAGGTCGCGGCGCTCCCCGGACCCGAGCAACAGGCTCGCGGTCGACGACACCTGCACGCCCGCCCCGAGGAGCTGGTCGGCGTAGGCGCCGAGCTGGACGAGGGCGAGGGCGGTCTCGGAGCGGGCCAGCTTGGCGTCGCACACCCGCCAACCGTCGTCCGCGCGCTCGAGGATGTCGGCATACCCGAGCATCCGACCGTCGAAGAGGCACGCCTGCGAGATCGCCGTGGGCCCCTCCGCCATCGCCGCGAGGGTGCGCTCCGCGGCGTTCTGCAACGACTCGACCGAGGCCGGCCCCGGCGGCCGGGTCAGCTCCACCAGGCCGCCGCGGTCGCGACAGGCCGTCAGCAGCTCGGCCTCGTGCCGGTCCCCCAACCGGCCGAGCAGGTCACGCATCGGGTCCGGCGTGGGCTCGGGCAGATCCACGCGCCCGAGCAGCCCGTCGACCCTCCGGAGGAAGGCATACTCGCACTCCAGCGACGCGCGCACGTCGGACGGGCTCCAGACCACCCGCTGCGGCCCCATGACGATCATCCGCTCCACCTCTCCGTCGCGCGCCCAGCGTCGCACACGGCACCGACAACCCCGCCGCCCCGGCGCCGGCGGTGGGCCGCCTGCCATCATGTCGGCCATGAACCGCCTGGAACGTTGGGAGTCGCGCACCCAGACCCCGCTGATGGTCGCCGCCCTGGTCTTCCTCATCGCCTTCGCGATCCCGATCGTCGACCCCGGCCTCCCCGTCGGCCTGCGGCGCGCCGCCCTGACCGTCCAGGACGTCGTCTGGGGCGTCTTCGTCGTCGACTACGTCTACCGTCTCGTCGTCGCGCCGAGGAGGTGGGAGTTCATCCGCAGGCATCCCCTCGACCTCGCCGCCGTCGCCCTCCCCGCGCTGCGGCCTCTCCGCCTCGTCGCCGCCCTCACGCTCGTCCACCAGGTCGCCGGGGAGAAGCTGCGCGGGCACGTCGCGATGTATGTCGCGTTCGCGACCCTCCTCGTCGTCACGATCTCCTCCCTCGCCGTGCTCAACGCCGAGCGCGGTCACCCCGAGGCGACGATCGAGACGTGGCAGGAGGCGCTCTGGTGGTCCTTCGTGACGATCACCACGGTCGGCTACGGCGACTACTTCCCGGTGACCGCCGAGGGGCGGCTCTTCGCGGTGGGCCTCATGCTTTGCGGCATCGCGCTGCTCGGCATCGTGACGGCCAGCCTGGCGTCCTGGCTCATCGAGCGGATCGCCGACCCCGACCCCACCCGCCAACCTGCGACCGCGGCCGACGTCGCCGAGCTCACCACCCAGGTGCGCGAGCTGCGGGCCGAGATCGCCGACCTGCGAGCAAGCGGGTCGCGACGGCGTTAGGCTGGGACGGCTGACGGGTCGACTCAGGTGACGGGGAGCTTCGATGGGACTGCTCGACGCTGTCGTGCTCACGCTGCTGCTCCTCGGCCCGCTCGCCTGGCTTCGCGGTCGCACCCCCCTCCCCTCGGGGTGGCACCCGCTGCTGGTGCTCTGCTGCGCGTCGCTGATCGTCCTCGTGAGCGGTCTTCTCGGCGCGTTGTGGCCGGGTGTCCTGGCGGTGTGCGTGCTCAGCCTCGGTATGGCGGTGCTCACCGGGGTCCGCGAGCGCACCGCCCTGCTGGCTCCTCTGCGGGACCCGGTCGTGCTCACGTGGCTCCTCGGCGTCACGGTGCTCGCTGTCCTGCTGCACGGGCAGACTCTGACCCACTACGACAACTTCTCGCACTGGGGCCTGGTCATCGCGGTGATGCTGCAGGACGGCAGGCTCCCGAACGGCGCGGACGCGGTCATCGGCTTCCCCACGTACCCCCTCGGAGCGGCGAGTCTGGGCTACCTCTCCCATCGCGTCCTCGGCGTGGCGGAGAGCTCGTCCATGCTGGCGCAGGCGGTCTTCATCACCAGTTCGGCGCTCCCGGTGGCCTCGGCAGCGGGTCGTCGCCGCGCCGCAGGAGTCGCGCTCCATCTCGTCGCCGCCAGCGCTCTGCTGACGACCATCTCGGGTCCGACCAATCTCCTCGTGGACAGTCTCGTCGCCGCCCTGGCCGGTGCTCTGCTCGCTCTGATCCTGCTCGTCCCCGACGCCGTGCCCCGACACCCGTGGGCCTTCGCCCTGGTCTCCGGTGCCCTGATCATGACCAAGAGCAGCGGCACCTTCTTCGTCGGCGCCGCGACCTTGGTGGCCATCGTCCTGCTCCTGCGGCGTCGTGAGCAGGTCCGTCCTTCGCTGTGGGTCGGCTGGCTCGGCGCCCTGGCTCTGCCATGGCTGCTCTGGTGGTGGTGGGGTCGTCACGTCGAGGACGCCTTCGTCGGGGCCGACGCCAGCAAGCACAGCGGCTCCGCCCAGCAACTGTCGACCACCTACGCCGAGAAGACGCCCCAGGACAGGCAGGAGATCCTCGGCGACCTGCTCACTGCTGCCCTGAGCGACGCCCGGCTCTGGACCATGGTCCTCGTGCTGCTCCTCACCGGCGCAGTCGCCGTCCGCTCAGGGGTTCTCGGGCCGAGGGCCTACCGGCTGCTGCTCACCACCTGCCTGCTCCTCGTGGTGCTCTGGGAGGTGGCCCTGGGTCTGATGTACCTCTGGTCGATGCCCCTGGCGGAGGCCGACAACCTGGCCGGCTTCCAGCGATACCAGGCCACCCTGCATCTGGTCCTGCTCCTGCTGCTGCTCACCCTGGTCGCTACGGTCGTGGCAGGGTTGTCCCGACCGTTCTTCCCCACGGTGCTCGTGGCAGTTCCGGCCGTCGTTGTGGCCCTCACGTTGGCGCAGGTCTCCTCCTTCAGCCCTGCCGCCGGACCCAGCGCCGCAGCCCGCGTCGAGCTCGAGGACACCCTGGCCGGCACGTCGGTGTCCGAGGGCGACGAGGTCTGCCTCCTGCTGTCCGCCCCGGACAACGGCTTCCGGACGTGGATCACCCGCTACCTCCTCCTGCACGACAACGTGCGCAGCGACGTGCTGGAGGACGCCGCAACCGGACTGCCCGGTCGACTCGACGGGTGCGACCTGCTCGTGCTGCTCGACCAGAGGCCCAGCACGGCAGAAGCCATTCGCTCCGACGGCCTGTCCTTCCCGGATGGGGCGCAGGCTCCTGCCATGATCGAACCATGAGCCCGGTGCCCGTGACGGTGGTCATCCCCGCCTACGAGCCGGCACCCGTGCTCGTCGACCTCGTCCGCCGGCTGCTGGAGGCGGGGCTGGCCTCCGTCGTCGTCGTCGATGACGGCTCACCTGCGGAGCACGACCCCACCTTCCGCGCCGTGGCTGGGCTCGGGGGCGTGACGCTCGTGCGTCACCAGCACAACCAGGGCAAGGGACAGGCGCTGCGCACCGGCCTCGCGGAGGTGCTGCGCCGCAGTCCCGACGGTGCCGGCGCGGTCACGGCGGACGCCGACGGACAGCACACCGTGGACGACGTCCTCTCGGTGGCTCGAGCCCTCACCGAGGCGGCGGCCGGTGACCCCAGGGTGCTGGTGCTGGGCGAGCGCGACTTCGACCTGCCGCACATCCCGTGGCGAAGCCGTCTGGGCAACAAGGTGACGACGACCGTGGTGCGCGGGCTCTCCGGGCAGCGCCTCGCCGACACCCAGACCGGTCTGCGTGGTCTCTCCCAGGCGCTGCTGTCCGAGATGCTCGAGGTGCCCGGTGACCGCTTCGACTACGAGATGCGTTCCCTCATGCACCTCGTCACGAGCGACGCACACCTCGTGCACGTGCCGATCACCACCGTCTACGAGGACGGTGAGAACGCCACGACGCACTTCCGGCCGGTGCGCGACTCGATCATCATCTACGCTGCCATCCTCCGTCAGCTGGGCCGCTTCCTCCTCACCTCGGGTAGTGGTTTCCTCGTCGACATCGCTGTGTTCGCCGCCATCATGCACCTTGCCTTCGGAGGAGAGGCGACGACGGGGACGGTGGGGGTCGCTGCGGTCACGGCCCGTGTCTGCTCAGCCCTGGTCAACTACGGTCTCAACCGCATGCTCGTCTTCGCCGACGACTCGCAGGTCCGTCGCTCTCTGGGGCGCTACGCGGCCCTCGCCGCGGGCATCGTCTCCGCCTCCTGGCTGCTCACGGTGACTCTCACACCTGTGCTCGGTCGGCACGTCGTGGCGGTCAAGATCGCGGTGGATCTGGGGCTCTTCGTCCTCAGCTACCTCGCGCAGCGGCGCTGGGTGTTCGCGGGTCCAGCACAGCACGAAGACGGGTCGCGCACTCCTCCGCCTCCCCCTCGGCATACCGGACCCGGGGCCAGAAGAAGCCCCGCAGACCGTCCCCCTTCGTCCGCGGCACCACGTGCACGTGCAGGTGCGGGACCGACTGGCTGACGACGTTGTTCATCGCGACGAAGCTGCCCTGCGCCCCCAGCGCCGTCCGCACCGCGCCCGCCACCTCGCGGGCGGCACCGAACACCGGCACGACGAGGTCGTCGGGCAGGTCGGTGAGCGTGTCGACGTGACGACGGGAGACCAGGAGCACGTGCCCCGGGAAGACCGGGCGGACGTCGAGGAAACCGACGACGTCCTCCCGCTCGAGCACGACGTGGGCGGGCTCCTCACCGGCGACAATGCGGCAGAAGAGGCACGACATGCCGCTCACGCTAGCCGCCCGTGGACCCCAGCACCTCTCGTATGCCCGTCGCCACGCGGACGGCGATGGTGTCCACCTGCTCGTCGGTGACGAGGAGCGGCGGACCCAGCAGCAGCAGGTCCCCGCGGGTGCCGTCGGCGCAGCCGGTGCTGGGGTAGACGAGCACCCCGTGGTCGCGGCACGCCTCGGTGACCCGTTCGGTGACCCGCTCACCGCGCCCGAAGGGCTCGCCGGTGGCCGGGTCGGCCACCAGCTCGACCGCCTGGAGCAGCCCGCGACCCCGAACGTCGCCGATGCCGGCGACGTCGGCCAGCTCACCGCGGAGGGCGTCGTGCAGCCGCTGCCCCTGCCGGGCCGAGGCGTCGACCAGCCCGTCGCGCTGGAGGACGCGGAGCACCGCCAGCCCGGTCGCCGCGCCGACGACGTGGTGGGAGTAGGTGAAACCGTGGACGAAACCCGCACCGGTGAGCACCTCGTGCACCGGGCCGCTGGCGACGGCGAGGCCGAGCGGCCAGTATCCCGAGGCCGTCCCCTTACCCGCGACGAGCAGGTCCGGGCGCAGCCCGAAGTGCTCGCTGCCGAACCACGTGCCGGTGCGACCGAAGCCGGTCATCACCTCGTCCGCGACGACGAGGATGCCGTGGCGACGGCATACCTGCATGATGGCGGGCCAGTAGTCCTCCGGCGGGACGCACGCGCCCAGCCCGGCGCCGGAGATCGGCTCGGCGACGAAGGCCGCGACGCGCGCCGGACCGACCCGCTGGATCGTCTCCTCCAGCACCTGCGCGTGGCGGGCCCCGCAGCCCTCGGGGTGGGTGTCGGGGAAGGCGCAGCGGTACTCGTAGGGCGTGCTCGTGTGCTCGGCACCGGTCAGCCACGGCAGGTAGGGGGCGCGGAGCCCGGTGCGTCCGGACACGCTCAGGGCACCGCGGGAGTTGCCGTGGTAGGACCCCTGCCGGCCGATGACGACGTCACGGTCCTCGCCGCGGGCCAGGTGGTAGGCCCGCACCATCTTCAGCGCGGACTCGACGGCCTCGCTGCCCCCCGAGACGGGGTAGATCCTGGGGTCCAGGACCGGCAGCAGCGGGGCCAGCGCGTCGGCATACTCCTCCAGCACCTCGCTGGAGAAGGCCGACCCGTGGACGTAGGCGACCCGGGAGGCCTGCTCGGCCGCCGCCTGCACGACCTCGGTGACGCCGTGGCCGACCCCGACGACGATCGCGCCACCAGCGGCGTCGAGATAGCGCCGGCCCTCGGCGTCGACGAGCTCGGCTCCCGCACCGTGGTCGATCCGGACCCGGTCGGCCCCGCCGCGGGAGAAGACGTGGCGCGAGCCCATCGACTCAGGCGCCGTGGGACGCCGCGGCCGCCGCGACGGCCTCGCCGAAGATCCGCACGCCGATCCGGGCCTCCTCCTGGGTGACCACCAGCGGCGGGGACATACGCACGACGGTCTCCCCCGCCTCGAGGACGAGCAGGCCGCGCTCGAAGGCCGCCTGCTGGACCGCGCCGGAGAGGGCGGAGTCGGCGAACTCGACACCGATCATCAGCCCGACCCCGCGCACGTCGCGGATCGCCTCGGGGTGCTGCGCCTGGATCTCGCGCAGCCCGGCGATGATCTCCTCGCCGACCGCCTTGGCGTGCTCGAGCAGGCCCTCGTCCTCGATGACCCGCAGGGTGGCGAGCCCGGCCGCGCACGGCACCGGGCTGCCGCCGTAGGTGGAGCCGTGCGTCCCGACGCCCCACTGCTCCATGATCGAGGCCTTGGCGATGAAGGCGCCGAGGGGCAGGCCGGAGGCGATGCCCTTGGCCGAGAGCAGCATGTCGGGCTCGACGCCAGTCTGCTCGATCGCCCACATGGTGCCGGTGCGCCCCATGCCGCACTGCACCTCGTCGGCGATGAGCAGGATGCCGTGCTCGTCGCAGAGCTCGCGCAGCCGCCGCATCCAGCCCTCGCCGGGCACGATGTAGCCGCCCTCGCCCTGGATCGGCTCGACGAAGATCGCGGCGACCTCGCTGGGGGCCACGTCGTGCCGGAAGATCGTCTCCAGCGCGTCGAAGGTCGCGGTGTCCTGTGCGTCCTGCCCGGCGGCGACCTTGGTCGGGTCGGCGTAGGGCACGTGCAGCACACCGGGCAGCAGCGGGCCGAAACCCTTGTGGTACTTCGGCTTGGAGCTGGTCAGCGAGACAGCGCCCATGGTGCGGCCGTGGAAGGCGCCGAAGAAGCTGATGACGTAGGGCCGCCCGGTGGCGTAGCGGGCGAGCTTGAGCGCCCCCTCGACCGCCTCGGCACCGGAGTTGGTGAGGAAGACCCGCACCGGCTCGGACATCGGTGCGGTCTGCGCCAACGCCTGGCACATCTGGGAGTAGACCGGCAGGAAGAAGTCGCTGGCCGAGTAGTGCAGCAGGTCGGCCGCCTGCTCCTGCACGGCGCGGACGACCTCGGGGTGCGCGTGGCCGGTGGAGTTCACCGCGATGCCGGCGTTGAAGTCGAGGAAGAGGTTGCCGTCGACGTCCTCGATCCGGCACCCACGGGCACGGCGCGGGGCGAAGGGGTAGGCGCGGGGCAGGGATGGGCTGGTGATCGCCTGGTCGCCGGCCACGATCTCCTGCGTGCGCGGGCCGGGGAGCTCGGTGCGCAGGTCGGGTAGCGGGCGGGAGGCGTCGGCCCAGTCCGTGGTCGGCTCGGCCAGGGTGGTGTCGGTCATGGGTGCTCTCTTCGGGTCGTCGGTGATGAGGTATGCCGTCCCGCCGGCCCCGTCGCCGAGTGCCGGGACGGGCGCTCGACCGGAGCCGGCGGACGGTGGGGGTCGGAGGGTGTCGGCCGTCGGGACCGGCTCAGCCGGTGACGATGGTCTGGGACTGCTCGCGCAGGAAGAGCTGGACGTAGTGCAGGCCGCCACCGGCCTTGCCCGAGCTGCCCGAGCCCTTCCAGCCGCCGAACGGCTGGACACCCGGCCAGGCGCCGGTCGTGGCCCCGGCGGGACGGTTGACGTAGACGACACCCGCCTCGATCCGGGACAGGAAGGTGTCGATCTCCTCCTGCTCGCCGGCGAACAGGCCGGCGGTCAGCCCGAAGACGGTGTCGTTGGCGCGCTCCAGCGCCTCGTCGAGCCCCTCCACCGGGGCGACGACGGCCAGCGGCACGAAGAGCTCGGTGCTGAAGAGCTCGTCATCGGCGGGCAGACCGGAGATGAGGGTGGGCTGGACGAAGTAGCCGGGGTGGCCGTCTGTGCCCTGGAGCACCTCACCTCCGGCCACGACCGTGCCACCGGCCTCGCGGGCGTGGTCGACCGCGGCGCGGAAGCGCTCGACGGCGTCGGCGTCGATGACCGGGCCGCAGAAGGTCTCCCGCTCGAGCGGGTCGCCGACGACGACCTCGCCGACGGCCTTGCCCAGGGTCTGGACGAGCTCGTCGTGGACCGCGGCGTCGACATACACCCGGGAGCAGGCGGAGCACTTCTGCCCCGACGCGCCGGCGATCGAGCGGGTGATGCCCTTGGCGGCCGCGTCGAGGTCGGCGCTGGCGGTGACGATCGTGGGGTTCTTGCCGCCCATCTCGGTGATGATCGGGCGTGGGTAGTCGCCGCGGAAGGCCTCAATGACGGCCATCCCGCCGGCGTAGGACCCGGTGAAGGTCAGGCCGTCGATCCCGCGGTGGGCGACGACCGCCTTGCCGACGTCGTCACCGCCCGGGAGGATCTGCATGAGGCCCTCGGGCAGCCCCGCCTCGAGCATCGTCTCGTAGAGCTTCCACGCGACGTGGGTGCCCTGGACCGACGGCTTGAGGACGACCGCGTTGCCGGCGACGAGCGCGGCGGCGGCCGGGCCGGCGGCCAGCGCCATGGGGAAGTTGAACGGGCTGATGACGCCCCAGACACCGTGCGGGCGCAGCACCGAGCGTGTCGTCTCGGTGTCCGAGAGCTGCTCCATCGAGGCCTCGAAGCCGCCGTTCTTCTCCACCTGGTCGCAGTAGTAGCGGAAGAAGACGGCCGACTCCTCGACGTCGCCGAGCGCTTCGAGGCGGTTCTTGCCGACCTCCATGGTCATGAGCGCCGCGAGCTCGTTGGCGCGCTCGCTGATGAGGTCGGCCACGTCGCGCAGGACGGGAAGCCGCTCCTGCCACGGCGTCGCCGCCCAGGGACGACCGGCCTCGCGGGCGGCGGCGATGGCGGTGTCGACGGCCCCCGGGGAGGCGGCGCGCACCCGGGCGATGAGCACCGAGGGGTCGGCCGGGCTCATGACGTCCACGGGCTTGCCGGGATCGGGGTCTCCGGGTGCGGAGATCTCCGCACCGAGCCACCCGCGGGCGACCTCCACACCGGCCTCGTAGGCCGTGTGCAGGTCCTCGTTGTCAGCGGTCAGGGTCGCGTAGGTCACCTTGTAGGGCTCGGACACCGTCGTCTCCTCACATCTCGCAGATTGCCGAGTTCATCCGCCATAATGCCAGATCGGCAGGACGATTGACGGCCATACCCGCGATTCGCCGGAAAATCTCCGCTAGGCGGTCGACGACTCCGGCTCGCTCAGCGCTCCCGCGTCGAGCTGGTCGACCATGAAGGCGATCTCGAAGGCGGTCTCCCGCCAGGCGTCGTAGCGCCCGGTCTTGCCGCCGTGACCGGCGACCATCTCGGTCTTGAGCAGGATCGGGCGCTCCTGCGGGTCGCTGGTCACCGTCTCGCGCAGCCGGGCCACCCACTTGGCCGGCTCGACGTAGTAGACCCGCGTGTCGTTGAGCCCGGTCGTGGCCAGGATGGCGGGGTAGTCCACCGGGCGGATGTTCTCGTAGGGGGTGTAGGACCGCATGAGCTGGTAGATCTCGGCGGAGTCGACCGGGTTGCCCCACTCCTCCCACTCGCTGACGGTGAGCGGCAGCGCCGGGTTGAGGATCGTCGTCAGCGCGTCGACGAAGGCCACGCCGGCGTGGACCACCCGGAAGCGCTCGGGGGCGAGGTTGAGGATCGCCCCCATGAGCAGTCCGCCGGCGGAGCGGCCCTCGGCGGCCAGCCGGTCCGGAGCCACCCAGCCGGCCTCCACCAGGTGGTCGGCGCACGCGACGAAGTCGGTGAAGGTGTTGGTCTTGTGCTCCATGCGGCCGTCCTCGTACCACCCGCGCCCCATCTCACCGCCGCCGCGGACGTGGGCGACGGCATACACGACGCCGCGGTCGAGGTAGGACAGCCGGGAGACGGAGAAGTGCGGGTCCGCGGAGATCTCGTAGGAGCCGTAGCCGTAGAGCAGACCGGGGTGGGTGCCGTCCGGGCCCACACCCCGCCGGGCGACGAGGGAGATGGGGATCTGCGTGCCGTCCTGAGCCGTCGCCCAGAGACGGTGCTGCTGGTAGTCCTGCGGGTCGTAGCCGCCGAGGACCGGCTGGCGCTTGACGAGGGTGAGCCCACCGGTGCCGAGGTCGAGGTCGTAGACGCTGCGCGGGGTCACCATCGACTCGATGAGGACCTGCAGGGTGTCGGTCTCGTAGGTCGGGTTGGCGCCCGACTCGATGGTGTAGACCGCCTCCTCGACCGGGACCTGGTAGCCCTTGCCCACGGGCCGCCCCTCGCCGGACAGCGGCAGCACCTGCAGCTGGGTCAGACCCTCTCGGCGCAGGGACAGCACGAGGTGCCCTGCGAAGGCCTCCACGCCGGCCAGCCGCACGCCGTTCTCCCCCGGGACGACCGTGGACCACTGGTCGGCGGAGGTGGCGTCGGCCGGGGCGACGGCCAGCTCGAAGTCGCGGTGGCCGCGGTTGTGCACGATCCACAGGCGCTCCCCGGCCGGCTCCACGTCATACTCAACGCCCTCCTCGCGGGGCGCCACGACGCGCACCGGCCCGGTAGGCTCCTCGGCGTCGATGAGCCGGACCTCCGAGGTGTTCTTGCTGCCGAGCCAGATGATGACGTGACGGTCGTCGCGGGAGGTGCCGACCCCCATCCAGAAGCGCTCGTCGTCCTCCTCGTGGACCAGCACGTCCGCCTCGGCGTCGGCACCGACCTCGTGGCGCCAGATCTGATGGGGTCGCCAGGCGTCGTCGACCCGGGTGTAGAAGAGGTGCTGGCCGTCCGCGCTCCACGCCGTGCCGTAGCCGATGCCCCGCACCGCGTCATCGACGACCTCGCCGGTCGCGAGGTCCTTGACGCGCAGGTCGAAGCGCTCGTCACCCGTCGTGTCGACGGCGTAGGCGAGCCGATCACCGGCCGGGGTGACGTCGAAGGCGCCGAGGCTGAAGAACTCCTCGCCCCGCGCCTCCGCGTTGCCGTCCAGCAGGACCTCCTCACCCTCCGGCGCCGCGCCGGGGTCCAGCTCGGGACGCTCCGGCGACTCCCCCACCGCGACCCGGCCGTGCACGGCATACTGCTCGCCCTCGATGGTGCGCGTGTAGTACCACCAGTCGCGGTGGCGGACCGGCACCGACAGGTCGGTCTGCTGCACCCGGTCCTTGATCTCGGTGAAGATCCGCTCGCGCAGCTCGTCCAGGTGGCCGGTGCGGGCCTCGGTGTAGGCGTTCTCGGCCTCGAGGTGGGCGATGACCTGCGGATCGGTCTTGTCGCGCAGCCACTCGTAGGGGTCGGTGACGTCCTCGCCGTGGTGGGAGCGGACGACGTCGACGTGGGCGGCGCGGGGCGGGGTGGGCTGATCGGTCACCCGCCCCACGCTACCCCGGTGGCGACGCGGCCGACGGTGGGTGTGACGCCCCGTCGACACCCCGGCGCCTACGATCGTCACACCATGATCCCCCGTCCCGTCCGTCACCGCCGGGCCAGCTGGGTGGTCCGCGGCGCCGGCCGCAGGAGCCACCCCGCGCTGCGCGCGTCACGGTATGCCGAGCTGCGCCTGCGGGAGGCCGAGGGGCTCCTGCTCGGACCGGGTGAGGTGAGCGAGGTCTACGGGCGGGCTCCGCACGACCACCCCCTCACCGGGCTGCTCGACACCACCGGCGAGTGGGTGGGGCTGCTGGCGGACGACCCCGAACGCACCTGGGTCGCGATGAGCGACTTCCACGGCTTCGGGCACCTCTTCTGGTCGGTGCAGCCCGCGCCGGACGGGCAGGACGTCTACCTCGGGACCACCCTGGACGCCGTGGTCGACCGGCTTCGCGCCGACGGGGTCCCGCTGCAGGTGGACTGGGGTGTGGCCCACACCACCCTGGCGTCCAACCACGTGCTGCTGCGCAACCAGTGGTCGCGGCGCACGCTCGTCGCGGGCGTGCAGTGCCTGCGCCCCGACGAGCTGCTCGTCATCGGCGACCAGGGCGTCGGCACCGTGCCACGACCGATGACCACCGACCCGTCCGGGCGCGGCTACGAGGAGCTCTTGGAGGCGGGCATCGAGCGCGCGAGCGGGCTCCTCAACCGGGTCGCCGACGCCGTGCCCGACGTGCGGGTCTTCGCCTCGGGCGGCAAGGACAGCCGGGTGGTCCTGGCCCTC